>NZ_QBTZ01000001.1:2500-1280000 GCF_003058055.1 Acidovorax sp. 107 | reverse complement strand
CGGCCGGCGGGGGACGGGCGGGCTGCACCGCTTGCGGTCGAAACGCAGTGGAGAGCCGGGAGGCGAAAAGAATTTGTCGCGCGAGGAATCTGCGCAGCGGAGGGGAAATTGTTTTCGCCGGACGGTTGCAGCCATGAAGCCCGAGGCGCAGCCGCGCCACCACCAGGATTCACAACAACACAAGGACGCTTTGGGCCGAACCGCACCGCAAGGAGACGGGGCCGGCTCGGCATCCCCGCACGAAGGCTGCGCCGGCTCGCCCACTAACGCGGGCCAGGTCACCCCCCCGACGACAGGCGAGAACGCCCCCGCTGCACCTTGCGGCGCCGGTCTTGAGGCGTAGCGTGGAAACTCCATGGCGATGCCGGGCAGGGATGACGTGAACTGGCGTCAATCGTCCTTCGCGACTTGATGGGCAGGAACCGCCAGCGTTGAGGACAGCACGCATTTGCACAACCTGCCGCAGCAAGCGCCGGCGTGTTCGCCAGCGCCCCGTCCATCGCAGCGGGGCGCTGCACGGCCGATCCGGCGCATGCCGGTTCGGCGGTATCGAGGGGCGCTAAGCCATGCGCGGCGGGGAGAGTCCGCGGGACTGTCCCCCGGAGGCAAGCGAAGCGCGCAGCGCCGCAGGCGCGAAGGCGTGAGGGATGGACGCCGAATGGCCGTGACAGCGAAGTCGGCACGGGGCGCAGCCCGAGAGCCCGACGGCGCGTTGCGCCGGCACGCTCATGGTTGTCGAACTACGAACCGCCAACCACCATGAATCAATCAACTTACGCACAATATTGACATTTCATGCGTAATATAATAAATTCACGCACAACACAGCAAAACGAGGTGAATCATGGCGTTCCGAGCAGATGAAGCAGCACAAGCAGGATACGAAGAGGTGGAGAAGTACCTTGTCCCCCGCCCTCGGGATGCGGACGAATCGCAGCGCCTCCGGAGCAAAAGGGCGCTAGAAGACATCGTGACTGAACTCGGGCCGGTAGTTGACCGATACCCCTCATGGCACCCGCTGGTACGCAATCACGATGACCGCCATCCCGTTACCACCCCCAGCGATCGCTGCGGCTACAAGGGCCTCGATCACACGCGGTACTTCGCCCACGGATTCATCACCTGCCCCTATGGCGATGGCCAGAAGGTCCTGGATTCCGTGCTGGCCCTGCCTCGCCACCACGCCGCGTACATCACGGCAGAGAAGCTGGATGTGCAGTTCTACAGCGCGGAGGCAACCCCGATCCTGGTCAAGTGCAACTGGGAAGAGCCGTTGCCGATGGATAAGATGATCCCCCTGGCTATCGCTGTGCCCCTGATCTTGGAGAAAGAAGTTCCGTGCTGGACCTGGTCACAGGTCGCGGAGACCTGGGAGTCGATGCGTTCGTATTTCCTGGGCGCCCCTCACGGCGCAAGGTCGTCGCTGTTTGTGAGCCAGGAAACCGGACAGGGAATCAAGAAGGTTTGGGAAACCCTGATCTACACGGGAATGTTTGGCCCGATCAAGGTGTGATCGTGCCCTCGCCATCGACCGATGCGCCAACGCCGCAACCGAGGCGGTAGCGAAGGCTGCGGCGTTCTGGCTGGTCTTCGGGGTTCAAAGCCGGGCGCGGCCACGACCGCGCCCGGCTTTTTGAATCCACCCGGCCCAGGTCGGAACGGCCTGGGCCGGGTGCTGGCGTCATTCCTTCGTCTCGATGATCCACCACACGGCCCGCGCCAGGGCGCGGCCCGTGATGGGGTGAACGTCCGTGAGGTCGGCGCGGGCCGTCCAGCCCGAGGGTGGACGGTAGCCGCGCACATCGCCCGCGCCGTGCCAGCGGCGGGCGCGCACCGTGCCCGGTGCATAGATCGCCGCCATCCGCGGGCGGCTCGTAGTGTCGGTGGTAGGCATGGGTCTGGCTCTTGCAAGCCAACGCCCCGGCCGGGGCCGGGGCGTTGGTCTGTATCGAGGGTCAAGCGGCCAACGCTTCGGCCGCTTCATCCACCACGGCGGGGGCTTCTTCCGGGCCTTCCTCCGATGCGGCCTCCTGCGGCCCCTTGGCCTTGAAGATGGCAGGCATCCAGCCCGTGCCACCGGCCAGCCGCTCGGCTTCGCTGGCAATGTCAGCCTTCTTGAGCTTGCCCAGCCGGTTGACGTGATCCGGCGCGAACTCACCCACGGCTTGCAGGATCGCGGCCTTCGGAACGTGCTTGAAGTAGCCTTCCGCGCTCGGCTTCCACCATGCGGCCATGTCGAGGCCCACGGCCTGCGCCAGTTCCGCGCCGGGCTGGTGCGGCGTGGCGCGCGGGGTTACCACGTCCACCGCCCCCGCCACGCACACGGCCAGCAGTTGGACCAGCTCGCCTTGCTCCATCGCCAGCAGCGCGGAGAACAGTGCGGCGCTGTCCTCGGGCAGCTTGTCGCCCCATGCCTGCTGCACCTCGCGCAGCGCCACGGCGGCGGGCGAATCCGGCCAATCCGGGGCAATGCCTTCCAGCCGGTCTTGCACCGTGAAGCGAACACCCAGCGGCAGAGCGTCGCGGCTGGAGCCATAGCGGCGATCCTGCAAGACGCTCTGCACCATGCCATGCACCAGCGCGGCCAGCGCCACTTGCGGATGCCGGGTGACTTCGATTTGCAGCGCGGCGGTGCGGTGCGCGCTCAGGCGTTGCGCCAGCCGGTCGGACACGGCGGGAGCTTGGGCTTCTTCTGCTGTCTCGCCGTCCTCGACGTTCGCACCTTCACCATCGGCAAAACCTTGGCGCAGCTTTTCCAGCGTGCGCAACGCCTTGGCCTCGGCCTCGCGCAGCAGCCCGCGATGAATCACGGCCTCCCCATTGCGGTCGATGGTGACGATGGCGCCGGCGGCGGCGCGGACGTTCGCGCCGTAGCCCAGCAAGCCATCTTCCAGCGCCTGCAACTGCTCGCCCAAGCGTTCGCCCTCCTCCTCCAAGGCTTCGGCCTTGTCCTCGTCGTCGGCGTCCATCGCGGCATCCACGGCTTCGCCGATGCCCTGCATCTTGGCTTGCAGCTTCTCGATGCGCTGTGCCTCGCGCTTGTTCGGCGTGCGCCGTTCCCTCGGAGCACGCTGGAAGGCTTGCAGGTCGGCATGGGTCATGGCGGGGGTGGCATCCACCCAGGCCCAGCCCTCGGTGCGGATAGTGTCGGCAATGCCGGTCAGTTTCTCACGCACCAGCGTTTCCAGCAGCACGGTGTCGGACACGTACACGCCCGCATCGCCCTCTGCGAGCAGGTCGCGGCGGATGCCACCGCCTTCGGCTTCGTAGGCGTCCAGCCCGACGAAGCGCACCAGCGCATGCGAGGCCCCAATCTCGCGCTCGGTCAGGCGCTCGCGCAGCGTGGATGGACTGCGCTGCCACTGAGGCGCATCGTAGAACGCGGCCTCCTGCGCTGCGTGATCGTCGGTGATGGCCAGAGCCATCAACTGATCGAGCGTGACGGCATCGGCGCGGTAATTGTCCATCAGCCGGGGCGAGACGTTCGCCAGCTTTAAGCGGCGCTGCACCACCAGCGGCGTGACAGAGAAATCCGCCGCAATGTCTTCGATGGGCCGGCCCTCAGCCACCAGCGCCGCGAAGGCTTCAAACTGGTCAGCCGGGTGCATGGCTTCGCGCTGCACGTTCTCGGTGAGACTGGCTGTGCGGGCCATGCCATCGGCCACTTGCAGACAAGGCACCTGCCAATCCTTGGCGATGCGGTGCTTTTTCGCCAGCAGCTTGAGGGCCGCGAGGCGTCGGCCACCGGCCACCACCTCGTAGTGCACGCCATCGGAGGTGGGAATCACGATCAGGTTTTGCAGCAGGCCCACGCGCTGGATGCTTGCGGCCAGTTCGGGGATGGACATGCGCGGGACGGTCTTGCGCACGTTGCGGCCCGTGGGGCGCAGCACCAGCCGCGACAGCGGCACCAGGATCATGTGCTTGCTCGGGTCGGCAGCTTGCAGCACGTTGGCGGCGCTGCTGGCTGCGGTGTGGACGGCTTGGGCTTCGGTGGTGGTAACGGCGTTCATGGTGAATCTCCAATCGAGCGAAACAAGGGAATGGAGGGGAACCGCCCCTCCGGCGGGGGTAACGGTTCAAGCCTTCAACTGGCGCATGCCATCGGCCAGCAGCCACAGGGCGCGGTTCAGGCGAATGTCGGAATCGATGCCCTGCACGGGGCGGGTCTGCTGCCTGCGGCCATTGGCAGCACGGCCGGACAATCCGCCCTTGGTCAGGTTCTCCTGCGTGCGGTTGAACACACTCCACAGGTCGGGGCGGCGGTCGTCGAAGCGGCGCGGCATCAGGATTTGCGATTCCGTGATGGGCGCGGGCTTGGTCGGATCGTCGTACTTGAGGGCCAGCGCGGCGCGGGCGAACACCTGCGATTCACCATCGTCCAAGGTGACGCCGCGCATCAGGTCGCGCGACTCCTTCACGCGGTCAAAACCGTGCAGCACCTCGAAGGCGCCTTCGATGATCTGGCCCGCCACGTCGCCCTTGTGCGGCACCCGCACATCGGCCACGGTGTCGCCGCAGACAAGGCCATTGCTGCAAACGAATCGGAACTGGCCCGCCAGCATCTGGTAGCTGCTGGTGCCGTCGTGCGAGTTCAGCAGAATGATTTCGTTGGCCTCTGCACCGTTGATCTGGCTGGCATGGCGCAGGCGCAGCATGTGTTTCGTGTGCTCGCGCTTGCCTTCGTTGCGCACGCGGGTTTGCGTCACCATGAAGGGCTGAAACCCTTCCTTGCGAAGCTCGGTCAGCACCGCCACCGTGGGGATGTAGGCGTACCGCTCGGAGCGGCTTTCGTGCGGGGCGCCCGCGAAGATGGACGGGGCCACCCTGCGAATCTGGTCATCGGACAGCGGGGAGTCGCTGCGCAATGCCGGGGAATAGGAAGCGAAACGGGATGCGAGTTGCATGGTCTTTCTCCTGACAAAGTTGGCTATTGAAGAAACCGCACACCGGATTCCTAGATTCGAAGCCCAGCCTTTCGGCTGTTCGGTGCGGTCGGCACGAAGAACCCGGTTGGCCTCGTTGCCACCGTCTTTCCTGAGTTCATCGCCCGCGACGGTCAGGAGCGCGCGAACGGACGCCGTCAAGGAAACAAGCGCAGGGTGGGTGCGGCCCGCAGGCGCAGCCGAGGACTCGGCCCTGCGCGCCTTGATGGCGCACGGGCGCGGGCTACAGTCGCGAGCAAGGTGATGGAGTCAGGGAAGACGGCTGAACAAGGCAACGGCCATCCCTGTGTGCCGACCGCACGGCAAGCGAAGCGCGCAGGCCTGGATCTGGAAATCCGGGCCGGAGGCGTCAGCCGAGCAGCGCGAGGGGACGATGGAAGCTCGACAGGGGCGAAACCCCGCAGGGGGTTCGATGCGCAGCACGACAGCGCGACCGGCCATGCGCTCTTGGCCGGGGACGTCCGAATTTCTACGCGAATTAAACGACCTCCGCGAAACGAACGCTATGCTTGCAACACCAACAGCAGTACTTTCGATTCGATGATGAAAACCACCAAAAAGCAGAACAAAGGGAAGTCAGACTACTTCTCCGCTGGTAAGCCGGTGCATCGGCTTTCCTATTGCGCCTTTCTGGATGTCCTGGGCTTCTCGGAAAGGATTCGCGCCAGCTACAAGGACGGTAGCGCGGACGAGCTACTTGAGAGTTTTCACAAGATTCTCGCCAGGAGCATCGCCCAGATCAAGAAGAGCACCGATGATTCAATGCTCTACTTCAAATCATTCACTGACAACGTGGTGCTGGCCCACCCCCGGTTCAGCGACGACATGGAGTCCGAATTCGGATTCATTCTTTGGGCTATCAACGAATATCAGTTTCAGATGGCGTTGAATGGCTTCTTCATCCGCGGTGGCCTGGCTGTAGACCAGTTGTTCATGGACGAGAACAGTGTGTATGGTGCGGCGTTGCTGGAGGCGTATCGCCTTGAGAGCAAAGTAGCCGTCAACCCTGTCGTCGTCCTGTGCGACAACACGATGAAGCTGGTGGACAAGCACCTCACTTACTACTCCGGTGAGATTGCACCTCAACTCAGGCATGTACTGAAAGGCCCTGACGGTCGCTATTTCCTGAACTATCTGACGGAGTGCATTATTGAGGGTGATGATCGAGAGTATCTCGATGCCAAATCCCTTCGCCTGCACAAGAAGCAGATCGAATCGGCGCTGAATGCCTATACGGCAGTCCCAGCGGTCTTTTCAAAGTTCGCGTGGCTCGCCGCATATCACAACTACTTCTGCGACATTGTTTCCAGCTACCCGGAATACAAGGACTCGCTGAAGGTTTCCTCAGCGTTCGCCGCCACCCAGTTCCAACGTCTCGCCAAGAAGAAATAAGCTGCCAATGCAACCCACCAAGCTCTATGTCATTGGAAACGGGTTCGACCTATGGCATGGGATTCCTTCGAGCTACGCTCGGTTCAAGGAATACGTACGGCAGCGCGACCGGGACCTGTTCGATGCCGTCGACAGGTATCTTCCGGCTGACGAGGACTGGAGCGATCTTGAATCCGCGTTGGCTGACATCGACGTGGACAGCATCATCGACGATCTCGACCAATTCATGCCGTCTTATAGCGCCGAGGACTGGAGTGATGCCGGGCACCATGACTTTCAGTATGAGGTCGATCTGGTGGTGCAACGACTTTCGACCGAACTCAGGGCGCGGTTCGGCGAGTGGATACGATCATTGGTGATTCCGACATCTGGCACAGCGACACAGCACTTGCGAAGCATCGACGCGAATGCCGCCTTCCTGACCTTTAACTACACCTCGACGCTTGGCGACCTTTACGCCGTGCCTGACGCCCATGTACTGCACATCCATGGCGAGGCCAGGATGCAGGACAGCGAGTTGATCCTGGGGCATGGGTGGAATCCGACGCAACGCCGATCCCTCAATGATCGGCCCGACATCGAGGACATCGACACACGGTTGATGGAAGCCCACGACATCCTGGACGACTACTTCTCCAGGACATTCAAACCATCAGAGCGCTTAATTCGCGAACATCAACCGTTCTTTGACCAGCTCGGCGCAGTCGAGACAGTGCATGTACTGGGGCATTCTTTGTCCGATGTAGACATTCCTTATGTTCAGGCACTGCTGCGGGTGCCCAGCGTTGCCGCCGCCCATTGGTATGTTGCTTGCCGCTCGGAGCAGGAGCGATCAATGAAATACGGTCGACTGGTCACGCTTGGGGTTGATGCTCAGCGAGCTGCGGCCGTTCTTTGGAGCGACTACAAGCAGGCACAGTAAGGCGAGGCCACACCTGACTACCGTATGGTGATCACTACGCGGTCATGCTGCACAGCAATGCTGCATCGCTCGGGAGGTCGAAATCTAGGCCAAAGTCTCTACGACCCATCCCTTACCTTGTAGCGCCACGATGCAGTCGGCCGAGACCCGTGTTTGATTGACCGCCAAGCACAGAAAGCTCGTCGGTCTGGACATGCCCACGTAAAGGTTGCGGAACTGCGAAAGGATGGACTCGGACATTTTGGGGTCACGCAACTTGAGGCCCGCCAGCACCGGCAGAGCCTCTGCCAGATCGAAGCGGCGGCTGGGGTGCCCGAGCGACTCCAGAACCAGGGTAGCAAGGTGGGTTTCACCCTTCATTGACGCCACGGTGCCAATCTCGATCTCAACCAACCGGTCGCCACGCTTAACTTGGCATGCCCGCTGGTTGGCTTCTTGTTCAGGCTGCATTTCTGGTGCCTGGAACACAGGCAGGGCCTGAAACTTCGCGGTGGACATGCCGACAGGCAGCAGCGGATGAAGGTATTGGGTGAACAACTCGACTGCCTTGGCGCGCCCGGCTTCGGCAGCACCCAGGTTTGAAGCGGTTGCCAACTCCCTGCATAGCCGACGAATGCCCTTCACATCTTGGCCAGCATCAGCCAGACGTCTGAAAAGCTGAGACCCGTCGCGCAGCCCTTTGATGTGGGGCGAGTCCGCTGCACGGAGCACCAGCACGACGGCCCGCTTCGCGTCGGCCGCGCGTGAGTGCATGGAGATGCCGCCAACCCGCAGTTCAGCCGACTGGCTCAGTAGCGACCACAAACGCTCGGAACGTCCGCCATTACCCTTGGACTGCTCAAGGTAGGCAGGCCAATAGTCCAGCAGCGTTCGTCCGGGTGTCTGCTGCTTGGCGTCGCCCTGCTTGCGGGTACAGAGCGCCTTGATGTGCCCACGGCGAAGCTGCTCGTCGTTGAATCGGTCTAGTACCAGATTGCCGAAACGATTGAGCACATCGCCTACTCGCTCGGTCGTGTACGTCATCAATGTGGGCGGGTGAACATCCGCCGCGGTACCTACAACGGCGTTTCCACCCACACGCACGCCCGACACCGCGGCGGCAATCTCAGGTCCAAATCTCTTGCTGGTGCTTATCGGAAGCGCGCCCTCTCTGGGGAAGCTCAACTGAGCAAAGTCGCCCTTGCCGACGAGGATGCGCTGATTGAGGTCGCCGTATCGCTGGACAACCACCGACTCGTCGAACAGCCGCGCGAGCAAGGCTTCCTGTTCCCAGGAGGTGTCCTGCATCTCATCCAGGTAGACCAGCGGGAACCTACGCGAGAGCTGCACCTTGATGTCGGGGAAGTTCGTGAGCAGCATTTCTGCGAACGCGAACATGTCCGCGTACCGAAAGACTCCCTCGCTTGTCAGCTGTTCCTTGATTTCCGTGAGCAGTGGATAGCTCTTCGCGGTGGTCTTGGGAAGCGTCCCTCCCTCGCTGTCCAGCACAAGGTCCGCGCCTCTGTAGACCAGCCCGCCCACCAGCGGTTTGACCCCTTCGTCGTTCTGCGCCCAACCCCACAGGGAAGGCTTCTTCATCGCCCGAGCGATGGCCTTCTTGGCAAAAATGTCGTCGTCTATGACATCGACTGTGAGCCCAAGGCTGCGCAGTGCCGGTAGCGCAAGAAAGCGATCTACGAACCCGTGAATGGTCCCGATGAAGTGCGGGTAAGTCAGGAGTCTCGCGCCGACTGCAGTGGCTCCAAGGCGCCGTTCAATCTCCTCCCGCGCAACGTTCGTGTGGCTCAGAACGCAGATGCCGCGCCTGTCGTGCGGCCACTGGCGAGCGAGGAGCAGGAGCTTGGCGGCGAGAACGGTGGTCTTGCCGCTACCAGGTGCGGCGTTAACGTCGCTGGGGCCGGCCGCGAGCAAGACGGCTTGTCGTTCGGCATCGGTGAAGTCTAGGTCGGGAGTGAGGAACTGAAGCTCGGCCAGGTCTTCCGGCGTAATCAATGGGATGGTCATGCCGCGCCGGCCTTCCCGGTCAGCCAGTTCAGCGCGTCCTTCAGGTAGGGCGGCAACTTCTCGAAGAGCGCGGCATCCTTGCCGTAGTTTCCCGTCTCAATCAGGTGGGCGGCGTACTGCGCAGCCACTGCTTTCGAGGCCTTACGAGTTGCCAGGGGCTTGTAAATGAGGGCGGCGAGCGCGTCCTCGGTGTGACCGGCCTTGCTGAGCGCCTCCCACTCGTCATGCGCCGCGGCCATAGCGAGCAGTTCGTCCGCCTCGTCGAGCCGCTCGCCCTTGGCATCAGCCTTCACGGCCAGCTGAATCGCCATGAACATCAATTCGCCGCAGCCGTAGCGCGCCAAGTCATATTCGAAGGTCCACCGGTCCGACACGCAGACGATGGTCTTCCCGCCGGCCGCGCGATCAACCTTCGCTTTCACCAAAGCCGCCAGCTCCTCGGGGGAGTAGTCAGCGTCGAAACGCTTGTTGCCGTTCTTTGGCTTGTCGATGTAATCATTGGCCGCGTCCGGGACGACGTCGCGGTCAGTCAGACAGGCCACTGGAATTGGAATGACCTCGTCTTCCTTCGCACGCTGAAGAATGCGGGCATAGTGGTACAGACCGATGCCGCCAACATTGACCACTGCTAATCCGTGTTTCGAGAACGACATTCCGCAGGCCTTGGCCAGAGCAGGAAGCAGCAGCGCCTCAGCTGGACCTTCTACGACGGCGACGCCCCTGGCGAAGAACAGATTCGCCTTGGTGGCGTCCAAGAATCGACGCAGAAATTCGTAGTCGTTCTTTTTTAGCTTCGTCATCTCGTGCGCAAGGCTATATAGCTGCGCCCGGTGCACTAGGGTCATTGAGGCGATGTCGGCGCCGGCGGCCAGCGAGGGGCTGTGCGTGGTCATCACGACCTGAACCGGGCGCTTGCCATCTAGCGGCTTGTTCGCGCTCTGTTCCAGCAGCTCCTGGACTCGCTCCTGCAACTGCGGGTGAAGGTGGGCCTCGGGCTCCTCGATAAGCAGGAGGGCGAGTTCGTCACCATCACGGAGCAGAACCAGCTCAGTGGCCATGAAGAGCGCATTGTTGTAGCCCAGGCCCCGTCCGCATCGCTCATCGGAATTGATGCCGTCCGACGGCAACAGTCCCAACTCGAACTTCTCAAGAATGGGCTGCAGTCCGAGGTCGGGTGCAATCTGGATACGTGATTCGAGCTTGTCACCAGCGAACGCGAACTTACCGAGATAGTTGTTGTTGATGTCGTCCTGGACGCCCTTGATGACCGGATGCTTTCCCAGGTAGTGCTGGGTGAAGGCCATCAGGCCGACAAGGTTCTCTGGAATCTTGGCTGGATCTGCCTCCTCGAAGTCGTTTTTCTCCTGGCCGGCGATGCTCTTGTGCGCACCGAGAATCTGTGACAGCCGGGATTGGCGCGCGGGCTTCAACTCGGCCTCTGCGTCGCGGAGTGGGCGCAAGTAGGTGGCTCGTACGAGCTCTCGCACGACATTGCCAATCTCAGGACCTATGCCGTCGCGGCAAGCTCGCGTGACGACGTCCACACGCCCACGCTTGTTTTCCTTCGGGGGTATCCACCGCGCCTGCAGATGCAACACGAGGCTGCGGCTTCCATCGGCTTCGTATGTGAGCCATTCAAGCACCGCAGCTTCCTGGTCAGCGTTCAGGTCAACCAGAGTGGCTTCGATAAACATCGACTGGGCGCGGGTGTCACCATGAATGTGAAAATCCTGTTCGAACAGTCGCACAAACTCGTAGCTCGTGGTCCACAGGATGTGGCGAATGGCATCGACGACAGCGGTTTTGCCCGCGTCGTTCTCGCCGATCAGGATGTTCAAACCCGGCGACAAAGTCCAGTCAAGGTGCGGCGCAGTTTTGCCATCGCCGAAGGCGCGGAAATTCTGCGCACGGATTCGCTGTAGATGCATCTATGTCCCCTCCTTGAATTGCATTCTTTGTGTGCCCCATGTCGAACCACAGTGAGAGGCAATGTAACAAAATGCGCTGAGAAGTTTGCATCGGCGCGTAGCGACACAGCCGATGCCGCGCAATTGTCGGCTTTCACTGAACTTGGAATTTTTTTCACTGGGGATGGAATCGTGACCCGTTTTGTGCCGCCCCTCCTCGGGCGTCAATGTGCGGCTTGGTTGAGCCGCTCAGGCGAGTTGGGGAACAGTTCAAGAACTGGAGCGATGCGCGTCCCGACCGCGCCACTTGCGAGAACCGTAGGCGGCAGTTGCCCTGATGGACGCTTCCGGCCTGGGTCAGGCCTTCGGCAGTGGAAAGTAGCGCGTGCCGATGGCCGTTGCCAGCCGCTCGTGCATTGCATCAAAGACGAACTTCCGTTTCGAGATCAGACGGATACACCGCAGGCCCGTTTCGTCGTAGACCTCAAGACGCGCGAGGTAGTCCCGATCAGCGCCGAAGTCGATGTAGACGGGGCAGACTGCATCCAGCCAGGTCCGCCGAGGCCTCACCCAGTCATACTGGTGATGTCCACGATAGGCAGCATTGACCTCCTCTTCAATCTCAGCAATCCCGTGGATCCATCCTCCCCTGATCGCTGCCCGTGTTACAGAGGGATCCTCAGCCAGACATTCCGTGAAGCGATAGAAGATGCCGCGCGCTGCGCCTTGCATGGGCCTGCTCGCCTTTTCCCACACGAGATCTGAAGCGACCTCGGAGGAAGGATCGGGCAACAGGTGGTAGATGTCGAAGTTGTCGCGGAAGCCTCGACCATCAATGACCCACACTAGGTTTTGATAAAACATCTCGCGAGACAGACGCTCGGCGTCAGTCATCGCCGAATGCTGCACCTCAATGACGATACCGTTTGGCGTCTTGATGTCGGCGCGATGGATTTCGCCGTCGGGAGCCACGTGCGAGACTTCGAGCCAGTCTTTTGGAAACTGGCTTTTCCAGTGCCGGTGCCACTCCGTTTCGTTCTCCCACCAAGAGTCGCAATCTCGGCGTCCTTCATGTGCCCAGTGGTGAATGATGCGCGGCCCGCATTTGGCGATAGATCCCCGGCCACACTGAGGGCACACGCCTCTGCCGCTCGGGAACGCCTCGCGCCTCACACCCTCGACTAATGCGAATTGCATTGATCCTCCATGAGGTGAGGCCCCGTCGGGCAACTGGTCGAGGTGCTCACTGCTTTATTGCTTGCTCGGCCCGTGCATCAGGCAAGCCGCCCGTGGAGAAGCTTGCCTGCACCGCCCTTCAGCTCACTACGGTCGAAAAGCTTCCCTCGAAACTGGAAGTCGCGATCAATGCGGACGATAAGCAACTGCTCGAAGTTACCTTGACTTTTGACCGATGCACGGTCGCTGGTTTTCTCTGGCGAGATGGTCTTCACTTCGACAAGCTTGCCACCAATCGTTCCGTCCGATCCCGGCGCATGGGTCGCGTGGCGGCGAAGCCCAAACTTGATCTCAGCGTAGATTTCTCCGAGTTCGCCCCACACCTGTAGGTATCGCCCAGTGTTCGCAAAATGCCGTGCCGCGCAGTCAACTAGATCTCGGAAGATTTCCGCCTGTTCCACGATGCTGAACGGAAAGCCGTCTCTGCTTCCAACAGGCTGGATTGAGCGAGCATCCTCCTTGAGCACGTTTTCGAGCTGCTCGTCGGCCCACTCTCTGTCGACGTATTGCCATTCCCAAGGGGCAACCCCAGAACTCGCGGCTTCAGCGATATCCTCGGCGCTGTAGCCGCGCTCGCGCATTTCGTAGAGAAACTCCCAATCACTCACGATGGCTCCTCGGCTCTCGCCTTCTGATTTTTGACCGTCATCCCGACAGTTTGCGCCAGTTCGGCATAAGCCCTGTTGCCAGCGCAACCACCCACCATTAACGACACGGCCCGTTAGCAAAGCTCACTGTGAGCTCTGCATACCTTGAAGGCGACGAGCTTCATGCAGGGCTGTCAGTTCGCGTCCTCGCACCATTTGCATTTCAGTAGGCTCAGGCAGTTCCTCGAACCAACGAGTCCAGCGCCTTTCGATGGCGGCAAGAGAAATCTCATCGGTTCTCCCGCGTCGCATTTGTGGCTCGACTAGCTGCCAAAGTTCGGGGGCGAGTTCTTTCTCTTCTAACGCACGACGGAACACCCACAAGTACACATCTACAAGCTCAAGTCCGCAACTCTCTGTTCCTGGCGTGACCTTCGGAACACCCTTGTAGTCAATCTCGGGGACCGTCGGTCCTCAGTACGCCCATCTACGCTCCTGTGAGTTTCCCCGATAGCCAATGAAAGCCACCATACCTTCAGGCGATGGCGAGTCATGCGTCGCCGAACACTCACGGAGTTCGACGTGGAAAAAAACCTGTCAGGGAAAATCGGCCGAGACAACGCCGCTCAGATACGCCCGCAGCCCGCAGCCCTCCCGCTGCCTGGCTCAAGCGCCTACGGCGATCTCCCGCAGTTCCCGAAGCACGGCGTTCTGCCCTTCCGCCGCACCATCCGCCGCCATGAGCTGCGGCAAATCGTCCCGTTGGCCGAAACGACCATCTACGAAATGGAGCGCCGCGGCGAGTTCCCCCGGCGCTTCAATCTGACGCCGCGCTGCGTGGTATGGGACCTGGCCGAAGTGGAGGCCTGGATTGAGGAGCGCAAGCAAGCTCCTCGCATCAGCGCGGGTAAGCCGGATGTCCACCTACGAAAAACCCGCCCTGTTCGGGCGGGTTCCGGTCAGGAATGAGGCCGACGACGGACCCCCTCATCCAACAAGAGCTTCCAACTCCTTGGAAGCCGAGCGCGATAGGCGCCGCCCCTCCTTGGCCACATTGACCTGCAAGGCCGCGCGCGCCACCTCCAGAACGTCCTTGGCCAGCGAGTAGTTGCCCTTGGCCTGCAGCCAGGCCAACACATCTGCCAAGTGCCAGATCGACGCAGTGCCCTCATGCACCGGCGTCGGGAAGCTGCCGGGATGGGCCAGCATCAGCTTGCGCATGTTCTGCCGCGACACGCCCACGATGTCGGCCACATCGGTCAGCCCAACCAGATCCGGCGCGACCTCGATCAGACTGGCCGACGGTGCGGCACACCGCACGTCCGCCAGCGCGCTGCGCACGGCCGCGTCCGCACTGTCCGCCTCGCGAGTGAACTCCAGCGCGAGCCGCCCTGGCTGCCCGATGCCGACCAGGGCATCGTCGCAGCCAGCTTCGCCCAAGCGCTCGACCAGCCCATCCGGGTCACGGTCATCATCAGCGAGCTGGTATTTCAAGGTGAAGGTGTATTCCATCGCGCTATTCCTCGGCATCGTCGGCCGCCTCCTGCTGCGTGCGGTGCGTCGTGCAGTTGTCCACGACCCGCCGCAAGGCGCGTGCGTGGTTCCCTGGGTTCTTCGGCGTGCTCCACACGCTAGTGATACAGAACTCGCCGCAACGGCATTCCGCGTCGTTGTACGGGCAGTAAATCCGCCCCCAGGCATGGCTGCCGCCGACTTCCACGCGCCAACCCTGCCCTTCGGCATGCCTGAGTGCTTCCTCGACCTCTTTCTTCGGATGAGAGGAACGGGCCATCAACAGTCTCCAGTATGGGAATGATTGCCAAGGTTGTCAAGTGACAACCTTGGCACTGCTTCAGGCCAACGCACTCAACACCGGCACGACGACGTTGTCCGGCATCAGTTTTGGCACATAGGTCTGCCCGTCAATCCAGGCATCGACCATGCTGGCCCACTCCTGCAGCATGTGGCGCCGCTGCTCGGCGTACTCGGCCTTGTTGTAGATCGAGCGCGAGGAACGCCCCTCCTCGTGCGCAAGGCACTTCTCAATCCAGTCGCGGTTGAACCCGATCTCGTTGAGCAGCGTCGAGCCCGTGCGGCGCAGATCGTGGACGGTGAACGGCTCCAGAGGCAGGCCTGCGGCCTTGGCCCGCTGCGCCACGATCTGAGTGACCCGGTTGAGGGTCGCGTGAGACATGCAACGGTCGGAGTCGTATCGGGACGGCAGCACGAATTTCGAGCCAGCCGCGCAGGTGTGCAGTGCCACCAGGATGTCCAGCGCCTGGCGCGACAGGTAGACCACATGCGGATTGCGCCCCTTCATCCGCTGCTTCGGAATGGTCCAGGTCGCGTTCGCGAAATCAACCTCGTCCCAGGTGGCCTCGATCAGCTCGCTCTTGCGCACGAGCGTCAGCAGGATCATGCGCAGCGCCAGACGGATGGTTGGATACGTGGCCACCGACTCCATCTGCCGCGACATCAAACGGATCTCCAACGGCGACAAGGCACGGTCCTTGGGTACGAAGGTCGCAATTGAGGCCGCGCCCACGTCGGCCGCGGGGTTGTCCACCTTCTCCCCATGCAGGATGGCGAAGGCATAGACCTGCTTCACGATGTCGCGGACATGCACCGCGGTGGCCGGGGCGCCCCTCCCCTTCACCTTGCCGCACAAGGCGCGCAAGTCATCGGCGGTGATTTCGTTGAGCAGGCGGTTCTGGAACGCCGGCAGGATGTCCCGATCAACGATGCTCTTGCGCATCGCTCGCGTGCTGTCGGCCATCCGGGCGCCGGCCAGCCATTGGGCTGTCATGTCGCCAAAGTTCTTGGCGGCGGTCAGGCGGCGCTTCTCGCGCTGTTTCTCGTACGCCGGAGACTTGCCCTGGGCGACGGCCTTCTTCGCGTCCAGCAGCTTTTCACGGGCCATCGCCAGCGAAATCCCCGCCGGTCCGTAGCGGCCGATGGTCAGGGTCTCGCGGCGCCCGTTGAGACGGTAATCGAAGCGGAAGGTGACGGTACCGGTGGGCGATACCGTCACGTACATCCCATCCCGGTCAGAAGCCTTATAAGTCAAGGACTTAGGCTTCAAATTGCGCAGTGCGGTGTCGGTAAGCATCGAGGTTTTTCCTCCTGTTCATGACGGCTTTTACCGTCAGGGGTCAGGAGACCTGCTGATGCCTGGAAAGCCGCATGAAACAAGCTTTCCAGAGGAGTGATTTACCGTCAAAGACCGATTTGGTCTCGATAGTCAACAAGGAGGTCTTAATCCGGCCTCCGGTTTCTACCGTCACCTCTACCGTCAATCCGTTTCGCTGCCCGGCGATAGTCACCGATAGCTTTCGTGACGTATTTCCTTTGAAATCAATACGTTACGTCGGATTTTCGATAGGTGGCAATAGTCCCCGAAGGACCTGATTTCATTCCCACTCAATCGTCGCTGGCGGCTTGCTGCTCACGTCGTAGGTCACGCGGTTGATGCCACGCACCTCGTTGATGATGCGGCCCGACACCTTCTTAAGCAGCGCGTACGGCAGCTCGGCCCAGTCGGCGGTCATGAAATCGCTGGTCTGCACGGCGCGCAGGGCCACCACGTAGTCGTAGGTGCGGCCGTCGCCCATCACGCCCACGCTCTTGACGGGCAGGAACACGGTGAAGGCCTGGCTGGTGAGGTCGTACCAAGTCTTGCCGCTGGCCTCGTCCACAAAGTTGCGCAACTCTTCGATGAAGATCGCGTCGGCGCGGCGCAACAGGTCGGCGTATTCCTTCTTCACTTCACCCAAGATGCGCACGCCCAAGCCGGGGCCGGGGAAGGGATGGCGGTAGACCATCTCGGGCGGCAAGCCCAGGGCCACGCCAAGCTCGCGCACTTCGTCCTTGAACAGGTCGCGCAGCGGCTCCAGCAGCTTGAGGCCCAGCTGCTCGGGCAGGCCGCCCACATTGTGGTGACTCTTGATGGTGACGGCCTTCTTGCTCTTGGCGCCACCGGATTCGATCACGTCGGGGTAGATGGTGCCCTGGGCCAGGAACGTGGCTCCCTTGGCGCCATTGCCTGCCGCCTTGAGCTTGGCGGCTTCGGCCTTGAACACATCCACGAACAGGCCACCGATGATCTTGCGCTTTTGTTCGGGCTCGCTGACTCCTGCCAGCTTGCCCAAGAACAGGTCGCTGGCGTCCACGCGGATGACCTTGGCGTGCAGCTTGCCCACGAACATGTCCATGACCATGTCGCCTTCGTTCAGGCGCAGCAGGCCGTGGTCCACAAACACGCAGGTGAGCTGGTCGCCGATGGCGCGGTGGATCAGAGCTGCGGCAACGGACGAATCCACACCGCCCGACAGACCCAGGATCACTTCCTCATCGCCCACCTGCTGGCGGATCTGCTCGACGGCCTCGGCGATGTGGTCGCGCATGACCCAGTCGGGCGAGGTGCCACAAATGCCGAGCACAAAACGATCCAGCAGCGCCCGGCCCTGCACGGTGTGCGTGACTTCGGGGTGGAACTGCACGGCATAGAAGCGGCGGTCTTCGTCGGCCATGCCGGCGATGGGGCAGCTCTCGGTGCTGGCCATGAGCTTGAAGCCCGGGGGCAGCTCAGTGACCTTGTCGCCGTGGCTCATCCACACGTTCAGCATGCCGTGGCCTTCGGGGGTGGTGAAGTCGGCAATGTCCTTGAGCAAGGCTGTGTGACCGCGTGCGCGCACGGCGGCAAAGCCGAACTCGCGCTTGTGGCCGCCTTCGACCTTGCCGCCCAGCTGGTGCGCCATGGTCTGCATGCCATAGCAGATGCCCAGCACGGGCAGTCCCAGTTCAAACACGGCCTGAGGGGCCTTGTCGGTGGTGTCCTCGTACACACTGGCGTGGCTGCCCGAAAGAATGATGCCCTTGAGCGAACCGTCCTTGGCGTAGTCACGCACCCACTCGTCCGTCACGTCACAGGGGTGCACTTCGCAGTACACGTTGGCCTCACGCACGCGACGCGCGATGAGCTGGGTGACTTGCGAGCCGAAATCGAGGATGAGGATTTTCTGGTGTTGCATGGTGGTGGTCCGTCAGAGGCTGGAAAGGTCGAGAAGGGGTACACCGCTGCGCCGTGCGGCAGCGATCTGCTGAGTGTCGAAGGTAGCCAGCGGAAGGCGCAGCGAGCGCGCGAGCCACAGGTAGGCGGCGTCAAAAGTAGGCAGGCCCGTTTCCAATGCCACGTCCAGCACGGCCTTGTGCTGGGCAGGTGCAAGCTCATGCAGTTCCACCCGATGTCGGATGGCTTCGAGCACGCCCCACAAGCCTTCAACGGACGCTGCGGGGATACGGCCACTGTGCACGCCACTGGCAAGGATGTTGTGGCACTCCCAGTGCCACAGGTTGGGGGCCTGGGGTTCGACCTCGTCGCGGCGGATCAGGGTGTACAGGCGGCGGGTGTGTTCGCTGGCCGCGTCGGGCAGCAGCCAGGCGGCGGTGACGGAGGCGTCGAGGACAAAGGCGGTCATGCAGTGCTCCGGCCCTTGCGGCGCAAGGCATCCAAGGCCTCGCCTGCGGAGCGCAAAGTATCGGTAGGGTTCGCCCCGACTGCGGGGCGAACCGTGGCATGCAGCGCGTCAATCTGCCCCAGCTCGCGGGCGATCTGCTCGTCGGTGATCACGGGCCGGCGACGCACGGGCAGCATGCGCACCACCTCTTTGCCGTGGCGGGTGATGCGCACTTCTTCACCCTGCTCGACCAGCTCGATCAGGGCGGAGAACCGGCTCTTGGCTTCGTAGATACCAACGGACTGCATGGAAACGCGGACCCCAAAAAAGAAAAGTCTGGCCTGAACAATGAATTCAGACCAGACTATATCAGTCTGACCAGATTTTTTCAATCAGGCCAGATTAGATCAACAACGATCAGTCAGCGCGATAGTTAGGCGCTTCCTTGGTAATCTGCACATCGTGCACATGGCTTTCGCGGATACCGGCGGTGGTGATCTCGACGAACTCGGCCTTGTTGTTCATGTCCTCGATGGTGGCGCAGCCGCAATAACCCATGGAGGCACGCACACCGCCTGCCATCTGGTAAACGATGGAAACCATCGAGCCCTTGTAGGGCACGCGGCCTTCGATACCTTCTGGAACGAGCTTGTCGGCATTCGGGTTGCCGGTGCTGGACTCCTGGAAGTAGCGGTCAGCGCTGCCCTGTTGCATGGCGCCGATGCTGCCCATGCCGCGGTAGCTCTTGTAGCTGCGACCCTGGAACAGGATGACCTCGCCGGGAGCTTCTTCGGTGCCCGCAAACATGCCGCCCATCATCACCGTGCCTGCACCTGCAGCCAGGGCCTTGGCGATGTCGCCGCTGTAGCGGATGCCGCCGTCAGCGATCAGCGGCACGCCTGTGCCCTTGAGGGCCGTGGCCACGCTGTCGATCGCCATGATCTGGGGCACGCCCACGCCCGCCACGATGCGGGTGGTGCAGATGGAGCCGGGGCCGATACCAACCTTGACCGCATCAGCACCAGCCTCGACCAGCGCCAGTGCGGCCGCGCCGGTGGCGATGTTGCCGCCGATCACATCGATCTGCGGGTAGTTCTGCTTGACCCAGCGCACGCGGTCGATCACGCCCTTGCTGTGGCCGTGGGCCGTATCCACCACGATGGCATCGACACCCGCCTTAACGAGGGCTTCGACGCGTTCTTCGGTGCCCTCGCCCACACCTACCGCTGCACCCACGCGCAGGCGGCCAGCGGCATCGCGCGCGGCGTTGGGGAAGCTGGTTTGCTTGGTGATGTCCTTCACCGTGATCAGGCCCTTGAGCTCGAAGGCGTCGTTCACGACCAAGATGCGTTCGAGCTTGTGCTTGTTGAGCAGCGCCTTGGCCTGAGCAGGCGTCGTGCCCTCTTTTTCATTGACCGTGATGAGCTTCTCGCGCGGGGTCATGATCTGGTGGACCTTGACGTCATAGCGAGTCTCAAAGCGCAGATCGCGTCCCGTGACGATGCCGACCACCTTGCCACCGTCGCACACGGGGAAGCCCGAAATGCCCAGTTGCTCGGACAGCTGCAGCACCTGCAGCACGGTGTGCTCAGGGGTGATGACCACAGGGTCGCGCAGCACGCCGGACTCATAGCGCTTGACCTTGGCCACATGGGCGGCCTGCTCTTGCGCGGTGAGGTTCTTGTGCACGATGCCAATGCCGCCCTCCTGGGCGATGGCGATGGCCAGACGTGCTTCAGTCACAGTGTCCATGGCGGCGGACACGAGCGGCAGGTTCAGCTGGATATTGCGGGAGAGTTTCGTCGCGAGGGACGTGTCCTTGGGCAGGACCTGGGAGTACGCTGGCACCAGCAACACATCGTCGAAGGTGAGCGCTTTTCCAAGAAGGCGCATGAGAAAGCTCCAAAAAACGGATTGTACCCGCGCCGCGTGTGGCAAAAACGCGCCCACCCCTATGCAACGCACTGGCGGGGGGGGAATCACATGGATAAACTTGTCCGCATGAAAATGCACAAGCTTCTCCTGCTGGCCGTGGCCTGCACCTGGGCCATGGGCGCGGCGGCGCAATGGCAGTGGACGGACAAAGACGGACGCAAGGTCTTCAGCGATCGCCCACCACCGCCCGATATTCCCGAAAAAAGCATCCTGAAGCAGCCGGGCGGCAACCGTGCGGCACGTGCGGCAGCCCCTGCTGCGCCAGCTGCCTCCGACGCGGCTGCGGGTGCAACGCCAGCAGTAGCCGCAGTCCCCAAGGCCGCAGCCAGCGCCCCGGGGGCCGGCAAGGACAAGGAGCTGGAAGAGAAGAAGGCCCAGGCAGAGGCCGCCGAGGCCGCCAAGAAAAAGGCCGAGGACGAAAAGATCGCCAAAGCCAAGGCCGACAACTGCACACGTGCACGCGCGGCCAAGGCAGCGTTTGATGCCGGAAAGCCCATCACGCAAGCCAATGCGCAAGGCGAAAAAATCTTCCTGGACGGCCCCGCCCGCGCGGCCGAGGCCAAACGCATCGACGACATCGTTGCGAGCGACTGCGTGCGCTAAGTGGCATGCTGCTCCGCCCTTGGGCGGATCAGCACAGCCTCATCAATAGCCGGACTTGCCCCCCGGTCGGCGGCGCGCAAAAAGCCCGGTGGTGCGCGCCCCCTGGCGGGCAAAACGCTCCCGGCGTGCCACCTTGGGGTCCACTTTCAAAGATCGGTAGATTTCCACGCGGTCCAGCGGTTGCAATACTGCATCCAACCGGGCGGGGCGACCCCAAATACCCAATGCTTGCGTGCCCTCGGCCTCCGGCATGGGCGGCCCGGCAATGGCGCAGCTGGCGCGCAGGGCATCCGCCACCGTGGAGCCCACCGGCAGATCCAGGGTCCGCTCACGTACCTCGCGCGGGCCCAGACAGACGACGACGGTAATCGTGAGTGTCTTTGAGGCACCCGCCCCACCCTCAGCCATAGACCTGCTCCGCGCGCTTGACGAAAGCGTCCACCATGCTGCCTGCAATGCGGTCGAACACCGGCCCCACCAGCGTGGCCAATGCAGCGCTGTCAAACCCGTAGTTCAGCAGCAGTTCCACCTTGCACGCACGCTGCGTGCCGTCCCCGACGGCATGAAAGTGCCAGTCTCCATCCAGCCGTGAAAACGGTCCGTTCACCAGATGCATCTGTACGCGCTTACCCGCTTCATGGGTGTTGCGCGTGACAAAGGTCTGACGGATGCCGCTGAACGCAATGCCTACTTCAGCGGTCATGCCGTCACTGGTCTGCTCCAGCACGGCAGCGCGGTCGCACCAGGGCAGGAACTGGGGGTAATGCTCCACCCCGGTGACCAGGGCAAACATCTCTTCGGGGCTGTACCAAATGAGGACGGACTTGTGGACGGTTTTCATGCAGGCAGCAGGCGCGGGGCTTTCAGACGAGAAAGGCGGGCCGGGGAAACTAGAATCACGGGTCTCTGAACGGCCACAATTGTATGTAGGGAGATCTTTTATCTCCCGCAGGGCGCCGCATCTGAACTACATGGCCAAAAAACCCGATCCCACCTCCCGCATTGCCGACAACAAAAAGGCGGCCTACAACTACTTCTTCGAAGAGCGCCACGAGGCGGGCATGGTGCTGCACGGCTGGGAGGTCAAGGCGCTGCGCGAGGGGAAAGTCCAGCTTACCGACGGCTATGTGCTGATCCGCGATGGCGAACTGTATCTGCTCGGCTGCCTGATCCTCCCGCTCAAGACGGCCTCCACCCACGTCAACCCGGAATCGGCCCGCACCAAGAAGCTGCTGCTCAAAAAGGATGACATCAAGCGCCTGATTGGCAAGGTCGAGCAAAAGGGCTACACCCTGGTGCCCATCAACCTGCACTGGAAGAATGGCTTTGTGAAATGCGAGATCGCACTGGCCAAGGGCAAGGCAGAGCATGACAAGCGCGACACCATCAAGGACCGCGAAGGCAAGCGCGAAGTGGAGCGCGCCATGAAGAGCAGGAATCGTTAGTCCCCGGAGGTGCTACGCACCTGCCCCCAAAGAGGGACGCTTCCGGCCCTTTCGCGGGGGCGCTGGTTGGAGCCGCGCCAGTTTTGATGCAAGCGACTTTTTTTCATGCGTGGTGGAATAAACCTCCGCGCCCTTGTGTTTGTGGAGGTGCAAGGCGGTATGTGCCGTTATCTGCAATCCCTCTTCTACCTGGAGAAACCATGAAAAAGATCCTTTCCATTGCTGCGTTCCTGGCCATTGCCGGCTGCTCCACCATGGCGGCCGACAGCCCCGTGAAAACCATGGACGGCGTACTCGTCGGCGCAGGCGGCATGACGCTTTACACGTTCGACCGCGACGCTACGGGCAGCGGCAAATCGGTGTGCAACGGCCCCTGCGCCACCAACTGGCCGCCGCTCATGGCCAGCAAGGCCCCCAGCGGCGACTACAGCGTCATCACCCGCGACGACGGCAAGACCCAGCTGGCCTACAAGGGCAAGCCCCTGTACTACTGGATCAAGGACACCAAGCCCGGCGACAAAACGGGTGATGGCGTGAACCAGGTCTGGCACACCGCTCGGCCCTGAGAACCCGTTCAAAGCCGCACAGGCTCCGCACTGCATGAACCGCACCCAGGTCATCGAACAGCTGCCGGGCCTTCGCCGCTACGCGCGGGTGTTGACAGGGGACGCCTGGGCCGCCGACGACCTAGTGCAGGACACACTGGAGCGGGCCTGCAGCAAATGGCTGCTGTGGCGCACCGGCACTGACCTGCGCGCATGGCTGTTCACGCTCATGCACAACCTGCACCACAACCAGCGCCGCGCGCAGCCCGCGCTGGCGCCAGTGGATATCGATGACGTTCAGGACCAGTTGCCCGGGGCCCGCGAGCCCTCAGACGATGCGCTGGACCTGGAGCGCTGCCTGCAGCGCCTGCCCGCAGACCAGCGGGCCGTACTGCTGCTGGTCGCCATGGAGGACATGAGCTACGAAGACACTGCGCGCATCCTCGGCGTTCCGGTGGGCACCGTCATGTCACGTCTCTCGCGGGCCCGCATGCGCCTGCGCGCACTGATGGACCGTGAGCCCACGCAGGGCCCCGCCCAGGCTGCACAAGGCGCCCCGGCAGGCCCAGCAGCAGGCACAGCGCCTGCACTGCGCCGCCTCAAATAGTCCCCAGACCCCGATCCTCCTCCACCATGGACACGACCCGCCCTGCCCCCCCACCACGCGCTGACGAAACCAGCGCCTGGCATGCCCTTGTGGACGGCCAGTTGCCGCCGGCGCAGGCCCAGGCGCTGCGTGAGCAACTGCGGGGCAACGAGGCGGCTCAGGCCACCATGTCTCACTGGCAGGCGCAGCGGCAACGGCTGCACGCCCTGCATCAGGACCTGCTCCACGCCCCTGTTCCCGACGCCATGCTGGCCGCTGCGTTGCGTGCTACAGATCGACGAGAGCAACACACGCAGTGGTGGCGTTGGGGTGGGATGGCCGCTTCGGTGCTGCTGGCCTTTGTGCTGGGCTGGACAGGACGCAGCCAGTGGCCCGCGGGGATGTCCGGCAAAACCATCGCGGCAGGCCCAGGCACCATGCAGGCGGTTGCCGGACCGGCGCAGCGCTTCGCCCAACAGGCCTCGGTCGCCCACGCGGTGTACCAACCCGAAGTGCGTCACCCGGTTGAGGTCACAGCCGCCCAGCAAGACCACCTGGTGCAATGGCTGTCCAAGCGGCTGGATCGCCCTCTCAAAGTGCCCGCGCTGGGCGCGCAAGGCTACGAGCTGGTGGGCGGCCGGTTGTTGCCCGGCGACACCGGCGTGCGTGCACAGTTCATGTACCAGAACAGCACCGGCCAGCGCATCACGCTGTACCTGGGCGCCCTGGCGCCCGTACCGACCCACCCGGCCAACGATAACAAGGCCAAGCCGGTAGCACCCACCGCAGCACCCACCACTGCGTTCCAGTTCACCCAGGAAGGCCCGGTGCCTGGCTTTTACTGGACGGATGCAGGCTTTGGCTATGCGCTGAGCGGGCAGCTGTCGCGCCCCGAGCTGCTGACCCTGGCCACCTTCGTCTACCAACAGTTGAACCCCTGACGCGCCGCCAGGGGCTCCGCCCGGTGACGACGTTCGCCGATCAGGCCAGGCTGGCCAGAGGGTGCGCGTGCGCAGGCCAGGGACTGGCAAAGAAGGGCGTGACCATATCCGGCGTCACGTCTTCAATGCGGCCAGGATTCCATTGGGGTGCATGGTCTTTGTCCACGGCCAGGGCACGAATGCCCTCCACCGTCTCACTCTGCCCAGGGCGCAGGAAGAAGCAGTGGCGCACCATGTCGCGCTCCATGCGCAGGTCGTCGGCCAGGCCCATTGCACGGGCACGGCGGATCTGCTCCAGCACCACATGCAGCATCAGCGGCGAACGCTTGCGCAGCGTGGCCGCCGTGGCGCGTGCCCAGTCGCTGTCGGAGGCTTCGAGTGCCTGCACGATGTCACCGACGGTTGGCAGAGCAAAATATTGGTCAATATCTGCCAAAGCGCTAGAACCGCTTGCCTGAGCCGCTACAAATTGAGAAGCAATATAGGTCTTGATGGCTGCGCCATCCGCAAAGCTTTGTGTGGCCAGAGCCTCCCACACCGCCGCCTGCCGGTCTGAGGGCAGGCAGCCATCGGCCAGCTGGTAGGCGATGGCGTCGGCAGCGCCGATGGTGTCGCCCGTCAGCGCCAGCCACTCGCCCACACGGCCGGGGCAACGGCTCAGAAAGTACCCACCGCCCACGTCCGGGAAGAGGCCAATGGCCGTCTCGGGCATGGCCATCTTCGTGCGTTCGGTCACCACGCGCAGCGCTGCGCCCTGGCTGATGCCCATGCCGCCGCCCATCACGATGCCGTCCATGAAAGCGATGTAGGGCTTGGGATAGTTGTGGATCAGGTGATTGAGCGCGTACTCCTCGGTGAAGAAATCCTCGATCAACGGATTGCCCTGGCTGCCCGCCTGGTGCAGAAAGCGGATATCACCGCCTGCGCAAAAGGCGCCAAACGGGCCTTCCTTGTTGCTGCCGCGAATCGCCACGGCCAGCACCCGGGCATCGTTCTGCCAGGCCAGCAGGATGCCCATCAGGTCACGCACCATGCCCAGCGACAGGGCATTGAGCGCACGCGGGCGATTCAGGGTAATGAAGCCCACCTGGCCTCGCACTTCGCTCAACACTTCCGACACGACCGTCTCCGTCATTTTTGTTCCTTCCAACCCAACAGTTCATTGAAAACCAGCGCACCGATCACCAGCGCGCCCCCCGTCAGCACCGCCGTGCCGGGCTTTTCGCCCGCGCCCAGCCATGCCAGCAAGATGCCGAAAATCACCTCCAGCAGACCGAGCAGCGCCATCTCGGGCGCCTTCAGCACACGCCCGCAGCGCACGGCCAGCACACAAGGGATGGCCAATTGCACCACGCCCAGCAGCGCCAGCAGACCCAGGTCATGGGCCGACGCCTGAAAAGGCAGCGCCAACGGCAGTGTGGCCACCACCGAAATCACCGCACCCACCAGCACCGCCGGCACCAGGTCCACCGCATGCCCGTGGCGCTGCGAATGCTGCACCACCGTCCAGTTCACGGCTGCAGCCACCGGCACGCACAGCGCCACCAGCGTGCCCGCCAGCGGCAGGCCTGCCATCTGCGAACCATACATCCACGCGATGCCAAGGCCCGCCACCCCAATCGCTGCCCAGGTGCGCGGGGCAATGTGATGGCCAATGAACACCCGCGCAAACAGCGCGGTGAGCAGCGGCCCCACCGCCATGGTGACCAGCACATTGGCCACCGGCATGAGCACCAGCGCCACCATGAACGCCGTGAACATCACGCTCCAGCACACGCCGGAGATCCACACCGCTCGGCCGCCATGGCGCATGGAGGCAAACATCGCCCGGCCCTGCAGCACGGGCAGGATGACCAACAGCGACAGCAGCGTGAAGAAACTGCGCCAGAAGGTCACCTCAAAGCTCGATGCGTGCTCCAGATGGCGCGTGACTACGCCGGCGATCGACCACATCAAAGTGACCGCCACCATCAGCAGCACAGCGCGGGAATGCGTGAGTTTCAACATTGATTTCGGGTTGCAGACGGAAAAAAGGCCACTGCGCAGCAGTGGCCCTTCCGGGGACGCTCAGCCCATCAGGACCGGGAAGCGCGCTTGCGCTCGTTTTCGGTCAGGTGGCGCTTGCGCAGGCGCACGGACTTGGGCGTGATCTCGACCAGTTCGTCGTCTTCGATGAATTCCACGCCGTATTCGAGCGTGAGGTCGATCGGAGGCGTGATCTTGATCGCGTCTTCCTTGCCGGATACGCGGAAGTTGGTCAGCTGCTTGGTGCGCGTGGCGTTCACCACCAGGTCGTTGTCGCGGCTGTGGATGCCGACGATCATGCCTTCATACACGGGGTCGTTCGCCTTCACGAACATGCGGCCACGGTCATCCAGCTTTCCCAGGGCGTAGGTGAAAATTTCACCGTCGTCCATGGAGATCAGCACACCGTTCTTGCGGCCACCGATGTCGCCCTTGTGCGGCTCGTAGCTGTCGAAGATGTTGGAGATCAGGCCCGAACCACGCGTCAGGTTCAGGAACTCGTTGGTGAAACCGATCAGGCCACGGGCCGGGATGCGGTATTCCAGGCGCACGCGGCCACGGCCGTCGGACTCCATGTTCACCAACTCGCCCTTGCGCTCGCCCAGGGCCTGCATCACGCCGCCCTGGTGGCCTTCTTCGATGTCGGCCGTCACCAGCTCGATAGGCTCGTGCTTGACGCCGTCGATGTCCTTGAACACCACGCGGGGCTTGGACACAGCCAGTTCGTAGCCTTCGCGGCGCATGTTTTCCAAGAGGATGGTCAGGTGCAGTTCACCACGGCCCATCACTTCGAAGATGCCTTCTTCGTCGGTCTCGTTCACGCGCAGGGCCACGTTGTGCTGCAGTTCCTTCTGCAGGCGGTCCCAGATCTGGCGGCTGGTCACGAACTTGCCTTCACGACCTGCCAGCGGCGAGGTGTTCACGCAGAAGTTCATGGTCAGCGTGGGCTCGTCCACCTTGAGCATGGGCAGCGGCGCGGGGTTGGCAGGGTCGGTCACAGTCACGCCGATGCCGATGTCTTCAATGCCGTTGATCAGCACGATGTCGCCAGGGCCTGCCAGGGGCGTCTGCATGCGATCCAGACCTTGGAACGTCAGCACCTGATTCACGCGGCCCTTGACGGCCTTGCCATCAGGACCTTCCATGACGACCACGTCCATCATGGGCTTGAGGGTGCCTTGGCTGATACGGCCCACGCCGATGCGGCCCACGAAGGTGGAGAAATCCAGCGCCGAGATCTGCAGCTGCAGCGGGGCGTTGGCGTCACCCGTGTTCGGTGGCACGTGCGAGAGGATGGTGTCGAACAGGGCCGACATGTCGGGGCCCCACTGCTCGCCAGGCGCGCCTTCTTCCAGCGACGACCAGCCGTTGATGCCCGAGGCGTACACCACGGGGAAGTCGAGTTGCTCGTCGGTGGCGCCCAGCTTGTCGAACAGGTCGAACGCAGCGTTCACAACCTTGTCGGGGTTGGCACCGGGCTTGTCCACCTTGTTCACCACCAGGATGGGGCGCAGGCCCAGGGCCAGGGCCTTCTTGGTCACGAAACGCGTCTGGGGCATGGGGCCTTCTTGCGCATCGATCAGCAGCACCACGCTGTCCACCATGGACAGGGCACGTTCCACTTCGCCGCCGAAGTCCGCGTGGCCGGGGGTGTCCACGATGTTGATGTGCGTACCCTTCCAGCTCACGGCGCAGTTCTTGGCCAGGATGGTGATGCCGCGTTCCTTTTCGATCGCGTTGTTGTCCATCACGGTATCGACGACCTTTTCGTGGTCGGCAAAAGTGCCGGACTGGCGCAGCAGCTGGTCAACCATGGTGGTTTTGCCATGGTCAACGTGGGCAATGATGGCGATGTTGCGGATTTGTTTAGTCATAGTTTTTCCAATGTGCCGCTGTGCGCTGTTGGCGCGGAATGCGGCGTGCCTTCCAAAATTTGTTGAATTTCCAGCGGACTCAGGAGCCTGTCCGGCACCAGCTCCCCGCCCACGATGTGGCCCACCCCCAGCAGCGCCGGGGGATTCTCGCCAAACACCGCCACGGCACTGGCATCGGGCCAGTTGCCGCGACGCCGCACGCCCGACAGGAACCGGACTGCATTCTCGCTGTTCAGCGTGACACGCACGTGTTGTGCCAGCAGGGATTCAGGTGCTTCCAGACAGGCAACGCGTTCCGCCTCGGGCAAGGCCTCCAGCTGCGCCAGCGAGATGCAGCGCTCCACGCCAAGGCCCCCGGTATCGATGCGGCGCAAAAAGGTCAGGTGCGCGCCACAACCCAGTGCCGCACCAATGTCCTCACCCAAGGTGCGAATGTAAGTGCCCTTGCTGCAGGTTACTATTATTTTGATAGCTGTCTGCGCATGATCGGTCTGCACCAGCGTAAGTTTAAGGTCATGAATGACCACGTCGCGCGCCTCGCGCTCCACCGTGACACCGGCGCGCGCATATTCGTACAGCGCCTTGCCGTCCTTTTTGAGCGCGCTGTGCATGGGCGGCACCTGGCGAATGGGGCCGGTGAACTGCCGTTGCACAGCCGCCAGGCGCTCTGGAGTCGCCTGCTCAGGCAGCACCTCACGCCGCTCCACCACGTCGCCCTCGGCGTCGCCGGTGGTGGTGGTGACACCCAGCAGCGCCACGGCTTCATAGGTTTTCGGTGCGTTCAGTTGCAGCTGGCTGAACTTGGTAGCCGCCCCAAAACACAGGGGCAATACCCCGGAGGCCAGCGGGTCCAGCGTGCCGGTGTGGCCCGCCTTCTCGGCGCGCAGCAGCCATTTCGCCTTTTGCAAGGCGTCATTGCTCGACAGGCCGAGCGGTTTATCGAGCAGCAACACCCCATGCACAGGGCGCCGCTGCACCCTGGTGCGTGGCGCGTTCATGGACTAGTCCTCTTTCGCGCGCGAAGAAACGGCCTTGGCAATCAAGGCGTTCATGTCGGCCGCACGCTCGGAGGTGCGGTCGAACACGAAGTGCAGCGTAGGCACGGTGTGGATGTGCAGACGCTTGAACAGACCATTGCGCAGGAATCCCGCCGCCTGGTTGAGCGCCGCCTGGGTTTCCACAGGGTCGCCCGTCAGCAGGCTGAAGAACACCTTGGCGTGGGCGTAGTCGGGGGTCACCTCCACGCCCTGCAGCGTCACCATGCCCACGCGCGGGTCTTTCAACTCGCGCGCGATCAGTTCCGTCAGATCGCGCTGGATCTGATCGGCCACCTTGAAGGCGCGGTTGGGGGTGGCAGATTTCTTCGCAGCCATGTCGTAGTCGTCGCTCTCGTCGTCGCCCCGCTTTACAGCGTGCGTGCGATTTCCTTGATATCAAAGAATTCGAGTTGATCGCCTTCCTTGATGTCGTTGTAGTTCTTGAGCTTGATACCGCACTCGAAGCCTTCCTTGACTTCCTTGACATCGTCCTTGAGACGCTTGACCGAATCGACTTCGCCCGTGTAGACCACCACGTTGTCGCGCAGCAGACGGAAGCGTGCGTTGCGGTGGACCATGCCCGAGGTGATGTACGAACCAGCAATCGTGCCGATCTTCGTGGCGACGAACACCGTGCGGATCTCGGCCGTGCCGATGACTTCCTCGCGCTGCTCGGGTGCCAGCATGCCGGACATGGCGACCTTGAGCTCGTCCACAGCGTCATAGATGATGCTGTAGTAGTGCAGGTCCACACCGTTGCTCTCGGCCGTCTTGCGCGCACCGGCATCGGCACGCACGTTGAAACCGATCACGATGGCCTTGGAGGCAATGGCCAGGTTGATGTCGGACTCGCTGATACCGCCCACACCGGCATACACCAGCTGGACCTTGATCTCGTCGGTCGAGAGCTTGAGCAACGACTGCGACAGCGCTTCCTGCGAACCTTGCACGTCGGCCTTGACGATGATGGGCAGGGTCTTGACCTCGCCCGCCGTCATGTCGGCGAACATGTTCTCCAGCTTCGCAGCCTGCTGCTTGGCCAGCTTGGTGTTGCGGAACTTGCCAGCGCGGTAGGTGGCGATTTCGCGGGCACGGCGCTCGTCCGTCAGCACCATGAACTCGTCACCTGCCTGCGGCACTTCGGTCAGGCCCTGGATTTCCACGGGGATCGAAGGACCGGCCGTCTTGGCCACGCGGCCGTTTTCGTCCAGCATGGCGCGCACACGACCAAAGGTCTGGCCGGCCAGCACCACATCGCCCACCTTGAGCGTGCCGGACTGCACCAGCACCGTGGCCACCGGGCCGCGTCCCTTGTCCAGTTGCGCTTCAATCACCAGGCCCTTGGCCAGCGAGTCGACCGGCGCCTTGAGTTCCAGCACTTCGGCCTGCAGCAGCACCTGCTCCAGCAGCGTGTCGATGCCCATGCCGGTCTTGGAAGACACAGGCACGAACGGCGAATCGCCACCGTATTCTTCAGGCACCACCTCTTCCACCACCAGTTCCTGCTTGACGCGGTCGGGGTTGGCATCGGGCTTGTCGGCCTTGGTGATCGCCACCACGATAGGAACACCCGCCGCCTTGGCGTGCTTGATGGCTTCCTTGGTCTGGGGCATGACGCCGTCATCGGCAGCCACCACCAGGATCACGATGTCGGTCGCCTGGGCACCACGGGCACGCATGGCCGTGAAGGCCTCGTGACCGGGGGTGTCGAGGAAGGACACCATGCCGCGTGGCGTTTCCACGTGATAGGCACCAATGTGCTGCGTGATACCGCCGGCTTCGCCCGCAGCCACCTTCGCGCGGCGGATGTAGTCCAGCAGCGAGGTCTTGCCATGGTCCACGTGGCCCATGACCGTGACCACCGGAGCGCGTGGCAACAGTTCGGCGTCCTTCTGGCCCGAATCTTCGTCGGTGAAGGCTTCTGGATCGTCCAGCGCTGCCACCACCGCCTTGTGGCCCATTTCTTCCACCACGATCATGGCAGTGTCCTGGTCCAGAGGCTGGTTGATGGTGACCATCTGACCCATCTTCATCAACGCCTTGATGACCTCGGACGCCTTGATCGACATCTTGTGCGCCAGCTCGGCCACGGTGATGGTCTCGGGCACATGCACTTCGATGATGCGCGCCTCGGCCGGTGCAGCCTGCTGGTGATCATCACGGTGGTCGCGGTTGTCGCCACGGCGGCCACGGGGGCCACCACGCCAGTTGTTGCGACCGACACCGCCGCTGCTGTCGCCGCGGGTCTTGATTTCCTTCTTCTTGGCCGTGTCATTGGCCCAGCTGGAAGACAGCTTGGCCGATTTGACTTCCTTGCCCGCGCCGGGCGCACCTGCGCCGGCCCCGGCAGCGGCGGGAGCCCCTGCGCGCGCCACGCCCGTACCGACAGCCGGCTTGTGCAACGTGCCCTTCTTGGCGTCACCCACCGCAGCGGGCTTGGCCACTGGCTTGGGTTCCTCGGGCTTCTTCGCAACCATGACCGCCTTCTTGGGCGTGGCCATCATGGAGCGGATGGCGGCAGCCTCGGCCTCGGCCTTGCGACGGCGAGCGTCCAGATCGGCTGCGCGCGCGGTTTCCTCGTCGGCACGCGCCTTGGATTCGGCAGCGGCCTTCTCGCGGGCTTCAGTCTGTGCGGCATTGCGCGCAGCAGCTTCAGCAGCCTGTTCGCGGGTGGCTTCCTGCTTGACGGCAGAAGCCTGGGCCTTCTTCTCGGCTTCCTGGGCAGCGTAGGCGGCAGCGCGCTCTTCAGCTTCGCGCTCACGCTTTTCGCGGGCCTCGCGCTCCGCGCGCTTCTCAGCCAGCTCGGCCTCCTGGCGACGGATCAGCTCGGCCTGGCGGCGAGCTTCTTCCTCGCGGCGGGACAGTTCGAGGTCCTCACTCGACACGGCAGGTTCTTCCGCTGCGGCAGGTGCGTGCGACTCGGCAGAGGCCTCGGCACCTTCATCGCGCTGGATGAACGTGCGCTTCTTGCGCACTTCCACCTGGATGGTACGGGCCTTGCCCGTGGCATCGGCCTGCTTGATTTCGCTGGTGGACTTCTTGACCAGCGTGATCTTCTTGCGATCGGCAGAGCTCGTGCCATGGCTGGCCTGCAGGTAGGCCAGCAGCTTTTGCTTGTCCGACTCGGTCAACGCGTCAGAGGGGGCAGCCTTGCCCACGCCCGCAGCCTTGAGCTGGTCGAGCAGGGTTTCAGGCGATTTTTTGAGTTCGGTGGCGAACTCGGCGACAGTGTTACTGGACATATGTGGTTCGTGCCTCCCTGACCTTTACTCTTGCCCCGCGAACCAGTGTTCGCGCGCCTTCATGATCAAGGCCTTGGCTTCTTCTGCAGACTGTCCGGTCAGGTCGGTCAGTTCATCAATGGCCAGATCGGCCAGGTCGTCACGTGTGTGCACACCGCCTTCAGCCAACTTGGCAATCAGCTCGGGGGTGAGGCCTTCGAGGTCGCGCAGGTCCTGGGAGACCTCTTCCACGCTTTCCTCACGGGCGATTTCCATGGTGAGCAGCGCGTCCTTGGCGCGGGCACGCAGCTCGTTGACGGTGTCTTCGTCGAAGCTTTCGATCTCCAGCATCTCCTGCAGCGGCACGTAGGCCACTTCTTCGAGGCTGTTGAAACCTTCGGAGATCAGGATGTCGGCGATTTCCTCGTCCACATCCAGCTTTTCCATGAACAACTTGCGGGCAGTGTCGGTCTCGTTGGCCTGCTTTTGCGCGCTTTCGGCGGCGTCCATGATGTTGATCTTCCAGCCGGTCAGGTCGGACGCCAGGCGCACGTTCTGACCACCACGGCCAATGGCGATGGCAAGGTTTTCCTCGTCCACCACCACGTCCATGGCGTGCTTTTCTTCATCGACCACGATAGAGGACACGTTGGCCGGGGCCAGTGCACCAATCACGAACTGTGCCGGGTCTTCCGACCACAGCACGATGTCCACGCGCTCGCCAGCGAGCTCGTTGGTGACCGCATTCACACGGGTGCCGCGCACGCCGACGCAAGTGCCGATGGGGTCCACACGCTTGTCGTGCGACAGCACGGCGATCTTGGCGCGCGAGCCGGGGTCACGGGCGCAGGACTTGATCTCCAGCAGGCCTTGCTCGATCTCGGGCACTTCGTTGCGGAAGAGCTCGATCATGAACTCGGGCGCCGAACGCGACAGGATGATGGGTGCGCCACGCAGCGTGAGGTCGACTTCCATGATCATGGCCCGCACGCGGTCGCCGCTGCGCAGGTTTTCCTTGGGGATCATTTCGTTGCGACGCAGACGACCTTCCACGCGGCCGGACTCGACAATGATGTCGCCCTTGTCCATGCGCTTGACGGTACCGGTGAAGATCTTTTCGCCGCGCGACATGAAGTCGTTGAGCAACATTTCGCGCTCGGCGTCACGGATCTTCTGGAGGATGACCTGCTTGGCGGCCATGGCGCCGATGCGCCCGATGGGCACGGACTCGACGCCTTCCTCGATGTACTCACCGACTTCGATGTCGGGGATGCGGTCGCGCGCATCCATGAGCAGTTCTTCGGCTTCAGGGTTTTGCAGGCCGGCATCGTCGGGCACGACCAGCCAGCGACGGAAAGTCTCGTAGTTGCCGCTGTCGCGATCGACGGACACACGAATGTCCACCTCGCCCTGGTACAGCTTCTTGGTAGCCTGGGCCAGGGCCGACTCCACGGCGCCCAAGACCACATCACGCTCCACGTTCTTTTCGCGCGAAATGGCCTCAACCAACATCAACAATTCGCGATTCATGCGACGACTCTCCTATTTCAATCACCCGAGGGCGGGGCTGCGCGCTGCGGCCACCCACCCCACAATTTTCAGCAGCAAATCAGGCGGGTGCCGCCCCGGCCTTGCCTGCGCGCCCCTTGAAGTCCACGATGGGCGCCAGGCGCACATCACGGCACTCGTCCAGGGTAAAGCCCATCGCCTGCAAAGGGGCTGGCACGCGTTTCTTGCTGACTCTTTGACCTGGCTTGACCGGCGGCTCGTCGCTCCAGACGATCTGCCAGCCACCAGCCTCGGCCCGCTCCAGCGTGCCGCGAAATTTCTTGCGGGTGGCGTTGACCTGCCCTCCCGCTGCTGCGGCGCCGATGGGCGCCTTCAGGGTGATGTCGATGACCGAGCCCTCGAAACGCACGAAGTCTTGCTCGTGGCGCAGAGGCCGGTCGATACCGGGGGATGACACTTCGAGGCGCTTGTACTCGACGCCATCGACCTCCAGCGCAAACTGCAGCTGGCGGGTGACCTTCTCGCAATCCTCGACCGTCACGAACTGCTCGATCAGGGGCTGGGGCGCATCAGCGGCAGGCTGCACCCAAGGCAAGTCGATGGTGACGCGCAACAGGCCACCGGCAGAGCGCTCGATCTCCACCAGGTCATACCCCAGGCCCGCCACAATTTGTTCAACGACTTGCTGCAATGCCACGTGTTCAGTTCAATCCCGGAAAAACAAAAAACCCGATAACCCCCGGAGACTCTTCCCCGACAGCTTCGAGCTCCAAAAGCGTTCGACCAAAAAAAACGGGCGGTTGGTACCCGCCCGTTTGGTCGTGAGAATCGTATTGTAGCCTGTAAAGTGTTGATTTGCAAAGGCGAGGACCGCGAAAACTGTTGTCAACCTGCCCAAGCCAGTGTTCATGCAGCCTGCCGGGCGGCCGCGTGCCAAATCTGCATCTCCCGCTGGCCCGGAGCGCGCCAGCCGCTATGACACTGATAGCGGCTGCAGTAGCTCTGCCAGATCGGTTTCGGTAAAGAGCGGCTCCTTGCGAGCGGCCGCGCCGCTGTACAGGCTGTCTGCCAGTTCGGCCTTGCGCTCCTGCAGCGCCAGGATCTTTTCTTCAATCGTGCCCTGCGCCACCAGCTTGATCACCCACAGGCTTTGCGTCTGGCCGATGCGGTGGGCGCGGTCGGTGGCCTGGTCCTCTACCGCCGGGTTCCACCAGGGGTCGAAATGGATCACGGTGTCGGCCTGCGGCAGGTTCAGCCCCACCCCGCCCGCCTTGAGGCTGATGAGGAACAGGGGCACCTGCCCGCTGGTGAACTGCTCGATGATCGCGTCGCGCTTGACACTTTGCCCTGTGAGCTTGACCCAGGGCAGGTTGCGCGCCTTCAGCTCGGCCTCGATCAGCGTGAGCATGCTGGTGAACTGTGAGAAAAGCAAAACACGACGCCCCTCGGCCAGCATTTCGGGCAGCAGTGCCATCAAGTGGCCGAGCTTGGCCGACGTCTTGACCTTGGCAGCAGCCTCCAGCGGCACCAGCTGCGGGTGGCAGCACACCTGCCGCAGCTTGAGCAGTGCGTCCAGGATCGTGATCTGCGATTGCGCCAGCCCCTTGGACTGCAACGCCTCGCGCACGGTCTTTTCCATACCCAGACGGATGGTTTCGTACAGGTCGGCCTGCGCGCCCGTCAGCTCCACGGGCATGACCGATTCCACCTTGGGCGGAAGCTCCCCCGCCACCAGGGCCTTGGTGCGCCGCAGCATGAAGGGCGTGATGCGCGCACGCAGTTGCGCCATGCGCGCGCCGTCGCCCTGCTTTTCAATGGGGGTGCGAAACACCTCCTTGAAGCGCGTCGCGCTGCCCAGAAAGCCCGGCATCAAGAAGTGGAACAGGCTCCAGATCTCGCCCAGGTGGTTTTCCATGGGGGTGCCCGACAGGCACAGCCGGTGTCGCGCCTGCAGCTCGCCCACCACCTGCGCGGCCTGGCTGCTGGCGTTCTTGATGTTCTGGGCTTCGTCCAGCACCACCAGGTGCCACGGGTGCACCAGCCAGCGGTCTCGGTCGCGCTGCAGCAGCGAGTACGGCGCGATGACCAGGTCGTGCGCGGTGACTTCATCGGCCACTTCATGCCGCCCCGCGCCATGCAGCACCAGACACCGCAGGCCCGGGCAAAAGCGGGCGGCCTCGCGCTGCCAGTTGCCCATCAGGCTCACGGGTGCGATGACCAGTGCGGGGGTAGTCAGCCGCCCCGCGTCTTTTTCGACCTGGATGTGCGCCAGGGTCTGCAGCGTTTTGCCCAGGCCCATGTCGTCGGCCAGCACACCGGCCAGGCCGTGGGCCCGCAAAAACTGCAGCCAGTTCAGACCCTGCTGCTGGTACGGGCGCAGCGTGGCGCGCACGCTGGCGGGCAGCGGCACCTCGGGCAAGGCGCTGGCGCCCCGCAGCTGGGCCACCATGTCGTGCAAGGCAGCGGCGCCTTGCCACACCGCGCCCTCGCCCAGCGCAGTACTGGTACGCAGGGCGTCCAGGCGCGAAAGCTTGAGGCTGTCGGCGTTGAAATCACGCGCGCGGTCGCCCGCCAGATCGAGCAGCGCGGCCATCCAGGGCCGTAGCGCATCGGTGGGCAGGCGCACAAAGCCAGGGCCGGTCAAAGAGGCCATGTAGACATGCGCAGGCAGCTGGGGCAGGCCCGTCGCAGGGTCCAGCGGCTGGGCTGCGGCGGCAGCAATCAGGTCGGGCAGCCAGCGCAGGATGTTGTGGCGCACGCCATTGATCTCCATGCCCAGCGACAGCGCAAACCAGGGCGATGTGGCCGCATCGTCACCCCCAGGCTGCAGCACCACATCCAGCCGGTCGGCGTGCTGCACCCAGCCCTGCAGCGCCGGGTCCAGCGTGACATCCAACCCCGCGTCGCGCAGCGCTGCAAAGCCGTCGTCCGCCCAGTGCATCCAGTCGTCCTGCGGGCGCTCGCCGGGGATGCCGAACAGGCCGTCGTCCGTGGCCAGAAGGCCCAGACCTTCCAGGCGCTCGATGGCATGGCGTTCAGCCACCGCATCGCGCTGCAGCAGCACCTGGCCGCCGTCGGCACCGCGCACCAGCACCGCCAGATCCTGTCCCGCCCACCAGCCCACATGGCCCTGGTAGTCAAACCGCAATTGCGCAGTGATGAGCCCCATTTCGGCCACCTTGTTTGCAGGTGACGGGGCCAAATGCAAGCGCGCCACGGGTTTCACGCCCCGCACCTGCGTGAGAAGGCCCAGCGCCGGAGGCAACGGCAACACGCCGCCAATGCGGCGCACCACCTCGGCATGGTGCTTTTGCAGCGCCGCAGCAGTGAGCGCGGGTGCCTTGAGCAGCATGGCCACCTGGGCCGGGCTCAGGCCCTCGGCGTGCACCGGGCCGCAAACGCCCTGGACGGCGTCCAGGTACAAGGGCGGGTGGTTGTCGCAAAGAACCGCAGTGTCGCCCGGCAGCCGTGCCTGTAGCCCCCAGACAGCCTCGCTGCCTTGCGCGGGCGTGGATGCCTGCCACGCCCACGTGATCGGCAGCGCATCGCCCCATTGCAAAGGCGCACCCACGGTAGACCCACCCGCATCCACAAACAGGCGGCCCGTGGCCGCTGCCTGCTCCAGCGCCAGCAGGCCCACCGCGCCCTCCAGCACCCCGATGGGCGCGACGCTGTAGGCCGAGTAGTACCCCACGCTGCGCGGCATGGCGCGCAGCAGCTGCAGCACCTGGCGGTCGGCATCGCTGGCGCGGTCGTACACGGCCTGGCCGGGCGCGGGCTGGGTGCGGATCTGCTGCGGCTTGGCCCAGCCGCCCGTGAGCTTGGGGTACGACACCACGGCCTCCAGCTGCAACTGCGGCACGCTGGTGCGCGCCCGCCCTACGGTAGAGACCAGATAGAGATAACACTCGGGCCGCCCCGGCCGTGCGACCGGATCTTGCGGCACGGCAACGCCCAGGGCCCGGTCCCACTCCTGCAGCCAATGCAGAAGGCGGGCCTCGGCCTCGGCGCGCGCCAGGGCCTCTTTGCGCTCCTGCATGGCCTTGAGCGCATCGGCAGCCCGCGTGGACGACGGGCCCTGCGCCGGGTCGCGGTGCGCGGCCTCCAGGGTCAGGGCCACAGCGTGTTTGCAATCTGCCCCCACGGGGCAGCTGCAGTCGCCCGACCATTGCTTGACCTGGCCGTTGGGCGCAAGCACCAGTTGTACGGACACCTCGTACGGGTGGGGCGAGCTGCCCTGCACTTCACCCGCCAGAGCCCAGCGGCCCTCCGCTGGCTGCCGGATACCCACGCGCACCACGTCTGCCTGGCGGTACAGCTCCATGCCTCGCTCCCACGCGCCCTTGTCGCACTGGGCCTGCAGTGAATTGAGCGGGAACCAGGGTGGGCAGGGTGTGGACACGGATTTCGAGCAAAAAGTGGCTGTAGCGCTAGTGGATCATGCGCCATCAGCTATCAAATAAAGAGCATTCAAGCAATTGGCGGTGCTACGGTAACGACCGCTACCAGCCCGCAAGACCGCCCACTAGCCGCCGCGCGCTGCACGCACGCGCTCGAAAACACCCTGGGCGTCGCCCCCCGCCCCCGCACCACCGGGCGCTGCCGCCTGCAGACTGGTCAATAACCGTGTCAGCACCGGCGCCTGCGGCAACAGCGGACCCAGGAACAGGGCCCGCTCGCCGTCGGCAATCAGCAGAGTAGGAAAGGTTTCCACGTCCAGGTCACCGACCAGATCGGACTCATCTTCGATGTCCACCCATTCAAACCGCACGTCCGGGTGCGCACGGGCCAATTCGTCGAACAAGGGGCGGTAGATGCCGCAGGTGCCACACCACGCTGCACACAGGCACACGGCCCACCAGCCGCTGGGCGTGGCGGCACCATGGCTCGTGGGGGTCGGTTCTGGCAGTGCAGCGGGACTGGACATCAAAAGGGCTCCTGGAAGGACCGCGCTGCAGTGCGGCGGGCGCAGGCCCCAGGCCCAGCGCTACATGCCGCGCCGCTCACGCGCGCGATAGACCTCGATGGTACCCACACCCGGCGCCTGATTGCCCCAGCTGTTGCGCACAAACGTGGTCACCGCCGCCACTTCTTCGCCCGACAGCGTCTGCTGAAACGGCGGCATGCCGTGCGGACGCGGATTGCCTGCCGTGGCGGGCAGGTAGCCGCCCTGCAGCACCACGCGCACCAGGTTGGTGGGGTCGGCCAGCGTGACGGCGCGGTTGCCCGCCAGCGCCGGAAATGCGCCGGGCTCGCCCTGCCCCCGGTCGCCATGGCACTGGGCGCATTGCTGCTCGTACACCTTGCCGCCCCGCGCCATCGCGCTGGCGGGGGGCGGGGCCGCGGTGGCTGGCGCCTTGCGGTCCTGCTGCGGCAGGGCCTGCAGGTAGACGGCCATGGCGCGCGCATCGGCGTTGCTCAGGTACTGCGTGCTGCGGAATACCACCTCGGCCATGGGGCCCAGCACGGAGCCCTGCGGGGCCACGCCGGTTTTCAGCAAGGCCACCACGTCATCGGTACGCCAGTCCTTCACGCCCGCCTCGTGCGCCGCATTGAGCGCGGGGGCATACCAGTTCTGCACCGGGATCAGGCCGCCGGTGAAGGCCTTGGCGTCCGACGTGGCGCCCAGGGCATTGCGCGGCGTGTGGCAGGCGGTGCAGTGGCCCAGGCCGTTGACCAGATAGGCGCCCCGGTTGTATTCGGCCGTCTGCGTGGGTTCGGCCGCGGGCGCCCCGGGTGCGAAGAACAGAGCACGCCATACCGCCAATGCCACCTGCGTGTTGTACGGAAAGCGCAGCGCATGGGCGCGGTTGGCATCTGGCGCAGCCGGCAGGCTTTGCAGATAGGCAAAGATGGCGTCCGAGTCCTCGCGCGCCACCTGGGTGTAGTTGGGGTACGGGAAGGCTGGGTACAGCAGCCGCCCGTCCTTGCCGCGGCCATGGTGCATGGCGCGCCAGAACTCGGCCGAGGTCCAGCTGCCAATGCCTTGCGCCTTGTCGGGCGTGAGGTTGGAGCTGTGCACCACGCCAAAAGGCGTCTCGATGCCGCGACCGCCCGCAAACGGCGCGCCACCCTGGGTCGTGTGGCAGGCCATGCAGTTGCCCACGCGGGCCAGGTATTCGCCGCGCTGCACCAGTGCAGGCGTGGATTGGAGCGTCTCGGTGGCGGGCAGCGGCTCTTCGCCACGCAGGTTCAGGCTGATCAGCATTGCTGCTGCAATGCCCAAGGCGGCCAGAACGGAAGAAAGGGTCCAGAGGATGCGTTTCATCGGTGCATCCCTTCTCAGCGTGCAGCCGCAGCGGCCACGGGCACTTCGGCCACACCACCGCAGCGGGCGGGCATCGCGGCAGGCAATGTGCGGGCAGGCTTGCCCCCTGCTGCCACCGGCTGCGCGGCCAGCCAGGCCGAGACAGCGCTCACATCGTCGGGCGTGAGCTGGCGCGCAATGTCGGCCATGCAGTCGGGCCGATGCGCACGGCGCTGGCCGGTCTTCCAGGCACCCAGCTGGCTGTTGAGGTAGTCACGCGGCAGGCCCAGCAGGCCGGGGATGGACGGCACCACACCCGTCATGGCCGCACCGTGGCAGGCCACGCAGGCAGGGATGTTGCGGGCCGCATCGCCCACCTGTACCAGCCTGCGGCCTTGCTCCAGCACGGCGGGCGGCGCCTGGGGTGGCGGCGGGGGTGGGTAAGGCAGGTCGAGCGCAGCAAAGTGCCCGGCCATCTCGCGCAGGTAGTCGTCCGTCAGGTGCTCGATCAAGTAACCCATCTGCGGGTAACTGCGCCGCCCGTCCCGAAAGTTGAGCAGCTGGTTGGCCAGATAGCCCGCTGGCTTGCCCGCAATGCGCGGAAAGTAGCCATCGGGCGTCGCTCGCCCTTCCTTGCCGTGGCAGGCGGTGCAGGCCAGCACGCGTGAAGACATGGAAGACACGGGCACCGCGGCCGCAGTGGATGCAGTGGCCACCGGGGTTGCAGAGGTGGTGCTGGCAGGCACCGTCTGGGCCACAGCACCGGCGCTCAGGGCCAGCGCCAACAAGGCAGCGGCCGCAGGCAGGCAGAGAACGGGGCGCAGCAGGCTGCGCAGGCAATCGGTCATGGGGATCTTTTTGTCCGGCAAAGAAACGCTGGGGCGGCCCACAACGGCCCATCACGCAAGGCGTGCGCCCACACAGTCCGCCACTCTACGCTCGACCCTAAAAACAGTACAGATTCAGATTTAGATTAAAAATACAGATCAGTTTGCTTTGCTCCCATGAAACGCTACGAACGCCACGCTGACGCCATCGCCCAGCTCATCCATAGCGGCGCCCTGCGCCCCGGCGACCGCGTGCCCTCGGTGCGCGAGGCCAGCCGCACGCGGGGGATCAGCCCTTCCACCGTGTTCGAGGCGTACTACCTGCTGGAGGCCCAGGGGCTGATCCATGCGCGCCCGCGCTCGGGCTACTACGTCAGCGCCCGCCCCCCCTCCGCCGAGGCCCGCCCGGCAGAGCCCCAGCCCTCGCAGCCTGCGGCCACATCCACCGGGGTGGCGATCAGCGATCTGGTGTTCGAGGTGCTGGGCCTGGCACGCGACCGCGATCTGGTGCCACTGGGCTCGGCCTTTCCGGGGCTGGAGCTGTTTCCGTTGGAGCGTCTGGCACGCTGCCTGGGCAGCGGCATGCGCAAGCTGGACCCCTGGACCATCGTGCAAAGCCTGCCGCCCGGCGACGAGCGCCTGCGCCAGCAGATCGCGCTGCGCTACGGCGTGCACGGCATGGCTATGGACGTGGAAGAAATCATCATCACCAACGGCGCGATGGAGGCGCTCAACCTCTGCTTGGAGGCCGTCACCCAGCCGGGCGACGTGGTGGTGGTCGAATCGCCCACCTTCTACGCCGCGCTGCAGGCCCTGGAGCGGCTGAACCTGCAGGCGCTGGAAATCGCCACCCACCCGCGCGATGGCATCGACCTGGCGGCGCTCGCCGAGGCGCTGGAGCGCCAGCTACCTCACCAGCCCATCAAGGCCTGCTGGCTCATGCCCAGCTTTCAGAACCCGCTGGGCAGCCTGATGCCCGAGGGCAAAAAGCGCGAACTGGTCGCCTTGCTCGCCCGCCACGGCGTGCCGCTGATCGAAGACGATGTGTATGGCGAGCTGCACTTTGGCCCCCAGCGCCCGCCCCCAGCCAAGGCGTTTGATGGCGCGGGGTTGGTGATGCACTGCAGCTCGTTCAGCAAGAGCCTGGCCCCCGGCTACCGCGTGGGCTGGGTGGCGGCGGGCCGCCAAGCCACAGCCGTGCAGCGGCTCAAGCTCATGACCACGCTATCGGCCGCCACGCCATCGCAGCAGGCGCTGTCTGAATACCTGACCCAAGGCGGGTATGACCGGCACCTGCGCGCCCTGCGCCGCAGCCTGGAGCAACAACAGGCGATTGCCCTGGCGGCCGTGGCCCAGCATTTCCCGCCAGGCACCCGCGTGTCGCGGCCCGAGGGCGGGTACTTTCTGTGGGTGGAACTGCCGCCCCAGGTGAACGCGCTGGAGTTGCATCGCTTGGCACTGCAGCAGGGCATCAGCCTGGCGCCGGGGCAGATCTTCTCGGCTGACCAGCGGTTTGCGCACTGCGTGCGCATCAACTATGGACATCCGGCGCAGGGGCGGCTGGAGCCAGCGCTGCGCGCTGTCGGCCTACTGGCCGCCCGGCTGGCACGCGGAGAAATCAGTGAGCAGATTGCTATTAAATAAGGAGCTTTCTGGCTTTTTTCCACAAGCACATTCCGGCAATTTGGCGAAAAAACCGGCATGAGAGACTCCAAAAACACTCCGCCACGGCACCACCACCCGCCACCAAATCCAGCTTTCTCCAAACTGACGCGCGGCGCCTGCGTTGGTTGCACCCAACTCCGGGTTCCTACCGCCCCCACCGCACACACGCCTCGGCATACTGATCGCCGCCCATACCGGGCGGCTCAGCCGGTCCCGCGCACCACCCTCCTCTCCCACACCATGGCCTCACACCAGCCGGTCCCGTTCCTCATGGTCGAAGACGAAGACGACTGGGTCGTGTCTTTTGCCCTCGGGCCCCAGGGGGCCAACCGCCTGACCCTGGTGCGCACGCCCCGCCTGGAATTCATGCTCCGCCCCGAGCAACGCGGCGTGTCCGTCGGCAGTGCCGAGACCGGCCACCGCCCCGCCCTGCTGGTGGCCGTGCAATGGGGCCAGCAGAGCGTGGACGTGGTGTCCACCGCCAAGCGCTACAGCCTGGACATCAGCAAGGTGGACAACGCCACCCGCAACGCGGCGCTGCGCGTGCTGGGCAAGATGAATTTTGACCAGCGGTTTCAGCTGGCCGGGGTGTGACCCCGCAACCAGAGTGAGCCCAGGGCGGCAAGGGGGTGCAGAAGCTCACAAGCCCTGCGCCCTTGGCGCACTGACCGGGCATCAACGCATCATCTTGAACAAGGCAGTGGTGATGGCCACTTGCGACTCATCGAGCGACGTGGGCGTAGTGCTGCCAAACGCCATGCGGTCGTCGATGGGCCAGATTTTCCCCGGCGTGTTGGCCGTGGTGTCGTTCGCGAGCGAAACGTCCCGGAGCCGGCCAAAACGCGCGTCGCTGTTGCCATCGATCTGCTGGTCCAACGCAGCTGCCAGCGAGAACGTGGTGCCGCGAATCACCATCACGTTACGGGGCCGCGTCACGTAGTTGCCCACCGTGGTATCGGGCTCCGCCCAATTCACGCTTTGGAAACACACCTGCACTTCCTGGGGGTTGCCGTTGCTGTCCAGGTACACATAACGGTCTTGCTGACCCTCGGTGCGTCCCGATGGCAGCCGAATGCCGGCGGCCAAGAACGCATTGATCATTGTGTTGCCACACAGCTCTGTACCGGGAGTGGCGCTGTTGCCATTGATGCGCCCTGTGGGGTTGGTGGGGTTGTCCCCCGGTGGGTAGCCGACGCCGTTAAAAAACGCCTCGTAGGCCAGCTGCCAGCCCTGAATGAAGTCGGTGGAAAGGCGTTGATTTGCCGCAGATCGCTGCAAGTCCCGGCCTACCGCCACCGCGCCCAGCACAAGGCCAATCACCACCAGGGCAATGCTCAGTTCAAGAAGCGAAAAACCGCGCTGCCGCCCCGCGGACGGCGCGCAATGGTTTGTGGGTTTCGTTGTCATGGTGTGTCGCTCTTTGAGCAAAAAGTATCAGTAGCCAATGGCGTCCGCCTTCAGCGTGTTGTTGTTGATGGAGATGGCCAGTTCCGTCATGGCAGTGGTTCGCGTGGCGAAGTCCGAGTGCACCTGCTTTGCCTCGATCAGTGCCGCGGTTGCCAGCCCCGTGGTCACAATCGACAGCCCCACGCCCACGGCAGCCGCCACAATGCCGGCTGCGGCCAGCCCTATCTGCACGGCCCGGGCGCCTGCACTCATCGTCGTATCGGCCACTGCTGACACCATCTCCTTGGCCGCGCCCAAAGCGCCCGCCGCTGCACCGGCAACCCCTGCAAAGGCTGCCGCCTCATTGGCCTCGGCCAGCTTGACGGCCACAAACAGTTGATCGCGGTAGTCGTACAAGGCCCGCTCCATCACAAACGCCCCGGTGGCGGCGTTGAAATGCGCGTGCGATATGGCGGACAAGGCGGCACCACAGTGCAGTTCGCCAAACAGCTCTGCATGGCTGGGTGCCACCACCGAGTCGTCATAGGCATCGGTCACCGGTTTGCCAGGAGCCTCAAAGGTCGGGTCGGCTGAACTGGCCGTGGCGTTCGCGCCGTCGAACGCTTTTCCGTCTCCATCAGCATCCAGCATGCCGGGCGCAGCAAGGGCAAAGGCCACGGAACGCCGGGTTCCCAGCATCTTGGCGGCCAGCCGCCCGGCAGGCGCTACCAGCGCGTCGTTCGCCGTGTTGAGCGCGAGGCAGACATCCACAAGATTGACAGCCCTCGCCACTCCCAGGGGGCAAGGCGGACTGTTTGACGGGTTGCATGCCGGGTTCAAGGGGGCTGCATCGTTGCCGGACTGGGTCATCCCCAACTGGACCGTGGACACCGAAGGGATCGGTGGTGCCTTGTCGTTGGGCGCATCCTGGTTCTGTGGCTTGGGATTGGGCGTGCGCACGCGCAGCGGGTTCATGCGATCCACGGCGGTCGCCAGATCCCGGTCCTCATGCGCGGTGGCGGAGGGCTCTCTGTAAACACCGTAGCGCAGAGCACCGGCCTCGGGACGGGGAAGACCCAGCGTGCGCCAGGGCACGAAGCCCACCTGGCGCAAGCCCGCACCCTCCGTGCAGGACTCGACCCCTGCCGTATCAGCTGCCGGGCAAGGCAGGCGATAGTTCGAGTGCAAATAACCCACCAAGGCATCGCGTGTTTGCTGTTGCGCATCCACCTGCACCGTGGTGACGCGCTGGCGCTCCGACAGTTGCCAGAAAACGATGGCCCCTGGCAGTATCAAACCCAGTGCCAGCAAGATGACCGAAATCTCGACCAGGGTGAATCCCTGCATGCGGCGCTTCATGGGTTGAGTCCCTTCACATCCAACTTGGTGGCGTTGGCCAATGTTTGCGTGAACGTGTCATAAATCTGCGCAGCATAGGCATCGGTGGCAGCTTGTTTCTCCTTGGCCACCTGTAGCGCGGCCTTCGCTTCATCGAGCGCTTTGGCTGCGTACACGGTTTGCGCAATGGCCACGACCAAGTTGGCAGCAGCGATGCCCACTACAAACGCGGTAACGCCCTCTGAATTGGCGGCCGACGCGATACTGATCACACCGCTGGCAGTTGCCACAGCCAGGGCCAAAGCCGCCGTGGCGACACCGGATTCGGCGGACTGCACCGCTGACTCCGCCGCCGTGATGTCAAACACCCGCAAAGACCAATATTCCTGCATCACGCGCGCACTGTCGTACGCCGCATAAGCACCTTGCGCTGTGGCCTGCATCTCGCTCAGCCGCCCCACGCAGCCAATGCGTGCATCAAGATCGGCGGGGCCTACGGCCAGAGTCAAGTCGTCGTAGTTCGCATCCTGGGGCCGGCCCGGAAAATCAAAACGCCAGGTCGCGCTGGCGCCCACCGCGTTGTTGCCGTCAAACTGGTTGTTCTCGCCCGGATGTACCAGCACGTAAGCCACCGGCATGCTGTCAGACACATTGCCAGCAGTGAGTGTGCCGGCCACTGCCGAGTTGGCAGCGAAGCTGCGCAGCACCCGGCACCAATCCAGCCCGTTGACCACCGCACGGCGAGCGCTGGCTGCGGTGATGGCTGCTTGTGCCCGGGCAGCCGCAGCGGTGACTGTGGCTGACGCTGCAATCGGCGGCGAGAACGTGGGGTAAGTCGGTATCACCGGCATGCCCGTGAAGTCGATGTTCAGGTCTGGCGACACGGCCGCAGCGGGTGCGGCGGCCAGGTCAAGTCCCGCCCCCCGGTTCACGCCATAGTGAAATAGTCCGAAGTTGCTGCTCAGCCCCAGGCTTCTCCAGGGCAATCTCACCGCCGTGGCATCGCCGCAAGCCTCGCTCCCACCGGTGTTGGCCGACGGGCATGGCAACCGGTGGTGGGCCAGTACAAAACCCTCGACCGCCGCCTGAGCCTCTCCCAACTGCCGCAGCATGGCAGGCCGCTGCATCGGCTCACGGGTGGACGCCACCCATCGCCATACGAAGAGGCCGACGATGCCAATGATCGCCATCACGACGGCCAACTCCACCAAGGAGAAGCCGCTCTTTTTTTTCAGGGAGTACCTCATCGCGTACCCCCCTTCTCGTCCACCTTGATGAGAATGTCCAACGCTGCGCTCGGGGGCATGGGTGTCACACCCTTGCCAGTGATGTTGCAAGGAGGAGGGTTGTCAGCCTGTGTCTTGAGTTGGTCATATATGTTTTTGGCATCGGTCACCCGCTTGTTGGCCTCGCCAAGCTGGCTCTGCAGGGCATTGAGCTCCCTCTGCAGCTTGATAGGTTTCAGGTACTTGGCATCAGGGTCCGGGCTGACCGACGAACCACCGAAGAGATCCACCAACGCCGCCTGAATACCCCCAGATGTCACTACGTCACCCGACTGGCAGACGCCAGAAGACGTGGTGGTGCATCCAACCCATGTGGCCACCCCACCTACAAAAATGGTGTACCGCCCCGCATTGCGCAAGTTGGAATAGGCTGTCTGAAAACTCGTTTGCGCAGATCCGACGCTTGCCTGCGCGGCCGATAGATCAGTCTGAGCTGCAGTGAGGTTGCTTTGCGCGTTGTTCCGTTCGGTCACCGCCTTGTCGTACTCCGCTTGCAAGGCAACAGGGTCGTTCAGAAGGGTCAACTGCGAGGTCTTCTCCAGCCTTTGCTTCTGCAGCGCCGCCTTCACCGCCGGGTCGGTCGCAGCGGCAATTTGTGCATCCAGCGTCGCAATATCGGCATTGAGCTGGGAGATCATCGCGGTGCGGTTGGCCAGCATGTTGGCGTAGGTAGCCACTTGATTGGTCCACTGGGTTACCGCCGTCTGATAGTTGTCGCGGCGCATTGTGGCGGCGGTCAAGGAGAAATTGCTCGACTCCCAGTTGGTTGCTGCATCCAGGACGGGCTGTATGCGGGAGTCGATGCTGGTGGAGGTACCTCCTGCGCGCACCTGCGCCACCAGATTGTTGATCGCATTGGCACGCGCAACATTGGCTGCATTCAGCTCGTTGGTTTTGTCGTTGATTTTTGTGATGAGCGTGTTGCGGTCTGCCACAGCGTCGTCCCATTCCTTCTTCGCAGCCGCGAGTGCTTGCGTGTAGTCGGTGGACGGGCATGTGAGCGTGGACGCGTCCACCGAGCTGTCCGCCAGCGCCAGCGCATTGCCCGCCATCACAGCAGCCACAACATTCAGCCCCACCGAAACGCCGTTGGCGTACAGCACTCCCCCGGTCAGCGCTACGGCCGCAGTGTGTTGTGGCGCCGCCGCACAGGCGTTCACCGCCAGCCCCAGGGTCGCCGCGCAAATCGCCCACTCCACAGCAGCATTGCCCGCATCTGCAATACCCCCCAGGATCGTGCCCGTCATATCTGCCGCTGTGATCGCCGCACCCAGGGCAGCGAAAACGATGGCTTGCTTTGCCGCAGCGATGTTGCCGGTCTTGAGGTCATCCACCTGGAGCACTACATCGTGCGCCAATGCCACGGTATTGATGGAGTCGATCAGGGGAGCGCAGTGCAGCCCGGCAAGCAGGCTCGCGTAAGAACGTTCCAGCACGATATCGTTGTATCGCGAGAGCAATGGCCGACGGGTGGGGTCTTCCACGGCACTGTCGGCAGAGGCATTCGCTCCATCGAACAGTGATCCATTCCCGTCCGCATCGTCGTTACCCGGATGAACGAGCGCGTACGCTGTTGTGCGAACGGGAGTGGATCTCACCTCCGCCATACCAGCCGCATATGGTGTCTTGCGGCCCTCGTCCAGGCGCTGACAAAGGTCCGCTAACGTGAGGATGTCCGCCTGATAGTCTCCCCCCGTCGCGGTGGTCGCACGCATGGACGCATAGGTCTTGCCTGTGGTGTCGTATTCCAGAGGTCGCCATGCGTCGTCCAGCACGGTCAGATCGTTCGCTCCGCCGCCTCGCTGCACAAGGTAACGCAACTGCCCCACATCGACACCGGGGTCGGCCCCGGCCAATCGCAGCGACACCGAAGGCAGCCAGCCCTTCTGGTCGCCTGCGCCGCAGTCTTCCACGCCATCGCGGTTGGTGTCTGGACAAGGCAAACGCCGCATGACGGTGGCAAACGTGACGATGGCGCGGTCCGCCTGGGCCAGCGCCTGCCGCTCCTGGCGAGAAGACTCCACCGCAGAACGCTCACGCCATTGAAGGTAACCCATGGTCGCGAGCCCAGCCAGCACGGCAATGAGCAGCAGCACCTGCACCATCCCAAAGCCGCGCGAGCTTGAGCGCGAAACACCCCTGCTGCATCGAGTGCCAGTGACCGCAAGCGAGCACTTCTGCCCAGAATGCAGCCCGTGCAATTCGAAAGCGTCCACACCAGGACCTGGCACCTCCTGCGAGGGCCTTCCAGCCAGGTGAGCAAAGGCAAGTATCTGCATGAACATGAGCTATGGGTCTCGAATGCGGCTACGGCAAACTCACGCGCAGCCAGCCTGCCAACTGTGCGGGCGACTCGGCCACCACCACGTCATCCGAAGCAAACCTCAGTGGGGCAGAAGGACTGGCTGCACACAGGCTGCTGCTCGTATGGGGAGGATCGAGGCGGCTACCATCGTTGTCCCTGTCTTGCAACGGAACCACCACCCAATAAGCCGCCGGCATTACAGCGTTGGACGCGCAATCAATGGCCCCGGCAGCGCCTCCATCTCCCGTGAGATAGGCACGACCGGTAGACAGGGGAAGGGCGGCCGCATTCACCAGCGCAGCGATCAAGTCCGTGACGTCCAGGTAGTTGGCATCGCTGACGGAATCTCCGTTGCGCTCCTTGGAGACCGCCAGATCCGCGTCCAGCAATGGATCTGCATTGGCTGCACGAAACACGGCATAGCGTGCACGGTGCTCCAGCGTCGGAATCTCCAACCCCAGACTGACGTACGGAAACCAGCCCAACTGATTGCCAGTGGAACACTCTCCAGCCGTCAGCGACTCATAGCCATTCGCCACGGCACCCACGTCGGGGCAAGGGAGGCGCCCGTAGCGAAGCGCAAAAGCGCGCAAGATCGATTGCAACTGTTGCGCCTGCGCCCGCCCTCTTTCAAGCTGCTGCTGTGCAGAGACGGTTTCGTACGCGCTGAAGGATGCCCACGACAAAAGGCCCGCCACCACCAGCGCAACACTCAGCTCGATCAAGGAAAAGCCCGCCTGCAATCTGGGCATACGAGCACAGGCCCGCAACAAGGGTCCCCCCATCATCACGGTTTCCCCGCTGCAGCCGGCCGTCGCACGGTGGACTGCAGATCTGCAGCATCTGCACTGATGCGCGTACTGATCTGCTGCAACTGACTCAATACCTCCTGGCGACGCACAAGGTCTTCGGGCTTGGAACTGCCCGAAATCCGCTGCAGCTCCGTGTTGAGCGCCTGGATCTTGGAGGTGCTCTCCAGCATGTTCCGAAGCGTCTGAAAGTAGCGCGGATCGGTGTTTCCTGGCGACAGCTGCTCGAGCTCATTGATGAGTGCCAGGGCTTTCTCGGGCGAACTGAGCGCTCCGCTGGACATCATTGCCGTGATATCCGAACGCACCTGTGCCAGACGCTTGCGACGGTCATCCGGTGAAAGTGCAGCCGACGAGGTTGCGGTAGAGCCCCCTGCGGACAGGGGCTGCGCGGACGACGCGGCGGCATCGGCAGAACGGGAGGCAATGCTGGCAGCGCCCTCCTGGCGGGATGGCGGCGCCGCTACCGACGGTGGAGGCGGTGCCACTGAATGTGCGCCGCCCCCCCCTCCCGCCGTCCATCCGGCGAAGAACACGATAACGAGCACCAGCACGGCCAGACCACCGCCAATCAACACGGGCTTTTTCATTGCAACCCCACCCGCACCGACAGGCAGACCTCGGCCAGCGATGGACAAGGCTCAACCTGCGTGAGTCTGCACAAATGCACACCCCGTGAACCACGAGGCGTGATGGACGTCACCATGCCGCGCATTCACCCTCCCCCCATGCTTTGGTTGACCGACTGCCGCACCAGGTCGTACACAGGCAGCAACAGCGCAACAATCAGGAACAGGAACAAGCCTCCAGCAATCAGGATGATCAAGGGCTTGAGGATTTCTGCCAGCGACTTCACCAGCACCTCCAGGCGCTTGCGATAGTCCGTCGCCAGATGCGAGAGCTGCTGGTCCAGGCTACCGGACTCTTCGCCGACGGAGATCATCCGTACAGCCATCGCGGGAAACCCGCCTACGCGCCGCATCGACGATGACACCGACTCCCCACGCGATACGGATTCCGCCACATGGATGAGGCGCGTGCGGTAGTACCGGTTCTTGGTTGCACGGCCCAGCACGCGCAGACTCGACACCATGTCCACCCCCGCGCGCACCAGGATCGAAAGGTGCTCCGTGATGTGCGCCATGCCCGAGGAAACCAGCAACGTGCGGGCGATGGGCAGGCGGTGCAAGAGGGTGTACGTGGCGAGCTGGAAGCGCTCGGAACGCCTGAACGCAATGACCCCGATCGACACCACGATGGTCGTGACCAGCAGCACCCAGGGAAGATGGGTGGACAGCAGGTCCGCGAATGCCACCAGACCTTCCGTGATTGGCGGCAGCTTGGCCTGCAGCTGCTTGAACAGCCGTGCCATGTTGGGTACCACGTAGTAGATCCAGAAGATCGCCACACCGATGATGGAGGCAAACACGAACGCGGGGTAGATCAATGCCGTCTTGATGTCGCGCCGGATGTTGATCATGCGCTCGACGTGCTCGGCAGCTTCGCCCAGCATGCGGTCCAACGTGCCGGTCTGGTCGCCGATGGACACCAGGTTGCGCACCGTCTCGGGAAATATGTTGGGGTGGCGGTTGAAAGCCTCGGTCATTCCCACCCCCGCGTTCAGGTCGTCCCGCATGTTGCGGGCCACCGCTGCGATGGCAGCGTTGCCGGCGCTGTGGCTCTCTTCCACCAAGGTGGTCAGTGCGTCGAGTGCGGGCACTCCAGCGCGCATCATCAGGCCCAGGTCACGCAGAAAGCCAGCAAGGTCTTCGCTGCGCACCTGCTGACGGAACAGATGCATCAGCGCATCAGCCACCACAGACAGCCAGGCAGGAAAGCGCCAGAGGCTGATCACCGTGCCATCGGTATCGGCTTCAAGCCGCATGCGGGCAGACAAATCGCGCTTGACCGCCAGGCGCAACAGGCCCGAGCGCACGCTGCCGTGGGGCAACAGCACGCGGTAGTAGTAAGTGTTGAGATTGGCCATGCAATGCTTCCGCCGGAGCGGCTCAGTCCTCGCCCACCGTGCGGAGAATTTCGTCCATGGTGGTCTCGCCCGCCAGCACCCGATGCCGCGCCAGAGTCAGAATCGGACGCATGCCCGCAGCCAGCGCACGTTGCCGCATTTCGGCACGCGTGGCGTCCGAGGCGATGGCATCGGCCAGATCGCGGTTGACGATCAGCATTTCGTACACAGGCAGTCGCCCCAGATACCCTGTGTCGCGGCAGTGGTGGCAGCCCACGCCGTGAAACACCTGCACCATTTCACCGGCGGCGCCCTGTCCAAGCCAGCGGCGCTCATCATCGGTCGCAAGGCGCGGTTTGGCGCAATGCGGGCAGACGCGGCGCACCAGCCGCTGGTTGATGACTGCAACCAGGTTCTCGGCAATTGTCTCGGCGTCCACACCCAGCAGCTTAAGGCGAGGCATGACACCGAAAATGCTGCCCACGTGCAATGTGGACAGCACCAGATGGCCGGTGGACGATGCGTCGAGCGCAGCGCGCGCGGTCTCGGAGTCGCGGATTTCACCCACCAGGATGATGTCCGGGTCATGCCGCAAAAAGTGCCGCATCGCGTTGGCAAACTCGTATCCGGCGCGGCGGTTCACTTCGGTCTGACAAGCGACGGGAACGCGGTACTCCACGGGGTCTTCCACGGTCAAAACATTGCGCTCGATCAGAGGCTGCATGCGCAGTGCAGCGTGCAGCGTAGTGCTCTTGCCGGAGCCGGTGGGGCCCGTGATCAGGATGAGGCCGTGCGGGCGCGAAAACGCCTTGGCCATGACCGCGACATCCTCTTCGAGAAAGCCCAGATCCGCCAACTTGTCCAGGTTGCTGCGCTCAGGCAGAAGGCGCATCACCATGCGCTCACCAAATTCGGAGATCAGCGTCGATACGCGGATGGTGAAGTTGCACTCCATCACCTGGGCCGTAAAACTGCCGTCCTGGGGCAAGCGCTGCTCGCTGGCATCCATATCGGCCTGCAGCTTGACGAACACCACCAGGCGGTCAAGGGCGGGAGAGAGCGCAAACACCGGCCGCAACACGCCGTCCACACGCAGCAGCACGGAACGGCTGCGCGCAGTGGGGGCCAGGTGGATGTCGGTCGCCCGTTCGCGCAAGGCCAGGTGAAGCATGTGCTCCAGCAATCGCGCGGGGCTGTAAGCACGGTCAACGTCGGCTTCGAGCTTGCGGACTTCGCTCTCGATCAGGCGTGCGGGTGGATGCTCGGCAAAGTAGTAGTGCTGCTGAATGGCCTGGGCAACACTGTCGAACTCGCCCTGGAAAAAATGGCACCCTTTGCCCAGCTTGCGCTGCACGAGTTCCGTCACCGTGTCAGGCTGCGCGTCACCCAACACCACCTCGATCAGGCCTTCGTCGTTTTCCCGCACCGGCAAGAAGCCGTAGGTCAGGCACAACGAGCGGTTGAAGATACCCGCCACTGCGGTGTCGGGCTCAGGCATTTCGTCGGCATTGACAAAGCGCAGCCCGCGCTGGCCGGCGAGCTGGCGAGCCACCTCGTTGGCGCTCGCAAAGCCAAGCTCCACCAGCAGGTTGCCCATGGGCACCTTTTCGATTTTCTGCTTTTGCAGCACGTAGTCGATGGCGACTGCAGACACCAAGCCTGCTTTGACCAAGGCAGCGCCCAACGAAGGACTCTTGTCGCGCAGCACCGCCAGGCGATCTTCCGCCGTGGCGCCAGTGGGCTGCAACTGGCCCGAGGCCTCCAGCAATGATTCAGCGGGGGGATGCATCCTGATGCTCCAGAAGTAAGAAAGTCAGTTCGTCAGGCTTGCCCGTCGGGGGTAGGCCCTGCTGCTGTTGAAAGCGGGCGAACGCCTCTCCAGTCTTCGAACCAAAAAAGCCGTCATCAGGCTCACGTTTGTCCAACAGGCCCATGCTCTTGAGCTTGCCTTGCACCTTGCGCGTGGCCTGCTCAGCGGCCTGGATATGGCGTGCGTTGTTACGCCCCAGCCACGCAACCCAGGACTCCTTGTCCACATTGAAGCGACACAGGCGGGCGGTGGGTTTCAGGCTGTCTGCCATGCCCTCGGGCAGGCGATAGATGTGCACCACTTCATCGGCCGTTGCAGCAGCTTTCAGCTGGCTTTCGCAGGCCTGGCCAGACGGCGGCGTCCCCTTCAATGGGATCGGCTCCATCGCAGTCGCAGCAACGGAACCCGCGCCCGGCGGCAATGCCGGAGGCTCGATGGTCACAGATGAGCGGGCAGGCTCTGGCGCGCGGACTGCCGCCGCCTCTGCGGCCACGGGCGTGGGGTGCTCCGTTGGCTGGGACACCAACCCCCAGCCGGCGAGCGCGACCGTGGCCGAGGTTCCAGCCAACAGGCCTGCCAGAACCCACGCCTTGCGACCGCGATGGCCACCAGTCACTCTGGCTACCGCCGTGGCCTCTTCCCCCAGAGCGGGCAAATCGGCTACGGCACGCTGGACGAGCGCAGACGTGACCACGGACGCCCGCGTGCTGGCCAACCCGTACAGGCAGCGATCCAGCACCAGATGGATGCGTCGGAGATTGCCTTGTGTGGCCCGGTGCAAGACGTCTGCAGCATCAGGCTCTATGAACAGGCGCCCTTCCGCTCCGGCCGCGTTGACGCGGAAATCGAAATAGCGGGTGATCTCGTCCTTTTGCAAGCCTGACAGGCGAGCGTGTTTGATGATGCGGCTCTTGAGCTGGCGCAGCTCAGGCGTCGCCAGGGTCTCTTCCAGCTCGGGCTGCCCCACCAACAGGATTTGCAGGAGCTTTTCCTGCCCGGTTTCCAGGTTGCACAGCAAGCGCACCAGCTCCAGCGATTCCACGCTCAGGTTCTGCGCATCGTCAATCACCAGCAGGTTGATGTCGCCCGCCTGGTGCCCTGCGATCAAGAATTCGGTCAGTCGCGCCAGCCCCTGCTCCACGGAATCCGAAGGGAGCAGGCCAAAATCCGTTTGTACGGCGGACAGCAGAGCGCTGTCTTGCAAAAAGGTATTCAGGATGAGCGCCGAATGGCAGTTCTTGCCACTGAGCGTATCCAGCAGACGCCGCACCAGCGTGCTTTTACCCAGCCCCACCTCTCCGGTCAGCAGGACGAAACCCTTGCGGGCTTCGATGCAGTGCACGATCTCCGCAAAGTCCTCCTCCAGCCGCGGCGTGAAGAAGTACGAACCCGCGTCCGGCGTAGGCGGAAACGGGTTGCGTGACAACCCCAGCGTGGCATAGATGGAACTGGCTGTCATTGCCGGGCAGCGGGAGTGAACTGTGCCAGGGCGGCTCGCAGCGCAGCGGAATCCGGCTGCAGACGCAAGGAAGCATCCAGCGTGGCCCGGGCTTCTTCTGGCTTTTGCTGGCGAGACTGGATGCTGGCGAGATTGATGGAGGCCTCCTCATCCCCGGGCATGCGATCAAGAATGGCGCGGTAGCCATCGGCCGCCGCCGCATCACGCCCGGCACGCAGGTCAAACCAGGCCTGCGCACGCAAGAGCCCCAACGATCCTGCAGGCAGTCGCTCCTTCAGCGCGGCCAACTCGCGTTCAGCATCTGCCCCGCGAGACTCTTTCATGGCAGCAACGAAACGGGCGAAGCGCAGTTCCACCGGTGTGTCATCCACCACTGGCGCTGACGCGGGTGCGGAGGCAGCAGCGGCATTGGAACGGCTCATGCTGCGCGCCTGCCGCGTCTGGCCAGGGCGGGTCGCTGCGGGAGCCGCTGCCGTGGCGGCGTCACTGCGCTGGCTCGCAACCACTACCGACTTCGGGCTGGCAGGCTCCATAGCAACCGCTGCAACTGGAGCGGGCGCGGCCATGGGAGCCGTGGATGGCGACGGCGAAGGCGTACCAGCAGCCACGACGGCCACTGCGGGGGCCGACACAGCCACGGGCGCAGGGGCACCGCCAGCAGTTGCCGTCACATCAGCAGGTACTGCCGCCGTTGCAGGTGCAGGTACGGCCGCAGCAACGGCCGTTGCGGCCGGCGCTGGCATGGCAGAAGCAGTTCCTGGCGCGGCAGTCTCTGTGACGGCAGGCGTCACCACCACAGGGGCCGGCGCGGGAGCGGGAGTCGGTGCAGCAGCCATGGGCAGAGGGTCCGCCTTCGGCTTCATCTGGGTTTGCCACACAAACCATCCCAGAATGCCCGCACCCAACACGATGGCAAAAGCCAGCATGGCGTCCAGCCACGCAGGACGGCCACGCACCGCCGCCTTGGGAGCCTTGGCCATGGCAGGCTGGGAATTTTGAGGCGCATCCATGGATTTCAGCGCATCGTGAATGAGGCTCATAGCACACGCACCCGCAACACGATCACCAGTTCACGGCTGCCGTGCACCTTGTTCTCATTGCCGAACAACTTGCCCAGCAGCGGCACGTCGGATACACCAGGCGCACCACGGTCGTTGTTGGAACTGCGCTGGTCGATCAAACCACCCACCACCACCACGTCACCGTCTCCCACGTTCAGGGTGGTGGTCAGCCCCTTGTAGCTCACCTTGGGCAGTGAGACCAGGTTGTCCCCGCCCACCGCCACCAGTTGCAGGCTGGCTGGGTCCACATCGCTCTGCATGGGATTGAGCAGCAGTTCGATGCGGCCATCGTCGCGCACCATGGGGAGCACGCCCACCATGACACCGGAGAACACGGTGTCGGTCTGCACGCTCGACGAGGTGGTGGACGCTCCGCCGCCAGGCACCGTCTGCGTGGATGCAGACTGAGAGACATAGCGAGAGCTGGTGCCCACCGACAGCAATGCGGGCGTGCCGTTACGCACTTGCACATTGGGGTTGGACAGCACCTTCAGGTTGCCAAAGGAGCGCAGCGCGTTGATCACGATGCCGTAGTTGCTGCCCTGGTAGGACACGCCCAGCGCGGGCCCAGCCACGCTGCCAATCAGCGCTGCGGGAATGGAGATGGCTCGCGACGGGTAGCCGGTGCCAGCATTGGGCAACGAGCCCGAACTGCCGCCCAGCTGCATGGGCGATGAGCCAAATCCCGCGGCCAGACGGCTGCGCAAGGAAGTCCAGTCCACACCAAACTCGAAGTTGTCCGACAGCTGGACGTCAATGAGTTGCGCCTCCACGTACACCTGCTTGCCCAGCACCTTGTGCACCTGTGCCAGCATCTTCTCAACGGCGCGCATTTTGGAAGGACGAGCCTTCACATACAGCGTACCTGTCATCTTGTTCAGTGTGAAACCACTGTCTTCATTCATCGTGGCCAGGGGCGCCTGCGGCAACTGGGCCGGACGCGTCGGGTTGACCCCGCCGATCCAGGCCGGTGGAGTAGAGCCTGGCGTCGTCATGCTCAGGTTCTGCTGCTGCATTTGCTGCTGGGCCAGGCGGTCTTGGTTCGCATCACCCAACACCGACTTGAGGGCCGTTTCGATTTCCTGGTACGGATCGGTGCTGCCGCCGCCGGAACCCGCCATGGTCAGGCTACCCTGCTGGGCACCCGAACCGCCTCCACCACTGCTACCACTGCCGCTTCCACCCCCACTGCCCGAATTGCTGCTGCCAAACACGTTGCCGCCAGAGCCCATCTGGATACTGGTCTTGGTGTTCAGGAAGTTCAGCGCGAAGAATTTTTCCTCGGTCAGGTTCACCCGCAGGGTGTTGCCCCGGAACTCCCCCGCCACGTCATAGGTACGCAGCACCTCGTTGAAACCTTCGCGCAGGGTCACCTGGCGCAGGTGCATGTCGGCAAGCTGACCACCCTTCAGCACGTTGGGGTCCACGATCAGGTTCAGATTCCCGGCGTCGGCAAAGGCGCTCAGGATCTGGCTGATGCTTGCCCTGGACATGGCCACGTTGATCAACTTGCCCTCCAGCGGATCAAACACCGGAGCCATCGGCGCAATGACCGGGGGAGCAGCGGTCTTGTTGATCTCGGCCAACAGCATCTGCTGATGTACCAGCAGGCGCTGCGCCTCTTGCGCTGCATGCTCGCGCATCTGGTCTGCCGCCTTGGTGTCTGGCGGGGGCAGGCTGGAGGCGCTGCGGGGCGACGAACTGGCGCACCCAGCCAGCACCAGAGCGGCACATACCAGCGCCAAAGGCTTGAAAAACGGAGGATTGTTCATGTCGCTGTCCTTGGCGCTACTAGCGTGATTTCTTGAAATAGTCATGAGGAGAAGCCGGCAAGAGCACGCAATGCAACGTGCTCATCGCACCGTGCAGCCAAGCTGCGCACCTGCTTCAAGCGGGTCTTCGTGGTCATGGCAGGCTCTTGATGGGGGCCGGTTGGCCCCCCGGCAGGCCGGCGCGAAACTCCTGGGTATTGACGCTCGCCAGGGAGCCATCGGGCCACCGCAGCGTGCCTACCCGCAGGTCGCCCTGAGGCAATGTCAGCGTCTGGCGCCCCAGGCGCTCGGTGACCACTGCTTCGCTCGGGCGAACCTGCACCACACGCCCGCCCCCCTCCAGGCGAGCCCCCTGGCGGGCCAACTGGCCGTCAATCACCACCGACTGCCTTTCGGAAGCCAGGTCATCCAGGTGCAATGACAAGGAACGGCGAGGCATCTGCACACTGCCCACCACGTCGCTGCCTGGCAGCGGGAGCGCGATCAGCCGCTGAGGATCGGTACCAGCGGTAGCCGTCTGGGCCTGAATGCGGGCCATGGCGCCAAAGGCTTCGGTCACGCGTGCCTGATCGGTGCGCAGCGCAGCCGGCAAAGGCGTCAATTCAATGGTCAACGGGCGCATCGACGGGGTGCGTGCCTGGGTGAGCTGGAACACGCCGTACAGCCCCCAACCCAGCAGCAAAATGGCGAGCCCATTGAGAAGTAAAGCCGCGTATTTCATGGTTTCACATTTCCTGGAGCAGCTGCGCTGGCCACCAACTCATACGAGAAGGCGCCGGGCAGCGTGTAGGTGGGGTCCACGGCCTTGAGCGTCCAGCCGGCAGCGGCCATCTGCGACACCCATCGCGTCACCGAAGCCGAGGCTCCGGGCGCGACCACGCCGTCCACGCGGAAGGCTCGGCCGCGAGGTTGGGCACTGCCCAATGAACCCGTGGTTTCCAGGCGTACGCGCTGGATACGAATGTCCTTGTTGGACGCGGCCTTCAAGACGGCCATGAACGCCACCGGGTCATGGCGTGCGCCCTCGTCCAGCGTGCGCGAGAACTCGGCCACAGGCAAAAGCTTCTGTGGTGCCTCCACCAACGACACCGCCTGGATGCGACTTTGCAGCGCCTCCATTTCAGCGCGCTGGCCCTGCCCTGCGCTGCGCTGCTGGTCAGCCAGCTGACCGACGAGCACACCCGCAATGGCCAGGACGACACCTACGAGCGCCGTCACCACTGTGATGGGGGCCACCCAGCGCTCTGCACGCCATGCCACCCGCTCCAGGCTAGGGTTCAGCGCGTGACGGCCTGCCGACTGACGCGCCAGCTGTGGCAGAACCGTGTGTACACGCTCTGAGGCCAGAGTCATCTCTTGCGCATGCATGACCACCGGCGATCCACCCGCCACATTGCGGACAGCAGCCACGCAGGTGTCCACGTCCGCCGGCTGGGTGGACCACAGCGTGCCCCACTCCACCGCTTCTGCCCCCAACCGCGTCAACAACGCACCGTGGTTGCTGGTCAGTACCTGGGCTGCGCTGGCCATGGCGGAAGGACCAGACCCCAGTGCCTGGGTGGAGCCGAAGACCATGCCTTCTTCGGATTGCACGAAGCACATCAGCCGCCGCTGCGTCAGCATCACGCGCGCATTGCCAGAGCTCACGCCATCGCAGAGCAGCCCCCCTGCCATCATCACCAGGCAATGGTCATCCTGCTCTTTGGCCCACTGCGTGCAGCGCTGCCACAGATCCAGTGATATGGCCGAGAAGAAAACCTGAAAGCCACCGGGCAGCTTGACCAAGCGATGCACCACCACGTGGGCGGCTCCCTCGACGAGACCCTGCGTGCGCACCCGTTTTTCCACCAGGGCGGCAGCGTATTCGGTCTTGCCCTCAAAACGCCAGACGTCGGTATAGACATCGTCCAGGTCCAACACGACCAGCGCGCTGTGCGTCAGGCGGGGCCAGGCCGGAACCTCTTCCACCTGATGCCCGTGGCAGTGCAGCCAGCCGGAGCTGGCGATGCGATACACGTGTTCTGCACTCATGGAGTCACCTTGGGCGATGGGGAGACAGACGCCGTCTGGAAGTGCAGCGTGCCCGTGACACCAAGCAACAGCCCCATGTCACCAGGCATGGGCGGATGAAACAGGCTGGCCTCGGGAGACACCGTGGCGATGTCGAACACATCGGCCACGAAGATCTGCCCCGCACCGCCGCGGCCCAGCTCACCCAGAAATTGGGCAGCCTCGACCCGCGTCGCCGGGGCTACGGCCCGGCGCAGCCTGCGTTCACCCCATTGGGAAGGGTCAAAGCCCATGCGCTCCACCTGCTGCGAAACGTCTTTGATAGAACGCACCAGTTGCTCGCGCCGCTGCACTTCAGGCACAAGGCTGCGGGCGCTTTCAAGCCCCTGCTGCAACTGAGCGAATTGCTGGCGCTCCCAAGCCAGTTGCTTGAGACCGCGCTGCGCCAACCAGGCTCCACCGCCGAGCAGGGCAGTGGCCAGCGCCAGGCAGGCCAGCTTGAGCGTACGGGTGCCGTTCAATTACTGCTCCATGATCCAGTGGGCGGTCAGCAAGATGACCTGGTCTTCGTCAAACGTGCGGCCCCCGGCTGTGCCACCCGCATTCCCTGCGGCATTGACCACCGGCGAGCGCGCATCGCTCGTGTTCATTTGAGTGCTGTTGCCACCTACGTTGATAGCAACGCCTTGCGTGTTGTTGGCCTCCCACTGGGTGCCCGGTGCATTGGCTTCGGTGGATGCGGTCTGCTGGGGGCGGCCCTGGATGCGGAAACGGCCTTCGCGGGAGTCGGGCTTGCCGTCAATCACCTGGTCCATGAACCGTGCCAGGTCAGGCGTCAGGCCACGAATCACCATCACATTGCCTGCCCCGCTTGCGACGCCTGCATCATTGAACTGGAAGCACACTTGCAGTTCGGCCGGGTTGCCGTTGGAGTCGATGTAGAGGAAGCGGTCTTCATGCCCTTCGCCCCGGCCAGGGGGCATGCGCACACCAGCGCGGGTCATCAGCTCGCGCAGATTCACCGACGCCAGTGTGGTGTCGCCTGCGCCCACCGTGTTCGCCGCATAGCCCTGGCCCGAGCAGATCTTGCGACCACGGTCCGTGAAGCTGGCGGGAATGCCTGGAACGGCCATGGAGCCTGCTCGCGTGCAGGCGCTCCCGTTGTTGATCGAGGTTTCAGAGCCATCCACCATGTAGGTCGGCGCTTGCTGGCAGTCACCCACCACCACACCCGTGCGCTGGTAGTACTGGTCGTACGCCATCTTCCACTGGTAAGCAAATTTGTTGACGGCCTTCTGGTATTCAGCGTTGCGCTGCACATCCTTGGCAATGGCCACGGCACCAATGATCAAGCCGATCACGGCCAGCACAATGGCCAGCTCTACCAGCGTGAAACCCTGCTGGACCTTGCGGCCCAACCTGCGAAACGATTGCATCTTTGTCATTGAAACCTCCGACGAGGGGAATAAGTTACGTAAAGAGTCAAGGAGTGAGAAGCTCGCGCCGCATCACTGATTCATGCGATAAATGGCCGTGACGATGGCAATTTGGTCCTCGTCAAAGGCACGGTCATTGCTGGTACCGAACTGGTCGCGATTGGAAGCCTGCCATTCCTGTCCAGGGGCATTGGGGGTGGTGCCACCGGCGTTGTTCAGCACACCTTGGCGGCGGAAGCGCCCCTCGCGCTCATCGGGCTTGCCATCGATCATTTGATCCAGCGCGCGGGCCAGATCAGGCGTCAGACCCGTGATAATCATCACGTTGCCTGCACCGTCACCCACCGCATTCGCAGCAGAGCCACTCGACAAAGGCACATTCCACTGGAAGCACACCTGTACTTCCTGGGGGTTGCCGTTGGTGTCGAGATAGACGTAGCGGTCTTCCAGCCCTTCGGCACGGCCCGGAGGCATGCGCACACCCACCCGGGTCATCAACGTACGCAGATCGGTGCGATCACCAGCGCGGGCCGTCATGCCCTGGCCAAGGGACTTGTCGCAGATGGCGCCAGGAGGCGTGACGGTTGTCATGTTGCGGCCGGACCGCGCGCCCCCCCCGACAAATTGCTCACCGTTGACCATGTTCTGGGGCGCAGTCTGGCTATCACCCAGCACCACACCAGCGCGCTGGTAATACTGGTTGTACGCCTGCTCCCACTGGTCAACGAACTTGTTCTTGATCTTGGTGTACTCGGCGTTGCGCTGCACGTCCTTGCCGATGGCCACGGCACCGATGATCAGGCCGATAACCGCCAGCACAACCGCCAGCTCAACCAGCGTGAAACCCTGCTGGCGCACGGAGCGCGGGCGGCGGGTCAGGTTCTTGAATACTTGGTTCATGATGTTGTTTTCCTCGCCCTGATTACTGGTTCATCTTGTAGATGGCGGTCAGGGTGATGACCTGTTCTTCATCGCGGGTGTTGCCAGCGCCGGTGGCAGTGGTGGCAGCGGCTCCACGGCCATAGGAGTTGTTGGCAGACCACTCAACACCGGGTCCATTGGGCGTTCCGTTGGCCACCCCTCTCAGACGAAAGCGACCTTCCTGCGCATCGGGCTTGCCGTCGATCATCTGGTCCAGCATGCGGGCCAGATCAGGGGTGAGGCCAGCAATCACCATCACGTTGCCCGCGCCTTCGGCGCTGCTCGGTCGGTTCCACTGAAAGCACACCTGGATTTCCTGGGGTGAACCGTTGGTGTCGGTGTACACAAACAGGTCCTCTTGCCCCTCTGCACGCCCCGGGGGCATGCGGATGCCCGCCCGCGTCATGTACTGGCGCAAATCATTGGTGTTCGCAACAAAGGCATTTGCAGCGTCACGAATGACTGCATCGGCTTCGGGTGCATGTGCACAGACTGGCGGAGGCAGCGCCGCAGCGCTCATGTCTCCGCCCGACGTGGGGTTGGTGCCGCCAGCCACATACGCGGCTCCGTTCACCATGATGCGCGGTGAGGTCTGGCTGTCACCCACCACCACGCCGGTGCGCTGGTAGTACTGGTTGTACGCCTGCTCCCACTGGTCAACGAACTTGTTCTTGATCTTGGTGTACTCGGCGTTGCGCTGCACGTCCTTGCCGATGGCCACGGCGCCGATGATCAGGCCGATAACCGCCAGCACAACGGCCAATTCCACAAGGGTAAAACCACCCTGCGTCGCTCGGGTACCGGGAGAACAGCGCGTGCGCCGAGCAGGCAGGACGGGGAAAAGTGATCGCATGATTTCCTCAGGCGTTGAAAAAAGAGTGAGCGCGCAGACTACTAAACGTAACGAAAGTAAACAATTAAAAAATGACACCAACAAAAGGCGCGTTTCGCACCCTCTGACCGCCACGCTGCGAACGTCTGCAGCCTCCGATTTGTAGCGATCGATGCCAAATTTTTCGCATCGATTCTTCATACAAATCAATGACTTATTGCCAAATTTTGTTTACTGACTGTTTTCAAAAAACGGTGCGCAAGCATCGCGCAAGTGATCCCGCATAGCCATAGTGCGTATGTATTAGTGACACAACAGCAACAAAAACAAACAATTAGTCGCAGATTTCAATAGGAATTTGCTATTTAAAAAATCAGGACTTTTGAGGGTTTTTGCTAGGTAAAAAATCGGTTGGCTACTGGCCTGCTGCCTCATCGGAGGCCATTGCATGCACCGGACGCGCAGACGTTGTTGCGCGCCTCTGCGGAAGGCTGCTTTTGATGCGCTCGAAGGCCTTGACCCACCAGGCGTCAGGATCAGGCTGCGCTGCGGACGAGACGCCGACACGGCATGCCCCCGCAAGCCGCGCGCTTGCAATGGACTGCGTCGAACCCACACCGTGTTCAACGGCGCGTGCCGCCCAGCACGTAACCCCAACTTCAGTGGGGCGTGCGAGCAGCTAGCGCGCGCGACCGCGCGGCGATTTTTGGGGCCGGCAACTACTGCGGCTCAGACGACCGCCGTCCACTTCTGCTCACTGGCCGCTGACGCCACCACCCGCTCGATGAAGCGCACGCCGCGTGCGCCGTCTTCCACGCGCGGGTAGTCGGCGTGCAGTGGGTCGGCCGCCGTGCCTGCCTGCCGTGCGCGGATGTCGGCGGCCACTCCCAGGTAGACGTTGGCGAACGCTTCGATGAAGGCCTCCGGGTGGCCCGCCGGAATGCGCCCTGCGCGCAGCGCGGCCGGGCTGAGCCAGGGTGAGCCGCGCGTGAGGATGCGGCGCGGGCCGTCCACGGGGGAGTGGATGAGCTGGTTGGGTTCTTCCTGCCGCCAGGTGATGGTGCCCAGCGTGCCCGACACCTGCAGGCGCAGGTCGTTCTCCAGCCCCCCCGCCACCTGCGACGCCACGATGAAGCCACGCGCGCCGCTGTCGTAGCGCAGCAGCAGCTGGGCGTCGTCGTCCAGCCTGCGCCCGGCGCCAAAGGTGGTGAGGTCGGCGCACACCCAGGCGGGGTGCTGGCCGGTGACGGTGGCGGCCAGGTTCTCGGCGTGTGACCCGATGTCGCCCAGCGTGCCTGCGCTGCCGCTGCGCGCCGGGTCCAGCCGCCAGTCGGCCTGTTTGTTGGCGCCGCCCTCTTCCACCGCCGTGGCCAGCCAGCCCTGGTTGTATTCGATGGTGATCTTGCGCAGTGTGCCCAGCGCACCGCTGTGCACCAGGTGCCGCGCCTCGCGCACCATGGGGTAGCCGGTGTAGTTGTAGGTCACGCCGAACACGGTGCCTGCCTTTTTCACGGCCGCCACCAGCTCGTCGGCCTGCACGCTGGTGTGCACCAGCGGCTTGTCGCACACCACATGAAAGCCCGCCTGCACAAACGCCAGCGCCACCGGGTGGTGCACATGGTTGGGGGTGACGATGCTCACCAGGTCGATGCGCTCATGCGCGGAGCGGCGCAGCTCGTCGGCCAGCAGGTCCTGCCAACTGCCGTGGTTGCGGTCGTCTGCCAGGCCCAGCTCGGCGCCCGATGCGCGGGCCCGCTCGGGCGAGGATGACAGCGCGCCGGCCACCAGCTCGAACTGGCCGTCGAGCGCCATCGCCTTGCGGTGCACCGCGCCGATGAACGCGCCGTGGCCGCCACCGACCATGGCGTAGCGGAGCTTTTGGGGACTGGACATACGAAACGCCTTTGCTCGCTGTGTTGTTGTTATGGGGTTCAGAAATGGGCAGCGGCTAGGCCTGCTTGTCGCGCACAAAGACGGCGTCAAACGCACCGGCGGCGGGCTTGAAATCCAGCCGCTTGCAGAACGCCGCGCTCTCGGTCGCACCGTGCACACGGTCCATGCGGCTGTCTTCCCACTCCACCGAGAGCGGGCCCTGGTAGCCGGTGTCGTTGAGCGCAACGATGATGGATTCGAAATCGATCATCCCGCGCCCCACGCTGCGAAAGTCCCAGTTCCGCCGCGCGTCGCCAAAGCTGGTGTGCCCGCCGAACACGCCCACCGTGCCGTCGCCCTTGCCCCACCACACGTCCTTCATGTGGGCGTTGTAGATGCGATTGCCAAACTGGCGGATGAACTTGATGTAGTCCACGCCCTGGTAGGCCAGGTGGCTCGGGTCGTAATTGAAGCCGAAGCGTTTGTTGCCTCCCACCGCCGCAATCGCGCGCTCGGCCGAGGCGATGTCGAACGCGATCTCGGTGGGGTGCACTTCGAGCGCAAAGTTGATATCGTGCTGCTCGAACACATCGAGGATGGGGCCGAAGCGTTTGGCGAAGTCGGCAAAGCCCTTGTCCCAATAGTCCTGCGTGGTGGGCGGGAAGGCATAGATCGAATGCCACACCGACGAGCCCGTGAAGCCCGTGACCGTCTTCACGCCGAACGCTGCGGCCGCGCGCGCCGTATCGGCCAGCTCGGCCGCTGCGCGCTGGCGCACGCCCTCGGGTTCACCGTTGCCCCACACATGCGGCGGCAGGATGGATTGGTGGCGCTCGTCAATCAGATCGCACACGGCCTGGCCCACCAGGTGGTTGCCGATGGCAAAACACTGCAGGCCATGCTGGGCCAGCAGTGCGTGTTTGTCTTTGACGTACTGGGGCGACGACAGCGCCTCTTGCACGTTGAAATGATCGCCCCAGCAGGCCAGTTCCAGGCCGTCGTAGCCCATGCTTTTGGCCAAGGGCGCGAGTTCAGCCAAAGGCAGGTCGGCCCACTGGCCAGTGAAGAGGGTGACGGGTCTTGGCATGGGGACTCCAGGGCGATTGGCAGTTAGGGCTAAGGTGGTCGTTCTCGCGTGGCCTAGGCCAGGACCGCCGCGCAAGGGCCGCTCCGCCGCGCTGGCGGTGTCCCCCTTCCCGAACTACGCAGTAGTTCGAGAGAAGGGGGAAGGCGCGAAGCGACTCAGGGGGTTGTCCGAATCAAAACGGCGAATCGGGGAAGTAAAAGTCCTTCGCCGTTTCCTTGGTGATCAGCACCGACGGAATGATGGTGTTGGCCGGCAGCTTCTCGCCCTTGATGCGCGCCTCGGCCGTGAGCTTGATCGAGTCGTAGATGAACTTGGGGCTGTACGACACATTGGCCTGGATAAGAGGGTTGCTGCCGTCCATCAGCGTCTTGATCATGCCCTTGGCGCCCGCGCCGCCGAACACCAGCTTGATGTCCTTGCGCTTGGCTTGTTCGATGGCCTTGAGCACGCCCACGGCCATGTCGTCGTCGGCCGCCCACACCGCATCGATCTGCGGGAAGCGGGTCAGATAGTCCTGCATCACCTTGAAGGCATCGTCGCGGTTCCAGTTGGCGTACTTGGCGTCCAGCAGCTTGATGCCGGGGTGGTTCTTCAGCACGCTGTTGAACGCATCCATGCGCTCGTTGTCCAGCGTGGTCGCAATGCCGCGCATGGCCACCACGTTGCCCTTGCCGCCCAGCGCCTTGGCGATGTACTCGGCCGGAATCTTGCCGAACGCGGTGTTGTCACCCGCCACATACGCGTCCTGCGCGCTGGTGTCGGTCAGGCCCCGGTCCACCACCGTCACGTACACGCCCTTGGCCTTGAGCTGCGCCACGGGCTTGGTCAGCGCGGCCGATTCAAACGGGAAGATGACGAGCGCGTTGATCTTGTTCACCGTGACCAAATCCTGCAGCTGGTTGGCCTGCTCGGGCGCGCCGCCTGCGGTCTTCACGATCACCTGCAGGCCGGGGTGGGCCTTCTCCAGATCCTTCTTGGCCTGGTTGGCCCAGTACACGATGCCGCCCGTGAAGCCGTGCGTGGCCGATGGAATGGCCACTCCCACCACCGTCTTGTTGGCCTGCGCCATGGCGGGGGCGGCCAATGCGAGCGCGGCCGCGCCCACGGCCGACAAGGCCAGGCGGCGGGTGAATGAAGAAAGTTGGCTGTTCATGCGTTGTCTCCTGTTGCTTTGGAATATGGCCATGGAAGCTGGCCGGCTGGGGAACACCTTGAAAAACAAATGCACGCAAAGAGTGGCTGGAAAACTCAGCGAAGCGGTCCTGGCTAGGCGCTGTGTCGCAGACAGTGCGAGTAGCACGGCAAGACACAGCAACAACGCCAGGAGAGTTGTTCCGGCCACTCCGTCACCGCTTGCCCCTTTGCATGAAGGCCACCGCAATGATCACGAACCCCTGCACCGCCGCATTCAGGTACACGCTGATGATGCTGGTGAGGTTGAGGATGTTGCTGATGACCGAGAGCAGGATCGCGCCCACCACCGTGCCGGTGATGCTGCCCGCCCCGCCCTTCAACACGGTGCCGCCCACGATGACAGCGGCAATCGCCTCCAGCTCCCACAGCAGCCCTGTGGTGGGCGATGCCGAGCCCAGGCGCGGCACGTACAGCAGCGTGGCGATGCCCACGCACACACCCAGCAGCATGTACGTGAGGATCTTCATCTTGTGCACATCCACCGCCGCGTACTGCGCCACCTGCTCGTTGGAGCCGATGGCCTGCACATAGCGGCCATAGGCTGTGCGATTCAGGATCACACCTCCGATGACAGCCACCAGCAAGAAGACCCAGACCGGAATCGGCACACCCAGCAGGTTGGCGTAATACACCGGGCTGTAGAGGTCCGACAGGTCGTTCTCCAGCGTGATCGCGCCGCCGTTGGAGAAGTACGTGAGATACGCGCGGAAGATGCCCAGCGTGCCCAGCGTCACGATGAAGGGCTCGATGCGCCCCTTGGTGATAAGCAGCCCATGCACCAGCCCGAACACCGCGCCCAGCACCACCGCCAGCAGCATGCCCACCACCACGGCCGCCATGGGCGAGCCCAGCACGGGCGCCATCGCGTTCATGAACAGGATGACCGAGCCCGCGATCAGCGCCGCCATCGACCCCACCGACAAATCGATGCCGCCCGAGATGATGACGAAGCACATGCCCACCGCGATGATGCCGATGAAGGCCGTGCGGGTGAGCACGTTCATCACGTTGTCATACGTGGCGAAGTTGCTGTTGAGCAGCGTGCCCGCAATGCACAGCAGCACCAGACCAATGACCGGGCCCAGGCCGTGCAGCTTGCCCCACCAGGCGCTGACGCCCGTGGCTCCCGCAGCGGTGGCGGCAGCATGGCGGCTGCCGCCTGCCTGCGGGGCTGCGGCGTTTTCAGCCGGTACGTTAACGGGTGCCTGTGGCATGGGCGATCAACTCCTCTTCGGTCAAATGCGGTGCTTGCAGCGTGGTCTGCAGCCGCCCGGCGCGCATCACCGCCACGCGGTGGCACAGGCCAATCAGCTCCATCAGTTCAGACGAAATCACCACCACCGCAAGCCCCTGCTCTGCCAGGCGTTGCACCAGGTGATAGATCTCGCGCTTGGCGCCCACGTCCACGCCGCGCGTGGGCTCGTCCAGCACCACCACGCTGGGGCCGGGGTGCAGCACCTTGGCCAGCGCCAGCTTTTGCTGATTGCCGCCCGATAGCGACGACGCGCGCACATCGAGTGAGCCGGTGCGAATGCCGAACTCCTGCACCGCATCGCGCAGCGCAGCCTGCTCGGCGGCCGGGTCAAGCCAAGGCTTGGCGTAGCGCTCCAGCGCCATCAGCGTCAGGTTGGGCCGCAGGCCAAAGTGCACATGCAGGCCCTTGCCCTTGCGGTCTTCGCTCAGGTACGTCAGGCCATGGCGCGCAGCATCGCGCGGGCTTTTCAGCTGCACGGGCTGGCCCGCTATCTCCACCGTGCCCGCCGTGCGCGGGCGCAGGCCCAGCAAGCCTTCAAACAGCTCAGTGCGTCCCGCCCCCACCAAGCCTGCAAACCCCAGAATCTCGCCGCGCCGCACCTCAAAGCCAATTTCTTCCGCCCAGCCCGGCACCGTGAGGCCGCGCACTTGGATGGCCGGTGCGCCCCCCTCCGGCGCAGGCAGCTTGGGCGGAAACAAGTCCGCCAGCTCACGCCCCACCATCAGGTTGGCCATCTGCCGCCGCGTCACACTGGCCGTGGGCTCGCGCGCCACCAGCAGGCCATCGCGCATCACCACCACCTCGTCGGTGGCGCGCTCCACCTCGTCGAGCTTGTGCGATATGTAGATGATGGTCACGCCTGCGGCCTTCAGCCCGGCCATCAGCGCAAACAGGCGCTCTGTTTCGCCGGGGGTCAGCGTAGCGGTGGGCTCGTCCATGATGAGCAGGCGCGCATTGCGGGCCAGCGCGCGGGCAATCTCCACCAGCTGTTTTTCGGCCACGATGAGCTTTCGCACCCGCGTGTCGGGGTCCAGCGGCAGGCCCACTTTGGCAAGCGCCTCGCGCGTCTTCTCGCGCATCGCCTTGTCATCCAGAAAGAGCCCGCGCTTGATCTCATGGCCCAGAAAGATGTTCTGCGCAATCGTCAGGTCGTCCGCCAGGTTGAACTCCTGGTGGATCAACACAATGCCCTGCGCCTCGGCCGCGCGCGATCCGCCGCCCGGGGCGCGTACCGCGCCGTCCACCACCACCTCGCCGGTGGTCTGGCTCTCGTAACCCGCCAGAATTTTCATCAGCGTGGACTTGCCCGCGCCGTTTTCGCCCAGCAGGCCGTACACGCGGCCCGGCTGCAGCGCAAAGTCCACCCCGTGCAGCACGCGCACCGGGCCAAACTCCTTGGTCACGTTCCGGAACTCGACGGCCACGCTCATCGCACAGCCCCCACACCAGCGCCTGTGCCCGCACCCGCCACAGAGCCCGCACGCGACAGGCTCTCCTGCATCGCCAGCACCCCCGCACCCACCACGCCCGCATCGTCGGCCAGCGGCGCGTATTGAATCTCCAGGTGCCGCGTAGACAGCGCCAACGACCGGTGGTACACGCTCTGCCGCACTGACGCGAGGAACAGCGGCCCCATGTCCGTCACCCGCCCCGCAATGAACACATGCGACGGGTTGAAGAAGTTGACGATGGACGCCAGCATCTGCCCCACCAGGCTGCCCGCGCGCTGGATGATGGCGTTGGCCGCCACATCGCCCGTGCGGCTGGCCTGGGCCACGTCTTCAATGGTCAGCGTGCCCGTGCTTTGCAGCCGCTCGGCCAGCAGCGCGCTTTCGCCGCGCTGCGCGGCCTCGATGGCCATACGCGCCATGGCGGGCGCTGCGGCCATGGCCTCCACACAGCCCTGGTTGCCGCAGTGGCAGCGCGGGCCGTGCTGGTCCACACAGATGTGGCCCACGTCCCCCGCCGAGCCATTGGCGCCCCGGTACACCTGCCCGTGGCACACGATGCCGCAGCCAATGCCCGTGCCCACCTTGATGACCAGAAAGTTGGGCAGATTGCGCTGCAGCCGGTACATCTCGCCCAGCGCCATCAGGTTCACATCGTTGTCCACAAACACCGGCGCGGCAAACGCCTCGCGCAGGTAGTCGCGGATCGAAAAGCCGTCCCAGTCGGGCATCAGCGGCGGGTTGACGAGCTGCCCGCTTTCAAAATCCACCGGCCCCGGCACGCCCATGCCAATGGCAATCACCTGGCTGGGGGCCAGCCCGCAGCGCGCCAACAGCTCGCGCATCAGCCCCCGCACCCGCGCCAGGATCACGCCCGGCCCCTGGCGCACATCAATGGGCTCGCGGTGCCGCGCCAGCACCGTCATGTCGGGCCGCATGACGGCGATTTGCATGCTGGTCGCGCCCAGGTCGGCACCAATCACCACGCCCAGGGTTTCGCTCAATCGAAGGGTCTCGGCCCGCCGGCCGCCAGAAGATTCCTGCAGGCCCACCTCGTCGAGCAGGCCTTCGTCCAGCAGCGCCGCGACCATGGCGTTGGCCTTGCTCTTGGAATAGGCCAGGCGCTGCGCCAGCGCATTGCGCGACGCACCTGCGGACCAGAAGATGGTCTGCAAGACGCCCAGATCTTCGGCGCCGCAGTGACTCCAGCGGGTGGATGGCAAGGCTTGTCTCCTGTCATGTTTTTGTGCAGCACCTCATGGGAGTGGGTGCTTGACAGGGATGCTATGCGGTCTACTTTGGCCGGGCAAGACTGAACTTTGACCTAATTTAGGTGAAAGTTGAGATATCCGACCGTGGAGCGCTAATCACTAAGCTTGGGCTTGCCGCTAAACGGTCGGTTACGACGCGTCGACTTTAGGAACCTTAGCCAGCCATCCGGTGGTATCGCGGCGATTCCGCGCAAAAGAAGCTCCGTAGATAAGCAGGGCCACGCAGATCGCGGCAGCAAATCCCAGATATCCCAAATAGCCAAGCACGAATATCAATGCGATCATGCTGACCGACAGCACTGTCCACATCCTTTTGATTTGGCGAAGATTCATAGTGCGCTCATCGGTGAGCTGCTGCTTCAGCCGCTGCGCCAGCATATTAATGGTGAGTCTGTTAGTCACATCCAGAGTACCGCCTACACGCCTTCTTGCTGCGAACGCTGGGCGTCCGTAACAAGTGAAGACCGAGTACTTATAGTTCCCCTCGCTCTCGGTTTCGCGCTCGCAGCGAAAATCAATGAGAGCATTGCCACCAACCGATGCAGCCCGAAACTTGATGTGATCTTCTGCGGCGAGCTTGTCCTTGGTCGTCATTGAGCAGATGAACCAATCGCTGACTTCAATCAGCTCCCACCCTCTGATGGTGTCAGTCTTGGAAATCAGAATCTCAAGGTAACCTGGTCCCTCATAACCCATGGATACCAGCTCAACTACCTTGCAGCGTTCGGCCCGATAACCCTTCGGGGTGGGCACCGGATCGAAGGAAACAACGCTCCCATCACCCAATACCTCGGGAGGCGAGTGCACAAACGAATTGATGTGAAAAAAATAGTCCTTGTCGTCATCCCCCTTGATGAAGCCAAAGCCCTTTTCCCTGGTAAATGTTTTGATTTTTCCTTGCATAGCTCTCAAAAGTTGGGGGATGGTTGCCCGTGGGGTTCGCAGTTAACGATTGAAACCAGGTTGATTGCTGGAGGTGAAGCGCAACGCGCTACTGTGTCTGTTCGTCCAAAGACGAATTTCAGCCCAGGATGGAAATGACCTAGATATTGACGTGACGATCAACCGCCACTTGAACTTGGGTGTGCATACCTCACTCAGTTCGAGATGTAGATTTCAATGACCATGGTTCCTTTTCTGAAGTGGGTCATAGGCAATGCGCTCGCGCCCAGGCAGGTCGGAACTTTAGCAAGGCAACTACCATTGCCAGCAAAACGTGGAGGCTGTCGGACTTGAAATCGTCGGCAAAAACGGATCTCACTGAGCCCGATTTTCGCTATTGATACTCCAGGTCCGACAACCCCACCCACCCCCTAAACACAAACCCCATATAAAACATCCGCACATCGCCAAACCCCGCCTCGCGAAGCACAGCCTCATCCTCCTCCGGCATCAACACCGCCAGCTCCGCAGCCACCTTGTCCCGCGCCCTGGCAGCATGCTCCGGCGGCACGCCGGACGCCACCTGAAAAGCGGCATAGCGCGACAGCCACAGATCGCGCTCCCCTGTCTCGCCCTCACCGCCAGGGCCTGCCCCATCCGCCACGCTCAGATGCGCCACCACCAGCGGCGCGCCGGGCTTCAACCGCCGCCGGATCTCCTCCAGCATGGGCACGCGCTCCTCGCGCGGCACAAAGTGAAAAGTCAGCAGGCACGTGGCGCCATCAAACGGCCCGGCCGGTGCGCTCTGCACGTAGCCGTGGTGCAGCGCCACGCGGTCGCCTGCCACGCCCGCGCTTTGCAGCCGCTGCGCCGCCAGGCCCAGCATGGGCTGGCTGGGGTCCACGCCGTCAAACCGCCAGCCGGGGTGTGCCAGCGCCATGTCTTCCAGCTCCAGCCCACCGCCTGCGCCCACCACCAGCACGCGGCCATTGGCGGGCACGCGCTCGGCCAGCAGGATGCGCGACATGCGCAGCAGGCTGTCGTAGCCGGGCACGTTGCGGCGGGGGCCTTCGGCGTATCGGGCGACGGCGGCGGGGTCGGTGAAGGCGGACGGGGTGTGGGGGTGGGTCATGGGGCAGGTGGTGTGACGGTGGTGCTGGCGAGCGGGCCTCACTGGGGCATGGCGGCCCATGGACACATTTTTTGAGTCAAATGGGCCGCAAGCGCTAGTGCAATACGCGGTAGCAGCTACTCAATTAATAGCAACCTGTACGCCAAGCGCGGCTTTTCGGTGCATGTTAACATCACGCAACTTTTAATGTTGCATGAAACGAGACAGCCGACTTTCCAACGTTCTCCACGCGCTGCTGCATATGGCAGAGATGGAGGGGCCCGCCACGTCTGAGGCGATGGCGCAGGCCATGCAGACCAACCCGGTGGTGGTGCGCCGCCTGATGGCGGGGCTGCGCTATGCGGGCTTTGTCACATCGGCCAAGGGGCATGGCGGCGGGTGGGTGCTGTCGTGCCCGCTCACCGACATCACGCTGCGCGACATCTACGAGGCACTGGGCGCGCCCACGCTGCTGGCGGTGGGCAACAGGGTGGAGAGCCCCGGCTGCATCGTCGAACAAGCGGTGAACCGCGCGCTGACCGACGCCTACCAGGCGGCCGAAGAGGCGCTGCTGGCGCGGCTGGGTGCGGTGACGCTGGCGCAGCTGTCGGCCGAGTTTCATGAACGCATGGTGGCCGGGTGCCACGGGCACAAGGAGATTGAGCATGGCGACGGCAGTAGCAGTGATGACAACGACAAGCACCCAGGCGTTTGACGTGATCGTGGTGGGCGGCAGCTTTGCGGGCCTGTCGGCCGCGATGCAGCTGGCGCGCGCCCGGCGGCGGGTGTGCGTGGTGGACGCAGGCCAGCCGCGCAACCGGTTTGCGGCGGCGTCGCACGGTTTCTTCGGGCAAGACGGCGAGCCGCCGCTGGCAATGATCGAGCAGGCGCGGCGCAAGCTGGCGGCCTACCCCACGGTGACGCTGCGGCAGGGCACTGCCGTGTCTGCCACACCGCAGCACAGTGCGGGGTCACCCGAGAACGGGTTTGAAGTGGTGCTGGACGATGGCGCCACCATGGAGGCCCACAAGCTGGTGCTGGCCTTTGGCGTGCAAGATGGTCTGCCCGAGATTGCGGGCCTGCGCGAGCGCTGGGGCGCATCGGTGCTGCACTGCCCGTATTGCCACGGTTATGAGTTTGCGGGCCAGCGGCTGGGCGTGCTGTACCACTCGTCAGGCTCCGCCATGCACGCGCAGCTGATTGCCGACTGGGGCCGGACCACCCTCTTTCTGAATGGCGACATCACGCTGGAGAGCGCCGAGCGCGAGCGGCTGTTGGCGCTGGGCATTGCCATCGAGCCAGCACCCATCGCCGCGCTGGAGGGCCCGGGCCAGGCGCTGCAGGCCGTGCGGCTGCATGCCACCAGTGGCGGTGATGCGCGCGTGGTGCCGCTGGCTGCGCTGTATGTGGCCGCCACCACCCGCCCCGCCAGCCCGCTGGCCGAGCAACTGGGCTGCGCGTTCGACGATGGGCCGATGGGCCCGTACATCGGCACCGACGCCAACAAGATGACCACCGTGCCCGGCGTGTATGCCGCTGGCGACCTGACGCTGATGCGGCACAACGCCACGCTGGCATCGGCCGAAGGGGTGCTGGCGGGTGTGGGGGCGCACCAGGCGCTGGTGTTTGGCGGCTGAAAGTTGTGCAGGGCCAAGGGCGCTGTTCCAGACCTTTGCGTACAGGAACAGCGCCAGATTGACGCAGCCCGTACCGGCCGCCTACACTGCCCACCTCACATCTGATCCTTGAGATCGGAGCGAACCGCAAAGCCCTCCACCACTGTCGAGGGCTTTTTTTCGTCTATCGCATGGAAAGCTCTCTCTGCTTGCAGGGAGGGCTTTTTGCTTTTTTGGGAGCCCTTTCTCATGCACACCGCTTCAAGCCACGCCGCCGTCGCAGCCGTTGCCCGCACAGGCCCTCGCATTCACCTGGTCATCGGCCCCGTGGGCGCAGGCAAGTCCACCTTTGCCCGCCAGCTGGTGCAGCAGCACCGCGCCGTCCCGCTAAACCTGGACGACTGGATGGCCACGCTGTTTTCAGCCGACCGACCCGATACTTCGGACGTCATGGCCTGGTACGTGCCCCGCACGCTGCGCTGTCTGGCGCAGATCTGGAAGACGGCCGAGGCCGTGCTGAACACGGGTGGCGATGTAGTGCTGGAGGTGGGCCTGATCCAGCAGCACCAGCGCGATGCGTTTTACGCCCGCATGGGGCCATGGGCCGATGTCATGGTGGTGTATGTGCTGGACGCATCGCGCGAGGTGCGGCGCGAGCGTGTGTTGCGGCGCAATGCTGAGCAGGGCGCAACGTTTTCGATGGTGGTGCCACCGCACATCTTTGAACTGGCCAGCGACCTGTGGCAGCCGCCGGACGAAGTGGAGTGCGCGAACCGCAGCGTAGTGTGGGTGCCCGTGGCAGACCACAGGGCTTGAAGAAGACATGGCGCAGGCCAGGCTGCGATCTGCCGCAGCGGCCCGGCGCTGCGGCGGTCGCGCCGCTCAGGCCTGGGTCACCTGCTGCAACAGCGCATCAAAGTTGCCGTACAGGGCCTGGCCGCCCAGCACGCGGCGGCGGCCGGTGGCGGCGTCGCCCACTGCCAGTTGTGGCACGCCTTGTGCGCCCAGGGCTTGCATGTCGGCACGGGCGGCTGCCACGCGCTGCAGCATGGCGGAGCGCAGGGCATCGGTGGGTTCGCGCACCAGCGCTGCAGCAGCATGCAGGCCCAGGGTGCCCAGCACATCGGCCAGCACGGTGGGCGCTGTGGTGTCGCACCCGTCCACGTAGCGTGCACGCTGAAACGCCTGCAGTGCCTCCAGCTCGCGTGCGGGCTCGGTCTGCGCCACGGCGGTGAGGGCCAGCGTGGCGGGGCCTGAGTCAAAACGCCCAGCGGGTTGGGCCAGCACCTGTTCGCGGTAGGCCTGGCTGAACGGCTGGCCGGTGAGCTGCGCGATGCGCTGGTCGTTGGCCCAGGCGTAGGCGGCAAATTGCGCGTCCATGGGCCGGGCGCCGGCGCCTGCAAACAGGCCGGTGGGCGCCAGCGCCACCTGCACGCCGGGCGTGGCCTGCAAGCGGGCCAGCACGGGCGCAGCGGCGTAGCACCAGCCGCACAGGGGGTCGAACAGGTACGTCACGGTGACGGGGGGCGTGGAGGGCATGGGTCAGGGTCTCTCTTCAGAATCTTCAGAATCAGGCGGTGTAGAGGCGGCCAGTGCGGCTTCAAACGCTGCAATTTCTTGGGCCAGCGTGCCTCGGCTGCGGAAGTGGCGGGCGGCGCGGTCGTACCAGTTTTCGGCGTCTTCCAGGTCGCCCTCTTGCAAGTGCAAGATGCCGTGCAGCCAGGCGGCGAGCATGGAGCCGTCGTGCTGCACCAGATCGTGCGCCGCGTTCCAGCGCCCGGCGTGCAGGTGCTGCAGGACCTGGTGAAGGGGGTGGATGGCGATCATGATCTGGTGCTCCTTCCGTAGGAGGTTCGGGTTTATTTGGCAGGCTGGGTGAACATGGGGTTGCCGCTGGCGGTGGGGGTGACCTCTTGCTGCAGCACGTCCCAGTGCTCGACGATCTTGCCACCGGACAGGCGGAAGATGTCCACCCCGACCATGGGCTTGGGGCCCATGCCCGAGTAGCGGCCATGCATCATGACCAGGTCGCCCTCGGCCACCACCATGCCCGGCTCGTACTTGAAGTCGGGCGGCAGGCTTTTGATCCATCCGCGCAGCACCTCGGCGCCATTGGGCACGGCGGGGTTGTGCTGGATGTAGCCGGGCGACCAGTACTTGTCGATGACCGACGCGTCGCGCGTGATGAACAGGCCCTTCATGCCGGCCACCACGATGTCTTTGTTGGTGGTCTGGGCAAAGGCGCTGGCGGACGCAAAGGCTGCCACGAGCGATGCGGCAACGAGCAAGGTCTTGACGGGCTTCATGGGAACTCCTTGGGTGAGTACAGGGGTGGGAAAACGTTGTGTGCGGCCATTCAGGGGGCTGCTTACCACTTCATCTCACCCTTGTTGACCTTGGCGCCGATGTCCAGCGACAGGCCCATGGGCGCTGCGGGGTAGGCCTTCTTCATCGCGTCGATGAGTTCGGCGCTTGTCTTGGTAGCGGCGGCGTTTTTCTCGAACGCCTGCAGGTAGCTCTTGGTGTAGGTCACGTTGCTGGCGTCCAGCGCCGTGCCTGCGGGCATGTGGCCCGGTACCACCACGGTGGGCTGCAGGGCGGCCATTTCGTCGAGCTGAGCCACCCAGGCGCTGCGCTCTGCCACGGTCTGGGTGTCGGCCGTCCACACATGCATGTTGGTGCCGAACACGCCGATGTTGCCGACCACGGCCTTGATGGAAGGAATCCACGCATAGGGGCGGTGCGCCAGCGGGCCCGTGGTGCCACGGATCTCCACCGTCTGGCCGTCCACGCTCAGCGTGCTGCTGCTGAGGGCTTTGGGCAGCACGGGCGTACGCGGCGCGTTGGCGCCCATCTTGGGGCCCCAGAAGGCGAGCTTGCCGGCGAGCTTGGCGTTGATCTTCTCCAGCACGGCGGGCGTGGTCACCACGTCGGCTTGGGGGAAGATTTCTTTCAGCGTCTCGACGCCAAAGTAGTAGTCGGGGTCGGCCTGACTCACATAAATGGTCTTCAACTCTTTGCCGCTGTCGAGCACGTTGGCGGCAATGCGCAGCGCGTCGGCACGGGTAAAGCCTGCGTCGATCACCATGGCTTCTTTGTCGCCATAGACCAGCGTGGAGTTGACGTTGAAGCTGTTGCCGTCGGCGTTGTAGACCTTGACCTGCAGGGGCTGGGCAGCCTGGGCGCCGGTGAAGGCAACAGCGAGGGTGGCGGCGATGAGGGTGGTGCGGAACATGGTGGTTTCTCCAGGGGTTTTGAGAGGTTGTGCAGAGGACGGGATGAAGTTTATTTGCGCCAATCGATCTAATAAACCCTATAATTCGCGCATATTTGTTTCACCATTCGATCAAATAACCCAAAAACTTTCACGTTATGGACCGCCTGACCGCCATGCATGTGTTTGCCGAAGTCGCCACCAGCGGCAGCTTCAGTGCCACGGCCGACAAACTGGACATGTCGCGTGCCATGGTCACGCGCTACGTGGGCGAGATGGAGCAGTGGCTGCAGGCGCGGCTGCTGCAGCGCACCACCCGCAGCGTGACGCTGACCGACGCGGGCGAGCACGCGCTGCGCCGCTGTCAGCAGATGCTGGCGTTGTCGCAAGACCTCCAAGAAGAAACCGCCACCACCACCGAGGGCGCATTGCGCGGCCAGCTGCGGCTGACCTGCAGCGTGTCATTTGCGTTTGCGCAGATGGGTGCGGCGATTGCGGATTTTCTGGCGCAGCACCCCCAGCTCAAGATCGACCTGGACGCGAGCGAGGGCTCGCTAAACCTGGTCGAAAAGCGCATCGACCTGGCCATCCGCATCAGCGCCGAGCCCGACCCGCTGCTCATCGGCCGGCCGCTGGCGCGGTGTGATTCGGTACTGGTGGCATCGCCCGCCTACCTGGCCGTGCACGGCGTGCCGCAGCAACCCGCCGACCTGGCGCAGCACCGCTGCCTGAGCTATGCCAACTTTGGCAAAAGCGTGTGGCAGCTGACGCGCGGCGAGGTGGTGGAGCGCGTGGGCGTGAGCGGCCATTTCAGCGCCAACGAGGCCACCACGCTGATGCGCGCAGCGCTGGCGGGCGGCGGCATTGCGATGCAGCCGACGTATCTGGTCAACCCGTATTTGCACAGCGGCGAGCTGCAGGCCGTGCTGCCACAGTGGGACTTGCCGGTGATGACGATCTATGCGCTGTACCCGTCGCGCAGACATTTGTCGCCTGCGGTGCGAGCGTTGCTGGACTTTTTGGTGGAGCGGTTTGCGGGGGTGCCTTGGTGAGGGTGGCTGGCCAGGCCACACACAGCTACTACGCTTTTGATAGCTACTCAGGCATGTTGTTCCAGCGCATCCGGCCACCTTGGCTAAAAAAAATGCCCCCAACCCTTGTCAGAAAGGGCTTGGGGGCCTTCAGGGGACAGCACGGCACGCGGCCGTGCGTGCCGTCACGTCACTTCACATCAGGGCAGCACGGCAGCGGCCTTGGCGCGCGCAATCTGCAGGTCAGCATCGCGCTGCAGCAGCAGGCGCTGCGCCACCAGGTCATTCGCGGCTTGCGTCACCGCAGCCACATAGCCGTCCTGCGTTCCATACAGTTCCTCCAGCGAAGGACGTGCGTCGCCCGCTGCCAGCCGCGCGGCGCGCGTCTTGTGGAAGGGGATGAAGCTGCCCGTGAGGTTGGCCAAATCGGTGATGCCGGGCGTGGCCACGTAGTTGAACTCGATGCTGGTGCCCAGCGGCGCACGCGCCTCCACGCTGCGGATGCCTGTGCGGGTGAGGCCTGTGGAGGCATCGACCTGCGGCACGAGGATGGCGTAGTCGCGGCCCAGGTTGCGCGGGGGCAGCACGGTGGCAATGCCGGCCTCGTCCTGTGGGATGTACTGCGGGCCAAAGTCGAACAGCGGGAAGTTGTTGTACAGGCCCCGATAGCTGAAGTCCGGAATGGGCGTCTGCACGCCGCCCACCGCCCAGGTCAGCCCCTTCATGGCCGGGAAGGCCAGTGCCTCAGGCCGCACCAGCGTGCCGTCGGCCAGCTTGGGCACCTGGCTGGCGGGTGGCTGCGTGCCGCGCACCACCCAGTCTTCCAGGTTGAGGAACAGCGCGCGGAAGCTGTCGTTGAACTGCACCACCGTGCCCGTGGGGTACGTGGCGCGCGTGGGTGCATAGGCAATGCTGGCCGTGCCCCCTGCCCCGCCGTGCTGGGTGCTGGCGTAGTAGTAGATGCGGGCGTTGTCGGGCTGCGCCAGGTCCTTGGTGCCGTTGGCGTCGGTCAGCACGGGTGAGCCTTGCAGCTGCCAGAACTCAGTGCCCGACAGGCCCAGGAAGAACTTGGGGCAGGTGTTGGTGGCGGCGCAGCGCTTCATCACGCCGCCCTGGCGGCCGCTGATGTCGTCCATGTAGTCCTTGTCCAGCCCGCGCGGTGCCGTCTGGCCGAAGGCGGTGTGGTCGGTGCGCAGGCCACCGCCGCCACCGGGCACGGCAAAGCGCGTGTTGATGTTGGTCTGGCGTGCCGCCACGTGGGCGTACATGCCGTCAAACACCTTGCCGCCATCCAGCGCCTGGTTGAAGCCCAGGTGCAGAAAGGTCTTCATGGCGTTGCCAGACTGCGAGGTGCCCTGCCCCAGCGTGTGTGTGATGCGGCCTGCGAGCGGGTTGGGGGTGCCGCTGGAATCGGCCGCCTTGCTGCGGAAGAAGCTCACCGTGTCGCGCAACGCGGCCAGACCCACGCCCATCACTTTGGGGTCTTTGGCGACATAGACCAGCTCGTACAGATAGGCCGGGTCGAACCCGCCCTTCAGGCACACGCTGGTGGCGCTGGGCGTGCCGGGGAAGGCATTGGTGCCCGTGTCGCAGGTGGCGAACTTCCAGTCGCTGGCAGGCACGGGCACGCGTGCATCGGTCTCGTTGGCGCGGCGGGTGAGCGAGTAGCCGGGCTGGGTGTTGTCCAGGCTGGCGGGCTCGTACGGAATCATGGTGCCGTTGAACACGCCGCCGGGCAGCGTCATGGCAGGGCTGGCGGCCGCGGGCACCAGCTCGGCACGGTAGGGGCCGGTGATGCTGCTGCCATCCTTGTTCTTCGCCACGGGCACGGTCACCGTCAGGCGCGCGGCGGTGCTCTTGGGCACGTCGCCCTGCCAGGCGGAATAGAGCATCACGTAACCGCGCTCCAGATACACCGCATCGCTGGGCGTGGCCGTGGGGTTGAGCATGGTGAGGATGTTGCCGCGGTTGGGTGCGTCGTAGCGCAGCACGCCGCTGGCTTTGGCCATGTTCTTGGGCTTGAGCATGACGAAGTCGGCCTGGTACTCGACCATGCCGTTGGCGTTGGTGGGCGCCAGCGCCAGGTCCTGGATGACGGCGTTCTTGGGGTCCTTGGGGTCCACCTCGCCACTGATGGTGCCGGTCACGCGCTCATATTCACCCACTTCGCCGTAGGTGCCGGGGAAGGCCTCGGTGGCGGTGATGGCCAGCTTGAGGGCCGGGCCCTTGGACGCATCGTTGCTGGAGCCCCCGCAGGCGGTGATGGCGGCTGCGGCGGCGGCCGTCAGCGCGAGTTTTCCGAATGCACGAAGAGGTTTCATGGTGTCTGTCTCCTTGGATGGTGGTGGTGCGGGCCGCTGAAACGGCTCTGGAACAAAACGGCAGCGTCTGTTGCGCTGCGCGCGGGCAAGGCTTCGCCCAGACCTGCCAACCAAGGCAGGCTGAGAGAAGCAAAACGGGAATGAAACGGCCCGGTGGGTGGGCCTGGTTGGTGAGCCTGTGGGTGGGCCGGTGGCTTATTCGGCCTCGATACCTGCGGCCTTGATCACCTTGCCCCACTTCTGGGTTTCGGCGGACTGGAACTTGGCGAGTTCATCGGGCGTGGTGGTCCAGGCTTCGGAGCCGGCGTTGTCGTAGAAGCTCTTGGCCGCCGCGCTCTTGGTGGCGGCCAAGAGCAGCTCGTTGAGGCGCGCCACCACGGGCGCGGGCGTGTTGGCTGGCACGTAGGCCGCAAACCAGTAGCCCATGTCGTAGCCCTTCACGCCCGCCTCGTCGATGGTGGGCACGTCAGGCAGCTGGTTGCTGCGCTTTTGCGTGGAGTAGCCCAGCGCGCGCAGCTTGCCCGCCTTGACCTGCGGCACGCCGGTGGAGGTATCGGTGATCATCAGGTCGATCTGCCCGCCCAGCAGGTCGGTGATGGCGAGCGGGTTGCTCTTGTAGGGCACGTGCAGGATGTCCACGCCCGCCAGCTGCTTGAGCATTTCGCCCGCCATGCGGCTCGATGAGCTGCCGCTGCCAAAGCTGAGCTTGCCGGGGTTCTTTTTGGCAAAGGCCAGCAGCTCGCCCACGTTCTTGTACGGCGCGCTGGCGTTGACCACCAGCACCTGGCCGCCCTTACCCAGACCGGTGACGGGTGCAAAGTCCTTCACCGGGTCGTACGAGAGTTTTTTGTACAGGTGCTCGTTGGCGGCGTGGGTGGTGTTGGTGGTGATGAGCACGCTGTAGCCATCGGCCGCCGACTTGGCCACGGCCGACGCGGCGATCATGCCGCTGGCGCCCGCCTTGTTGTCGATGACCACGGGCTGCTTGGTGTCGTTGGTGATCGACTGGCCCAGCGCGCGGGCCAGCTGGTCGGTGGCGCTGCCTGCAGCAAAGGGCACGACGAAGGTGATGGCCTTGGCGGGGTAGGCACCGGCTGCCTGGGCCAGCGCAGCGGGGGCGTGTAGTGCGCCCAGCGCCAGCACGGCGGCAGTGGCGAGCAGAGCGCGGCGGGGGGATGAATGGGTCATGTTGTCTCCTGGTGTTGGTATGGATGAAAAGCGAAAGGGGAGGTCTAGGCCGTGGGACCGCCAAAATGCGGCGCCAGATTGGCGGGCACAGTGATAGGCATATCGAGCAGCAGGTAGCTCAACGCCTTGCCGTGGCTGTCGAGGTTGAGCGAATCGTTCACGCCGCCGTCGAGCACGTCGTCCAGCACGATGTTCATGGCCTGCAGTTGCGGCAGCAGGTAGCGCGTGACCTGGCGCGGGCGGCGCTGCGCAAACTGCTGCGCCACGGCGGCTTCGGTGACCTGATCGACCAGCACATCCCACAGCGCGGGGTGCCAGGCGATGACGCTGATGTTGGAACGGTTGCCTTTGTCGCCGGTGCGGCTGTGGGCCAGGCGATACAAGGGAACAGTGACGGTAGGGTGCATAGTGGTCATGGCTTGAGTCCTCAATCCACCATCTCGAAGTAAACGGCCACCGCCTCGCGCGGCACCAGGCACGACACGGTGCCCAGGCGCGGCCGCATCGCCGTGCGCACGCCGCCGCCCCCTGCGGGGCCGCAGGTGTAGAGCGCAGTCACCTCTCGCACCAGGCGCTGGGCGCTGGCGTGGCCTCGGTGTTGCAGGGCCACGCGCAGGCGCACATCGCTTGCTTCGTCGTTGCTGTGGGCGGGTGTATCCAGCCAGCGGCTGGTGTCGTCGCCAAAAATGCTGGTGACGCCAATCAGGTCGATGCGCAACGGGCCCAGGCCCTGCAAGCGCTCGCGCAGCACCTCGCCCGCCAGCCGTGCGCGGGCTTCGGCACGCGGGCCGGCGTAGGAGATTTCGCCCTCGGCAAACCAGCCGGATTCAAAACACACGTTGACCTTGAGCGTGGCAGGCCGCGCGTGGCCCTGCACGCCTTCCAGCCTCACGGTATCGGTGCCTACGGTGGTCACGCGGGCGGTGGTGATGTCGGCCACCACGTCGGGCGTGAGGTAGGCCGCCGGGTCGTGCAGCTCGTACAGCAGCTGTTCCTTCACCGTGCGTTCGGTGATGCAGCCGCCCGTGCTCGGAGGCTTGGTGATGGTGCAGTGGCCATTGGCGTCGATCTCGGCAATCGGGTAGCCCAGGTGCGCCAGGCCCGGCACATCCTTATAGCCAGGGTCGGCAAAGTAGCCGCCTGTGACCTGTGCGCCGCATTCCAGCAAATGCCCGGCCATGGTGGCGCGGGCCAGCCGGTCCCAGTCGTCCAGCGCCCAGTCGTAGTGCGCCAGCGCCGGGCCCAGCACCAGTGATGGGTCGGCCACACGGCCACAGACCACGATGTCGGCACCGGCGCGCAGCGCATCGGCAATGACCTGCGCGCCGATGTAGGCATTGGCGCTGACGATGGGCTCGGTGGGCATCGCGCTGCCCAGCGCGCCCTGCAGCAGCGCGCGGTGTTCAGGGCCGCTCAGGTCGTCGCCCTGCAGCACAGCAATGCGCGGACGGGCCAGGCCCAGCTCAGCCGCCAGCGCGTGGATGCGGCGCGCGGCGCCGTGCGGGTTGGCCGCGCCAAAGTTGCTGACGATGCGCACGCCGTGCGCCAGGCACTGCGCCAGCACGGGGCGCAGCAGGTCCACCAACAGGGGTTCATAACCGGCATCGGGGTCGGTGCGGCGCGCCAGCTGGGCCAGGGCCAGCGTGCGCTCAGCCAGGGTCTCGAAGATGAGCACCGCAGGCTGGCCGCTGGCGATGAGCGCCTGCACCACGGGCAAGGCCGCGTCGGTGCGGTCGCCCGAGAAGCCGGCGGCGCAGCCCACCAGCAGTTTGGTTTTTTGGTCGTTCGGCATGAATCCGTTGTCTCCTGACCATGAATGTAGGAACATGGCGGTATTCTGTGAAATCGATTGTTACGATGAATCCATCTGAAAATCAGATGAATTACACCAGTCCTGCATGAGCGCCCCCCACCTCTCCAGCCGCCAGCTCGACGCCTTCCTCGCGCTGGCCGAGCAACGCAGCTTCACGCGCGCCGCTACGTTGTGCCACCTGTCGCAGCCCGCATTCAGCGCCCTCATCCGCGCGCTGGAGGACGACCTGGGCCTGCGCCTGTTTGACCGCAGCACACGGCATGTGGACCTGACCCCCGAGGGGCAGAATTTTCTGGAGTCGGCCCGCCGCATCCGCGCCGAAATCACCACCGCCCTGGCCGCCGTGCGCGACGCCGCCACGCTGCAGCGCGGGCGTGTGGCCGTGGCGCTGCTGCCGTCGCTCGCGGCAGGCTGGCTGCCGGGCGTGCTGGCGCAGTACAGCGCGGCCCACCCGGGCATCGAGATCGACATTGCCGATGTGTTGTCCGAGCCCTGCATCGACCGCGTGGCCAGCGGCCATGCGGACTTTGCGCTGGCCGCCATCCGCGCCGACACGCCCGCACTGCAGGCCGAGCCCTTTTGCAGCGACGACTTCTATCTGGTGTGCCCGGCCGACCACACGCTCGCCCGCCGCCGCAAGACCATCACCGCGCAGGACCTGGCCGCATGGCCCTTCATCCACTTGGCGCGCACCAGCAGCGTGCGCCAGTACCTGGAGGCCGCCCTGCACCCGCAGGCCATGCACACGCTGATGGAGGTGGAGCAGCTGGCCACCGTGATGGGCATGGTGCGCGCGGGGCTGGGTATCAGCGTGGTGCCTGCGCTCACGCTGTTCCACTTTGACCAGCCGGGGCTGGTCACGCGGCCGCTGTCGCTGCCGGGGCTGACGCGCCAGATCTATCTGGTGCGACGGCGGGACGAAAGCCTGTCGATGGCGGCGCAGGCGCTGTATGCGCTGGTGATGAAGCTCAGACCCTGAGAGCCTGTTGGCGATCTCGCAGGGGGTCAGGTGGGAGCGCACACGAAGGAGTGGGCACCTCGGACGCGCCGCACGGACTCGTGCCCATGCAAGCAGCCGGGGCGGCCACGCTCCACGCTCATCGGCCGATTTCGCCCCACCCCCTCGGGCAGCTTTTTTTTCGAACAGCCTGCGGCGCGTCGGCGCTCACCAAAAAGATCAGCCCTGACAGCGATGCATCGCCGACAGGGCTGGGTGGTGAGGGCAGCGGCTGCGCAGCCTTCACCAGAGAAAACGCCTCGGGCCCCACCGCGTGACGGTCTGGCCCAAGGGGCTGTCTTCACTCAAGGGAAGCGGAAGTCTACGGTTTGCACGTCCCCTGCGTTCAGCACAGGCGGCGTCTGGGTCTTGTCTGCAAAACCTGCCAGGCGCGCTTGCACGGAATACCGACCAGCCGCTGCCGTATCGGCCGCAAAGGTCAGGCCGCTGGGGGGTGCAGCATAAGGTGCGACGCGCGGTGCGAGCGTGGGTACGGCAAAGCTGTACGTCCCGGTCACTCCATCCACACCCCGGCCGGCCACTTCGATCGTACCCACGGACGTGAGCGACTGCAGCACCCGCACCTGGGTATCCAGAGGCGCTGTGCCCTGCAGCGTTGCCACAGGCGATTGCGGGATGCTCAGTGGCGCCGTGCTGGTGCCCACAGGCGTGACCGTTTCAGCAACCACCGGCACCCCGGCGATGACCGTGGTGGTGCGGCCTGCACCTGCCACAACCAGCGTGTAGTTGCCCGGTGCCACGGGCTGGAGCAAGAACTTGCCGGTGCTGTCAGGCGTTGTGGCACGGACCAGTTCACCGTTGAACTGCAAGGACACGCTGGCCCCCACCCCGGGCTCCACATAGCCTTGCACCCCCGAGATATAGCGCGGGATAACCGACACCACGGGCTTGAGGAGGTACTGACCGGAGGCGCCCGCCGACACCACGGATTTACAGGCATCGAAATCGAGCACGAAGTCCGCCATCTTGTTGGCGGCAATGTCGATGTTCACGTTCGCCTTGACCCCGGACTGCTGGCCGCTGGGCGTCTTCAACGCGGTTTCTGCCTGGCCCGTGGGGACTACGGAGTTCGCCAGCGGGTTGGCACCCGAGTTGCTGGCCAGCACCAGCCGCATTTGCGTGTACTTGCCGGTGGGCAACGGCACCTGGCCCAGCTCCATCAGGACACCGTTGGTCAGGGTCAGCAGATCCACGCGGCGCGCCGGACTCAGCACAATCTCGGACCATCCTGCGTCGGTCTCTGCAGCACTGCTGCTCTGGTGGACCCGGACTTTTTCCACCGTGACATTGACGGCAGAGTACCCGCAGCTGGGTGCATCGGTGAGGGCCATGCGCAAGGTGCCCGTCCCCCCTGCATCCCCACCACCGCCACCGCCTCCACAAGCAGCCAGTCCTGCCAAGGCAATGACACCAAGAAAAGTTCGAACACAGGGGTACGCGGTCATGGGGAGCCTCTTTCAGAAGATGTTGCCAAGTGGGATCACATGAAATGTGAAATATTCACATCCGCGAATGTAGGCAACTCTTCGCGACCGACCTGTAGGACGAAGCCCAAACCGTTGGCTGTTGAACACCCCTCACCCGGGAGCAGATGGCAGGCTGTCGGCCTCCAGCAACACCACGGCCGCAAAAGGCATGTGATGCATGAGCTCGCGCAGGACCAGCACGGTGGCCGCAAAGTCCGCGCGCTCGGGCAATCCCTCGTGCGCCGCAGGGCGACCCTGCGCTACGGCGGCCAGGCGATTGAACAGCCGCTCCATCGCGTCCAGCGGCAGCACCCGCGTGGGCCCCTGGGCGATTCCCGCCAAGGTCGCCACCTCGTGGAGGGAAGGGTCTGTGGAACAGGTCACCACGGCGACGTTGTCGGCCACCCAGTCATGGTGGCGTCGGTGAGCGGCATGGACCTCGTCCTCCACCCAGGCGATGGCGGTTTCCAGCTCCAGCGGCGTGGGGAGTGCCTTGCGAAAAAAGTCGCGCGCAGTTTGTGCACTACCCAGGGCAAGCTCCAACACCACCGAGGGTGACGCAGGATCTTGCCCAGTGGCCATGAGGCTGCGTTCGTGCCCCAGATGCAGGGCCGTGACCACGGTACCCGGCGTAACCACCTGCCCATGCGCGCGCCGGTACAGCGCGGCAATGTCAAAGGCCAGCCCCTCTGCAGACGGGGCCCGCGCCCCAGGCAAGCGTGAAGGTACGGGAAGGGACATGGCAACTCCTGAAGGGGTGGGGGCATCTTTTCACGGCGGCGCAAGGTACGCAACCGCACAGGCGGATTGGTTGGGACATGGGCCCGACGCTTGCGCCCACCTACGCCGACACCGGTTGCCAGCACCCACCTACAAACGGCGGCGTTGCCTCTGCCTACATTGAGACACCGGCCGGGCACTGTGCCAGCCAGCGCCTTCCCCCTGCCTGAGGCCAAGGCGTCTCATTTTTACCCTTCAGGAGAACCCCATGCACTCACGACGCAGCCTGCTGCCCCGCGCCCACTGGCGCCTGCTGGTCGGAGGCGCCACCGCCATGGTGGCCCTGCTGGTGCTTTCGGCCTGCTCCACCCCTCGCACGCCGGAGGGCATCCAGCCCGTGGCAGGCTTTGATGTGGATCGCTACGCGGGGCACTGGCACGAGGTCGCCCGGATCGAAAACTCGTTCGAGCGGGGCCTGTCCCTCACCACCGCCACCTACAGCCGCAACGCCGACAACACCATCAAGGTGGTGAACCGGGGGTACGACCCGGTGCGCAAGCAGTGGAAAGAGGCCGAGGGTCGCGCCGAGTTTGTGGGCAGCCCAGACCGTGCCGCCCTCAAGGTGTCGTTCTTCGGGCCGTTCTATGGCGGCTACAACGTGGTGGCGCTGGACGAAAACTACCAGTGGGCCATGGTGGTGGGCTCCAGCACCGACTATGTGTGGGTGTTGTCACGCACCCCCACCCTGCCCTGGCATGTGCGCGAGCACCTGATGGAGCGCGCACAGGCCCTGGGGGTGGATGTGAGCAAGATCGTCTGGGCACAGCCCGCCGCGGAGCAGCATGCGCGCCGTGCAGCCGTCAGGACCTGAGCGGCGCACGGCGGGGCGTGCCCGCATCAGGGAGACGAGGTGCAGGGGCATCACGGCGTTGCCGACGGTGCCGAACAATCAAATTTGATAGCATTCGACGCATATTTCACTAGCGCCTGCAGCAGATTTGGATCGAAATTTACCCACCAGGCACAGTGGCTGCCGCTACCAGCCGCTGGGTGTAGGGGTGCTGGGGCGCATCGAGCACATCGGCCACGCTGCCGCCTTCCAGCACGGCGCCATCCTTCATCACCACCACATCGTGCGCCATGGCGCGGATCACATCCACATCGTGGGTAATCAGCAGGTAGCTCAGGCCCTTCTCTTTCTGCAGCCGCTGCAGCAGGCCCAGCACCTGCTGCTGGATGGTCACATCGAGCGCGCTGGTGGGCTCGTCGAGCACCAGCACCTGGGGCTGCACGATGAGGGCGCGTGCAATGGCCAGGCGCTGGCGCTGGCCGCCCGAAAACTCGTGCGGATAGCGTTCCAGCAGGCGCGGGTACTGCGCCTCGGTAAGGCCCACCTCTTCCAGCGCAGCCTCGACACGCGCGCGGCGCTGGGCCACGGTGAGCGCGGGTTCATGCACCTTCAGGCCCTCGCCCACGATCTCTTCGACCGTGAGGCGCGGGGACAGGGACGAAAACGGGTCCTGGAACACCACCTGCACCCGACGACGCAGCTGCTGGTTGGTGGGCGTGTTGCGCATGGCGGGCTGCTGCCACGCCTGCCCCCCCACCTGCAGTTGCCCCGTCGAGGGCAGCAGTCCCAGGATGGCCTGGGCCAGCGTGGACTTGCCCGAGCCGGATTCGCCCACCACGCCCAGCGTCTGGCCGGGCAGCAATTGCAAGGTGGCGCCCTGCACCGCCACAAACTCGCCCTTTTGGAACCAGCCCTTGATGCCCGGCAGCGGCGTGGGGTAGACCACGCGCAGGTCTTGCGTCTGCACCACGGGCGCGGTGCCTGAGGGCGGGTCGGACTCGATCACGTCGCGGCGCGGCTGGCTGGCGATCAGGCGGCGGGTGTAGGCATGCTGGGGTGCGCCGAAGACCTCGGCCACCGGCCCCTGCTCTACCAGCACGCCCTGCTCCATCACCGCCACGCGATCGGCGAAGCGGCGCACCAGGTTCAGGTCGTGCGTGATCAGCAGCACGGCCATGCCGGTCTGGCGCTGCAGGTCGCTCAACAAGTCCAGGATCTGGCCGCGCAGGGTCACATCGAGCGCGGTGGTGGGCTCGTCGGCCAGCAAGAGCTTGGGGCTGCTGGCCAGGGCCATGGCGATCATGGCGCGCTGGCGCTGGCCGCCGCTGAGCTGGTGCGGAAAGCTGTTGGCGCGACGCGCAGGCTCGGGGATGCCGGTTTGCGCCAGCAGATCGATGGCGGCTTGCGCGCACTGGGCACCGGTGAGGCCCTTCTTGAGCAGCAGGATCTCGGCAATCTGCTGGCCAATTGTCATCAGCGGGTTGAGCGCGGTCATGGGCTCCTGGAACACCATGGCGATATCGCCCCCGCGCACGCCGCGCATCTCGCGCTCGGTCATCGCCAGCAGGTCGCCCCGCCCTTGCAGCAGGGCCTGGCCGGTGATGGCGGCATTGCCCGCCAGGCGCAACAAGCTCAGGGCGGTGATGGTCTTGCCCGAGCCGGACTCGCCCACCAGCGCGAGCTTTTCGCCTGCGGCCAACGTGAAGTTGACGCCGCGCACCACCTCTTTGGAGCCGAAGCGCACATGCAGGTCCTGCACCTGCAACAAAGGAGTCATGGCCGTGGCGGTCACTGGTCTGCCTTTCGCGGGTCGAGGGCATCGCGCAGCGCGTCCCCCATGAAGGTCAGCAACAACAAGGTGACCACCAGCACGCCAAAGGTGGACAGGGAGATCCACCACGCATCAATGCTGTTCTTGCCCTGGCTGAGCAACTCGCCCAGCGAGGGCGTGCCCGGCGGTACCCCCAGGCCCAGAAAATCGAGCGAGGTCAGCGCCAGGATGGCCCCGCTCATGCGAAACGGCAGGAACGTGACCACCGGCGTGAGGCTGTTGGGCAGGATGTGGCGCCAGATGATCTGGCTGTTGCTCACGCCCAGGGCGCGGGCTGCCTTCACGTAGTCCAGCTGGCGATTGCGCAGGAACTCGGCCCGCACATAGTCCGACAGGCCCATCCAGCCAAACAGGCTCAGCAAGATGAGCAGTAGCGCAATGCTGGGCGCAAACACCGCGCTGAAGATGATGAGCAGGTACAGCTCGGGCATGGAGCCCCAGATCTCAATGAAGCGCTGGAACGCCAGGTCGGTCTTGCCGCCAAAGAAGCCCTGAATGGCCCCGGTGATCACGCCCAGCAGCACGCCCGTGGTGGTGAGTGCCAGGCCAAACAGCACGCTCACGCGGAAGCCGTACAGCAACTGCGCCAGCAGGTCGCGTCCCCGGTCGTCCGTGCCCAGCCAGTTGTCGCCCGTGGGGGCCGAGGGGTTGGGCGCCTTGGCAAAGTAGTTGAGCGTGTTGGGACCGTAGGGGTTCAAGGTGTACAGCGCCCAATTGCTGCCCGCGGAGAGACGCTCCTTGATGAAGGGGTCCAGGTAGTCCGTGGGGGTCTCGAAGTCACCCCCAAAGGTCTTCTCGGGGTAGTCCTTGAGCATGGGGAAGTACGTCTGCCCTTCGTAGCGCACGATGAGTGGCTTGTCATTGCTGACCAGCTCGGCGCACAGGCTCACCAGCACCAGGGCGCAGAAGATCAGCAGGCTCCAGTACCCCAGGCGGTTGCGCTTGAAGCGCAGCCAGGCACGGCGGGACGGGGAGAGTGAAATCGGGGTAGCAGCAGGACTCATCGGGGCCATCGGTGCGTTCGGGCTAGTCAAACTTCACGCGCGGGTCCACCCACACATAACAAAGGTCGCTGATGAGCTTGGTGACCAGCCCGATCAGCGTGAACAAATACAGCGTGCCCAGCACCACCGGGTAGTCGCGGCGGATCACGCTCTCGTAGCTGAGCAGGCCCAGGCCGTCGAGCGAGAACAGGGTCTCGATGAGCAGCGACCCCGCAAAGAACGCCCCGATGAAGGCGGCCGGAAAGCCGGTGATGATGGGGATGAGCGCATTGCGAAACACATGCTTCCACAGCACCTGGCGCTCGCTCAGGCCCTTGGCACGGGCCGTGAGCACATACTGCTTGCGGATCTCTTCGAGGAACGCGTTCTTGGTCAGCATGGCCGTCACGGCAAAGCTGCCCAGCACCATGGCAATGACCGGCAGCGTGATGTGCCACAAGTAGTCCACGATGCGCGCGCCCCAGGTCAGCTCGTCCCAGTTGGCCGACGTAAGCCCCCGCAGCGGAAACCACTGCAACTGCCCGCCAAAAATGACCAGCAGCGCCACGCCCAGCACAAAGCCCGGGATGGCGTAGCCCAGCAGGATGAGCAGCGTGGTCACCAGGTCAAACCGCGACCCGGCCCGTACCGCTTTGGCCACGCCCAGCGGCACGGCGACGAGGTAGCTGATGAAGAAGGTCCAGAGGCCCAGGCTGATGGAGACCGGCAGCTTCTCTGCCACCAGTTGCCACACGTCCTTGTTCTGAAAAAAGCTCTTGCCCAGATCAAAACGCGCGAACTGGCCCAGCATCTGGATGAAGCGTTCATGCGCAGGCTTGTCAAAGCCGTACAAGGCCTTGATCTGCTCCAGCCGCTTGGGGTCCACGCCCTGCGCGCCCCGGTAGCTCAGGCCGCCGCCTTCAGCCCCCCCGCCGCCCACGCCGGCCTTGGCTTCGGCCATGTACTGCTCCACGGGGCCGCCCGGCACGAACTGGATCACCACGAAGGTCAGCAACAGAACGCCCAGCAAGGTGGGCAGCATCAGCAACACGCGCTTGAGGATGTAGGCAAACATGGGCGGGCTGGCGGGTGGTTATTTTTTGTCGGGCGCGGTCTGTGGCGGCATGCGCGCCCACCAGGTGTCGATAACCCAGCCTTCGCCGCTCGAATACGGCGGCACCGCTGCAGGCTTGGCCAGGCGCCAGGCGTTGTAGGCCATGCGGTGCGTGGCCGCCGTCCACTGCGGAATGAGGTAGTGGCTGTGCGCAATCATGCGCTCCAGCGCGTGGCAGGCAGGCAGCAACTGGGCCTCCGTTTTGGCCGACGTCATGGCTTTGATCATGGCGTCCACCGCCGGATTTTTGACACCTGCGAAGTTGCCGGAGTCCTCCACATCGGCCGCCTGGCTGCCGAACATGTCGGCGAATTCCTGCCCCGGATTGTTGGTGCCCTGGAACGCGAGCGAGGTGATGTCAAAGTCAAACTTCTGCAGCCGCTGCTGGTACAGCGCAAAGTCCACGGAGCGGAATCGCAGCGTGACACCGATCTTTTCGAGGTTGCGTATCCAGGGGGTGATGGTGCGAACACCGCCTTCGTTGCTGTCCATGTATTCCAGCTCCATGGCCTCACCCTTCGCGTTGCGCAGTGCGCCATCGCGCACCTCCCAGCCTGCCTCTTTCAGCAAAGCCTGTGCGCGGCGCAGGTTGGCACGCAGTGACGAATCGCCGTCGGTGCGGGGGGGCATGGTCATGGGGCCAAACGCAGCCGCAGGAATGTCTTTGCGGTAGGGCTCCATCAGCGCGAGTTCTTCGGGCGACGGGCTGCCCCTGGTTTCGCAGGCTGTGTTGCCAAACAGGCCGTTCACGCGCTGGTAGGCGCCGTAGAACATCTGGCGGTTCATCCACTCATAGTCCATCGCCAGGCCCAGCGCCTCCCGCACACGCGCATCCTGCAGCAGCGGGCGGCGGGTGTTGAGCACGTAGCTCTGAAAGCCCGATGGCAGCTTGTGCTTGAACTCGCCCTTGACCAGCTCGCCAGTGTCGAACTTCTTGCCCGTGACGCGGCGGGCCCAGTCGCCCGCACTGAAGAACCGCATGAGGTCGAACTCGCCCGCCTTCAGGGCCTCCAGACGCGCGGTGTTGTCCTTGTAGATCTTGACCAGGATGCGGTCGAAGTTGGCCGTGCCCCTGCGTACATTGAGGTCGCGCGCCCAGTACTGCGGGTCGCGCACATAGGTGATGTCCTTGCCAAACCGCACAGGCCCGATCTTGTAGGGGCCGCTGCCGATGGGGATGTCCATCACCACCTGGTCAAAAGGCTTGGCCTTGCCGTTTTCCACGCCCCAGTCGCGGCTGAACACCGGCAAGCCCCCCACAGTGATGGGAAGCTCCCGGTTGGGCTGCTTGAAGCGGTAGCGCACGGTGCGGTCGTTGATCACATCCACGCCCGCCACCTCGATCAGCAAGGTCTTGTAAGAGGGCGAGGTGAAGGGGCCTACCAGCGTTTCGTAGCTGTGCTTCACGTCCTGGGCCAGCACCGGCTTGCCATTGTGAAAGCGCGCCTCAGGCCGTAGCCGGAAGGTGGCAGACAGTCCGTCGGGGGCGACCTCCACGTCCTCGGCGAGCAGGCCGTAGCCGGTTGCGGTCTCGTCCATGGAGCCCACCAGCAGCGAGTCGAACATCAGCGACGACAGGTAAGCCGGTGCGTTGCCCTTGATGGTGAACGGGTTGTACTTGTCAAAAGTGGAGACGCGCAGGTTGCTGACCAGCCGCAATTCACCGCCCTTGGGGGCATCGGGATTCACATAGTCGAAATGCGAAAAGCCCGCCGGATAGCGCGGCGCGCCCCACAAGGCATACGCATGCGCTGCCCACGCTGGAACAGCACACCCCATCAGCAACAAAGCCAGCCAAAACCGCATGCGACAATTCTGCACTACGTTCGCAGGGGCTTGCAGCCGAAGCCGCATATCCACATGCACCGGGCACCAAGCCTGCATTCCGCTATTCCACAAGGAGATTTCACATGGGTTTTCTGTCCGGCAAGAAGCTGCTCATCACGGGCGTGCTGTCCAACCGCTCCATCGCCTACGGCATTGCCAAGGCCTGCCACGAGCAAGGTGCCGAGCTGGCGTTCAGCTACGTGGGCGAGCGCTTCAAGGACCGCATCACCGACTTTGCAGCCGAGTTCGACTCGAAGCTGATCTTTGATTGCGACGTGGGCAGCGACGAGCAGATCGAGCGCATGTTTGCGGACCTGTCGCAGACCTGGGCGAAGTTTGACGGCTTCGTGCACAGCATCGGCTTTGCACCCCGCGAGGCGATTGCGGGCAACTTTCTGGACGGCCTGAGCCGCGAAGGCTTTCGCATCGCGCACGACATCAGCGCCTACAGCTTCCCGGCCATGGCCAAGGCGGCCCTGCCCTACCTGAACGACAAGGCGTCGCTGCTGACACTGTCGTACCTGGGCGCGCTGCGCTCCATACCCAACTACAACACCATGGGCCTGGCCAAGGCCAGCCTGGAAGCCAGCGTGCGCTACCTGGCCGAGGCCGTGGGCCGCACCGAAGACGGCCGCAGCATCCGCGCCAACGGCATCAGCGCAGGCCCCATCAAGACGCTGGCTGCCAGCGGCATCAAGGACTTTGGCAAACTGCTCAGCCGCGTGGCCGATGCTTCGCCCCTGCGCCGCAACGTCACGATTGAAGACGTGGGCAATGTGGCGGCCTTCCTGCTGTCGGACCTGGCATCGGGCATGACGGCCGAGATCACCTATGTGGACGGCGGCTTCAGCCAGACCGCTGGCCTGAGCGCCGACCAGGTGTAATCCGAGCAACGGGCTCACAGCCTTTTTGCACAAAACAGGCTTCTAGCGCTGATAGAACATGCGCTAGAAGCTATTTTTTTGATAGCACATCCATCATGCTCCGCAGACACTGCCTGGCTTGGCTGGGCCTCGCGCCCCTGGCCGCACTGACCACACCCCAGGCCTGGGCCGCCGATGCACCGGCCCTGTTGCTGGCCAATGTGTACCACCCCGGCATGCGCCTTGCGGACTACTGGGTGAGCGAGAAATACGATGGCGTGCGCGGCTATTGGGACGGCCACACGCTGCACACGCGGGGTGGTGAAACCGTGGCGGCACCGGCCTGGTTCACCGCCGGCTGGCCCGACACGCCCATGGACGGCGAGCTGTGGGCAGGACGCGGCCGGTTCAGCCATGCCCAGTCCACCGTGCGCCAGCAGCAGCCGGACGATGCCGCCTGGCGCGAGATGCGCTTCATGGTGTTTGACCTGCCCTCGCATGGCGGCACGTTTGACCAGCGCCTGCCCGCACTGAACAAGCTCGTAGAGTCGCTGAACCAGCCATGGGTGCAGGCCGTGTCACAGCAGCGCGTGGCCAGCGACGCCGCTTTGCAAAAGCTGCTGCTGCGCACCGTGCGTGCGGGTGGCGAAGGACTGATGCTGCACCGGGGCGCATCGATGTACCGCGCAGGCCGCAGTGACGACCTCATCAAGGTCAAGACGCACGAAGACGCCGAAGCCCGCGTGGTCGCCCACTTGCCCGGCCAGGGCCGCCACTCCGGGCGGCTGGGCGCCCTGGTGGTGGAGATGCCTTCGGGCCAACGGTTCCGGCTGGGCGCAGGGTTGACCGATGCGGAGCGCGACCACCCGCCGCCCGTGGGCAGCTGGGTGACCTACCGCTTCAGGGGCACCCACGACAGCGGGGTGCCGCGCTTCGCGAGCTTTGTGCGCGTGCGGGACGACATGCCGCCCACCCGCTGACGGGACAGCCACCGCCCCCGGCGGCTTCACCCCCTACAGCCCGCCCATACAACATCGCAGGCGGGCGGGCTGCCTCGCTCATCAGTTGGGCAACAACACCTTGTCCACCACGTGGATCACACCGTTGGACTGGTAGACGTCGGCAATCGTCACCGTCGCTGTACCGCCCTTTTCGTCCGTCACCATGATGGCATTGCCGCTGGCCTTGGCCATGAGGGTGCCACCCGCCACCGTCTTGAGGCTGGCCATGCCTTTGCCATCGGCAATCATCTTCGACAACGCGGCAGCGTCGTACTTGCCAGCCACCACGTGGTAGGTGAGCACCTTGGTCAGCGTGGGCTTGCTCTCGGGCTTGAGCAGCGTGTCCACCGTGCCGGCCGGCAGGGCGGCAAATGCCGCATTGGTGGGCGCAAACACGGTGAACGGACCGGGGCCCTTGAGCGTCTCTACCAGGCCTGCCGCCTTGACCGCTGCCACCAGCGTGGTGTGGTCCTTGGAGTTCACAGCGTTGTCGATGATGTCCTTGCTGGCCAGCATGGGCGCACCACCCACCATGACCTGCGCCATGGCAGGCATTGCGGCAGCCGCCATGGCAGCAGTCAGAGCGATGGTGGCCAGGCGGGCATTGAATCGAAGGGTCATGAAAATCTCCTGAGGGGGTTGTGAAGACAGTCACCGCATGAGAATCACGCGGCTGACAGTCAATACGGCCCCACTCCCGCTGCGGATTCAAGCGCAAAAAAAATCGCTCCGCCAGTCGTGCCGGGGGAGCGATTTTCGAGACGCTGGTGCACCCATGCACCAGCGCGAAGGCAGTGCTTACACGTTGCGTCCGTAGGGACCGTCGTCGCCCACCTGTACCAGGTTCTTGGCAGTTGCCAGCGGCTTGGGGTTCTTGCCGGGCTTGCCTTGCTCTGCCACGCAGTCGGCGTAGTAGCGCACTTGGCCGTTCTCGTCTTCCACTTCTACCAGGCCGTGGATGTCGGTCTCGAAGCCGGGGCACAGCTTGGCGAATTCGCGCGCGAACTTGAGGTAATCCACGATCTTCTTGTTGAACACTTCGCCCGGAATCAACAGCGGAATGCCCGGCGGGTACGGCGTGACCAGGCCCACGGTGATGCGGCCTTCCAGGTGGTCGATCTCCACACGCTCGGTCGTGCGGTGCGCGATGTGTGCATACGCGTCCGAGGGCTTCATGGACGGCGTGAGGTCCGACAGGTACATCTCAGTGGTCAGGCGTGCAATGTCGTACTTGGCGTACATCTCGTGCACGTGCTGGCACAGGTCCTTGAGGCCCATGCGCTCGTACCGCTTGTGCTGCTGGCAGAACTCGGGAAGGATGCGCCACATGGGCTGGTTCTTCTCGTAGTCGTCCTTGAACTGCTGCAGCGCAGTCAGCAGCGTGTTCCAGCGGCCCTTGGTGATGCCGATGGTGAACATGATGAAGAAGCTGTACAGGCCCGTCTTCTCCACCACCACACCGTGCTCGGCGAGGTATTTGGTCACGATCGATGCGGGGATGCCGGTCTTGTCGAACTTGCCGTCCAGGCTCAGGCCGGGCGTGACGATGGTGGACTTGATCGGGTCCAGCATGTTGAAGCCGTCGGCCAGCTGGCCGAAGCCGTGCCACTTGCTGCCCTTCTTGCTCTTGCTGTCGCTGCGGATGATCCAGTCCTCCGCACGGCCAATGCCTTCGTCGGTGAGCTTCTCAGGGCCCCAGACCTTGAACCACCAGTCGTTCTTGCCGAACTCCTCCTCCACCTGGCGCATGGCACGGCGGAAGTCCAGGGCTTCGAGAATGCTTTCTTCCACCAGCGCGGTGCCGCCGGGCGGTTCCATCATCGCGGCGGCCACATCGCAGCTGGCGATGATGCTGTACTGAGGGCTGGTGCTGGTGTGCATCAGGTACGCCTCGTTGAACAGGTGGCGGTCGAGCTTGGTGGTCTGCGAGTCCTGCACCAGCACATGTGATGCCTGGCTGATGCCGGCCAGCAGCTTGTGGATGGACTGCGTGGCGTACGTCACCGAATGCTTGGGGCGCGTGCGCTTCTTGCCCATGGCGTGGTAGCTGCCATAGAACGGGTGGAAAGCCGCGTGCGGCAGCCAGGCCTCGTCAAAGTGCAGGTTGTCCACGTAGCCATCGAGCATGCCCTTGATGGTCTCGGTGTTGTAGAGCACCCCGTCGTAGGTGGACTGCGTCAGCGTCAGCACGCGCGGCTTGACCTTCTTGGCGTCCACGCCCTTGAGCAAGGGGTTGGCCTTGATCTTGGCCTCGATGGCCTTGGGCTCGAACTCGCTCTGGGGGATGGGCCCGATGATGCCGAAGTGGTTGCGCGTGGGCTTCATGAACACGGGGATGGCGCCGGTCATGATGATGCTGTGCAGGATGGACTTGTGACAGTTGCGGTCCACCACCACCACGTCGCCCGGGGCGACGGTGTGGTGCCACACCATCTTGTTGGAGGTGGAAGTGCCGTTGGTCACGAAGAAGCAGTGGTCGGCGTTGAAGATGCGCGCCGCATTGCGCTCGCTCTCGCCGATGGCGCCGTTGTGGTCCAGCAGCTGGCCCAGTTCTTCCACCGCATTGCACACGTCGGCACGCAGCATGTTCTCGCCATAGAACTGGTGGTACATCTGGCCCACGGGGCTCTTCAAGAAGGCCACGCCACCCGAGTGGCCGGGGCAATGCCAGCTGTACGAGCCGTCTTCGGCGTAGTCCAGCAGCGCCTTGAAGAACGGCGGCTGCACGCTTTCGAGGTAGCTCTTGGCTTCGCGGATGATGTGGCGCGCCACGAATTCGGGGGTGTCCTCGAACATGTGGATAAAGCCGTGCAGCTCGCGCAGGATGTCGTTGGGCAGGTGGCGGCTGGTCTTGGTCTCGCCGTGCACATAGATGGGCACTTCGGTGTTCTTGCGCCGCACCTCGCCAATGAAGTTGCGCAGGCTCAGCACGATGGGGTCCAGCCCCTCGCCCACGGTGAACTCTTCATCGTCGATGGACAAGATGAAAGCACTGGCACGGCTTTGCTGCTGGGCAAACTGCGAGAGATCGCCATAGCTGGTGACACCGACCACTTCGAAGCCCTCGGCCTCGATGGCCTGCGCGAGCGCACGAATGCCAAGCCCCGAGGTGTTCTCGGAACGATAGTCTTCATCGATGATGATGATGGGAAAGCGAAACTTCATGCGCAGCCTCCAGGGAGCCGTGGCCTGCCCGGCCAAAAAACGAAATAGGCGCGAAGTGTAAGGAATAACGTTGACGCGCCTTTGAACTGCCATTCTTTTGACCCAGAATGTGGTGCAACAAACACAACCACACGAGGAGGTTCGACATGGAGGCATCCACCATCTGGTGGCTGGCAGCGGGGGCCGTGGTCGTGGCAGAACTGCTCACCGGCACGTTCTATCTGCTGATGGTGGCCCTGGGGCTGGTCGCCGCCGCCCTGGCCGCCCATCTAGGCCTGGCGTCCGCGCTGCAGATGGTGTCGGCCGCCATCGTGGGCGGCGGGGCCGTCGTGGCCTGCTACTTGCTGCGGAAAAAACGCCCTGGCGACCCGTCGGCACGCGCGGACCGCAGTGTGAACATGGATGTGGGCGAAACCATCCACATCGAGAGCTGGAACCCCGACGGCACCACCACCGTGAAGTACCGGGGCGCCCAATGGACCGCCATCCACCGCCCTGGGGTCACCCCCTCGACCGGCATGCACCGTGTCGCTGAACTGGTGGGCAATCGCCTGCTGGTGGACCCGCTGTAAGCAACGCAGATCCTTTACCGAACCTCCCAGAAAGGCTTCTCATGGAAATTGCCATCGTCCTCCTGATCATTGCCGTGATCTTCATCGCCCGCTCGGTCAAGGTCGTGCCCCAGCAAAACGCCTGGGTCAAGGAACGCCTGGGCAAATATGCGGGTACGCTGACCCCGGGGCTGAACTTTCTGATTCCCTTCGTGGACAAGGTCGCCTACAAGCACAGCCTGAAGGAAATTCCGCTCGATGTGCCCAGCCAGGTCTGCATCACGCGCGACAACACGCAGCTGCAGGTGGATGGCATCCTGTACTTTCAGGTCACCGACCCGATGCGCGCCAGCTACGGCTCCAGCAACTACATCACGGCCGTGACCCAGCTGGCGCAGACCTCGCTGCGCTCGGTCATCGGCAAGCTCGAACTCGACAAGACCTTTGAAGAGCGCGACATCATCAACGCGCAGGTGGTGCAGGCCATCGACGAAGCTGCACTGAACTGGGGTGTGAAGGTGCTGCGCTACGAGATCAAGGACCTGACTCCACCCAAGGAAATCCTGCACGCCATGCAGGCCCAGATCACTGCAGAACGGGAAAAACGCGCACTGATCGCCGCCTCCGAAGGCCGCCGCCAGGAGCAGATCAATATCGCCACAGGCGAGCGTGAGGCCTTCATCGCCCGCTCCGAGGGCGAAAAGCAGGCCGTCATCAACAAGGCCCAGGGCGAGGCCGAATCCATCAAGGCCGTGGCCGACGCCAACGCCCAGGCCATCGAACGCGTGGCCGCCGCCATCCGCCAGCCCGGCGGCGAGCAGGCGGTGCAGCTCAAGGTGGCCGAAAGGGCCGTGGACGCTTACAGCCAGGTCGCGTCAGACGCCACCACCACCCTCATCGTGCCCAGCAATATGACCGAGGTGTCGGCGTTGATCGGTTCGGCAATGAAGATGGTGCAGACATCGCAGAAAGCGGGCTGATGGGACGCCAGTCGATAGAAATTTTCAGGGGACGCGGATCTACGACCTGAATGCCCCCAATCCTGTGGCTATAATCGAGGGCTTCGGAGAGGTGGATGAGCGGTTTAAGTCGCACGCCTGGAAAGCGTGTGTGGGCTAATCCCCACCGCGGGTTCGAATCCCGCCCTCTCCGCCACATATCAACCCAGGTGATTTCGGTCACCTGGGTTTTTTGTTGTGGGTTTGCCTGTTGTACGCCCATGCGCCCCAGCTGCGCGCTGAAGGGCGTTCATTGAACGCTCGGCCCGGCACGCCGGCGACCAAACATCCCCGAGGTCCTGCGCACTCTGATGCGGTCTTGAGCCCATTGGCATCTGCTGGGGCCTAGCGACCCCGATCCAGTGACATTGGTGTGCGTCGGAATGTGGAAGACGGCGGCGCTGCGGTAGGCAGCCATGTGTGCCCCTATGCACCGCCGTTCGATGGGCATCCACCAACTCTGAAGCGAGCAAATAGAGCACGCTGAGGGTCCATGACGCCAGGCTGCATCCGCTTAGATCCTCAGGTTCTGCACGGCCCCCCAGCAGACGCAGCGACAGGAACGTTTCCATCAGGTTTGTAAAGGCAACAGGCCGTAACAGTTGCCCATAGAGCGCTGGTATGGCACTTGTCTTACACGCGGAACTGCGGCACTTTGCTGAAATCCTAGCCAGCAGCCATTGAGGTTGCGCTGGGAGGTCATTGCGGCCCCTCACCTTTTTTTGCTGAAAAGGACTTCACCATGAAACGCCATTCCTTACCGCCGGGAGCGCGCGCATTGGTCGCGTTCATCGGGACTGTGGTGCTGGCAGTGCTGGCAGCGGTGTCGCTGCTGATGCCGGATGTGGCTGTGCAGTCTGTGGACTCCATGTCGCATGGGCTCACGGGGCTGGATCAGATTTTGTCCACGAGCTTTCTGGACCGCTGATCGGTAGCGCTCCGGTAATGCCTTTCAAAGGGATTGGCGCTGCGCTGCAGCGTGTGTGGGTCCAAACAGCAACACAGTAGCAAAAAGCATAGCATCGGAGTACCATTCGACGCTGCACACCGGGTGTTTTCGGTGGCATTCTGGAATGGAGGACGATCGTGACCACACGTTTTCGCATCTCTGCAAACCGTTTTTCCTTGATTCACTACCCAAAATTGTGGGGCTCGATGGTGTTGTTGGCCGCTGTGGTGGGCTGCTCCAGCCCCCGCGACAACGCCTTGGATGAATTCTCGCGTTGGTACGACAGTGCCACGGCCCAGGCCCAGGCAGGTGCCATGAGCTGGAGCGAGTTGTACAAGCAAAGCTTCGACCGCCTGACGGCCCTGCCGCCCTCGCTGCAGCAGGACACCCGTCTCGAGAACACCGTGCTGCTGCTGTCCGTAGCGCGCAAGCTGGAGTCGAATGAAATCAGCCCCCAGCAGTTTGCGATGGAGCGCGACAACATCGAAACCCAGCTGCAGGCGCGCCTGCGCTGATGAACCCACGGCCAGTGGCAAAGAGCGCGCTTGCGGCCTCGGGCTGACCTGCGGCACCCTTGCAGGCCGGGGTTGAACGTCACTTTTTCTTATGGGCGTCCCGCCCATCACCCGCACCCAACCGGCACGAAGCGCCCGGCCGCCCTAGCGCGGCAGCACTCCCGATTGCTCCACCACAGCCACGCGGCGGCGTAGCGCAGCGGCCGCCGCCGTGTCCCCGGCAGCTTCTGCCCTTTGCACCTGCAGCAACAACCACGCCATCAGCGGCCTGCGCCAGCCCTGTGCGGACGCGGTACCGGTGGCCGTGGCGATCACGGCAGGACTGGCGTGCCCCATCTGCAGCAGCATGCCCGCTGCCACCAACCGCGACAGTGGATCAGCAATGCCTGCCAGGCTGGTCGCATCCCCTGACGTTGCCGCTGCACGCTGCGCCGGTGGCAGCAGTGCCACCTGGCCGGCTTGAACGCGGCCCGCCAGATAGTCGGCGTAGGCCTGCTCGGGGGCGGCGGCGTCGGCCCGCAAGGCCTCAAAGCGCTCGCAGGGCTCAGCCACCAGACTCGCCACCTGGGCGGCGCAGCGCATCAGCTCCAGGCGGGCGAGCAGATCGGGGCGGCCCGTGCGCGCTACTTCGGCGCGGGCCCGGTCCCATTCGAGCTTTTCCACGCGCGCATTGCCAGACAGGTAGGCCTCGATGGCCTTCTGGGACGCGCCCTGGGCGTTCATCTGCCAGTCGGGCACCGGGGGTTGGCTGGAACACGCAACCAACGCGAAGGCACAGCCAACGGAAAGGAGCCGCAACGCGGCCCGAGAGCGAGGTACAGCGGAGGGGTTCATGGCAGCTTCAGCTCCGTGTCGCGTGCAAAGGGCCATTTGCGGTTGATCTCGTTGACCAGGCTTTCCCCCTTGCGCAGATTGCTTTCGACCTCAGCACGCAGCGCGCCCAGGTCGGTAGTGGCTTCGCGGGCATTAGCACCGATGGCCTGGGCCTCCACCAGCACCGCATCCACCTTCTTCAGGCTGGTGCGGGTGTCGGCCAGCAGGCCATTGAGCTGTGCCACGGTGGCGCGCACTTCGGGCACCAGCGCGTCCTTGTTGCCCTCGCTGCCAAACACCTGCTTGTCTGCGCGGGCGGCCATGCCGTCCAGCCGCGCCAGCAGCGCGTTGGTGCGCTCCAGGGTGGCCACGATCCTTTTCGCGTCCGCTTCGTTGCCCATCAGCACGCCCAGAGCGCCACCTGGGCCGTTGAGGCGCTCGGTGAGGGCCTTGACGTTGGTCAGGGTGCTGCCCAGCGCGGCGTCGGGCGATGTCAGGGCGTTCAGGTTGGTCAGCAGCTCGCGCGCGGTGGCCATGAGCTGCGGGATCTCCGCCGTTGCGTCGCCGCGCAACACGGGCCGCACCGCGCCATCGGGCAGCGCGGGGTCGGTCAGGATGCCGGAGTACGCCCGGATGTTGGTGCCCCCCACCAGGCCCCGCACCAGCGTGAACACGCTGGACTGGCGCAGCCAGTGCGCGTCCTTGCGGGGCACGTCCACCAGGATGCGGGCATTGCCCGATTCGGCCAGCTCGATGCGCCGCACGCGGCCAATGGGGAAGCCCGAGAAGGTCATGTCCATGCCCACCACCACGCCTTCGGAGTCATCGGCCGTCAGCACCAGCGTCTGTGTGGGCTCGAAAGCGCCGCGCGCATACAGCAGGTACAGGCCCGAGCCCACGATGAGGGCCAGGGTGAACAGGAGCAGTGCGGCAGCCTTGAGTTCCAGATAGGCCACCGGGCGCAGGGTCTCGACCGGAGGCATATCCGTCCCGGCAGGAGGCGCAGTGGGGCCATGCGATGGGTTGGGAGGGTGGTCGTTCATGTCGTGGGGTTATGCGGGTAGGTACGACCGGCGCGGGCCGTCAGTAATAGTTGCCCATGAGCGAGGCCACCTCGATCAACAGCAGCACCGCAAACATGCGGGCCAGGCCGCCCAGTTCCGAGTCGGGCTGCGTGCGCTCACCGCTGTCATACAGGCCAGCCGCCATGGGAATCAGCGCCACGGCCAGGCTGAAGAACAGGGTCTTGAGCACAAACACCATGGTCACGCTGGGCGAAAACACCTGGCCGAACATGCGCGTGTAGCTGGACAGGCCCGCGGTGTTGAAGCCGTACACCCCCAGGTAGGCCAGCACCAGCGCCACCACGCAACTGAGCGCAGCCAGCGTGACGCAGGCAAACACCCCGGCAATCACGCGGGGCAGCAGTTCAATGCGCACCGGGTCGGCGCCCTGGCGGCGCAGCGCATCGAACCGGCCAGTGAGCCGCAAGTGCGCGAGCTGCGAGCCGTTGGGGATGGTGCAGCGCATGGCCACAAACAAGGCGGCCGTGAGCGGGATCAGCTCCAGCACCAGCACGCGGATCACCATCTCCAGCGCGTAGCGCGACAGGCCATAACTCAGCGCCGTGACCACCACAATGCGCGTGAGCACCAGGCTGATGAGCGCCGCCAGCACCGTGAAGCCCAGCAGCACTGGCGCGGTGTCCAGGTACAGGTGCCGGGCCAGCGCGCGGCGGGTGCCCTTGCCGTAGCTGGACGGCGACAACACCAGCACCAGCACCACCGCGCCCAGATACAGGATGCGCCACCAGGCCACCGCCCAGCGCCGCGCCGTGTTCCACACACGTTCGGGCAGGGAGAGGCCGGGAAGGCGCGAGATCATGGGCGGATCATAGCGGGGGCATGCGCTAGGGCAGCCCATGGCAGGCTTCGGGAGATAGTTGGGCCATTTTTGGGCGGTAGCGCTAGAAGGATATGCCTGAGAAGCTATCAATTAAATAGCAAATAGCACCCACACCGCCACGTCGAACAACAACTGCTCACACATGGCGCTTGCCCTGGCTGGGCATGGCGACGGCGCCCACAGGCTGCGCGTCAGCCCGCGCATGCAGCGCTTCGATGATGTGGCAGGTGGCGTCCGCGCCATCGCAGCGGCTGCGCAGTGCCTGCAGGTCGGCCTCCAGCGCCTGCAGCTCGGCCAGGCGGGTGCGCACATGCACCAGGTGTGCATCCAGCGTATCGCAGGCGGCATGGCAGTCCGTCTTGCTGTCCCAGTCCAGCGCCAGCAAGGTCCTGACCTCGTCCAGTGACATGTCCATGGCGCGGCACAGGCGGATGAAACGCAGCTGGTGCACGTCGGCGCTGCTGTACAGGCGGTAGCTGTTGTCGCCGCGCGCGCCGGGCGGCAGCAGCCCCTCTTTTTCGTAATACCGGATGTTGGCGGCCGACACGCCGGACTGCTGGGCGGCCTCGCCGATACGGAACTGTGCAGCGTGGGGGTCCATGGGCTTGACCTTCAAGTGACTTCAAGGTTTCTAATGATGCCATCGCTATCAAAAACCGCCAGGAGAAAACACCATGTCCGCCCATTGCCATCACGGCCCCCACGACCACAGCGCCCCCGGCCACAGCCACGACGCCCCCGCCAGCGCAGACCCGCGCTACCGCCGCATCCTGTGGATTGCGCTCATCGTCAACGCCGCCATGTTTGTGGTGGAGCTGGGCGCGGGCACCCAGTCGGGCTCGGCGTCGCTGCTGGCCGACGCCATCGACTTTCTGGGCGACGCGGCCAACTACGGCCTGTCGCTGTGGGTGCTGGCCATGGCGCTGACCTGGCGGGCACGCGCCGCGCTGCTCAAAGGGGCCAGCATGCTGGCATTTGGCGTGTTCGTGATCGGCCGGGTGGCCTGGGGGGTGTGGCAAGGGGTGCCGCCCGAGCCCTTCACCATGGGTGGCGTGGGCCTGCTGGCGCTGGCGGCCAACCTGGGTGTGGCCGCCCTGCTCTACGCCTGGCGCGAGGGCGATGCCAACATGCGCGGCGTGTGGCTGTGCACCCGCAACGACGCGCTGGGCAACCTGGCCGTGATGGCGGCCGCGCTGGGGGTGCTGGGCACGGGCACGGCGTGGCCCGACCTGGTGGTGGCGGCCGTCATGGCGGGCCTGGCCATCAGCGGCGGCTGGAGCGTGATCCGCCACGCACGGCAAGAGCTGGCCAGCACCGCAGGCGCCCCCGCAGCCCACGGGCACTGATCCATGCGCGTACGCCTGTCCACCCCGCTCAATGCACCGCCCGAATGGGTGGCTGCGCAACTGCAAAGCACTGCAGTGTTCCGCCACATCACGGCGCCGCTGGTGCGGTTCAAGCGCCCCGGCGGCGCACCCTGGCCCACCCACTGGTCTCCCGGGGATCTGCCGTTGCAGATGCGGCTGCTGGGGTTGCTGCCCCTGGGCACCCAAACCGTGCGCATCTCCGTCGAGCCCCCCGCGCAGGCCGGCGCCTGGCCCACGCTGCGCGATAACGGCGAGGGCACGCTGATGCGGCGCTGGGACCACCGCATCACGCTGCAGCCGTTGCCTAGTGGTCGCACGCTCTACACCGACGACATTGACGTGGTCGCGCGCCACCTGCCCTGGCTGATGACGCCCCTGAGCGCGGCGTTTGCCCAGGTGTTCTACCGGCACCGACAACGGCGCTGGCGCCAACTGGCGGCGCGCCACGCGGCGGAGCCCATGGCTGACCCCTTGCACACGCAGCGCGCATTCGACCACCTGTTGGCAGCGTTTGCGAGCGACGCCGGCGCGCCCTCTGCCACCCGCTGGCGCTGGTTAGAGGCCGCGCATGTGCTGGGGCAGACCACGCTGTCCCTGCATTGGCGGTCGCACACGGCCATGCTGCGCTACGCACTGCAGTTGCGGGACATGCGCGAGGCCGGTGGACAGAGGCTGCGGCTGGCCCTGGTGCCGCTGGGGCACACACTGGCGCGGCTGCCCATCGGCAACACCGGCCGGGCACGGGTGAGTGCCCTGGTGCCCATGGCGCCGCAGCCGCGCGTCACACGGTTGATCAACGAAGCGATGGCGGCTGCCAGCCTGCCTCCGCCCAAAATTGGGCAAAAAAGTGGCGGTAGCGCTTGATTTTCATGCCCTGACAGCTATCAATTCAGGAGTCGATGGCTGCTGTGTGCCTGGCAGCCCGCTACCCGCCATTTGACGCACGACAAGGCCGGCATAGAGCTTGCGTGGTTCAATCCATCGCTTGCGCGCGCCTGTTTGCCCTGGGGGCGGCACGCCCCGCCTCTATTCCCCTGCACTCTGCCCATGTCCTCCCGAGCCCCTACCGCCCCTGCAGCGCCTGCCCCCCTGGTCGTGCCCCACAGCCTGACGGAAGACGCCGTGGCCATCTTCACCGGGGTGTTGCTGATCTCGGTGGGGGTGGCGTTTTTCACCAGCGCGGGGTTGCTCACGGGTGGCACGGCGGGGCTGGCGTTTTTGCTGCACTACGCCACAGGCATCGGCTTTGGCAAGATCTTCTTTGTGCTCAACCTGCCGTTTTACTGGCTGGCACTGCGCAAGCTAGGCCGGGCCTTCACGGTCAAGACCTTTCTCGCCGTGCTGCTGCTGTCGCTGCTGACCGAGCTGCAGTCGCAACTGCTGCAGTTTGCGCAGTTGCAGCCGCTGTATGCGGCCATTGCGGGCGGGCTCATCACCGGCACGGGGTTTCTGGTGCTGTTCCGCCACCGCTGCAGCCTGGGTGGTGTGGGCATTGCGGCGCTGTACCTGCAAGACCGCTATGGCTGGCGCGCGGGCAAGGTGCAGATGGCCGTGGACTGCTGCATCGTGCTGCTGGCGCTGTGGACAGTGGAGCCCCTGCGTGTGGCTTGGTCCATTGCGGGTGCCGTAGCTCTCAACCTGGTGCTGGCCATGAACCACCGGCCGGGCCGCTACATGGCGGTGTAGCCAGCGTAGCGCGGCACACAAAACGCTCGTCCCCGGGTTGTGCAACGGCACCTGCCAGCCCCCGCTGGCTGCGCAGGGGGAACCTTCGCCCACGCGCCGTATCATTGCAGGATGCGTCGCGGCTTTTTCTTCCTGCTGATGGTGGTGCTGGTCCTTCGGGGCCTGACGGGCACCGCCATGGCAGCAGGCATCGTGGCACCGCTGCTGCCAGCAGGCCCCGCGCACCAGACCACGGCCCTGCACCAGGACCACCAGGCGGCTTCCGGCCACGATGAGCAAGCCGGGGGAGGCGCCCATGGTGGTCATGACGGCCACCATGACCACCACTCCGATGAAGCCGCCGCCAGCCACGCAACAGCCTGCCAGGACGCGAGCACCGGCGGCGCCGACCACGACCACCACAGCGCCAGTTGCTCGGCCTGCGAAATCTGCCACTCGGCCATGCTGGGTCTGCCCGCGTCGCTGACCCCCATCCCTCTTTCAGCGGGAGCCCTGCTCCCTCTCGCCTCCGCGCAGTTTGACAGCGTCCCTGCGGCGCAGGTCGTCAAACCACCCATCGCCTGACCTTCGACGCCCAAAGTGCGTCTGCCACGGCCCCAGCGGCCCCCAGCAACGGGGCCGTCAGGGCGGCAGCGCCATGTTTTGTTCGTTCGCTGTCTGGAGATCGCCATGCGCGCCCCCGCCGTTTTTCTGTCTTCGCCGTCGCCCTCGCAGTTGTGGCCGACGCGACTGGCATGCCTTACCCTGTTGTTCCCCTTGCTGGCGCAAGCCCAGAGCCCATCCGCCCTTGACGCGGCCCGCGCCGACGCAGCCACAGCGCCCCTGACGTACGCGGCGATGCCGCAACAGCCTCCGCTGGTGGACACCTTGCCCACACCCCAGGCCTGGCGCCAGGCGCATGAGGCTGTGGGTGCGTTCCCGCGCGGCCACGCAGACATCGTGGCCTGGGAAGCACAAAGCGCCACCGCCGCCCCCAGTTCTGCGCCCGCAACGGCCACAGCAGTACCTCAGCCCCCCCTGCACCAGGGAATGCAGCATGGCAACCATGGGGGCCATGGAGCCGCACCCCGCCCCCACCCTCTGCAGAAAGGCCAGCCATGACCGGTGCACGCTGTTTCTCCGTGCTGGCCGCTGCCGCCCTGCTGGCAGGCTGCGCCAGCGTATCGCCTGATGGCCTGCGCAGCGACGTGGCCGCACTCACGGCAGGCCGTACCGCCGGGGTGCCCCAGGCTGCCCTGCCCGCCACCGATCCCGCCGCCCGGGCACAGGCGCAGCAGTCCATCAATGGCTGGCTGGCCCAGCCCCTCACGCAGGACGCCGCCGTGCGCATTGCCCTGCTCAACAACCCCGGCCTGCAAGCCCGGCTGGCCGCTCTGGGCGTGGCCGATGCCGAGCGCGTGCAGGCCATCACGCTGCCCAACCCGCACCTGACCCTGGGGCGCTTCACCACCAGCCAGGAGCGCGAGATCGAACGCACTCTGGCCTTTGGCCTGATGGACCTCATCACCCTGCCCTGGCGCACCCAGCACGAGACCGAGCGCCTGCAGATTGCCACGCTGCAAGCCGCACAGGACGTGGCGCAACTCGCCGCAGACACCCGCCGCGCCTGGCTGCGCGCCGTGGCTGCCGAGCAGGTGGCTGCCACGCACGACCGCATGGTCGAAGCCGCCGAGGTGGGAGCCGAGCTGGCACGCCGCATGGCGCAGGTGGGCAACTGGAGCCGCCTGCAGCAGGCCCGCGAGCAAGCCGTGCTGCACGAGGCCAACAGCCAGCGCGCCCGCGCCCGCCTGGCCGCCGCCACCGCCCGCGAAGACCTGAACTGGCGCCTGGGCGTGTGGGGCGCGCAGGCGCAATACCAGCTGGCAGCACAGCTGCCCCCCTTGCCCGCCACCGCCTTGCCCGCCGACGGCATCGAAGCCACCGCCCTGCGTGAGCGGCTGGATGTGCAGGCCGCCCGCCGCCAGCTCGACACCCAGGCAGTGCGCCAGGGCTGGAGCCGTGCAGGCGCCGTGTTTGGCGACATCGGCCTGGCCTACAGCCGCAACACCACCACCGAGCGCGACACCGGCAGCAGCGACGTGAAGCGCGGTTGGGAGATCGAGCTGCCGCTGCCTCTGTTTGACAGGGGCGGCGCAGCCCGCACCCGTGCGCAGGCCCAGGTGGAGCAAAGTGCCGCCCAACTGCAAGACACCGCCGTGCGCGCCCGCAGCGAGATACGCGCCGCCTGGCTCACCTACCGCACCGCCCTCGACCTGGCGCGCCAGCAGCAGGCCGAGGTCGTGCCCCTGCGCCAGCTCATCAGCGACGAAACCACGCTGCGCTACAACGGCATGCTGGCCAGCGTGTGGGACATGCTGGCCGAAGCTCGCAACAGCACGCAGGCCGTGGCCAATGCCATCGAAGCGCAGCGCGATTTCTGGCTGGCCGAGACCGACCTGCAACTTACTTTGACGGGTACCTCGCCAGGTGCCCTGCAGGGCCTCACCTCCGGCGCCGCAGCCTCCAGCACCCCACAAGGCCACTGACATGAACCGCCGCAATTTCTTTTCTGGCGCCGCCACGGCCGTGGCCGCAGCCTCCGTCAGCCGCGTGGCCCTGGCCGCGCTGCCCGAACCCGCCATGCAGTCCAGCGCCGACACCGCCCCCCCGCTGCACCCGCCCACGGGCCGCCCCTACAACCCGGTGGTCACCCTGAACGGCTGGACCGCCCCCTGGCGCATGAATGCGGGTGTCAAGGAGTTCCACCTGGTGGCCGAGCCCGTGGTCCGCGAGGTGGCGCCCGGCTTCATGGTGAACATGTGGGGCTACAACGGACAGAGCCCCGGCCCGACCATCGAGGTGGTCGAGGGCGACCGCGTGCGCATCTTCGTGACGAACCGACTGCCCGAACACACCACCATCCACTGGCACGGCCAGCGCCTGCCCAATGGCATGGACGGCGTGGGTGGCCTTACCCAGCCCGCCATCCAGCCGGGCAAGACGTTTGTGTACGAGTTCGTGGCGCGCCGCCCCGGCACCTTCATGTACCACCCCCATGCCGACGAGATGGTGCAGATGGCCATGGGCATGATGGGCCTGTGGATCACCCACCCCAAGGGCAGTCACCCGCAGATCGCCAAGGTGCAGCGCGACTACGCCTTCCTGCTCAACGCCTTTGACGTGGAGCCCGGCAGCATGACCCCCAAGGTCAACACCATGCTGGACCACAACATCTGGTGCTGGAACAGCCGCGTGTTCCCTTCCATCAGCCCGCTGGTGGCGCGGCAGGGCGAGCGGGTGCGCATCCGCGTGGGCAACCTCACCATGACCAACCACCCCATCCACATGCACGGGCACGAATTCGAAGTGACCGGTACCGACGGCGGCCCCGTGCCCCACAGCGCGCGCTGGCCCGAGGTGACTACCGACATCGCCGTGGGCCAGATGCGGCAGGTGGAGTTCATTGCCGACGAGCCGGGCGACTGGGCCTTGCACTGCCACAAGAGCCACCACACCATGGGCGCGATGGGCCACAGCGTGCCCAGCATGATCGGCGTGGACCATCGGGGCCTGGTCGGCAAGATCCAGAAGATCGTGCCCGACTACATGGTGATGGGCGAGCGCGGCATGGCCGACATGGGTGCCATGGAGATGCCGCTGCCCGACAACACCTTCCCGATGATGACCGGCACCGGCCCCTTTGGCCCGCTGGAGATGGGCGGCATGTTCACCACCCTCAAGGTGCGCGCCGACCAGCCCGCAGGCAGCTACATCGACCCCGGCGCCTTCAAGCAGCCGACAGGCACCCAGGCCTTTGAGTGGCAGGGTGCGCCCGCCAGCACCCCACGCCCCGCACGCACGGACATCCCGGGCACCGCCCCTGCCGCCGCCAGCGCACGCAAGCCCGCAGCGAGCGGCCATCAACACTGAAACCAACGATCACCATGAAAACTATCAAATTTATAGCAGCATGCGCAATATGCACTGGCGCATTCACCGCTTTTGGGCATGAAAACATGCCCCACCACGCCACCGCAGCCCCGGTGGTCAAGGAGCAGAAGGACTGGGGCATTGCAGGCGATGCCAAGGCCGTGCGCCGCACCATCACCGTGCGCATGGGCGACGACATGCGCTTTTCACCCAGCCACATCGAAGTGCGCGAAGGCGACACCGTGCGGCTGCGCGCGACCAACCGGGGCCAGGTGCTGCACGAGATCGTGATCGGCACCCAGGCCGAACTGGAGCAGCACGCCGAGCTGATGAGAAAGCACCCCGGCATGGAACACGACGCACCCTACATGGCCCATGTCGCGGCAGGCAAGGCCGGCGACATCGTGTGGCACTTCAACCGCGCGGGCAACTTTGACTTTGCCTGCCTCATCCCCGGCCACTACCAGGCTGGCATGACCGGGACCATCACCGTGTTGCCCCGCAACAAATAACGCCAGGAGAAACGCCATGACCACTCGCCAGCACCGATCAGCATCCGCGTCCGCCTACGCCGCCACCCTCCCTTCGCGCCGCCAGTGGCTCGCCAAAGCCCTGCCCTGGCTGGGCGCGGGCGCGGCCCTCGCCCTGGCGCCGCAACTGTCCCGCGCGGCCACAACCACTGCCACGCCGGTTGAGGTCTGGAAAGACCCGAACTGCGGCTGCTGCCACGACTGGATCGCCCACATGGAGGCCAACGGCTTCAGCGTCACCATCCACGACACCGGCAACAACGCCGTGCGCGCGCGCCTGGGACTGCCGCAAAAGCTGGGCTCATGCCACACCGCGCTGGTGGGCGGCTACCTGGTGGAAGGCCACGTGCCCGCCAGCGACGTGCGCGCCCTGCTGCAGCAAAAACCCAAAGCCCTGGGCCTCACGGTGCCAGGCATGCCTGTGGGCTCACCGGGCATGGATGGCGCCGTGTATGGCGACCGTCGCGACCCCTATGACGTGCTGCTGGTGGCCCACGACGGCAGCACCCGCATCTTCAAGAGTTACCACAAGAAGGCATCCACATGAAATTGATCTCCATCTCCCTGGCCGCCGCCCTGCTCGCCCTGGGCGCGGCGCCCGCGCTGGCGCAAGCCCCCGCCGCTGCAGCCTCCGACAGCCACAGTGGCCACCATGCAGCCCCCGCGGTGCCGTCGGCGGAGCTGAGCGAGGGCGAAATCACCCGCTGGGACCCGCGCACCCTGCGCGTCAGCCTGCGCCACGGCGAAATCAAGAACCTGGACATGCCCGCCATGTCCATGGTGTTCCGCGTGTCGGATGCCAGCGTGCTGGGCGACCTCAAAGCGGGTGACAAGGTGCGCTTTCGCGCAGAGCGGGTCAACGGCACCTACCAGGTCACTCGGATCGAAAAGGCGCCCTGACCACAGCGCCGAGGCGGCAGGCGGCGGGGAACCAGTACCCCGCGCACGGCGCATCCCTGGCTCGCCGCATTGCGCAACCCTATTCAGCGTCGCCTTGAGCACACGCGGGCCTGCAGGGGCGGCAGGACACCATAATCACCGGCCATGAGTTCTCAACAAGTTCTGGCTGGCGATGCTGGCAGCATCACCCGCGTGGCCGGCATCGAGGTCGGCCACTTCACCGAAACCCGCCGCCCCACGGGCTGCACCGTCATCATCACCCGCGAGGGTGCCGTGGCTGGGGTGGATGTGCGAGGGGCAGCCCCTGGCACGCGCGAGACCGATTTGCTCCACCCCTCCAACCTGGTGGACAAGGTGCACGCCATCATGCTCGCGGGTGGCAGCGCCTGGGGGCTGGATTCCGCCACCGGCGCCGTGCGCTGGCTCGAAGAGCGCGGCGTGGGGTTTGACGTGGCTGTGGGCCGCCTGCCCATCGTGCCCGCCGCCGTGCTGTTCGACCTGCTGGTGGGCGACATGCGCATCCGCCCCGACGCCGCTGCAGGCTATGCCGCGTGCGATGCTGCATCCACCGCTGACCCGGCCGAAGGAAACGTAGGCGCAGGCACCGGCGCGGCCCTGGGCAAGATCTTCGGCATCCAGCGTGCCATGAAGGGAGGCATCGGCACCGCCTCTGTCACCGTGGATGGCGTCACGGTGGGAGCGCTCATCGCCTGCAATGCGCTGGGTGACGTGATCGACCCGGACACTGCAAAAGTCATTGCCGGAGCCCGCACCGACGACGGCCTGCGTCTGCGCGACACACGCCGCGCCCTGCTACGCGGCGACCCGCCCCAGCCCCTGCTGGCGGGCACCAACACCACCATCGGCGTGGTCGCCACCGACGCGGTCATCACCAAGGTGCAGGCCCATCGCCTGGCCGTAGCAGCGCACGATGGCCTGGCACGCAGCATCAACCCGGTGCACACCATGTCCGATGGCGACACCCTGTTCAGCCTGGGCACCGGCCGCGCGGGCAAGAGCCTGGGCATGATGGTGCTGGCCACCATGGCAGCCGAGGCCACGGCCATTGCCACAGCGCGGGCGGCACGGGCTGCACGGGCCATCACCACGGCAGAGGGCTTGTACCTGCCATCCGCTGCTGAACTGGGCTAAGGCCCACCGGGTGGCGCTGCACTGCCCCAATGCACTGAAGGCACTCCAGGCTCTCAGCAACGGCATCCGGCAACCCAGCGGGCGGCGTACGAAGCACTGCCCTGCGCAGTCAAAAAAACCTTGACGGTGCGGAAAAGCAGCCCAGGATCAAGGGTCGTGACGCGCCGTGGCGCCCCGCGCTACCTGAGCGCGTGTGGCTACTTGCTCACAAAAGATAGAAAACATGGCGCTTTAGCCCACAAAAGCGCATCATCGTTGTCACCATCTGAAGGGCCCATTGCATGAATCTCCTGCAAAACCTGAGCATCAAGACGCGTCTTGGCATTGGCTATGTGGTCCTGACCTGTGCACTGATCCTGGTAGCCATCATGGGCATCCGTGGAGAGTCCATGACGCAGGAGAGCCTGGACAACCAGGTCAATCACCTGAACGTGATCAAAAGCCTGGGCAACCGGGTCCTTGACGCGGCCAATGCTCGGGCCGTGTCTGCACGCAACCTGGTGATCGCGGGCTCCAAGGAAGATGCTGAGGCGGAAACCCGGCGCATTGGGGTAGCACATGAAGGCATGGGCAAGGCACTCCAGGGAGTGGAAGAGGCCCTCAAGGCCGGCCCCCCGGAAACCGCTCCCCTGAACAAGCTGCTGGCCGAAATCAAGAACACCGAGGCGGCCTATGGCCCTGTGGCGCTGGAGATCACCCGGCTGGGGAGCCTGGGAGAAAAGGATGCGGCCATCAAGAAAATCAACGAAGAATGCCGCCCCCTGCTGACCAAACTGGTGACGGGCATCGAGGCCTTCCTGACCGAGAGCGACGCCATCAGCAAACGTGCCAGTCAGGAATCGATGCATCAGTTTGAATCGCTGCGGTTTCAGCTGATCCTGCTCAGCATCACCATGGTGGTGTTTGCCTGTGTGCTGGGCGTGGCCACCACGCGTTCCATCGTCCGGCCGCTGAGCGAGGCAAGCCAGGCGACGCAGGAGTTTGCGCGGGGCAACCTGGCCAACCCGCTGGTGGCCCAAGGCAAGGACGAGATCGCTTCGGTCGTTGCCTCGATGGAAGCCATGCGGCGGAGTCTGTCCAACCTGGTGGCAGGAGTACGCCAGGGATCGGAGAGCGTATCGACCGCCAGCGCCGAGATCGCGCAGGGCAACCAGAACCTGTCAATGCGCACCGAGCAGCAGGCCAGTGCGCTGCAGCAAACTGCGGCATCGATGGAACAGCTGGGTTCGACCGTGAAGCAGAACGCGGACAACGCGATCAACGCGAACCGGCTCGCGCATTCGGCCTCAACCGTCGCACAGCAAGGGGGCGAAGTGGTGGCCATGGTGGTCGCCACCATGAAGGACATCAACGACTCCAGCCGCAAGATCAATGACATCATCAGTGTGATCGACGGCATTGCGTTCCAGACCAACATCCTTGCGCTGAATGCCGCAGTGGAAGCCGCCCGCGCGGGCGAGCAGGGCCGGGGTTTTGCCGTGGTGGCCAGTGAGGTGCGCAACCTGGCCCAGCGCAGTGCCGCCGCCGCCAAGGAGATCAAGCAACTGATCACCGAAAGTGTGGGCCGCGTGGAGCATGGCACGGCCCTTGTGGACAAGGCAGGCCACACCATGACCGAGGTAGTGACCAGCATCCGCAATGTGACGCACATCATGGGCGAGATCAGCGCTGCCAGCTCCGAACAAAGCTCGGGGGTCACGCAGGTGGGCGAGGCCGTCACGCTGATGGACCAGGCCACACAGCAAAACGCGGCCCTGGTGGAAGAGATGGCTGCCGCAGCGGCCAGCCTTCGCGGGCAGGCCGATGACCTTGTGAATGCGGTGGCGGTCTTTCGAATTCACGGCAGCGGGTCCGCATTGCTGATCAAGTGACCTGGAGTCACCGAAGAACCGGTGAAGACCGGAATAGATTCTGATGGCGTTGCGGTTGGCGGAGGGACTGTGCCGCGCGAAGCTGCGCCAGCACGTCCCCCAAGGGCATGGCGCGCCCAGCCCCGCAGTCCGGGGCTTGGTGCGCACCCCGCGCGATCAGAACGTCCCATCTGATCCCGCGCCTAGACACCCTCGGCAATCAGCACCAGTGAGAGCGTGTGGGCCATTTTGATGTTTTGATGATGTGAGTGGTCATCGGACTGATGGCGGCTGACCGCCCTATGATGCAGATCGTGGACAGTGCCCAGAAGCTGGGTCCGACTGCCCCACCCTCGTCCCTGCAGCCCCAGATCGGAACAAGGAGAGCGAACCCATGAGAGACCAGACGCTTCAGAAACGTGCGTGGCTGCTGTGCCTGCCCTTGCTCGTGGGCATATTGCCAGCGCAGGCGCAGGACCAGTGGGTGGATTTGCAGTCCAGTGGTGGCTACACCTCCTACCGCCTGGCGGACGACGTGACCCAGGTGGACCTGGTGGAACAAACCCAGGGAGCGTGCCGCTTCAACCGGACCTGGGGCTACGACCTCACCAACCGCGAGTTGTGGACCAACGGCGGCTGCGGTGGTCGCTTCAGGATCACGCGCACCTACGTCTCTGGTAACAACAGCGGCTCCAATGCCGGCGCTGCAGCAGCGGCCGTGGCCGCCATTGCCGGCATTGCCTTGCTGGCCAACCACAACCGTCACGACGACGACCGGCGCCCCGAGTACCCTGACTACCCCGGACAGGGCGGCGACTGGGGTCGTGAGATCCGAGTGGATGGCCGCCTGTGCCTAGACGTGCGGGGCGGCAAGTTCCAGCCCGGCACCACCCTGCAGGTGTACGAATGCAACGGCACGGCGTCCCAGCGTTTTGCGGTGGGGCGCGGTGGCGAAATCCGGGTGCGCGATCTGTGCGTGGACGTGGACCGCGGCGACCCACGGGATGGCGCACGGGTGGTGCTGTGGCCCTGCTCGGGCTCGCGCAGCCAGAACTGGTCCACCCGGGGTGGACAAATCGTGAGCCAACTCACTGGCAAATGCCTGGATGTGGATGCAGGCCAGGTCCGCCCTGGGGCGCACACGATGGTGTGGCCTTGCAACCGCAGCCCCAGCCAACGCTGGTGGTGGTAAGGAGCCCGTATGCAAAAAGCCCTCCACTCGATTTGCGCAGGTGCTTGCGCCTTAGTACTGGCAACGGCGACACCCACCGCCACCGCGGCCGATACCCCCGTGTCGTCACCTACCACGCCACCCCGCCCTGCCAAAGCCCACCAACCGGTGGCCTCAACCCTCACCCACCGGCTGCAGGCCATCTGCGCGGCGGCCGACCTCAATCACGACGGCAACGTGTCGCTGGACGAGTTTCACCAGGACATCGTGCAGGGCTGGCACAGCCTGGGGCCCGATGCAGAGGGCTACGTCCATCTCTCCTACCTCAGCCAGTTGCCGCGAATCGGTAAAGGCCAGCTGAGGCGGCTGGCCGCAGCCGACAAGGACGGTGACGGAAAGCTGTCGTTTACAGAGGTGGTGCAGGCGCGCATGGCCTACTTCGAGGCGGCGGATGTGGACCAGAACGATATGCTCTCACGGCAGGAATGCATGGCCTACGAGCGCCAGCGCAAGCGCATGCCGCAGTAGACACCCTGGTTGGTCGGCGGCTCCCGTCGTCCCGTTATCCAAGGCCGGGGCGATTACCAATGCGTGATGCCAAGCGCGGGTGCGCGTCGCCGCAGTGCCTGCCTGGATAATCCACCGGCAATCGCTGATTGCGCGATAGGGCGCCGAAACCACCCGTTTGCGCTGTCGCCCCATCCTGGCATGCCGCCGCCCGCTTTCGCCCTGTTTTCTCTCCGTTCGTCCATCCCCCATGCCCCAGGCCTTTCGCAACACCTTTCTCACCCTGCGCGATCTGATTGTGTCGGCGGGCCCCCTCGCCTTCCTGGCGGTCGGGCTGCTGGTGCTGGCCTATTGGTGGCTCAACCCCAATCCGCCCAAGACCGTGACCTTGGCCACCGGCCCCGCACAAAGTGCCTATGAGGAGTTTGGCAAGCGGTACCAGAAGGCACTGGCCGTCGATGGGATCGACGTGGTGTTGCTGCCCAGCGAGGGCTCGTCGCACAACCTGCAGCTGCTGCGCGACGGCCAGGCTGATGTGGCCTTTGTGCAGGGTGGTACGGCTGAATTGCAGCCCGATGACCCGGACAACCTCGTATCGCTGGGCAGCCTGTTTGTGGAGCCGCTGTGGCTGTTTTACCGCACCGACGCGGCAGAGCGCATGCACAACGCACCCCGGCTCGATAGCCTGCGGCAGCTGCGCGGCTGGCGGGTCAATGTCGGGTCGGAGGGCAGCGGCGTGCCCACGCTGATGGAGCGCCTGCTGCAGGCCAACAAGGTGGAGCCCGGTACGGTCAAGCTGTCTCGCCTGGAACAGACGCCCGCAACGGTAGAGTTTTTGGCGGGCCGGCTCGACGCCCTGGTGTTTGCGTCTGCGCCCGAATCGCTGATGGTGCAGATGCTGCTGCAGACACCCGGCGTGCAACTGCTGGATTTTGCGCAGCACGAGGCCTACGCGCGGCGGTTTCCATTCCTCACGCCCGTGACGCTGCCGCGCGGCGTGGTGGACCTTGCGGCCAACGTGCCCCAGCGCGATGTCCGGCTCGTGGCCACCACCACATCCCTGCTGGCGCGCGACGGCACGCACCCCGCCCTGCTCACCCTGTTTGCCCAGAACGCCCAAAAGCTGCACAGCGGCGCCGGCTGGTTCAACCGGGCGCGGGAGTTCCCCAACACGCGGGGCAGCGAGCTGCCGATTGCCAAGGAGGGCGACCGCGCCATGAACGAGCCGGTGCCCATACTGCAGCGCTATCTGCCCTTCTGGCTGGCCAACCTGATCGAGCGCATGTGGCTGGTGCTGGGTATCTTGCTGGCGATCATGCTGCCCCTGTCGCGCATTGTGCCGCCGCTCTACCAGTTCCGGGTGCGGTCACGGGTGTTCCGCTGGTATGGCCGCCTGCGCGAGATCGAAAACGACCTGGAGATGGGCAAAAGCGACCCTGCAACCCTGCTGCGCACCCTGGATGGCCTGGAAGCCCAGGCCGAAAAAGTGAGCGTGCCTCTGTCGTACGCCGATGAACTGTATGCGCTGCGCAACCACATCCATCTGGTGCGCAAGAAGCTGTTGCGCGCGTCAGAGGCCAGCGGCAGCACTGCCCATCCAGGTGCCACGGGCGGGGATTTGCCGGGTACAGAGGCATAGAGCCCAGGCACCACCCCGCAGCGGGCAGTGCACAAAGCCGATGGAACGGCCTGCGCCGTGCGGCGCGGGCAGCCGCCAGTGGAGATCCTGGCGCTCAGCGATTTTTAGAGGACTTGGAACCCGAAGACGGGGCCAGGGACGCTGATTTGGACAGCGGTGCGGACCTGGAAAGTGGTGCTGCCCTGGAGCTGGAGCCCGACCGCCCATCGGACGACCGGCGATCTGCGGCACCCGCTTCTGCCGAACCCGAGGCGCGAGCCACTGGCTTGGCGGGCCGGGGGGGCAAGGCAGGCACCACGCGCAGCGAGCCTTCAGCCGCCAGCTTGTCGCGCATGCGGCGGGTCATGGACTGGGTGCTGGCGTCGGGCGCAGTGAACAAAAACAGGGTGCGGTGCGGGCTGGCCCAGGTGAGCTGGGTACGCACTACCCGGCCGTTGGTCACCAGTTCCACCCACGCCCCGATGACAAAGTCGGCGTAGGGATCGGGAGCATCCAGCGGTGCCTGGGCACTGTCCTGCGGTGCGGACACCGATGCCTCGGACGATTCAGACAGCTCTGGCGCAGCCGTCACCGCTTCAGACTCTGCCGTGGGGGGTGCTGCGGACTTTTCAAAAGCCGCCTGGTGCAATGCCACCAGCCGCTGCAAGAACGCACTGGTCTGCAAGGGAGGGTAATTGATGGTCTTGAGGCCCTTGCGCAGCTTGGCCAGCAAGCCGGGGATGGCCTCGTTGAGCCGGTCGGTCTCCTGGCGCGTGAGGTCGGGCTGTGCAGTCCACAGCAGCACCGGGACCAGCGCCAGGTACCCGCTCGGGTCATCGTCCTGGCTGTCATCGCTGCGCATCACATGCGCCAGCGCGACCACGTCGGCCCAGGGGCCCGCTGCAAAATCCAGCACATCCGTGGGTACCCGCTCCACATCGGGCAGCTTGCGGATATCGGCAGCAACTTTCTCTGCCAGCAGCTCCCGCTGCTCGGCCTGCAGTTTCGCTTTCTGCTCGGCCTCCTGCTGGGCCTTGACTCTTTGCTCCTGGGTATCCCAGGCGGACTGCAGCGCCTTGAGCACGGTGTCAAAGGGCCCCGCGTCCTTGACTTCGTGGGCCGACAGATGGCCCACGGCCTCGGTCACCAGCCGCATGAAACCACTGAAGCCGGGCTCTGTCTCGGCGGTGAAAGCCAGGCTGCGCTGTGTCAGCTCGTCAAGCAGGCGGCGTGCTGGGTGATTGCTGTCGGTAAAAAACCGGCCGTCGTGGTGCACCAGCTGCTTGAGCGCGGGCTCCAGGCTCTTGACGGCCTGCTGCACGGGGGCCAGCAAACGGGCGTCCTGTGCGATGTTGGCCATCATGCGCCCCACCACCTCCACCGCCATGGCAGTGGACTGGGTTGCGGCCTCCATGGGCATGGTCGCATAAACCACCGGCGACACGCCAGGCCTGCGCCAACCCGCCAGCGGCACGGGCAACGAACCCGAATGGCTGACCGCGCCGCCACCGGCCAGACGCCCCACCAAGCGCTCCAGCTGGGCCATGTCTTCCGCGGCCTCCGCCGCCGCGCCCGAGGGGTAGTAGCCCCCCGCCAGCGACGATTGGGCGCTGGCTGCGCCCGCGCGGGGGTCCACGGGCATAACCACTGCCTGGGCGGGCACCGCCCCATAGACCTGGGGTGCAAACGGATCACCGCCCGCCAGCATCTGGCGCAGGATGCCCACGGTGAGCAATGCCTCTTCGGCGGCATCCAGGGAGCCTATGGCACCTTGCTGGGACTCACCGCTCCAGCCCGTGCCGGGGCCCATGCCGCGCCCGTAGCCCGTGTTGCCGTAGTCGCCCATGGGCGCGTTCATCGACGGGCCATACCCGGAATAACCGCCGCCATAACCCGTGCCCGGGCCACCATAGCCGGACCCACCGTAACCCGTGCCAGGCCCTCCTGCACCACGCGAGGCCCCCGAAGGGCTGCCCGCCACCGCGTAGCCCACAGGCTGCACACCATGATCGCGCAAGCTCTGGGAAGTCTTTTTGTATTCTTCAGCCAGCAGTTTGCCCATCAGGTCGCGCATGTGCTGCATCCACAGCTGGCGGACTTCGGCCGAGACGCCGGTCTCACCCACCACCTGCTGCAGCGCACGGATGTAGCTCTCGGGTCGCAGGGGGTTGCGCTCGGGTTGCACGCTGCGCAAGCCTTGCGCAGCGCTCACCAGCGTGTTGAGTTCTGCCAGCACGGCGTCGGTGGCGTGCAGGGCCGATTGCTGCGCCTTGGACAGCTCCACTTGGGCCTGCATTTCGCTTTCGTCCATGAGCGAAAGCTCGCCAAAATCCATGCCGGTATCGTCGGCCGAGCTGCGGCCCTTGGTCGCCGCGGGGCCTTCGGCAAAGATCTCGAGCAGGGCCATGGGGTAGCCCTTGATCAGCGCCGCCTCGTGCTCCTTGAGCAGGTGCAGCGCGTCGCTCAGCACATTGCGCTGCTGAACATTGCGGCTACTCGACTCCTCGCTGGTCAAGGCGGTCTGGGTGACCTTGACCAGCTGCCCCATCAGGGCCTCGCCCCCGCGAACGGCGTTGACAACGCAGGCGCGAAAAACAACTCTCAGACGCGATGCGGGCAGGGACATGGTGGGGAGGAGAAATCGGGCAAGAGGTTTCCAGATGCAATCCTACTTGACCTCGGCTCTTATTTGAGGGCCTTGAAACGCATCCGCTTGGGCTTTGCACCTTCTTCACCCAGGCGCTTCTTCTTGTCGGCTTCGTACTCTTGGTAATTGCCGTCAAAGAACGTCCATTGGCTGTCACCCTCGGCGGCCAGGATGTGTGTGGCGATCCGGTCCAGGAACCAGCGATCGTGGCTGATTACCAACACTGTGCCCGCATATTCGAGCAAAGCGTCTTCCAGTGCACGCAGGGTTTCCACGTCCAGGTCGTTCGAGGGCTCGTCCAGCAGCAATACGTTGCCGCCAGCGATCAGCGTCTTGGCCAGGTGCAGGCGACCGCGCTCACCACCCGACAGCATGCCCACCTTCTTTTGCTGGTCGCCGCCATTGAAGTTGAAGCGCCCGGCGTAGGCCCGGCTGGCCATGGTGAACTTGCCGATGTTGATCATGTCCAGGCCACCGGAGATGTCTTCCCACACGGTCTTGTCGTCCGACAGGGCATCGCGGTGCTGGTCCACAAAAGCCATCTTCACGGTCGAGCCAATCACGACTTCACCGCTGTCAGGCTGCTCGCGGCCCGCGATGAGCTTGAACAGCGTCGATTTACCAGCCCCGTTCGGGCCGATGATGCCGACGATGGCGCCTGCCGGGATGGTCATGGACAGGTTGTCGATCAGCACGCGATCGCCAAATGACTTGGTGACATTGTGGAACTCGATGACCTGGGTGCCCAGGCGGTCGGCCACAGGAATGAAGATTTCCTGCGTCTCGTTGCGCTTTTGGTATTCGTAGTCGCTCAGTTCCTCGAAGCGGGCGATACGCGCCTTGCTCTTGGCCTGGCGGCCCTTGGCGTTCTGGCGCACCCACTCCAGTTCCTTCTTCAGGGCCTTGGCGCGGGCTTCCTCGCCCTTGTTTTCGGACTCCAGGCGGGCCTGCTTCTGGTCCAGCCAGGTGCTGTAGTTGCCCTTGTAGGGGTGACCGTAGCCCCGGTCCAGTTCCAGGATCCACTCGGCCGCGTTGTCCAGGAAATAGCGATCGTGGGTGATGGCCACCACGGTGCCAGGAAAGCGGTGCAGGAACTGCTCCAGCCAGTCCACGGACTCGGCGTCCAAGTGGTTGGTGGGTTCGTCGAGCAGCAGCATGTCGGGCTTGGACAGCAGCAGGCGGCACAGCGCAATGCGGCGCTTTTCGCCACCCGACAGCAGGCCAACCTTGGCATCCCACGGGGGCAGGCGCAGCGCGTCGGCAGCGATTTCGAGCTGGTGTTCGGAGTCAGTGCCAGCGGTGGCGATGATGGCTTCCAGGCGCGCCTGCTCTGCAGCAAGGGCGTCAAAGTCGGCATCGGGCTCGGCGTAGGCGGCGTACACCTCTTCGAGCTTGGCCTTGGCGGCAAACACCTCGCCCATGGCCTCTTCCACGCTTTCGCGCACCGTGTGCTCGTTGTTGAGCTGTGGCTCCTGCGGCAGGTAGCCGATCTTGATGCCCGGCATCGGGATGGCTTCGCCCTCGATCTCCTTGTCCACGCCCGCCATGATCTTCAGCAGCGTGGATTTGCCCGAGCCGTTCAGACCCAGCACGCCAATCTTGGCGCCCGGGAAGAAGCTCAGGGAGATGTCCTTCAAGATCTGCCGCTTGGGCGGCACGGTCTTGGAGACGCGATTCATCGAATAAACGTATTGGGCCATGGAGGGTTCTAGCTTGCGATGGTGGGCAGGAAATCTGCATCAGAGCGGGTTCAGCGGGTCATTTTGTGCGATCCCAAAAGACGCTGAACGCGCTCTCAAACCCTGGATTATCGGTCCATGCGACAATACCCTTCGTTGTGGGCTCCAGTTGCCCGCCACATCAGCACACTGCTGGGGACGAAGGAAGCCACGCTTCCGGGCTCCCAATCCTGAACCTCATCAGCCTGAGACTGGCTCAGCAACCTCCCGGTTGCACGACAGGCGGATACCCAGCGCCCCGGACGGGCGCATCCAACGACATGACATTTGACGAACTGAACCTGGCTCCTGCCATCCTGAAGGCCGTGCACGAAACGGGCTATGAAACCCCCACGCCCATTCAGGCCCAGGCCATTCCCGCTGTTTTGGAAGGTCACGACCTTCTGGCTGGCGCGCAGACTGGCACCGGCAAGACCGCTGCGTTCACCCTGCCCATGCTGCACCGCCTCTCGCAAGGCACGGCGCCCAAGAACAAGTTTGGCGGCAAAGGCATCCGCGCCCTGGTGCTGACCCCCACCCGCGAACTCGCTGCCCAGGTCGAAGAGTCCGTGCGCGAGTACGGCAAGTACCTCGATATCAACTCCACCGTGGTCTTCGGCGGTGTGGGCATGAACCCGCAGATCGACCGCATCAAGCGCGGCGTGGACATCCTGGTGGCTACCCCTGGCCGCCTGCTGGACCTGCAGCAGCAGGGCTTCCTGGACCTGTCCACCGTGCAGGTGCTGGTGCTGGACGAAGCCGACCGCATGCTGGACATGGGCTTCATCCATGACGTGAAGAAGGTCCTGGCTCTCGTGCCCAAAGACAAGCAAAGCCTGCTGTTCTCGGCCACTTTCAGCGACGAAATCCGCGAGCTGGCCAATACCCTGCTCAAGAACCCCCAAAGCATCCAGGTCACGCCGCGCAACACCACGGTGCAGCGCATCTCGCAGGTGATCCACCCCGTGGGCCGCGGCAAGAAAAAGCAGGTGCTGCTGCACATCATCCAGCAACACAACTGGAGCCAGGTGCTCGTGTTCACGCGCACCAAGTTCGGCGCCAACAATGTGGCCGAATTCCTCACCAAGAATGGCGTGCAGGCCATGGCCCTGCACGGCAACAAGAGCCAGAGCGCCCGCACGCAGGCATTGGCAGGCTTCAAGAGCGGCGAGATTCGCGCCCTGGTGGCCACCGACATCGCTGCGCGCGGCATCGACATTGATGACCTGCCGCACGTCGTCAACTACGAAATCCCCAACGTCTCCGAAGACTACGTGCACCGCATCGGCCGCACGGGCCGCGCAGGCGCCACGGGCGAAGCCGTGAGCCTGGTCTGCATGGACGAGGAAGGCTTCATGATGGACATCGAGCGCTTCACCAAGCAGCAGATTCCGGTGCAAGTCATCGAAGGCTTTGGCCCCGAGCCAGGCGAGAAGGCCGAGCCCATCGCCATGGGTCGCCAGACCATCTGGGGCGGCGCTGGCAAGCCCCCGAGCCGTGACGTGATGCAGGCGGCCGCCAAGGCAGCCCGCAGCGAAATGATGGAACGCATCCGCACCAACAAGGCCGGCCAGGGTGCTGGCAACGGTGGCGGCGAACGCGGTCCCCGCCCAGCCGGTGGTGGCAATGGCGGCGGTGGCCGTGGCGGGCGTGCCGGTGGCGGTGCAGCAACCAGTGGCGGCGGCAATGGCCCGCGTGGTGGCCGTGCCGGTGGCGGTGGCCAGGGCGGCGGCGCACGTGCTGGCGGCCAGGCTCCAGCCCGCGGTCGCTCCGGCGGCGGTGGGTACGAAGGCGGCGGTGGCGGCAATCGCTACGACGACTCGCAACCTCCACGTGCCAACGCCCACCTGGGTACACACTCGGGCCACAGCAATCCCGGCAACCGCCACTCGGGCCACTCGGCGGGTGGTCAGCCTGACCCGATGCGCACCAGCGTAGACAGCATGGGCGGCGGCGGTCGCCGTGGTGGTGGTGGCGGTTATCGCAACTCTGGAGGTGGCGGCTATGGCGGTGGATCAGGCGCGGGTGGCGGTGGTGGCCGGGGCAACGGGTCTCGTGGGCCAGGCGGTCCTCGCGGCTCTTTCAACCGCTGATACGCGCAAGGCGCCCCCGGCCAATGCTGTGGGCGCAGTGGGATCTGCCATCCATGTGCTGTATGCCAAGGGGCGGCGAGCACCCGCATTGAGCCATCCCCGCGTGCAACTGCACGCGGTGGATTTTGCGGCGCTGCCCGCCTTGCCGCCGGTGGATGACGTGTACATCACCCTCGGCACCACCATGGCTGCCGCTGGCAGTCAAAGTGCGTTTCGCGCGGTGGACTACGACGCCGTCATGGCCACCGCCCGCGCGGCGCGCGCTGCTGGCGCCACCCGCTGCGGCGTGGTCACCGCCATGGGCGCCCATGCGCAGTCGCGCATCTTTTACAACCGCGTCAAGGGCGAGGTGGAGCGCGACCTGCAACAGCTGGGTTTTGAGACGCTCGTCATCGCACGCCCGTCCCTGCTGATGGGCGAACGCCGGGCGCTGCAGCAGGCCCACCGGCCCGCAGAGTCCCTGTCGCTCAGGCTCTTTCAGTGGCTCAATCCGATCCTGCCCGCCAACTACCGTGCCCGCCCGGGTGCTGACGTGGCCCGTGCGCTGGTCGATGCCGTACAGTCGGGCCGACCCGGGCTGCAAGTGCTGTCCGGCCAGGCGCTGCAGGCCGGTTGATTCGAGGCTGCAGCCTTCGCGACCTTGCCGATGCTGCCCGCCCTTCATGCGCCCCAACGAACCTTCCCAGCCGCTGGACACCCTGATGGTGGCCACCTGCAATGTGCTCAACCTGGCCAATCCTGGACGTCTGTTCTACGAAAACCAAGACCCTTACAGCCAGACCGAGTTTGAACGCAAGATCACCTGGCTGGGCGAGCGCTTTCGGGCTCTGAACGCGGACGTGCTGGCCGTGCAGGAGGTCTGGGACGATGCCGCTTTCAAAGGGGCGCTGGGTCGCAGCGGCTTGCGCTATGACTTTGTGACTGTGCCGGGTGCTGAAAACGATGGCACCCAGCACGGCGCGCAGGGCACACCCCGGGTAGGGCTGGCCACGCGGCTCAAGGTCGAGGCCATGCAGTCCTTTGCCGACTTTCCCCCAGGATTTCAGGTGGACGTGCCTGGCATTGGCCAGCACACGCGCTTCGAGCGCCCGCCGCTGGTGGCCACGTTGCGGATGAAGCATGGCCAGACCGTCAACGTCCTCACCGCCCACCTCAAATCCAAGCGCCCCAAGTTTCTGCAGGATGCACAGGGCCAGCCCACCGAGGACCGGGATGACCGCAAAGTGGTGGCGCTGGCGTCACTGCGCTCGCTGATCATGCGCGGCGCCGAGGCCATGGCCCTGCGTTGCCTGGTGATCGATCTGCTGCACCGGACCAGCGTGCCACTGGTGGTTCTGGGTGACTTCAACGACACCCCCGACAGCGTCACCACGCAGCTGATCTGCGCCACCACCGACATTGCCTATGACCGGTCTGCCCGCGACGTAGCCCTGTTCAATGCCTACGACCTGCAGGGCGACGCGGCCCTGAAGAAGGACGTGGCCTACTCGCACGTCCACCAGGGCGCGCCCTATGTGCTGGACCAGATCCTTGTCAGCGAAGAGTTTCTGCCGAATGGCCGCAACAGCGTGGGCGACGTGCACCGCGTGGATTACTTCAACGACCACCTGCACGAAGGACGGGACCGCACACGCTCGGACCATGGCTTTGTGCGCGCCCTGCTGCGCCTAAAGCTGCCCAGCCCTTCGCTGCCCCCAGGCCCACCGCCCTCGCCCCCCGATGCCTCCGCGGGCATCCACAGCGCTACTCGGCCTTAGAGCCTTTTGATGGTCTCCCCGGTTTGCAACGGGATGTACGCTGACAGGAATGGGTGGGTGCGCACAGGTAACATCCACGTACAAAGCGCCCCACTCGCCCCGTCCCAGGGGCTCTCCTTGGCAGCCACACCATGACCCAGCACAATTTCCAGCGCAGCGCCGACGCCGCCCTGCTCCCCCGTCACGTACTCAGGATCACGCGCTGTGCTGCCCCGGCTACGCTGGCTGCGCTGTTGCTGACCGCCTGCGGCAGCACCCCGCTGCCCCCTTGGCCATCCAACCCCACAGCCCAGCAGCGCAGCGCCCCCGCGCCGCTGCCGCGCGTACAGCAAGGCACGGTGGTGCCCGCGCCTCTGGGGCAGCAGACGCCGGCGCAGGTACCGCCACCCCGCTCTGCCGTGGTGGCCAGCCCCCTGCCCCCCTCCGCCCCCCTGGTGGTGCGCGACGAAGCGCCCATGGCGCCGCCCTATGGCGATGCAGTGGCCGCACGGTTCCCCAACCCGTCGGTGGTCTACAGCACGCCAGGCCTGGGTGCTGACCGCAGGGCATTCACCACCAATGCCGAGCTGGGCCAATGGCTGCGCGCCCTGACCGACGCCGTGCCCCGTGGCGGCACACGCACGCAGTTGCTGCAAGTCGGCACCTCGCAGCGCGGTGAGCCCATCCAGGGGCTGCTGCTGACCCGTGCCGCTGGCACCGACCCCGCCAGCCTGGACAAGAGCGGGCGCCCCACCGTTGTGCTGATCGGGCAGCAGCATGGCGACGAACCTGCCGGCAGCGAAGCCCTGCTGGTCCTCAGCCGCGAACTGGCCCAGGGCCTGCTTGAGCCGCTGCTGGACCGCATCAACGTGGTGGTGGTGCCCCGCGCTAACCCCGATGGCGCCGAGGTAGCGACCCGCGTCACGGCCAATGGCGTGGACATGAACCGCGACCACCTGTTGCTCAACACCCCCGAGGCCCGTGCCGTGGCGCAGGTCATCAATGACTACCGGCCCATCCTGGTCGTGGACGCCCACGAATACACCGTGGTGGGCCGCTATCTGCAGAAGTTCAACGCCATCCAGCGCTACGACGCGCTGCTGCAATACACCACCACCGCCAACTACCCCGAGTTCCTCACCAAGGCGTCACAGGAGTGGTTTCACCAGCCCATGGTGACCGCCCTCAAGGCCCAGGGCCTGACGAGTGACTGGTACTACACCACCTCGACCAACCTGCAGGACAAGCGCATCTCCATGGGCGGCACCCAGCCCGACACGGGGCGCAACGTCCACGGCCTGAAGAACACGGTCAGCCTGCTGATCGAGACCCGTGGCGTGGGCATTGGCCGCATGCACATCCAGCGCCGCGTGCATGCGCAGGTCACCGCCATCGCCAGCGCCCTGCGCACCACCGCCGAACGCGCCGCCAACCTGGAGCAGGTGCGCTCGTTCGTGGCCCGTGACGTGAGTGCGCTGGCCTGCCGCGACCAGGTGGTCATCGAAGCCGAGGCCACGCCCACCCAGCGCGACCTTGATTTTCTGGACCCCGAGACGGGCGCCGACCGCAGCATCCGCGTGGACTGGAACTCATCGCTGACGCTGCGCAACACCAAGGTACGTGCGCGACCTTGCGGCTACTGGCTGTCGGCGGACGCAGGTGCGGCCGTGGAACGCCTGCGCCAGCTGGGCATCCAGGTCATGCGGGTGGCAGAGCCCGGCTCCGTGCTGGCAGAGAGCTACCGCGAAACCGCGCGCGAAGCTGGCAACCGCCAGGACGTGATCGGCACCATTGCCGGTAGCAGCGACATCGTGCGCGTGCAGGTGTCCACCCTGCGCAGCGCCATCGACGCGCCTGCTGGCAGCTTCTATGTGCCCCTGAACCAGCCGCGTGCCAACCTGGCCGTGGCTGCGCTGGAGCCCGACACGCAGAACAGCTACTTTGCCAACCACCTCATCCAGGAGTTGGGCCAGAGCGCCCGTGTGATGGCGGTGCCATCACTGGTGTTTGAAGAAACGGATTGATCAAGGGCTTGCAGCACACCCCTGCATGACCCAGGGGTTGGGAGTCGCTCCTCCATTGGGCCAGATGGAGACACCCCGCGTGTACGCCACCGAGAACGGGCAACGCACCTGCAACTGCGGGCGCCAGGTCGCTATCAATTAGATAGCTATTCAGGCATATTTTTCTAGCACAAGAGGCAGATTCTCTTCAAATCATGCCGGTCCATGCAGGGGTGCTGGCCGGGTGGCAAGCGCCTGCCGATCCCTTGCGCGCTCCAGCACATGGCGTGACATCGCCTGGGCCAGGGCATCTTCCGCCAGGAACACCTGGGCATGGCTGAACTCCTGCACCAGCCGCTGGGCCTCGTCCTCGTTGTGGCTGCGCACCGCGATGTCGATGCCCGGGTTCAGGGTCTGCGCCGTCTCGATCATCTGGCGCACCTGCAGTGCGTCCGGTGTAGCCACCACCAGCATGGCGGCCCGCGCAATGTGCGCCTGGATCAGCACGGCCGGCTCCACCGCATCACCAAACACGGCCGCCACGCCATCGGCCCGCAAAGCCTCCACCAGCTCTCGGTTCTGCTCCGCCACCACAAACGGAATGTCATTGGCCGCCAGCGTTGCCGCCACGCGCCGCCCTACCCGGCCATACCCCACCAGCACCACCTGCCGCGCGAGGTAGCGCGAATCAGTGCTCGTCGGGAGTTCGGCCAAAGGGTCATCGCGCTGCTCCAACCGCCTGGCCAACGCGGACCGGGCACGCAGCCAGTCTTGCAACGGGGCGATGGCACGGAACAACAACGGGTTGAGCGCCATGGAGAACAGAGCCCCCGCCAACACCAGGCTGGCACCCTCTGGCGGCAGCAGTCCCAAAGAGGAGCCCAGCGCAACCAGAATGAATGAAAACTCACCGATCTGCGCGAGGCTGGCTGACACGGTGAGCGCCGTGTTGAGTGGATACCGGAACGCCAGCACCAGGCCGGCAGCGGCCACCGTCTTGCCCAGCATGATGATGACGACCACCGCCAGCACCTGCAGCGGCCGCTCCCACAAGACCGCAGGGTTGAACAGCATGCCGACCGACACAAAAAACAGCACCGCAAAGGCATCGCGCAAGGGCAGAGACTCGTGCGCCGCACGGTGGCTGAACTCGGACTCGCGCATGACCATGCCTGCAAAGAAGGCCCCCAGCGCAAACGACACACCAAACAGCGCGGCCGATCCAAACGCTATGCCCACCGCCGCGGCCACCACGCACAGCGTGAACAGCTCACGCGATCCGGTGCGTGCCACTTGCCATAGCAGCCAAGGAAACAGCCTGCGCCCCACCAGCAGCATCAGCGCCACAAACCCGCCGACCTGCAGCAGAGTCCACCCCAGCGTGCGCCAGAGCTGCGCAGCATCCAGGTCTGCCCCCGCGCTGCCGCCCAGCCATCCCCCCAGCGGTGGCAGCAGCACCAGTACCAGCACCATGGCCAAGTCCTCCACCACCAGCCAGCCCACCGCAATGCGCCCGGTGTAGCTATCCAGAATGCCCAGGGTCTCCAGCGCACGCAGCAGCACCACCGTGCTGGCCACCGACAGTGCGAGGCCAAACACCAGGGCCCCACCCGCGCCCCAGCCCCACCACGTGGCCAGCGCCATGCCCAGAGATGTCGCCACGATCATCTGGACAACCGCACCCGGCACGGCAATCTTGCGCACCGCCAGCAAGTCGCCCCACGAAAAATGCAGGCCCACGCCAAACATCAGCAGCATCACGCCGATCTCCGCCAGCTGGCTGGCCAGGGCCGCATCCGCGACAAAACCGGGAGTGAACGGTCCAATGGCCACCCCCGCCAGCAGATACCCCACCAGCGCCGGCAGCCGCAGACGGGCCGCCAGAAAACCCAACACCAACGCCAAGCCGAGGGCGGCAGCAATGGTGTGGATCAGCGTGACGCTGTGTGGCATGGGCAAGTGCTCCAGTGAGGCGGCGGGCAACAAAGCGGATGGCCCAGTTATAACCGCATCGCCATACCAGGCCCCGAAATCGAACTACCTGCGCCGCGAGGGGCGATGGCCAGGGCGGGTATGATTGGCGCCCTGCACCATGCAGTTGCGGACACTCCGCAAGCCAGGCAACACAGTTGCCCAACATCAATCTGCCCGTAGCTCAACTGGATAGAGCAATAGCCTTCTAAGCTATAGGTCGGGGGTTCGAGTCCCTCCGGGCAGGCCAGCCGCATGGCAGCAGCTCTCCAATTCCGCGCTCATCCAATCCAGGCCTCTGCCCGCCAGAGTGGAACAGCCTGGCGACGCGCTCACGTTGGACTGATAACGACCTAGGCACCGCGTTGCGCGACCCCTCAACGGTTCGGCTGTGGTACAGCGGCGTAATTCATGGCAATGGCCTGCGTGACGGCGCCGATCAGTGCGGCGTCCCCCGCACTTTGCGGCAATACCTCGCGCACGATCTAGACCGCATACTGCAGTTGCTCTTTGGCCAGGGCCGCAGACATGGCGTTGCCGCGTTTTTCACTGGGCGACGCGTCGCGAATCACAAGGCTCATCAAAAATTCTCCCGAAAGGTAGTGCATGCAGTATGCGCCCTGCGAGCCCCTGGTGCGCAGACGACGGAGCAATGGATAAGAAACAATCCACTGCGGCGCAATACAACCTAGGAGATAGACACAGGCAAAACCACGCGCTGAAAAGCAAAAAGCGCTGCAGCATTTCTGCTGCAGCGCTTTACTGTTTGGGGTGGCTGATGGGGCTCGAACCCACGACAACAGGAATCACAATCCTGGACTCTACCAACTGAGCTACAGCCACCGTAGCTTTGCATTATAGCCCGGTTTTTTACCCCCGGACGTCAAATCGCTTAATTTTCTGCAGTCACCGTCGTCACAGCTTCGGGACGGGGTGCCTTGATCTGCACCTTGAAGCGCTGCTTGAGCAGTTCGTAGTAAGCCAGTCCCTCGGCAGTCGCCAGCCACTGCACGTATTGCTGACGCTCTTGCTGCGCGCGCTGTGCATCAGGGACCTGGCGCGGCACCACGCGGGTGACCTTGACCACAGCATAACCAGCCGCCCCCAGATCCACACCTGTCCAGCCTGGCAGCGCGTCGGTGGGCGCCCGCAGGGCTGCGTCAATCAGCGCGCGTGGCAGGTTCTGGGTTTGCTCGCGCGATACTTCCGTGGCTGCTGCCAGGCCTGTGGCGGACGACGGAGCGGCCTTCCACGCAGCGAGCTTGGCCTCACCTTCCTTGCGGGCGAGTTCGGCAGACTTTTCGGCCACGTACAAGGTGCGGACACGGGTCTTCACTTCGTCATAAGGCAGTGTGAGCGCGGGGGTATAAGTGGTCACACGGCCAGCAGCCATCTGGCTGGGGCCTACTTCCACGGCCTCGGTGTTGCGCTTGTTTTGCAGAGAGTCTGTGGCAAAGAGTGCTTCGAGGAACTTGGCATTGGCCAAAGGCCCCTTGGCGCCTGCAGCGGGAGTTCGCGTCACGCCCTTGGCGGTCTGGATCTTGAGCTTGAGCTTGCCTGCCACGGGCTGCAGGCTATCGGCCTGTTCGTACACCCCGTTGGTGAAAGACTCTGCCACCTCGGCAAACTTGCGCTGTGCCTGCTGCTGCTTGAGTTCTGCCTCCAGGGTGGGACGCAGTTCTTCGAACGTGGGTTGGCGGGGTGTCTTGATGTCGGTGAGCTGGATGATGTGATAGCCGAACTCGGATTCCACCAGGTCACTGATCTCGCCTTTTTTCAGCGCAAAAGCAGCTTCTTCGAATGGCTTGACCATGGCGCCCCGGGCAAAGAAGTTCAGGTCACCGCCCGCCACTGCAGACCCCTTGTCGTCGGAAGATTTCTTGGCCACCTCGGCAAAGCTGCCGGGTGCCTTACGCACCTGGGCCAGCAGTTCGGTGGCGCGGGCCTTGGCCTTTTCACGGTCTGCAGCAGGTGCGTCCTTGGCGGCATTCACAAGGATGTGGCTAGCGCGGCGCTCTTCCTTCGCCATCATGCGGGCCACGTTCTCCTTGTAATAGGTGCGCAGGTCGTCTTCACCCAGGGTGATGGATGCCCGTACGCTGTCCAGGTCCAGCACCACGTATTCGATGGCTGCCTGCTCCAGTTGCTGGAACTGGGCGGGATGCGCCTTGTAGTAAGCCTCGAGGTCTGCCTCCGAGGGAGTGACCTTGCCCGCAAAGTCGGCGGCATTGAAACGGGCGACCTGGATCTCGCGGCGCTCGTACAAAGCATCCAGTGCAAGTTTGACCTGCGCATCAGAACCGAACGCGGTGCTCATCACGCCACCCATCACCTGGTTCACCGAGATGTCGCGGCGCACATTGGCCTCAAACCCTTCGGGCGTGAGGCCTTGTGCGGCGACCAGGGCGCGGTAGGCATCGGCGTCCAGCGTACCGTCGGCTCGCTTGAGTCCGGCAATTGCTGGGATTTCCTGCAGGCTGCGGGCCAGACGGGTATCGCTGGTCACGAGGTGCATCTTCTGCGCAGCGGCCGCCAGCACGCGATCACGCACCAGACGCTCCAGGGTGGCATAGCGGGCACTGGGCGAGTCCAGCAACTTGGGATCGACCGAGGGAGACTGGGCACGAATGCGATCCGTCTCCATGCGATGGGCATTGTCCCAGTCCGTCTGGTTGATGTTGTTGCCATCGACACGTGCCACCACCGGGCTCTTTTCAGAGAAGTAGTTGCGGTCAATGCCCACCAGCACAAACGAAGGAATGATCAGCAAGAACAAGAAGATCATCACGATCTTGGAGTGCTTGCGGATGGATTCAAACATGGTCGATCTTTCAGAAGGCAAAAAACAAAAGGCGAACTTGCGTTCGCCTTTGTTCGGTGATGGTGGGTCCTGACGGTCTCGAACCGCCGACCTACTCCGTGTAAAGGAGCCGCTCTACCAACTGAGCTAAGGACCCCACCTAAACTGATCCTCAGTTCAAGGCATCTTTCAATGCCTTGCCAGGACGGAACTTCGGAACTTTAGCAGCTTTGATTTTAATCGTAGCGCCAGTGCGGGGATTGCGACCGGTGCGGGCAGCACGCTTGCCCACAGCGAAGGTACCGAAACCGACCAGCGACACAGTGCCGCCCTTCTTGAGAGTCTTCTTGACAGCCTCGATCGTGGATTCCAGGGCACGCGCAGCAGCGGCCTTGGAGATGTCGGCGTTGGTAGCGATGTGCTCGATCAATTCGGTTTTGTTCACAAGAAGCCTCTCGGAAAAGAGTTAATGGAATGTCTCGCGGATATCTGGTCTTCACACGCCTGAAAGCACAGCCGTGGGCTGGTGAAAAACAGGCGGGGGAATGACTGGCATACACAGCAGTGGCTGCTGCATCAGATTAAAGCCATCGAGTTTCAGAGTGTCAATACAACACGCTGTTTTGCGTCAGCGTTGTTTTGAATTCTAGTCGTATTTCACGCTGCGACAGGGCTTGGCGGGGGTTTTTGTCTCAAACACGCCGTATCGGCAGCATTCCGTATTGACACCCCGCAGCCAGCCGTACTCAACGGGCCGCGAGCGCCTGCGCGATGGCTTTTCCCACCTCCTGCGTGGTGCCCGTGCCACCCAAGTCCGGGGTGCGCGGAGCACCACTACCGGGTTGCAATACGGCCTCAATCGCAGCCAGCATGGCATCGTGCGCAGCGCGGTACCCCAGGAAGTCCAGCATCATGGCGCCGCACCAGATTTGCCCGATGGGGTTGGCAATGCCCTTGCCTGCAATGTCAGGCGCCGAGCCATGGACCGGCTCAAACAGCGACGGCATGGTGCGCGTGGGGTTCAGATTGGCGCTGGGCGCGATGCCGATGGTGCCGGTGCAAGCCGGGCCCAGATCCGAAAGGATGTCACCAAACAGGTTGCTGGCCACCACCACATCGAAGAAGTCGGGCCGCTGCACGAAGTGGGCTGTGAGGATGTCGATGTGGAACTTGTCCACCTTCACATCGGGGTAGGCCTTGGCCATCTCGGCCACGCGCTCGTCCCAGTAGGGCATGGTGATGGCGATGCCGTTGGATTTGGTGGCGCTGGTCAGGTGCTTCTTGGGCCGTGACTGGGCCAGTTCAAACGCAAACTTCAGCACGCGATCCACGCCATGGCGCGACATCACCGTCTCCTGCATCACGATCTCTCGCGGCGTGCCTTCGTACATGCGACCACCGATGCTGGAGTATTCGCCTTCGGTGTTCTCGCGCACGATCAGCATGTCGATCTCGCCGGGCAGGCGCGGGCTGCCGTCGCGGCGCACCACAGGCGCAATCACGCCGGGCATGAGGCGCGCGGGGCGCAAGTTGATGTACTGGTCGAACTCGCGGCGGAACAGCAGCAGCGAGCCCCAGAGCGAGACATGGTCGGCAATCTTTTCGGGCCAGCCCACGGCGCCGAAGTAAATCGCCTCGTGGCCGCCGATCTGGTCCTTCCAGTTGTCGGGCAGCATCTTGCCGTGCTTTTCGTAATAGTCCCAGCTCGAAAAGTCGAAGTGGTCGAAGTGCAGGTCAATGCCAAACTTGCGCGCAGCCTCGTCCAGCACACGCAGCCCCTCGGGCATGACCTCTTTGCCAATGCCATCACCGGCAATGACTGCAATGCGATGCTTCGCCATTCAGATGCTCCTGAAAATATAGCTGCCTGCGCTGATCTATCAAGCGCCTTAGGCATCAAAGACTTGAGAACTATTTGACGCGCGCCCGGATCTCGGGCAACGCCTTCTGCAGGTAGTACACCATCGACCAGACGGTGAGCACGGCCGAGGCCCAGATGAGCCAGGTGCCCCACACGCCGGTATCGATCACGCCAAACAGGCGTCCGTCGTACAGCAGGAAGGGGATGGCCAGCATCTGCACCGTGGTCTTGACCTTGCCAATCATGTGCACGGCCACGCTCTTGCTCGCGCCGATCTGCGCCATCCACTCGCGCAGGGCCGAGATCGCAATCTCGCGGCCGATGATGATGAGCGCTACAAACACATCGGCACGCTGCAGGTGCACCAGCACCAGCAGCGATGCACAGACCAGAAACTTGTCGGCCACGGGGTCGAGGAAGGCGCCGAAGGACGAGGTCTGGTTGAGCTTGCGGGCCAGATAGCCATCCAGCCAATCGGTGGCGGCAAACACCACGAACATCACGGTGGCAATGAGGTTGCGCATGGCCGGGTCCAGCGGCGCGTAGAACACCCCCACGATCAAAGGTATCGCGACGATGCGCGTCCAGGTCATCAAGGTGGGGATAGTCCAGAACATGGCGGCGATTGTGTCACGGCACGGCCGTGGAACGGCACATGGGGCTTATCTCAAGGCCTTGTAAATTTCTTCTGCCAACTCACGCGAGATGCCATCCACGGTGGCCAGGTCTTCCACACTCGCGGACGCCACCCCCCGCACCCCGCCAAAACGTTGCAGCAACCGCGCGCGCTTCTTGGGGCCCACCCCCGCAATTTCTTCGAGCTGCCCGCCGCCCACACGCACCTTGGCGCGTGCCGCGCGCATGCCCGTGATGGCAAAGCGGTGCGCCTCGTCGCGGATCTGCGCCACCAGCATCAGTGCCGCAGAGTCCTTGCCCAGGTACACCTTCTCACGGCCATCGGCAAACACCAGTTCTTCCAGGCCCACCTTGCGGCCTTCGCCCTTCTCCACCCCCACGATGCGGGTCAGGTCCAGCCCCAGCGCGGTGAACACCTCGCGCGCCACGCCCACCTGGCCCTTGCCGCCGTCGATGAGCACCAGGTCGGGCAGGCGGGCAACCCCTTTGCGGGTGGACGCGCCTGCTTCCGCGTCGGGTGCGGCAAAGTCGATGCCCCCCTCCTCACGCTGCGCCTCCACCACTTTGCTGTAGCGGCGTGTGAGCACCTGGCGCATGGCGGCGTAGTCATCGCCGCCGGTGATACCCTCGATCTTGTAGCGGCGGTATTCGCTGCTCTGCATCTTGTGGTGATGGAACACCACACACGACGCCTGGGTGGATTCGCCCGCCGTGTGCGAGATGTCGAAACACTCGATGGTGAGCTGCTCCAGGTCTTCGGGCGGCAAATCCAGCGCCTCGGCCAGCGCCCGCGTGCGGGCCTGCTGCGAGCCTTCTTCGGCCAGCAGCCGCGCCAGTTGCAGGTCAGCGTTCTTCTGCGCCATGTCGAGCCAGGCACGGCGCTGTTCGCGGGGCTGGTGGATGGCGTTCACACGCAGGCCACTTTGTTCGGTCAGCGCGTCGAGCAATGCTTTGTCCACGGGCACGCTGGTCACCAGCAACGGCGGCACGGGCACGCCAATGTAGTGCTGGGCGATGAAGGCTTCGAGTACCAGCGCCTCCACCGGGCGCGCGGGGCGAGACGGGGTGGCCACCGCCTCGTCTGCGCCATCGCCACCCTCTTCCTCAAACACCGCCGCCGCATCTTCGACGTGCACCGGAAAGTACGGCCGGTCGCCCAGGTGGCGGCCACCGCGCACCATGGCCAGGTTCACGCAGGCGCGGCCGCCTTGCACACGCACAGCCAGGATGTCCACATCCTTGTCATCCACCGTCTCGATGGACTGCTGGTGCAGCACGCGCGACAGCGCCTGGATCTGGTTGCGCACCTCGGCCGCCTGCTCAAATTCGAGCTTGTCCGAATGCGCCATCATGCGCACCTCCAGCGCCTGCAGCAGCTCCTGCGTTTCGCCGCGCAGCAGCGCCTCGGCGTGCGACACGTCAGCGGCATAGGCCTCGGGCGAAATCAGGTCCACGCAGGGCCCGGTGCAGCGCTTGATCTGGTACAGCAGACAGGGCCGTGTGCGATTGGCAAACACCGTGTCTTCGCAGGTGCGCAGCCGGAAGACCTTTTGCAGCAACTGGATGGTTTCCTTGACGGCCCAGGCGCTGGGGTATGGACCGAAGTAGCGGTGCTTTTTATCGACCGCGCCCCGGTAGTAAGCCATGCGCGGAAACACCTGCCCCGGCGCATCGCCCCGTGTGTGCGCGCCCGGCGTGCCGGTGATCTTCAGATAGGGGTAGCTCTTGTCGTCGCGGAACAGGATGTTGAACTTGGGGTTCAACGTCTTGATGAGGTTGTTCTCTAGCAGCAATGCCTCGGCCTCGGAGCGCACCACCGTGGTCTCCATGCGCACGATCTTGCTGACCATGTGGCCGATGCGGGTGCCGCCATGGTTCTTCTGGAAGTAGCTGGACACCCGGCGCTTGAGGTTGAGCGCCTTGCCCACGTACAGCAGCGCATCCTGCGCGTCGAAATAGCGGTACACGCCCGGCAGCGCAGGCAGCGCAGCCACCTGCGCGAGGAGTTCTTCGGAATGGGACATGGCGCGTATTGTGGCCTCGGGCGCGGCCTGCCCCATTCACTATCAAATAAATAGCTGCCAGCGCTTATTCAACTAGCGCTGGCAGCCATTTTGATCAAAAACACCGCCCCTCGGTCACTCCGCCTCGATCTTCGAGGTCTTCACCACCTGCGCCCAGTTGGCCAGATCCGCCTTCACCTTATCGCCCAGTTGTGCCGGGGTCTGGTAGTCGGCCGTGGCGCCCTGCTCCTGCGCCTTCTGCTGGAAGGCCGCGTTCTGCACCACGGTGCGGATATCGGCCGTGAGCTTGTCCACCACGGCCTTGGGCACGCCGGCCGGGGCAAACACCGCAAACCACGAGGTGGCATCGACCTTGGGGTAGCCCGCCTCAGCGGTGGTGGGCACATCGGGCAGGCTGGGCAGGCGCTGCTTGCCCGTCACGGCCAGCACACGCAGCTTGCCGCTGGCGATGTGGGGCATGAAGGGCGGCGCGGTGCCAAAGGTCAGGTCCACCTGGCCGCCCAGCAGGTCCTGCAGCGCGGGGCCTGTGCCCTTGTAGGGCACATGGACCATCTTGATGGCACCCTGCTGCTCCAGCATGGCACCCGTCACATGCTGCAGCGAGCCGTTGCCTGACGAGGCGTAGTTGAGCTTGCCGGGGTTGGCCTTGGCGTAGGCAATTAACTCGGGCAGCGTCTTCACCGGCAGGTCGGCCCGCACCACGATGATCTGCGGCGCCGAGATCACATTGGCCACGGGCTGGAAGTCGCTCTGCTCCCATTGCTTCTGTTTGGTGATGTGGGGCGAGATGACGTGGTAGCCCGAGTACTGCATCAGCAGCGTGTACCCATCAGCCTCGGCCCGCTTGACCGCACTGGCCGCAATGTTGCCATTGCCACCGCCCTTGTTGTCCACGATGACCGACTGGCCCAGCACCGGCGCCAGGGCCTGCGCCAACATGCGGGCCGACAGGTCGGTGGTGCCGCCGGCGGCGGTGGGCACCACCATGGTGACGTTCTTGGTGGGGTAGGCGCCCTGCGCAGCTGCGTGGCCGATGAAGCCCGTGGCCAGTGCGGCCAGGGCCAGGGTGGTGAACTGCTTGCGGGTGGTTTTCATGAAAGCGATATCTCCGTTGTCGTTGTTGTGAAAAGTCTGAATGTCAAAAAGGCAGCAGGGGCAGACAGCGGCGCACGGCTCAATCCACCGTGGCGCCCGTGTCCTTGACCACGCGGCTCCACTTGGGCAGGTCGGACTGCACCAGCGCCGCCAGTTGCGCTGCCGTGCCCTTGAAGGGCTCGCAGCCCACAGTGGCCAGTTTCTCGACCACATCCTTGTGCTCCAGCGCGCGGGCCACCTCGGCCTGCAGTTGCGCGACGATGGGCGCGGGTGTGCCCGCCGGAGCAAACAGCGCATACCAGGGCGCCTGGCCAAAGCCCTTGATCGTCTCGCCAATGGTGGGAGCGTCGGGCAGAGCCGCCACGCGCTTTTCATTGACCACGCCCAGCACCTTGAGCTTGCCGGCCTTAATGAACGCAATGGCCGACGGCAGGCTTTGCACCGACAGCGGCACCTGACCGCCTACCACGTCGGTGGCAGCTGCGGCCGAGCCCTTGTAGGGAATGTGCTGCAGCTGGATGCCTGCGGCTTTTTGCAGCATTTCGCCAATCAGATGGTTCAGCGTGCCATTGCCCGCAGAGGCAATCGAATACTTGCCGGGGCTGGCCTTGGCCAGCGACACCAGGTCCGCCACTGTGTTGCCCGGGAAGGACGGATGCGCAACCAGCACATACCCCGCCGTGGCCACAGGCGCCACCGGCGTGAAGTCCTTGACGGGATCAAAGCCAGGGTTCTTGTAAAGCGCAGGGCCAATCACATGGGCACTGTCGGCCGTCAGCAGCAGGGTATAACCATCGTTGCGCGCGCGGGCGGTGGTGCCCGTGGCCAGCGTGCCGCCGGCTCCAGGGCGGTTTTCCACGATCACGCTCTGGCCCAGTTGCTCGCCGAGCTTTTGCGCCACCACACGCGCAATAGCGTCGTTGGCACCGCCCGCAGCCTGGGGCACGACCACGGTGATGGGTTTGGACGGGTATTTGTCCTGCGCGCCCGCCGCGAAGGCGGCAGAGCACAACACGGCAGCGGTGAAGAGGCGGCGTGACAGTGGGGCGGGGAAGCTCATGGTTTTTGTCTCCTGTGGTGATGGGGGATGCAGGCGCGCCCGCTTTCAGCGGGACAGCGCTCTTTCGCGGATGGCATCGAAATCGGCAGGCACCGGGTGCAGCGTCAAGCGCGGCCCCGCCTTGGCGATCTGGCTCGGAATGTCGTGGCCGATGAGCGCAGGCAACTGCTGCGCGGCGGCCACCAACCGGGCCAGGTCCACGCCCGTGTCATAACCCATCAGCGCCAGCGCGTGCACGATCTCTTCGCTGCACACATTGCCGCTGGCGCCCGGCGCGTAGGGGCAACCGCCCAGGCCACCCAGCGACGCATCGAACCGGTCAGCACCCCCGTCGATGGCCGCCAGCACATTGGCCAGCCCCATGCCCCGCGTGTTGTGGAAATGCAGGGTGAACTCCACCCCCGGCCAGCGCGCGCGGGCTGCCGCCGTGAGCTGGTGCACCTGCGTGGGGTAGGCCATGCCCGTGGTGTCGCACAGCGTGATGCCGCGCACGCCCAGGTCCACAAAACGCTGCACCCAGCCAAACACATTGGCCTCGGGTACATCGCCTTCCATGGGGCAGCCGAACACGCACGACAGCGACACGTTCACTGCCACGTTGGCGCCCTGCGCCAGGGCCACCACCTGCGCCAGTGCCGCAAACGACTGCTCCTGCGTCATGCGCAGGTTGGCCAGGTTATGGGTGGCACTGACGGACATGACCAGGTTCAGCTCGTCCGTGCGCGACTCGATGGCACGCTCTGCCCCGCGCAAGTTGGGCACCAGCGCCGTGTAGACCGTGCCAGGGCGGCGCGTGATCTCGCGCATCACGATCTCGGCGTCTTTCAGCGCGGGGATGGCGGTGGGCGATGTGAATGAGGTCACTTCGATCTTGGACAGCCCTGCCGCCGACAGCGCATTGCACAGCGCGATCTTGTCTTCGGTGGAAACAAAGGTCTTCTCCATCTGCAGTCCGTCGCGCAGGCCCACTTCCTGCATGTGGATGCGGCGGCCTGCGCCTTGCCAAACGGTGCTGGGTACGTTCATTGCACCACTCCTTTGCTGCGCAGCAACGCAATCTGCTCGGCATTGAGCCCCATTTCTGCCAGCACCGCATCGGTGTCGTCACCCAGGTGCGGCGCGCTGCTGCGGATGGTGCCCGGCGTGGCCGAGAGTTTGGGCACGATGCCCGGCACCTCCACGCTGTAGCCGTCACGCGTCTGCTGGGTCAGCAGCATGTCGCGGGCACGGTAGTGCGGGTCTTCGGCAATATCCTTGGCGGTGTAGACCTTGCCAGCGGGCACGCGGGCGGCGCCCAATGCATCCAGCACCTGCTGCACGGTGCGCTGCGCGCTCCAGGCACCAATCGCCGCATCGATCTCTTCCACGCGGGCCACGCGGCCGGTGTTGTTGGCCAGGTCCGGCGCAGCACCCAGGTCAGGCCGGCCAATCGCATCCATCAGCCGCTTGAAAATGCTGTCGCCATTGCCTGCCACCAGCACCCAGCCGTCCGTGCAGGGGTAGGCGTTGCTGGGGGCAATGCCCGGCAGCGCACTGCCTGCGGCCTCACGCACCGCGCCAAAGGCGCTGTATTCGGGGATCAGGCTTTCCATCACATTGAACACCGCCTCGTGCAGCGCCACGTCAATCACCTGGCCTTTGCCACCGTTGACCTTGCGGTGGTACAGCGCCGTGAGCACGCCGATGGTGCCGTGCAGCGCCGCCAGCGTGTCGCCAATCGACACGCCCACACGCACCGGCACGCGGCCGGGCTCGCCGGTCAGGTGGCGCAGGCCGCCCATGGCCTCGCCAATGGCGCCAAAGCCTGGCAGGTCGCGGTAGGGGCCCGTCTGGCCGTAGCCGGAAATGCGCAGCATCACCAGGCCGGGGTTGAGTTGGTGCAACTCCTCAGGCGACATGCCCCAGCCTTCCAGCGTGCCGGGGCGGAAGTTCTCGACCAGCACATCGGCCTCGGCAATCAGCTGGCGGGCGATGTCCTGGCCTTCCTTCTGGCGCAGGTCCAGCGCCACCGAGCGCTTGTTGCGCGACTGCACCTGCCACCAGACGGAAGTGCCTTCCTTGATCAGGCGCCAGTTGCGCAGGGGGTCGCCCGTTTCGGGGGCTTCGATCTTGATCACGTCGGCGCCAAACTCGCCCAGCGTCTTGCCGCAGAACGGCCCGGCAATGAGCTGGCCCATTTCGATGACACGCACGCCTTGCAGTGCGGCGGGGGAAGCAATGGAATCCATGGGTGGGGTTGTCTCCTGCGGCCAGCCCCACGCTGGGGTGGCTCGGGGCGAATGATGCGCAGGGCGCGCGGGGCCGTAAATCGCTCAAGCAACAAGATGCCATCGCAAACCGGCATGGCAGTGGCTGCGCTTGTTACCATCAGGCCTCCATGAAACTCGACCCCGTCTCCCTGCGCCTGTTTGTGGCCGTGATGGAAGAAAGCACCATCGCCGCCGCTGCTGCGCGCGAGCACATCGCCGCATCGGCTGTGAGCCGCCGCCTGGCCGACCTGGAAGACGCGCTGCGTGTGGCGCTGTTCACCCGCAGCAACAAGGGCACCGAGCCCACGGCTGCCGCCTATGCGCTGCTGAACCTGGCGCGTGGTGTGCTCAACGACCTGGACGGCATTGCCAGCCAGATGCGCGACTACGGAGCGGGCGTGCGCGGCCATGTGCGGGTGGTGGCCAACATCTCGGCCATCACGCAGTTCTTGCCGGCGCAGCTACAGAGCTTCATGGCGCTGCACCCGCAGGTGGACGTGCGGCTGCAGGAGCAGATCAGCACGGCCATCGCCCAGTCCGTGGCCGAGAACGCAGCCGATGTGGGCATCCTGAACCAGGGCCAGTACGGCGACCGCGTGGTGCAGCTGCCCTATCGCACCGACGAGCTGGTGCTGGTGGTGCCCACGGGCCATGCGCTGGCACGGCGCAAGTCGGCCCGGCTGGCCGACGCCCTGCCCTACGACTTTGTGGGCGCACACCCGGGCAGCGCCATCAACAACCAGCTGACCCGCGCGGCCTCCGAGGCCGGCCTGCAGCTACGGCTGCGCATGCAGGTCACCAGCTACGACGCGCTTTGCCTGATGGTGGCCGCCGGCCTGGGCGTGGGCGTGATGCCGCGTGGCAGCGCCGCGCTGTACAAGGGCTCGCAGCCCATCCGCGTGGTCACGCTGAACGAGCCGTGGGCGCACCGACAACTGATGCTGTGCGTACGCTCGGAAGAATCCCTCTCCAGCGTGGCGCAGCTGCTGGTGGACCATTTGCGCGCGCAACCACCCGCGCCCGCCCCATGACCATGCACCGCCCCCTCGCCGCCCTGCAATGGGACGTGTTCTGCCGCGTGATCGACAACTTTGGCGACATCGGCGTGTGCTGGCGCCTGGTGGCGCAGCTGGCGGGCCTGGGGCACCGCGTGCGCCTGTGGGTGGACGATGCATCGGCGCTGGAATGGATGACCCCGGAGGGCTGCCCCGGTGTGGAAGTAAAACGCTGGGGCACGCCACCGCCGGGCCCGAACGAACCGCCACCCGACGTGATGGTGGAGGCGTTCGGCTGCGACATTGCTCCCGAATTCATAGCATATAGCGCATATTCCACTAGCGCTTCTGGCCAAAAATGCCCAAAACCTGTCTGGATCAACCTGGAATACCTGTCTGCCGAGGCCTACGTGGAGCGCACTCACCGCCTGCCCTCGCCCATCCTGTCGGGCCCGGCGTCGGGGTGGACGCGCTGGTTCTTCTACCCCGGCTTTACCGCCGGCACCGGCGGCCTGCTGCGCGAGCCCCACTTGATGGAGCAGCGCGAGGCGTTTGATCGCAGCGCATGGCGCGCGGAGCACCGGGCCCAGTTTGGCATGGGCGACGAGACACCGGGCACGCGCTGGGTGTCGCTGTTTTGCTACGAGCCCCCCGCGCTGGCCGACCTGCTGCGCCAATGCGCATTGCGGCCCACCCAGTTGCTGGTCACGCCCGGCCGCCCGGCCGCCGCAGTGCGGGCCGCCTTGGCCGAGACCCAGGGCGATCAGGAGCGACAACCCCTGCACGGCCAGCAGGGGCTGCTGTCCATGTCCTTCCTTCCCCACCGGCCCCAGGCGGCGTTTGACGAGATGCTGTGGGCCTGCGACTTCAACGCCGTGCGGGGCGAGGACTCTCTGGTGCGCGCACTGTGGGCCGGGCAGGCGTTTGTGTGGCACATCTACCCCCAGCATGACAACGCCCACCACGACAAGCTCTGGGCCTTTCTGGACTGGCTGCAAGCCCCTGAGTCGCTGCGGCGATTCCACGCCACCTGGAACGGGCTGGACGCCGCGCCGCTGCAATGGCCCGACGACAACACCCTGGCCGAGTGGACGCGCTGCACCCGGGCGGCCCGTGCACGCCTGCTGACGCAAGACAACCTTGTGGCGCAACTTTTGGGCTTTGTCGCCGAAAAACGGTAAAATCCGAGGCTTTGCGCAAATCAGGTGCGGCATGTCAGTGCCCGCGCCCCGCGCACTTTCGCCGCAGAACATGCATCGGCGTGCAAACCAGGTGGTTTGTCAGCCCGCGCGTTGAGCGGCCCCAACCCAAGCAACTTGCTATGAAAATCGCTCAAGAAATCCGCGCCGGCAACGTCATCATGCACGGCAAGGACCCCATGGTGGTCCTGAAGACCGAATACGCCCGCGGCGGCCGCGGTGCAGCCACCGTGCGCATGAAGCTCAAGAGCCTGATCGGCAACTTCGGCACCGAAGTCGTGTTCAAGGCCGACGACAAGATCGACAACGTGATCCTGGACAAGAAGGAGTGCACCTACTCCTACTTCGCCGACCCCATGTACGTGTGCATGGACACCGAGTACAACCAGTACGAAGTGGAAGCCGAAAACATGGGCGACTCGCTGAACTACCTGGAAGACGGCATGACCGTTGAAGTGGTGTTCTACGACGGCAAGGCCATCTCGGTCGAACTGCCCACCAGCGTCGAGCGCGAAATCACCTGGACGGAACCCGCCGTCAAGGGCGACACGTCCGGCAAGGTGCTCAAGCCCGCCAAGATCGCCACCGGCTTTGAAGTGCCTGTGCCCCTGTTCGTCAGCCAAGGCGACAAGATCGAAATCGACACCCGCACCGGCGAATACCGCAAGCGCGTCTAAGGGCAGCAAGGGCTTACAGCCCATCTCCCTCGCAGGAGATCACCCAAAAGAAAAAGGCTTCCCTCGGGAAGCCTTTTTTGATGGTTTCAAGCCCATGCGCTAGTGCGCCATGGGCGTATTGCTATTAATTAGATAGCAATCAAATGGGCTGCGCCACCAAGTCGTGCCCCTGCACGCCGACGATGCGCGCCTTGGTGAACTCACCCACCTTCATGGTCTTGCTGATCTTCTCGGGCGGCAACAACTGCACGGTGCCGTCGATCTCGGGCGCGTCGGCATAGGTGCGGCCCACCCCCCCTTTGCGGCCCAGGGCGGGAGCGTGGTCCACCAGCACCTGCATGGTGGCGCCCACGCGGCGCTGCAGCTTGGCAATCGACACCTCTTCGGCCACCGCCATGAAGCGCGCGCGACGCTCTTCGCGCACTTCCATCGGCAGCATGCCGGGCAGCTCGTTGGCGGCGGCGCCGGTCACATCGCTGTAGGCAAAGCAACCTGCGCGGTCGATCTGCGCCTCGCGCACAAAGTCGAGCAGGTGCTGGAACTCTTCTTCGGTCTCGCCCGGAAAGCCCGCAATGAAGGTGCTGCGGATGACCAGTTCAGGACAGGCCTCGCGCCAGCGCAGAATGCGCTCCAGGTTGCGCTCGCCGCTGGCGGGGCGCTTCATGCGCTTGAGCACGTCAGGGTGGCTGTGCTGGAAGGGCACATCCAGATAAGGCAGCACCTTGCCCGTGGCCATGAGCGGGATCACTTCGTCCACGCTCGGGTAGGGGTACACATAGTGCAGGCGCACCCAGGCGCCGTAGGGCTCGGCAATCTCGCCCAGCGTCTGCACCAGCTCCAGCATGCGGGTCTTGACGGGCTTGCCGTCCCAGAAGCCGGTGCGGTACTTCACGTCCACGCCATAGGCCGAGGTGTCCTGGCTGATGACCAGCAGCTCTTTCACGCCACCTTCAAACAAGGCCTTGGCCTCGCTGAGCACATCGCCGATAGGGCGCGACACCAGGTCGCCGCGCATCGAAGGGATGATGCAGAAGGTGCAGCGGTGGTTACAGCCCTCGCTGATCTTGAGGTAGGCGTAGTGCTTGGGCGTGAGCTTGATGCCCGCAATGCCAAAACTGCCGGGCACCAGATCGATGAATGGGTCGTGGGGCTTGGGCAGGTTCAGGTGGACGGCGTCCATCACTTCCTGCGTGGCGTGGGGGCCTGTGACGGCCAGCACACTGGGATGCATCTGGCGCACCATGTTGCCGCCATCTTCGCCGGCGCGGGCACCCAGGCAGCCGGTGACGATGACCTTGCCATTCTCGGCCAGGGCTTCGCCAATGGTGTCCAGGCTTTCTTTCACGGCATCATCAATGAAGCCGCAGGTGTTGACGATGACCAGGTCCGCACCCTGGAAGGTCTTGGAGGTTTCGTAACCCTCGGCGCTCAGCTGCGTGAGGATCAGTTCCGAATCGGTCAACGCCTTGGGGCAGCCCAGGCTGACAAATCCGACTTTGGGTGTTTTGGTGGGGGCAATTGCTTCGCTCATATCCCCCTATTGTCCCAGTTCCGGCGTGGAGCGGGTGGCGCTGCCGATTCAGCGCCCTATTTGCCCCTGTGCAACCTTGAAACGGGCACTACCCAGGCCAGCTAGCCACGCGCAAGGGCCACTCCGCCGCGCGGGCCACTCAGCGGGTCATCGCTTGATGCCAAACGCGCCCAACATCTGCTCGGTCTGCTTTTGCATCTGCTCCTGCATCTGCGTGAGCATGGATTGCGATTGCTCGACGTAGTTGCCCATCATGCCCTTGAGCATGGGCGACTGCAGGTTCATGAACTGCGCCCACATCTCGGGCGTCACGCTTTGCGACTGCTCGGCCAGCTTGGTTTGCACGTCAGTGAATGCCTGAACGTTCTTCTCCAGGTACGCGCCCATGAAACCCTGCATGGCATGGCCATAGAACCTGATGATGTTGGCCAGCACCGCTTCGGTGAACATGGGCGCACCGCCGGCCTCTTCTTCCAGAATGATCTGCAGCAGGATGCTGCGCGTGAGGTCTTCGCCCGTCTTGGCGTCGCGCACCACTACGTTCTGGTGGTCCATCACCAACTGGCGCACCTCGGCCAGCGTGATGTAGGTGGAGGTGTCTGTGTCGTACAGACGGCGATTGGGGTACTTCTTGATGACGCGCTGGGCCGACTTGGACACAGCGCTTTTCGGTTCGGACACAACGAACTCCTCGGGCTCAAACCCATGTATTGCAGTGCAGCACATTCTAGGGAGACTGCCGCGCCGCAGCGGCAAAGGAATACCCTGATGATGCCGGGCATCAAAGTGTCGCGTGGGCGACTGATGCGTGAGACGCCGTATGCCGTGCGGCCTTTAGCGCACAACACCTCCAGCAGCCCCTGGCAAGGGAAGAAAGAAGCAGAAACGAAAAAGCCACCTTGCGGTGGCTTGCTGCGTGAACACCGATAGAGGTGTTGTTGCCAAGTTTTTTTTGGTACCGAAAGCTGGTTTCTTTCAGACAAAAACTTGGTAGGCGCGATTGGACTCGAACCAACGACCCCCACCATGTCAAGGTGGTGCTCTAACCAGCTGAGCTACGCGCCTGTCGTTATCAAGACCACGATTATAGCCATAAAAATCAGCCACTCGGGGCCATCGCGCGACAAATCACACAAAGCGCCAAGGCGCGGGCCCGCGGATCCCGCCCGTCCGCCTCTCAACGGCGGCGGGCCGACCGAACGCCCTGCACCCCGGCCACGATGCCCAGCACTTTGTTCAGCCTGCCTGAATCAGACACCTCCACCGTGAAGGTCATCCAGGCCGTGCCTTTGACGGACTGGGTCTGCACGCCGATCACATTGGTTTTTTCGCGGGCAAACACTTCCGAGATGTCGCGCAGCAGGCCCTGGCGATCAGCAGCCTCCACCGCCACGTCTACCGGGTACACCGCCGCCGACGCCGAAGGCTTGGGCACGCCCCACTCCACCTCGATCACGCGCTCGCCATTGCGTGCCGCCATCTCGCGGAAGTTGCTGCAGTCGGCACGGTGCACGCTCACCCCCTTGCCGCGCGTGACAAAGCCGCGGATGGTGTCCGGCGGCGCGGGCTTGCAGCATTTGGCCAGTTGCGTCATCAACGAATCGATCCCCACCACCAGCACACCGCCCTTGGGGGCTGCATCGTTGGTGCGCGTTTTCTTGAGCAGCAGGTAGTCGTCGGGCTGCAGCACGGGCTCGGGCGGGCGCAGCACCGTTTCGATATTGCGCAGCGAAAACTCGTCCTTGCCCACCACTTCAAACAATGCGTCGGCCGACTTGAAGCCGAGCTGCACGGCGAGGTCGTCGAGCTTGATGGCGGTCTTGCCCTCGCGCTGCAGCAGCTTCTCCACCGCCTCGCGGCCCCGCGCCACCGTCTCGTGCGTGGCCTGGGCGTTGAACCAGGCACGCACCTTGGCCTTGGCACGGTTGCTGGTGAGATAACCCAGCTCGGCATTGAGCCAGTCGCGCGAGGGGCGCCCTTCCTTGACGGTGGAGATTTCGACCGTCTGCCCGTTCTGCAGGGGCGTGTTGAGCGGCACCATCACGCCATCGACCTTGGCGCCCCGGCAGCGGTGGCCCAGGCTGGTGTGCACCGAGTACGCAAAGTCCACCGGGGTGGCGCCCTGGGGCAGCTCTACCACAGCCGCATCAGGGGTCAACACGTAGATGCGGTCCTCGAACAAGCCCCGGTTGGGCAATGCGCCTGCCAGGTCCCGTTCCCACGCCAGCAGCTGGCGCAGCACGGCGATCTTGGCGTCGTACTCGCCCGTCGCAGACACACCCGCATAACCTTTGGCGCCCGCCTCCTTGTAGGCCCAGTGCGCTGCAACGCCGTGCTCGGCGTGTTCGTGCATGGCCTGGGTGCGGATCTGGATCTCGATGGGCTTGCCGTTGTCGTCCCGCACGATGGTGTGCAGCGACTGGTAGCCGTTCGGTTTGGGCTTGGCGATGTAGTCGTCAAACTCCTCCACGATGGGCTTGAACTGCTCGTGCACCCAGCTCAGAGCGGCGTAGCAGTCCTTCACTGTGGGCACCACCACGCGCAGCGCGCGGATGTCGAACACCTGGTCGAAGTTGAGCGACTTGCCGCGCATCTTCTTGACGATGCTGTAGATGTGCTTGGGGCGGCCCGCCACAGTGGCGCTGATGCTGCGGGCGCGCAGGTCGGATTCGAGCCGCGCGCGCAGATGCTCCATGTAGACCTCGCGCTCGCCGCGCTTTTCGTCAAGCAGGCGGGCCACTTCCTTGTAGGTGTCGGGCTCCAGAAAGCGGAAGGACAGATCCTCCAGCTCCCACTTCACCTGCCAGATACCCAGGCGGTTGGCCAGCGGCGCAAACACCTGCAGCGACTCGCGCGCCAGGCTGGGCGACACGGGGCGTTTGCTGGCCGCATGAAAACGCAGCGTCTGCAAGCGCGAGGCCAGACGCAGCATCACCACACGCAGGTCGCGCGAGAACGCCAGCAGCATCTTGCGCACGTTCTCCGTCTGCACGGCTGGGTCGTCCAGCGGTGCGGCCGCGCGGGCCTGCTGCTGCACGCGCATCAGCTTGGTGGTCTCCACCGCCAGCGCGGCAAAGTTGGCACCAAACGCCTTGGCGATGACTTCTTCGGGTTTGTTCAGGTGGATGCAGGCATGCACCAGATAGCTGGCCGCCTGCATGGCTTCGGAGCCGCCAATGCCCTTGAGGATGGCGGCCACCGCATCGGCGTGGGCCAGCGTGTTCTCGCCAGAGTCGAGCGTCTCGCCCGCCATCAGGGGTTCGGCAAACGCGCGTGCGCGCGCCAGTGCGTTCACCTGCTCCGGCAGGGTGTGCGCCGTGGCTGCGATGAGCTGGGGGACGGCGTCGGTCTGGGGGGTGAGAGACGCTGGCGCAGGAGGGTTGGTTTTCATCCGGCCACAGCGCCTTCTGCCGTCAGCAGGAAATCCGCGACTGCGGCGACCTGGTCGGGCGCCACCAGCGTGGGCGCGTGGCCCACACCCTCAAACTCCACCACCTGGGCATGGGGCCCGCGCTGCGCCATGGCCTGCGCCGTCTCGCGCGAGAGCAGGTCGGACTGCGCACCACGCAACAGCAGCGTCTGGGCCGTGATGTGGTCATACAGCTGCCACAGCGCCGCCTCGCCCGCCGCCGCAGCCTCCTGCGTCAGCGTCTTGAACGGCACGGCAATCGCCGGGTCGTAGTGCAATGTGAGGCCTCCTCCGGCGGACTGGGGCAGCTCGCGCACCATGGCGCGCGACAAGTCCAGCCACTGGGCGGGCGTGTGGGGGCCAAAGCTGGTGGAGATGGCCCACATCGCGTCGGCCGCCTGCTGCAGCGAACCAAAACGTGCGGGCTGCCCCAGATACTGCCCGATGCGCTGCAGCGCCTGCCACTGGATGACAGGCCCCACATCGTTCAACACCAGCCGGCGCACAGGCACCGGCAAGGGCAGGCCCGGCTGGCCGGTGATGCCCATGCCGATGAGCCCGCCCATGCTCGTGCCCACCCAGTCCAGCGTGGTGATGGGGGCTTGCTGGTGCAACTGCGCCAGCAATGCCAGCATGTCCGCCGCGTATTGGGGAATCTGGTAGCCCATGGGGTCGGCCAGCCAATCGCTGCGGCCTCGGCCCGCCACGTCGGGGCAGACCACCCGGGCATGCTGGCTCAGCACGCGGGCCAAGGTATCGAAATCCCGCCCCTGGCGCGACAGGCCATGCACGCAGACGATGACGTGCGGGTGCGCCGGGTTGCCGGTGGCATTCCACTCCCAGTACGCCATGCGGTGCTGCTGTGCGGGAGCGGGTGCGCGGTCTGGAGTCTCCGGCGCGGCCGCGGGGCCTGGGCACAGTACGTAGTTCAGCGTAGGTTCAATCATGGGTGCGAAATCCGGGGGCAGCGCTCGATAATGCTGTGGTCGTTGGCACCCATCGCTTGCCCTTGAGTGCCGACTTTTTCTTGTCGTCGCATCGTAATTCATTCGGAGAGACTCCCATGCTGAAAGGCAAAACTGCCCTCGTCACCGGCTCCACCAGCGGCATTGGTCTTGGCATCGCCAAGGCCCTGGCGCGCCAGGGTGCCAACATCGTGCTTAACGGCTTTGGCGATGTGGATGGCCCCCGTGCCGAAGTACTGGCCGCCGGTGAGGCCGCGGGCGCCCAGGTGGCCTATCACGGCGCCGACATGAGCCGGGCGGCCGACATCGAAGACATGATGAAGTACAGCGCCAGCCAGTTCGGCCGCGTGGACATCCTGGTCAACAACGCAGGCATCCAGCATGTGGCCAATGTCGAGAACTTCCCCGTCGAACGCTGGGACGCCATCATCGCCATCAACCTGACCAGCGCCTTCCACACCTCGCGCCTGGCCCTGCCCGCGATGAAGAGCGCCAACTGGGGCCGCATCATCAATGTGGCGTCGGTACACGGGCTGGTGGGCTCGGCCCAGAAGTCCGCCTATGTAGCCGCCAAGCACGGCATCGTGGGCCTGACCAAGGTCACCGCGCTGGAAAACGCCGCCACCGGTGTGACCTGCAACGCCATCTGCCCCGGCTGGGTGCTGACGCCGCTGGTTCAAAAGCAGGTGGACGCCAAGGCCGCCGAACACGGCATCTCGAACGAAGAGGCCAAGAAGCTGCTGCTGGGCGAGAAGGAGCCTTCGATGCAGTTCACCACGCCCGAAGAGCTGGGCGAACTGGCCGTGTTCTTCTGCTCCCCCGCGGCCAACAACGTGCGCGGTGTGGCCTGGAACATGGACGGGGGCTGGGCTGCGCAGTAAGCCTGCGCGGAGCCGGCACAGAGCATTTAGCTCTATTTTTGATAGCTGCCAGCGCTTATTGCACTAGCGCTTGCAGCCATTTTTACTTCAAACAGGCCTCACCCAGTGGCGCAGGGGCCTCAGCGCATCTGCACCGAGCCCGACACGTTCACCGTGACCTGGGCCTTGCCCGCTTCGACCGGCACGGCAGAGTCTGAAAAAGACGCCGCCTTGGCCTCGGCGGCCATCATGCGGGGCCGAGGGCCGGGCGACATCTCATTGCTGTTCACGGCCACTTCGCGCAGGCTGTAGTTGGCAAATCCAAAACCCTTGGCCAGCTCGGCCGCACGGGCCTTGAACTGCTCGATGGCCTGGGTCTGTGCCTCGGACTCCACCTTGGCGCGTGCTTCGCGCGACAGGCCAAACGCGACCTGGCTGATGGTCAGGGTCTGAATCTTGCCGGCAGTGGCCGTGATGCGTGCAAAGTCACGCCCCTCCAGCACCAGTTCGGCACGTCCCTGCCAGCCGTTGATCTTGCCGTCCTTGCCGTAGCGTGGGTAAAGCCCGAACGGACCGGTGCGCACGTCCAGCTGTCCGGGCTGCGCATTGCGCTTTGCCTCGGTCAGTGCAGCATCCAGCGCCTGCTTGAGTTGGGTTTGTACGGTAGCGGCATCGGCGGCCTCCTTGCTGGTGGCAAGGTTGAGCACCAGCAGGTCTTGCTGCACCTCCACCGTGCCCGTGGCCGACAGCTGCACCACGTTGCGCAGCTCAGGGGCGGGTGCATTTTGGGCAAAAACGCCGCTAGCGCAGGTAATCATTGAGCATATAGCTATCAATTTGGTAGTATTTTTCATCATCACGCGGTCCTTGTCATCGGTGCACGCCCCGGTTGCCAGGGGTGCGGGGCACCACCTTAACCGCAGTGCGCTACGCCCTTGACAAAGCCCTGTCGCACGAGGTGCGAAGCTGGGCAAAACTTGTAACAGTTGGTCAAACCCGGCCCTCAAACCCGAACTTCGGCGTTCCAACTGGTCAGAATTGGCTCTGTTACAAATTGGACTTGAGATCAACATGGCCACAACACCCAATCGCACCGACAAAGTTCTGGTAGTGGACGACGACGCCCGCATCCGCGACCTGCTGCGCCGCTACCTCACCCAAGAGGGTTTTGAAGTCATGGTTGCCGAAGACGGCAAGGCCCTCAACCGCCTGCTGCTGCGCGAAACGGTGGACATCATCGTGCTGGACCTGATGATGCCCGGCGAAGACGGTCTGTCGATCTGCCGCCGCCTGCGCGCTGCCAATGACCGCACCCCCATCATCATGCTCACCGCCAAGGGCGAGGACGTGGACCGCATCGTGGGCCTCGAAGTGGGTGCCGACGACTACCTGGGCAAGCCCTTCAACCCCCGCGAGCTGCTCGCCCGCATCCACGCCGTGCTGCGCCGCCGCCCCGCTCAAGAAGCCCCGGGCGCCCCCTCGGGCGACAACGAAGTCGTCACCTTTGGCCCCTTCACCTTCGACCTGGGCACGCGCGCGCTGCAGCGCAACGGCGAAGAGCTGCCCCTGACCACTGGCGAATTCGCCATGCTCAAGGCCCTGGTGCGCCACCCGCGCCAGCCCCTGTCGCGCGAAAAGCTGGCGCTGCTGGCACGCGGCCGCGAGTTCGAGCCCTTTGACCGCAGCCTGGACGTGCAGGTCTCGCGCCTGCGCAAGCTGGTGGAAGTGGACGCCGCAGCGCCCCGCTACATCCAGACCGTCTGGGGTGTGGGCTACGTGTTTGTGCCGGACGGAACGAGCTGATAGCCCATGGCCAACACCGAGGGCAAGCCCAGATCTTCGTCCCGAATGTCTGTCACCGCCCCCTCCGACGCTACCAGCCCCGCCCCGCTGGAGGCCATTCGGCGGGCACGGGAACAACGTGCGCGCGTGGGTCTGAACCTTTTCTGGCGCACGTTCTTTTTGCTCGCGCTGCTGCTGGTGGGCAGCATCCTGGCGTGGCTGCAGACCCTGCGCGCGCTGGAGTTTGAACCGCGCACGCTGCAGACAGCACAGCAGATTGCGTCGCTGGTCAACCTGAGCCGCGCGGCGCTGGTGCACTCCGACGCCATCGCGCGCGTGTCGCTGATCAAGACCATGGCCGACCAGGAAGGGGTCCGCATCCTGCCGCGCGAGCCCAAGGACAAATACGCACTGCTCGACCCGACGGCCCTGGGCAACCGCCTGACCGACGAGCTGACCATGCGCCTGGGCCCGGACACCATCGTGGCGCAAAGCGTGAACGGAGAAAACGGCCTGTGGGTCGGCTTCAACATCAATGGCGACCCCAACTGGCTGCTGATGGATCGTTCGCGCTTCAGCCCGGCGGGCGGGCGCACCTGGCTGATCTGGCTGATCACGGCCGCCGCGCTGTCGCTGGCCGGTGCCGCTGCGATTGCGCGGCTCATCAACCGCCCGCTCAAGCAGCTGTCGTATGCGGCCAACCGGGTCAAAGACGGTGACTTTGCTGCCAGCCACCTCGACGAAGAAGTGGTGACCAGCGAAATCCGCGAGGTGAACATCGGCTTCAACCGCATGGCCCAAAAGCTGGCCAAGCTGGAGCAGGACCGCGCCGTGATGCTGGCAGGCATTTCGCACGACTTGCGCACGCCCCTGGCGCGCCTGCGGCTCGAAACCGAGATGAGCGTGACCGACGAAGTGGCCCGCGAGCACATGGTGGCCGACATCGTTCAGCTCGACGCCACCATCGACAAGTTCCTGGACTACGCACGGCCCGACCACGTGACGCTCACGCCTGTGAACCTGCATGCGGTGGTGTCATCGTGTGTGTACGCGGTGCAAGACCACCGCGAGCTGCAGATCACCATGGCGGTGCCTGAAGACCTGAACGTGCTGGCGGACGAAGTGGAACTGGCGCGGGTGATCTCCAACCTGCTGGAAAACGCCAGGCGCTATGGCAAGAACAATGACACGGGCATCACCAACGTGGACATTGCAGCCAAAAGCCGCGAGAACTGGGTGCTCATCAAGCTGCGCGACCATGGGCCTGGCGTGCCGCCCGAGCAACTGTCCAACCTCACCAAGCCGTTCTTCCGAGGCGACTCGGCGCGCACTGCAGCGGCGGGTGCGGGCCTGGGGCTGTCGATTGTGGACAAGACGGTGCAGCGCATGGGCGGCATTTTTGCGCTGGCCAACTCCAGCACCGGCGGCCTGGTAGCCCACCTGCAACTGCAGCGTGCCACCAGCCTGCCAGAAGGCACGGACCCCAAGCAGCGCCTGCAACGGCCCTCCGTCAAGCGCCAGCTGCCCCGGCGGCGGGCGGAGGACCGGGTGGCGTAATACAAATACCCGGCCCCGGGCCATGCAAAAAGCCCTCCACTGGAGGGCTTTTTTTTGCCGGACCTCGGTACCGCAGGGCGGCCTCGGTCACGCGGTGCCCGGCTTCAACGCACCATACAGGGCGACTTGTTGTTGAACTTCCAGCCTGGAATCAGGTACTGCATTGCCATCGCATCGTCGCGTGCGCCCAGGCCATGCTGCAAATACAGGCGGTGCGCGCGCTCCACCTCGTCCATGTCCAGTTCCACGCCCAAGCCGGGCTTTTGGGGCAGGTCAATGAAACCATTCTTGATCTGGAACGGCTGTTTGGTCAGACGCTCGCCGTCCTGCCAGATCCAGTGCGTGTCGATGGCCGTCACGCGGCCCGGGGCGGCGGCGCCCACGTGGGTGAACATGGCCAGCGACACGTCGAAGTGGTTGTTGGAATGCGAGCCCCAGGTCAGGCCAAAGGCCTGGCACATCTGCGCCACGCGCACCGACCCCGCCATGGTCCAAAAGTGCGGGTCAGCCAGAGGGATGTCCACCGACTGCAGGGCCAGGCTGTGCGCCATTTCGCGCCAGTCTGTGGCCACCATGTTGGTAGCGGTGGGCAGGCCCGTGGCGCGGCGGAACTCGGCCATCACCTCACGGCCCGAGAACACGCCTTCGGCGCCGCAGGGGTCTTCGGCATAGGCCATCACGCCATGCAGGTCGCGCGTGATGCGGATGGCATCTTTCAGCAGCCAGCCACCGTTGGGGTCCAGCGTCACGCGCGCGTCTGGGAAACGCTCGTGCAGCGCGCGGATGGCCTCGACCTCTTCCTCGCCCCGCAGCACACCGCCCTTGAGCTTGAAGTCTGCAAAGCCGTAGCGCTGGTACGCGGCCTCGGCCAGGCGCACGATGCCCTCGGCATTCATGGCCTTTTCGTTGCGCAGGCGGAACCAGTCGTTGTCGGCGCCAGGCTCGGTGCGGTAGGCCAGGTCGGTTTGGGTACGGTCGCCCACATAGAACAGGTAGCCCAGCATCTGCACCGAGGTGCGCTGCACGCCGTCGCCCAGCAGCGCGGCCACGGGCACGCCCAGGTGCTGGCCCAGCAGATCGAGAAAGGCCGATTCCACCGCCGTCACGGCATGGATGGTGATGCGCAGGTCAAAGGTCTGCAGGCCGCGCCCGCCCGCATCGCGGTCGGCAAACTGGGCGCGCATGGCATTGAGCACGGCGTTGTGGTGGCCCACGGGCTGGCCCACGATCAACGGGCGCGCGTCCTCGATGGTCTGGCGGATCTTCTCGCCGCCAGGTACCTCGCCCACCCCGGTGTTGCCTGCGCTGTCACGCAAGATGAGCAGGTTGCGTGTGAAGAACGGGCCGTGCGCGCCGCTCAGGTTCATGAGCATGCTGTCGTGGCCCGCCACGGGCACCACGCGCAGCTCGGTGATGAGGGGGGTGCTGGTGGCAGAAGGATGGGAAGAGTTGGTCATGGTGTTCGGGAAACGAGAATGGGGAACACAAAGGCGCCCCTGGTAGAACTCAATCAGCGGTGATCTTTCGGGTTTCGATCACGGTCTTCCAACGGGCGAATTCGCGCGCTTGGTAGGCAGTGAAGGCTTCGGGCGTGCTGCCCACAATCTCCAGGCCCTGGTCCAGCATGCGCTTTTTCACGGCAGGGTCGTTGATGGCGGCGATAGCGGCGTCCGACAGCTTCTTCTTGATTGCTGGCGGCAGGCCCTTGGGCGCGGCCATGCCCTGCCACGAGTACACCTCGGCACCGGCCACGCCAGCCTCGGCCAGGGTGGGCACGTCGGGCAGCACGGGGCTGCGCTTGTCGCCGGTGACGGCAATGGCATGCAGCTTGCCCGCACGGATGTGCTGCAGCACCGCGTTCACGTTCTGGAACGAGAACTCCACCTGCCCGCCCAGCAGGTCGTTGATGGCCGGTGCGCCGCCCTTGTAGGGGATGTGCAGGCCCTCAGTGCCGCTTTGCTGCCAGAACACTTCGGCCGAGAGGTGGTCCGACGAACCATTGCCCGAGCTCGCAAAACTCACCTTGCCCGGGTTGGCCTTGAGCTGGGCGATCACCTCCTTCACGGTGCGCGCCTTCTGGCCCGGGGCTGCCACCAGCACATTGGGTGCCTGCACGGGCACGGTGATGTAGTCGAAATCCTTGAGCGCGTCGTACGGCACGGTCTTCAGCAGGTGCGGCGCCACGACGAAGGCACCGAGTGAAGACACCAGCAGCGTGTAGCCATCGGCCGGCGCGCGTTTGACCATGCCGGCCCCCAGCGTGCCCGTGGCACCGGGGCGGTTGTCCACCACGAAGTTCTGGCCCAGCTTGTCACCCATGTTCACGGCCATGGCACGGGCCACCATGTCGGTGGAACCGCCTGCAGGGAAGGGAACAACGATCGTGACAGGCTTTTCAGGCCAAGCGGCAGGGGTGCCGGTCTGGGCCGATGCGGCCAAGGCCAGACTGCAGGCGCTGGCAACCAGCAGCAATTTCTTCATGAACATGGTGAAAGTCTCCGGAGGTAATGGGTGGCGGTCGGTGGCCCTCTTGCGGGGCCTCGATCCTTGGATTTCTGCGGGGGGTGTGGCCCGTCGTTACTGCGGCCCGAGCTTGTCAATCAGCGCCTTGAGCTCTTCCATCTCGCTGGGCTTGAGGTCCACCAGCGGCGCCCGCACCGGCCCACCGTCATGGCCCACGATGCGCGCACCCGCCTTGATGATCGACACCCCATAGCCCTCTACCCGGTTGCGGATGGCCAGGTACGGCATGAAGAACGACTTGAGCAGCCGGTGCTGCGTGGCCGTGTCGTCACTCGCCACCGCCTGGTAGAACTCCATCGCGGTCTTCGGAATGAAGTTGAAGACGGCTGACGAATACACCGGCGTGCCCAGCGCCTTGTAGGCGGCTGCATACACCTCGGCCGTGGGCAGGCCGCCCAGGTACGAGAAACGGTCCCCCAGCTTCATGTAGATGGACGACATGGTCTCGATATTGCCCACACCATCCTTGAACCCCACCAGGTTCGGACAACGCTCGGCCAGGATGGCCAGGGACTCGGCCGTGAGCTTGGTGCGGTCACGGTTGTAGACGATCACACCGAACTTCACGCTGTTGCAAACCTGGGCCACATGCTCGATCAGGCCTTCCTGCCCGGCTTCGGTCAGGTAGTGCGGCAGCAGCAGGATGCCGTGGGCACCCAGGCGCTCGGCCTCTTGCGCATGGGCAATGGCCGTGCGGGTGGGGCCACCGGCACCGGCAATGATGGGCACCTTGCCCCGGCAGGTCTCCACCGCCGTCTTGATGACCTCGCTGTACTCGGGGCCCGAGAGCGAGAAGTATTCGCCCGTGCCGCCGGCGGCAAACAGGGCGCTGGCGCCATAGGGGGCCAGCCACTCCAGGCGCTCGATGTAGGTCTTGGGGCGGAAGTTGCCCTGCTCGTCGAAGTCGGTGATGGGGAACGAGAGCAGGCCGGAGCCCATGATGGTTTTGAGTTCTTGCGGGGTCATGGTGAAAAGCAGGCGGTGGTTAGGAAGAAAGCAAAAGGTCGTACAAGCTGGATGTTTATGACCTGAATCGGCAAAATGTCAGCGGAATACGCAAATGTTAACGTTAACATCATCAGACAACATAGGAAAAACCCTTATTCAACAATCTCCTGCCTCACAGACCTTGCGCGGCGTTGCAAGCAACACCGACCGGGCGCGTTACCCCTTTAGACTCCACCCCCATGCACGCTTCTGACCCGGCCCGCCCCGCCCCGCTCACCGGCCGTGATCGCCCTGCCGTCACGCTGCGCGAAGTAGCCGAACGGGCAGGCGTGTCGATGATCACGGTCTCGCGCGCCATCAACACGCCGCAGCAGGTGTCTGAGCGGACGCGGGAACGTGTTCAGGAAGCGGTGTCTGCCCTGGGCTACGTGCCCAACCTGGTGGCGGGCGGGCTGCGTTCGGCACGCAGCCACGTGGTCACCGCACTGGTGCCAACACTCACAGGGCCGCTGTTCGGTGAAATGGTGCAGGCCCTCACCGATGCGCTGGAGCAGCGCGGCTTTCAGGTCATGGTGGGCCAGGTGGGCTACGCGCATTCACGCGAAGACGAACTGCTGCGCGCGATCGTCGGACGGCGGCCCGACGGAATCGTGCTCACGGGGGTCATGCACTCGCCCGATGGGCGGCGGCTGCTGATGGCCTCGGGCATTCCCGTGGTGGAAACCTGGGACTTCACCGACACCCCCATCGACATGCTGGTGGGCCTGCGCCACGAAGCGCTGGGCGCCGCCGTGTGCGAGCACCTGTTTGTCAAGGGGCGGCAGCGGTTGGCGTTGCTCAGTGGCGGTGACGAACGCGCCGCGCGACGAGCCCAGGGTTTTGAAGCGGCCGCCCTGCGCCTGGGCCTGCGCCCGCCCGCCGTGCGGCTGGGCAAATCGCCCACCACCCATGCAGACGGCCGCGCGGGGCTGGCTGCGCTGCTGGCCGATGTGCCCGACATCGACGCGGTGTTCTGCAGTTCGGACATGCTGGCACTGGGCGTGCTCACCGAAGCGCAGGTGCGCGGCATTGGGGTACCCCAGCAACTGGCCGTCGTGGGGTTCGGCGATATTGACTTTGCCGAGACCGTCAGCCCAGCCCTGTCCACCGTGCGCATCGATGGCACACGCATGGGCCAGACAGCGGCTCAGTGGATCGCCGATCGGGCCGAGGGCAAGGCCGTCATCCAGTCTGTGGTGGACATCGGCTTTTCCATCGTGGAGCGTTGCAGCAGCTAAGCGCTTGAGCGGCTGGGCTCCGCCAGGGCCGCCTATGTACGGTAGACCAGCGCTACCGCCCGCGCTTCCATGGCCAGGCCCTGCCCCACCGGGCCCAAGCGCTCGGCCGTCTTGGCTTTCACATTCACCTGCCCTTCGGTCACGCCCAACGCGCGGGCAATGACGGCCAGCATGCCGGGGATGTGCGCCGCCAGACGCGGGGCCTGCGCGACGACCGTGCTGTCGATGTTGCCGATCTCAAAGCCCGCTGCGCGCACCCGCCGCGCCGCCTCGGCCAGCAGCACACCCGAATCTGCGCCACGAAACGCAGCGTCGGTATCGGGGAAATGGCTGCCAATGTCTCCCAGAGCCGCAGCGCCCAGCAGTGCATCGGTGATGGCGTGCAGCAGCACGTCGGCGTCCGAGTGGCCCAGCAGGCCCGTCGGGTGGGCGATCTCCACACCGCCAATCACCAACCGGCGGCCGGGCACCAGCGCGTGTACGTCCCAGCCCTCTCCAATCCTGAAATTCATCTGTCTGCCTTTATGGGTATTTGTCGGTGGGGTCGCAGGGCCCGCCTGATGGGCACCTTGCTGCGCACTGCAGTCGGCCCGCGGCGGTCGTGCCCGTGGCGCCCTGCGCCAGGCTAAAAAAGATTCTTCTTGCCGGGTGCCGTGCTCACCTGCCCCCGCTCGCCGCCAAAACGCTCCAGCGTGGTACTGTGCGCCCGCTGGGCCAGCACGGCAGCGGCCAGCGCGAAATCGTCCGGGTAGGTGACCTTGAAATTCTGTGCCCCGCCGGGCACCAGCCGGGGGTGAAACCCCATGGCCTCCATGGCGCTGGCCTCGTCGGTGACATTGGAGCCCACCTTGTCGATCGCCTCCATCAGCGGGCCAATGCGAAACATCTGCGGCGTCTGCGCCAGCCACTTGTCGCTGCGGTCCACGGTAGAGGCCACGCGCACGCCGCCCGGGCCGTCGATAGAGGTCTTGAGCGTGTCGGCCAGCTTGTGCGCCAGGAGGCCTCCCACACTGTCACCCGCGCACTGGTCGACGAGTGCATCAATCTGCCCGGAGGTCACCAGGCAGCGCGCAGCGTCATGCACCAGCACCCAGTCACCAGGCTGCGCACCGCGCTCCAGCAGCGCCTTGAGGCCGCCCAGCACCGTGTCGGCGCGCGTAGGGCCGCCGCACTCGACCATAAAAAACGCAGGGTGGGCATGGGCATCCAGAAAGCGATCCCCCGGTGCCACAGCCACCAGCGTACCCAGCAGGCGCCCCACGCCAGCAAAGGCGGCCAACGTGTGCAGCACCATGGGGTGGCCAGCCACCAAGTGGTATTGCTTGGGCAACGGCGGCCGCACCGCAGACTCGTCAGCAGTGCCAGCCAGCGCGCCAAAAGCCGAGAGGGTTGAGCCCGCTGCAAGGGTGGCCGGTGTCGCCACAGCGCGCGAACCCGTTCCCGCACAGGGCACCAGCGCCCAAAAACGCCCCTGCGAAGACGTGGGCGCGTAGGAGGCAGCGAGCGCAGGTTGCAACAACGGGTCGATGGTCATGGGGCGCTTATTCTAGAAGGGACACCACCGTTGGGCCGCGGGCAGACGATGCCAGGACGATCATGGCCGCTCATGCAGAAACCAGGTGTTGTGCCCCACCAGTCCCAGCGCGTGGTGGCGCAGGGGGATGCCCGGCAGGGCCAGGGTGCAGGGCGCGGCCAGGTCATGCTCGCGCGCCAGCGCCAAGGCGCTGTCCATATTCTGCGGCGGCTCGCTCACCTCGAATTCAAGCATGGTGCCATAGTGGGCCCATAGTTCGGCGCCATGGCGCTCGCGCCAGCGGCGTAGCAGCGCAATGAAGTCTTCGGCGCTGCCCCGCTCCATGGCGTACCAGTGCAGATAGGCCAGCGCTTCTTCCGCATGCGGTGTTGGCAGCAGCACCAACCAGGCGTTGTCAGGAACAAAACACTCTTGGTGGCCGCGCGCGGGGTCATCCACACCGTGGGTGCTTTCGAGCGAAGCCAGCCAACGCTCAAAACGCAGGCGATCCCCCGCGCACTCGGCCCAGGCAGCCTCCAAACCCGCGGCGGGCACGCCCGCAGCAGCCAATTCGCCATACCAGACAGCGAACTGCTCCGCGTCGCCCAAGGGCACGGCACTTTCCGCCAGCTCGACCAACAACTCCTCGGCATCGATGCCACGCGCACCGGCAACGATGTAGCGGGGCGATACATCATCGCGCGCCCCGCTCTGCTCATAAGGAAACCGCGTGAACAGCTCATCGGCAAGAGCATCAACCTCCGAAGTGTCAGTGGCGCCGGACCACAAGGTGGTTATCACGGGCCAGCGAGCAGTGCGCGACTCCACCAGCGCCTGCGCCGCATGCCATAAGGTCTGGCGCTCCTCGACAGGCACCTGTGCGGCCCAGGCGATTTCGCCGCTGGCCGCAGCGCCATGCCCAGGAATCGGCAGTGGCAACCAATCGAGCACTGCCAGGGGCGTCCCCTCCATCAGATTCCGCCAAGCTTCTCGCGATTCAGAAGGGGTGCCCGCCACCGCTGCGGGTGGTGCGGATGCGAATGCCGGGCGCCTGCCCAGTTCGGCCCTCCATCGAGACACCGCATCGACGTCCACCCCCACCGCGTGAGCCAAATGACCCGCCCGCAGCAGACGTGCGGTAGCAGGCACCACGGCCCATTCCAGCAGCGCGGCGGCAGCGGCGGGCTCGTCGTGCGTCAGCCACGCCGTGGCGACTTCGATGGCATCGTGGCCGCGCCCCTCCTGTGCCAGCAGCAGCCAGCAGGCTTGCCACAGGGCGTGCGCGGTATGGCCGCCACCAAAACCAGTGGCGCGCAAGTAGTCGGCCACGGCGCGCGCGATGACCAGGGTGTCGGTGGCCTTGGCCGCTGGCGCCACGGTGATCTGCCCGGCCGACTGCAGTTGCTCCAGTATCGTGGCCACCTCGTCCTCGGGCAAACCCAGCGCCAGCAGATCTTGAGCCGTGGGGATGTCCGCCACACCGGCATGCGACACCTCAAACAGCTGCGCCAGCCGGTCTTTGAGCACCAGTTCTGCCTCTCGGCAGAACGCGCCAAAAGCCAAATGGGGGCGCGGCTCGTGAGCCCCGCCCCGGCGCCGGACCAATGTGGCCAGGAAGTCAGGCGACCAGCCCTCACCGGCTGCGCCCGCCTGCTCGTGGTCCAGCCGCACCAGTTGCCGCAATTGCTGCTGCGCCCGCTCCATAGCCCAGTCGTCGAGCTGCGGGGACGCCATGGCCTCCTGCTCGCCGACGGCGGGGCAGCGCTGCTCTGCCAACAGGGCCGCAACGGGCAACATGCCCTGTGCCTGAGTGACCAGCGCACCGTGCGCAGGCAATCGCCATACCCCGTCGGGCTGCAGCAACAAGGTCAGCGCCTCCAGGGCCTGTGGTGCATGGCCAGCCAGGACAACCCGGCGGGCGTTGGTCAGCAGTTCGCTCAGAGCGTTGTCTATGCGCCGGGCCTGCACGTGGCGCGTGGTCAGTTGGTTCAAGGGGTTCCTTTTGACGGACACTGAGTAGGGTCGGCGAGCTCGTGCCTCGGTTGCTTGCCGAGAGCGTCACGCAGATCGTAGACACGCCGCCTTGGATTGGCGGGTAGTCCAGGGCATCGACGGACAAACGCGAAGCCACGGGGGACCAACGGTGCCAGACGACATGGACCGCCGCTACCGCAGCCGAGGCGGGGACATAAGTGGCCCGCACCACCTAAAATGTTTGGCTGCCTCGCATCCAGCCCGTGCGCGCCTCGCGCCCGTGGGGATGCGGTGGCCCAGACGCCCCACCCCGTCCGCATGGAACTGCCCAAACTCTCCCCCGGAAAACGCTTTGCCCTGCCCCGCCCTGTGGGCAGCGCCGATTCGCTGCTGCTGGCCCGCCTGGCCGAGCGCGACAAGGCCGCAGGCCGCACCACCGCCATCGTTACGGCCGACGCCACCGACGCGCAGCGCCTCATCGACGAAATGGCCTTCTTTGCGCCCGGCCTGCGCTGTGCACTGTTCCCCGACTGGGAGACGCTGCCCTACGACACGTTCAGCCCGCATCAGGACCTGATCAGCGAGCGGCTGGCCACGCTGTGGCGCATCTCGCAAGGTGAGGCCGATGTCGTGCTGGTGCCCGCCACCACAGCGCTGTACCGGCTGGCGCCGCCCTCCTTCCTGGCGGGGTACACCTTCCACTTCAAGGTCAAGCAAAAGCTCGATGAGGCGAAGTTCAAGGCCCAGCTCACGCTGGCGGGCTACAGCCATGTATCGCAGGTCGTAAGCCCCGGCGAATATGCCGTGCGCGGCGGGCTGATCGACCTGTTCCCCATGGGTTCGCTGGTGCCGTTCCGCGTGGATCTGTTTGACGACGAGATCGACAGCATCCGCACGTTTGACCCCGACAGCCAGCGCAGCCTGTACCCCGTGCCCGAAGTGCGCCTGCTCCCCGGCCGCGAGTTCCCCATGGACGACGACGCGCGCGCCAAGTTCAGGAGCCGTTGGCGCGAGATGCTGGAAGGCGACCCGACCAAGAGCCGCATCTACAAGGACATGGGCGCAGGCGTGGCCACGGCGGGCATCGAGTACTACCTGCCGCTGTTCTTTGACGACACGGCCACCGTGTTCGACTACCTGGGCGGCGAGGCCACCGTGGTTCTCCACGGCGACCTGGAGCCCGCGTTCCAGCGCTTCTGGCAGGACACCAAAGACCGCTTCCGCCTGGTGCAGGGCGACCCCGAACGACCTGTGCTGCCGCCCGAGGCGCTGTTCCTCTCTGCCGACCAGTTCTACACGCGCGCCAAGGAACATGCGCAGCTGTCCATCCGCCCCGGCGTGGAAGACGTGGACGACAACCCGCACTTCCAGAAGCTGGGCGACCTGTCGGTGGTACGCGGGGCCGAAGACCCGCTGGCGCGCCTGCACGCCCACATCCGCAACACCCAGCACCGTGTGCTGCTGCTGGCCGAGAGCGATGGCCGGCGCGAGAGCCTGCTCGACTTTCTGCGCGCCAGCGGGGTCAGTCCACCTGCGTTCGATTCGCTGGCCGAGTTCCAGAGTTCGGCTGACGAAAAGGTAGGCATTGCCACCGCCGGGCTCACCGTGGGCTTTAGCTGGATCGAGGACGGCATCGACTTCGTGACCGAGACGGAGCTGTTTGCCGCAGGCCCCACCACGCGCCGCCGCAAGAAGCAGGAGCAAGTCAGCGATGTCGAGGCGCTGATCAAAGACCTGGCAGAGCTGACCCTGGGCGACCCGGTGGTGCACAGCCAGCACGGCATCGGCCGCTACCGGGGCCTGATCAACATGGACGTGGGCAACAAGAACCCCGATGGCACGCCCGCCATGCAGGAGTTCTTGCACCTCGAATACGCCGACAAGGCGGTGCTGTATGTGCCCGTGAGCCAGCTGCAGCTCATCAGCCGCTACACCGGAGTGAGCGCCGACGAGGCGCCCCTGCACAAGCTGGGCAGCGGCCAGTGGGAAAAGGCCAAGCGCAAGGCCGCCGAGCAGGTGCGCGACAGCGCGGCCGAGCTGCTCAACATCTACGCTCGCCGCGCACTGCGCCAGGGCCATGCTTTCCGCTACAGCCCGCAGGACTACGAGACCTTTGCCAACGACTTTGGCTTCGATGAAACGGCCGACCAGAACGCCGCCATCCACGCGGTGATCCAGGACATGATCAGCCCCCGCCCCATGGACCGCCTGGTCTGCGGCGACGTGGGCTTTGGCAAGACCGAGGTGGCGCTGCGTGCGGCCTTCGTGGCTGTCACGGGTGGCAAGCAGGTGGCCTTTTTGGCGCCCACCACGCTGCTGGCCGAGCAGCACTACCAGACGCTGGTGGACCGCTTCAGCAAGTGGCCGGTGAAGGTGGCCGAGGTGTCGCGCTTCCGTTCGGGCAAGGAGATTACCGCCGCCATCAAGGGCATCGGCGACGGCACGGTGGACATCGTGGTGGGCACGCACAAGCTGCTGTCGGAGTCCACCAAGTTCCACAACCTGGGCCTCTTGATCATCGACGAGGAGCACCGCTTTGGCGTGCGCCACAAGGAGCAGATGAAGGCCCTGCGCGCCGAGGTGGACGTGCTAACGCTGACGGCCACGCCCATCCCGCGCACGCTGGGCATGGCGCTCGAAGGGCTGCGCGACCTGTCGGTCATCGCCACCGCGCCGCAACGGCGCCTGGCGATCAAAACCTTTGTACGCAACGAGGGCACGGGCGTGATCCGCGAAGCCGTGCTGCGCGAATTGAAGCGCGGCGGGCAGTGCTACTTTTTGCACAACGAGGTGGAGACCATCGAGAACCGCCGCCAGAAGCTCGAAGAGATATTGCCCGAGGCCCGCATCGCCGTGGCCCACGGCCAGATGCCCGAGCGCGAGCTCGAACGCGTGATGCGCGACTTCGTGGCCCAGCGCTACAACATCCTGCTGTGCTCGACCATCATCGAGACCGGCATCGACGTGCCCACGGCCAACACCATCATCATGAGCCGCGCCGACAAGTTCGGCCTGGCGCAGTTGCACCAGCTGCGCGGGCGCGTGGGCCGCAGCCACCACCAGGCGTACGCCTACCTGATGGTGCCTGACGTGGACGGCCTGACCAAGCAGGCGCAGCAGCGGCTGGAAGCCATCCAGCAGATGGAAGAACTGGGCAGCGGCTTCTACTTGGCCATGCACGACCTGGAGATTCGCGGTGCGGGCGAGGTGCTGGGCGAGAACCAGAGCGGCAACATGCTCGAGGTCGGCTTCCAGCTCTATAACGAGATGCTCAACGAAGCCGTCAAGGCGCTCAAGGCGGGCAAGGAGCCCGACCTGCTCTCGCCCCTGTCCGTCACCACCGACATCAACCTGCACGCCCCCGCCCTGCTGCCCGACGACTACTGCGGCGACGTGCACCTGCGCCTGTCGTTCTACAAAAAGCTGGCCACCGCCAAGACGCCCGACCAGATCGACGGCCTGCTCGAAGAGATCGTGGACCGCTTTGGCAAGCTGCCGCCGCAGGCGCAGACGCTGATCGACGTACACCGCCTGCGCGTGCTGAGCCAGCCGTATGGCGTGGTGAAGGTGGATGCGGCGCCGGGCGTCATCACCATCACCTTCAAGCCCCAGCCGCCCATCGACCCGATGCGCATCATCGAGCTGATCCAGAAGAACAAGCACATCAAGCTGGCAGGCAACGAGAAGCTGCGCATTGAGCGCGAGCTGAAAGAGCCCAAGGATCGTGCGCAGATGGTGCGCGACGTGCTGCGGTCACTGGGGCAGCCGGTGGCGGTGCCAGCATGACTTGCGTGGGCCCCCTGTGGAGCGCGGCCTCGCTCAGGTGCTCCAGCCGTTCTGTATCTCACTAGCGAACTCTTCAACAGGCGCTGGACGACCGAAGAGGTAACCCTGATAGCTGGTGCACCCGTAGCGGCAAAGCATCTCGCGCTGCGCTACGGTCTCAACGCCTTCGGCAATGACCTCAAGGCCCAGCCCCTGCCCCAACGCAATGACGGCCCGGACTATGGAGGCATCGCTGGCGTTCACGACGACATCGCGCACGAACGACTGGTCGATCTTGAGCTGATCCAGCGGCATGCGCTTCAGATATCCCAACGAGGAGAAACCCGTGCCGAAATCATCCAGCGAGAAGCGGATACCCAGGGCCTTCAATTTCTGCATCTTGGCCACGATTTCCTCCACATCCTCGGCCCATACGCTTTCGGTCAGCTCCAGTTTCAGGCGCTGCGGATTGGCGCCCGTGGCCTGCAGAATGCTGCACACCCCCTGGACATAACCCTGCTCGCGAAACTCCTTGGCACTGACGTTGACGGCCAACACCAGATGGTTCCTGGCTGGGTCGGACTCCCAGTCACGCAGTTGAAGGCAAGCAGTCTCGAGTACCCACCGGCCCAAGGGGTGTATGAGGCCAGTCTCTTCAGCCAAGGGGATGAAACGGGCTGGGGACACCATGCCCAGCACGGGGTGACGCCATCGCACCAGAAGCTCCGCCCCTATCAACCCCGTTGCCACGTGGACCTGGGGTTGGTAGTAAGCGATGAGTTGACTTGGAATCGCTCCCTTGAGGGCCTGTTCGAATTGCACCCGTTCATGCAGCGCGTCACGCATGCTCTGATCAAACATCACAGCCTGCCCCTTGCCGCGCTTCTTGGCCTCCAGCATCGCTAGTTCCGCGCGCTGCAGGATATCGTCGGCCGTTGCCAAGTCGTCACCTACCAGCGCAATGCCAATGGACGCCTGCCCCGGGCAGGCCACGCCACCCAGCACGAACGGCCCCCGCAAGTGCTCCAGCGCATCCGCTGCCATCGCGGTGACTCGCCGTTGGACCAGGGAAGGATCGCTGCCCAGGTTCTCGGCCAGCACCAAAAATTCATCGCCTCCAATCCTCGCCAAGACGGCCCCGGACTCCTCCAGTTGCTGCAGGTGACCGGCCGCTGCAATGAGCATTTGATCGCCAGCCTCGTGCCCCCGCGTGTTGTTGAGCACGCTGAAATTGTCAAGATTGACCAGCAACAACGCTGCAGCAGTGTGCTGGACAGCAGCGCGTTCAATGGCGTGGTGCAACCGGTTGAGCAGTTCTTCGCGATTGAGCAGCCCTGTCAGCCTGTCGCGATGAGCGAGGCGGTCCATGGCAGCCCCCAGCACCAATGTTTCGTCCAGGGCCTTGCGTCCTGGCTGTGCGCTGCTGGTACCAATGACGTTTGTATGAGACTTGGCTGCATCTGCCAGGGCCACGATTGGCCGGACCAATCGGCCCGCCAGCATCCAGGAGGCAAATGCAAACAGCACCGCCACCAGTGCAGTGAAGGCCAGCATCAGCTTGCGGATCTCGTAAACCTGCGCATACGCGGTGGCAACATCCTCCCGGACCACCACCGTCCAGCCCAGGCCATCTGGGGGAACTTCAGTCACCACTGGCTGAGAGACGATCAAGTACGCTGGGTCCTGCAACACGGCTTGTAGCGAGTTGCTTGCGACCTTCGTATCGGTATTGAGCTGCAGCAGCCACTCGCCTGTACGGTTTGCGATCAAGACTTCGATGCGGGCCTTCTTGCGGCGCTTGTTCACTGCCTCGACAACCACCCGATGGACCCAGTCCCAGTGCAAATGCGCTGAGAGCACCCCGATGGCACTGCCTTGTGCATTCTGGACGGGCGCAGCCACATCCAGAAAACGCAAGGGCTCGCCGTCAGCCCGCGGAGGCAGCGATTTGGCGAGCAAAACCGCATCGTGCGGGTCACCGACAAAAACGCCATTTAACCCGGCGGAGTACCAGGGCCGGGCGGACACATCGACATCCCGCAGAATCCCGCCCGTGGCGGCAGTGACTCGACCCCGCATATCTGCAAGCCCAATCCAGGCGTAAGTGTCCTCGCGACGCTGGAGCCCATCCATCACCTGCTGGATGGAGTGGGGATCCAGGGCATGGTGTGGACCGATCATGCCGGCCATCAGCGAAACTTCGCGCTGCCTGCTGGCGAGGTCTTCTTTCAGCTCATGGGCGATCTCGTCTGCCACCCCATTGAGCGCGTCCCGAGCGGAGTTGCTCAAGCCGTCCTCCAGATGCCATTCCATGAAGAATGTCAAAGCGAGGCCCAAAACAATGCCGGATCCGCCCATGACTGCGGAAAAGCGCGCCCGAACACTTCGAAACGGCGACACCCGATTCAAAAATCTGTTGATCATGGATGAGCCTCCAAGAGACCCATTCTGGGGGGCAATCCCCAAAGTGCTAACCAATTTATGGCGGAGTAGCGACCGTGCAGCCAATTCTTGACTCACATCAAGAAAGTACAAGGACTTCAGGTGAACAGAGACCCAGCGCACGATCAGTCCGGTCGGAATGCGACAGGACCAGCGCATCTGACCCAGGGACCGGTACCGCAACATCTCAGACACTGACGGGGGCCGCCACTACCACCGGAATGCTGAAGTCAAACCCTTGATGCGATACGTCGGATGAATCGCTGACGGATCGGAGCGCGGCAAGCATTTGGCGCGGTGGATGCGAGAATTCCAAGATCAACGCAACCCTCGCAAGCACCGCCAGCGATGCCCTGTTGCGCCACCTCCATCAGCACTTTCAGCATCAACGCCGCCCGCTATCACCATGCTGATTGAAGCCGCGCTCCTTCTGTTGTCACTGGCCGTATCGCTGTGGACGCAACCCTGGCGCCTTCTGGAGCAGCCAAAGGGTGCGGCACGACAAGAAGATGGACAACGCTCCCTGTCGCCGCTGCTGACACCTCTGCTGGCAACTCTCGTGTTCCTGCCCTGGCTGTGGGCGCTGCCCACGCTCCACGCCATGCCGCTGCAACTGCAGTGGTCGGGCGCGGGCCTGGTGGTGCTGATGCTGGGCTGGCCGCTGGCCATCCCGGTGCTGCTGGCAGTCGGCGCCATTGCGGGCCTGCTCTCACCCGCCCTGGACTGGGCCGATGCGCTGGGTGCCGCCGTCTGGCTGGGTGTGGTACCCGCCACGCTGACCCTGGCGCTGGGCGCACTGGTGCGGCGCTTTGTCGGCACCCAGCCTTTTGTCTATGTGCTGGGCCGGGCGTTTCTGGGTACCGTGGCCTGCGTGTTTTTGGCGGGCGTGCTGTCGCAGTGGAGCGGGCACCTGTTGCCCGGCGTGGGCAGTGAACTCTCGCTGGTGGCCCGCTGGCTCATGGCCTGGGGCGACGGTTTTGTGACGGGCATGCTCGTTGCCATCTTCGTGGCGTTCAAGCCCGAGTGGCTGGCCACCTGGTCGGACCAGCTCTATCTGAAGCGGCCTCCGCAGTAGCGCAGCGTTGCCAACGCACACCCCACGCACCGCAGGCAGGCAGGCAGGAAGCGATACAAAACATATATGTTTCGCATACAATTCGCTGCATGGGTATTGTCAAAATTTCAGACCAAATGCACGAGAACCTGCGCGTTGCCAGCAACGCCCTGTCTCGCTCCATCAACGCACAGGCAGAGCACTGGATGCGCATCGGCATGCTGGCCGAGCTGCATCCCAACCTCGACCACAGCGACATCTGCCAGTTGCTGATCCGCGCCGAGCAGGCTGGGGGTTTCGATCTGGACACGGTGGCGGCCTCGGTGGCCGCCAAGCCGGGCCACAGCGGGCGGCGTGTTCAATGAAGTCATCCCGCGTCACCCTGCGCTCCCCCGCCGAAATCGCTCAGGCGCGTGAGGCCGGCCACCTGGCCGCCCGCGTGCTGCACATGATCACGCCGCATGTGCAGCCCGGCGTCAGCACCGAGGCACTGGACCGGCTCTGTCACGACTACATCGTGAACGAACTGCAAGTCACCCCCGCCAACGTGGGCTACCTGGGGTATCCCAAAACGGTGTGCACCTCGGTCAACCACGTGATCTGCCACGGCATCCCGTCGCCCGGGCAGGTGCTCAAGGCAGGCGACATCATCAACATCGACGTGGCCATCATCAAGGATGGCTGGTTTGGTGATACGAGCCGCATGTACTTTGTGGGCGAGCCCAGCCCGCTGGCGCGCCGCCTGGTGGACACCACCTACGAAGCCATGTACGCAGGCATCGCCCAGGTGCGCCCCGGCGCCACGCTGGGCGACGTGGGCCATGCCATACAGAGCGTGGCCCACCGCGAGCGGTTCAGCGTGGTGCGCGAATACTGCGGCCACGGCATCGGGCAGATCTACCACGACGAGCCCCAGGTGCTGCACTACGGGCAGCGCGGCCAGGGCCTGCGGCTGGAGGAAGGCATGGTCTTCACCATCGAGCCCATGATCAACGCCGGCAAGCGTGATACCCAGGAGCTGGCCGACGGCTGGACGGTGGTCACCCGCGACCGCTCGCTCTCTGCCCAGTGGGAACACATGGTGGCCGTGACGGCCGACGGGTTCGAGGTGCTCACGCCCTGGCCCGAGGGCACGGGCCGCTATCCCGCCATGGTTTGACCTGCGTCTTGCCCGCACGCCACAGTCATTGACGCAGCACAAGCAGCCGCCGCAGGGACCGCCCGATAGTGGTGAACACCACCACAACGAGGAGGGTCTTCATGAAGCTGCTGAACGATCTGTTTTCTACCGACTACGGCCTGATGAGCATCATCGGCATCGGGTTCATGATTTGCATGGCCGCCTTTTTTGTGCGCATGTTCCTGGTCAAGATGAACGAGCCGCCCCAGCCCAATCCGGCCGCCAAGGCGCTGACGGGCGGCGGCCAAAACATGCCGCATCCGCGCTAAGCAAAGGATCTGACGAAAGCCCTGGCGCCGGGTGTGGCGTCTGCAGCCGTCCCAGGATAGCGCCTAGAGCGATGCATGGCGGGTGTGGCAGCCTGCCGGGGATACCATTGCGGGTTCTTACCCCCGCATTTGTTCCCCTTTTTCTGCCATGACCCACGCTACCGAATTCGCCCCTGGCCTCGTCATCCAGGGCATCGAGCCTCCGCTGTCCCTGTCTGCCTACAAGCTCATCGCTTTTGACATGGACTCCACCCTCATTAACATCGAGTGCGTGGACGAGATCGCCGATGCCGCCGGCCGCAAGGCCGAGGTGGCCGCGATCACCGAGGCGGCCATGCAGGGCGTGATCACCGACTACAAGGAGAGCCTGCGCCAACGCGTGGCGCTGCTCAAGGGCGTGACGGTGCAGCACATGGAGCAGGTGTTCACCGAGCGCCTGCGCTTCAACCCCGGCGCCAAGGAGCTGATCACCGCCGCCAAGGCAGCGGGCCTGACCACGTTGCTGGTCTCGGGCGGCTTCACCTTCTTTGCCGACCGCGTGAAGGCAGGCCTGGGCATCGACTTTGCGCGCTCCAACATGCTGGAAGTGCAAGACGGCCAGCTCACAGGCCGTATGGTGGACCAGGCCTGGGGCGACATCTGCGACGGCGCCGAAAAGCGCCGCACGCTGCTCGAAGTGGCCTCGCTCATGGGCATCTCGCCGCGGCAGGCCATCGCCGTGGGCGACGGCGCCAACGACCTGCCCATGATGGGCGCGGCCGGCCTGTCGGTGGCCTACCACGCCAAGCCCGCCGTGCGCGCCCAGGCCAAGGTGGCCATCAACCAGGGTGGGCTCGACCGGTTGCTGGAAGTGCTGCGCTGAGCGGCCTGGCGCCCCCAGGGTCCAGGGCACCCGCTGAATACTATTAATTTAATAGCTATTCAGGCATGTGGCACTAGCGCATTACCGCGTTTTCATTCAAATTCGTATTCACCCGGCAATCCGGGCACCATAGGGGGAATGCGGCGGGCACTGCCCGCGCGCGGCGCTGCCACCATGACCTGCAGCGCCATACCCTGTGGTGACGAGGGTGCCACCAGGTCCGCCAGCGTCACGCCATCCAGCACTGCCAGATAGGCCTGCATGGCCTGGCCCAGCACGCCTTTGAGCCGGCAGTGGCTGCTCAGGCGGCACTGGTTGGAGGCTGGGTCAAAACACTCCACCAGGTTGAAATCCGTCTCGGTAGCTCGCACCACGGCACCGATGTGAATCTCCGATGCAGGCCGCATCAGCCGCATGCCACCGCCCCGCCCGCGCGTGGTCTCCAGCAGCCCTTGTGCAGACAGCTGCTGCACGATCTTCATGAGGTGGCTGCGCGAGATGCCATAGCCCTCGGCCACCTCGGTGATGGTGACGGGCTGCGCCCGCCCCTCGGTGGCGGCGCAATACATCAGCACGCGCAGCGTGTAGTCAGTCCATTGGGTCAGTCGCATGGGTTTGCCGAAGATCAATCAAAAAGATGCATACATCCTGAATTTTATTGGATAAAATATTCACACGATATGAATCTTTAAAAGGACCACCATGAACGCCCGCATCGACACCCTGCACACCGCTGCCCTCGCCACCCCGCTGCCACTGAGTACCGACCAGCAAATCGGCCAGATCGCCGTGCAGTTGCCGGGCGCAACGGCAGTGTTCCGGCGTCTGAAGCTGGACTTTTGCTGCGGCGGCCAGGTGAGCCTGGCCAAGGCGGCTGCCGACAAGGGGCTGGACCCGGATGCCGTGCTGGCCGAGCTGGCAGCCCTGCAGCGCAGCGATGCCGTGCCCGAAGCCGCGTCGCCCAGCGCACTCATCGACCACATCCTGGTGCGCTACCACGATGTGCACCGCCAGCAACTGCCCGAGCTGATCCGCATGGCCCGCCGCGTGGAGGCCGTGCACCGCGACAACCCCCATGTGCCTGTCGGCCTGGCCGACCACCTCGAAACGATGCACGAAGAGCTGCTCTCGCACATGCTCAAGGAAGAGCAGGTGCTGTTCCCCATGCTCAAGGCCGGCAGCAACCCGTTTGTGGGCCAGCCCATTGGCATGATGCGCGCAGAGCATGTGGACCACGGCGAGGCGCTGGACAAGTTGAACGCGCTGACGAACGACGCCACGCCTCCCCAGGGCGCCTGCAACACCTGGCGCGCGCTGTATGCAGGCATTGGCCAATTGGGCGACGACCTCATCAACCACATTCACCTCGAAAACAACGTGCTGTTCCCGTCGTTCGAAGCCAGCGAGACACCGTCGTCGCAAGGCTGCGGTCCCTCGGGCTGCGCCTGCAGCGGCGGCGCAGCGCAGGCATGACCCTGCCAACCACTCCGCCCGACAGCGGCGGGGCCCACGCGCCCCCCAGTGTGGAAAGCATCACTCGGCTGGTGCATGGCTTTTATGGGGACGTGCGCCAGGACCCGCTGCTGGGGCCCGTGTTTGAAAAGGCCTTGCACGGCCAGTGGGACGCTCACCTGCAACGCCTGGTGGACTTCTGGAGCACCGTGGCCCTGGGCACCCGCAGCTTCAAGGGGGACGTGTTTGGCAAGCACATGGCGCTGGAGGGCGTCACACCCGCCCACTTCGCGGCCTGGGTGGGGTTGTGGCAGCAACACACCAATCGCCTGTTTGCGCCCGAAGTGGCGCACGACCTGCAGGTGGCGGCACATGGCATTGCACGCAACCTGTTCCGGGGCTACTTTGCCCACGACCCCGGTTTTGCGCAGCCCCGCCAAGAGGACCATGAGCACGGCGCACACCGCCACGGCGGCGGAGAAGCCCGGCGAGGCTGAAGAGGGAAGACTGGCGATTAGCAAGAAGGTCGCCAGCGCCTGGCTTACTTACCCTTGTTACCCGGCGTGAAGAACAGCGCCACCCCCACCGCAATCAACGCCACCGGCCACCACACGCGCAACAGCTCGCGCAGGCTGATGCTGATCAGTCCCAGGTTGGTCAGCAGAAAAAACACGCCCAGCACGACCAGAACGATCGCAGCGATATTGCCCTTCATGTGCATTTCCTCGGTGTGGTTGTAGGTCTGAAGGCGCTCATTATGGTGGACGCCTGCAGGGGCAGAGCCCCCTCCCCCAGCCCCGGCACACCCCGCTCAGCGTCCACGCAGCGGCCTGAGCAGATCTGACAATCCGTTGTGATCAATCTCGTGCATCAGCGCCAGCAACTGGCCCAGCTCGCCCCTGGGAAACCCTTCGCGCGCAAACCAGTTGAGGTAATTGCCAGGCAGGTCCGCCAGCAGCGTGCCCTTGTATTTTCCGTAGGGCATCTCGGTGGTAACCAGCCGCTGCAGTTTCTCTGCGTCCATTGCCCTAGGCTCCTCAGCCGCCAGCGCGCTTGACCTTGTGCCCCAGCTTCTGCAGCGCGGCCATGACGCGTTCCACGTGGTCGCCCTGCACTTCGATCACACCGTCCTTCACTGTGCCGCCGCTGCCACAGGCGGCCTTGAGCTGCTTGCCCAGTTGCTCCAGCGCGGCCTCGTCCACCAGCACACCCTTGACCAGTGTGACCGCCTTGCCGCCGCGCCCCTTGGTCTCGCGCGACACACGCACGATACCGTCGCCCGTGGGCAGAGGCTTGTTCGGTTTGCACACGCATTGCGCCACCGGCTGTCGGCAGGCGGGGCACATGCGGCCCGACTCGGTGGAATACACCAGGCCGCCCAAATCGGAAAACGACTTCATGGCTTCCTCCCCTCCACCTCTTGCTGCAGCATGTGAAAGTCGAGCAGCCGTGTGGCCAGCAGCGTTTCGGTCAGAAAACACACCAGCGCCAGCAAAAAGCAGGCAACGCCCGCCAGAAACCCGCCCACCGCGAGGCGGCTGGACTGAAAGTCGGTGGTTTCGCCCAGGAACAGCAGGATGATGGTCGTGCCGATCAGGAAGGCACAAAACGTCAACAGAGCAATACAGCCGTTGGCCAGCCGCCCGCGCAAGCGCAAGTCGCCCAGCTCTTTGTAGGCACGGGCCAGGAATTCGGGCTCGGCATTGACGCGCGCGCGGTCTTCCACCACGCGCGCACGGTCGATGATGCGGGCCAGGCGCCCTGCCACCGCGCCGATCATGCCGGACACGGCGGTGAGCAAAAACACGGGTGCCACCGCCAGCTGGATGCCGTGGGTGATGGCGGTGGTATCAAGGGGCAAAGCCATGGGGTGCGGGTCCGAAAACAGTCAACAGAAACAGGGCGGCCCGATTATCGGTTGCTACGTGCGGGCCCGGGCCGCTCGCATTCCCTGTCGCAAAGGGACGGGCAATGTGTGCTATGCCCCGGCATGGGCGCGCCAGACAAGGGTGCATCTGGCAACTGCGGCGACAATGCAGGCCTGTACCGTTCCATCCGCGCTGCCTTGCGGGCCCCCTTCAACGCCTCCCCAGCGCCCTTCCATGCCTTTTGCTTCCCTCGGTCTGTCCCCTGCCCTCGTCCATGCTGCCGACAAAGCAGGCTTTGTAACGCCCACCCCCATTCAGGCGCGCGCCATTCCTGCCATCCTGCAAGGGGCGGATCTGCTGGGTGCGGCGCAGACGGGGTCGGGCAAGACGGCGGCCTTTGCCCTGCCTTTGCTGCAGCAACTGCAGCTCAGCGCCACCGGGGGGCCACGCCGGGTGCGCGCCCTGGTGCTGGTGCCCACCCGCGAACTGGCCGCGCAGGTGGGCGAAGTGCTGCGCAGCCTGGCGCAGCACCTGCAGCAGCCGCTCAAGATCGCCATCGTGTTTGGTGGCGTGTCGATCAACCCGCAGATGCTGGGCTTGCGCGGCGGTGCCGACATTGTGGTGGCCACGCCGGGGCGCCTGCTGGACCTGGTAGACCACAACGCCCTGCGCCTGTCAGCCGTCGCACACCTGGTGCTGGACGAAGCCGACCGGCTGCTGGACCTGGGCTTTGCGGAAGAACTGCAGCGCGTGCTGGCGCTGCTGCCTGCGCAGCGGCAAAACCTGTTCTTCTCGGCCACTTTCCCCGCCGCGGTGCAGGCCCTGGCGGATGGCCTGCTGAAGCAGCCTGTGCGCGTGGAGGTGCCCCATACGCCGGGCAACGAACCCGCCATCGAACAACGCGCCATTGCGGTGGACGCCAGCCGCCGCACCCAGCTGCTGCGCCACCTGGTCAAGGAGCACAACTGGTCGCGCGTGCTGGTGTTTGTGGCCACGCAGTACGCCGCCGAGCACGTGGCCGGAAAACTGTACAAAGCGGGCATCTATGCCACGCCCTTCCACGGCGGCCTGAGCCAGGGTGCCCGCAACCAGGTGCTGCAGGAGTTCAAGGACGACCGCTGGCAGGTGGTGGTCACCACCGACCTGGCAGCGCGCGGCATTGACATCGCCCAGCTGCCTGCCGTGGTGAACTACGACCTGCCCCGCTCGGCGGTGGACTACGTGCACCGCATCGGTCGCACTGGCCGGGCGGGCGAAAGCGGCATGGCTGTGAGCTTTGTGACGGCCGATGCCGAGGCGCATTTCCGGCTGATCGAAAAGCGCCAGCACCTCACTATCCCACGCGAGCAGATCGCGGGCTTTGAACCCACCGACACTCCAGCCCCCGCATCGACCACCGACCCCCAGGGCACCGGCGGCGTCAAGGGCAAACGCCCCAGCAAGAAGGACAAGCTGCGCGCCGCTTCCGCGGCAGCAACAGCCCACGCCCCGACCGAGCACAAAAAAGGCCCCTGAAAAGGGGCCTGCAGTGCTGGCTTGCATACGGGGTGGGCCTGGGTGGCTGGGCGCGGCGGCCGCCCAGCCCCGGTTTCACGCGCCTTCTTCTCCGTCTTCGTCCCAATCATCGGCCCCGGCGCGCGGCGCCTCGCCAGCAGGCCGAGGGGTGCGCTTGCCAGGCTTGGCCAGAATCTCGACATAGAACTGGGCGCCGCCCTCGGCGGCCACGCCGTTGATCAGCCCGGTCAACGCCGACAGGCGCGCCACGGCGGCGTCTTCCTTGGTCGGGCCAAACTGGCAATCAAAGTCCCAGAAGTCGGCGCCTTCAGGCAGGTCACGGCGCCGTTCGCGCTTGATGTACTTGCGGATTTCGTGCTTGACGGCATCCAGAACGCGGTCGCGGTTCTTGCCTTCAACGTGGAGTTGGAAAGTTTTTCTCATGGGCGATGGTACCGCCTGTGACAGTTGCTGGTTCACGCCCCCGCATCCAGGTGCCACAATGGTGTATTACTTTTGGTTACCGCCAAGCCCATGAACCACGACCTGCGCCTGCTGCACCTGCTGCCAGCGGCCGTGCTTGTCACGCAAAAGGGCGCCATTCGTTTCGCCAACGCCGCCAGCATGGAATTGCTGGAAGCGCCCAGCATTGACAGCCTGATCGGGCGGCTGTCCGGCGACTTTGTGCACCCCCTGGACCAGGTGCGCTCCACCAACCGCATTCAGCAAGTGGCCGTGCCCGAGCAGGCCGGGCGGCCCAACAAGTCCTCCGAGTTCCGCATTCGCACCGAGCTTGGCAACCTGCGCATGGTGCTGATCAGCAGCGTGGCCATTGAATGGGACGGCGCGCCCGCCGTGCTGATGTGCGGCATGGACATGACGCACCAGAGCGAGATCGAGGCCCAGTTGCGCGAGAGCGAGCAAAGCTTCCGGCGCCTGTTCGAGAACATGCAGGACGTGTACTACCGCACCGATGCGCAGGGCGTCGTGCAGCATGTGGGCCCCGGCGTGCGCCGGGTGCTGGGCTACGAGCCCCATGAGATCGAAGGGCGCACCGCCGAGTCCTACTACCCGCAGAGCACCGACCGCGACGCTTTCAAGGCCGCCATCATGGAGCACGGCGAGGTGTCGGATTTTCCGGGCCAGATGGTGCGGCGCGACGGCACCGTGATCGACATCTCCATCAGCAGCCATTTGCTGTACGACCACGCGGGCAATTTTGCGGGGGTCGAAGGCATCTACCGCGATGTGACGCAGCGCAAGAACCTGGAGCGCGAACTGCAGCGCCTCGCCACCACCGACATGCTGACAGGCATTGCCAACCGCCGCGCGTTTCTGGAATGTGCCGAGTCGGCCTATGCCCATTCGCGCAGCAACGGCGAGCCCCTTACCTTGCTGATGCTGGACCTGGACCACTTCAAGGCCATCAACGACCGTTTTGGCCACCTGGAAGGTGACCGTGCCCTGTTGGCGTTTGCGCAGGCCATCAAAGGCCAGTTGCGCGCCAGCGATACGGTGGGTCGGCTGGGTGGTGAAGAGTTTGGCGTGCTGCTGCCACTGACCACCCTGGCAGAAGGCCTGGAGGTCGCCACGCGCATGCTGCACAGCATTCGCGCGCTGCAGCTCACGGACGATGCCGGCCACAGCTACCGCTTCACCACCAGCCTGGGGGTGGGCACCTTCCGCCAGAGCGACCGCAGCCTGCGCGACATGCTAGACCGTGCCGACCAGGCGCTGTACCTGGCAAAGCACCGGGGGCGCAACCAGGTGGCGTCGCTTGAAGCGCAAGACGATTAAGCGCCAAGAGCCGGTGGACGATCGCAGGAGTTGCGCAGCGGCGGTGGCGGGATGAAACGCCAGGCGGGCAGTGCAACGGAGGCACCCAAGGCCCGTGGCTGACTACAGCCGCATCCGCTCCTGCTGCAGGTTCCACAGGCAGGCGGCGATGCCCAGCAGCATCTCCATCACATGCTCCGATCCGCTACAGGACAGCTCCAGGTCATCAATGATCATGGCCAGTTGCGAGATGGCGTCCTCCGGCGCGGCGGCACCGCCGCTGCGGGCCACTTCGGCGATGGCGATCAGGACATCGGTGCGGTTCATGGCTGAGTCGGGGGCCAGGCACTGCAGGTCTGAACGCCGCAGAGCACCGGTGGCCTGGGTTGCATGCGCTGGACCGCTTAGCGCGCCGACAGAGCCAGCTGCGCCGGGTTGGCCCCGCCACCCTGCAGCACAGCAGCCGCAGGCGCTGGGCCGCCGGCCGGCAACCGGGGGACAGCTGCCCCGGACAAAGCGGCATCGGGCGCCAGGCGGAACTGGTGAATCACCTCCAGCAAGCGCCGCACCTGGTTCTTCATACCAGTCGAGGCGGACGAACTGTCATCCACCAGAGCAGCGTTCTTTTGCGTGGCCGCGTCCAGCTGGCGCACGGCCTCGCCGATCTGGGCAATGCCCCGGGCCTGCTCTTGCCCCGCGTCCTTGATGGCGGTGATGAGCGACACCACCTGGTTCACATGGTGCACGGTGTTGGCCACGCGCTCGCCCGCCTGCCCCACCAGGGTCGATCCGCGCTCCACCCCCTGCACGCTGGCCGAAATCAAGCCGCGGATCTCGCGCGCTGCCATGCTGCTGCGCTGCGACAGCCCGCGCACCTCGCCCGCCACCACCGCAAAGCCCCGGCCCTGCTCACCGGCACGGGCAGCCTCTACCGCCGCATTGAGTGCCAGCAGGTTGGTCTGGAAGGCGATGTCGTCGATCACCTTGATGATGTCCGTGATCTTTTGCGACTGGACCTTGATCTCCTGCATGGTCGCGATCACGTCGCGCATCACGCTGCCGCCCTCATTGGCCACATTGCTCGCCTCCTGCGCCAAGGCGGTGGCACGCTGGGCGTTGTCGGTGTTGTGCTGCACCGTGATGGTCAGCTGCTCCATCGACGCGGCAGTCTCCTGCAGGTTGGACGCCTGCACCTCGGTGCGGCGCGCCAGGTCCTCGGTGCCACCCGCCATCACCACCGCCTCGTGGGCAACGGTCTCGGTACTGGCGCGCACCTCGGTGATCACGCGCACCAGCTGGTGGTTCATCTCGCGCAGGGCCCCCAGCAGCTCGGCTGTCTCGTCATTGCCACGCACATCAATGTGCGCCGTCAGATCGCCACCCGCCACAGTGCGCGCCAGCACCACGGCCTGACGCAGCGGCCGCGAGATGGAGCGGGTGATGACCCAGGCCATCGCGGCCCCCACCATCAACGCCAGGGCAGTGGCCGCCAGCATCCACCAGTGGATGGTGTCGCTCATCGCACGGGCCCCTGCAAACTCTGCCGCGGCCACATTGATCTGCAGGGCCACCAGGCGCTCGATGGCGTCCTGCACCTTGAGCGCGTTGGGACGGATCTGGGTGATATACAACTCCGAGCCATCGTCGTACTTGCCCGCCACCAGCGCGGCCGACGCCGGGATCAGGCCTTTGTCCAGGTAGGTGGCGTTGGCGTCGGCAAAGGCCTGCGCCAGGGCTTGCTCCTCAGCCCCCAGCGGCTTGGCGGCGTAGTCTTTCCACAGGGCCTGGATGCGCTCGACATTGGCGCTCAGAGCCGCGTGGCTGGCCTCCAGGTTGCTGGTGCCAGGGTCCATCAGCATGTCCATTACCAGCACCCGGTTGCGCTGCGTCAGGTGGCTGATCTCGGCCAGCACACCCATGGGCACGGTGCGGTCGCCATACAAGGCTGCGCTGCGCTCGGTCAACCGCTTGGCGCCGCTGATGCCGCCGGCCGCCAGGGCCGAGATCAGCAGCAACAGCACGGCAAATGCCAAGGCCAGGCGGGTACCAATTTTCATTTTTTGAAGCATCTGAATCTTTCGTGAAGGTCCACCAGGGCGCCGCCATCTTGTGGGAGGCAAACGCGTGCTGCCGCTGAGCACAAGCCCATGGCGCAGCACCTTGGCCCCGCGCACCGGCCCCTGGCTGTCTGCGAAAGATACTAATTGTTTCAAATGACAGATTAATGACGAGCAGAGAAACCCCGGACCTCCAAGGCAGCCTTTAAAATCCGCCCCTTTTTGCTAGGATTGGCGCGCTGAACGCACATCCGACGAGGATCGCGCGTTGCGTAAATTTCCGTTGCATCAGAATCGCATGGCATATCGTTATTCATAAAAAACCATTAAATAAAACACATGAAATATATTTACTCCATTTTTCTGCTTGCAGCGAGCCTGTGGCACGCGATCCCTGCCAGCGCACAAGCCGTGACGGGCGCCGGGTCGTCGGCAGCCGCGCCCATCTACCGCAGCTGGGCCAAGGCCTATGCCAAGGCCACCGGCAGCGCGGTGGACTATGACCCGGTGGGTTCCAGCGCAGGCATGAAAAAAATCCAGCAACAGGCCGTGGGATTTGGTGCAACCGATGTGTACCCGGCTGACAAGGACCTGATCGAACAGGGTCTGCTGGCGCTGCCCGTGGCCATCACCGGCATCAGCCCCATCGTCAACCTGCCCAAGGTGCAAAACGCCCAGTTGCGCCTCACGGGCGAGGTACTCAGCCGCATCTTCATGGGCGAGATTGGCCGCTGGAATGCGCCAGAAATCACGGCCCTGAACCCCGACATCTCCCTGCCCGACCTGCCCATCAAGGTGGTGGTGCGTGCCGATGGCTCCGGCACCACCTACAACTTTGCGGACTATCTGGGCAAGGTGAGTCCCAAATGGAAAACCTCGTACGGCGCCAAAACCAGCATCGCCTGGCCCGCGGGGGTGCTGGCCTTCAAAGGCAGCGACGGCGTGGCCAAGGGCGTGCGCGACACGGTGGGTGCCATTGGGTATGTGGACCACGGCTATGTGGCTGAATACGGACTGACCTCTGTGCAGATGAAAAACGCCGACGGCGTTTATGTCAAACCCTCCATCGATGCGTTCAAGGCCGCCCTGGCCAACAGCGATTGGGCGGCCACCGGGGTTTTCAACAGCACCTTGACCCAGCGGCCCGGCAAATCGGTGTGGCCCATCACCATGGGCACGTTTGTGGTGTTCCCCAAGGTCACGCAGAACCCTGACCAGACGGCCCAGGCGCTCCGGTTCATCCTCTGGTCGTTCCTCAATGGCGATACCCTGGTGCAGGAAAATAATTTTGTCCGCCTGCCAGACCGGGTTCAGGCCTCGGCATTCAAAATCATTACCTCCATTCGGGATAATCAAGGCAAACCACTGGGCATGAGCCTGATTTCCTCCTTCAATCGTCCGATATAGTTAATCAATTCAATAAAACTCATCGAGTTTTAAATACTTTCACAGTGTTATCGGTCGCCCATAATCCAGCATCGCGCCGCAACGGCGATACCACGGGATAATGCGGCCACCATGGAAATTGAATTCAAGTTCTGTATCCCGCCCGAGCGCCTTGCCGCTGTGCAGGCGGCCGTGCGCCGGGGCCGGTGGGTCACCGTCCGCATGGAGGCGCGCTACTTCGACACGCCCGATGGCGCCCTGGCCTCCCGGGGCATTGCGTTTCGATTGCGCCGTGAGGGCGACCAATGGGTGCAAACCGTCAAGGCGTTGGGCGACGGCCCGCTGGACCGGCAAGAGCACAACGTCGCCCGCGGCCCAGCCACCGCTGGCGCAGCGCCTGAACCCCTGCCCCAGCTGCACGACGGCACCGTGGCGGGTGCCCGGCTGCTACAGGCGCTGCAGGCCGCCAGCGGCCCGCTCGAAGAAACCTACGGCACCGAGATGGACCGCATGACCCGCGACATCACCCGACAGGGGGCGGTGGTCGAGCTGGCACTGGACACCGGTCGGGTGGTGGCCCACCGGGGCACACCGCAGCAGGCCGAGGCCCCGATTTGCGAACTGGAGCTTGAACTCAAGGCCGGGACAGTGGCGGGCCTGGCGGCGCTCGCCACCCAATGGTCCGCGCGCCACGGGCTGTTTCTGAGCACCGTGTCCAAGGCCGAGCGGGGCGAGCGGCTGCTGGCAGCACCCGGTGGCAGGCCCGCACGCAAGCCCCGGCCGCTGACCTACCCCTCCCTGCCACTGCCGCCAGGGCCCGCGCTGCAGCGCGCCGTGGTGGCGCATTGCCTGCAGCAGATGGTAGGCCCTGCCAGCGACATCGCCGAAGGCGCAAACGACGATGAGCAGGTGCACCAGTTGCGCATCGGCATCCGCCGCCTGCGCACCGCCTTGCGCGAGCTGGCACCGCTGGCCCCCGGCAGCTTCGACCCCGCCTGGGAGCCGCCCCTGGTCGATGTGTTCCAGCAGCTCGGCCATTTGCGGGACCGCAGCCAGGTGATGGAACGCATCGAAACCGAACTGCACGCCGCCGGAGCACCACACCTGCCGTCGCAAAAGAGTGCAGACGCAGGGCAAGCCACCGCCGCGCACATCGTGCGCAACGCAGCCTTCCAGGGCGCGCTGGTGGGCCTGATGGCCTTCACCACCCAGGGCCTGGACGCCACTGGCGACGACCCGGCGGGCCTGGACACCCGGGCCACACGTCGCCTGCTGCAGCACCGCCTGCGCGCACTGCATGCCCAGGTGCAAAAAGGCACCCGGGGCTTTGCCGCGCGCACGCCACAGGCGCAGCACCGCCTGCGCAAGCGCCTTAAACGCTTGCGCTACCTCACCGAGTTCGTGGCGCCCGCGCTGGATGCACACAGCGCCCGGTTTCTGGACAGCCTGCAGCCCGCGCTGTCAGCACTGGGCCGCCTCAACGACGAGCGCGTAGCCGCCGCGCTGTACCGCGAGAGCGCTGAGGCGGGCAAATCCAACGCCTGGTTTGGCGTAGGCTGGCTGGCGGGACGCCAGGCGCTGGCCGTGGCAGCCTGTGAACAGGCCCTGGCGCACGTGGCGGAAGCACCCCGCTTGCGCAAAGCCAGCAAGCGCTGACGCTGCCAGACGCTGCGCCTGCACAGCTGCATGCAGTACGCACAGAAAGAGGAAGGGCGTGGGGCCCCGCGCGGCACAATGGCCAGCATGACGGCCCCTCCTCCCTCCCTGCGCCAGCCGGCTTCCGCTCTCCACCACCCCTCTGCGCGCACCGCCCAACGCCCCACGCCAGACAAAGAACAGATCGCCCTACTGGAGCCCTTTGAGCGCCTGGGCACAGACCGCATAGCGCTGGTCTCCACGCCCGCTCAGGCCGACCAGGCCTGCAAAGCCTTGGCCAGCGCCAGCGCCTGGGGCTTCGACACCGAGTCCAAACCCACCTTTGTGCAGGGGCAGTCATCGGACGGTCCGCACATCGTGCAACTGGCCACGCTGGAACGGGCCTGGGTGTTCCAGTTGCACGACCCCGGCTGCCGCGCGCGCGTGGCCGAGCTGCTGGCCCTGCAGGGTGTGACCAAGGCGGGCTTTGGCCTGGGGGACGACACCAAGCGCATCCAGCACAAGCTGGGCGTGCAGCCGGCCGATGTGCTGGAGCTGAACACCGTGTTCCGAAAGCAGGGCTACCGCAAGGACATGGGCGTGAAGGGCGCAGTGGCGGTGCTGTTCAACAAGCGCTTTATCAAGTCCAAAAAAGCCGCCACATCCAACTGGGCCAACCCGCAGCTCAGCGAGGCCCAACTGGTGTACGCCGCCAACGACGCCTGGGCCGCGCTGCGGGTGTTCAACGCCTTGGACCTGCCCGCCTGAGGGACTGGGCGGGCACGGCCGCAGCGGCACACCATCGCAGTAACGGCAGCACATTTACTATCAAAACAATAGCTACTCAGGCATATTCTTCCGGCGCTACCAACCAAAAACACCTCAACAACACGCCCAGCAGGTCAAGTAGCCCGCCCTCCGGGCGGTACGCACACCGCGACCTCTACAGCCGGGCCGCCAGACGCGCCGCCTGGTCGATGGCGCGCTTGGCGTCCAGCTCACCGGCCTCCAGCGCTCCGCCAATCCGATGGGGCTTCAGGCCCTGGGCTTCCAGTGCCTGCGCCAGGCTGAAAAGCGGCACCTGCCCCGCACACAGCACGACGGTGTCGCACGGGATCCAGGTCGGGTCCTCTCGTTTTTCGCCATAAGACACCAGCAGGCCCTCGTCGGCAATGCGCTCGTAGTTCACGCCGCTCACCATTTGCACCTCTTTCATCTTGAGCGTGGTGCGGTGAATCCAGCCCGTGGTCTTGCCCAGGCCCGCGCCGAGCTTGCCCTTCTTGCGCTGCAGCAGCGTCACCTGCCGTGCAGGGGGCGTCACGCGCGGGCCACTGGTGGCCAGGCCACCGCGCGCCTCGGCCGGATCGGTGATGCCCCATTCGGCCTTCCAGGCAGACAAATCGAGCGTGGTGGAGAGGTGATCGCCATGCGTGAGGAATTCGGCCACGTCAAAGCCGATGCCTCCCGCGCCGATGATGGCCACGCGCTCGCCCACGGGCTTGCCGCGCTTCAGCACGTCGATGTAGCTCAGCACCTTGGGGTGGTCCTGGCCGGGGATCTTCGGGTCGCGAGGTTCCACGCCGGTCGCGACGATGACCTCGTCAAAGCCCACAAGGTCGGCGGCCTGCACGCGCTGGTTCAGGTGCAGTTGCACGCCCGTGTCGTCCACGCGTGTACCCAGGTAGCGCAGCATTTCGTGGAACTCTTCCTTGCCCGGAATCACCTTGGCCATGTTGAGCTGGCCGCCGATGGCGGGCGCGGCGTCAAACAGGTGCACCTCATGCCCCCGCTCGGCGGCCACCGTGGCGGCGGTGAGGCCCGCTGGCCCCGCGCCCACCACAGCCACGCGCTTACGCGACGACACGGGGCGGTACACCAACTCGGTCTCATGGCAGGCGCGCGGGTTGACGAGACAACTGCTGGTCTTGTTCTGGAACACATGGTCCAGGCAGGCCTGGTTGCAGGCGATGCAGGTGTTGATGCGGTCGGCCCGGCCCTGCGCAGCCTTCTTCACAAACGCGGCATCGGCCAGCAGCGGGCGAGCCATGGACACCATGTCGGCGCAGCCCTCGGCCAGCACCTGCTCGGCCACCTCGGGCGTGTTGATGCGGTTGGACGTGACCAGCGGTGTGGCAATGCCTGCCGCCGCGAACTCGGCCTTCATCTTCTGCGTGACCCACGCAAACGCTGCGCGCGGCACACTGGTGGCAATGGTGGGCACCCGCGCCTCGTGCCAGCCAATGCCGGTGTTCACGATGTTCGCCCCGCCCATGGCCACGGCCTTGCCCAGGGTGACGATCTCGTCCCAAGCGCTGCCGCCGGGCACCAGGTCGATCATCGACAGGCGGTAGATGATGATGAAGTCCTTGCCAACGGCCTCGCGCATGCGGGCCAGAATCTCCACCGGCAAGCGCATGCGGTGGCTGTAGTCGCCGCCCCATTCATCGCGCCGCAAGTTGGTGGCCTGCGACAGAAACTGATTGATGAAATAACCCTCGGAGCCCATCACCTCCACGCCGTCGTACCCGGCCTCGCGCGCCTTCATCGCGCAATTGACGAAGGCGCGGATCTGCCGCTCCACCCCCCGTGCCGACAGCGCGAACGGCGTGAACGGCGAAATCGGCGACTGCAGCCGCGAGGGCGCCACGGCCAGCGGGTGGTAGGCGTAGCGCCCGGTGTGCAGGATCTGCAGCGCGATCTTGCCGCCCGCTGTATGCACGGCCTCGGTCACCACGCGGTGGCGCTTGGCCGCGCCCGAGGTCGCCAGCGTGCCCGCAAACGGCTTGGCCCAGCCCGCGATGTTGGGAGCAAAGCCACCCGTCACGATCAAGCCCACGTCACCCTCAGCCCGCTCGCGGAAGTACGCCGCCATGCGCGAGAGGTCGCGCCCATCCTCCAGCCCCGTGTGCATGGAGCCCATGAGCACGCGGTTTTTGAGGGTGGTGAACCCCAGGTCGAGGGGGGCGAGCAGGTGCGGGTACAAGGCGGCACCGGGCATGGAGGCAGCGGCTGCAGGGGCGGCAGGAGCGGCCATGGAAGGAGAGGAATGCATGGGAGGATTGTGGACTAGAAGTATTTTCTAGAACTTTATTCTAGAATCACGTTCCATGGCAAGCCGCAATTCCCCGCCCCCCACTTCATCCCCTGCTGAAGCCCCCACCGACCGCCGCCAGGACATCCTGAACGCCGCCCTGGCCTGCGCGGCCGAAGGCGGCGTGGATGCGGTCACCATCGACGGCGTGCGCGCGCGCTGCGGGGCCAGCGTGGGCAGCATCTATCACCACTTTGGCAACCGCGACGGCATCGTGGCGGCGCTGTTCTTCGAGATTTATCACGACCAGTCGCGCAGCGTGCAGGCGCAGCTGGATGCCGCCCAGGGCGTGGAGGCGGGCGTGCAGGCCCTGGTCACGGGCTATCTGGACTGGGTGGTGGCGCAGCCCGAGCGGGCGCGTTTTCTGTTTCAGGCGCGGGGCGCCGTGGCCGCCGGCCCGCGCACGCCAGACCTGGCCGAGGCCGCGCGCCGCCGCAACCAGGCGCTGGTGGCCTGGTTTGAGCCCCACCGCCGGTCCGGCGCGCTGCGCGACCTGCCGTGCGAGCTGATGCCGTCACTGGTGATGGGGCCAGTGCAGAGCTACTGCAGGGCCTGGCTGTCGGGCAACGCGGCACAGGGCGGTTTGCCCTCGCCGACTACCTACCGCACCGAGCTGGCCGAGGCTGCCTGGCGGTCCGTCAGGGCGTAGACCGAGCGATCGGATCAGCTCCGATCAGTAATGTGGCGGCAGCTCGTCGCGCAGGTTGCGCGGGCCGTTCGAGCCGCCTTCAGGCGCTTGCTGGCGCAGCTGGATGACCTCGTGCGTCAACCGGTCGATCAGTTGCTGCTGCTGGTAGATGGTCATGTTCAGCTGGTCCAGCAAGTCTTCGGTAAAGCTGGCCTTGATCTCCAGGCTTTCAAGGCGCTGGAGAACGTTGGCGAGATCGTTGGTGTCGGACATGGAGGCGTCAGATCGCCTGGCCCAGGCGCGCGACGCCTTCGCGGATCTTGTCCACATCGGCCGTCGCGAACGACAGGCGGAAGGTGGCGTGGTCGGGGTTGGCGCAGAAGAACGGCGTGCCGGGCACAAAGGCCACACCCTTTTCAATCGCGCGCTTGGCCAGCACGTTGCCATCGGCCACCTTGCCGCCTGCGCCCGTCAGGCGCGCCCACACGAACAGGCCGCCCTGGGGCTGCACAAATTCGATGGCGTCGCCCAGTTCCTTGCGCAGCGCGTCGCCCATGGCCTGGGCACGTTCGGCATACACCTTGCGCACGTTGGCCAGCGTGCCAGGCATGCGGCCGGCCTTGAGGTACTGCGCGGCCGTGGCCTGCGCAAAGGTGCTGGTGTGTGCATCGCTGAACTGCTTGCACATGGTGGCCTTGCCCAGCAACTCGGCCGGGGCAATCATCCAGCCCACGCGCAGGCCGGGCGACAGCACCTTGCTCAGGCTGCCGCAGTGCACCAGCAGATCGCGGCTGCCGGGCACGGTGGCCGACAGATTCAGCAGACTAGGGGGAGGCGCATCGCCAAAATACAGATCGCCATAAGGATCGTCCTCGACGATCAGCGTGTTGTGCTTCACGGCCATTGCCAGCACGGCCTTGCGGCGCTCCAGGCTCAGCATGGCGCCGCTGGGGTTGCCGAAGGTAGGGATCAGGTAAACGAACTTGGGCTTGTGTTCGGCGATGAGCTTTTCCAGCTCGTCGGTCTTCACGCCGTTGCCGTCGATGGGCGCGCTGATGAGTTCGGCGCCATACAGGCGGAAGCACTGGATGGTTGCCAGGAAGGTCGGGCCTTCCACAATCACCTTGTCGCCGGGGCTGATGAGCGTCTTGCCCAGCAGGTCCAGCGCCTGCTGGCTGCCGGTGGTGACGATGAGGTGTTCGGCCGCCACATCCCTGGCGCCCTTGCTGGTCATGAAGGCGGCCAGTTGCTCGCGCAACGGGTTATAGCCTTCGGTGGCACCGTACTGCAGCGCCGCACCGGGTTCTTCGGCCAGGGCAGCATTGCTGGCGGCGCGGATGCCTTCCACGTCGAACATCGCGCTGTCGGGGAATCCGCCTGCAAAGCTGATGATGCCGGGCTTGCCCAGCAGCTTGAAAAGCTCGCGGATGGCGGAGGTTTCTACGTTGTTCAGGCGGTCGGCAAATTGCATGGCGTGGACAGAAGTGGTTGGCAACAAACCGTGCATTGTCGCCAATTGCGACGCAGGATTCATGCGGTGTCCGTCCGACAGGCTCTAAACTGGGTTTTCCCTCCACGCCATTGCCCTGCCCGCCATGACCTTGACCATCCGCACCCTGCCCCGCATGCGCCTTGCCACCATGCGCCACACCGGCGCTTACGGCCACCCGGGCCTGACCGAGCTGTGGGAGCGTTTTGGCAGCTGGTGTGCCGCAAATCGCCTGAATGATCCGCGACCCAAGTTTTACGGCTTCAGCCACGACGACCCGGCCTGCACGCCGCCCGAGCGGTGCCGCTATGACGCAGCGGTGCAGATTGGCGTGGGCCTGCGCACCGGGCCCGATGTGCAGGTGATGGACTACGAAGGCGGCGATTACGCCTGCATGCACTTTGTGGGCACCGGGCCCGAGATCGCTGCCGCCTGGGCGCAGATGGGCGCGCCGGGCCAGATTCCCGAAGGCTGGGAATGCGAGCCCCGCGCCGCGCTGGAAATTTACGACGAGGACTTTGCGGTGGACCCGGCCACCGGGCGCTTTCCGTGCTGGCTGTGCATCCCAGTCAAGCGGGCGCGCTGAAACCTGTCGGGCGACGCTGAAAGGCTGATCAGCCAGGTTCCGGCGCCCACCGTCAATCCACCCGGATATCCGCCCGCGCCGCCACGGCGCGCATCAGCGGCAGCTCGCGCTCAATGCGTGCGCGCAGCGCATCCCCATTGCCACCCAGGGGTGTGAGGCCGATGTCCACCATCTTCTTCTTGAACTCCGACGAGGCCATGGTCTCGGCCAGGGCCTTTTCCAGCTTCTTCTGCACGGGTGCGGGCAGGCCTGCGGGCCCCACAAAGGCAAACCACGATCCCATGTCAAAGCCGGGGTAGCCGCTTTCGGCCACCGTGGGCACATTGGGCAGCAGGGCCAGGCGCTGAGGACTGAGCGCCGCAATCGCCTTGATCTTGCCGGACTTGATGAGCGGCGTGGACGCCACCACGGTGTCCACCGCCAGTTGCACCTGCCCGCCCATCAGCGCCGTAAGGCTGGGCGAGCTGCCGTTGAAAGGCACATGCATCATCGGAAAGCCTGCCGTGGTCTTGAGCATCTCGGCGCCAAAGTGCACCGACGAGCCCGTGCCGTAGGAGCCATACGAAAACTTGTCCGGCGCCGCCTTGGCCTGGGCCACGATGTCCTTGAGCGACTGGCCCGGGGTGTCGTTGTGGGCCACCAGCAGCAACCCCATGTCGGCCACCAGGGCCAGGGGCGTGAAGCTCTTGAGGGGGTCGTACGGCAGGTTCGTGCGAATGGCCGGGTTCATCGTGAGCGTGGTGTTGGACCCGAGCAGCAGCGTGTAGCCGTCAGCAGGCGCCTTGGCCACCACGGATGCTGCCACCACCGTGCCCGCGCCGGGTCGGTTCTCGACCACCATGGGCTGCCCCAGGCGCTCGCCCATGGCTGTGGCCAGCAACCGCCCCAGGATGTCGGTCGCGCCACCTGCTGCAAAAGGCACGACCAGCTTGATGGGCCGGTCAGGGTAAGTCTGTGCCTGCGCCAGGCCGGGCGCGCCCAGTACCAGGGCACTGAGCAGAAGACTCGATACGAAGCGGGAACGCAGCATGGTGAAGCTCTCCAGAAAGCACATTGACAAAAGCGAGGGGGGTAACGGTGTGGTAAGGAATGGCGAACGGCCAGGCCCCCATCAATCCAGCAAGGGACTTCGCTGGCGCGCATACCCGCTGGCCTGGTCGTAGGCGTGGCCGATCTGCAGCACGGCGGCGTCAGACTGCGCCGGGCCGATGATCTGCAGACCCGCAGGCAGGCCGCTGGGGCCGAAGCCTGCGGGGGCTGCCAGCGCGGGCAGCCCAGCCATGGTGGCGGGCACCACGGCCTCCATCCAGCGGTGGTAGGTGTCCATGGTCCGGCCGCCGACTTCGTGGGGCCAGTCCATAGCGGCATCGAACGGGAAGACCTGTGCGGCGGGCAGCACCAGAAAATCGAACTGCTCGAACAGGCCGCGCAGCAACTGGTACCACGCGCTGCGCACACGGGCTGCGTCGTACACCTGCAAGGCAGTCAGGCGCATGCCGCGCTCGATCTCCCACACCGCCTCGGGTTTGAGCAGCGCATGCGTGGCCGGGTTGCGATACAAGGCCGCATTGGCCCCTGCCACGCTGAAGCTGCGCAGGTCGATCCATGCGTTCCACAGCTGCTTCAGGTCGAACGCGGGCACGACGGACTCCACCGTGCAGCCTGCGGAGCGGAAGTGTTCCAGCGCCTTTTCGCAGGTGGCCAGCACACCGGGCTCGGTGGACAGGTGGCCGCCCAGGTCGCCCAGCCAGCCGATGCGGGCACCGCGCCAGTCGCGCTCCAGCGGCTGGCCCAGCAGGGCAACATCCTCGTGGCGGCGCGTGAGCGGCAGGCGCGCATCAAAACCCGCCTGCACCGACAGCAGCAGCGCCAGGTCCGGAATGTTGCGGGCCATGGGCCCGGCCACGCTGAACTGCTGGAAGAACACTTCTTCTGTCGGCCCATGCGGCACCAAGCCGAACGAGGTGCGCAGCCCATACACATTGTTGAAGGCCGCTGGCGTGCGCAGCGATCCCATCATGTCCGAGCCATCAGCCACGGGCAGCATGTGCAATGCCACCGCCACCGCCGCCCCACCGCTGCTGCCGCCCGCCGATACGGCCGGGTTGTGGGCGTTGCGCGTGGTGCCGTACACCGGGTTGTAGGTGTGGCCGCCCAGGCCAAACTCCGGCGAATTGCTGCGGCCAATGAAGAGCGCACCGCCCGCGCGCATGCGCTCGAACACCACCGCATCCGTGGCCGAGACCTGCCCGGCAAAGATGGGCGAGCCCCGCGTAGTGACCATGCCCGCAGCGGGCATGATGTCCTTGGGCGCCTGCGGAAACCCATGCAGCGGGCCCCGACTCTCGCCGCGCGCCAGTTGCGCATCGCGCTCCGCCGCCTGCGCGCGCAGGGCGTTGCGGTCCACCATCGCCACCAGAGCGTTCACCACGGGGTTGAGCCGGTCCACCTGGGCCAGGTAGGCGTCCAGCACCTCGGTGCAGGAGACCTCGCGCGCGTGGATGGCGCGCGACAGGCCGGTGGCCGTGTGGTCCACGATGCGGCTGGGGGTGTCGCCCGGGGGAAGGCTGTTTGCAGAAGACATGGGTGCTGGGGCCGTTGAATGTGTCATTGGCGAGTCAGCATACGCAGCCCGCTGCGTTTCGACAATCGACGATTTCTGGGGTTATCTTTGCGTTTTATGCAATCCACACCCCGAAAGGCCCCCATGCTTTCCAGCCGCTTGCAGGACACCGCGCTGCGCTACTTTCTGGAGGTGGTGCGCAGCGGCTCCGTCAGCGAGGCCGCCACGCGCCTGAATGTATCGCCCTCGGCCGTGAGTCGCCAGGTGGCCGCCCTCGAAGACCTGCTGGGCGTGCCGCTGTTTGACCGGCGCCCGCGCGGCATGGCGCCCAGCGCTGCGGGCGAGTTGCTGGCCGCCCATGCACGGCGCGGCGCGCTGGAGGCCGACCGCGTGGTCTCCGACATCCAGGCGCTGCAGGGCCTGCGCACGGGGCTGGTGCGCATTTGCAGCTCGGCGGGTTTTGCCATCGAGTTTTTGCCACGTGTGATGGCGCAGTTCCGCCTGCAGTACCCCGGCATTCAGTTCCACCTGCGCGTGGCCAGCCCGGCAGCAGTGACCGTGGCAGTACTCAACGGCGACGCGGACATTGGCCTGACCTACAGCCGCTCGGCCGAGCGGGACATCGTGGTGCAGCACCGCCAGGCCGCGCCCGTCATTGCCATCATGCGGCCCGACCACGCGCTGGCACGCGCCCACTCCGTCACGCTGGCGCAGATGCACGCCTACCCCATCGCCCTGCCCGAGCGCGACAACACCGTGCGCCAGCTGTTCGACATTGGCTGCAGCCAGCGCGGCTTGGTCTTCGAGCCCGCGCTGGTGTGCAACCACTTCGAGACGCTGATGCACTTTGTGCTGCATGGCGGCGGCCTGTCCATCTCGGGCGAGGTGACGGTGCGCGACCGGGTGCAGCGCGGCGAGCTGCACGCGGCGCAGATCCGCGAGCCCGGCATGAACGCCCGCGCCGCCGAGCTGCAAACCCTGAGCGGCCGCACCCTGCCCGCTGCGGTGCGGATGTTCCTGGAATTTTTGCAGACACAGCTGCGGGACAATGCGGCACCGGCCACACCCACCAAAAGAAGCCAGCCCCCTGCCCCACCCCGCCAACGATGATGATGAAAACCGCCCAGATCGAGCCCTTCTTCGCCACCCTCAAGGCGGCCAACCCCCTGCCCAACACGGAGCTGGAATACACCACGCCGTTCGAACTACTCGCCGCCGTGCTGCTGTCGGCTCAGGCCACCGACGTGGGCGTGAACAAGGCCACGCGCAAGCTGTTCCCGGTGGCGGGCACGCCCCAGGCCATCCTGGACCTGGGTCTGGAGGGGCTGGAGGGCTACATCAAGACCATCGGCCTGTACCGCACCAAGGCCAAGAACCTGATGGAGACCTGCCGCATCCTGGTGGAGCAGCACGGCAGCGTGGTGCCCCGCACGCGCGAAGCGCTGGAGGCCCTGCCCGGCGTGGGCCGCAAGACGGCGAATGTGGTGCTGAACGTGGCCTTTGGCCAGCCCACGATGGCGGTGGACACGCACATATTCCGCGTGAGCAACCGCACAGGCCTGGCACCGGGCAAGAACCCGCTGGCCGTGGAGCTGCAGCTGATGAAGCGCGTGCCCGCCGCCTATGCGGTGGACTCGCACCACTGGCTGATCCTGCTAGGCCGCTATGTGTGCCAGGCGCGCAAGCCGCGCTGCTGGGAATGCGTGGTGAGCGAGTATTGCGACTACCGGCCGAAGACGCTGGCGCCCTGAACGCCCTGAACGCACAGAACGCACAGAACGCACAGAACGCACAGAACGCACAGAACGCACAGAACGCACAGAACGCACAGAACGCACTGCGCTTCAAAATTCATAGCATTTGACGCATATTTTTCTAGCGCATCCGGCCAAAAACACTCGAAAACTGCGCTCTGGCAGAGACTCCGAACCCTTGCGCAACCGTCGGCCCTCCAGGCCGGGTCAGGCCACGCAGGGGGTGCCCAGCGCCGCCATCTCCTGCGACACCCCCACCCACGCCACATCAAACCCTGCCACCTTGCGCTCCGGCGGCACGGGGTGCGCGCGCAGCGCCCAGGTGGCACCGGCCACCACGCTGTCGATCACCGGCACCGACACTTGCGGCTGCACAGCGGCAGCCATGCCTGCCAGCCCCGCCCCGCCCAAAATCACCGCTTGCACTCCCATCTGCCGCACCACGTCTCTGCAGGCCTGGGCCAGCAGCGAGCGGGCCGCTTCGGGGTCAGCCGCCAGTTGCGCGCCGGTGGGGGCCACGGTCTGGATGCCTGCCAGTGCGTGGGCGTGGCCCAGCGCCTGGGCCAGGCGCTGCAGCATGGGGCCCCAGCGCTCGCCGCCGGTGACGATGGCAAAGCGGCCGTGGCGCGCGGCTTCGATGAATGACGCTTCGGCCAGGCCGGTGACGGGCACGGGGCTGCTCTCGCGCAGCGCCATCAGGCCAGGGTCGCCAAAGCAGCCGATCAGCACCGCGTCGGGCGGGGCGTGTGGCTGTGCGATCTCGTGCGCCCACACATCGAGCGCTGCGTGGGCCGCCACGGCGTAGCTCGCCTCACACGCGATGTACGGTGCGCCAAAGCGGGCCGTGGCCGTGCGCACCGCCACATGCGAGCCCACAGCCCCCTGCACATGCCGCTGCAGCAAGGTACTGACATGGGCCGACATATTGGGGTTGATGACGAGCAGTTGGCGCATGGAGGAAGGCTTTGGAAAGCGAGTCAGGCCCCGCCGAGCAACTGTGCCAAATCAGGGGCCTCCGCCGCAGGGGGCGTGAACTCCAGCTGCGATTCGATGCGCGCCAGGTGGGCCAGCATCAGCCGGGGCGCCTCGCGCGCATCGCGCAGGCGAATCGCGTCGATCAGTGCCCGGTGCTCGCGGCAGCCGCAGGCCGTGGCCTCTTCGCGGGTTTGGGCATGGCTGGGGCTGTAGGTCATCAGGATGAGCGAGGTGCGCGACACCAGCTCGCGCAGGATGCGCCCCAACGTCTGGTGCCCTGCTGCCTGCGCGATGTGCAGGTGAAAGTCGCCCGACAGGCGGATGGCACGGCGCATGTCGCCACTGGCGCGGGCGGCCTCTTCGTCGTCGATGCAGGTGCGCAGCGCGGCGATGTCAGCGTCGGTGGCGTTGGCGATGAACAGCTCCACCAGGCGCGGCTCCAGCAGGCGGCGGGCTTCAAAGACTTCCAGCGCCTCTTGCGGCGTGGGCTGGGCAATGGATGCGCCCCGGTTGGGCGTGAGCGTGACGACCTGCTCGTTGGCCAGCCGCACCAGCACAGGCCGCACCCGCGTGCGCGACACGCCAAAGGCAGCCGCCAGCTTGTCCTCCACCAGTTTGGTGCCGGGCGGCAGCCGGTGATCGAGGATGGCCGACACCATGCGGTCGTACATGTCGTTGTCGCTGAGCTGGCCGGTCATGTCGGGCTGCACGGGCGCTTCGGTGACCGCAGCGCGCGCGCGCCGGGGCTTGGGGAGGGTGGTGGTCATAAGGGTGCCGTTTTTACCCCGAATGGCCCTTGCGCCTGCGGCCCAGTGCCCACACCAGCGCCAGCGTGATGCCCATCACGACGAACGACACCACGGTGGTGAGTGTGCCTAGCGCATAGATGGACGGCGTGGTCACCGTGCTGGTCAGCCCCTGCAGCTCCAGCGGCAGCGTGTTCACATCGCCAATGGCCTGCGAGGTGCGGGCGATCTCGTCCCAGCTGAGCGTGAAGCCAAACATGCCGATACCCACCACCGAGGGCGCAATCAGCGGCAGCACCACATGCGCAAAGCCCTGCCAGGGTGTGGCGCCCAGGTCGCGTGCAGCCTCTTCGTACGCAGGGTTGAAGCGGTTGAACACCGCAAACATGATGAGCAAGCCAAACGGCAGCGTCCATGTGAGGTGTGCGCCCAGAGCAGAGGTAAACAGGCCCAGCGAGGTGCCATAGCCCTCCAGCGCGCTTTCCATGCCCAGCCATTCGAGCACCGCCTTGATGCCGTTGTCGATGAGCCGGAACTCCAGCCCAATGCCCAGCGACACGATGATGGACGGCATGATGAGGCTGGCCACGACGATGAAGAACAGCGTGTTGCCCCCCGCCAGCCGCTTGCGAAACGCCAGGCCCGCCAGCACCGACAGCACCACCGTGCACAGCATCACCGCCAGGCCCAGGCCCAGCGAGCGCCACAGCGCCGCGCCAATGTCCACCACGCCCAGCCCTTCGGCCAGCTTGGCGAACCAGTGCAGCGACACGCCCCGCATCGGAAAGGTGAGCCCGCCTTCCGGCCCCTGAAAGCTCAGGATGAAGATCACGAACATGGGCCCGTACATGAACAGCACGAACAGCGCAAAGACTATGGCCAAGGGCCAGAAGCTGGCCGGGCGGGTTTCGCGGATGCGGGTGGTCATCTCACAGCTCCTTGCGAATATCGACGAGCCGCGTGAGGCCCCAGATGATCATCAGCACCACGGCCAGCAAGATCACGGCATTGGCCGCCGCCAGCGGGAACTGCAGGTACGACGTCTGCACCTGGATGATCTTGCCGATGGAGGCGATCTGCTGCCCGCCCATCACGCCGATGGTCACGAAGTCACCCATGACGATTGTGATCACAAAGATCGAGCCGATGATGATGCCGGTGCGCGACAGCGGCACGATCACGTTCCACAGCGTCTGCCAGCCACTCGCGCCACTGTCGCTGGCGGCTTCGATCAGGCTGCGGTCAATGCGCATCATGCTGTTGAAGATGGGCACGATCATGAACATGGTGTACAGGTGCACAAAGGCGAGCACCACAGAGAAGTCGGAGAACAGCAGCCACTCGATGGGCGTCTCGATGAGGTTCATGCCCATCAAAGTCTGGTTGACCAGCCCGTTGCGACCCAAGAGCGGCACCCACGAGATCATGCGGATCACATTCGAGGTCCAGAACGGGATGGTGCACAGCACGAACAGCAGCGTCTGCATGCCCGATGAGCGCACATGGAAAGCCAAAAAGTAAGCCACGGTGAAGCCAATCACCAGCGTGATCAGCCACACCAGAAAACTGAACTTGAGCGTGGAGTAATACGTCTTGAGCGTGACACACAGGCCCTCCGACGCATCGCCACAGCCCGCGAAGATCGACACGTAGTTCTTGAACGTGAACCCGGGCAACAGCTCGTACTCATTGAAGTCCCAGAAGCTGACCATCACGATCAGCGTCAGTGGAGTGAGGAAGAACAGCGCGAACACCAGCGTGAATGGCGCTGCCTGCCACCAGGCGGCTATGGTGCGACCAGGAACGGCAGCAGCGGGTAAGGACGGTGTGGTGGTCATGCTCATGGTGTTTGCAATCAATGAATCCAAAGGTCTACTGTTCGGCTCTTGCTCTTGAGACTGGCGCTGCCTAAGGCCAGTGCCCCCGTGCAAGGGCCGCCCCGCCGCACCGGGGGCGTCCCCCTCCCGACCCGCGCAGCGGGACGAGAGAGGGGGAAGGCGCGCAGCGCCTCAGGGGGTGCCTACCTCATGCCGCGACGAATTCATTCCACTTCTGCACCATGTAGTTGTTCTCATCCATCAGCGCGTTCCAGCAAGCAATGCCGCCCATGCGCGACTCATAACTGCCGCCGTCGCGCACCGCACCGGCCTTGGCCAGCACATCGCCGTTCGGGCTCTTGATGTCTTGCGTGGCGGGCTTACCTTCCATCCAGTAGGCCCATTCGTAGGCTTCCATCTTGGACTTGGCGGTCTCCAGCACGGCGCTGTAGTAGCCCTGGCGGTTCAGATAGGCACCGGCCCAGCCGTCCAGGAACCAGTTGATGAACTCGTACGCGCCATCGAGCTTGCGGCCCGACAGCGTGGCCGGCAGGCCGAAGCCCGCGGCCCAGGCGCGGTAGCCTTCCTTGAGCGGCTGGAAGTTGCAGGCGATGCCCTTGGTGCGCACAGCGGTGACGGCAGGGCTCCACATCGACTGGATCACCACCTCGCCCGAAGCCATCAGGTTCACCGACTCGTTGAAGTCCTTCCACAGCGCGCGGAACTGGCCTTGTTTCTTGGCTTCGATCAGGGTCTTGATCGTGAGATCAATTTCCTTCTTGGTCATGTTGCCCTTGTCGGGGTACTTGTAGATGCCCATGGCCTCGACCACCATGGCAGCGTCCATGATGCCGATGGAGGGGATGTTCAGGATGGCGGTCTTGCCCTTGAACTCGGGGTTGAGCAGCTCGGCCCACGAGTTGACGGGGCGCTTGATCAAATCGGGGCGTATGCCCAGCGTGTCGGCGTTGTACGTCGTCGGAATCAGCGACATGAACTGCGTGGGCGCGGTGGCGAACTTCTTGGACTTCTCGCCCTCCAGGTAGATCACCTTCTTGGGCGCCGTGCCCTGGTCGCCTACGGCCTTGCCGGCCACCATACCGGTGGTGAACAGCGTGGTGATCTTGTCGGCGTTCTTGATGCGCTTGGTGTCAATGCCCTTCAGGTTGCCGGTGGGCACGATCTTCTTGAGCGAGAAGTATTCGGTGTCGATGAGGTCAAAACTGTTGGGCGCCGTGACGGCGCGCTTGGTCACGTCGTCGGTGGTTACGGCCACGTACTGGATCTCGATGCCGGTGTCGGCCTTGAATTTCTCGGCAATCGCCTTGTCCTGGTTCACGGCCGTTCCCAGGTAGCGCAGCACGATTTTTTCCTGCGCATGCACGGCCGGAAACATGCCAGCGGCCAGGATGCCCGCTGTGCCCTTGAGCAGCGAGCGGCGCGCCACACCAGCGGCTTCGGGGACAACAGCAGGGGAATCAGCACGGAAAGCATCGGACATGGGAAAACTCCTTGGGTTGCGGAAGGGGACGGGTGAAAAAGGGGTTGCGTGGCGACACGGTCAGGCGGCTTGCGCCATGGCAGAAGCAGGCACGGACAACGGGTGCGCCTGGTCGGGCGTCCAGTGCAGTTGCACGCCCTGCCCCACTTGATAAGGGTGCGCGGCAAAGGCGGCTTCTGACACCATCACTGAATAGGCCGCCGTGGCGTTGGCCGACAAGGCCACGCCCTGCTTTTGCAGGCCCACCAGCACGTAGGTGCCTTGGTATTCCACATCGGTCACCACGGCCAACATGTGCTGGGCACTCCAGGGCAGCTCGGCCTGGGTAGGGGCGATCTGCAGGTGGTCGGTGCGCACGCCCACCTTGCCTTCGGGGGTATCGATCACGTTGTGGCCGCCCATGAAGCGCGCCACAAACTCGCTAGCAGGCCGGTTGTAGACCTCGTGTGGGCTGCCCACCTGTTCGATCACGCCGTGGTTCATCACCACCATGGTGTCGGCCAGGGCCATGGCTTCTTCCTGGCTGTGGGTGACGTGGATGAAGGTCAGGCCCAGCTCCTTTTGCCATCGGCGCAGCTCGGCGCGCATCTGGATGCGCAGGAAGGGGTCGAGCGCGGACAGTGGCTCGTCGAGCAGCAGCACGCGCGGCTGGGTGATGAGGGCCCGTGCCAGCGCCACGCGCTGCTGCTGGCCGCCCGAGAGTTCAGCGGGTTTGCGCTCGGCCAGATGGCCCAGGGCCACGCGCTCCAGCAGGTCGCGCGCCTGGGCCTGGCGCTCGGCCTTGCCCACGCCTTTCATCTTCAGGCTGAAGGCCACGTTATCGAGTGCCGAGAGGTGCGGGAACAGCGCAAAGCTCTGGAAACTCATGGCCGTGCCCCGCGCGGCGGCGGGCAGATCAGTGATGTTGCGGTTCTCCAGCAGGATGTCGCCGCTGGTCACCGACTCGTGCCCCGCAATCATGCGCAAGGTGGTGCTCTTGCCGCAACCCGAGGGCCCCAGCAAACAGCAGTAGCTGCCGCTGGCAATGCGCAGGTTGATCGCATCCACGGCGGGCTTGCCGCTGGCATAGCGCTTGGTGAGCGCGATGATTTCAATGGCGGCGGGGGTGGGCGCAGGGATGGTGCTTTGCATGGGTATGCCCTACGCAAAGCCCATGCCAACTTTGTACACAATGTTTTATGTGCTTTGCATACAAAATGCACCAACAAGGCGCACCTTGCCGCCCCATACCGGCCCACACCCGTCCTGCCCCCAACCCTACCCCGGGCAAACCATGCACCGAAACAGCGCTGTGCCCGCCAGGTGCGTGGCTATACTGGCTTCGCATCTGAAACAATTTATTACGTCAGCGCGTCCTTCCTCCTTCTCCTGCCTGCCGCATGACGAACCTCGACCCGCGCTCCATGATCGCCCTGGCGGGCTTCATGTCTGCCGTCATGGCCATGGTGCTGCTGTTCATGCGGCGGCACTACCCGCCCAGCATTCGCGGTGTGGGGGGCTGGGCGGCGGCGCCACTGCTGTGGCTGTTGTCCACCGTGCTGTTTGGCGCGCGCGGCGCCATCCCTGACTGGCTGGGCCTGGTGCTGGCCAATCAGCTGCTGGTGCTGGGCTCGGTCACCTACTACATGGGCACGCGACAGTTCATGGGCCAGCCCGCCACCTGGCGCACCTGGAACTGGGTGATGGCGGGCACCACGGTCGTGTTTGCCTGGCTGACCTACGGGTGGCCCAACTATGCGGTGCGGGTGGGGTTTTTCACCGTGGTGATGGGGGCGTTGTATGCCGCGCAGCTGCGCTTCATGCTGCACCACGGTGGGCGCAACTTCCCCGTGCGGCTGGTGGAGGTGATGCTGGGCCTGCACATGCTGGTGCTGGGCGTCAGGCTGGTTTCGATACTGGCTGGGCACGCAGGCAACGACCTGATGGAGCCATCGCTGTTCCAGACCCTGTACATCGGTGCCTATGCGCTCACCGTGCTCATGCTGTCCATCGGCGCGGTGCTGATGGCCACCGACCGCTTGCGCACCGAGCTGGAACACCTGGCCACCTACGACTCGCTGACCCAGGCCCTCAACCGCCGTGCCTTGCTGCAGCGCTGTGAGGACGAGCTGGAGCGCGCGCAGCGCTACGGCAACGGGCCGTCCATCATGATGGTGGACCTGGACAACTTCAAAGCAGTCAACGACACACGCGGCCACCAGCACGGCGATGCGGTGCTTGTGCACTTTGCCGAGCGCACCCGCCAGGTGCTGCGTCGCGCCGACCGCCTGGGCCGCTATGGGGGCGAGGAATTTATAGTGCTGCTGCCGGGAGCCGACGCCCAGGCCGCCCTGGGCGTGGCCCAGCGCATCCACGCCACACTGGCCACGGGCCACCCGCTGGACTGCGAGGTGAGCATCGGGCTGACCAGCTGGACCGGGCCACAGGAGACCCTCGACGCCATGCTCTCCCGCGCCGACGCCGCGCTGTACCGCGCCAAGGAAGAAGGCCGCAACCGCACTGTGGTGGGCTGAAACATCTTCCAGGACTGAGGTTCAGGTTGTCTGCGTAGCCACACCGGCCGATTCAAAACTTGCCATCTCGCGCAGCACGGCGCAGGCCGATTGCAGCAACGGCCAGGCCAGCGCCGCACCCGACCCTTCGCCCAGGCGCAAGCCCAGGTCCAGCAGAGGCTCAGCCTGCATCTGCTCCAGCATCAGGCTGTGGCCCCGTTCGCCCGAGCGGTGGGCGAACACGCAGCGCTGCAGCACCTGCGGCGCGATGCGGCTGGCCACCAGCACGGCCGCGCTGGTGATGAAGCCGTCCACCACAATCACGCGCCGCTCGGCTGCTGCCTGCAGCACTGCGCCCACCAACGTAGCCACCTCGTAGCCGCCTAAGGCGGCCAGAGCATCCAGCGGACTGGTGGCACTGGCATTTGCGTCCAGCGCCTGCTGCAGCACAGCGCGCTTGCGTTCGATGCCCGCAGCATCCAGCCCTGTGCCCGCACCCGTCACCTCGGCCAGCGGCAGCCCCGCCAGGCGCGCCAGCAGCAGCGATGCCACCGAGGTGTTGGCAATGCCCATCTCGCCCAGCAGCAAGGCGTTACCCGGCAGCCCACGCACCACCTCCACCCCGTTGGCCAGCGCCTGGGCGCATTGCTCGGCACTCATGGCCGGGCCGACGGAGGCATCCTGCGTGCCGGCTGCCACCTTGCGCAGCAACAAGCGCGGCTGGCCGGGTACGGCATCGCGCGCAGCAATGGGCTTGGCCACGCCACAGTCCACCACCGTGAGGCCCAGGCCATGCTGGCGCGCCAGCACGCTCACGGCCGCGCCACCCGCCAGAAAGTTCTCCACCATCTGCCAGGTCACGTCGCTGGGGAACGCCGACACCCCCCGCGCGGCCAGGCCATGGTCGCCCGCGCACACCAGCATCTGGGGGGCATGCAGTACGGGGGATTCGGTGCCCAGGATCACGCCCAGGCGCAGCGCCAGGCGCTCCAGCAGGCCCAGCGAGCCCAGGGGCTTGGTCTTGTGGTCAATGACATGCTGCAGGCGGTTGGCCAACGCGGCATCATGCAGGTCAGCAACGGATGGAATTGCGAAAGGTGAGGTCATGGTGATGGAAAACACAAGGAACGCCGTGCACAAAGCGGCACAGCAGGGTTTTGAAAAAGAGGCACAGGCCTATGCGCGCGGCAGGCCGGACTACCCGGCGGCGCTGTCGGCCTGGCTGGCACAGGCCTTGGGCCTGGGCCCCGGCCGCGAGGTGGCCGATGTGGGTGCGGGTACTGGCAAGTTCACCGCCCTGCTTGCGACCACCGGGGCCACGGTGGTGGGCGTGGAGCCCGTGGACGCCATGCGGGCCAAGATCGATGCACTGCAACTGCCTACGGTGCGCGCCGTGGCGGGCACGGCGCAGGCCATTCCGCTGCCATCCGGCAAGCTGGATGCAGTGGTCTGTGCGCAGGCCTTCCACTGGTTTGCCACCCGCGATGCCCTGGACGAATTTCACCGCGTGCTGCGCCCGGGCGGCAAGCTCGGGCTGGTGTGGAACGTGCGCGATGAGTCGGTGGACTGGGTGGCCGAGCTCACCACCATCATCACGCCTTACGAGGGCGATGCCCCGCGCTTCTACAAGGGCGACTGGCGCAAGCCCTTTCCCCACCCCGGCTTCAGCCCATTGGTCGAGACCCGGCTGACCCACGAGCACGTGGGGCCACCCCAGCAGGTCATCGTGGACCGCTTCATGTCGATCAGTTTCATCGCGGCCCTCCCCGATGCCGAACGCACCGCAGTGCGCGCGCAGATCGAGGCCTTGATAGAGCGGCACCCCGCACTGCGCGGACAAGACACCGTGCGCTTTCCGTACACCACCCTCGCCTGCCACTGCGAACGACTGTGAGGCGTTGAGACGCACGGTGGCCGGTTCCCTACCGCGCCACCAGCGCATCCAGCACGCCCGGTGTAAAGCTGCTGCCCAGAAAACCCGCAAGGCCATCAAACACGCTGTCCAGCGTGGGCACCTGCGCGCCAAACAGCGCGTGCAGCACCGCAGCGTCCTCGAACAGGCCGTGCAGGTACACCCCCAGCACATTGCCCGCCGGGTTCTGCCAAGCGATGCCGGGGATGACCTCGCGCGCCACATCGCCCTTGGCAGCCATGGCCGGGTGCTGGGCCGTCTGGCCGTGGTGGATTTCGTAGCCTGTGGCGGCCACACTCGCCAGCGCGGCCCAGGCCCCCAACACCGCACCAAACTGCGCCTGGGTGCGTTGCACGGTCTTGGCGACCTCAAAGGTGGTGACCAGCGGCAGCAGGCCCAGGCCCGGCGCATTGCCGTCGATGCCAGCGGTGTCGATCAGCGCCTCGCCCAGCATCTGCAGGCCACCACACACACCCAGCACGGTGCCGCCTTGCCCCGCGTGCTGGGCAATGGCCTGGTCCAGCCCTTGCGCGCGCAGCCAGGCCAGGTCAGCGGCGGTGGACTTGGAGCCGGGCAGCACCGCCCAGTCGGTGGGCTTGAGCCCCGCCAGATCGGCCGGACTGCGCACCCAGAGCAGGCGCACGCCGGGCACGTTCTTGAGCGGCTGGAACTCGTCCAGGTTGCTGATGCGCGGGTAGGCCACCACCGCTACCGTGGTGTGCACGGTGCCTGCGGACAAGGTGCGGTCGTCAAACACGCCGTCTTCTTCGGGCAGGCCATGGCGCCACTGCATGGGGATGGTGGCCACGGTGGGCACACCCGTGAGGTCTTGCAGCATTTGCGGCGCGGGCGCCAGCAGGCTGGCATCGCCGCGAAACTTGTTGAGCACAAAGCCGTGGATGAGCGCGCGTTCCTCCTCGGGCAGCAGCGCCCAGGTGCCGTAGAGGTGCGCAAACGCGCCGCCCCGGTCGATGTCGGTCACCAACAGGCAGCGTGCATTGGCATGGCGCGCCACGCGCATGTTGACGATGTCGCTGGCGTGCAGGTTGATTTCGGCGGGCGAGCCTGCGCCCTCGATCACGACCACGTCGTTCTCGGCGCGCAGTGCATCGAGGGCTGCAGCGATCTGCGGCCACACCTTTTCGCTGCGGCCGCGCCAGGGCATGGCCGTGAGTTCGGCGCTCACCTGTCCCATCAGCACGACCTGGCTGTGCGTGTCGGCCTCGGGCTTGAGCAGCAGCGGGTTCATGCGCACCTCAGGCTCGGCACGCGCAGCCAGGGCCTGGAAATACTGGGCGCTGCCGATCTCGCCCATCACGCCCGCAGGGCCCGGCACCACGCGCGCGTTGTTGCTCATGTTCTGCGCCTTGAACGGCGCCACCTTGAGGCCCTGGTTGCTGTAGTAGCGGCACAGCGCGGTGGTAAGCCAGCTTTTGCCTGCGCCGCTGGTGGTGCCGAGCACCATCACGCAGCGGGCCAGTGGGGAGGATGTGGTCGAAGTCACGGCAGTGGGCGGACCATGCGGTCCATGATGTGTTCAAGCGCTGCTGCCGCATCGGTGCAGCGGCCCGTGTGCACGGGCGAGGTCTGGATGATGGCGCTGCGCTTGGCGGTGAGCCAGTGAAAGCGCTGGCGGTACGGCAGGCGGGCAATGGGGCCGCAGCCTTCGTCGCCCGCGCAGATGGCCACAATGGCGGCCAGGTGGCGGCGCACGGTGTCGATATCCGCGTGCGGGTCTATGGCCAGCAGGCGGGCCTCGTCCAGCGCAATCGATGCCTGCAAAAAGCCGGTGCGCTGGCACGACAGGATCACGCCCGCGTTGATGAATTCCTCGCGCTCCACGCGCGGCACCACGCGCACGATGGCGTAGTCATACACCTCAGGCGCGTGCATCGACAGCCTCCTTCAACGCATTCACCCAGGTGGCGCGCCCGGCCAGGCGGGCGCAGAAGTAGTCCACATAGGCCTGGCGGTGGGTGGCGGCGGCAGTCAGCAGACCTTCTTCGTGGTCTGCACCGGCCAGCAACAAAAACTCGTCGGGCACCTCCGCCAGGATGCCTGCAACCACCTCGGGCTTGAGGCGCGCAGCCAGCTCGGCATCCACCTGCGCGAGCAGCGTGGCCCGGGCCAGCAGCACATGGTCGGCAATCGGCGCGAAGGGCTTGGCGGGCTGCGCCACCGTGCCGTTCCACGCATGGTGAAAAGTCAGCGCCGCGCCATGATCGATGAGCCAGGGCTGGCGGTGCCACATCAGCAGGTTGGTGTTGCGCGCGGTGCGGTCCACATTGCCCACCAGGGCGTCAAACCACACCAGGCGCGACGCGAAGTCATCGGACACCACATCCACCGCCGGGTCGAAGTTGAGCGCGCCCGACAGGTAATCCAGCCCCACGTTCAGGCCACCACTGGCGCGCACTAGGTCCTGGATCTCGGGGTCGGGCTCGGTCTGCGCCAGGGCGGGGTCGAGCTGGGCCAGCACGATCTCGGGCACGGGCAGGCCCAGCGCACGGGCGATGCCGCCCGCGATCATCTCGGCCAGCAGTGCGCGCACACCCTGCCCTGCGCCGCGGAACTTGAGCACGTAGGTGCCCAGATCGTCGCCTTCGACGATGGCAGGCATGGAGCCACCTTCACACAGCGGCGTGACGTAGCGATTGACGGTGATGGTTCTCACGAGGTCTCCCCTGAACCGGTTGAAACGCAGCTCGGGATGGTACGACCCGAATTTCCCAAGATGGCCTGCCATGCGGCCCGCAGCGCGTCTTGCGCAGCGGGCGCCAGCACCCCCAGGCGCACGGTGCCGGGCAGGCCGAACGATGTGGCGTCGCGCAGCTTGATGCCGCTGGCGCGCAGCGCCGCCAGGTCGCTCTGCAATGTGGAGGTGGCAGGCTGCGCACAGAAGTAGTTGGCCAGGCTGCCCGCGTGCACGGCCCAGCCCAGGTCGGTGCACAAGGCCAGCTGACGCGCCTTCCAATCGCTCAGCGTGCGCAGGCTGTGCACCAGCCAATGTTGCACGGAGGCTTGCATCCACGCCTGCAGCAGGGCCACGCCATGGGCACCCACAGGCCAGGATGGCGCCAGGGCTGTGAGCGCAAGCGCCTGGTCCTCGCAGTCCGGCGGAGCAATGGCATAGGCGGCGCGCACGCCGGTAAGCCCCAGGGCCTTGTTGGGGGTCCAGAGCTGCCAGCACGCCGAGGGCGTGCGCTGCGACGGCGCGCCCGTCCATGTGCCCTCCGGGTCCAGCCGCAGGGGGACATACGCGCAGTCGAGCACACGCCATACGGCATCCACATCCCCCTGCCGCCAGGCGTGCAGGCGGGGATCCTCCAGGCCCAGCGGACTGGACGGCCCACACGCCCACTGCAAACCTGCAGCCGCTCTAACGCCCCGCACCACCTCCAGCCCACGGACCTGCGCGGCCTGCGCGTAGTCGCCATAGCTGTGCGGCGGCACGGCCACCTGCACGGCGCCCTGCTGCGCTGCCAGCGCGGTGATGCGGTGGATGAACTCGCTGGCACTGGCCGCCAGCACGATGCGGCCGGGTGGCACGCTATGGAAAGTGCCCAGGGCTTCGCGCAGCGCCGTGTAGGCCGGGTCTGGGTAACGCGTGGCGTCGGCCGCCTGCACGGCGTGCAGCGCCTCCGGGCATGGCCCACAGGCATTGCTGTTGGTCGAGAAATCCAACAGCGGGATGCCCGCCGCGTCTGGGCCACCATGCAATGGTGCGGACGTGGAGAAACAACTCGGGGAGGTCATGGGTGCGCCCAAGCGACTGCAACCAGGACCAGCAACTGCAGGCACGCCACCACGGGCACCATGGTCAGCACCACCTGCGTGCCCAGGCGCGCAGCGCGCCGCGTATCCAGCGGCCCCGCCCTGCGGCCCTTGCTGTGCAGCGTGTACACACCGGGCTTGGCCAGGCGCACATTCAACGCCAGCGCCATGGCCGCCATGGGCCAGCCGCTGTTGGGGGATGGCGTCTTGCGCGCCTGGCGGGCCAGGGCAGAAAACGGCAGGCCCTTGGCCACCACGGCCAACAACAGGGCCGTAATGCGGGCAGGCACCCAAGACAGCACATCGTCCGCCCGCGCCGCCCATTTGCCCGCCCATTGCCAGTAGCGCCCGCTGCGCATACCGGGGTAACCCCACATGGCATCGGCCGTATTGGCCAGGCGGTAGAGCGCAGCCCCCGGCAGGCCCAGCAGCGCAAACCAGAACAGCGGCGCCACCACGGAATCATTCAGGTTCTCGGCCAGTGACTCGATGGCCGACTCGCGCACCTGCACGGCGGTGAGTGCGCTCACGTCACGGCTCACCAGCCGGGCCAGCTGCGCGCGCCCGGCGGGCAGCGACTGGCCCAGCGCCACCTCCACCGCCAGCACCTCGTCGTGCAGCATGCGCCAGGCCAGCAAGGGCTTGAGCAAAAACGCCAGCATCATCACGGCCAGCCAGGCCATCAGCATCAAGGCCGCATGCTGCAGCCACCAGGAAACTATCAAAACAATAGCAGCCAGGGCAATCCACACTAGCGCCCCCAGCCAAAAACGCCGAAAGTCCCGTGCCACAGGCTGTAGCGGGGCCACCCACTCGCCCCCCCGGTGCAAGGCCGAGCCCATCCACACCACCGGATGCCAGCGCGCCGACGGCTCGCCCAGCCACCAGTCGATGGCCAGCGCCAGCAGCGGCACGCCCAGGCCCACCGCCGCAGCGGGCCAGGCCCAGGTAGGCATCAGCAGGAAAAGCCAGGGGGTGGACACGAGGGCCAGGCCCTAGTCTTCAATGCCGCGCTGCGCGGGAATGCCCGCCTTGAACGCGTGCTTGACCATCTGCATCTCGGTCACGGTGTCGGCCAGCTCGATGATCTCGGGCGGGCAGCGGCGGCCGGTGAGGCACACATGCACGTCCTTGGGCCGCTCGCGCAGGGTCTGCAGCACGCCATCGAGCGGCAGCCAGCCGTAGATCAGTGGGTAGGTGATCTCGTCCAGCACCACCAGAAAATGCTCGCCCGACAGGATGGCGGCGCGCGCCTTTTCCCAGCCGTCGCGTGCGAGTTTGGCAGAGTGCTCCAGGTCCTTGCTCTTCCAGCTGAAGCCGTCGCCCAGGCCCTCGATGGGCAGGCCGATCTGCTCGAACATGCGGTGCTCGCCAAAGCGCGCGGTGGGCACCTTCATGAACTGGAAAATCTTCACGGCCTTGCCCCGGCCATGGGCGCGCAGCGCCAAGCCAAAGGCGGCCGTGCTTTTGCCCTTGCCGTCGCCGGTGTTGACGATGATGAGCCCCCGGCGTTCGCCTTCGGCCTTCTCGTAGCGTTTTTCGGTGGGGGCGGCTTCGATCTGCATAGCTTGTCTTTCAATCAGAGGTCATTGCTCCGCCGGGGGGCGGCGGGGCAGCAAACGGGGCAAGGCCAGCCACTGGCCCTCCACCGGGTGGATGGCAATGCGGTCGTCAAACACCTGCTCCAGCGCGCGGTGGGTGTGGGTGTCTTGGGTGGAGCCATGGTGGCGCAGGCGGCCGGCTGCAACGATAGCCACATCATCCGCCTGCAGCGCAAACGAGACTTCGTGCAGCACGCTGACCACCGTCTTGCCTTGGGCCACCAGGTCGCGCACCAGCAGCAGCCAGTCGGACTGGTGGGGCGGGTCGAGGTTGGCCAGCGGCTCGTCCATCAACAGCACCTGCGCCTGCACGGCCAGCGCGCGGGCCAGCAGCACGCGCTGGCGCTCGCCGCCCGAGAGCTGCGAGAGCGCGCGGCGGCGCCAGTCCCAGGCCTGGGTGGCGCGCAGGGCCTGCTCCACGGCGGCGTGGTCGGCCTCGCTGGGGGGAGACAGCCAGGGCTGGTGCGGCAGGCGGCCCAGCATGGCCACGTCGTACACCAGCAGGTCGTCGGCGGCCACCTCGTTCTGGCCCAGCCACGACAGGGCCCGCGCCCGGTCGCTGCGGTGCCAGGCGGCCAGCGGCCGGCCCAGCAACTGCACGCTGCCAGTGCAAGGCAGCAGGCCCGCCAGTGCCCGCAGCAGCGTGGACTTGCCGGCGCCGTTGGGGCCGACGATGCTCGTCCACCGGCCCGCCGCCAGGTGCAGCGTGATGCCGTGCAATATGGGGTGTTTTCCGATGCTGGCGCTTATTAAATCTGCGCTGACAGCTATGTTTTCAGGAGCATTGCGCATTTACAGCACGCCTCCCGGTCCGGTGCGCCGGTGCATCAGCCACAGCAGGTAGCCGCCACCCAGCACGGCGGTGAGCACGCCCACAGGCAGCTCTTGCGGCGCGATCAGCCCGCGCGCCAGCAGGTCTGCGCCGGCCAGCAGCACACCACCCATCAGGCTGGCCAGCCCCATCAGACGGCCATGCGGCACCTTGACCGCGGCGCGCACCAGATGGGGCGCGGCCAGGCCCACAAAAGCGATCAGCCCCGTCTGCGCCACAGCCGTGCCGGTGGCAAGGGCCAGCACCGCCACCAGCGCGGCGCGCAGCGGCGCCAGCGGCAAGCCCAGGCTGTGGGCCGTGGACTCGCCCAGCGCCAGGCCATCCAGCACCCGCGACAGCGCCCAGGCGGCCACCACGCACAGCAGCCACACCCCGGCCATCAACAGGCACGAGGTCCAGCCCACAAAGCCGGTGGAGCCGAGCAGAAACGCCTGCATGGCCTGCAGGGAATCGGGCGACAGCAGCAGAATGAGCGAGGTGAACGCGCCCAGCACCACGCCCACGATGACCCCGGCCAGCAGCAGGCGCAATGTGTGCTGCACGCCGCGCGCCAGCGCGAGCGTGAGCAGCACCGCCAGCACGGCCCCGGCAAACGCCGCGCCGGTCAGGCCCAGGCGCACCAGCCAGTGGCCCGAGAACACCATGGCCACGGCCGCGCCCTTGGCGCTGCCCACCATGCCCGCAGCGCCGCCCATCATCGCCAGGGCCGTGGCCACGCCCAGAGAGGCGCCCGAGGCGCTGCCCAGCAGGTACGGGTCGGCCAGCGGGTTGCGAAACAGGCCTTGCGCCACGGCACCGGCCAGGCCCAGCAGCGCACCGGCGCACCACGCGCCCAGCGTGCGCGGCAGCCGGATCTCCCACACGATCTGCCAGGCCATGTCCCGTGCGGCATTCCCGGCGGGGTCGACGCTGCGATCCCACAGCGCGGGCCACAGGTTCTCCAGCCCCACGCTGCCCACGCCGGTGCCCAGCGGCACCAGCAGCGCACTGGCCAGCAGCAGCAGGCCCGCCAGCCAGCGACCGCGCTGCACCACCGATCCCATCATGGGCGCACCGCCGCAGGCGCCTTGGCACCGGGCGCGGCCTTGCTGGCGAGGCAGCGTGCCATGATGCGCGCGCCTTCCGCCATGCGCGGGCCGGGCCGCACCAGCACGTCAGCATCGTCGGGCGGGAACACGCACAGCCGCTGCTCGCGCAGGGCGCGCAGGCTGCTCCAGCCAGGCCGCTCGGTCAGGCCCTCCACGCTGCGCGCGCCCACCATGATCAGATCGGGGTCGGCACGCACCACAAACTCGGGGTTGAGCTTGGGAAACGGCCCGAGCGACGCGGGCAGGATGTTGCGCGCGCCCAGCCGGGTCAGTGTCTCGCCGATGAACGACGAGGCCCCTGCCCCGTACGGCCCCCGGTTCACCTCGAAGTACACGCGCACGCCCCGTGCCGCTGGCGGCACGGACTGCGCGGCGGCCTCGACCGCTGCGTCGATATGGCGCCACACGCGCTGGGCATCGGGCACGGCCAGCACCTGGCCCAGCTTGCCCATCACGCGCTGCACGTCGGCGTGGGTCTTGGGCTCCAGCGCCACCACAGCCAGGCCCAGCTGCTCCAGCCTGGCCGAGGCGCGGGACGATGTCGCCATCAGCACCACATCGGGCCGCAGGGCGACGATGGCCTCGATGTTGGGGTCCAGCCCACCGCCCACCTGCGGCAGGCGGGTGACGGACTCGGGCCAGTTGGAATAACGGTCCACTCCCACCAGGCGGTGGCATTGGTCCAGCGCACAAATCGTTTCGGTGAGCGAAGGCAGCAGGCTCACGATGCGCTGGGGCGGGCGCGGCAGCGTCACCGCGCGGCCCCGGTCGTCGGTAACCTGCACCGGCTGCGCCCGCGCCAGCCCGGCCATGAGCAGGCCCAGCACGATGAGGATGGCGATCACCCAGAGGATGCGGCGCACGGGGGTGGGTTTCATCAACGGGGTTCTTTCAAGGTAAGCGGCAGGCCTGCGGCCATGAGCGTAACGCGGGGGCAGACCTGCGCCACCTGCTGGTTGAGGGCGCCCAGCGCATCCACAAAGGCGCGCACCTCGCGCCCCATCGGGATGACCCCCAGGCCTATTTCGTTGCCCACCAGAACAACGGGCCCGGGGGATTGCCGAATCGCTTCTAAAAACATAGCAGCTTGGGCATGCCACTCTAGCGCTTGCGCCTGTTTTTGCTCTGAATTCATGGTTTCGAACCCCAGCGGCATGGTCCAGGAGGTGAGCCACAGCGTGAGGCAGTCCACCACCACCAGGGTCTGCGGCGTGCTGAGCCGCGTGAGAGCCGCCGCTACATCGCGCGGCTCTTCCACCGTCCGCAGGCCGGGCACGCGCTCGGCGCGGTCGCGCTGGTGGCGGGCGATGCGCTCGCGCATTTCGTCGTCCCAGGCTTGGCCCGTGGCGATCAGCACGGCGCGGCGGTCGGCAGACTGCGCCAGCCAGTCGCGTGCCAGCAGTTCGGCGCGGCGGGATTTGCCGCTCTTCTGGCCGCCCAGGATCAGCTCGGTGGTGATGGGGTGCGGGGCCAAAGTCATGCGTGGCCCTCGCCGCCCAGCAGGTGCGCCACCGCCTCGGGGCTGGACGGGAACCAGGCGTGGAAGTAGCTGGCGTGGAAGCTGCCCTGCTGGTACAGCGCCTCGCCCGCGTCGGGCGCCACGGCCTCGTGGGGGCGCGCCGTGCGGGCCACCACGGGGGCGCTGCTGTCGCTGGTCGAATAGTGAAAGGTGTGGCCGCGCAGCGTGTGCCCGGCCACCGTCAGGTGCTGTGGGCCCAGCGCTGCCAGGCGCTTGTGCATGGTCACGCGTCCGGGCAGCAGGCCCCACAGCGGGGCTGCGCTGCCGTCCGCGAGGGTGATGGATTCAAACAGCGCCATCATGCCGCCGCACTCGGCCCACAGCGGCTTGCCCGCCTCCGCATGGGCCCGCAGGCTGGCCTGCATGCCGGTGTTGGCCGCGATCTGCGCAGTGTGCAGCTCGGGGTAGCCGCCGGGCAGCCACACGGCATCGCACTCAGGCAATGCGGCATCGTGCAGCGGCGAGAAGAACACCACGCGCGCGCCCATCTGCTCCAGGCACTGCACATTGGCGGCGTAGATGAAGCAGAACGCCGCATCGCGCCCCACGGCCACTGTGCGGCCTGCGAGCAGCGCAGGCACTGCAATCTTCGACGCGGGCGCCGGAAAGTCCACGGTCCAGCCCTGCAGGTCATCCAGCGTCATCTGACCCAGCGGCGTGGCGGCCAACGCGTCGGCCGCTGCATCCAGCCGCTGCAGGCTGTCGTCCAGCTCGTGTGCGGCCACCAGACCCAGGTGGCGTTCGGGCAGCAGTGCCGCACCGGCCTTGGCGGCTGCTGGTGCGTTGCCGGGCTGCACCCGCATCAGCGCGCCCATCCAGTCATCGGCATCGTGCAGGCCGTCCCGCAGCATGTCGGCATGGCGCGCGCTGCCCACGCGGTTGGCCAACACACCGGCCCAGGGCAGGCCCGGCCGGTAGTGGCGCAGGCCATAGGCCAGCGCGCCAAAGGTGCCCGCCATCGCCGAGGCATCGACCACCGCCAGCACCGGCACGCCAAAGTGCCGCGCCAGGTCGGCCGCGCTGGGGCTGCCGTCAAACAGGCCCATCACGCCCTCGATGAGGATCAGGTCCGAATCACGCGCAGCATCGTGCAGGCGCTGCGCGCAGTCGGCCTCGCCGTTCATCCACAGGTCGAGCTGGTGCACGGGTGCGCCGCTGGCCAGCTGATGCCAGTGCGGGTCCAGAAAGTCCGGCCCGCACTTGAACACCCGCACACGCCGCCCCTGACGCGCATGCAGGCGTGCCAGGGCGGCAGTGACGGTGGTCTTGCCCTGCCCGGAGGCCGGGGCCGCAATCAGCAGCGCCGGGCAGCGGGCAGCAGTGGCCGTCGCCAGGGTCACTGCGGTGCCCACTTCACACCCACGTAGACCGTGCGGCCTGCGGTGGCGTAGGTGCGGGCCAACTGGTAGTCCTTGTCGGCCAGGTTGTCGATGCGGGCCAGCAGCGTGTAGTCGCGCGCAAGGCGCGTGCTGGCGTACAGGTTGACCAAGGTGTAGCCGCCCAGCACGGTGGTATTGGCCGCAGTGTCGAAGCGGCGGCCCGAGGCCTGCACCTCGGCGCCCACGGTCCAGCCTGCCAAGCGCGTGTCGGCGCCAAAGGTGGCGTGCTGCTTGGCGCGGCGCGCCAGCTGCTTGCCGGTGTCCAGGTCGCGCGGGCGCTGCAGGTCGATGGAGCCATGCAACTGCACGTCGCCCACGCGGTGCGAACCGGCGAACGTCACGCCCTTGTATTCAGCCCGGGCGGTGTTGGCATAGCAACCAAAGCTGGAGGCACAAGTGCCCGCGCCGCCAAAGGAGATCAGGTTACTCACACGGTTGCGAAACAGCGTGGCCGAGAAGGTGCTGTTGCCCTGTGCGTAGCGCAGTGCCACTTCGGCGTTGCGGCTGCTTTCGGGACGCAGCGTGGCCACGCCGTATTCGCTGAAGCGGTGGTACAGCGTGGGCGCTCGGAAGGCCGTGCCCACCGATGCCGTGGCACGCCACTGCGGGGTGATCGCATAGCCATAGGCCACGCTGCCGGTGCCCTTGCCGCCGAACTCGCTGTCGGAATCGTGGCGCAGGTTGAGCTGCACGGTGTGGCCTGCGGCGTTGTAACCGTAGCCCAGCGCCAGCGCGTCTTGCGAGCGCTTGGCGTCGATGGGCTGGTTCTCCAGGCGGTCTTCGCGGCGCTCCAGCGCGGCCGTGACCAGGTGCGCGCCCTGGCGCCATTCGTTCTGGAACAAGTAGCCGCGCAGACGCGTTTCGCTCAGGTAGGGCGAGGGGCGTGTTTCGTATTCGTCGCGCGAGTCGGTGATGGAAAAGCGCGTTTTGTAGGCACTGTTCCACTGGGCTGTCCAGTTGAGGCCCAGCGCGTGCAGGGTGTGCAGGTTCCGGTCGTCCTTGCCCAGGCCGCTGTCGTAGCCGCTGTTGGTGTCGTTGACCATCAGCGTGCCCTCGAGGCGGTGCACGGCGTTCACCTGCAGGCCTACCCGCGCGTGCCCCGCCGTGTTGCGGTAACCATCACGGTCGGGGTTCTGCCCGGCGATGGGGCGGGCGTTGAAGCCCTGGCTGTTCTCTCGGGCCAGGCCCAATGCGTAGTCCACAGTACCGCTGGCACCGCTGATCCCGGCTTCCACCTTGGTGGTGTTGTGGCTGCCCACGCCCACACCCACGTAGGGTGCCGTGCCGTTTTCACCGCGCTTGGTGAAGATCTGCACCACGCCACCGAGGGCATCCGAGCCGTACACGGCACCCGCCGGGCCGCGCAGGACTTCAATGCGGTCGATAAGGCCGAGCGGAATGCTCTCCCAGGGTGCGCCGCCCGTGGACTGCGAATCGATGCGCACCCCGTCGATGTACACCGCTGTGAAGCGGGACTCGGCGCCACGCAGGAACACACCGGTCGTTGTGCCGGGGCCGCCATTGCGCGAAAACTCGACGCCGGGCAGGCGGGCCAGCAGGTCGGCCAGGCCGGTGGCGCCACTGCTTTCGATGGTTTCGCGGTCCACGATGGAGATGTCGGCCACCAGATCGGCCAGCGGCTGCGGCGTGCGCGTGGCGGCCACCACGGTTTCAGACAACGACGGGGCGCGCAGGTTTTGCGCCACCAACTCACCGGAGGCCGGAGCGCTCTGGGCCAAAGCGCTGCAGGCGCTGCCCGCAACCAGGGACAGCATTGCCAAGCGGGGTACGGACAGGCGCAACGACGCCACAGGGCGCGCACGAAGGGTACGGATTTTCATGGGGATCAACGTCAACAAACAACCCGGGCCGGCCTCCCGCCAGCATGTGGGTGATACAGCTGCGCAGCGCCGGACCAAGCGGGCGCACGCAGCCACCGTGTTGGCCGGTATCCGGGCTGGCGGAACACCCCCCCAATACCTTCCCATGCGCTTGTTCAAGGCGCTCAGTGGCTTATGGATGGAGAGAGAATCAGACGATTCGTCCGCTGACCGTTGCGGGGGCAGCGCAGGCTGGGCAAGTACCGGTGGTACGGAGCCTTCCTGCTTCCCGTTGAACTGCGGCATGTGAACCACGCCGCGAGCACCAACAGCGGGATTTTACGACCGTTTACAAGCGTCTTTTTTGCGGCAGAACAGGCAAGCAACTCGGCAGCGCACCCGCGCGGCCGGTGATGCACTTTGATCTGTTTTGTGTTGCGTTATGCACACCACCGCAAACTGGGGCCAGGGGCCGCTCGGTGTCACACCGCCTACAATCCGAGGCTGTATGGCAATACCGTCCCCCACCGACCAGATCGCCGAACGCGTAGAGCGCCTGCTGCTGCGACACGCGGAGTTGCAGCGCACCAATGCCCTGCTGACTGACCAGGTAGCGGCACTGACCCAAGAGCGCGATTCGCTCAAATCCCGCTTGAGCGCAGCACGCGCCCGGGTGGATGCCCTGCTCGAACGCCTGCCCGCCGCCGCGCCGCTCACGAAAGAAGCCGAATGAAGCAAATCGAGGTGCAGATCCTGCAGCAAAGCTATCTGCTGACCTGCCCCGAGGGGCACGAAAGCCGCCTGCTGGATGCCGTTGAGCGCGTAGACACTGCCATGACGCGCATCCGCGATGCGGGCAAGGTTCGCGCACGGGAACGCATCGCCGTGCTGGCGGCCCTGAACCTGGCTTTCGAGATCGCCGATCGCGAAGCGGCAGACCTTGCGGCCGCAGCCCTTCCGGTTGCAAGCCCCTCCCCCAGTGCCAGCCCCAACACAACCGCAGGGCACCAGGAAAGCCTTCTGCCCGACAGCGACCAACAGCGCCTGCAAAGCCTGGTGCATCGCCTGGACGATGCGCTGGGCGACGACGGGCGCCTGCTCTAGGTCTCGCCTTTTCGGCGCCTCCCTCTCACCGGGGGATGCTCAGCAATCCCGCTGGTCACAGTCGCTTGCGGGCTTTACATGGCTCCATGCCCACCGAGCACGCAGGCAGCCCCTACAATCAACAGGTCTGCGAAGCTGTCGGGCTTTATATTTCCTTGAACCAATGCTCATTGAGCTCGGGCTTGGTACATCGTCCGGTGAGCGTGATCATCTCGCGTCAGATGAACCCAACGCCAGGCTGCCCTCGCCCACCTGAACCCCCGGTTCAGGATGAGGGTCCGGTGGCATTCGCAGACACCCTCTTTCTCGTGCCCCTGTCACCGCAACCACCCGCTGCTGCGCCTGTGACTGGGCATTTCCTCGCGGCCCTCCGCGTGCTCCGTCCCTCTTGACTGACATCCCACCATGCTGGACCCCCTGCTGATTGTTGAACTCGGTGTGCTCGGCCTGGCCACAGGTTTTCTCGCCGGGCTGCTGGGGATTGGGGGCGGCATGCTGCTGGTGCCGTTTCTGACCTATATCCTGGGCGCGCGGCAAGTAGCGCCCGACCTGGCCGTGAAGATGGCGATTGCCACGTCAATGGCCACCATCATGTTCACTTCCATCTCCAGCGTGCGGGCTCACCACCGGCGGGGTGCAGTGCGATGGGACATCGTCAAGCGCCTGGCGCCTGGCATTGTGCTGGGCGGCTTCATCGCCAGCCTGGGCGTGTTTGCGCTGCTCAAGGGCTCGTTCCTCGCTATCTTCTTCGCGCTGTTCGTGAGCTTCTCGGCCACGCAGATGTTTCTGGACAAAAAGCCTGCACCCACCCGCCAGATGCCGAGTGGCGCAGGCCAGGTGGCAGCCGGCGGTGTGATCGGCTTCCTGTCGGGCCTGGTTGGCGCGGGCGGCGGCTTTGTGAGCGTGCCCTTCATGACCTGGTGCAATGTACCCATCCACAATGCCGTCGCCACCAGCGCAGCGTTGGGATTTCCGATCGCGCTGGCGAATGTGATTGGCTACGCCATTGGCGGCCAGAACGTGAGCGGCCTGCCGTCTGCGTCCCTGGGCTACATCTGGCTACCAGCATTGGGGGTGATTGCCAGTTGCAGCGTACTGACGGCCCCACTGGGAGCCAAAGCGGCGCACAACCTTCCCGTCAAGCAACTCAAGCGCGTGTTTGCATCGCTGCTGTTTGGCCTGGCAGCCTACATGCTGTGGAAAGGCGTATCGGCCGCCTGAGGCTGACGCAGAGGCATACTCCCGGCAGTCCGCCTCGTCGCAATATCTGAGCGCTGGCGCTTCAGGTGTTCAGAGGTCGGTGACGACCCTGGGCCTTGAGCGGCAGGGGCTTGCTCAACATCGCGCGGAACTGGTCTGCCGGCAACCCGGGCGCGCACAGAAAGCCCTGGTAGTGCTCGCACTGCATTTGTTGCAGCACGGCCTGCTGGGTTTCAGTTTCCACCCCCTCGGCCACCACTTCGATGTGCATGGCGCGGCCCATGCTGATGATGGCGCTGACGATGGCCCGGTCGCCGTCATCGTCGGGCAAACCACGCACAAAAGACTGGTCGATCTTGAGCTTGTGAATGGGGAGCTTCTTGAGATAGGCCAGGCTCGAATAGCCCGTGCCGAAATCATCGATGGCCAGCCCAATGCCCAGGTCAGCCAACACGCGCAGACGCTGCTCCATCTCCTGCGCGTCCTGCAGCAGGATGGTTTCCGTCAGCTCCAGCTCCAGCAAGGTGGGCGGCAACTGGTGCACCGCCAGCAGCCTGGTAATGCGGTCCACAAAGTCGGGCTGGCGAAACTCCAGCGCCGACACGTTCACCGAAATCATGATGGGCGTGCCGCCGTGCATCCAGAGTGCGGCCTCTCGCACCGCCTGCTCCATCACCCAGGCGCCCAGGGTCACGATGTAGCCTGACTCTTCGGCCAACGGGATGAACACGGCGGGCGACACTGCTCCGAACTCGGCGTCCGTCCACCGCAGCAGTGCCTCCGCCCCAGTAATGCGCCCGGTCGCCATGTTGACCTGGGGCTGGTAGTGCACGGCCATGCGCTGCAGGCCCAGCGCCTGGCGCATCGCATGCTCCATCTGCATGCGCGCCAGCAGGTTGGCGTTCATCTGGGGCTGGTAGAAGCCATAGCTGCCACGCCCCCGCTCCTTCACACGATACATCGCAGTGTCGGACTGCTTGATGAGGTCGTCGAGGGTGGTGCCATCTTGCGGATACAGCGCGATGCCAATGCTGCACTGGATCGAAAAACCCATGCTGTCGAGCATGAAGGGCTTGAGCATGTCGTCCAGGATCCGGCGTGCCACGCTCTCGGCCACGGATGCGTCTCCACCGTGCAGATAGATGACAAATTCATCACCCCCCAGGCGGCACAGCATGTCGGTCTGCCGCAAGCAGGTCTGCAGACGCTCGGCCACGAGCTGCAGGACCCGGTCACCGAACGGATGCCCCAGGGAATCGTTGATGATCTTGAAGCGATCCATGTCGAGGAACAGGATGGCAAAGCCCGTGTCGCTCTGGCGCGCCCCCTGGATGGCCGTATCCACGCGTTGCGACAGCAGCAAGCGGTTGGGAAGACCGGTGAGCACATCGCTGTAGGCCAGCTCTTCAATGCGTTTTTGCGCAGCATGCTGCAGCGTGAGATCGCGCATGAAGCCAATGCTCTGCACCAGCCGCCCTTCGTCGTCGCGCAGGGCGACCCAGGACAACTGGACCGCGCAGTACGCGCCGTTGTCACGGGGCAACCACAGCTCGCCCTCCCAGAAACCATCCTGGCCCCAACCTTGCAGTACCTGCTCCATGAACGAGGCATCCGAGCCGCCGCCAAACAGCGAGGCCGCCACACAGCCTTCAAAATCCTTGGCGGTAGGCCCCACCAGGCGCTCGCACCCGGGGTTCATGCGCATGATGTGGTGTTGACTGTCTGCGATGAAGATCGCATCCAGGCTGGACTCGAACACACGCGCCGCCAGTCGCAGGCTGGCCTGGATCTCCGTCTGGCGGGTAATGTCCCGGAACGAATACACCCGCCCCACCGCACGGCCCTGGCTGAACTGCGGCACCGTGCGCATCTCCAGCACCACGCCATTGCGCAGTGCGACGATGTCAGTGCTCTCTTGCATGGGCTCTCGGTCGATAGCGGCCAAGCGCTCCGCATACAAGCGGGCGTCAGCCACCTGGCCCGCCATGAAGGCGTACACCGCAGCATCGTCACGCTCGAGCAGCAGTTGGCGCGGCAGGCTCCACAGTTGTGCCAGACGCTGGTTGAAGGCGCGCACCTCGCGGTCGAGCCCACACACCAGCATGCCGTCAGCGGCGGAATCGAGGGTAGCGCGCAGCTCCGAAAGCAGCGTCTCCAACTCACGCTCCGTGGTCTCCTGGCGGCTGCGGTCCAGCATGGTCAGCAGCAGCGCGCTTCTGCCCTCGCTCCCCCACGGCACGCGCCTGACACAGCGCTGCACCGGCACCAAGGTGCCGTCGGCACGCAGCAAGCTGGTGTGGGCAGTAATGCCCTGGGCAATCACGTCGGCAGGCTCGGACCAAAAAGCCAGCTCTTGGGGCGTGCTGGCCAGATCAAGCACAGACCGTCCCTGCATGGCGGCTACGGAGAGGCCTGTCAGGCGCTCCGCGCCCGCATTGGCCTGCAGAATGTGCAGGCTCTCCTCGTCCAGCAGCCAGACAGCCTCTTGGAGGCCATCGAGCCAACCATGCGCTTGCAAATCGCTCACGCCGCAGCCTCGTCAGAGCCCGGACTGACCGCTCGCTCAAAGAAGTAACAGATCCGCTGCCGGGGAGATAGGTAGTCGAGCGCGTCGCGCGGCAGCTGCGCAGGCTTCAGGCTGCGCCGTATGCCCAGTTCAGGTACGGTTTCCAGGTCCAGTATCGGCGCCTCATCCTTGGGAATCCGGGGATCGTGCACGATGACCTTGGGCCGCAGCGGTCGCGACGAGTTGACCGACGCCACGATGGCATAACGATCATTGACCAACTGCACGATGGAGCCGGGCGGGTAGACACCCATCATGCGAATGAAAGCCCCCAGAACCACCGAATCGAACCGCGCCTTGAGCTGGGCAAAGATCACGGAGAGCGCCTCATGCGGCGTGAGCGCCGTCACGCCCATGGCGGGGTTGCACATCCGGTCGTATTGGTTAACCAAGGCCAGAACCTGGCTCGTGCGCCCCAGATCAGGCCCCTTCAGGCGCAGGGGAAACCCGCTGCCGTCACACATCTCATGGTGCCGGGCAACCGCAGTCAACACCGCTTCGGTAAACCCCATGCGTTTGGCCAAGGCTACGGACTCCGCCACATGGGTCTCATAGCGTGTGCGCTCCATCGGGATCATGGAAGGAGTAGGCTGTCGCAGGTTGGGCGGCAGCTTGAGCTTGCCGATGTCGTGGATCAAGGCAGCGACACCCAGATCGTGCAGCTCCTCGCTTTTCATGCCCAGAGAGCGTCCTAGCAACAGCGAGATCACCATCACGTTGATCGGGTGCAAACCGTTGCGTTCGCCCACACCTTCGGACAGCAGCCGGATGACGGAGTCACCGTTCTCCAGCAGTTCCGTGACACAGCCCGAAACCAGTGCCTCACCCTTGGCCCTGGCCTGGTCCGGGTGCTCGGACACCGTACGCTCCATGGACTGGTACTGCCGTGTGGCCTCTGAAAAACGCTGGTTGCAGGCAGCCAGCGCCCGGTTTTGTGCCTCCAGCAGGTCCCGGCGCCGCTGCGCTTCGGGGTCCACGGCGCCGGCCGTACCAGCGCCAGGTGAATCCAGACCATTGGGAGGAGATTCCGTCATCTCTGGCACGCTCCACGCGGCTGGCACCAGCTCCTGCAGCTCAGGATCGCTCTTTTTGGGCACATAACGCACCTCTGTCAGCCCCAGTTGCCGCAGGGTGGATATCTGCTCCATCGTCGCCACCCGGAAACTGCTGGTCGGGAACGGATGGTGCATCCAACCCACATCGAGCTGGATGTACATGCCGACACGCAGTTGGCTGATGTCGATGAGGATGGATGAGTTCACTTCAGGCGCACGCGATACAAGGTGACATCAATGCCACCAATAGTTACGCAGATTATCACCAGTTCCAGCTGCGCGACGAAGAACCGGCTGGCACCGCAGCGATAAGGCAACACTTTGCGAACACCGGCCCCTCAAAGGCAACTGCAGTCTCCCGTCGGAGGGGCCGCCCGGTCTTGAACTGCCGCGTTGATCACTCCTGCCGACGCAGCCAATGACCGCTGCGTTACGCCGCAGTCAACGGCACCAGAGCGATGGCTTGTAAATGAGATCCATCCACAGCGCCCAGGCGGCCACTGCGCACAGCATGCCACCTGCAGCTCGCGTCCCCCAATCGGACCGCACCAGGTTCAAACGGCTGCGAAGCCTGCTCCATGCCCAGGGACCACTCACCAGCCATACCCCGCTGCCCACGGCAAACAACGCCATGGTCAGCGCGCCCTCCAAGGCTCCACCGCTGAGCGCCGCCACCAACAAGGCCGAATACAGCAGTCCGCAAGGCATCAGGGCCCACAAAGCACCGGCCGCCAGCACCCCGCCTGGAGCACCCACCAGCGGACGAACACGGCCCCACACCAACCGGCCGGCCTGCTCCACCCAGGCAGGCTGACGCGACTGCACCATCATCATGAGACCCCAGGCCATCACCGCCACATGCATGAGCGTCCAGGCAGGACGCAGGGCCGTGGTCTGCTGGGTCAGCCATGCCAGGCTGCCCATAGCCAAGGCAGCCGCTGCCCCCGCACCCGCATACCCCAGAATGCGCCCCGCATGAAAAGCCACGGTGCGATGCACCACGCCGCCACGCGGCGCCCAGCGCACCACCTGTTCAGCTCCCTCCGGTGACTGCCCCGCACCTGCAATCGCCCCACCCTGCCCCACCAACGCCCCACAGGGTGCGGAGCACATGGCCAAGCAGTGGGACCCTCCAGCGAGTCCCATGAACAATGCAGTCCAGCCAACCGTTGCAAGCATAGGTGTCAGATGATGCGCGAAAACCGAGCCCGGTTGCGGTCTGCCTGTAGATAGCGATCAAACACCATGGCTATGCCGCGCACGAAGAACCAGCCGGTAGCGGTCACTTCAATACCCTCTGGCCCCACCCGCACCAGCCCTTGCTCCTGCATGCCCTCCAGCTGAGCCAACTCCGCTGCGAAGTACTGACGAAAATCGATCAGCCACGCTTGCTCCATCGGCTCGAACAGCAACTCGCCCTGGCACATCAAGGCCATGATGGCTGCACGACGCACCAAGTCGTCCCGCGTCAGGGCCAGCCCGCGAACCACGGGCAAGCGCCCTTGGTCCAGGAAGTCGTAGTACTCGTCCAGTGTCTTCGAGTTCTGGCTGTAGGTGGCACCGACCCGGCCGATGGCCGATACACCGAGGCCAATCAGGTCGCAGTCTGGCTGCGTGCTATAGCCCTGGAAGTTACGGTGCAGACGCCCCTGGCGCTTGGCCACGGCCAGCGCGTCCGTAGGGAGAGCAAAGTGGTCCATGCCCACATACACATACCCAGCGTCCATGAACGCATCCAGCGAACGTGACAGCATGGCCAGCTTGCTCCCGCCAGTGGGAAGCTCGGCGGAGACAATGCGCCGCTGTGGCTTGAAGCGCTCCGGCAAGTGGGCATAGGCATACAAGGCAATGCGGTCAGGCCGCAACTGCGCAACCTGTGCCAGCGTGCGGTCAAAAGACTCGGGTGTCTGGCGCGGCAAGCCGTAGATCAGGTCGACGTTCACCGAATCAAAACCCAGCGAACGAGCGGAGTCCACCAGCGCAAAGACCTGTTCGGCCGGCTGGATGCGATGAACGGCCTTTTGCACTTCGGCGTCAAAGTCCTGCACACCAAAACTCAAGCGATTGAACCCCAGTTCGGCCAGCAGCGCCAATCGATCCGCGTTGACAGTACGCGGATCCACTTCGATCGAGTATTCCCCTCCCGGCGCAAGCGTGAAACTGCGTTTGAGCATGGCCATCAGCTCTCGCAAGCCAGCGTCCGAGAGAAAGGTGGGCGTTCCGCCGCCAAAGTGCAACTGACTGACCACCTGCCCCACCCCGCAGTGGGCCGTGTGCAGGTCAATCTCACGGCTCAGATAGCGCAAGTAGACGTCAGCACGGTCATGGTGCTTGGTAATGATCTTGTTACAAGCGCAGTAGTAACACAGCGATTCGCAAAACGGAATGTGCACGTACAAAGACAGCGGCATGGCCTTGGCCACCGTGCCTGAACGGCGTTGCTCCAGCGCCAGCACATAGTCTTCCTCACCGAACGCCTCCACAAAACGGTCGGCCGTTGGATACGATGTATAACGGGGCCCTGGCACGTCAAAACGGCGCAGAAGATCTTGCGAAACAGCAGTCATGGGAGAATTTCCTTGCGTACACCTTGACTGTGCCGTAGGCTCCAGGACACGTCCTTGACCTGCATCAAGTGAACCCATCGGCCATACGGCGACAATTTGATGAAGGTCAGCCGCTGGCCCGCGCCATGCTCAAATGTCCATGCGCGGCAAGCGCGATATGCCCGGCCACCAACCCAAGTCCAAGTGCTTATGAATCCGCTCACCATCAAAGTCGCCTGCTCCAACTGCAACCTTCGGGAGTTGTGCATGCCTGTGGGCCTGAATGAAGAACAGCTGCAGCGTATCGACGAGGTCGTTGCTGTGCGTCGCAAGGTCAAGCGTGGCGGCACCTTGTTCCGCAATGGCGAATCCTTCACATCCCTTTATGCGATCCGCACAGGATTCTTCAAGACCTGCGTGGCCACCGAAGATGGTCGCGACCAAGTCACGGGGTTTCAGATGGCGGGCGAGATCATCGGGCTGGACGGCATCGTCAATGACCACCACACCTGCGATGCGGTGGCACTGGAAGACGCCGAGGTCTGTGTCATGCCTTTCGACCGTATCGAAGAGCTGTCACGTGAAGTCACGGCCCTGCAGCACCATGTGCACAAGATCATGAGCCGCGAGATTGTGCGCGAGCATGGCGTGATGCTGCTGCTCGGCAGCATGCGCGCAGAAGAGCGTCTGGCAGCCTTCTTGCTGAACCTCGTACAGCGCCTGCATGCGCGGGGCTTCTCGCAGTCCGAGCTGGTGCTGCGCATGACGCGAGAAGAGATTGGCAGCTACCTAGGCCTCAAGCTCGAAACGGTCAGCCGCACGTTCTCCAAGTTTGTGGAGGAAGGTATCGTGGAGGTCAAGCAGCGCCATGTCCGCATCCTCGACACCGATGCCCTGCGGCGCATTGTGAATAGCCAGCAAACCTGCCACTGAGCAACGGCGGCACTCGCCCAGAGCCGGGCACTACACCAGGTTCGTGCAGTGCTGGCTCATTGCCGCCGGGCACGCAACGCGAGCCCAGACAGGCAACCGACAAAGTTCAGGAGCAAGAAGATGTCTTGCGGCAATCGTCGGGCCGCTCCGCATTGGGCACCGGACACCGGTTGACCTCAAAGGGTGACATGGACAGCAGTGTCGTCAGTGCGCTGGTGGCCATGGTGATGGCCCAGAACGCAAAAAAAGCAAGGGTGTAGACACCCTCCCTCGAAAACGCCAGAGGCTGCCCGAACCAGTGCAGGTCCTGGGGGTCCACCATGGCAAAAACAAGCATCTCCAGCACGCCCGCCATCAAGAAGGCGGGCCAGGCAATCCACATCAGGCGTTGCGTCCACATATCGATTTTGTCTCCTGGTGCTGCATGCGGTCACGCTCAGGCGTGAGACCGCAGGGTTGTCAGCGTGGTTGGTCCTGGACCGGGGTGGCCGCATGGTTGCGGGCCTTGAGGGCCGGCGCCAGACTCTTACCTGGAGCGACCAGGGTCTTGTTGATCTCGATACCCTGGCGGTAGTAGTCCTCGGCCACCACGGGATCGGGCCGCGAAATCGCGAGCCACAGGGTTACAAAGCCGGCCACGATCACGATCGCAGGCCCGGCAATCACCAGCCACACGTGGCCAAACTTCCACCAGGGCGGGGAAACTGCCGGCGTAGCGATGGCAGGGTTTGAAGGCATGGCGCTCTACTCCTCAACAAATTCGATCAAAGTGCGGTCCTGACGGGCCGCTCCGGGACGCCGCTCAGCGCGGCACGAGAAATACGGATTTTTCCGTCACATGGGTGGCAGCCCCTACGGCCTGCACGTCAAACTGGACCGCGTGCGATCCCGGCGTGGCCGAGCCATACGGAATCTGCAGGCGCACAGCCACCCAGCGGGACTCTGCAGGCCCAATATCCACATCGGCCTCAGAGGCTACCTCCAGCCCCTCCAACCCACGCGCGCTGATGCGATAGCGCTGCTCGCCCTCGGTGGCATTCATGATCTGCAACCGGTAAATGTTCTCCAGCTTGCCGCCCGACACAATGCGCGAGAGTGCAGCGCGGTCACGCACAACGTCCACTTTCAGCGGCGTACGCACCACCAGACTGGCCAGCATGGCCACGCAGAGGGCCACCAGAACTGCGCTGTAAATCAGTACCCTGGGGCGCAGCACTCGGCGGAAGATCTGAGATTGCGTCCAGCGCTTGGCCACCCCGTTCTGGGTGGAATAGCGGATCAGTCCGCGTGGATACTGCATCTTGTCCATCACTGTGTTGCAGGCATCCACGCACAGGCCGCAGCCAATACATTCGTATTGCAGGCCGTTGCGGATATCAATGCCCACCGGACAGACCTGCACACACAGGGAACAGTCAATGCAGTCGCCCAGCCCCTGGGCTTTGTAATCGACGTTCTTCTTGCGCGGACCTCGCTGCTCGCCCCGCTCTGGATCGTACGTGACGATCAGGGTGTCCCTGTCAAACATCGCACTCTGAAAGCGCGCGTAAGGGCACATGTACTTGCAGACCTGCTCACGCATGAAGCCTGCGTTGCCATAGGTAGCAAAACCGTAGAACAGGACCCAAAAAATCTGCCAGCCGCCCTGGAACGCCAGCAGTTCGCTGCCCAGTTCGCGGATAGGCACAAAGTACCCGACGAAGGTGAACCCAGTCCACAAAGCCACGGCAATCCATACGACCTGCTTGAAAAACTTCTTGCGAATTTTCTCGAACGTCCAGGGACCGTTGTCCAGACGAAGGCGTGCGCTGCGCTCCCCTTCGATCTTGTGCTCGATCCACATGAACATTTCGGTATACACCGTTTGCGGACACGCAAAGCCGCACCACAGACGCCCCGCCACGGCTGTGAACAGGAACAGCGACAACGCCGAAATGATCAAAAGGCCGGTGAGGTAGATGAAATCCTGCGGGTACAGCACCAAGCCGAAGATGTAGAACCTGCGAGCCCCCAGGTCAAACAGCACCATCTGGCGCTGCCCCCATTCGAACCAGGGCAATCCATAAAACACCAACTGGGTAAGAAACACCATGCCCCAGCGCCAGCGCGCAAACAAACCGCTGATGGAGCGCGGATAGATCTTTTTCTGCGCTTCGTACAACGAAATGATCTCCCCCGCGGAAGATGCATCGGGGGCGACTGGCGTGATCGGGATGACCTTGCGAGCGGGCTCGCTGGGTGTACTCATGGTGTCGCTTTATGGATAGGGAAGCAGGATGGGTCGCTCAGAAAAACACCGGAAGGCACCTACAGTGCCGTCCGGTTGCCAGGTCAACGCGCTGCCACCTGCTTGTTCGACAGACCCCAGACATAGGCAGAGAGTACGCCGATCTGTGCCTCAGTCAACTTTTCGGCCTGGGCAGGCATCTGGTTGACCTTGCCGTTGTTGATCATGGCAGTAATGGCCGCCTCACCCCAGCCATGCAGCCAGATGTCATCGGTCAGATTGGGAGCGCCGAGCGCCTGGTTGCCCTTGCCGTCCATGCCATGGCAGGCTGCGCAGGCTGCAAACTTGGGCTTGCCCAGCGAAGCACGCAGCGAGTCATGCGGGCTGCCCGACAGGCTCAGCACGTAGTGCGACAGATTGCGCACGTCTTCCGGGCTACCCACAGCAGCCGCCATGGGAGGCATGTTGCCGATGCGGCCCTTCTCCAGGGTCTCGCGGATCTTCTCGGGGGTGCCACCATGCAGCCAGTCGTTGTCCGTCAGGTTCGGGAAGCCCTTGCTGCCGCGAGCATCCGAGCCGTGGCACTGTGCGCAGTTGTTCATGAACAAGCGCTCGCCGATCGCATGGGCCTGGGGGTCTCCGGCCACGTCCTCGGGCTTCATGGAAGCAAAGCGGGCATACAGCGGCTCCAACTCCGTCTTGGCCTTGGCCATCTCGGCTTCGTACTCGCCCTTTTGCGTCCAGTTGAGCTTACCGGTGAAGCTGCCTAGGCCCGGGTAAGCGGCCAGGTAGCCGAGGCCAAAGACAATGGTGATGACGAACAGCCACACCCACCAGCGCGGCAGGGGGTTGTTCATCTCGACCAGATCCTCGTCCCAGACGTGGCCTGTGGTGTTATCGGAGGTGGCTGCCACCTTCTTGCGGCCTGCCATCCAAAGCAGAATGCCGCAGGCGATGATGCCGGCCAGGGTTATCGTGGTCACAAAGACCGACCAGAAATTGCTGGTGAAGTCACTCATGGGGTGTTCTCGTTCTGGTGAAGGTCAATCTTGGTCGAACGGCAGCTGGGCCGCCTCGTCAAACCGGGACTGGTTACGGCCCCGGTAGGCCCAGACCCAGATGCCAATGAAGCAGGCCATCGATGCCAGGGTGGCGACGATGCGCATGGTGGTGATGTCCATGGGATATCTCCTTCGCTTACTTGAGCGCACGGCCCATGACTTGCAGGTAGGCGATGAGCGCGTCCTGCTCCGTCTTGCCCTTGACCTCGCCCGCCGCAGCAGTGATCTGCTCGTCGGTGTAAGGCACACCCACGGTGCGCAGCGCTTTCATGCGAGGCGCCATGACGGCAGGGTCCACCTGGTTCTTTTCGAGCCAGGGGTACGCAGGCATGTTGGACTCGGGAACCACATCACGGGGGTTGTTCAGGTGGATGCGATGCCATTCGTCGCTGTACTTGCCGCCCACGCGGTGCAGGTCAGGACCCGTGCGCTTGCTGCCCCACTGGAAGGGATGGTCATACACAAACTCGCCCGCCACCGAGTAGTGGCCGTACCGCAGCGTCTCGGCGCGGAAGGGGCGGATCATCTGCGAGTGGCAGTTGTAGCAACCCTCGCGGATGTAAATGTCGCGGCCAGCCAGTTGCAGCGCGTTGTAGGGCTCCACGCCCTTGACCGCCTCGGTGGTGGACTTCTGGAAGAACAGGGGCACGATCTCGACCAGCCCGCCAATGGCGATCACGATCAGGATGAGCACGATCATCAGAAAGTTGTTGGTCTCCACCTTTTCATGGGAGAAGCCGGTCGAAGCAGATGGGTTGTTATTGGACATGAATGATCTCCTTCGGACTCAAGCGTGGGCCGTATTCACTGCAGGAATGGCGACCTTGACCGAACGGCCCGAGATGGCAGTCAGCCACACGTTCCAGGCCATGACCAGCATGCCGCCCAGGTACAGCAAGCCACCCGCCACACGAATCACATAGAAGGGATAGGTGGCCTTCACGCTTTCCACAAAGGTGTAGGTGAGCGTGCCGTCGGGGTTGACAGCGCGCCACATCAGGCCTTGCATCACACCGGCGATCCACATGGCGGCGATGTACAGCACGATGCCAATAGTGGCCATCCAGAAGTGCAGCTCGATCGCCTTGACGGAGTGCATCTTGTCCTTGCCGAACAGACGCGGCACCAGGTAGTACAGCGAGCCCATCGAGATCAGGCCCACCCAGCCCAAGGCACCCGAGTGCACGTGGCCAATGGTCCAGTCGGTGTAGTGGCTCAGGGCATTGACGGTCTTGATGGACATCATGGGCCCTTCGAACGTGGACATGCCGTAGAACGACAGCGACACGATCAGGAAGCGCAGGATGGGATCGTCACGCAGCTTGTGCCATGCGCCCGACAGGGTCATGATGCCGTTGATCATGCCGCCCCAGCTGGGGGCCAGCAGGATGAGCGAGAACACCATACCCACCGATTGCGTCCAGTCGGGCAGCGCGGTGTAGTGCAGGTGGTGTGGGCCGGCCCACATGTAGGTGAAGATCAGCGCCCAGAAGTGGACGATGGACAGGCGATAGCTGTACACCGGACGGCCTGCCTGCTTGGGGATGAAGTAATACATCATGCCCAGGAAACCAGCGGTCAGGAAGAAGCCCACCGCATTGTGGCCGTACCACCATTGCACCATGGCGTCCTGCACACCGGCATAGGCCGAGTAGCTTTTCATAAAGCCCGCAGGAATGGCTGCACTGTTCACCAGGTGCAGCAGAGCCACGGCCAGAATGAAGGCACCAAAGAACCAGTTGGCCACGTAGATGTGCTTGACCTTGCGGGTTCCAATGGTTCCAAAGAACACGATGGCATAGGACACCCAGACCAGCGTGATCAGGATGTCGATGGGCCATTCGAGCTCGGCGTATTCCTTGCCTTGGGTATAGCCCATGGGCAGGCTGACCACCGCGGCGGCAATGACCAGCACCCAGCCCCAGAAGGTGAAGGCAGCCAAAGGACCAGCAAAGAGCCGGACCTGGCTGGTGCGCTGGACCACGTAGTAGCTGGTGGCGAACAGCGCGCTACCGCCAAAACCAAAGATCACCGCATTGGTGTGCAAAGGTCGCAAGCGGCCATAGCTGAGCCAGGGAATGCCAAAGTTGAGTTCTGGCCAGGCGAGCTGGGCGGCGATGATGACGCCTACCAGCATACCAACCACCCCCACCACCACGGCCAGTATAGAGAACTGCCGCACTACCGTATCGTTGTAGTGCGCAGCATTTGTTTTTGGAAAATCCATCGGGCACCTCTTTATATTGCAGTAAGAGTTTGTTGCAGTCGCGGCTATCGGGCATTGACACAAGTCAACCGTCTCGGAGAATGCGCTCCCCCTCTTGTTCGACGCTTTCGAACTGCCCGTGGTACACCGCCCACCACAGTCCTCCCAGGATCAGCAGCACCAACATCACGGACAACGGAATCAGCAAATACAGGATGTCCATCAGACGGGCTCCAGTGGGTTTTTGGAAAGATCGAGAGGCTGCGGCGGCGGGCTGCCAGCCAAGGAGTCTGGGCGCGCAGGCACCGCGCCCTCCCTCGGCTGCGATCCCTGCCATCCTGGCAGCGAAGGCAGGTCGCGCGCCAGGCGCGCTGCATTGAGCACGACCAGCAGCGAACTGAGCGCCATGCCCAGCCCGGCCAGCCAGGCGGGCATCCAGCCCACCACCGCCAGTGGCACACACAGCGCGTTGTAGCCCGCAGCCCACCACAGATTCTGTCGGACCACGCGCAAGGTGCGGCGTGCCAGCAACACGGTCTGCGGCACCAACGCCAGGCTGTCACCCAGCACCACAAAGTCCGCCCGCGACTGTGCCAGCGGCACGGAACGCCCAAAGGCAAACGACACATGGGCACCTGCGAGCACGGGGCCATCATTGAGGCCGTCGCCCACCATGGCCACATGGTGGCCCTGCACCTGCAGCGCCTGCAAGGCAGCCAGCTTGCCCTGAGGCGTGCACTCGCCCTGGGCGCGGGCAATGCCCGCCTGCGCGGCCACCCGCTGCACCGCCCCGCGGCGGTCACCCGAGAGCAGTTGCGCGGCGACGCCATCTTGCTGCAACGTCTGGACCACGGCCGAGGCCTCGGCCCGCAAGTCTTCCACCAGATCGAAGCGGGCCAGCTCACGCAGGGCTCCATCCGACGCTTGTTCCGAGAGCACCACCTGCAGCGCAGCACCACTGTCATCGCTGGCAACACCCGCATGGTGGGCCGAACCCAGGCGGATCGTCCGCGCGACCATTCCCCCGGTGACGTCCTCCACAGTGGCGGTCAGCCCCTGCCCCGCATCTTCCTGCAGGCCCTTCACCTGCCAGCGTCCCAACGGGGCCTGCCGTGCAGCCGCCGCAGCCAGGGCCCGCGAAGCCGGGTGCATCGACTGGCGCGCGAGCGCGGCTGCTAGGTCCAGCGCCTCTTCTGCGCTGCAACTGCCGGCAGGACGCACGGCCTGCAGCGCCATACCGTCCCGGGTCAGCGTGCCCGTTTTGTCAAACACCATGGTATCCACCTGGGCCAGCGCTTCCAGCCCCTGCAGATTGCGCACCAGCACGCCATGGCGCGCCAGCGTACCCGCGGCGGTGAGCATGGCCACCGGGGTGGCCAATGACAACGCGCACGGGCAGGTGACGATAAGCACCGCCACCGCCACCATCAACGCATGCCCAGGGTCCGACGGCCACCAGTAGGCAGCAGCCAGCGCTGCCGCCAGCAATACGGCCACCAGGAAAGGCCGTGCAATGCGGTCAGCCAGTTGGGCCAGGCGGGGCTTCTGCAGCGACGCGCTTTCCATCAGGGCCACAATTTGCGCAAAGCGGGTCTGCCCACCGGTGCCTTCCACCAGCACCTCGACGGGCGACTGCAGGTTGTAGCTGCCCGCTGTCACGCTGCTGCCCACAGGGCGTGCCACGGGAGTGGACTCGCCCGTCAGCAAAGCCTCGTCGGCGTGGGTGCTGCCCGCCGTGATGCGGCCATCGGCTGGGAAAGCCTCCCCTGGCAGCACGCGGATGGTGTCTCCCGCCCCAATGCGCCGCGTGGCCACGCGGGTGAAGCTGCCATCCGCCGCGCGCCGCTCCACGCTGTCGGGCAGGCGGTTCATCACGGCCTCCAGCGCACCCGCCGTGCGGTCGCGCAGGCGCAGCTCCAGCCAGCGCCCGGTGAGCAGGAAGAACACGAACATGGTCAAGGAGTCGTAGTACACATCCTTGCCAAAAATGCCTGCGGGATCAAAGGTGCCTGCGGTGCTGACCACAAAAGTGATCGCCATGCCGAGTGCCACGGGCAGGTCCATGCTGACCCGGCGCAGGCGGATGTCACGCAGCGCACTGGCAAAAAAAGGACCGCAAGAAAAGACCACCATGGGCAGCGTGATGACCCACGAAGCCCAGCGCAACAGCTGCTCCATCTCGCCCGACAGGTCGCCCGGCTGCGCCACGTAGGCGGGCCACGCGTACATCATCACCTGCATCATGCAAAAGCCTGCCACCAGCCAACGCCACAGCGCGCGGCGGCTCTCGCGCAGGCGCTGGTCGCGCGCAAACGCATCCATCGCCGGCATGGCGCGGTAACCCGCTCGGCGCACAGCCTCCATCCACTGCGACGGCACAACCCGGCCAGGTTGCCACACCACGCGGGCCCGGCGTGTGGCGGCGCTCACATCGGCCTGCACCACGCCCGGCACGGCCCGCAAGGCATCTTCAATAGTGAGGGCGCAGGCAGCGCAGTGCATGCCCTCCAGCACCACCTGGGAGTCCCAGGCTGTGGATGCGGGGTCTGCCGAAGCGCTGTCCGCCGCGCTACCGGCCAATGGGGTCCCTGCCGGTGTGCAAGGGCGGCCAAACGCCAGCCACTCCTGGGGGTCGTCCAGCAGCTCCACCCGCTGCATCGGCAACGGGTTTGTCACGCTGTCAAGCTGCAGCGCCGGAGATGCAGCCGGCGCACCGGGTTGAAACATGGACATGGGTCAAGCCTATCTGCGGGACATCGCCAGTACATTGACGTGGATCAAGCCCCAGAACATGATTCATCCTAAGCTTGTTCCATCACTTTGAGGAGCCCTTTTATGTACAAACGCATCCTGATCGCCACAGACGGATCCCCTCTGTCAGACAAAGCGGTGGAACATGGCCTGTCGCTGGCCGCATTGACCGGCGCTACCGTGGTCGCCCTCAAGGTGGTGCCCCGCTATCCCCGCAGCTACTTTGAAGGCGGCATGCCGGTGGACATGAACGATGTCAAACGCATCGAAGCCCAATGGGGCGATTCCGCACAGGCCATGGTTGATGGCGTGAAGGCCCAGGGCGGCGCGCAAGGCGTGACCGTGAAGGCCGTGGTCGCCAAGTCCGACCTGGTGGCCGAGGCCGTGATCGCAGCCGCCAAGAAGCACAAGTGCGATTTGATCGTGATGGCCTCGCACGGCCGCAAGGGCATCAAGCGCTTGCTGCTGGGCAGCGAAACCCAGCATGTGCTGACGCATTCGCACATCCCGGTACTGGTGCTTCGTTAAGCATCAAAACGGCCGCAAGCGCTAGTCCATCAAGCGCCAATAGCTATTGAATATGTAGCAAAACATCGAGCAGGCCTACAGCCTCCTCGGTGTTCTTCATTCAGGGCTGTGTGCCCTGTGGCTCAGTGGTTGCCCAGGTAAAGCTGCGCCATCCGCTCATCGGCCAGCAGACCCTGCGCCGGGCCCTGCAACACGCAACGACCCTGGTCCAGGATGTAGCCCTGCTGGCTGATCTGCAGCGCCTGGCGTGCGCGCTGCTCCACCATCAGCACCGCCACGCCTGCGGCGGGCAGCTTTTGCACCATGTCGAACACCTTGCCCACCAGGGACGGCGCCAGCGCTGCCGTGGGCTCATCGAGCACCATGATGCGGGGCGACGGCATGAGGGCCCGCGCAAAGGCCAGTTGCTGGCGCTCGCCGCCCGAGAGGTTGCTGGCGGGCTGCGGCAAGCGCTCCACCAGCGCCGGAAAGTCCGCCAGCACCTCGTCCATGCGCTGCTTGAGGTGCTTCACTCCCCGCACCACCTGCAGGTTCTCACGCACGGTGAGAGATGGGAACACGTTCGCCACCTGCGGCACGTAGGCCAGCCCGGCATCAAAGCGGTCTTCCGCCGACAAGGCCGTGATGTCGCGTCCGCCCAGGTGGATGGTGCCTGCCACACGCGGCAGCAAGCCCAGCAGCGCCTTGACCAGGGTCGACTTGCCCGCACCGTTGGTGCCCGCAATGGTCACGATCTCGCCCGGCGCCACGGCCAGATCGATGCCGTGAATGATGTCCACCTCGGAATACCCGCCGCGCAACTGCGCGATCTGCAGCAAGTTGTCTGCGCCGCTCATACCACCCCTCCCATATAGGCTTCCTGCACACGTGGGTCGTCCAGCACGGTGTGCGGGTCGCCCTCGGCCAGGATGCTGCCCCGGTCCATCACGATCATGCGGTTCGACAGCGACTTGAGCGCCTGCAGGTGGTGCTCGATCACGATGAACGCGATGCCCTGCCCGTTCAGCTCGCGCACGCGGTCGCAAATCTCTTCGATCAGCACCGGGTTGACCCCGGCAAACGGCTCGTCCAGCAAGATGCAGCGCGGGTCCAGCATCAGCACCCGGCCCAGCTCCACCAGCTTCTTTTGCCCACCCGAGAGGCCACCCGCCTTCACATCGCGCACCCGCGCCAGGTTCAAAAACTGCAGGATGCGGTCTGCCTTGATGGAGAGCTGTGCCTCATGCTCGCGGCGGGCGCGGGTCTGGAAGAAGGCGTTCAGCAGCCGCTCTCCCTGCGGGTTGGCAGCGGCAGCCATCAGGTTTTCGTGCACCGTCAGGCTCTTGAACTCCCGCGGAATCTGGAACGTGCGCACCAGCCCCAGCCGGGCCCGGCGATATGGGGGCATGCGGGTGATGTCCTGTCCCTCAAAGTGGATCTGCCCCGCATCCGCGGGCTGCTGTCCGGCAATGGCCGCAAACAGCGTGCTCTTGCCCGCACCGTTGGTGCCTGCAATGCCGAGAATCTCGCCCGCGGCCAGTTGCAGTGACACCCCGTCCACCGCTTTAAAGCCCCCAAACTGCCGCGTGACGGCGCCCACCTTCAGCATCGTTGTTGCAGTCATTGGGATTTGCCTCCAAACAGGCCGTTGGGCTTGTACAAGGTGACCAGGATCAGCGCCAGGCCCACCGCCGCCAGGCGCAGGCTGGCCATGCCAACCTCCGACACACCCGGCACCCAGTCCTTGGCAAAACGCGAGCCCTCCAGAAACACCATCAGCAGCAGCGATCCAAACACCGCGCCGCGCACGGTGCCCGAGCCGCCCATCACGAGGCCCATCCACACATAAAACGTGATGAGCGGGATGAACTGCTCGGGCGTGATGAAGGTGATGAAGTGGGCATAGAACGCGCCAGCCAGCCCGGCCAGCGCAGCCCCCAGCATGAACACCTGCACCTTGAACCAGGCCGGGTCCTTGCCCAGGGCCGACAGTGCGGGCTCATCGTCCCCAATGGCCTTGAGCAGGCGCCCAAACGGGCTGGCCGCCAGGCGCACCGTGCCCCATGCCACCACCGCAACCACCGCCAGCAGCGTGACAAAGATCGCCATGTCCGACGTGCCACTGCCCCAGGACGCAAACAGCTTGGGCAGACCAGGCAAGCCCTGCACGCCTTTGGTCAACCAGCTCTCTTGCTGGATGGAGATGCGCACCGCCTCAGAAAAACCCAGCGTGACGATGGCCAGGTAGTCATCCCGCAGCCGCAGCGACAGCAAGCCGATGGGCAGCGCCAGCACACCAGCGAGCACGCCAGCCGCCACAAAGCACAGCACCAGCGGCACGCCTTGCAGCGCCAGCAGGCCCGAGGTGTAGGCGCCCACGGCAAAGAACGCCACGACGCCAAAGTTGACCAGCCGGGTCAGGCCGAACTGCAGGTTCAGGCCCAGCGCGAGCAAGCAATAGATAAGGGCAACAATGCCAATGGCACACAGATAAGCAATCATGAATCGGACTCCTTACCGCACCAGTTGCACGCGGCCCATGATGCCCGCCGGGCGCACCAGCAGCACCAGCGCCAGCACCACAAACGACAGCACCAGCTTGTACGACGGCCCCATCAGCGGCACCGCCAGCTCTTGCGCCACACACAGCAGCAGCGCACCCAACACCGCACCCACCGGGCTACCGATGCCACCCAGCACCATGGCGGCAAACGCGGGGATCAGGCTCTCCCACCCCATCTCGGGGCTGACCACGGCCTTCATGCCCAGCAGCACGCCGCCCAGCGATGACAGCGCCCCCACCAGCAACCACAGGCTCAGCATCAGCCCGTTGGCGCGGATGCCGCTGGCACGCGCCAGGTCGGCACTGTCCGCCACGGCGCGCAACTGGCGGCCAAAACTGGTGCGGTAGATCAGCACAAACACCACCAGCAGGCATGCGGCGGCCACCGCCGCAATTGCCAGGTCGGTGGGCAGGATGCGGATGCCGCCAAAATTCCAGGCACGCACCAGGGGCAGGTCAAACGTGCGCTGGTCGTGCCCGGCAAAAAAGCCGATCAGGCTGCGCAGCAAAAACCCCAGGCCAATGGCCGCGAGCATGGACGACACCATGGGCCGCCCGGCCAGCTTGCGAAAAATCAGCGTGTACGAGCCTGCAGACACCAGGGCCGTGACCACCATGCTGCCCAGCGCCGCCGCCCACAGCGGCCAGCCGCCCAGCAGCTGCACCGCCACGGCCGCGTAGGCGCCGGTGGTCATCATGTCGCCCGTGGCGGCGTTGGGAAAGCGGTTGACGCCCATCACCAGGGTCATGGCCAAGGCGGGCAATGCCACCACCAGGCCCTCGATCAATCCATTGATCAGTAGGTTTACAAAGTCGATCCAGGTCATTGCGTCATTCCGTGCATCTCTCGCCCTGCGGAGTCCAAAAATACAAAGCCCGGCGCCCGCACCCTGCGGCTACACCGGGCACAACCATCACAGGGTGATGGACACCACGTCGCGCCGCACCAGCTGGCCCTTTTCGATGATGAACACGCCAAAGTCCGGCGTCACGTCGCCCGCCTTGTCAAAGTCGAGTTTGCTCGATGCACCTTCGTAGTTCACCTTGGCTTTCTTGGCCAGTTGCGCCTTGCCTTCGGCAAAGGTGAACACGGCCGTGCCGGGGGCGTTGGAGACATCGCGCATCTTGGCATTGACCTGCTCCACCGTGGCCTTGGGGCCAGCGGCCTCCATGGCCAGGGCCAGCGAGATCACCATGTCGTAGGCCATGGCGGCGTAGATGTTGGTGGATGCGGCCTTGCCCGTGGCCTTGGTAAAGGCGGCATCAAATTGGGCGTAAGACGCGCTCTTTTCGTTGGACACGGTGTCCACCGAGATGATGCCTTCGCACACCTCGGCGCCCAGGGCCTTCACCAGATCGGGGTTGGCCGCCCAGCCCGGGATGATCCACTTGGTGTCTGCGCCAGACTGGAACCATTCGCGCAGGATGATGGTGGTGTCGGGCAGGTACGAGCCCATCACGATCACGTCGGGCTTGGTGGCCAGAATCTTCTGCAGCTCGCTGCGGTAGCTGGGGCGGTTGGGCTCGTACGTGACATGCGCCGCCACCTTGCCGCCACGCTTTTCCCACACACGCGTGAAGCCTTCCACATTGCCCAGACCGGATGCGTTGTTGAACGCCATGGTGGCTGGTCGCTTGAAGCCGCGTTTGGTGCAGATCTCGGCAAACGCCGCGCCAAAACGGTCGTTGGTGGCCTGAAAGCGCCACACCAGGTCCTTGGTGTCCAGCGTGGAGATGGCGGGTGCGCCCGACACGTTCATCTGGATGATGCCCGCCGCATCGGTCAGCGGCATCACCGCCAGCGTCACGCCCGAGGCCCAGGTGCCCAGCACCGCCTGCACCTTGTTCACCTCGATCAGCTTCTTGGCGGCCAGCACGGCGGCGTCAGGCTTGGTCTGGTCGTCTTCGGTGAAGAGTTCGAGCTTGCGGCCACCTGCGCCGCCTGCAGCATTGACCTCGTCCACAGCCAGGCGAATGGCCTGTTGCATGCCTGGGCCGTAAGGGCTGCCCGCCCCCGTGATGGGCGTGAGCGAGCCAATGCGAAACACCTCGCCCTGCTGGCTGAACCCGATGGAGGGAAGGAACTGCAGAGCTGCTGCGGCGCCGCCGAGCTTGACGAAATTTCTACGTTGCATGGTGATCTCCGGTCTTTTGGGGGTGAGGGGGGTGAAAGGGACTCAAAGGGTGTTCTTGACCCACACGCCGTCCTTGGCGATGGCGCGAATGCGCTCGCCCTGGTTCAGCAGGCAGGTGATGTCGGTGAGCGGGTCGCCATCGACCAGCAGCAGGTCGGCAATGGCACCAGGCGTCACTTCGCCCAGCTGGCCTTGCTGGCCCAGGATCTCGGCGCCGATCAGCGTGGCCTGCTGCAGCACGGGCCCGTTGCCCAGCACGTCGGCGCGCAGGCGCAACTCGTCGGACTGCAGGTAGTGCGTTTCGGCCAACAGGTCGCTGCCCAGGCCCATTTTTACGCCTGCCTTGGCCAGAATCTCGATGGCCTGCTTGCCCTGCCCACGCACCGAGTCGATCTTGGCAATCGACACCGCGGGCAAACCATAACGCTCGCCCTCGTTGGCCAACCCTTCATAGGTGATGAGCGTCGGCACCATGAAAGCGCCCATCTCGGCCATGAACTCTGCCGTGGGGGCATCCACCAAATTACCGTGCTCAATGGTACGCACCCCGCAGCGCACCGCGCGGGCAATGGCGCGCGGCGTGTAGGCGTGGGCCATCACATAGGTATTGGCGTTGGATGCCTCTTCCACGATGGCGTGCAACTCGGCTTCGGAATAGCCCAGGTTGCCAATCGGGTCGTTGGGCGACGCCACGCCGCCCGAAGCCATCACCTTGATCTGTGTGGCGCCCTTCAGGATCTCTTCGCGCACCGCCAGGCGGCAGGCATCCACCCCATCCACCACGCGGCCAATGTTGCCCAGCTTGTAAGCGCACGAGCACACATCCAGGTCATCGTTGCGCTGACGAAAGTCCGCATGCCCACCGGTTTGCGACAGCGCCTTGCCCGCCGGGAAGATGCGCGGCCCCTGCACCAGCCCCGTGCGCACCGCTTCGGCCAGCGACCAGTCGGCGCCGCCCGCATCGCGCACGGTGGTGAAGCCCCGGTCCAGCATGCCTTTCATGATGGGCAGCGAGCGCATCATGGTGAACACGTTGGGCATCTTGGCCACCGTGCCCAGGTTGAACGACGAGGCCACCACATGCACGTGGCAGTCGATCAAGCCAGGCATCAGGGTCATGCCCTTTGCGTCCAGTGTGGCTGTACCTTCTGGCACCTCCAGGTCGGCGCCTACCGCCGCAATGCGGCCGTCCTGCACCAGAACGGACAAGCCGGTGCGCAAAGTCAGGGCATGCACATCCAGCACACGGCTGTTTTTAATCAACAAAGAGGTCATGAGGTTCGTCAAAGTGGGCGCAATGGCTTCAAAATTACTCATGGCCCATTTTTTGGGGAGCCATGATGACCATCAAGCATCCATCTGGTGCATTGCAGCATCTACAGAGTGTGACGCTTGACACGTTGCTGTCACAGGACGCATTTATCGGGCCAATTGCCCTTGGCCGCAACGCCTAAAATCTCACCCACCCATGAGCAGCACTCATATCAAGGGATAACCCTATGCGCCGCCTCTGCCCCACTATTTCAGAGCTGAACGCCTTTCACTCCGCCGCCAAGCACCAGGCCTTCACCATGGCTGCGCGCGAGTTATGCGTGACGCAAAGCGCCATCAGCCGCCACATTGCCGCGTTGGAGGACTACCTGGGCCAGAAGCTGTTCATCCGCAAGGCCACGGGGCTGGAGCTGACCGAGGCGGGCGCCACCTACCTCAACGCTACCCGCCCCGCCATGGCCGCACTGGAATCGGCCACAGCGCAACTCATGTCGTACGGGGGCGACGGCGGCTCGCTCAACCTGTCGGTGCCGCCCACGTTCGCGGCGCAGTGGCTCTTCCCGCGCCTGGGGCACTTCAAGCGCACGCTGCCGCAGGTGTCGCTGAACTTCGTGCGCTACCAGCACGCGCACGACTTTGCGACGCCGCACGAGTTCGACGCGGCCATCCAGTACGGCTACGGCAACTGGCCCAGCGCCAATGCCCGCTACCTGATTGGCAAAGAAACCAGCATCGTCTGCAGCCCCCAACTGCAATCCGCCCTGCCCCTGCGCACCCCACAAGACCTGATGCGTGCCACGCTGCTGCAGCACATCGAAGTACCCCTGGCCTGGCAAGACTGGATGGAAGCCCACGGCCTGGACACCAGCGCCAGCCGGTTCGGTCCGGGCTTCAATCTGTACTCGCTGATCATCCGAGCCGCCGTCTCAGGCTTTGGCGTAGGCATCGTGCCCACCTGCCTGGTGGAGGACGAACTGGCGGCGGGCACCCTGGTGGAGCCCCTGAAAGACCGCTTTGACAGCCCGCTGGGCTACTACCTGTGCGCACCCACGGCACGCACCAATCTGTCGGTGTACCGGCTGGTGGCCGGGTGGCTGGAGCACTGCTGCAACCATGCCGAGGGCGCCGCAGCGCCAGCCGCAACTCCCTGCATTTTCTGCAGCCCACAGGTCTCAGCGGCGGCGGGTCAGACGGCGGGGTGAGCGACCCCGCTCAGGAGGCGCAGCGCATCCCCCCTCGGGACCGCATCAGGCAAACAACCCCTTGTACTGATCCCGCAGCAGATTTTTCTGCACCTTGCCCATGGTGTTGCGCGGCAGCTCCGCCACCACAAAACACTTCTTCGGAATCTTGAAGTTGGCAAGCTGCGACTTGAGCTGGGCCACGATGGCATCAGCGTCCAGGCTGGCGCCGGGCTTGGCAATGACCACGGCCACGCCCACTTCGCCAAAGTCGGGGTGGGGCACGCCGACCAGGGCGCTTTCGGCCACGCTGGGCATGTCGTTGATGTAGCCCTCGATCTCTGCGGGGTAGACGTTGTAGCCGCCGCTGATGATCAGGTCTTTGCTGCGGCCCACGATGTGCACATAACCACGCTCGTCCACCTTGCCCACGTCGCCGGTCTTGAAGTAACCGTCCTTCGTGAACTCTTCCGCCGTCTTCTCGGGCATGCGCCAGTAGCCTTTGAACACATTGGGGCCCTTGACCTGGATGCCGCCGATCTCGCCCACGGGCAGGTCTTTGCCGTCGTCGCCCTGCACGCGCAGGCTCACGCCCGGTAGGGGGAAGCCCACGGTGCCGCCACGGCGTTCATCCTGGCCTTGGTAGCGCTTATCTGCGCTGTAGGGGTTGCTGGTGAGCATGATGGTTTCGCTCATGCCGTAGCGCTCCAGAATGGTGTGGCCGGTGCGTTGCTGCCATTCCTTGAAGGTTTCGATGAGCAGCGGTGCGGAGCCTGCGATGAACAGGCGCATGTTCTTCACGGCATCCTTATTCAAACCGGCCTCGGCCAGCATGCGCACATACAGCGTGGGCACGCCCATGAACACGGTGGCACGGGGCATGGCGGCGATGACGGCCTTGGGGTCGAACTTGGCCATCCAGATCATCTTGCTGCCGTTGATGAGCGCGCCGTGGATGGCCACGAACAGGCCGTGCACATGGAAGATGGGCAGCGCGTGGATGAGCACATCGCCCTTCTTCCAGCCCCAGTAGTCCTTGAGCATGACCGCGTTGCTGAGCATGTTGCCGTGCGTGAGCATGGCGCCCTTGCTGCGGCCGGTGGTGCCGCTGGTGTAGAGGATGGCGGCCAGGTCGTCGGCGCTGCGGGCCACGGCCTGGTGCTCGTCACCGTGGTGGGCAGCGCGATCGAGCAGGCTGCCGGTGCGGTCGTCACCCAGGGTGAACACATGCTGCGTGCCCAGGGTGAAGGCGATCTTGCTGACCCAGCCAAAGTTACCGGGCGAGCACACCACGACGGCAGGCTCGGCGTTGCCGATGAAGTACTCGATCTCGGCGCTTTGGTAGGCGGTGTTGAGCGGCAGGAACACGTAGCCCGCACGAAGCGTGGCCAGGTACAGCGCCATCGCTTCGACCGATTTTTCGACCTGCACGGCCACGCGGCTGCCCTCAGGCAGCTTGAGCGATGCGAGCAGGTTGGCGATGCGGGCGCTGGCGCGGTCCAGGTCGCGCCAGGTGTAGTACAGCGGGGTGCCGTCGGCCGCTGTGGTCTCGACGGCAGTGCTGTCCAGGTCAGACGGGAACGCGGCGCGCAGGGCGCTGAAGAGGTTGTGTTGGCTCATGGCTCAGACTTCGATGGGCTGGGTAGCTGGGTTGAGAGTTTGGGACTGGCTGAATGGGAGAAAGCGGGGATGAAGGCGTCGGTCAGAACACCGGCGCGCGCTTGTCCAGAAAGGCAGCGATCCCTTCGCGGTGCTCGGCACTGGCGGCGTAGGCATAGGGATCGGCAGGGCCATTTACTATTTTTTCGATAGCAGACTGGGCATGATTCTGTAGCACCACAGGCGCTTTTAATGCTCGAAACGTCTGTTTGTTCATGCGGGCGGCCTGGGGCGCCAGTGCGGCGATGCGCTGGGCACTGCCCAGGGCTTCGGTGGCCACCATGTCATCGGCCACCACGCGGCTCAGAAAGCCACGGGCCAGCATGTCGGGGGCGCTGAAGGTGGCGGCCTCCAGCAGCATCTGGCGTGCGGTCACGTCACCCACCGCACCGGCCACCAGTTGCGCCTCGCGCGGAGCCATCGGAAAACCCAGCTTGGCAATCGGCGCGCCAAAGCGCGCGCCACTGCCCGCCACGCGGATGTCGCAGCAGCTGGCAATCTCCACGCCGGCGCCCATGCAGGCACCGTTGATCTGGGCCACGATGGGCACGTCGCACTGGAGCATGGCGTTCAGCCCGCCCCACACGTCGTTTTCATGAAAGTCGCGCAGGGCTGCCGCGTCAAAACGGAAGCCGGGGTACTCTGAAATGTCTCCGCCCGCACAAAACGCCCCGCCCTCGCCCGCGATGAGCACGCAGCGCGCATCAGAGCGGCGCTGCACGTCTTCAAACACCGCGCGCAACTGCCGCCACATGGGCCGCGACATGGCGTTCAGCCGCCCGGTGTGGCGCAGAGTGACATGCACCACTCCACCCTCACCGGCATTCATCAACACTTCACCAGACATCTTGCTATCCATCCCGTCCTACACTGCTCAACACTTGCAGCCCTCGAAACCCGCGCGGCACCATCGCCAGCGCCACCGTGGAACTGGCTTTGCCAGGCCACGGGTGGCGTCCCCCTTCAGGGGGAAGGCGCAAAGCGCCACAGGGGGTTAGTCCAATTTGGCGCCAGACGCCTTCACCACGGCCGCCCAGCGCTTGACCTCGCTACTCACAAACGCGCCGAACTGCTGTTGCGTCATGCCACCGTAGTCCGCGCCGTTGCTGGCCCACACGGCCTTGAGCTCTTCGGCCGTGCCCAGGCGCTTGATTTCGTCCACGATGCGGGCCTGCACATCAGCCGGTGTGCCTTTGGGCGCCCACAGGCCGTACCAGGTGGTCACGGTGTAGTCGGGCAGGCCCACTTCGGAGGCGCAGGGCACGTCGGGGAAGGCAGGGTTGCGCTTGGGGCCGGACACCATCAGCGCCTTGATGCGGCCGCTCTTGATGTGGTTGGCGGAGGACCCCAGGCCGTCGAACATCATGTCCACGTTGCCGCCAATCAGGTCCTGCAGCGCCGGGCCTGCGCCCCGGTACGGGATGTGAGTAATGAAGGTGCCCGTCTGCTGCTTGAACAGCTCGCCCGCCAGGTGGTGCGAGGTGCCGGCCCCGGCCGAGCCGTAGTTGAGCTTGGCAGGGTTGCGCTTGACATAGTCCAGAAACTGCTTGAAGTTGGCAGACGGCGTCTTGGGGTTGACCACCACCACCTGCGGCACATTGGCCAGCAGCGCCAGCGGGATAAAGTCTTTTTCGATGTCGTAGTCGAGCTTGGGGTACATCGACGGGGCAATGGCGTGGTGCACCGCCCCCATGAACAAGGTGTAGCCGTCGGGAGCAGCCTTGGAGGCAATGCTGGCGCCCAGCGTGCCACCGGCGCCCCCCCGGTTGTCGATCACCAGCGTCTTGCCTGTGCTTTTGGAAAACTGCGCGGCCAGCGGCCGGGCAAAGGCATCGGTACCGCCACCGGCGGGAAAAGGCACCACCACCGTCACCGGCTTGGTCGGCCAGTTGCTGTCGGCCCAGCTGCTGCCGCTGGCCAGGCCCAAACCTGCAGCCGCTGCGCCGAGCAAGACATCCCGGCGTTGGATTCGCGATTCAATCATTCGTTGTCTCCTGTCGTTGTAAAAATACGCTGTCTCTGGTCCACCCGACATCATGCCGGGCGCCCCGTCAGTCGCGGCAAAGGCTGTCGATGTCCCCCGACACTGGCACTTTGCCCTGCGCAAGCAAGCTGCGGTGCTTGTCGATGCGCTTCAAGTCGTACAGGTAGTTCACCATGAGCCCGTACGATTGTTTTTGCCCCTTGGTGGACGGGTCGCCCGCCCAGTTCAGGCGCTCTACCCGCGCGCCGTTACCCAAGTGGAAGCGGGCTACGGGGTCTGCCGGCTTGCCTTCTTGCAGCTCGCGGCCCAGATAGTACGCGGCGCATTCCAGCAGCATCTGGCGCACGGGGGATTTGGCGTCCAGCTCCAGCGCCTTGTCCACCGCGCCGAGAAAATGCGTGGCCTGCGGCGGCTCGAACCCCACCGCGCGGCCCAGTTCGCTGCGGCGCTTGTCGTCCAGGCGGTCCAGCATCGCACCCGCATGCTTGCCCAGCCAAGCGCGGAAACCCGGGATGGGCGACAGCGTGGCAAAGGTGCGCAAGCGCGGGAACTCGGCCGTGAGCGTTTCCACCACATGCTTGATCAGCGAGTCGCCAAAGCTCACGCCGCGCAGGCCCGTTTGTGTGTTGCTGATGGAATAGAAGATGGCCGTGGTGGCCCGTGTGATGTCCACGGGCGCAGCCGCCTCGTCCAGCAGCGGCGTGATGCTGGCCGAGATCTTGTCCACCAGAGCCACCTCCACAAAGATCAGCGGCTCGTTGGGCAGACGCGGGTGGAAGAAGCCATAGCAGCGGCGGTCGCTGTCCAGACGGTTCTTCAGGTCGGCCCAACTGCGGATGTCGTGCACGGCCTCGTATTTGATGAGCTTTTCAAGCAGCGAGGCGGGCGAGTCCCACGACAGGCGGCGCAGTTCCAGAAAGGCCACATCAAACCAGGTCGAGAACAGGTGTTCCAGCTCGGCATCGAGCGGCAGCAGGCGCTTGTCGGCCTTGAGCAGCGGCAGGATTTCTGCGCGCATGTCCACCAGAAAGCGCATGCCTTCGGGGAACGCCGAAAACCGCTGCAGCAACCGTGTGCGGGGCGACACCAAGGCGCGGCGCAGGCCGATCTCCGCCTGGCCTTCCTCCGCCGTGCCGGCCGCTGCCTCGTAGCGCTGGCGGGCCGACTTGAAGCGCGTGGCGTCCGGCGCAAACTGCTCGCACATCAGCAGCCACATGTCACGCCGCTCTTCGGGCGCGGCCTTGGCGTACCAGTCGGCCACAGCCTGGGCGCGGCGGCCGCCTTCGATCTCGCTCACCTGCGGGGCCACCACCTCCTGCAGGTCGGCCAGCAGGCGGCGCAGCGCACGGGGCGACAGCGCCTCCTGGCCGCGACGCAGCGTGGCCTGCAGGCGCTCATGGGTAGAGCGCGGCACCGCGACCTTGGCAACCACGTCGGTCACGGTTTTGTCGAGTGCGGCCTTGGCCGACTTGTCCCCCGCCTTGTCGGGGGCAGGCGCGGCAGTGCGCAGACGGGACACGCTGCGGGCGATCCATTCGGGGGTGCTGTTGATCATGGGGTCAACCTCGATTGCTGGTTGCGGGCTACGTCGCGCAGCGCATCACGCTGGCGCAACAAATGGGTGCGCATGGCTTCTTCGGCTGCATCGCAGTCGCGGGCCTTGAGGGCAGCAAACACGGCCAGGTGCTCGGCCAAACTTTGCTGCAGGCGCCCCGGGGCATGCAGCGTCTTGTGGCGCGCCAGGCGCAAGATCTTGCGCAGGTCGCCAATCACCTGGGCCAGCCAGCGGTTGTCTGCCAGCGTGATGAAGGCCTCGTGGATGGCGTAGTTGGCTTCGTAGTAATCGGTAATGCTTCCGTCGGCCGCGCACTGCTGCAGGCGCTCATGCAGCAGCTCCAGCGCGGCAATGTCGGCCGCCACGGCTTTGCGCGTGGCCTCGTGTGCGGCGCGCCCCTCCAACAATGCGATGACAGGAAAGATGTTGTCCAGATCGCTCTCGGTGACCTCAGCCACAAAGCAGCCCCGGCGCGGCTCGTGGCGCAGCAGCCCCTCAGCCACCAGCACCTTGAGCGCCTCACGCAGGGGGGTGCGCGAGATTTCCAGCCGCTCGCACAAGGCGGCCTCGTCCAGAAAGCTGCCGGGCGGCAAGGCGCCCGCAAAAATCTGCTCCCGCAGCCGGGAGGCGACTTCGTCGTGCAGTGAATTCGGGACAGGACGCATGTGAAAACAAGACTCCAAGGCACCAACCCGCGAGGCATCGGCTATCAGCGGCTGGCGGACTGTGCAAGCCGAATGCCTGCAACACCCCTCCATCAGCTGACAACAGTAGCGATTGCCCCGCCATGTGCGTAATTTCTCATAATTACGCAAAATGACAAGATGAAAACCCTGATTTGCAGGCTTTGGTTACACAAAAGATGGCAATTGCGGTGGTTGCGCAACGCTGCGTGCCAGAGAGCGGCAAGGGTGGCGCACCTCGCTGTTGGCCCGGAGGCGCCGCCGTTGGGTGATCCGCCCCGGGCCAGATGAGCTGTCGAGGGTGCAACACCCGCTAAGCCCACCGCAGGCTCGCCCTGCCCTCGCGCCCTTTAGCCGCTTCACTCCACACCGGCAAATCCTTCCACCAGGTGGTCAATCCACACCCGCAGCTTGGCGGGCAGAAAGCGGTGGGACGGGTACAGCACCCAGGCCGTGCCCGCGTACGAGGTCTTGTGCTCCCAGTCGGGCAACACAGTCACCAGGTCACCCCGTTCTAACGCAGCGCGCGCGGTAAAGCCCGGCAGGCTGGCAATGCCCAGGTGGCTCAGCGCGGCCTCCAGCCGCACCTCGCTGTGGTTGGCTACATAGCGACCGCGCACGGCCACCGTGGCGGCCTCGCCCGCACGCTCAAAGCGCCAGTGCCGGTCGCGCTCGTCCTCGCCCAGGGTGATGCAGGCATGGCGCTCCAGGTCACGCGGGTGCTGGGGGTGACCCCGTTCGGCCAGGTAACGCGGGCTGGCGCAGACCAAATGGCGCAAGGTGGCCAGCGGGCGCCCGGCCAGGCCCGGAGGCGGCGTGTCTGTCACGCGCAGGGCCAGGTCAATCGGTTCCTCGAACAGGTCCACCGTGCGGTCGGTGATGAGCAGCTGCACATCGACCTGGGGGTATTTCTGCAAAAACGGCAGCACCAGCGGGTGCACCAGCTGGCGCCCCACCGCCTTGGCCATGCTCATGCGCACCATGCCAGAAGGCTCTGCAGAGTGCGTGTCACTCAGCGCCCACACCTCGCGCGCGGCAGACACCATGTCCTGGCAGCGGCTGTAGACCGCCGTGCCCGCATCGGTCAGCCGCAGCTTGCGGGTGGTGCGCTCCAGCAGACGCACGCGCAGCGCCCCCTCCAGCCGGGCCACCTGGCGGCTGACCGCCGACGGGGTGATGCCCAGCTGCCGCGCAGCAGCCGAGAAGCTGCCTGCGTCCACCACGCGGGCAAACACCGCCATGTCGGGGAGGCTGTCCAGGGGTTGATTGATGCGCATGAGGAACAAGTGCAGTTCTTTGGCAGCGATTATCAATCCAACGACGCAAATTGATAATTTCCTAACGCCCGGTCATCACCCGGCGCGGCGCTCCGCTGCCTTCCTCCAACCGACTGCATTCCCATGTCACACACCCTGCCCCTGTCCGCCCCCTCCCCGCTGGCCCCGCGCCTGTCTGACCTGGCCCTGCTGATGGTGGCCGTGGTGTGGGGCACGAGCTATGGCGTGGCCAAGGGGGCCCTGGTGTTCTACCCGGTACTGGGCTTTTTGGCCGTGCGCTTCCTCCTGACCTTTGCCGTGCTGCTCCCTGCCCTGCTGCGCGCCAGTGCGCCCGAGCGGCGCGATGCGCTGGTGGCGGGCCTGCCGCTGGGCGTGCTGATGCTGGGCATCTTTCTGTGCGAGACCTTTGGCCTGGCACTCACGCAGGCCAGCAATGCAGCGTTTCTGATCAGCCTGTGCGTGGTGTTCACACCGTTTGCCGAGTGGTGGCTGCTGCGCCAGCGGCCCGAGCGCGCGATGTTTGGTTTTGCTGCCGCATCACTGCTGGGCGCAGCCCTGCTCAGCGGGGGTTACACGGGCCGGTGGGGCTGGGGCGACGCGCTGATGCTGGCGGCCGCTGTGCTGCGCGCCATCACGGTGTGCCAAACCACGCGGCTCACCCGCCGCCGCAATGCGCCGGTGCTGGCCCTCACGGCGGTGCAGTCGGGCGTCATCGGAGTGGGCTGCCTGCTGCTGGCGCTGGCCTTGCCGGGCAAACTGCCCCCGCTGCCATCGATCACCCAGGCCAGCGCTTTCTGGTGGGCCTGCGTCTACCTGGTGGCGGGCTGCACGGTGTTTGCGTTTGTGGCCCAGAACTGGGCACTGCGCCACAGCTCGCCCACGCGGGTGGGCTTGCTGACCAGCAGTGAGCCCGCCTTTGGCGCGCTGTTTGCGGTGTTCTGGTTGGGCGAGCAACTCAGCACCACGGGCTGGGTAGGGGGTGGGCTCATCGTGGTGGCAGCACTGTGGACCATGGCGCGCCGCAGTGATCCACACGGTTAAGCCCCCGCGTCAGGGCTTGGGGTCCTTCTGGCTGATCTGCCCGATCAGCCGGTGGTAAAAGCGAATGGCGTCTGCGTAGTTGGCAATGTCCAGGCGCTCGTTGGTGCCGTGAAAGCGCTTCAGGTCTTCCGAATTCGCACGCACAGGCGAGAACTTGAAGATGTGGTCGCTGATGGCGCCATAGTGCTGCGAATCGGTCCCCGCCACCATGAGGCCCGGGGCCACCAGCACATCGGGAAAGATCTCCCGGATGGTCTGGTTGAGCAGGCGGTACTGGGTGGAGTCCGTGGGTGCTACCTTGGAGGCATCCACCGCGCCGGGCAACGTGCTCAGCTCGTACTGCGCCGCGGGTGCGCTGATCTTGCTGCGCACATGGTCCATCACCTGCTCCTTGGTATCGCCCGGCAGCAGGCGGAAGTTGACCGTGGCTTCGGCGCGACCGGGCACCACGTTGTCGCGGTTGCCGGCGTTCACGATGGTCAGCGCCGTGGTGGTGCGCAACATGGCATTGGTGCTGGAGGCTCCCTCGAGCTGCTTTTGCACCACCGGCCGGAACAACCACAGATTGGACAGCACAACACGGTTCACCCCGCCCATCTCGGGCGCCAGGGTGTCGAACATCTCACCCGCCACCCCGCGAATGCCGCCAGGCAACTGCTCCTCGTCAAGACGCCGCAGCGCGTCGCTCACCATGGCGATGGCGCTGCTGCCCTTGTGGGGCGGCATGGACGAATGCCCCGGTGTGCCCGACATCTTCATCACCACCGACATGTAGCCCTTTTCCGCCACGCCGATGAGCGCCGCAGGCTTGTCCAGCCCCGGCATCACGCCGTCGAGAATCAGCAAGCCCTCATCGATCACAAAATCGAGATGCACCTTGCGCTCCTGCAGCAGGGCGGCGATCTGGGCAGCCCCGCGCAGCCCGCCCACTTCCTCATCGGCGCCGAAAGCCAGATAGATGGTGCGCTGGGGCTGGAAGCCAGCCGCCAGAAGCATCTCCACGGCTTCAAGCTGGCTCATCAGGTTGCCTTTGTCGTCCCAGGAGCCACGGCCCCAGACGAACCCGTCCTTGATCGCGCCGGAATAGGGAGGCTGCGCCCAGTCGCCCTCGGTGCCAGGGGCAACAGGCACCACGTCCTGGTGGGCCAGCAGCATCACGGGCGCAGCACTCGCATCGCTACCAGGCCAGGTGTAGAGCAGGCTCAAGTCACCCACCACCTCGCGCTTGAGCTTGGCATGCACCAGCGGGAACCGCTCCTGCAGCAGCACGTGGAACTGCAAAAACTGCCCGGTACTGGCGGTGGCGTCGTCGCGCGAGGACTCGGTGCGCAGACGGACTGCCTCGGCCAAGCGCTGGGCGGCGGCGGCATCGTCCACTGGCAAGCGGGCAATGGGCGCCACCGCCATCTGGCGCGAGCCCTTGCGCAAGGTGTTGATACCCAAGGCCGCAGCCAGCAGCACCGCAAGAGCGAGCAGTCCCAGCAGTAGTTTTTTCATCATGTATGTCATGAGCCTCATGGAGGCACTTGGTTGAACTTGGTTGAACTTGGTTGAGAAGGAACGGCGGAGGGACCGGTTGCCGAGTGGCATCAGCGGCTGCGCCGAGATGCCAAGGCGCCGCGTTCCCTCGTCCACCCGGAAAGCAGGCGGGCGAGGTGTCGCCACCATGGTGCCGACACAGGGGACCGTGTCCACCCAATCGTCACCCATCACGCCCGCCTACCCTCCCCCGCAGGCAAGCCGCCCGGCCCGCTCAGCAAGCCCCTGCGCAAGTCAAGCCTCCTCAGGGTGGTTCAATTTCACCGCGAACCCGAAACCCGCGCAGGCTGACGTTCTGCCCACAGCCACAGCGCAACACCGCCCACGATCATGGGCACGCACAGCCACTGCCCCATGCTCATGCCCAGCGACAAGATGCCCAGGAAGGCATCGGGCTCGCGGAAGTATTCGGCAATGAAACGGAACACGCCGTAGCCGAACAGGAAGGCGGCGGCCACCTGCCCCTGGCGACGCTCCTTGCGCGCATACAGCCACAGCAGGACGAACAGCAGCAACCCTTCCATCAGGAACTGGTAGACCTGCGACGGGTGGCGCGGTTGCATGGAGCCGCTGTGCGCAAACACCATGCCCCAGGGCAGATCAGGGCTGGCAAAGCGGCCCCACAGCTCGCCGTTGATGAAGTTGCCCACTCGCCCCGCCGCCAGCCCGGTGGGCACGCAGGGCGCCACAAAATCAGCCACCTGCAGCCAGGGGCGCTGGCGCGAATGGGCAAACCACAGCATGGAGACCACCACACCCAGCAGCCCGCCATGGAAGGCCATGCCGCCCTGCCACACAGCAAAAATCTCGAGCGGGTGGCTCAGGTAGTAGCCCGGCTTGTAGAACAGGCAGTAGCCCAGCCGGCCGCCAATGACCACACCCGCCACTCCCAGAAAGAGGATGTCTTCGACATCCTTGCGCGTCCAGGCGCCGGGCCCTGTGATGGAAGCATAGGGCGGGTGCTGCAGGCGCCGGATGCCCAGCAACATGAACAGGCCAAAGGCCGCAAGATAGGTCAGGCCATACCAGTGCACAGCCAGCGGGCCGATCTGCAGGGCGACGGGGTCGATGTGGGGATAGGTCAACATGGTGGCGGGTATTGTGCCCGCGCTGGCGATGACCCCGTACGCAGGGCCGCATGCGCCGGGCAAGACCACCGGGTGGCCACTGCGGCGCCAGGGCGATCCGCTGGAGCCACACAACCCGTTTTTGAATAAAAAGCCGAGGAAGCGCTAGTCCATCATGCGTCGACAGCTATCAAAAGTAGAGCGCCCATAAAAAAGCCGCGCTCTCAGGGCGCGGCTTCTAAGCGGCAGCAGGGCACCGGGCCCCGCAAAACCACCCTCAGTCGTCCAGCAGCGACAAATCGCGCACGGCGCCCTTGTCGGCGGACATCACCAGCTTGGCATAGGCCTTGAGCGCGGCCGACACCTTGCGCGGGCGCGGCTGGGCGGGCTTCCAGCCCTTGGCGTTCTGCGCTTCGCGGCGCTTGGCGAGTTCTTCATCGCTCACCAGCACATTGATCGTGCGGTTGGGAATGTCGATGCGGATGCGGTCGCCGTTCTGAACCAGGCCAATCGCGCCGCCCGCAGCCGCTTCGGGCGAGCAGTGGCCGATCGACAGGCCCGAGGTGCCGCCCGAGAAGCGCCCGTCCGTCAGCAGCGCGCAGGCCTTGCCCAGGCCCTTGGACTTGATGTAGCTCGTGGGGTAGAGCATTTCTTGCATGCCGGGGCCGCCCTTGGGGCCTTCGTAGCGCACGATGACCACGTCACCGGCCTTGACCTTGTCGGCCAGGATGTTGGCCACGGCCTCGTCCTGCGACTCCGTCACGTGGGCCGTGCCCTCGAACACCAGGATGCTTTCGTCCACACCGGCCGACTTGACCACGCAGCCGTCCACAGCGATGTTGCCTGTCAGCACGGCCAGGCCGCCTTCCTTGCTGAAGGCGTGGTCGTACGAGCGGATGCAGCCCTCGGCACGGTCCAGGTCCAGGCTAGGCCAGCGGGTGTTCTGGCTGAACGCCACCTGCGTGGGCACGCCAGCGGGGCCGGCCATGTAGAAGGTGCGCACAGCATCGTCCTGCGTGCGCACGATGTCCCACTGGTCCAGCGCGTCTTTCAGCGTGGCGGTGTGCACGGTGGGCACGTCAGTGTGCAGCTTGCCTGCACGGTCCAGCTCGCCCAGGATGGCCATGATGCCGCCAGCGCGGTGCACGTCTTCGATGTGGTACTTGTTGGTGTTGGGCGCCACCTTGCACAGCTGCGGCACAACGCGCGAGAGACGGTCGATGTCGGCCATCGTGAACGGAATCTCCGCTTCGCTCGCAATGGCCAGCAGGTGCAGGATGGTGTTGGTGGAGCCGCCCATGGCGATGTCCAGTGTCATGGCGTTTTCAAACGCCTTGAAGCCCACCGAGCGGGGCAGCACCCGTTCGTCGTCCTGCTCGTAATACTGCTTGGCGATTTCCACGATGCGGCGACCAGCGCGCTTGAAGAGCTGTTCGCGGTCAGCGTGGGTGGCCACCACCGTGCCATTGCCGGGCAGCGACAGGCCCAGCGCCTCCGTCAGGCAGTTCATGGAGTTGGCGGTGAACATGCCCGAGCACGAGCCGCAGGTGGGGCAGGCCGAACGCTCGACCTCGGCCACGTCGGCGTCGGAGTAGTTGGTGTCGGCGGCAATCACCATCGCGTCCACCAGGTCGAGCTTCTTGAACTCCATGACCTTGGTGACCGGGTTGGCCAGGCGGGTCTTGCCCGCTTCCATGGGGCCGCCCGAAACGAAGATCACCGGGATGTTCAGCCGCATGGCGGCCATCAACATGCCGGGGGTGATCTTGTCGCAGTTGGAGATGCAGACCATGGCGTCGGCGCAGTGCGCGCTGACCATGTACTCGACCGAGTCGGCAATGATGTCGCGGCTGGGCAGCGAATACAGCATGCCGTCGTGGCCCATGGCAATGCCGTCGTCCACGGCGATGGTGTTGAACTCCTTGGCCACGCCGCCAGCGGCTTCGATCTCGCGGGCCACCAGCTGGCCCAGGTCCTTCAGGTGCACGTGGCCGGGCACGAACTGGGTGAACGAATTGACCACCGCGATGATCGGCTTGCTGAAGTCATCGTCTTTCATGCCGGTGGCGCGCCACAGGGAACGCGCGCCTGCCATGTTGCGACCGGCGGTGGAGGTTTTGGAACGGTAGATGGGCATCGTGCTGGCTTCTGAAAAATCGCTGGAAGGGAAGCGGGCCGCCGGAATAAAGGCCCCTCGCGCACCCGTGCAACCAACCTCTTGAGCCGTGCCGGGGGCAAACCTGTCAATTATCGCCCAGCCCTCTGGGCCCGCACGGGGCGGCGGGGTTGGGGATTGCGGGGGCAGACCCCACGCACTGCGACGGCGCTGGCAGAATGATCCATTCCGCTCCAGCCCCCCAACCCGACACCAGGACGCCCCACGATGACCGACTCCAGCAAGCCCTCCGCGCCCATCAACCGCCGCAGCGCCAACATCACCCAGGGCAAGTCGCGCGCACCCAACCGCTCCATGTACTACGCCATGGGCTACGAGGAAGGCGACTTCGTGAAACCCATGGTGGGCGTGGCCAACGGCCACAGCACCATCACGCCCTGCAACAGCGGCCTGCAAAAGCTGGCCGACGCGGCCATTGCGGGCATTGAGGAAGCCGGTGGCAATGCCCAGGTGTTTGGCACCCCCACCATCAGCGACGGCATGGCCATGGGCACCGAGGGCATGAAGTACAGCTTGGTGAGCCGAGAAGTCATCAGCGACTGCATCGAAACCTGCGTGGGCGGCCAGTGGATGGACGGCGTGCTGGTGGTCGGCGGCTGCGACAAGAACATGCCCGGCGGCCTGATGGGCATGCTGCGCGCCAACGTGCCCGCCATCTATGTGTACGGCGGCACCATCCTGCCCGGCCACTACCAGGGCAAGGACCTGAACATCGTGAGCGTGTTCGAGGCGGTGGGCGAGAACGCGGCAGGCAAGCTCAGCGACTTCGACCTCAAGGAGATCGAGAAGCGCGCCATCCCCGGCACGGGCTCGTGCGGCGGCATGTACACCGCCAACACCATGAGCAGCGCGTTCGAGGCCCTGGGCATCAGCCTGCCGTATTCGTCCACCATGGCAAACCCGCACGACGAGAAGATGAACTCGGCCAGGGAGTCGGCCAAGGTGCTGATTGAGGCCATCAAGAAGGACATCAAGCCGCGCGACATCGTGACCAAAAAGTCCATCGAGAACGCTGTGGCCGTCATCATGGCCACGGGCGGATCGACCAACGCGGTGCTGCACTTCCTGGCGATTGCCCATGCAGCAGGCGTGGAGTGGAGCATTGACGACTTCGAGCGCGTGCGCGTGAAGACCCCTGTGCTGTGCGACTTGAAGCCCAGCGGAAAATACCTGGCCGTGGACCTGCACCGCGCAGGCGGCATCCCGCAGGTCATGAAGATTTTGCTGAATGCAGGTTTGCTGCACGGCGACTGCCTCACCATCGAAGGCAGGACGATTGCCGAGGTGCTGAAGGACGTGCCCGACCAGCCGCGCGCCGACCAGGACGTGATCCGCCCCATCAGCAACCCCATGTACGCACAAGGCCACCTGGCCATCCTGAAGGGCAACCTGAGCCCCGAAGGCGCCGTGGCCAAGATCACGGGCCTGAAGAACCCTGTGATCACCGGCCCCGCCCGCGTGTTCGACGACGAGCAGTCGGCACTCGAAGCCATCTTGGCGGGCAAGATCAAGGCAGGCGACGTGATGGTGCTGCGCTACCTGGGCCCCAAGGGCGGCCCGGGCATGCCCGAGATGCTGGCGCCCACAGGCGCGCTGATCGGCGCGGGCTTGGGCGAGAGCGTGGGCCTGATCACCGACGGCCGCTTCTCCGGCGGCACCTGGGGCATGGTGGTGGGCCACGTGGCGCCCGAGGCCGCGGCGGGCGGCACCATCGCTTTTGTCAAAGAGGGCGACAGCATCACCATTGACGCGCGCCAGCTGCTGCTGGAGCTGAACGTGCCGGAAGAAGAAATTACAAAACGCCGCGCAGCCTGGACAGCGCCTGCGCCGCGCTACACCCGTGGTGTGCAGGCCAAGTTTGCGTTCAACGCATCGAGCGCTAGCAAGGGAGCGGTGCTGGACGCTTATTGATCACAGCCCAGCACAGTCGGGTGTGACACAACGGCGCAACCCGGCGCCTTTTCGGCACCAAAGCCGCGGCGCATAACAAAAGCCCGCAGCACAAGATGCGCTGCGGGCTTTGACTTTGGCTATTGAGACACGGACGGGCGGGCGAAAGCAAACGCACCGCAGGCCCGTGTGAGCCTTGCCAAGCAGTCCCTGCAACCGCCTTCAACGCGGTTTGCGGGGGGCAATGCCCAGAGCTTCCTTGTTCTTGTTGATGCGGTCTTTCTTTCGCTGATCCATCTTCTCCATGGCCTTGCGCTTGGTGTAACCGGTGGAATCGGCCCAGGCCCACCACAAGGCCGTGGCCCCGAAGGGTGCCATCACCCACCACCAGGACCAGTTGGCCACGGGACCAATTTCAAAATATTTCAGTGCCAGCACGAGAAGGGACAGACCCAGCAGATACATCGCTCTCTCCAAAGAATGCCGCGAAAAGCGGGATTGACCGGGGACAACTTCGTGTCAACCCAAGTCACTACAATCGCATTAAAAGCACTGTAACTCAACCACAGGAAATCCCACCATGAAGCGTTCCCTGATCACCCTTGCCTTGACGCTGTCGGTTGCGGCACCCGCGATGGCCGACTTGGCCTTGGCCACCTCCAAGAACTGCATGGCTTGCCACGCAGTGGACAAGAAACTGGTGGGGCCTGCCTACAAGGATGTAGCCGCCAAGTACGCTGGCCAAAAGGACGCCGTGGACAAGCTGGCTGCCAAGATCATCAAGGGCGGCTCTGGTGTGTGGGGCCCGGTGCCCATGCCCGCCAACGCCCAAGTGAATGATGCTGAAGCCAAGAAGCTGGCCGCTTGGGTGCTGACGCAGAAATAATTGGCTGCAGCCAAAGGGTTCCGGGTTTGATGCCCGAAAGGACCCATAAAAAAGCCGCGCACCCTATGACGCGGCTTTTTTTGTGCCCAAGCGCTTTGTAGCTGGGGTGCCAGGAGCGCAGGAATCTGCGCCAGGCAGACCTGCAGATCTAAACGACGGGCGTACCCAGCGCATGGCGGGAGCGCAATTGCTGCTCCAGCTGGCCGACATAGGCCGCCGTGGTGTTGTCCGACTCCTCGGCGCGCGCGGCGAGGCGGGCTTCCAGGTGGTCCAGACGCGCCAGCACGGCTGCATGGGCTTGGCTGTGCTGGGCCTCCAGAAAGGCACGCAGCTCCGTGAAGCGGGACGCCTCGGCCTTATCGGCCAGTTCGCGCTGCACCTGCATTTCTTTGGTGTGGCGGCGGGTTTCGAGCAGCACCGATCCCTGCAGCGACAACACATAGGCCAAGAAGAAAATACCCAGCAACGTGGTAAGTGCCAGCATCAGCAGGCCGAGGGGTGCTTCAAACGACACCACACCCAGCGATACGAGGGAGGGAGCCGCCAGCGTGGACCAGTTCAGGGCGGCCAGTGCGGCGATGGCCAGCACGGTCAGCAGCAAAACGAAGGAACGCAGTTGCATGTGAAATCTCCGGTCAACGGCACCCGGTCACGATGACCGACCACGCCATGCTGCCGTTGTAACGCATGCGCAGGGATTCACACGCTCCAGAGGAGTAATTGGAGATTGCGTCCTACAAAGCGCGCTGCGGGCCCGCCGGGTGAACGGGCCCACTGCTTCGATCACGTACCGGGGTGATCAACGGGTTTGTGGCCACGTCACATCGCGGCGCGATATGAGTGTCCCCAAACCGGCGAGCGCCGCGCGCTGGCGCCGCTGCACGGCGCCTCCTGGATCAATTGGCCTTGGCCAATTGATCCAGGATTGCGGGATTTTCCAGCGTGCTGGTGTCCTGGGTAATGGCCTCGCCCTTGGCAATGCTGCGCAGCAGGCGGCGCATGATCTTGCCGCTGCGGGTCTTGGGCAGGTTGTCGCCAAAGCGGATGTCCTTGGGCTTGGCAATGGGGCCGATTTCCTTGGCCACCCAGTTGCGCAGCTCGTTGGCGATCTGCTTGGCTTCTTCGCCCGTGGGGCGCGAGCGCTTGAGCACCACAAACGCGCAAATGGCCTCGCCCGTCACATCATCAGGGCGGCCCACCACGGCGGCTTCGGCCACCAGATCGGTCTTGGACACCAGGGCCGATTCGATCTCCATCGTGCCCATGCGATGGCCCGACACGTTCAGAACGTCATCAATGCGGCCGGTGATGCGGAAGTAACCCCGGTCGGCACTGCGCACGGCGCCGTCACCGGCCAGGTAGTAGCCCTTGAGTTCTTCAGGGAAGTAGCTCTTCTTGAAACGCTCGGGGTCGTTCCAGATGGTGCGGATCATGCTGGGCCAGGGCTTCTTGATGACCAGAATGCCCCCCGAGCCATTGGGCACATCGTTGCCCATCTCGTCCACGATGGCGGCGGTGATGCCAGGCAGGGGCAGCGTGCAGCTGCCGGGGACCAGCGGTGTGGCGCCGGGCAGCGGGGTGATGACGTGGCCGCCCGTCTCGGTTTGCCAGAAGGTGTCCACGATGGGGCAACGCTCGCCACCCACGTTCTTGTGGTACCACATCCAGGCTTCTGGGTTGATGGGCTCGCCCACGCTGCCCAGGATGCGCAGGCTCGACAGGTCGGAGCGTGCAGGGTGCACCGCCTCGTCGGCTTCGGCCGCCTTGATGAGCGAGCGGATGGCGGTAGGGGCAGTGTAGAAGATGGTGCACTTGTGGCGCTCGATCATTTGCCAGAAGCGGCCTGCGTTCGGGAAGGTGGGGATGCCTTCAAAGATGATCTGCGTGGCGCCTGCCGCCAGCGGGCCATAGGCCACGTAGGTGTGGCCAGTGATCCAGCCGATGTCGGCCGTGCACCAGAACACGTCTTCGGCGCGCAGGTCGAACGTCCAGTCCATGGTCATCTTGGCCCACAGCAGGTAGCCACCGGTGCTGTGCTGCACGCCCTTGGGCTTGCCGGTGGAGCCGCTGGTGTACAGGATGAACAGCGGGTGCTCGGCACCCACGGCCACCGGGGCACATTCTGTGCTTTGGCCTGCCAGGGCTTCGGCAAAGGTCTTGTCGCGTCCGGCCACCATGTTGCACGCCGTGGCCGTGCGCTGGTAGACAAACACGTTGCGGAGGGTGTCGCAACCGCCCATCGCCAGAGCCTCGTCGATGATCGCCTTGAGCGGCAGCTCCTTGCCGCCGCGCATCTGGTAGTTCGCGGTGATCACGGCCACTGCACCAGCGTCGATGATGCGTTCGTGCACCGCCTTGGCGCTGAAGCCACCAAACACCACACTGTGCGTGGCGCCAATGCGGGCGCAGGCCTGCATGGCAATCACGCCCTCGATGGTCATGGGCATGTAGATCAGAACGCGGTCGCCCTTGGCCACGCCGTGGGCCTTGAGCGCGTTGGCAAACTGGCTCACGCGGGCCAGCAGCTCTTTGTAGGTGATGTTGGTAACGGTGCCATCGTCGGCTTCAAAGATGATGGCCGTCTTGTTCTCGGTGGGGGTGCCGATGTGGCGGTCCAGGCAGTTGGCCGACGCGTTGAGTTCACCGTCGGCAAACCACTGGAAAAACGGCGCGTTGGACTCGTCCAGCGTGCGCGTAAAGGGTTTGGTCCACTGCAGGTTGCCCTGCGCCTGGCGCGCCCAGAAGCCCTCGAAGTCCTTCTCGGCTTCGGCACACAGCGCCTCATAGCCCGCCATGCCGGACACGCGCGCGGCTTTGACAATGGCGTCCGAGGGCGGGAACACGCGGTTCTCAACCAGCACGGACTCGATGGCGGATGTGGGCGCACTCATGGTGTTGTCTCCTGGATCTAATGGGAATTGGAATTGGGCGGTACTGTCGGGCGCGGCACTTACAGGCCACTGACTGGCGCGAAGCTTACAGAGTACGCCATCGCGGCCTGCCTGCTGCAGACGGAGCGGTCACCCCCACGCTGGTGGCGAGGTCGTTCCCGGCCAAGGGCACGGGCCTGAAATGCCCAGACCCACCTGCCATTGCAGGGACATGCTGGCCCCCTAAAATCGCGCCTCCTGCAACCCTTTGCGAGTGCCATGTCCTCTCCCCAACACAAGCCCCCCGCGCCACTGCGCCCCCTGCCTTCGATGATCTTCGCCAGCCGGTGGCTGCAATTGCCGCTGTACCTGGGCCTGATCCTGGCGCAGGCGGTGTATGTGTTCCATTTCTGGGTGGAGCTGGTGCACCTGATCGAGGCCGCCTTTGGCAACGCCGCAGCCCTGCAAAGCCTGGTGTCCAGCATTGGTTACAAGAGCGATTTCCAGGTCACAGCACTCAACGAAACCATCATCATGCTGGTGGTGCTGGCGCTGATCGACGTGGTCATGATCTCCAACCTGCTGATCATGGTGATCGTGGGCGGCTACGAGACCTTCGTCTCGCGCCTGCACCTCGAAGACCACCCTGACCAGCCCGAGTGGCTGAGCCATGTGAATGCCTCGGTGCTCAAGGTCAAGCTGGCCACCGCCATCATCGGCATCAGCTCCATCCACCTGCTCAAGACCTTCATCAACGCCGCCAACTACGACCTCAAGGTGCTGATGTGGCAGACCATCATCCATGTGGTGTTCTTGCTCAGCGCCCTGGCGATTGCGCTGACCGACCGGCTGATGTCGCACTCGTCGGACAGCCACTGAGCACGGCGACGGTCCCCAGGCTCCCCGGCAACGCGGGGGGAGCCCCGGGCACCAGAATATCAGTCAAAAGTGCCAATAGTGCCAGTCGCATATGCGCTGATAGCTATCAAATTTGAAGTAAACACGCTTCGGCATTCAGCGCCCTGAGCGCTCCCAGATTTCTCCTCAATCGGTAGGCACAGTGCGGTGCAGACCCACCCGAAGGAGAAATCCATGCCCCCTCTGCCCTCTCTCTCTCCGACCGCTGCCACGGCGCCAGCACCCGCTGCGGAAGACTCCCCGTCCACGCGCACCGCCACCAGCCGTCGCCTAGCATTGAGCGCGCTCGGCTCCCTGAGCGTCGCCACCCTGTGGGGCTGCGGCGGCAGTAGCGACAGCACTAGCACCAGCACCGACTCCGGGTCCAGCACCGGATCGGGCACCAGCACGGGCACCGGCACAACCACCACCTGTTCCGTCGTGCCCGAGGAAACCGCCGGCCCCTACCCTGCCGACGGCTCCACGGCCAGCAGCAACACCTACAACGTGCTCGCGCTCAGCGGCATCGTGCGTTCGGACATCCGCAGCTCGGTGGGTTCATCCACCCAAGTCAGTGGGGTGCCGCTGTCCATCACCATCACGCTCACCAACACCAAGGCCAGCTGCGCACCGCTGTCTGGGTACGCCATCTACCTGTGGCATTGCACGCAAGACGGCAACTACTCGGTCTACACCTCCAACAACATCGCCGACAACTACCTGCGCGGCGTGCAGGCTACGGATGCCAATGGCACCGTGACCTTCACCACCATCGTGCCCGGCTGTTACTCGGGCCGCATGCCACACATGCACCTGGAGATCTACCCCACGCTGGCATCGGCCACCAAGGCGGCCAACAAGATCAAGACTACGCAGCTGGCCTTCCCCACCGCACTGCTCGGCAGCATTTACAGCGCCAATTCCGGCTACAGCGCCAGCGTGCGCAACCTGGCCTCCATCACCTTCGCCACCGACAACGTGTTCAGCGACGGCACCGATCTGGAGATGACCACCATGCAGGCCAACTCCGGCGGTGGCTACTCCGCCAACATCACGATCTCGATCGCGGTCTGAGCCCCCTCACCATCGCTTCTTTCGCTCTTTTCTAAGGCACACCATGCACCAGATTCACACCCTTCTCGCCAGCCTGGCTCTGATCTCCCTGGCCGCCGCAACCCCCAGCCACGCCCAGCCCGCCCGCGGCACGCCGCCCGCGCCGCCCCCAGAGGCCTACGCCGCCTGCAAGGGCAAGACCGAAGGCGCCTCCGTCACGCTCACCATGCCCGATGGCAAAACCCTGGCAGGCACTTGCCGCACAATGGACAGCACCCTGGTGGCCATGCCCGCTGGCGGGCCCGGTGGCCCCGGCGCGGGTGGCCCGCCCCCCGCCCGCTGACCCACCATGCCGCCCCTGCGCTCCCTCGTCCCCGTGCCCCACCTGACGCTGCACCGCAAAGCCTTCATCGCCCTGGCCGCGCTGCTGCTGACGCTGCTGCTGATCTTTGTAGGGTTCTCGCGCCTGGGCCTGCAGCGAGGCCTGGGGCCGTATGTCGCCGAGATCGAGCTGGCCCGCATGGACTGGCTGGCCGAGCGCCTGCAGTCCCACCACACACAGACGGGCGGCTGGGACAGCCTGCGTGGGCAGGCTGCCCTGTGGGGTTTGCTGACCCACCCTGGCGGCGGCCCGCGCGGACCGGGCAGCGCACGCCCCGCGAACGGATCTCCCCCTGACCGCACAGGCACAGCGCCGTTCGCAGCCCCCCCCTTGCCACCGGACCTCGCGTTGGAGCCGTCCGGCATGGCCCACACCCCTCCGGGCAGTCACAGTGGCAGTGACATTGGTATGGCCGCCAGCAACGGCCTGCCACCCCGTCCACCCGATAGCCTGCGCCCCTTAGACCGCCGCCCCGCGCCCCCCCAGCGCCACCCGGATGACATCTACCCCCGCCTGGGCCTGCTGGACGCGCAAGACCAGCTGGTCGCAGGCACTCCGCCCCAGCCCTGGGGCGCCCGCCTGGCACTGCGCGGCGCCAACGGCCAGGTCATTGGTCACCTGGTGCTTGCTCCGCCCCAGGGCGTGCGCAGCGAGGCCGATCAGGCCTTTCTGGCCCAGCACCTGGGCTTTGTGGCGTGGACCGGCCTCGCCGGTCTGGCGCTGGCATTGCTGCTGTCGGGCTGGCTCGCACGGCGCTGGCTCGCTCCGGTCGAAGCGCTGGCCACCGGGGCGCGCGGCATTGCGCAGGGCCACCTGCACACCCGCGTGCCCGTGCACGGCAACGACGAACTAGCCCAGCTGGCCCGCACCTTCAACACCATGGCCGAACAGCTGGGCAGCATCGAGGCCAGCCGCCGCCAGTGGCTGGGCGACGTGGCCCACGAGCTGCGCACGCCCCTGGCCGCCATGCGCGCCGAGATCGAGGCTGTGCAGGACGGCATCCGCCCCTTTGACGACAAGACCGCGCTGCGCCTGCACCGGCAGGTGATGCGGCTGATCCAGCTCGTGGGCGACCTGCGCGCCAGCCTGGATGTAGTGGGCACCAGCGCCCCCTCGGCCCAGGTGCCCGTTCACCCGCTGTCGCTGCTGGCCGAGGCGCTAGCCTCCATGCGCCCCCGTCTGGCGCAGGCAGGGATTGATGTCGACACCACCGGCCTGGACGCCTTGACCGCACAGGGGACTGCTCAGCCCGCGCCCCTGGTGCGCGGCGACGCGCAGCAACTGCACCAGGTGTTTTTGAACCTGCTGGAAAACAGCCTGCGCTACACCGACGCGGGCGGCCTGCTGCGCATTGCGGCACGCCTGCTGCCACCGGCCGATGGAGTCCCGCAGCTGCAGGTGCAGCTGGACGACAGCGCACCCGGTGTGCCCGCGCACGAGCTGCCCCGCATCTTTGACCGCCTGTACCGCGCAGAAACCTCGCGCAACCGCGACCACGGCGGCTCGGGCCTGGGCCTGGCGATCTGCCGCGCCATCGTGCTCGCCCACAGCGGCACACTGACGGCCGAACCCTCTCCCCTCGGCGGCCTGCGCATCACGCTGCAACTGCCCTTGCTGGACAACCCTTCATGAGCCCCCGCATCCTTGTCGTCGAAGACGAACCCGACATCGCCGCCATCGTGGTGGACTACCTGCGCCACGCGGGCTACACGGTGGAGCACCAGGCCGAAGGCCGCGCAGCCCTCGCCAGCCTCATCACCACACCGCCCGACCTCACGCTGCTGGACATCATGCTGCCCGGCATGGACGGCCTGGAGATATTGCGCCAGGCGCGGCGCCACACGCAGCACCCCATCATCATGCTCACGGCCCGTGTGGAAGAGGTGGACCGCCTCATCGGTCTGGAGCTGGGCGCCGACGACTACATCTGCAAGCCGTTTTCACCGCGCGAGGTGGTGGCCCGCGTCAAGGCCGTGCTGCGCCGCACCGCTGCCGCACAAGAGCCGCCAGCCCACCAGACAACCACCGCCGCCTTGATGCTGGACGAGTCCCACTGGCAAGCCACATTGCACGGCACGCCGCTGGGACTCACGCGGCGCGAGTTCAAGCTGCTGCAGGTGCTGGCGCGGCAGACCGGACGCATCTTCTCTCGGGCCCAGTTGCTGGACCAGGCCTATGACGACACGCTGGACGTGAACGAGCGCGCCATCGACAGCCACATCAAGAACCTGCGCAAGAAGCTCAAGGCCGCCAGCACAGACGGCAGCGACTGGATCCGCTCGGTGTATGGCGTGGGCTTTGCGCTGGATCCGACGGCGCCAGATTGATACGATTTTGATAGCAGCAGCCGCATATTCAATATACGCTACAGCCTCTTTTAGCGCCACATCGCGGCACGGATTCCACAGCACGGTTGCGCGGGTCGCTCACCGCAGCGCACGCCACAGGCCTACACCGCTCGCGGGCACCAGCGGGTGTGATCAAAGCCCACTCACCGGCTTTATCCACTGCCCCTCATGCCCGCATCCCCCCAGCTCGGCACCCCTTCCTCGGCACGCTCATCCGCACCCGCCCCCTACCCACCACCCGGACTGCAAGGCGGCCTGGTGTACGTCAGCCCCACACTGCCGGGCATTACCCGGGTGCGCTGCGGCGCCAAGGCGTTTCGCTACCGCCAGCCTGATGGCCAGTGGCTGCAAGACCCGGCCGAGATCGACCGCATCCGGCGCCTGGCCATCCCGCCGGCCTACACCCAGGTGTGGATCTGCCCCCTGCCCAACGGACACCTGCAGGCCACCGGACTGGATGCACGCGGGCGGCGCCAGTACCGCTACCACGCCATGTGGCGCCGCCAGCGGGACGAAGGAAAGTTCGAGCACATGCAGGCCTTTGGCAGCGCGCTGCCACGCATCCGGGCCCGCGTGGCGCGCGACCTGGCCACACCCCGCCGAGGCCCGGTGCTGACGCGCGAACGGCTGCTGGCCACGCTGGTGCGCCTGCTGGACACCACTTTTCTACGCGTCGGCAATGAGGAGTACGCCAGCACCAACCGCTCTTATGGCCTGACCACGCTGCGCACCAGGCATGCGCAGCTGCAGGGCAGCGAGCTGAGGCTGCGCTTTCGCGGCAAGAGCGGGGTGCAGCAGGAGACCACCCTGAACGACCCGCAGGTGGCCCGCGTGGTGCGCCGCTGCCAACAGTTGCCAGGGCAAGAGCTTTTTCAGTACGAGGATGAAGACGGCAACCTCCGCACCCTGGGCTCCGGCGACGTGAACGACTACCTGAACGAGATCAGCCGCACCGCTGGCACCACCGACGGCGAACGCTTTACCGCCAAGGACTTCCGCACCTGGCACGGGACCACGCAGGCCCTGGAGCTGACCCGGCTGGCCTGCACCGGCACTGGCACCGATACCGCCAACGCCACGGACAAGGGCCTGCGCTATAGCGCCCAGGCCATCCTGGCCGAGGTGGCCCGCCAGCTGGGCAACACACCCGCCGTGTGCAAGAAATCGTACGTGCACCCCGCCGTCCTGGCGCTGGGCGCACAGATCGCGTCCGACCCCAGCCCACGCAGTGAGCAGGTGTGGACGCGCCTTGGCGGCGCTGCGTCACCCCGTGGCCTGAGCGCTGCCGAGCGCAGACTGCTGGCGTTTCTGAGCAAGCCTCAGGCCTAGGGCCTGCACGAAGGAAATCAGCGCCCGACCATATCCCCCGGCACCACCCACTGGTCAAACTGCTCGCCCGTCACATGGCCCGAGGCCACGGCGGCTGCCCGCAGGCTGGTGCCCTCCTTGTGCGCCTTCTTGACAATGAAGGCCGCCTTGTCGTAGCCGATGTGCGGGTTCAGCGCTGTCACCAGCATCAGCGACTGCTCCACCAGGTCGTTGATGCGCGCCTGGTTGGGCTCGATGCCCACGGCGCAGTGCTCGTTGAAGCTGGCCATGCCGTCGGCCAGCAGGCGCACACTCTGCAAGAAGTTGTGGATCACCATCGGGCGGAACACATTCAGCTCGAAGTTGCCCGAGGCCCCGCCGATGTTGATGGCCACGTCGTTGCCCAGCACCTGCGCGCACAGCATGGTCAGCGCCTCGCACTGCGTGGGGTTGACCTTGCCCGGCATGATGGACGAGCCCGGCTCATTCTCGGGGATGGTGATCTCGCCCAGCCCGCTGCGCGGGCCGCTGGCCAGCCAGCGCACGTCATTGGCGATCTTCATCAGGCTGGCTGCCAGGGTCTTGAGCGCGCCATGGGCATGCACCAGCGCATCGCAGCTGGCCAGGGCCTCGAACTTGTTGGGGGCCGTGACCAGCGGCAGGCCCGTCAGGTCGGCCAGCTCCTTGGCCACGGCCTGGGCATAACCGGCCGGCGCATTGAGCCCCGTGCCCACGGCCGTGCCGCCCAGGGCCAGCTCGCACAGGTGCGGCAGCGCGGCACGCACATGCTGCTCACCATGCTGCAACTGCGCCACCCAGCCCGAGATCTCCTGGCCCAGCGTGAGCGGGGTAGCGTCCTGCAAATGCGTGCGGCCAATCTTCACGATGCCGTCAAACGCCTCGGCCTTGGCCGCCAGCGTGGTGCGCAGGCCGTGCAGTGCGGGCAGCAGGCGGTGCATCAGCGCGTCCACCGCCGCCAGGTGCATGGCGGTGGGGAACACGTCGTTGCTCGACTGGCTCTTGTTCACCTCGTCATTGGGGTGCACCAGCCGCGCCTCGCCGCGCGGGCCACCCAGCAGCTCGCTCGCGCGGTTGGCCAGCACCTCGTTCATGTTCATGTTGGTCTGGGTGCCCGAGCCGGTCTGCCACACCACCAGCGGAAATTCCTGCAGGTGGCCGCCGCTGATCACCTCGTCTGCCGCGGCCACGATGGCGGTGGTCTTGGCCGCATCGAGCAGGCCCAGCTCGTTGTTCACATAGGCACTGGCCCGCTTCACCTGGGCCAGCGCGCGGATCAGCTCGGGTGCCATGCGTTCGCCCGAGATGGCAAAGTGGTGCAGCGAGCGCTGGGTCTGCGCGCCCCACAGGCGCTGGGCAGGCACATCGATGGGGCCGAAGGTGTCTTTTTCCGTACGGTAGGCGATCGCAGCGGGGGTGGATGTTTTCACGGGTGGGCCTTGCGCGCTCAACGAGCGAATGGGAGTGGAGGGAACAACACCAGGCCGCAGCATACCCACCGAAGCCCCAGGCGCGCCACTCCCCACCCTCTCTTGGCCGCCCTGATCGGCCCTGACAGGACCGTGCAAGCCCGCCGGGGGATAATTCGGGGTTCGCGTTTTCCCTAAAACCCCACCGCCATGACCACGACGACCATTCGCCAAGAAGACCTGATCGAATCCATTGCCGGCGCGTTGCAGTACATCAGCTACTACCACCCCACCGACTACATCGCCCACCTGGCCCGCGCCTACGAGCGCGAAAAGAGCCCGGCGGCCAAGGATGCGATCGCGCAGATCCTCACCAACAGCAAGATGAGCGCCACCGGCCAGCGCCCCATCTGCCAAGACACGGGCATCGTCAACGTGTTCCTGAAGGTGGGCATGGACGTGCGCTGGGAAGGCTTCACCGGCAGCCTGGATGACGCCATCAACGAAGGCGTGCGCCGTGGCTACAACCACCCCGACAACACGCTGCGCGCCTCGGTCGTGGCCGACCCCCAGTTCGCCCGCAAGAACACCAAGGACAACACTCCCGCCGTGATCTTCACCGAGATCGTGCCCGGCAACACCGTGGACGTGACGGTGGCAGCCAAGGGCGGCGGCTCGGAGAACAAGTCCAAGATGTACATGCTCAACCCCGGCGACAACGTGGTGGACTGGGTGCTCAAGACCGTGCCCACCATGGGCGCCGGCTGGTGCCCGCCCGGCATGCTGGGCATCGGCATTGGCGGCACGGCGGAGAAGGCGGTGCTCATGGCCAAGGAAAGCCTGATGGACGACCTGGACATGTACGAACTGCAAGCCAAGCAAGCCAGCGGTGCCGAACTCGACAATGTCGAAAAGCTGCGCCTGGAGCTGTTTGAAAAGGTCAACGCCCTGGGCATTGGCGCGCAGGGCCTGGGCGGCCTGACCACGGTGCTGGACGTCAAGATCAAGATGTACCCCACGCACGCGGCCAGCAAGCCGATTGCGATGATCCCCAACTGCGCCGCCACGCGCCACGCGCACTTCGTGATGGACGGCTCGGGCCCCGTGTACCTCACGCCCCCCAGCCTGGACCTGTGGCCCAACGTGGACTGGGCGCCGGACTACAACAAGAGCAAGAAGGTCAACCTCGACACGCTGACCAAAGAAGAAGTCGCCAGCTGGAAGCCCGGCGACACGCTGCTGCTCAACGGCAAGATGCTGACCGGCCGTGACGCCGCCCACAAGCGCATCCAGGACATGCTGGCCAAGGGCGAGAAGCTGCCCGTGGACTTCACCAACCGCGTTATCTACTACGTGGGCCCTGTGGACCCCGTGAAGGGCGAGGCCGTGGGCCCTGCAGGCCCCACCACCGCCACGCGCATGGACGGCTTCACCGAGATGATGCTGGCCCAGACCGGCCTGATCGCCATGGTGGGCAAGGCCGAGCGCGGCCCGGTCGCCATCGAGGCCATCAAGAAGCACCAGAGCGCCTACCTGATGGCCGTGGGCGGCGCCGCCTACCTGGTCTCCAAGGCCATCAAGACCGCCAAGGTCGTGGGCTTTGCCGACCTGGGCATGGAAGCCATCTACGAATTCGACGTGGTGGACATGCCTGTGACCGTGGCCGTGGACGCTGGCGGCACCAGCGCCCACATCACCGGCCCGGCCGAGTGGCAAAAGCGCATCGCCTCGGGCGAGTTCAAGGGCATTGAGGTCGCTGCGGCCTGATGCGTTTTTGAGGGCCGGGGCGCCACGGCGCTCTTCCCCGACCAAGAACCGCCTTCGGGCGGTTTTTTTGGGCCATCCCCCCCCCTGCAGCACCCGCAGTTCGACAAAAATACGGATCAAGCCTCTTCAACACTTCCTGTTGGCCTGTGCCACCTCTTCCATGTTTCTGGACCACCGGTTTGTGCAATTCATTCGGCCGCGGCTGTGCGCCCTGCTGGTGACAGCGTTGATTGGCACCCTGCCCTTGGCGGCCAGCGCCAATCCGCCGATGGTCCCGCAACGCGACGCGCAGGCCGCCTTTGGCGGACGACTGCCCGCACGCGATGCGGCGCTGCTGGACGCCAGCCTCGCCTCGCACATCGAACGCCAGCAGTTGCTGAACAGCCGGCATCTATCCGGCAGCACCTTGCGCACACTGGACTTTTTTGCCAAGACCTTCACCGTGGTCCGTGGTGGCCAGCGCACGGTGTTCGATGCGGAGCTGCTGGGTACCTGGTGGCCCGAAGACCGGCGCTGGGAATGGACGGCCGTTGAGCGCACCTGGAACGACCCAGACCTGAAAGACCCGAAACGCAAGTCGTTTGCCACCGGCAGCGCACAAACACGCTTGTACGGGCGGGAACACGGTATCGACATCCTGCAGGCCGACACTGCGCAGTTGGCCAGCGAGCTGGTCGCCGGGGGCCCGGAGGGGCAAAAGGCCGTGGTCAAACGCTACTACCTGCTGTCCCACCCGAAAGTCACAGCCGCTTCTGCCAGTGACAGCGGCAAAGCCAAAACGCCCGCACGTTGACCCATTCGTCTCACGGACCTCGCAGGTTCGCCGGACATGGCGAGGGTCACACGCTTGCCCTGTACATGGCAATACACAGCACACGCCGCCGGCCCCGCTGTTTTCCTACAATCCAGCCTTTTGTCCAACCATGGGCTCCCTGATGCCGCTGGCCTCTTCTCCTATCGGTGTGTTTGACAGCGGCGTGGGCGGGCTGAGCGTGCTGCGCGCCCTGCTGGCCGCGATGCCCCACGAGCGCTTCGTGTACCTGGCCGACAGCGCCAACGCCCCCTATGGCGAGCGTGGTGACGCCTTTGTGGCCGCCCGCACCCACGCCATCACCCAGTACCTGCGCGACCAGCACCACATCAAGGCCCTGGTGGTGGCGTGCAACACGGCCACCGCGGCTGCCATTCACGAGGTGCGCAGCAGCCACCCGGAATTGCCCCTGGTGGGTCTGGAGCCCGCCATCAAGCCTGCGCTTGCCGTGACCAAAACAGGGCATGTGGGCGTGATTGGCACCCGGGGCACGCTGACCAGCGCGAAGTTCAGCAAGCTCATGACCTCGCTGGCCGACCAGGCCCACTTTGTGGTGCAGCCCTGCGATGGTCTGGCGCACGCCATTGAGCGCAGCGTGGCACTGCCTCCAGCCGCCGCGGGCAGTCCCGTCGATGCCACGGAGACCGGAGCGCTGTGCAAGCGCTATGTGCAGGCCATGGGTGGCTTTGGTAAGGAGCCCGGGCAAATGGACACCCTGGTGCTCGGGTGCACGCATTACATTTTTGTGGCCCACGAGTTGCGTGCACTGGTGGGACCCGAGGTTCAGTTCATAGAGACGGGCGAACCCGTGGCGCGCCAGACGCGGCGCCTGCTGGAGGCAGCCGACCTGCTCGCGTTGCCGCCGCCCCCGCACCCCAACGGCCAGCCCACATCCCGCGAGGGCCCGGAGTCCGTACAACTGCTGACCACGGGCCCTGTGGCCATGCTGGAAGCAGCAGCCCAGCGCTGGCTGAATCTGCCTCCCAGCCTCTGCCGGAGCGTTTCAGTGCCGTGATTTGGTAAAAAAGGCTGCCAGCGCCCGATTCATATGCACGAGTCGCTATTATTTTTGCAGCGACCTCGCTTTGAGACTTGGAACGTGTCGGCGGGCCTCGGTCTTCAGGAACCGTCCACGCCCCAAAGCCGGGTGCCTGCCTGCTCCACATGGGTGAGGTACAGGCGCAGGTCAAATTCGTACTGGTGGTACTGCGGCTCCATGTGGGTACACAGCTGGTAGAAGGCTTTGTCGTGGTCCTTCTCGCGCAGGTGGGCCAGCTCGTGGACGACGATCATGCGCAGAAATTCTTCTGGCGCCTGCTTGAACATTGCCGCGATGCGGATCTCGTGCCTGGCTGCCAAGCGGTTGCCCTGCACGCGCGACACGGCCGTGTGCAGGCCCAGCGCATGGCGCACCACATGGATCTTGTTGTCGAACAGTACCTTGTTGACCGTGCCTGCGTTGCGCAGGTAGCGCGCCTTGAGTTCCTGCGCATAGTCGTACAGCGCCTTGTCGCTGCGCATCGCGTGCGCCTGCGGATACTTGCGCAGCAGAACCGCTCCGAGCTTTCCCTGTGCCAGCAGATCGCGCGCCTGCTCCTGCAACGAAGCGGGGTAGGAACGCAGGTAAGGGAGATCAGTGCTCATGGGAAAACAGGCAGCGGCGGCCAAGGCACGGGGTAGCGCGGCCGCACAACGACATCAAAGCGCAGGGAGAATTGCCCCAATGCCTGGGGGAAGTCCAAGGGAGACGCCTAACACGGCCCGCGCGAACGCGCGGTACAAGGCGCTCTGCGCAGATCAGTGCAAGTGGCGCGGGCGACGGCCACCACTGCTGCCATGACCACCACCTGCACCACCAGGGCCCCGGGGTGGCTTGCCAATCTCCAGCGAATTCACCAGGGCATCAAAGCGCTGGCTGAACAGCTTGTCGATCTCGGCGACCACACCTCCCAACTCGGCGCCGTCAAAGTGGCGCTCCATCATGTTCACCACGTCTTGCACCAACAGATCGCGCTGCACCTGCATGATGGCAGCCGGTGTAGGGCCAACAAACAGCATCACGAAGTCGTCGCGCGACTCCGCCCCCTGCTCTTCTTCGTCTTCGTCAAAGTCGGTGTCGTAGAAGGTGACTTCGATCGCAGCCCCTTGCTCGGCCAGTTCATTGAGGCTCATGCACATCTCATCGAGCGACTGACGGAAATCCTCGTCCCCACGCACAGTCCAGCACATCTGCAGCAGGTGTTCCTGCGCGTCGTACTTGATGCCGGGCTCTTCCTCATAAGCGCTGGCGGAGCCATCGGCCAGAGAGCGCGCTCCAGCGTACTTCCACAGGGGTTTGAGCGCCTCCTGGAGCTGGTCAAAACTGACATCAGCTCGCAGGGGGACCTGTCCGTGGACATGGATTTCGAAGGGAGCGTTGTAACTTGACATGATTGAATCGTAGTGGTGCCCCGAGCCGGGGTCGAACCGGCACGCCCCTTTTCAGGAAAGCGGCGGATTTTAAGTCCGCAGTGTCTACCAATTTCACCATCGGGGCGCCGGCTGCTGAGCGCACACCTGCGTCGCAGCGTAACCCGGGCTGCGCACGCGCGCAATGCCCTGTCGCATCTCTGGCCACGGCGGCTGCTTTAAAACAGCGCGCCCTGCACCACCAAGAAAAAAGGGAAGCCTAAGCTTCCCTTTTCAAATATGGAGCGGGAAAAGAGTCTCGAACTCTCGACCTCAACCTTGGCAAGGTTGCGCTCTACCAACTGAGCTATTCCCGCATTTGCTTCTGTTTACCAGCGTTTCCGCCGGCGCTTATCAGCAAGCCTCAAATTATATCGCTATTTTTGGCCGTATTCGATTGCAAGCCAAAAATTATCCAACCAACTTTTCCACCGATACAACCCTGGCTTGCGTTGTGGCCCTATGGGCTTTCACACTTCACCGTTGAGACCGTATCTGGAGGCGCGGTCCGGAGTCGAACCGGACTAACCGGATTTGCAATCCGGGGCATAACCGCTTTGCTACCGCGCCAGGAATTCACATTCCTCTGACAAAAAAGGGAAGCAATTGCTTCCCTTTTTTGTGGAAATTGGAGCGGGAAAAGAGTCTCGAACTCTCGACCTCAACCTTGGCAAGGTTGCGCTCTACCAACTGAGCTATTCCCGCATTTTACCGAAGCCTCACATTGTACAACGTTTGCTGCGATGGAATGAATTGTAGCGCATTTTTTGGGCCTCCCCAAAAAATTTTGCGTCAGTGTTTCAATCCATCGGCCGCAGCGGAAGATACGGTCGCCTTCTCCGTGGGCACTGGCACCGCAGCGGCGGCCACTGCAACCTCTTCATCCGTCAGAGGTACGGGCTTGCTCTCCAGCGCCACGTCCAGCACCTTGTCGATCCAGCGCACAGGCACGATCTCCAAGCCGCTCTTGACGTTGTCCGGGATCTCGGCCAAGTCCTTCACGTTCTCTTCGGGGATCAGCACGGTCTTGATGCCCCCCCGCAGCGCAGCCAACAGCTTTTCTTTGAGGCCCCCGATGGCCGTCACCTCGCCACGCAGCGTGATCTCGCCCGTCATGGCCACGTCGCCGCGCACCGGGATACCCGTGAGCGCAGAGACAAATGCCGTCGTCATCGCAGCACCCGCACTGGGGCCGTCCTTGGGCGTGGCACCGTCTGGCACGTGGATGTGGATGTCACGCTTTTCAAACGTTTCGTCCTTGATACCCAACATGCGCGCGCGGCTGCGCACCACGGTGCGGGCAGCCTCCACGGATTCCTTCATCACATCGCCCAGCGAACCCGTGCGCGTGATCACCCCCTTGCCGGGCATGATGGCCGCCTCGATGGTCAGCAGATCGCCACCCACCTCGGTCCAGGCCAAGCCCACCACTTGCCCCACCTGGTTTTGCAGCTCGGCACGGCCATAGGTGTACTTGCGCACGCCCAGAAAGTCCGGCAGGTTGTCAGCCGTCACCACCACCTGGGGCTCCAGCTTCTTGAGCTGCAAGCCCTTGACCACCTTGCGGCAAATTTTGGACAGCTCGCGCTCCAGCGAACGCACACCCGCTTCACGGGTGTAGTAACGCACCATGTCGCGCACTGCAGGCTCGGTGATGAGCAGCTCCTCGTCCTTCACGCCATTGTTCTTGAGCTGCTTGGGCAGCAGATACTTCATGGCGATGCTGGTCTTCTCGTCCTCGGTGTAACCCGACAAGCGGATCACCTCCATGCGGTCGAGCAGCGCAGGCGGAATGTTCATCGAGTTCGACGTGGCGACAAACATCACGTCGGACAGATCGAAGTCCACCTCGACGTAGTGGTCGCCGAATGTATGGTTCTGTTCAGGGTCCAGCACCTCTAACAGTGCACTCGAAGGATCCCCCCGGAAGTCCATGCCCAGCTTGTCGATTTCGTCCAGCAGGAACAGCGGGTTGCGTGTGCCTACCTTGGAGAGGCTCTGCAACACCTTGCCCGGCAACGCGCCAATATAGGTGCGGCGATGCCCCCGGATTTCGGCCTCGTCACGCATGCCACCCAGGGCCATGCGCACGTACTTGCGGCCTGTGGCCTTGGCAATGGACTGGCCCAGCGAGGTCTTGCCCACGCCAGGAGGCCCCACCAGACACAGGATGGGTGCCTTGACCTTGTCCACGCGCTGCTGCACCGCAAGGTATTCAAGGATGCGGTCCTTGACCTTGTCGAGACCATAGTGGTCTTCGTTGAGAACGCCCTCGGCATTCACCAGGTCATGCTTTATCTTGGTCTTCTTGCTCCAGGGCAGCGCCGTGAGCACGTCGATGTAGTTACGCACCACCGTCGCCTCGGCCGACATGGGTGACATCAGCTTGAGCTTCTTGAGTTCGGCCTCGGCCTTCTTGCGCGCTTCGGCTGACATCTTGGCGAGCTTGATCTTTTTCTCGATCTCCTCGATGTCGGCACCTTCATCGCCCTCGCCCAGTTCCTTCTGGATGGCCTTCACCTGCTCGTTCAGGTAGAAGTCGCGCTGGTTCTTCTCCATCTGGCGCTTCACGCGGCCACGGATCTTCTTGTCTACGTTGAGGATGTCGACCTCACGGTCCAGCTGCTCGAACAGGTTTTCGAGGCGCGCCTTCACATCCGAAAGATCCAGGACCACCTGCTTGTTTTCGAGCTTGAGTGGCAGGTGCGCGGCGATGGTGTCGGCCAAGCGACCGGGATCGTCAATGCTGGAGATGGAGGTCAGGATCTCCGGCGGGATCTTCTTGTTGAGCTTGACGTACTGGTCAAACTGCTGCATCACCGCGCGGCGCAATGCCTCAATCTCGCTGGGCTTGTTGGCGTCGGGCGTAGCCTCGACTGGCGTGACGGTCGCCATGAAGTGCGTCTCCGCATCTTCAATCGAAGCCACCACGGCGCGCTGCTGGCCTTCCACCAGCACCTTCACGGTGCCGTCGGGCAGCTTGAGCATCTGCAGGATGGTGGAGACACATCCGACATCGAACATATCTGCCACCGAGGGTTCGTCCTTGGCGGCGGCTTTTTGTGCCACCAGCATGATGCGGCGATCGGCCTCCATGGCCATCTCAAGCGCCTTGATGCTCTTGGGGCGGCCCACAAAAAGCGGGATCACCATATGGGGAAACACCACCACGTCACGCAAAGGCAACAGCGGCAGGTCAAGGGGTGTGGCTGGCAGGGGGGTATGTCCGGACATGGAAATCCTCAAAGTGCTCTGTGGAAGTGGGTCCACATGTGGGGATCTTCAACCCTTGCACGCAGCCGTACTGGCGCAAGGGTTGATGGTTCAAAGGGCGACAACAAAGCGCCCGCTCCGGTCTTCTCAGGCCTTCTTGGCCGCTTCGCGGTACACGAGCAGCGGCGGCTTGTTTTCTTCGATGGTGGACTCATCCACCACCACCTTTTCGACATTGCTGGTGTTGGGCAGGTCGAACATCGTGCCGATCAGCGATTGCTCCAGGATGGAGCGCAGGCCACGGGCCCCCGTCTTGCGGGCCAGCGCCTTGCGCGCGATGGCTTTGAGGGCTGCAGGACGAATTTCGAGGTCCACCCCCTCCATGGCCAGAAGCTTGCTGTACTGTTTGACCAGTGCGTTCTTGGGCTCTGTCAGGATCTGCACCAGCGCGTCTTCGCTCAGCTCGGCCAGCGCCGTCACCACGGGCATACGGCCCACCAGCTCGGGGATGATGCCGAACTTGATCAGGTCTTCCGGCTCGATCTCGGTGAACACCTCGGTCAGCGAACGCTGCTTCTTGCTCTTGACCGATGCGCCGAAGCCGATGCCCGAGGCTTCGGTGCGGTTTTCGATGACCTTCTCCAAACCCGCGAACGCGCCACCGCAGATGAACAGGATGTTGGTCGTGTCGATCTGCAGAAAGTCCTGGTTCGGGTGCTTGCGCCCGCCCTGGGGCGGCACGCTGGCCATCGTGCCTTCGATCAGCTTGAGCAGCGCCTGCTGCACGCCTTCGCCCGACACGTCGCGGGTGATGGAGGGGTTGTCCGACTTGCGCGAGATCTTGTCGATCTCGTCGATGTAGACGATGCCACGCTGGGCGCGCTCGACTTCGTAGTTGCAGCTCTGCAGCAGCTTCTGGACGATGTTCTCCACGTCTTCGCCCACATAGCCGGCTTCGGTCAGCGTGGTGGCGTCGGCCATCACGAAGGGCACATCCAGCATGCGCGCCAGCGTCTGCGCGAGCAGCGTCTTGCCCGAGCCCGTGGGACCGATCAGCAGGATGTTGCTCTTGGACAGCTCCACATCGTCCTTGTGGGCCTTGTCCTTGTGGCGCAGGCGCTTGTAGTGGTTGTACACCGCAACCGCCAACGTGCGCTTGGCCACGTCCTGGCCGATCACGTAGTTGTCGAGGTTGGCCTTGATCTCTACCGGCGTAGGCAGGTCGCTGCGGCCTTCGCGGGCCAGGTCACCAGCTGGCAATTCGTCACGAATGATCTCGTTGCACAGGTCAATGCACTCGTCGCAGATAAAGACCGACGGACCGGCGATCAGCTTCTTCACTTCATGCTGGCTTTTGCCGCAGAAAGAGCAGTAAAGGGTTTTTTCGCTGGAAGAGCCTTTTTTCTCGGCCATGGGGGCAATGCCTTGCTTGTTTCGGAAAGTTGTCGGGATGATAACCAAATAAAAAACGGCGTCTTCCCCTCGGGAAAACGCCGCTTTCTCGCCCTCGGGCGATCAGGCGCGCTGGCTGATCACCTGATCGACCAGGCCATAGTCCTTGGCTTCGTCGGCCGAGAGGAAATAGTCACGCTCGGTGTCGCGCTGGATCTTCTCCAGCGGCTGGCCGGTGCGCTCGGCCAGGATCTTGTTGAGCTGCTCGCGGGTCTTGAGGATCTCGCGGGCATGGATCTCGATCTCGGTGGCCTGGCCCTGCATGCCGCCCAATGGCTGGTGGATCATGACCTTGGAATTGGGCAGCGCAAAACGCTTGCCCTTGGCGCCTGCCGCCAACAAGAACGCACCCATGCTGGCCGCCATGCCCGTGCACAGGGTCGAGACATCGGGCTTGATGAAGTTCATGGTGTCAAAGATCGCCATGCCAGCGCTCACCGAACCACCGGGCGAGTTGATGTAGAACGAAATATCCTTGTCGGGGTTTTCGCTTTCCAAGAACAGCAGCTGCGCCACCACCAGGTTGGCCGTCTGGTCATTGACCGGGCCCACCAGAAAAATCACGCGCTCCTTGAGCAGGCGCGAGTAGATGTCATAGGACCGTTCGCCACGGCCCGACTGCTCGATGACCATGGGGACCATGCCCAGGCCTTGTGTTTCCAATGCGCTCATGTATTTCTCCAGTCAAGCAGGTACTGTACCCAGAAATGAATTGGGGCTTGTGCGCGAAAGCACAAGCCCCTGAAGTGTCCTGAAGACCCCGCCGGGCGATTGCACGAGGCAGGCCGCCCGGCCCCAGGGCCTATCAGCCCTGCTGCGCCATCAGATCGTCAAAGGAGATGGCCTTCTCGACGACCTTGGCCTTGGACAGCACGAATTCGGTCACGTTGTTTTCGATGACAACGGCTTCGACTTCGGCCAGACGCTGGCGGTCGCCGAAGTACCAGCGCACCACGTCTTCGGGCTTCTCGTAGCTGGCAGCCAGCTCGTCGATGTGGGCCTTGAGCTGCTCAGGCTTGGCCTGCAGTTCGTTGGCACGCACGAGTTCGGCCAGCACCAGGCCCAGGCGCACGCGGCGCTCGGCCTGGGGACGGAACACGTCTTCAGGGATCTCGGCCTTGTCGGCATCCTTGACGCCGCGTTGCTTGAGTTCAGCGCGGGCGCCTTCCATCAGGCGGGCAATTTCAGCCTGAATGCTGGAATTGGGCAGATCCAGTTCAGCCTTGGACACCAGGGCGTCCATCACGGCAGCCTTGTTGCGGGCCAGCAGGCGGAACTTGACTTCGCGCTCCAGGTTCTTCTTGATGTCGGCGCGCAGGCCTTCCACGGAACCATCGGCAATGCCCAGCGACTTGGCCAGGGCGTCGTTCACTTCGGGCAGATGGGCGGCTTCGATCTTCTTGATGGTCACCAGGAAGTCGGCGGTCTTGCCAGCCACGTCCTTGCCATGGTACTCAGCGGGGAAAGCCAGGGGGAAAGTCTTGCTTTCGCCGGACTTCATGCCACGCACGGCATCTTCGAACTCCTTGAGCATCTGGCCTTCGCCGACCAGGAACTGGAAGTCTTCGGCCTTGCCGCCGTCAAACGGCTCGCCGTCGATCTTGCCTTCGAAGTCCACGGTCACGCGGTCACCGTCTTGCGCAGCGGCGTCCAGGGCGCGCTGGGCGAAGCTGCGGCGCTGCTTGCGCAGGATGTCGATGGTCTTGTCGATGGCGCTGTCAGTCACTTCGGACGAGAGCTTTTCGACTTCGGCGTCCGACAGGTCAGCAATCTTGACTTCTGGGAACACTTCGAAGATGGCGTCAAAAGTCACCTGGCCTTCAGGAGCACCTTCTTTTTCGGTGATGCGGGGCTGACCAGCTACACGCAAGTTGGCTTCGTTCGCAGCCACGGCAAAGGCCTCACCCACCTTGTCGTTCAGCACTTCGTACTGCACCGAGTAGCCATAACGCTGGGCCACCACGTTCATGGGCACCTTGCCAGGACGGAAACCGTCCATCTTGACCGTGCGGGCCAGGCGCTTGAGGCGCGTGTCCACTTCGGACTGGATCAGGGTGACGGGCACGCTCAGCGTGATCTTGCGCTCGAGCTTCTCAAGGGTTTCAACAGTAACGGCCATGGCTATTCCTCTTATGAATGTGGATCGTGCTGGCTGCAGCGCAGCAGCGCCGTGTTCCGCAAAGTCTCACATGGGTGGTGCGCGGGGGGGGACTCGAACCCCCACACCATTGCTGGCGTCAGGACCTAAACCTGGTGCGTCTACCAATTTCGCCACCCGCGCGGTTCTACAAACAAACAGGCGGCAACCTCAGCTGCCGCCTGCGTGAAATCGGTCAACCTTCTATTTTACCTGATACGGGAGACCCATCGGTCAAGCAACGCCCGCGACCTCGGGTGCGGGCCGTTTGACACGGAACCAGGCCGCGTACATCGCAGGCAGCGCCAGCAGCGTGAGCACCGTGGCCACGACCAGCCCGCCCATGATGGCCACCGCCATCGGGCCCCAGAACACGCTGCGCGACAGCGGGATCATGGCCAGCACGGCGGCCGCGGCCGTTAGCACGATGGGGCGCAAACGGCGCACGGCCGATTCCACGATCGCATCCCATGCAGGCACACCCCGGGCGCGGTCCTGCTCAATCTGGTCGATCAGGATCACCGAGTTGCGCTGGATCATGCCCATGAGCGCGATCACCCCCAGCAGCGCCACAAAGCCGAACGGTCGGTTGAGCAGCAGCAGGGACGCAGCCACACCCGCCATGCCCAGCGGCCCGGTCAGGAACACCAGCATCGCGCGGCTGAAGCTGTGCAGTTGCAGCATCAGCAGCGTGAAGGTGATGAACAGCATGATGGGAAGCCCCGCCGCGATGGACGCCGAGCCCTTGGAGCTTTCCTCCACGGCACCAGCCACCTCGATGCGGTAGCCCGTCTGCCCCGCCGACCGCCACTTGGCCTCGATCTCCTTGAGGGACGGCAACAGCGCCGCCGTCACCGTCGCGCCCTGCAGGCCCTCGGTCACGTCGCCCTGCACGGTGATGGCGTAGTCGCGGTTCTCGCGCCACATCACACCGGGCTCCCAGGTGAACACGGGTTTGGCGATCTGCGTGAGCGGGATCGACTTGCCCGACGCCGTGGGCAGGTAGGCGTTGGCAATGTCGGTGATGGCGTTGCGCTCATCCAGCGGCTGGCGCAGCAGGATGTCGATGAGCTTGTCGCCCTCGCGGTACTGGCCCACCTGGGTGCCAGACAGAATGGTCTTGGACGCTTGCGCGATGGACTGGCTGGTCACGCCCAGGGCGCGCGCCTTGGCCTGGTCCACTTCCAGGCGCAGCACCTTGACGGACTCGTTCCAGTTGTCGTTCACGCCGCGCATGTTGGGGTTCTGGCGCAGCTGGGCCTTGACCTCGTCTGCGCGCTCACGCAGCACCAGCGGGTCGGGGCCCACCACGCGGAACTGAACGGGGTACGGCACTGGCGGGCCGTTGGGAAGCAGCTTGACACGCCCGCGCACTTCCGGGAACTCCTCAGCCAACAGCGCCGGCAGCTTCACGCGCAGCGATTCGCGCAGCTTGAGATCCTGCGGCACCACGATGAACTGAGAGACGTTGCTCTGCGGGAACACCTGGTCCAGCGGCAGATAGAAACGCGGCACGCCAGAACCCACCCAGGTGCTCACCGTGTTCACGCCCGGCTCGGACAGCAGACGTTGCTCCACGCGCTTGGTCACGGCCTCGTTGCCCGCAAACGACGTGCCTTCCGGGAACCAGATATCGACCAGGATCTCTGGCCGGCTCGAATCCGGGAAGAACTGCTGCTGCACCTGGCCCATGCCGACAATGCCCAGCGCAAAGGTCAGCACCGTGGCACCAATGGTCAGCCAGCGGTGCTGTACGCACCAATCCACCAGACGGCGGAAGCTGCGGTAGAACGGGCTGTCAAAGACCTCGTGCGGGTCGTCCGTGATGCCCTTGTTGGCCTGAGCGGCCAAGACGTGAGGCGGCACCTTGAGCAGCAGCGTGCCGAGGTAAGGCACGAAATAGACCGACACGAACCAGCTGAGCACCAATGCAATCACCGTCACGGCAAAGATGGCAAACGTGTATTCGCCCGTGGTGGACTTGGCCAGCCCGATGGGCAAGAAGCCCGCCGCCGTGATCAGTGTGCCCGTGAGCATGGGCATGGCCGTGATCTCGTAGGCAAAGGTGGCGGCGCGCACCTTGTCATAGCCCTCTTCGAGCTTCAGCACCATCATCTCGACCGCAATGATGGCGTCGTCCACCAGCAGGCCCAGCGCGATGATGAGCGAACCCAGCGAGATCTTGTGCAGCCCGATGCCCCAGTACCACATGGCCAGGAACGTGACGGCCAGCACCAGCGGGATGGTGATGCCCACCACCAGACCCGGGCGGGGGTCGATATACCAGCGCTTCCACAGCGGGTTGTTGCCGGGCCGCTTGTGGAAGCCCAGGCTGATGAAGCTGACCGCCAGCACGATGACCACGGCCTCGATCAGCACCTTGACGAACTCATTCACCGAGGTGGACACGGCCTTGGGCTGGTCTTGCACATTGACCAGCTTCACGCCCGCCGGCAGCGACCCGGCGATGCGGTCGGTGGTGGTGTGCAGGGCCTTGCCCAGCGCAATGATGTCGCCACCCTTGGCCATGGAGACGCCCAGCGCAATCACCTCGCGGCCCTGGTGGCGCACCTTCACAGCCGGTGGATCCACATAGCCGCGCTGCACTTCGGCAATATCGCCCAGGCGCAGTTGCGCGCCCGAGGGGCCGCGGATCGGCATCGCGCGCAGGTCCTCGATGGCGTTGAACTGGCCTTGCACGCGCACCTGCACCTGGTCTTGCAGGGTCTGGATGGCGCCCGCACTTTCCACGGCGTTCTGCTGGCCCAGCTGGGCCAGCACCTGGTTCATGTCCAGGCCCAGCTGCGACAGGCGCTTTTGCGAGATCTCGATGAAGAGCTTTTCGTCCTGCACGCCAAACTGCTCGACCTTGGCCACATCGGGCACGCGCAGCAGCTGCTGGCGCGCGTCGTCGGCAAACTGCTTGAGTTCTGCGTAGCTGAAGCCCTCGGACTCCAGCGCGTAGATCACGCCATACACATCCCCGAAGTCGTCGTTGAAGAACGGGCCCTGGATACCCTGCGGCAGGGTGTAGCGCATGTCGCCCACCTTCTTGCGCACGCTGTACCAGACGTTGGCCACGTCGCCGGGCTTGGAGGAGTCCTTGATCTGGAAAATGATCTGCGACTCGCCAGGCTTGGAGTAGCTACGGATCTTGTCGGCGTAGGGCACCTCCTGCAGCGTGCGTTCCAGCTTGTCGGTGACCTGCTCGGCCACCTGCTGGGCCGTGGCGCCGGGCCAGTAGGTGCGCACCACCATGGCGCGGAAGGTGAACGGCGGATCTTCGTCCTGCCCGAGCTGGAAGTAGGCCGCAAAGCCCAGCAGCATCAGCACCACCATGAGGTAGCGGGTGAGCGCGGGATGGTCGAGCGCCCATTTGGAGAGGTTGAACCCCTCTTTGGGTTGGATTTGCGTCATGGCGGGCCTCAGTTGGCGGCAGAGGCCGTGGCGGTGGCAGGCGCTGCGGAGGCCGCGGGAGCAGATGGCACAGCAGGCATCGCTACAGATTCAGGAGCTGTCTGCGCTTTATTCACCGGCGCTTGAGCCACTTTTGGCTGATATACCGTCACCTTCTGGCCTGGGGACAGCACATGCACGCCGGTGGCCACCACCTGCATGCCGGGGGTCAGTCCCCCGGCCACCACGGCATCGTTGCCGTCGGCCGTGGCAATCTGCACCACCTGCGATTTGACGGTGCTGGTCGCGGGGTCGTACACCCACACGGCGGTGGACTGGCCCTCCTGCCGCAGCGCGCTGGTCGGCAGCTTGATGGCGGCAATGCCGGCGTGGCTCAGTGCCTTGGGCGTGGCGTACACGGTGGCGCCCAGCGCCGGGGCGTCGGCCGCGTCAATGGCCACCTTGACCTGGAAGGTGCGGGTCGCAGCGTCGGCACTGGCAGCTACTTCACGCACGCGCCCCGTCAGGGTCGCGCCGCCAGACCAGCCACGCACGGCCACCTCGGAGCCCGTCGTGATTTGCGCCACCTTGTCTTCGGGCACGGCAAACACCACGTCGCGCGGGCCGTCCTGCGCAATGCGCACCACCGGCGCGCCAGCCGACACCACCTGGCCCGGCTCGGCATCGATGCCCGTCACCACGCCCGACACATCGGCCACCAGCGTGGTGTAGGCCGCCTGGTTGCCCTGCGACGACAGCTGGGCGCGCGCCTGGTCGAGCGTGGCCTGGGCGGCCTTGAGCGTGGCCTCGCGGCGTTCCAGCTCGGCACCGCTGATGAAGTTCTGGTCTTTCAGCGCCTGGTAGCGCTTGAGGTCTGCCGCCGCCAGGTCGCGCTGCGTGGTGGCCGATGCCAGTTGCGCGCGCGCCGCGTCAGCCGCCAGCTGGTAGTCCTTGGGGTCCAGTTGCGCCAGCACCTGGCCCGCCTTCACGCGCTGGCCCAGTTCGGCCTGGCGCTGCACGATCTTGCCCGCCACGCGAAAGCCCAGGCGCGACTCCACCCGCGCGCGCACCTCGCCCGAATACTCCAGACTGGACTGCAGCGAGCCCACGCCCACCGTCATCAGCTTGACGGAACGCACTGGCTCCTCGGGCGGTGCGGGCCGTGAACAGGCGGCCAGCACAGTAGCGGTGGCCAACACCAGCAAAAACCTGGAATGCCGTGAAGAGGGCCGCAAGGCGGAGGATGTGCGCATGGGAAATCCGGTGAATAAAAAGGGGGCCACAAGGATCAACAAGCAAAACGCAGGCCCAAACGCCTGCGCTGCAACGGTACGCCTGGCGTCTGCCAACGAGCACCCGGCGGTGGCAGGTGGCGCTCGTCAACGACGCAGCGGCCAGACGCCTTGCCCCCCAAAAAGAGAGTTTTGCCATTACTGACTGACCGGTTAGTAATCTATGAGAAGCCCCTGGCCTTGTCAAGCGACAATCCGGGGTGTGAACGACCGCCCCAGCCCCTCCCCCCGTCCCGGCGCAGCATGCGCGCCACAGCCTACCGCGACTGAAGCGGTGGCGCCCCCCGTCACCCACTACGAAAACTTCCCCGTCGCGTCGCTGCTGTGCCCGCCCCACCTGCGCCAGCCGATAGCCGCCATCTACGGCTTTGCGCGCACGGCGGACGACATGGCCGACGAAGGCGATGCCCCGGCCGCGACCCGCCTCGCCGATCTGGCTGCCTACCTGGCCGACCTGCGCACCATTGCTCAGGGCGATGCGCCGTCTGCCCGCTGGGCCAGCGTGTTTTTGCCGTTGCAAGCCGTGTTGCGCAGCCACCAGCTGCCTGTGCCCCTGCTGGAAGACCTGCTCAGCGCCTTTGCCCAGGACGTGGAGAAAACCCGTGACGGTGAGGGCTACGCCGACCGCGACGAGCTGCTGGACTACTGCCGCCGCTCGGCCAACCCCGTGGGCCGGCTGCTGCTGCACCTGTATGGCGTGCACGACGCCGAGGCGCTGCGCCAGAGTGACGCCATCTGCACCGCGCTGCAGCTCATCAACTTCTGGCAGGACCTGTCCGTGGACATCCCCCGGGGCCGCCACTACCTGCCCCGTGCCGACTGCGCGACCTATGGCGCCTGCCAGTCCGAGCTGCTGGCGCTGCAAAGCACCCGCGAGAACGCCCGCCTGATTGCCGACTGCGCCCACTGGGCGCGCACCACCATGCAGAGCGGCGCCCCCCTGGTGCACCGCCTGCCCGGCCGTGCTGGCTGGGAGCTGCGGCTGGTGGTGCAAGGCGGCCTGCGCATCCTCGACAAGGTCGATGCCCTCAAAGGCGGCAGCCTGCACACCCGGCCCAAGCTCCGTGGGTGGGACTGGTGCGTGATGCTGGGCCGCGCGCTGGTGATGTAAGAAAGATTCATGGGCCGCAAGGCGGGCTCACACACTCGCCCGCCAGAGCACCATGCAGTGCAAAAACGGCCTATAGCGCTTGATTTATATACGCCACCAGCTATTTAATTCATAGCGATCCGCTGAGATGTTCCACGCCCTCGGCCCGGTCGGGGCAGGGATAGCGAGCATGCCCCGGCCACCGCACCCGGTTAGCCTCGCGGCCACCGTGGCAGGGCGGCGGCCAGCGCCCCACCCTGCCGGCCCGTGCCTGCGCGCCACAAGCGCTGCGGCACTTCCTTTGAGCCAGGGTCACCCCCACCATGTCCGTCAGCGTTTTCGACCTCTTCAAGATCGGCATCGGGCCGTCCAGCTCCCACACCGTGGGCCCCATGATTGCGGCCCGGCAGTTTGCCTGCCATGTGCGCGACACCGTCGGCCTGGCGGCGGTGTACCAAGTTACCGTGGAGCTGTTCGGCTCTCTCTCGGCCACCGGCGTGGGCCACGGCACCGACCGGGCCGTGCTGCTCGGCTTGGCCGGACACGAGCCAGACCATATCGACCCCGACCAGATCGCCCCCGCCATCGCACAGATCCGCCAAAGCGGCACGCTGGCGTTGCTGGGCGAGCATGCCGTGCCGTTTGTCGAAAAGGACCACCTGCTGTTTCGCCGCAAAAGCCTGCCGCTGCACCCCAACGGCATGGCGTTCCATGCACTGGATGCGCAGGGCAACGACATCGCCATGCGCGAGTACTACTCGGTAGGCGGCGGCTTTGTGGTCGATGCGGCCGGCCAGCGCGTGCTCAACACCCCGGCCAGCGCGGGCGCCGACACCGCAGGCCACGGCCAGGGCCTGCCACACCCGTTCCGCACCGGGGCCGAGCTGCTGGCGCAGTGCCGCACCACGGGCCTGAGCATGGCCCAGCTCATGGCCGCCAACGAACAGCACTGGCGCAGCCCGGCCGAGGTGCGGCGCCAGTTGCTGGCCATCTGGCAGACCATGGCAGGCGCCGTGCAGCGCGGCTGCGCCAGCACTGGCACCCTGCCCGGCCCCATGCATGTGCGCCGCCGCGCGGCCGAGCTGCACAAGAACCTGAGCCGCTCGCCCGAGGCTGCCCTGCGCGACCCGCTCTCCATGCTGGACTGGGTGAATCTGTACGCCATGGCCGTGAACGAAGAAAACGCCGCGGGCGGCCGCGTGGTGACCGCGCCCACCAATGGCGCAGCGGGCGTGATACCGGCCGTGCTGCACTACTACGTCAACTTTCTGCAGGGCCCCATCGCCGCCAACGACGACGGCATTGCCACCTTTTTGCTCACCGCAGGCGCCATCGGCATCATCTACAAGGAGAACGCCTCGCTCTCGGGCGCCGAGGTGGGCTGCCAGGGCGAGGTGGGCGTGGCCTGCTCCATGGCCGCCGGCGCACTGGCCGCCGTGATGGGCGGCACGCCCGAGCAGGTAGAGAACGCCGCCGAGATCGGCATGGAGCACAACCTGGGCATGACCTGCGACCCGGTGGGTGGCCTCGTACAAATCCCCTGCATCGAGCGCAACGCCATGGGTGCGATCAAGGCCATCAACGCCGCCCGCATGGCGCTGCGCGGCGACGGGCAGCACGTGGTCTCGCTCGACAAGGTCATCAAGACCATGATGCAGACCGGCGCGGACATGAAGGTGAAATACAAAGAAACATCGCGCGGCGGGCTGGCGGTGAATGTGGTCGAATGCTGAACCGCGCCGCCCACCGGCCCCTATCGCAATCCCTCTCGCACCTCGCTTCGCGGCACGTTTCGTAGCCCCCCACCTGCATGCATCTGCCGCCGGACCTGCCCACCCCCTTGCCACTGGAGCGCTGGCTCAACCGCCTGGGCGCACTGGTGATGCCGCTGGCGCTGCTGGTCGTGCTGCTGCTGTTTTTGCAATGGCCGTTGCGCGACGGGTGGGGCGCGGGGTCCAGCCAGGCCAACGACCTCGCGCAGGTGCTGTTTGCGCTCTATGTGGCCGTGGCCCTGCGCCATGCCGACCGGCGCGGCGCCCACCTGGTCAGCCGCCCCGACCTCGCCCATGCGGGCCGGGGCCCGGTGCGCGCCATGCGCCTGCTGGGCGCGCCCCTGGCCGTGCTGCCCTGGGCGGTGTTTGTGTGCATCAACGCCGCGCCCACAGTGTGGCGGTCGATGCGGGGGCTGGAGAGTTTTCCTGAAACCGCCAACCCCGGCTACTTCGTCATCAAGCTGGCCTTGCTGCTGTTGGCCGTTTTGCTAGGCCTGCAGGCCCTGGCCGACCTGTGGCGGGCCGTGCACACGCTGCGCACGCCCACTGGCGCACCGGCGGACCCTGCATGAGTCTCATCCCATGAACGCCATCGGCCTGTTGCTGCTGGTGCTGGCGCTAGTGCTGATGATGACCACCGGCTGGGCCACCTACGCCGTGCTGCTGGGCGTCAGCACCCTGGGCGCGGTGGCAGGCCTGGCGCTGGGCGCGTTTGATGGCGCGGTGCTGCGCAGCCTGCCGGAGCGTGTGGTGGGCCTGCTCGAACACGACCTGCTGCAGGCGCTGGTGCTGTACGCCGTGGTGGGTGCACTGCTCAACCACTTGGCACTGGTCAACGGCCTGTACAGCGGCCTGCGCAAGCTGCTGGCGCGCGTGGTGGGGCAACGGGCCGCGCCCGACATGGCGGGCCTGGGCGTGGGCATGCTGATGGCTCCCATGAACGGATCGGTGGGGGCCAGCCTGGTGACCCTGTCGCACACCGCCGGGCAGGCCTGGGCCCACGAAGGCATGCCGCCCGCCCGCCGCACCGCCCTGGTCGCCGTGGCCAGCACGCTGGGCATCATCGTGCCGCCGTCGCTGGTGCTGTTGCTGCTGGGCGATGCCATGCTGCGCGCCCACACCGAGGGCCTGACCCTGGCCACGCAACTGGGGCTGGCCAGCGCCCGCGCGGGCACCCGCATCATCAACACCCAGGATGTGCTGCAGGCCGCCCTGGCACCCGGCGCCTTGCTGCTGGTGCTGTGGATGGGTGTGACCTGGTGGCTGGCCCAGCGCCGGACTGGCGGCACCGCAGGTCACAGGGCAGCGTCCCCCACCCCCTTAGCCCTGACCCCCAGCGAACGCTGGACGCTGGGCGTGGTGCCTACGCTCATCGTAGCCCTGCTGGCACTGGTCACCACCGGCCGTGTTCGGGCGGTGGAGGCCGCCGCCACCGCCGGGGTGCTGCTGCTGGTGTGGGGCGTGACGTCGCGCCAGCTCACGCTGCGGCGGCTGGCGCAGGTGCTGGACGACGCCATGGCGCTCACCGGTGCGCTGTTTGCGCTGCTGGTGGCGGCGGTCACGTTCTCGCTGGTGCTGCGCGCCTACGGCACCGATGTGCTGGTGGCTGAATGGATGCGTGCCCTGCAGGGCCAGCCCCTGCTGGCCATGGGGGTGGTGCTGGCCGTTCTGCTGGGGTCGGCGTTTGTGCTCGATGCGTTCGAGCTGATCTTCCTGATCATTCCCATCGTCATGCCCCCTTTGCTGGCGCTGGTGGATGACGCGGCCTGGGTGGCCGCGCTCACCTTGCTGGTGCTGCAGGCGGGGTTCCTGCTGCCGCCGTTGGGCTACGCGCTGGTGCTGTCCCGCGCCCAGGTGGCGCCCCGGCCCGCCATGGGCGCGGTGGCGCGCGCGCTGGCGCCCTACCTGCTCTGCCTGGCCGGTGTGATCGCCCTGGTGATGGCCGTGCCCGCCACCACGCAGTGGCTGCGCAGCACGCCCGCCACGCTGCCCGAGATGTCAATCCAGGGCGACGACCTGGACGCGCTGATGCGCGAGATGTCGCAACCCGAGGCGCCTGCCCCTGCACCCGCCGCCTCACCAACGGCTCCGTGACGCCTCCTCGAAAGCTATCATTTAAATAGCAACCAGGACATGCTGCACTAGCGCATCCGCCCGAAAACACCTCAAACCCCGACAACCGGCCCGCCCCGGTGCGCCATGGGACAATCTCGCTCCATGACACCGCAGCAGTACGTACAGCAAAAAGCCGTGGCCTCGGGCAGCAGCTTCTATTACGCCTTTCTCTTTCTGCCCGCGCCCCGCCGCGCGGCCATCACGGCGTTCTATGCGTTTTGCCGCGAGGTGGACGATGTGGTCGATGAGGTGAGCGACCCCGGCGTGGCCCGCACCAAGCTGGCCTGGTGGCAGGCCGAAGTGACCAAGGCCTACGCGGGGCAGCCCACGCACCCGGTGATGCTGGCGCTGATGCCGCTGGCGGCCGACTACGGCATCGAACAGCGCCACCTGCAGGCCGTGATCGACGGCTGCCAGATGGATCTGGAGCAGACCCGTTATCTCGACTTTGCAGGCCTCAAGGGCTACTGCCACCTGGTGGCGGGCATCGTGGGTGAAGTGGCCGCGCGCATCTTCGGCCAGACCGACCCGCGCACCACCGAATACGCGCACCGGCTGGGCCTGGCGTTCCAGCTCACCAACATCATCCGCGACGTGGGCGAAGACGCCATGCTGGGCCGCATCTACCTGCCGGTCAGCGAGCTGCAGCAGTTCGATGTGAAAGCGCACGAGATCTTGAAGCGCCAGTACTCCGACCGGTTCACCGCCCTCATGCGCTTTCAGGCGGAGCGTGCACACCGGCTGTACGACGAGGCCTTTGCCCTGCTGCCCGACGCAGACCGCCGCGCCCAAAAGCCCGGCCTGATGATGGCCAGCATCTACCGCACCCTGCTGCGCGAGATCGAGCACGAGAACTTCCAGGTGCTGCACCAGCGCATCCGCCTCACGCCGCTGCGCAAGTTCTGGCTGGCCTGGAAGATGCAAGCCCTGGGCAGGATGTAGCCCGGCGTGGCACCGCAGAAAGTCGCCGTCATCGGGGCTGGCTGGGCCGGCATGGCTGCGGCCATCTCCCACCGGCAGGCCGGCCGCCAGGTCACCGTGTTCGAGGCCGCGCGCACCGTGGGCGGCCGCGCACGGGCCGTGCCGGGCGTGCTGCCCGATGGCACAGCGGCCACGCTGGACAACGGCCAGCACATCCTGATTGGCGCCTACACCGAGAGCCTGCGCCTGATGCGCCTGGTGGGCGTAGACCCCACCGCCGCGCTGCTGCGCCTGCCGCTGACCCTGCAGTTCCCCGACGGCCAGGGCCTGCAATTGCCCGACCTGCCCCCGCCGCTCGATGCGTTGCTGGGCATCGTGCGCGCCAAAGGCTGGGGCTGGCAAGACAAGGTCGCCCTGCTGCGCACGGCCACCGCCTGGCAGCTGCGCGGCTTTCGCTGCGCGCCCCACACCTCCGTGGCAGACCTGTGCGCCACGCTCACGCCCCGGCTGATGGCCGAGTTCATCGACCCGCTGTGCGTGTCGGCACTCAACACCCCCGCACGCGAGGCCAGCGGCCAGGTGTTTTTGCGGGTGCTGCAAGACAGCCTGTTCAGCGGGCGCGGTGGCTCCAACCTGCTGCTGCCACGCACCGACCTGGGCGCGCTGTTCCCCGAGGCTGCAGCGCGCTGGTTGCTGCAGCAAGGCGGCCAGGTGGTTACCGGCCAACGCATCCAGCGGCTCGTGCCCCTGCCCAGCGGGCGCTGGCAGCTGGCGGGCGCTGCGCACGGCGCGGAAGAAGTCGACGCCTTCGATCACATCACATTGGCCTGCCCCTCGTGGGAGGCCGCGCGACTAGTCGAGGGCCTTGCCAGCACGGCGGGCCTGGCCGCTGCTGCCCGCTGGGGCGCCACCGCCAACGCCTTGCGGTTTGAAGCCATCACCACCGTGTACGCCCACGCCCGTGGTGCGCGCTTGCCCCTGCCCATGCTGGCGCTGCGCAACACGGCAGAGCACCCGGCGCAGTTCGTGTTCGACCGGGGCCCGCTTGACGGCCAGCAGGGCTTGCTGGCGTTTGTGGTGAGCGCCAGCGACGGCGACCGGGCACTCATCGAGCAGCAGGTGCTGCAGCAAGCCGCCGCGCAGTTGGGCCTGCCAGACCTGCACCCCGTGCAGACCGTGGTCGAAAAGCGCGCCACGTTTGCATGCACCCCGGGCCTGCAGAGGCCCGCCATGCAGGTGCTGCCGGGGCTGACGGCCTGCGGCGACTATGTGGACGGCCCCTACCCGGCGACGCTGGAAGGCGCGGTGCTCAGCGGCACCGGCGTGGCGGCGCGTGCGGCTGCGGGCTGAAATCCAGCGACAGGATCAGCCGGCCACCCCCGGGTAACTACCAAGCCCGCTGACAGCATTCCGAAAGCACGGCCCGGGCACCATGGCGCCACACGCATACTGCATGCGCTCTTTGGCCTTTTGTCTTTGGCCTTTTGCTTTTGTTTTGACGGAGACACCCCCATGCTTTCACACGAACACCCCGCCCTCTGGTCCCCCACCCGTCGCCATCTGCTGGGAGCCAGCGGCGCCTTGGCCCTGGGCGGCCTGCTGCCCGCGGGTGCCTCGGCCCAGGCGGCCTGGCCGTCCAAGTCGGTGCGGTTTGTGGTGCCGTTCGCACCGGGCGGCAGCTCGGAGATCGTGGCCCGCTCCACCGCGGCAGAGCTGGGCAAGACGCTGGGCCAGAGCGTGTATGTGGACAACAAGCCCGGCGCCGCCGGCAACATTGCCATGGGTGAAGTGGCCCGCTCCGAAGACCAGCACACACTGATCCTGGGCCACATCGGCACGCTGGCCGTCAACCCCTTCATCTTCGACAAGCTGCCCTACGACGCCAACAAGGACTTCAAGCCCGTGAGCCTGCTGGCCAAGGTGCCCAGCCTGTACGTGGTGCACCCCGACGTGCCCGCCAAGAACCTCAAGGAGTTCATCGCCTACGCCAAGAAGAACCCAGCCAAGCTCAGCTATGGCTCGGCGGGCAACGGCAGCGCGGGCCACCTGGCGTTTGAATACCTCAAGATGACCGCCGAGATCTTCATGCTGCACGTGCCCTACCGTGGCACCGGCCCCATGATGACCGACCTGCTCTCGGGCCGCCTTGATGCCGCTGCCGTGGGCGCCGCCGCCCTGCTGCCTTTCATCAAGGCCGGCAAGGTGCGCTGCATCGCCACCGGCTCGGCCAAGCGCCTGCCCCAGCTGCCCGACGTGGCCACCGTGGCCGAACAGGGTTTCCCGGGCTTTGAGATGACGCAGTGGTACGGCATGCTGGCCCCCGCCAACCTGGCACCGGCCAACCTCGACAAACTGGCGGCCGAGACCGCCAAGGCCGTCAAGGCCCCCGGCTCACTGGAGCGCCTGAACGCGGACGCGGCCGAGGCCATTGGAGGCGCGCCCGCGCAGTTCGCGCAGTTCATCGCGGCGGAGCAGGAGCGCTGGAAGAAGGTGCTGCTGCGCGCGAAGGTCAAACCCGATTGACCCCCTGAGCCGCTTCGCGTCTTCCCCCTTTCTCTCGCACCGCTGCGCGGGTCGGGAAGGGGGACGCAGCCAGTGCGGCGGGGCGGCCCTTGCACGGCTGCCTGGCCTGGGCAGCGCGTGCGCACAGTTTGGCTGCTGGCGCCTGCGCGCCCTTACCGCTCCGCATTGAATGGCTCCACGCTGAATGCAAGCCCTGCGCCTTCCGCACAAACGGTAGCATTCCCTTATGCGCATCCTCCTGGCCGAAGACGACCACAACCTGGGCACCTGGCTCAGCCGCGCGCTGGAGCATGCGGGCATCCAGGTCGAATGGGTGAACGATGGCCGCCTGGCCGACCGCGCGCTGCAGCAGCACGACAACTACGACGCGCTGGTGCTGGACCTGGGCCTGCCCGGTCTGGACGGCCAGGCCGTGCTGCAGCGCCTGCGCGACCGCGACCAGCGCCTGCCCGCGCTGATCCTCACGGCGCGCGATTCGCTGGACGAGCGCGTGCGCTCGCTCAACGCGGGGGCGGACGACTTTCTGGCCAAGCCTTTCGAGCTGGCCGAACTGGAGGCACGCCTGCACGCCCTGGTGCGCCGCGCGCGTGGCAACGAGCACCAGCGCCAGGCCTGCGGGGCGCTGGCATACGACAGCGCCCGGAAGCAGTTCACGCTGCGCGGCGAGCCGCTGGCCCTCTCGCCGCGCGAACACGCCGTGCTGCGCGTGCTGGTGCAGCGCAGTGGCGAGCCGTTTTCCAAGCAGCAGATCCTGGACCGCGTGTTCACCGACGATGACGACGTGCACCCCGAAGCCGTGGAGGTGTTCGTGCACCGTCTGCGCAAGCGGCTGGATGGCAGCGGTGTGCGCATCACCACGCTGCGCGGCCTGGGCTATGCGCTAGAGGCAGACTGACCGATGGGCCTGACCGCACGCCTGCGCCGCGCCAGCCTGTGGCGGCTGCTGGCCATGCTGTTGCTGCCACTGCTGGCCGTAGTAACGGGTGTGGAGCTGTGGATGACCCGCCACGATGCGCTGGAGGCCGCCAACGCAGCCTACGACCGCTCGCTGCTCGGCGCGCTCAAGTCCATCGACGCCAACATCTCCACCGCCTCGGGCGGCCTGTCGGCCGAGCTGCCGTACAGCATGCTCGAATTCTTTGAACTCACGGCCAGCGGCAACGTGTACTTTCGCGTGGCATCGTCCGACGGGCTGGTAGAGCTGGGCAATGCCGACCTGCCCCTGCCCGCTGGCGCGCTGGAACCCGGCGTGCCGCGGTTTTACGACGCCACCTACTTTGGCGAATCCGTGCGGCTGGCCGCCTACCGCCGCGCGCTGGACCGCGCAGAACCCGCATCCACCGTGCTGGTGCAGGTGGCCGAAAGCACCCGGTCGCGCCAAGACTTCACCGACCGCTTTGTGCGCCGCGCGGTGCAGCGCGATGCGCTGGTGCTGGCCCTGATGGTGCTGGGCACTGCGGCACTGCTGGCCGTGGCGCTGCGCCCGCTGGCGCGGCTAGCGCGCGAGGTGCAGGCCCGCAGCAGCGACGACATGACCCCGCTGGCATCCAACGACCTGCCCGCAGACATCCGCCCGCTGGTGGACGCGGTCAACCAGCAGATGGCGCGCACGCAAGACCTGGTGGCACAGCAGCGGCAGTTTCTGGACGACGCCTCGCACCAGTTGCGCACCCACCTCACTACGCTGCAGATGCAGATCGACTACGCGCGCCGCGAGGGCGACAGCACGCAGGTGCAGCACACGCTGGCGGCCATCGGGGGCGAAATCGCCCGCGCCACGCGCAGCACACAGCAACTGCTGGCACTGGGCCGCAGCGACACGGCGGCGGTGGAGCTGACGCCGTTCGACCTGGCCGCGCTGCTGCGCACGGTGGCGCTGGAGCTGCTGCCCCAGGCGCGCGCCAAGCAGATCGACTTTGGCATCCACACGCCCGCCGCGGGTATCGAGGCCGTGGGCGACAGTGGCCTGCTGCGCGAGGCCCTGACCAATCTGGCCGCCAACGCCATCGCCTACACCCCCGCGCAGGGCACTGTCACGGTGTCGGCTGCGGGTGACAGCCTGGGCTGGAGCATCAGCGTGGAGGACAACGGCCCCGGCCTGCCCGCCGAGGAGCGCGACGCACTGGGCCAGCGCTACCGGCGCGGATCGCAGGCCACGGCGGGCGGGTCGGGCCTGGGGCTGGCGATTGCACGGTCGATTGCCGAGCGGCACCGGGGCAGCCTGCGGCTGCAGGCGCGCGCCGAGGGGCCGGGGCTACTGGCGATACTCTGGTGGCCACGCGCCTGACGCAGCCCGCTGAACCACCGAAGTTTCCACACCCCATGCCGCAGCCCTTGCCCGCCACGGACCGCCTGCTGACCGCGCCTTGCAGCCGCCGCCAGCTGCTGCAGACGCTCGCAGCCGCCGCCAGCGCTGGCGCGGGCCTGGCTCCCTTATCAGCAGCGGCCGACGCATCCCGTGAACCGGCAGAGTGCATTGCGCCCTCACGCCCCGGCGGCGGATTTGACCTGACCTGTGGCCTGGCCTCGCAGGCGCTGCAAGCCGTGCGCCCCGGCCGCACGCCGCTGCGCACCCGCTACCTGCCCGGCGGCATTGGCGCAGTGGCGTTTGACCAGGTGGCCACGGGCCGCCTGGGAGGGCCCGGCACGCTGGTGGCGTTCTCCAGCGGCTCGCTGCTCAACCTGGCGCAGGGTCGCTTCGGCCCCCACCCGGTGAGCGCCGTGCGCTGGATTGCGACGCTGGGCAATGACTATGGCGTGGTGGCCGTGCACCGCGACGCCCCCTACCAGCGCCTGCAGGATGTGGTCGCCGCGTTGCAAAAAGATTCGGGCCGCGTGGTGTTTGGCGCCGGCGGCACGCTGGGCAGCCAGGACTGGGTCAAGGCTGCGCTGCTGGTGCGCGCGACGGGGCAAGACCACAAGCGCATGCGCTTTGTGTCGTTTGAAGGCGGCGGTGAAGCGCTCAAGGCGCTGGGCGGCCGGCACATCGACATCTTCACCGGCGACGCCGCCGAAGCCACCCGGGCCGCTGCCGAAGGCCTGCCGGTGCGCATCCTGGCGGTGCTGGCCCCCGCACGGCTGCCCGGTGCCTTGGCCGCCCTGCCCACGGCCCGCGAGCAGGGCATCGAGCTGCTGTGGACCACCGTTCGCGGCCTCTACATGGCCGCCAGCGTGTCTGATGTCGACGCCCACGCCTGGACGACCGCTCTGCAGGAAGCCCAGGCGGCGCCGGGCTACGCGGCCCTGTGCGCCCGCCATGGCCTGTACCCTTTTGCGCTAAGTGGCGCTGCGCTGGCCGACTATGTGCAGCGCAGCCTGGCCGACTACCGCCGCCTGGCGCAGGAGCTGGGGCTGCGGTCGTGGCCGCGCTGAGTACCGCATCGCCACGGCCCGGTTGCGCCCTTGCACAGGCTCTGGACCCCACAAGCTGACGCCCCCGCAGATGCCTTGCCTAGCGGGGATTCCAGGGGCTAGGCCCACACGCTTGCAAGTGATCGGGGCGCGACGCCAGTCGCCTCTACGCCGGCAGGGCGCCGGTGCCTTGCAAACCGGTCAAGCCGGTGGACCGGTCGTCGGCAGACGGCGATGCCGCGGCGCGGTGTTCGGGCTCGCCCTCCCCGGCTGCGGACAAGGACGACTGCGCCGCATAGGCCGTCAACGTGTTGCGCCATTCTTCGTTCGAGGCATCCATGGCGCGCCGCATGCGCATCACCACCCAGCCTGCTACGCCCACCGTCAAGGCCAGCAGCACCAGCAGGCCATACACCAGCGACGCCGGGAAATGCCCTGCATTCAACTGCTCCATGCGCGCCAGCAGTGCCAGCGTGGCATGGCGGTCTTGCTCGGCCTGAGCACGCATGCGGTCGACTTCCACCTGCAGAGCCTGCATACGCGCGGCGTTGGACCCTGCACCGTCCGGCGCATTGCCCTCAGGGGCCGAAGACGTTGCCTGCGGGGAGCCTGCACCCTCGGACGGCGCCGCTTCGCCAGACGCTGGCGGTGTGACCAGCGCCGCCAGCGGCTCCATCACCAGCCGGGGCTTGGCCGGGCCGGGGGCGGCGGGTACTGCTGCGGGCGCCACGGGCGCTGGCGCAGCGCTTGCGGCGGGGCCCGCCGGAGCCTCGGTCTTCGCCGCGGGCGCGGCGCGCGATGCCTCAGTCGGCCCCGGTGAGGCAGCGCTGACAGCCGCAGCCTCGCTGGAGGGGCCGCTTGCAACGGGCGTTGAAGCGGGCTTCACGGCGAGTCGCGTGGTGACCTTGCGCACAGCACGCGCACTGACCGAAGCCTTGCGCTGCCGCGGGGGGCCCGCCTCGGGGGCTGCCACTGATTCGCCAGCGCTGGCGGCCCCCGCCCGCGCTGGGGGTAGCTCTGCAACCGGCACATTCCAGGGAATCGCTACGGGCCGGGCCCCGGCCGCCACCGTGGCGGGCAGGTCGGCCAACAAGGTGTATTCGCGCGTCACCCGCCCAGCGCATTGGACCGACACCTGAGCGGTCAGCACGGGTTCGTCTGCCAAATGGGAGGACTGCACCCGCAGCACGGGGTTGCGCTCCTGTTCGCCCGGCCGCACGCTCACCTGCACACGTCCTGCCGGCACCGCCATATCGCCCGACACCAGCCGCACTTGCGGGCACAGGTCGTCCACCGCCATTCCGGGGTCCACCTGGACTTCAAAGCTCAGGTCGATGGGCTGCCCCAGCCATACCTTGCCCTGAGGCGCTCCCAGGGACAAGGCCTGAGACGCCTCGGCCACCAAGCCCATGATGACGAGAATCAACGAGTTACGAATCATCACAATCATCTCCTATCGTTGCAATTAGTTTCTACATGAAACAAAACACAACGGAAAGCAATGAATGAGTAGAACGACCAGGGCGAGGGGGATTTGCCACACCCTGCGGAGGGGCCGACGTAACCATAGGCCGAGCACACCGGCAGCAGATGCTCTGGCTGATTGCTACGCCCGATCAATACCCCTTGATCACGCGGCCAGAACAGGGCGAGCGTGATGATTGAGTACGGGGGTTGCAAGATCAGTGCGCCGGGTCGGCCCTCGCCCCCGACGCATCGCGGCGGGGCCCATCACCGTTGCGCGGTCACCGCTCCAGCCACCACTGAATCACCACCTTGGCCAGGAACCCCAGAAGCCCCACGCCCAGCCCCAGGAACAGCACAAAGGTGCCAAACCGCCCGGCTTTGGACTCCCACGCCAGCTGCCCGATGATGAACAGCATGTAGGCAATGAATGCACCCACCCCGTAGGTGAGGAAGAAGCCCGAGATCTGCGCCTCGGTAAAGCCAAAAATCACGATGCCCCTCCAGGCGTCCGCAAAGGGGCCGCAGGTGCCACCAAGCCGCGCTCGGGCAGACTGGACGCGTCCACCAGATCACGGTATGCATGCCAGCTGGCATGGCCCAGCATGGGCATCACGGCGATCAGGCCCAGCAGCAGCGAGCCCAGGCCCAGCAAGGTAAAGCCCAGGATGATCGCCGCCCAGAACGCCATCGGCAGCGGGTTGGTGATGACCGCCTGCCAACCCGTCAATACCGCTTGCAGCAAGGTGGCGCGGCGGTCCAGCAGCAGCGGCATGGCCACCACGCTGGACGCAAAAATGGGCGCGGCCATCAGGCTGCCCAGCGCCAGCCAGATTTCAAACAACCAGCCGTCACGCGCCATGACCACATGGCGCAGAAAGTCGAGCGGCGTCTCGATGGGCACGGGCGCCAGCAGCGTGATGAGCGCCGCCGAGGTCATGACCCAGCCCGAGGCGGCCAGCGCCAGCAGAGCGCCAAACTGCAACATGCACCAGTAGTCGCTGCCCCATTTGTTCACATGGCTGTTCTGCCAGTTCAGCCAGGTCTTGAGCACCACGCCCAGGTTGACGGCCTCGCCACGCTCCAGTGCGCGGCTCAGTGCATACAGGCTGGTGGCCAGCACCGGCGCCACCACCAGAAAACCCGACAGCGCGCCCGCCAGCAGCCAAAAGCGATGGTGCCCCACGGCCAAGATGGCAGCCCCGAACAGCGTGAGCGCCAGGCCATGGGCAAAACTGATCCAGCCGGCCCGCGCCATGTCGCGCCAGGCCAGCACCAGCCAGGTCATGGGCTGCATCAGGCCGATGCTGCGGATGGAAGGCAAAACTGGGGGATTACGGGGCATGGTGTGGGGGTCGCTCGGCGACGCGTGAGTGTGACTTCATCGGACAGCGGCATCAACCGCCGCGCGCCAAAACCTTGACCTGAGGCAAGAAACCAGGCCGATGCCGCCGGTCAGGACAGCAGCTGGCACAGCGCGGTAAGGCTGCCCACGGTGGCATGGGGCTGCACACCGCCGTGGGGCCAGGGGTGGTTGGCGCTATTGATCCACACCGCCTGCATGCCCGCGTTCAGCGCGCCTTGGGCATCCAGCGTGGCGTCGTCGCCCACGTGCAGCACCTCGTGGGGCTGCACGTCGGCCGCGCTGGCAGCAGCGTGGAAGATGCGCACATCGGGCTTGGCGATGCCAAAGTCCGAGGCGCTGATGCTGTGGCGAAAGTAGTGGCCGATGCCGATGCGGTGCACATCGGCATTGCCATTGGACACAGCCACCACCGGGTAGCGCGCCGACAAAAAGGCCAGCGTGTCGTGCGCGTCGTCAAACAGCTCCACCCGCTGGCGCTCGGCAAAGAACAGGTCAAACGCCGGTTCGGCCAGGACGGGCTCGTCACCGGCCTGCGTCAGCGCCAGCCGGATGGACTCGCGCCGCAGCGCGCTCAGGTCGCCCTTCAGGTCGGGGCGCAGGCTCGCCATCTGGTTGCGGATGGCGCGCAGCGCCTCGGTGTCCGAGAACAATGCCGCCGTGGCGGGCGCGTGGTGGGTCAGCCAGTCCAGCAGCACACTTTCGGCCCGCGTGATGGTGGGCCAGATGGGCCAGAGCGTGTCGTCCAGGTCGATGGAGATGGCGCGGATGCGGGAGGTGTCCAGAGAGGGATTTGGCACAGGGCGCACCTGAAGGATGGAGGCGAAAAAAGAGGCCCCGGCGATGCACCAGGACGAGGGCCGCAAAGCATACCGCAGGCCTTTGCGGAATGCAGCGCATTCAACCCGGGTCTGGCGCGCCCGCAGGCCCCAACGAAGATCCGCGCACCACCAGCAGCCCGGGCAGCAGGCTCTCGCGTGCAGGACCTTCCAGACCGTTGATACGCTCCAGCAGGCACTGCGCCGCACGTTGCCCGATGGCATCGGTGGGCTGGGCCACCGCGCTCAGGCCAGGCCGGATCAGCGACGCCCATTCAGGGTCGTCAAAGCCCACAAAGCCCAGCTGTTGTCCAAACGTCCACCCCATGCGCGAGACGGCCGCAGCCACCCGCAGCGTGACCACCGAGTTGCCCGCCACCACCGCGCAGCGCTCACTGGGCCGGGCCTGTCGCAGCAGATCGGTGAGTGCCTGGTCCAGCACCTCGTCGCCCTGCTCCGCGGCCAGCTCCAGCACCGTGCCGCGCACTGCCGAGCGCTTGGAGGACACCAGCGCACGGAAGGCCTCCGTGCGCTCGACGCGGGAACTCACGCCCAGCAAGGGTTGGGTGATGTAGAGCAGGCGCTGCCAGCCTTGCTGCTGCAGGTGGGCACAGGCTTCACGCATGGCCCCATGGTTGTCCAGCGAAACGAAGTCTGCCGCCAGCCCGGCGTGGCGCCGGTCCACCAGCACGGCGGGCTTGCCGTGCAAGGTGTTCACATCCGCCTGTCCTTCACCCTGCCCTAGCGTGTTGAGGATGAAACCGTCCACCTGGTAGCTGGCCAGAGCATCGATGGCCGCGCGCTCGCGCTCGCGGTCGTTGCCCAGGTTGAACAGCATGACCAGGTAGCCCGCGTCCTGGCAGGCTTTCTCGGCGCCCCGCAACACGGCCACCGAATAGGGGTTGGTGATGTCGGCCACCACCAGGCCAATGAGCCGCGAGCGGCCATGGCTCAGCGCCTGGGCCATGGGGCTGGGCACATAGGCCAGCTTGGCGATGGCCGCCTCGACCCGTGCCGCAATGTCGGGGCTGAGCAGGCGTTCACGGTGGTTGAAGTAGCGCGACACCGTGGCCTTGGACACCCCGGCCTCGGCCGCCACATCGGCGATGGTGGGGCGGGCGCGGGGCGTGGCGGAGGGTGCGGGTGTCGGCGGGCTCATGCGGGTACGGGGTTGTACACGGCGGCGGGCTGTTCGCCCGCCAGGGCCTGCAGCAGGTTGGTGGCGGCCAGCGCGGCCATGGCATGGCGCGTGTCGTGCGTGGCCGAGCCGATGTGCGGCAGCGGCGTCACGCGCGGGTGGGTGCGCAGGGGCGACGCCAGCGGCAGCGGCTCGATGGCAAATACATCGAGCCCCGCAGCGCACAGCGGGCCATGGTCCAGCGCGTGCAGCAGGTCTTGTTCCACCACGGTGGCGCCCCGGCCGCCGTTGATGAAGATGGCGCCGGGCTTCATGGCCGCAAACAGTTCGGCGTTGACCATGCCCCGCGTGCTGTCGGACAACGGCAGCATGGCCACCACAAAGTCTGATTGCGCCAGCAACGCGGGCAGCGGCGTGTGGATGGCCTTGCCCTGCAATTCAGGAGCCTGGGTGGCGAGGTCCACCGGGCGGCGGGCGTGGTACATCACCGGCATGCCAAACCCCAGTGCGGCGCGGCGCGCCACGGCCTGACCAATACGGCCAAATCCGAGCAGGCCCAGCGTCTTGCCATGCACATCGCCGCCAAACAGGTCTTCTCCAATATTCTTGATCCACCGGCCCTCGCGCACCAGCTGCGACAACTCCACCAGCCTCCGGCTCGTGGCCAGGAGCAGGGCGAAAACCGTGTCGGCCACGGTTTCGTCCAGCACGCCCGGGGTGTGGCACAGCACGATGCCGCGCGCCTGCAACACGTCCAGCGCGTAGTTGTCCACGCCCACTGAAATGCTGGACACCACCTGCAGCCGAGGCGCACGCGCCAGCACGGCGGCATCGATGGGAAAGCTGGAGCCAATGAGCCCGTGCGCCTGCGCCAGCGCGGCATCAAACCGCGCACGTTCATCAGGCTTGCGCGGGTCGGCCACCGTCACGTCGTGCACGGCGGTCAGACGCGCCAGCTGGTCGGGCGGCAGCTCGCGAAACACCAGCACCTGCTTGCGCGCTGGGCTTGTGATGCTGTCTGTGGAAGGTAGCGTCAGGCTCACAGGCCCGCCTCCTGCAGTTGTGCGCGGGTGGGCAGCCCCTCGGTGTCGCCCAGCACCTGCACGGCGCGCGCACCAATCCAGGCGCCACGGCGCACGGCAGCGGGCACGGGCAGGCCTTCCAGCAGCGCGCTGATCACGCCCACGGCAAAGCCGTCGCCCGCGCCCACGGTGTCCACCACCTGGGCCACGGGCACGCCAGGCACGCGGCCGGTGCCGGCCACATCGCTGTCGTAGTAAGCGCCCTCGGGGCCAAGCTTGACGACCACCAGCTTGGCGCCTCGCTCACGGTAAAAGCGCGCCACACCCTCAGGGGTGGTTTCGCCGGTCAAAAACACGCCCTCTTCCATGCCCGGCAGCACCCAGTCGGCATAGGTCGCCAGGGTGTTGATCCAGTGGCGCATGGTCTCGGGCGACGACCACAGCGTGGGGCGCAGGTTGGGGTCGAACGAGATGGTGCGGCCTGCGGCGCGCATCACCTCCAGCGTGCGGATGGCGGCCTGCAGGCTGGTGTCGGAGATGGCGGCAAACACGCCCGTGGCATGCAGGTGGCGTGCGGACTGCAGCCAGGGCTCGTCCACGTCGGCGGGCCCCATCTGGCTGGCGGCGGAGCCCTTGCGGTGGTATTCCACCTGCGGGTCGCGGCCATCCATCACGCGCTCTTTGAACTGGAAGCCCGTGCGCTGCGTGGCATCGCACACCACGTGCGAGCAATCGACGCCTTCGCCCTGCATGGCGGCCAGCAGCGCGCGGCCCATCGAATCGGTGCCCAGGCGGCTGGCCCAGCCTACCTTCAGGCCCAGGCGCGCCAGACCGATGGCCACATTGGTCTCGGCCCCGGCCGTGCGCTTGTGAAAGCCAGTGGCGTTCTCCAGCGGGCCGGGCTCGTTGGCCACCAGCAGCAGCATGGCCTCGCCAAACAGTGCAACGTCAAAAGCCGGGGCGGTCATGCAGCCTCCCGGGCAGCGCGAATGAACGCCACCTGCTCGCGCGTGATGGCCACCAGGTCGTCGCCCACCAGCGGGTATTCGATGGCATGCGGCACATCGGCAGGCAAGGCGCGCAGCACGGCGCGCCATGGCGCTACCGAATCGGCCAGTGGCACCGCCACCCACTTGGCGGGCAGGCGCTGCACGCCCTTGCAGTGCACATAGCGCACAAACGGGGCGAGAGCCTGCGCGGCCTGCAGCGGGCATTCGCCCTGCCAGTGCCAGTTGCCCATGTCAAAGGTCATGCCCAAATCAAGCCCGGCCTGTGCCTGGGCCGCAAAAAACGCCTGCATGGCGGCCAGCGTGCCTGCGGTGGTGGTCTGGTCGTTTTCGATCACCAGCTCCACCTGCGGGGCGGCCTGCAGCAGGGCCTTGAGGCGTTGCAGCGAGGCATGCGACGAAGGGCTAAAGCCACCAATCGACATCTTCAGTCGCGGCGCGCGCAGCACCTGGGCAGCCTGCACGCCGCGCGCCAGGGCTGCTTCATCCAGCTCGCCCTGCACGGTCCACAGGCCTTCGGGGCTGGAATACACCGCCGCCCGACCCGCCAGCGCGGGCAGCTCGGTGGCTGCATCGCGCAGCAGTTCGCCACGCACCTCCACACCGTCCGCGCCCGCTTGCTGGGCCAGGTCGGTGCACCACAGCTGGCCGTGGCGACCGGTTTCGGCCGCGCCGAAGGAGGACAGGGAAATCAATACCTTCATGTGTTTCTTTCAGGCTCCGCCCACCGGGGCAGAGGCCATCAACCGCACGACCTGCCAGGTCTCAATGTGCGTGGTGGGAAGTCAGGATCTGGCCCAGGAACTGCCGCGTCTTGTCGTGCTGCGGCTGGCCAAAGAACTGCTGCGGCGGCGCCTGCTCCAGGATCTTGCCGTCGGCCATGAAAATCACGCGGTCAGCCACGCTGCGCGCAAAGCCCATTTCGTGCGTCACGCACAGCATGGTCATGCCGTCTTCGGCCAGACTGATCATGGTGTCCAGCACTTCCTTGACCATCTCTGGGTCCAGCGCCGAGGTGGGCTCGTCGAACAGCATCACCTTGGGCGCCATGCACAGCGCCCGCGCAATGGCCACGCGCTGCTGCTGCCCGCCCGACAGCTGGCTGGGGTGCTTGTGCGCCTGCTCGGGGATGCGCACGCGGGTCAGGTACTTCATGGCGACTTCTTCGGCCTGGGCCTTGCTCATGCCGCGCGATCGCATGGGGGCCAGCGTGCAGTTTTCCAGAATGGTCAGGTGCGGAAACAGGTTGAACTGCTGGAACACCATGCCCACTTCGGCGCGCACGGCGTCCACGTTCTTGCCGCCAGCGGTCAGGTCGATGCCATCGACCTCGATGCGGCCCTTTTGCACCGTCTCCAGCCGGTTGATGCAGCGAATCAGCGTGGACTTGCCCGAGCCCGATGGCCCGCAGATCACGATGCGCTCGCCGGGCCGCACCGACAGGTTGATGTCGGTGAGCACCTGGAAGCTGTCGTACCACTTGTTGACACCCTCCATGCGGATGATCGGCGGGGTGCCGGGGGCGGTCGTGACTGCGTCGCTCATCAATGGCTCCTTATCGTTCAGGCAGGCTTACTGCAGCTTGGGCAGGTCGGCGCCCAGCCACTTCTGGTACAGCTTGTTCAGCTCGCCATTCGCGGTGTTGCGTGCCACAAAGTCGTTCACGGCCTTGGTCAGTTCGTCCTGGCCTGGGCGCATGGCAATGCCCATGGCTTGCTGCAGCAGGTTGAACTTGTTCTCGAAGGTGTTGGCGGGCACGCGCTTGGCAATCTGCGCCGCCACGGTGACCGAGCAGCCAATCGCATCGACCTGGCCCGAGATCAGCGCCTGCATGGCCGATGCGTCGTCGTCAAAGCGGCGGATTTCGGTGCCCTCAGGCGCGGCCTTGGTCACGGCCACGTCTTGGGTGCTGGCGCGGGCCACGCCCACGCGCACAGTCTTCAGGTCGGCAGCGCTCTTGATGTTGGCGCCGGTCTTGCCGTACAGCACGATGGTCGCAGCCGCATAGGGCTGCGAGAACTGCACCTGCTTGGCACGCTCAGGCGTGATGGCCAGCGAAGCCACCAGCACATCGACCTTGTTGGTCAGCAGGAAGGGAATGCGGTTTGGGCCGGTGACGGGCACGATGTTGGCCTTCACGCCGAGGTCCTTGGCCAGCAGCTTGGCCACGTCGGCGTCGTAGCCGTCGGGCTGGTTTTGCGCATTGGTGGTGCCGTAGGGCGGAAAGTCCACCAGCATGCCGATGGTGATCTCACCCTTCTTCTTGATGTCAGCCACGGACTGTGCCGAGGCCAGCGGCGCAAACGCCGTGAGGGCGGCACCCAGGCCCAAGGCGGCCAAAGCGGCGGTAGCGGTGCGGCGTTGCAAAGAAAAAGTCATAGCATGTCTCCTGGTGGTTGGTGTGAACGAGAACAGAAAGTGAAAAGAAGGTTGCGGCGCGTGGCTCAGCGCGCCAGAGCACGGGCGCGCTTGCGCTCCATGCGTGCGGCCAGCAGCGACAGCGGCCAGCAGATCACGAAGTACAGCGCGGCCACGGTGGTGAACACATGCAGCGGCTGAAAGGTGGCGTTGTTGATGATCTGCCCCGCCCGCGTGATCTCGGTGAAGCCGATGATGGCGGCCAGCGACGTGCCCTTGATGATCTGCACCATGTAGCCCACCGTGGGCGGCAGTGCAATCTTGAAAGCCTGGGGCAGCACCACAAACCGCATGCGGGCCACGTACTTGAGGTTCAGGGCCTGCGCGGCCTCCCACTGGCCGCGTGGCACTGCCTCGATACAGCCGCGCCAGATCTCGGCCAGAAAGGCCGCGCTGTTCAGCACCAGCGCCACGCCCGCCGCCACCCAGGGGTTGATGTCAAACCCCAGTACCGGCGCGCCAAAGAAGATGAGGAACAGCTGCAGCAACAGCGGCGTGCCCTGAAACACCTGGATGAACACGCGCGCCGCATTGCGTGCCGCAGCGTTCTCTGAGGTGCGCGACAGCGCCACCACCAGGCCCAGCAGCGCACCGCCGACGAAGGCAATGGCCGACAGCGCCAGCGTCCACTGCGCGGCCTGCACGATGAAAAGGAATTCGGAGATTCCGAAGGTACGCATGGTCGGTCTCCTTATCGGCGGTCGGGGTAGTTAAGGACGCGCTGATAGATCAGCTTGAACAGCGCCGAGAACGACAGCGCCAGCGCCAGGTAGATGGCCGTCACCACGATGTAGATCTCAAAGCTGCGGAACGTCTGCGACTGCAGGTTGGCCGCCACCGAGGTCAGGTCGTCCGCCGAGATCACCGACACCACGGCCGAGCTGAGCATCAGCAGGATGAACTGGCTGGTAAGCGCTGGGTAGATGGCCTTGAGCGCTGGCTTGAGGATCACAAACCGAAAGATCTCCCACGGCTTGAGGTTGAGCGCCTTGCCCGCCTCGATCTGCCCCTTGGGGATGGACTCGATGCCCGCCCGCACGATCTCGGCCGCATAGGCTCCCAGGTTCACCACCATGGCGGTGAGCGCCGCCGTGTAGGGCGACCAGCGCAGGCCGATGGACGGCAGCGCAAAGAAGAAGAAAAACAGCTGCACCAGAAACGGCGTGTTGCGGATGACCTCGATGTACGCGTTGATCAAAAACCGCAGCCAGCCCGGCCCGCCGGTCTTGCCCCAGGCGCAAAAGATGGCCACCACCAGCCCCAGCAAAGTGGCGGTGAGCGACAGCTGCACGGTGATCCAGGTGCCCTTGAGCAGCAAGGGCCACGCGGCAAACACGGCATCGAACTGGAACTGGTAATTCACGGTGGACAGTCGTTATTCCAAAGTGGCGCCAGTTTATGAAACCGGTTTCATAGCCACATCAGGGAATACCCGATGCACCCCAAAAAGGGGCTGAAAACACCTGAAGACGCTGTGCCCGGCGCTGATCTCGCTGGCGGTGGTTTGCGAGGCGGTAAAAAGGCTCCCAGCCCGTACAGGCTCAGTGCGTGGGTGAAAATGCCGCATGCCCTCCTTCCACCCCGAACCTCCTTTCACCCACGGCCAGGCCGACCGCACTGCCGTGCTGCTGTGCAACCTGGGCACGCCCGACGAACCCACGGCCCCGGCCGTGCGCCGGTATCTGGCGCAGTTTCTGGGTGACCACCGCGTGGTGGAGATTCCCAAACTGCTGTGGATGCCCCTCCTGCACGGCATCATCCTGCGCACCCGCCCGGCCAAGTCGGCCGCCAAATACGCCAGCATCTGGACACCCGAGGGCTCTCCCCTGGCGCACTGGACGGCCAAGCAGGCCACACTGCTGCGCGGCTGGCTGGGCGAGGCGGGCCACGCGGTGCTGGTGCGCCACGCCATGCGCTACGGCAACCCGTCCATCGCCAGCCAACTCGACGCGCTCAAAGCCGAGGGCGCCACGCGCATCCTCATCCTGCCCCTGTACCCGCAGTACTCCGCCACCACCACGGCCAGCGTGTTTGACGCCGTCTACACCTGGGCCGCGCGCACGCGCAACGTGCCCGAGCTGCGCTTCGTCAACCACTACCACGACGCCCCCGGCTACATCGACGCCCTGGCCCGCACCATCGAAACGCACTGGAAGCACCACCGCCAGCCCGATCAGCTGGTGATGAGCTTTCATGGCGTGCCCGAGCGCACCCTGCACCTGGGCGACCCCTACCACTGCGAGGCCCGCAAAACCGGCCGCCTGCTGGCCGAGCGCCTGGGCCTGCGCGAGGACCGCTACCGCATCACCTTCCAGTCGCGCTTTGGCAAGGCCAAGTGGCTGGAGCCCTACACCCAGCCCACCATCGAGGCACTGGGCCAGGCCGGCACGCAGCGCGTAGACGTGGTGTGCCCCGGCTTCACCAGCGACTGCCTGGAGACACTGGAAGAAATCAACATGGAAGTGCGCGAAGCGTTCTTGCAAGCGGGTGGCAAGGAGTTCCACTACATCCCCTGCATGAACGACAACCACCACTGGATCACCGCGCTGAGCCGCGTGGCCCAGCAGCACCTGGCGGGCTGGCCTACCGAAGCCCCCACTGCGGCGGCACTGGCCGATGCACGCAGCCACGCAGTGGCCGGCGGCGCCCCTGCCGGGGTATGCCCGGTGGCGCACTGATGGCGCCGGGCCGGTGCCCAGGTCCGGCCCATTCACTACACTATTGATAGCAATCAGGGCATATTGCACTGGCACATCTGCCCGTTTTGGCTCATATTTTGGTCGCCAGGTGTTGCACGGCTGCCTGCCAAGCCCTCCGCACCGCCCCCACCCACACCCACATCAATGCCCGCTACCGCCCTTGCCCCCCAACAGTTGCGCCTGACCATTGCCCCCGAATCGCTGGGCTTTGCCAGCACCACCGAGCTGCAAGACCTGCCACTGCCCTGGATCGGGCAAGAGCGCGCACAGGCCGCCGCGCAGTTTGGCCTGGGCCTGCAACAGCCCGACTACCACCTGTTTGTGTTGGGCGAGGTAGGCAGCGGGCGCGCGTCGCTGCTGCGCCAGGCCATGCAGGCAGCGGCCGCAGAGCGCTCCGTGCCCCCCGACCTGTGCTACCTGCACCACTTTGACCAGCCCGACCACCCTCGCGCGCTGCGCCTGCCCGCCGGCGAGGGCCGCCAGCTGCGCCAGGGCATGGCCGACATGGCGCGCAGCCTGCAGGCCGACATCCCAAAGCGCCTGACCAGCCCCGACTTCAAGGCCGAGGCCGAGCGCATCGAAAAGACCTGGCAAACGCAGGAGAGCGATGCCTTTGCGGTGCTGGACGCGTTTGCCGAGGCACGCCAGTTCCGCCTGAGCCGCGAGGCCGGGCACATGGTGTTCACCCTCACTGGCCCCAAGGGCCAGCCCCTGACCGAGGCCGAAGCCCGCGCCCTGCCCCGCGAACGCCGGGCCGAGATCGACGCCGCCGAGCAGGAGCTGCGGGTCGAGATCGCCAAGTTTTTGGAAACCACCCGCCCGCTGGAGCGCGCGCGGGACGACGCCCTGGCCGCCCTGCGCCTCCAGACCATCAAGCCCCTGGTGGAGCACGCGCTGCACGACATCCGCCAGGGCCTGCGCAAGCAGATCAAGGACGCCGTCAAGCTCACGCAGTGGCTGGACCAGGTGGAGCGCACGGTGCTGAACCACATCGACCTCTTCGAGCCCGGCGACGCTGAACAAGGCCAGGACGCCGAAGACGACCGCAAGGACGCGCTGGACGACCTGCTGGCCCGCTGCCAGGTGAACGTCGTGGTGGACAACCACGGCCGCACCAGTGCCCCGGTGGTGGTCGAAGACAACCCCACGGCCCGCACCCTGTTCGGCAGCATCGAACACGGCGCAGACGCCGACACCGTGCAGGCCGACCACGCCAGCATCCATGCGGGCAGCCTGCTCAAAGCGCATGGCGGCTTCATCCTGCTGCACCTGCACGACCTGGCCGCCGAAGAAGGCCTGTGGCCGCGCCTGCGCCGCTTTCTGCGCTGCGGGCGCCTGCAGATCGAGGACGGCAGCGGTGGCGGCGGCCCCGCCCATGCGCCCGGCGGCGCCGTGGCACTGCAGCCCGAGCCGGTGGACGTGGATGTGAAGATCGTGCTGATCGGATCGGTGGAGGAGTACTACGCCCTGCAAGAGGCCGACCCCGACGCCGCACGCCGCTTTCGTGTGAAGGTGGACTTTTCAGACCGGTTCATCGCCACCCCCGGCACCCACCAGTCCTCGGCCATCCTGGTCGCGCAAGTCTGCAAAAAGCGCGGCCTGCCCCACTTTGCCGCCGACGCCGTGGCCCTGCTGCTGGAGCAATCACACCGCGAGGCCGACGACCAAGGCCGCCAAAGCGCGCGCTTTGCCCACACCGAAGCACTCGCCATCGAAAGCGCCGCCCTGTGCCAGGCCCGCGCAGGCACCCTGGTGCAGGCCGCCGACGTGCAAGCCGCCCTGGCCGCCCGCACCCTGCGCCACAACCAGCCTGAAGAAGAACTGCACGAATCCATCACCGAAGGCGAGCGCCTGATCACGCTGCAGGGCTCCATCACCGGTCAGATCAACGCCATGACGCAGATCGACCTGGGCGATTACCGCTTCGGCTTCCCCGTCCGCATCACCGCGCGCACCTTTGCCGGGCAAGAGGGCTTGCTCAACATCGAGCGCGAGGTCGATATGTCCGGCCCCATCCACGACAAAGGCGTGCTCATCCTGCACAGCTACCTCACCGCCCTGTTCAGCCACGTGGCGCCGCTGGCACTCAACGCCTCCATCGTGTTCGAGCAGGAATACAGCGGCGTGGAAGGCGACTCAGCCTCGTGCGCCGAGCTGTATGCGCTGCTGTCCAGCCTGTCAGGCCTGCCCCTGCGCCAGGGCATCGCCGTGACCGGCGCACTGAACCAGCACGGCGAAGTGCTGCCCGTGGGCGGCATCAACGAAAAGATCGAAGGCTGGTTCCGCGCGTGCGCGACGGCGGGGCTGGACGGCACCCACGGCGTGCTGATCCCCGCCCGCAACCAGCGCCACCTGATGCTGGACCGCAGCGTGCTGGACGCTGTGGAGCGCGGTCTGTTTCATGTCTACACCATGGGGCATGTGAGCGAAGGCATTGCGCTGCTGACGGGCGAGGCATCGGGCATGAGCCCGGCGGAATTGCTGCAGGCTCAGGCGGATGAACTGGCCGGAGGCGCGGCCACCGTGGAGGATACGGTGATGCAGCGGGCGGAGGTGACGCTGCGGGCGTATCGGAGGGCTTGTCAGGTGGCCGGGGGGGCGCGGAGGGTGCGAGGGGTGCGGGGGCGGTAGATGGGTTGGTGGAGCGGGAAATCTAATGCTCCGTGTTCTAGCCTCTACGCAGCGATAGTTCTCAACCAAGCAATGCACCCAATGCGCACTATCGGCCAATACCAGCCGGATCAGCCAGAGAAAGCAGACGCTCAACGCCTTGAGTTCAGACGCCGCCGTAGGCAGTCGGCTGCGACGAAATGTTAGATCCAAAGGCCAAAAATGGACTCCCCACCTTGAAGCGACAGCTACTCGCCTATTTCATGCCCAGCCAGCAATTCAAGGCCTTGATACATAATTCCAAACCGCATTTTCGTCTTTATAAGGCTTAAGAGGTTTTGGTGATCGGGACAAACAACAAGAAATTTCCCATTAAAACCTTCCGACAGAACTTTGATGCTGTATGTATAGAACGTATGCTCTTTTCCACACGCACATCTAAAATTATCGCCATTGAAAGTCGACATGTCTCGTCTAAGCGGCATCATCTTGCCGCAAGTCTTTTCGAAATCTGTCTCACTTAGAATATTCATTTTTTCCTTTGGTTTTGATCGATTTGATTTGGCTATTCGAAGAGCGCACAAGACCTAACTAGAATTAGGCCTCGTTACGCATGCGAAGACAGAATGTTCTCGAGATCTTGCATCAACGTTGTTGCGATGACATCCGGTTCGATGTGCAATTGCCTGAAGAGTTGTAGTCGGCTAAGGTCGTCGTTATGAAATTTACTGCAGTCGTTATGAAACCATATATAAAGGCTCAGTGCCAGAAGTCTGGGCCAGCTTGTTCTTTTGAATTCTGAGAAATTTTCCCGAAGCACCAAAGCCTGTAGCTTCAAATCATCCATGCGACTGGTTGTAATATAGTTGTAGTACTGACTTGGTATAAATAATTCCTGCGTCGCGATTCTTCGCGCCTCAAGTCCGAATTCGGCGCTGCTGCTGCGCTGCTTTGCTCTAAGCAAGCCTCTAATGATTGAGAACGCAAACCATGCTACGACTGCAATTCCAATGACTTCAAACATATCTATCCAGTTTTCCTTTGGGAATTAGCATTGAGGACAGTGACGTGCCACTGGGTTGCGATTGTGAGGCCTAACGAACGAAAGTAAGCCGCCCGCCGAAGGCGGATGGGCTTGATTGAATGGTTAGCTCAAAGTCCGATTTTTGATTCTGACGGCAACAACAATGCCGCCGACAATCCCCGCAATGAGACAGGCAATATGCAGTTGATCAATGCTTAGGACAGTTTGCAGTTGGTTCCCGGACACGATGGGCCACCAAGGCGACATGTCAAAGTGCATGATCGAATCGAGCAAGACATGCGATAACGTACCTATATAAGCGCCAACAAATGATGCAGCCCACGTGAATGGCGGGTGAGGAATTGCAAGCAGTCTTAGCAAGTACGAACTAGTGGGTCTTCCGACGATACCGCCGATTGTTCCAATAACGAGAGCGCCCAACAGGGTGTGCGTATAGCCATGGAGAATGGTCTTGTTCTGCAGGATGCCTATCAATGGCTCGATGTCCATCAGGACCTGGGACCCACCGAAGACCATAAAGCTGAAATGGCGGCCACCGAACGCCTTAAAGGCCAAACCTGGTCCTAGATGTATTGGTGTGAATGGCATAGGTGTTTAGAAAAACATCTAACTCCCTGAGTGCAGTCGACGCCGTAGGCGTTTGACTGCGATGAAATGTTAGATTGAAGGCCTATTGCCCGGGCTGAGTTTGAGGTATTTCATTCAAGGTGGGCTCTTGCCGAATACTTTCGTAGTAATCGCTGCGAACAGAATAAAACCAGAAAGTTGGAATGACTATGAATACGATGAAACCGATGCCAGTTATTGCCCGCCTAAGCTTCGATCCCTTCTTCTTTGATGGGGTATTCAGATTTATGTTCTGCATTTGTTTCTAATCGGAATAACGTTATATAGACCGCACCAAGCTGCAGGCCATATCTGGCGCTTGCGGTATATATTGGCACGCAGAAAATGCTACAAGGGGCCTGTAACTTCGCCTTGCGGCATGCATGCTGTAATGAAAACACAGTGCCAAACTCAGTCATGAGACCCAACGCCCCTCCCGTGTTGCACGGCACACGGTTGCTGGATCAGGTCCGTGCGCGAATTCATTACAAACACTATAGCTTGCGCGCAGAGTTGGGGCTGTCACTTGGACTCTAGCTCATAAGATGACTGCTTTGCGTGCTTTGGCTGAAGGACAGCACAGGGCCCAGAGCAGCCGGTCCGCGCCTCGCAGAAGATCGAGGCCTATGGACTTAAGCGTTTCACAAGAACAGGTTTATGACTTCCCTGTTCATAAGCGAAATAGTAAACCTCTGCGGGCGTTTCATCGGGGGCACATCGGTTGGGACACAGTACTTTCAGTATCTTTTGCCCCCCGCTGGAGTCCTGCAAAACCCAGTTCTGAAACTGTTTGACGCTGCCATCCTCCTGCGGAGGCCCCAAGAGTAGATGTAGCTCGCGGATTGTTTTACCCCCTATGGCTGCACTCCATTCAACTGGGGGCGAAAGCCGATTGCTGTCTCCACATCCGGCTTGGCAAGTTGCAATTGAGATCACAACTAAGAGGTATCGTCCAAAGTACAGCATCCGACTCCGTAGTAGTCGTGTTTATCGATTCGAATGGCAGCTAGTGGCCGAAAACAGGCATCGAACAAATCGCCTAAACAGCATTGCGCATCGACTACGCCACCCCAACACGCATCCGCAACCACGCCACCACATCCCCCGTCACCTCATCCCGATTCGTCTCGTTCAAGATTTCATGCCGCGCCGCCGGGTACAGCTTGACCGCCACATCGGCCACACCGGCATCCCGGTATCGCTGCCCCAGTTGCTCCAACAAGACGCCGCCTGCGGCCAGCGGGTCTGCGTCGCCGGATGCGATGAGGATGGGCAGGTCGCTGCGGATGCGCGCGAGTTGTGCGGGGTCGGCCAGGCGGGGCGCGGGGGCGAAGAGCGAGGGGATTACGTCGGGCGGCACGTCCCAGCCGCACCACGGGTCGGCCACGTAGGCATCGACCTCGGCAGCATCGCGCGACAGCCATTCGTAGCCGGTGCGGTGTTCAAAGCCTGCGTTGAAAGCAGCGAGCCCGGCGGGCGCGTCGGCGGGGGCGTTGGCCATGGCGGCGGCGAACAGGTCGAGGGCGGTGGAGCCTGACAGGATGACGCCAGACCAGGTGGATGAATGGTCGACGATGGCCGCCTGCGCTGCGAACGAGCCCATGGAGTGGCCGAAGAGAAAGAGCGGGAGCTGCTGCGGCCCGTGCTGCGCACGCAGCAGCGCGCCGAACTGGGCCACGTCGGCAATGAGGCCGCCGAAGCCAGCGCTGCCAAAGTCACCCAGCTTGCCACCGGCCGTGCGCCCGTGGCCGCGATGGTCCACGGCGTGGACGATGAAGCCTGCGGCGTTGAGGGCCCGCGCAAAGCGGTCGTAGCGTTCGCCATGCTCGGCCAAGCCGTGGGAGATTTGGACGACGCCCACCGGTTGGCCCGGTGTTTCGGCCCAGGTGTAGGTGGTGACCCGGGTGCCGTCGGCGTTGGACTGGAAGGAGGAGGTGGTGGTGCTCATCGGGTCATTCTGGCATGGGGTCTGGCCGCTACGCCACGATGAAATTGCCACTGGCGTGGCCGCCACCGCTTTCAGCGTGGAGCGCGGGCCGCCTGCAGTGCGGCGCGAATCGCGCTGACCACGGCTTCGGGCTTCTCCAGTGGGATGCCGTGCCCGCTGTCCACCCACACCTGGGTGGAGCCGGGGTAGAGGTGGGCAAAGTCAGCGCGTTTTTGGCGCACATCTTCGGCCAGCGCAGACGAAGCCCCCGGGGTTTGCAGTGCGCTCAGCACAAACACGGGCACCGATGGGTCCACCGGCAGGCTGGCAACGCGCTGCCCGGTGGCGTCCAGCGCTGCCAGCTCTTGTTTGACCACGTCAGAGGTGCCCAGGCGGAAGGCCACTTTCAGCCAGGTCGGCCACAGGTCGGGGTTGCCCGCCCCGCGCATCTGCTCGGGGTGGGTGGAGTCCACCAGCACCAGCGCGGCCACCTCGGCGGGGTATTGGCGCGCATACAGCTGCATGTACAGGCCGCCCAGCGAGTGGCCGACCAGTACATAGGGCGGCGGTAGCTGGCGGGCCCGGAGCAAGGCGCGCAGCTCTTGCACCACTTGCGCACCATCGCGCGGCTGGGGGGACGCATCGCTGCGGCCGTAGCCCGCGCGGTGGTAGGCCAGCGCGCGGGTTTCTGCAACGGTGTCGGGCCAGACCTTGGCCCACCAGTCCAGCCGGGCGCCCAGCCCGTTCTCAAACACCACCACGGGCGTGCCCTGCCCCGCCTGCACGTATTCCACCGTGCGCCCGTCCACCGTGTCGGTGGTGGCGCCGGGCAAGCTGGCGCAACCGCTCAAGCAGGCCGCCAGCAGCAGGCTGGCCCAGTGCCATGGCTTCATGGTGCAAGGCCCGTTGCAGACAAGGATGTGGCCCGCAGGCCAAAGCGGTGCGGTGCCATTCAGCAGCGCCCTGCCGTGCGCAGCAGTGCATTGCATTCCTTGGCCGTACCGCGGCCCTGTGGCTGGGCGGCTGCTGCCGGTGCCTGGGTACCGCCGTTGCCCGCGCCGCCCACCATGGCGGTGCAGATGGCGTCGGAGTGTGGTGTCTGGCCGAAGGTCATGGCCTTCTGAAAGCCCGTTACTCCGTACACGTAGCACCGGTAGCTGGCGCCGTCGCGGGTGTTGACGGTGTAGTTGATGCGGCCGCCGGTTTCCTCCTGCCGGTCGGTGATGGTGAACTGGCCTGTCGTGCGGCCAATGGCTTGCCCCGTGCGCTGCTCCAGGCCTGCCTGGTCGAGGGTGGACGCGCAGCCGCTGAGGAGCGCCAGAGCTGCGACGACGCAAGCCACGGGGTTCACGGACAGCCGGTGCATGCGTGATTTCACGGCAATGATGTGTGTCATAGATGTCATGGTGTGGATGGATGTCAGCGGGTAAAGCAGTTGTCTGCGGGGATGGTGGCCACACTGGACGCGACGGCTGCGAGTGTGGGTTGAATGGTCGGGATCTCGTCGCCCAAAAGGCACAGCAGGTTGTTGGGCCGCAGCGTCCAGATAGCTCCTGAGCGGGTGCCGATGACGGTGCGCAGCTCGCCCCAATGGGCGGCCAATACCTGGTTGGCTTCTGAGCGGGCAAAAGTCACCGTTCCCGTTTTGGTGGGCCCAGCCGCTTGCGACGCGCCAGCGCAGTCGTTGCCATTGAAGGTCAGCACGCCTTCGAAGTAGTCAATGGCGGTCTGACCTGTGATGCGCACACGCAGGGTCCGCTTGAACGACTGCGCACCCGCCTTGACACATCCTTTCTGCAACCAATCTCCTTCCAGCGCGCTGATGGACACCGATGGCCCCACACCGCCAGAGCCGCCGTCTGGCGGCTCACTGTCACCGTCCGAGCCTCCACCACCGCAGGCCGCCAGCGTCAGGGTGGCCACAGCGATCAGCGCGCTGCCAGACCAGCGCGCAAGGTGGGTGCGATCCGACGAAGGGGAAAAAACAGACATGACAGGCTCCTTGGGGTTAATAGGGACGAAAGAACTAGGGCTCAACCAACGGATCAGAAAACGCGCTGCAACAGCGCAGCAAAAACCAGCAGGCAAAACAACCCCCTGCGGCCCCGCAAAGGTCCGCACGCGTTGTGATGGAAGGGGGAAATTCAGCCCGGCTTGCGGGCCACGACAAAGGCGCGGGTGTCCTTGCCCCGCGTGCCATGCCGCTCGACGCAGACGATCTGCAGGCCTTGCCGCAACATGGCCGACCGCAGACGCTGTTCGTCAAGGCACAGCAAGGGCGGGGCCTTGCCAATGGCGCGCATCAACGGCACAGCCAGATAGGGGATCAGCGGGTTCATCTCGGCAATACAGGCCGTCTTGGAGATCAGTAGCCCGCCCGGTCGCAGGGCCAGTACCAGCCGCTTCAACGCCTCGTTCAGGTCGCTCGTCAGATGCAGCACGTTGAAGGCCAGTACCGCGTCGTACACCTCTTGCCCCAAGTACGTGGCCTCGGCGTCTGCCACGGCAAAGCGCAGCTGCGGCGAGGGCTGCGCGGCCAATCGCTGGTGGGCAATGGCAATCATCTCGGGCGAAACATCGGTGGCCAGCAGGCTCCGGGTGAAGGGGGCCAAGCGCAGGGCCGTGCTGCCCGTGCCGCAGCCGATCTCCAGCACCTCTTGCTGGGTAGACAGCAGGCCCTGCACTCGCTGCAACGTGGCCTCATACCCCGCCAGGTCGGCGATGGGATCGGCTGCGTATTTGGGCGCAATGCGGTCCCAGAATTGCGCTTTGGACGCTGCAGCCGGTCGGGCCGCAGCAGAGGGCAAAGCGTCAGGGACCGGAGCAATATCAGGAGAGGACATGGGTGCAGGGCCAGGTGAAGGCGAAGAAGCGGTAAGGCAAAAAATGCAATGGGCGACACCCGGATGCTATCCATGCAACGAAGCGCAGAAAATGCGACAAATTGCAGTGAACATATACATTTACGTATGGATAACCTCGACTGGAATCAGCTAAAGGCGTTTTTGCACACGGCGCAGACCGGCTCGCTGTCTGCCGCCGCTCGCAAGCTGGGGCTGACCCAGCCCACGCTGAGCCGGCAGGTGGCGGCCATTGAACAGCAGATGGGGGTGACCCTGTTCGAGCGCGTGGGCAAGGCCATGGTGCTCACTCCCACCGGGCTGGATCTGCTGGAGCACGCCCGCAGCATGGGCGCCGCCGCAGAGGCTCTGGGCCTGGCCGCCAGCGGCCGGTCGCAAGCCGTGGGAGGCGTGGTCTCGGTGTCGGCCACCGACGCCGTGGCCACCTACCTGCTGCCTCCCATCGTCCAACGCCTGCGGGCTGCAGAGCCGGGCATTGCTGTCGAGGTGATCTCTTCCAACGCGCTGAGCGACCTGCTGCGCCGCGAGGCCGACATTGCCATCCGCCATGTCAAGCCCGAGCAGCCCGAACTGATCGCCCGCTTGGTGCGCGAGGCGAAGGCCTACTTTTATGCAGCCGAAACCTGGGTCCAGGTCCACGGCCATCCGCGCACCGCGGAGGATGCTGCGCAATTGCCGTTTGTGGGCTCAGACCGGAACGGCCAATATCTTGCCTATCTGCGCCAGTACGGACTGAACCTGAGCGAGAGCAACTTCACCTGCTACGCGGACAACACGGTGACCCATTGGGCGCTGGTGCGCCAGGGCTTGGGCATTGGCGCCATGATGGACGAGATTGCCCACGAGACGCCCAGCATGGTCCGCGTGCTGGACGACGTACCGCCCCTGCGCTTCCCGATCTGGCTGGTGTCGCACCGCGAACTACGTACCTCTCGGCGGATTCGACTGGTGTTTGAGGCGCTGGCGGAGGGGTTGGCCGGGCTGTCCGATTAGCACAAAGCAGGTGCTTTGCCTGAGCCGCACCCTTCGCGCAAAGGCGGTGGCTTAAAATTAGAGCTACGTCGAAAGAACCGTCGCGGCTACCGCCCTGAAAGGCTTTCATTCTTGAAACCAAAGGTGGTGAAGATGAACAAGCCTTTCATTTCTCTGTGCCCCGAGATCACCCGGGCCAACGCGCTGACTCTGATGGACTGGCTGGAAGACGAGGACGTCACCCGCTACCTGAGCGACTCGCGCCATGTCTCCCGTTTCATCGAGCAGGTCATCGGCCGGGTGCAGTTGCCGATCCTGACGCATCTGTTCAACCAGGGCGGCCGGTTCTTCATGGCCTACGACCAGCATGACGTGCCGGTCGGCTTCGTGCGGCTCGTCAAGGCGGGCACAGACTGCGAAATGGTCCTGGTCATCGGCAACCGCGACAACTGGGGCCGCAAGCTAGGAGCAGGCGCCATCCGCGAGGGCATGAAGCTCGCGTTCTTCGATATGCGTGCCGAACGGCTCATCGCCAAGATCCACCCGGACAACGCACGATCACTGAAGGCCTTTGTGCGCAGCGGTTTCTGGCTGGAGAACGAAACGCCTGCGATCACATCGCTGGTCATGAGCTCAGAGCGCTATCGCCGGCTGTTACGCGAAAGCCCTGCGGCGCACACGGCTGACATCTACATCACCGAGATCGACAAGGCCCGGCTCACGAGCCTGCTGGAGTTCGAGCGCGGTTCGGAAATCTTCGAGCTGGAGCATGAGATCGAGCGCGCCATCGTGGTCGATCCACGGCAGGTGGCAGAGGACGTCGTCACGATGAACTCCAAGGCCCTGCTGAAGGTGGATGACGAAGCGATGGAAGTGGCGCTGGTCTACCCCGAGGATGCGGACGACCGTGCCGGAAAGCTGTCGGTGTGCTCCGGCATTGGCACCGCGATCCTCGGCTACAAGGAGGGCGATGCCTTCAGCTGGCGGGTTCCAAACCGGACCTGCCATATCCGGATTGAGAAAGTGCTTTACCAACCCGAAGCTGCGGGTGATTTCCATCTGTAACGTGTTTGATGGAGTTCCTTCGCTGGCGCCCGCCCACCAGCGATCTTCGGTATCCAACCCGAAGCCAATCGCTGCACCGTCACGCGCCGCATCACCACGGTAACTGCTCGCCGTTGTAGGCATAGAAGCTGCCGGTATCCTGCGCCCCCAACCCGTCCAGCACCCGCAGCAGGTCGCCTGCGGCATCGGCAGCGGGGCGACCGATTTCTGCGCCGTTGAACGGGGCGGACAACGCCGAGTTGACCGTACCCGGGTGCAGTGCCACCAGCACCGCCTGGGGGTGGCTGCGAGCCACTTCAATGGACGCAGTTTTGAGCAACATGTTGAGTGCGGCCTTCGAAGCGCGGTAGCTGTACCAGCCGCCCAGGCGGTTGTCGCCAATGCTGCCCACCTTAGCAGACAGCACAGCCAGCAGGCTGCGCCCCTGCTTGGGCAGTAGCGGAGCAAAGTGCGCCAGCACCAGCGCCGGGCCGAAGGTGTTGGTGCGGAAGGTGGCCTCCATCTGAGCGTAATTGAGCTGGCCCAGGCGCTTTTCAGGCATGCCGTGGGGGCCATGCAGCATGCCTGCGGCGTGGAGGATGCAGTGCCATGGGCCCTGCGCTTGGAGCTGCTGAGCGGCACGGGCAATGGTGGCTTCGTCGTCCAGATCCAACGCCGGGATGGTGTGACGGCCCAACCCCACAGCCAGAGCGCAGCGCGGGTCGGCCTGCAGGTGGGCCAGCACCGCGCTGCCGATGGCGCCGCTGGAACCAATGACGAGGGCGCGATAGCCTTGAGGAAGGGATTGCAATGAAGGCGACGACATGGGGCGGCTCCGGTGGATGGAGTGAGTGAAGTGACGGTGCAGTGCGCGGTTGGCTACAACGTATCCAGCCGCGTGCGCAGACTGGCGGCGTGCTCGCGCAGTGCATCGAGCTGCGGGCCCTCCATCTTCTGCAACTGGCGGTACACCATGCCGAGACGAAAGTTGCTGCCCAGCGTGCCTTCGTTGCGCGCAAAAAAGTCCCAGTACAGCGCGTTGTACGGGCAAGCGCGGCCGCCCAACTTTTGCTTCTTGTCGTAATGGCAGCCGCTGCAGTAGTCGCTCATGCGGTCGATGTAGGCGGCGCTGCTCACATAGGGTTTGGTGGCCAGCAAGCCGCCGTCGGCGAACTGGCTCATGCCCACGGTGTTGGGCACTTCCACCCATTCAAAGGCGTCGATGTACACGCCCAGGTACCAGCGGTGCACGGCAGCGGGCTCTAGCCCCGCCAACAGCGCAAAGTTGCCGATGACCATGAGGCGCTGGATGTGGTGGGCGTAGGCCTGCTCCAGCGACTGGCCCACGGCGTGCTGCATGCAGCGCATGCGGGTTTGGCCCGTCCAGAACCACTCCGGCAGCGGCGTGTGGTGGCCCAGGGCGTTGCGCTCGTCGTAGCCGGGCATGTGGGCCCAGTAGATGCCACGCACGTACTCGCGCCAGCCAAGGATCTGGCGGATGAAGCCCTCTACCGCTGGCAGAGGCGCAGCGCCTGTGTGGTAGGCGGCCTGGGCGCGCTGCACCACCTCGTGCGGACGCAGCATTTTGGTGTTGAGCGCGAAAGACAGCAGCGAGTGAAAGAGCCTGCTGCTGCCCGTGCTCATGGCGTCTTCGTACGCTCCAAAGTGCGGCAGCGCGGTGGTGATGAAGTGGTCCAGCCCCGCCATTGCCTCGGCCCGGTTCAGCGGCCAGCGCAGCGCATGGGCCTGCGGATTGCCAAAGCTTTGCACGCCTGCGGCCTGGATGGTGGCCCACAGGGCGCTGTGGTCGTGCATGGGGCGGGCGTCGGGCGGCAACGCGGGCGTGCCAGGCCAGGGTTTGCGGTTGTCGTGGTCGTAGTTCCATTGGCCGCCTTCGGGCTCGCCCGCTGCGTCGATCAGCACGCTGTGGCGCTGGCGCATGCGGCGGTAGAAGTGCTCCATGAGCCACTGCTTGCGGCCCTTGAATACCTCGGCCATTTCGGTGCGGGTGGTGTAGAAGTGCTCGCTGTTGACGGCCTGCACAGTGAAGGACTGCTCCGCCCCCCAGATGCGCAGTTGCTCGTCTAGCCGCCATTCGTCGGGGTGCTGGTATTGCAGCGTGTGCGCGCCGTAGTGGGCCACGAGGGCGGCCAGGTTGTCAGGCATCGACTGGCGGTTGCTGGCGTCGTCAATCGCCACGTAGCGCACACGGTGCCCCGCCTCGCGCAGGTGCCGGGCCAGGTCACGCATAGCAGCAAAGATGGCGAGGATTTTTTGCGCGTGGTGCAGCACGTAGTCGGTCTCTTGCCGCACTTCCATCAGCACGTAGACCACGCCCTCGTCCTGCGTGGCGAACCATGAATGCTCGGGGTTGAGCTGGTCGCCGAGCAGCAGGCGCAGGGTGTGCGTTCGCGGTTGCGGCGTGCTCATAGCGTGCCCCACATGCGGCGGTAGCTGCCGTCGGCATCGTGGTCTTGCGCCTGCTTGATGGGGTTGAAGCGGCGCCCCCCGCGCGGGTCGGTGCCGCGTCCGGCGATGTAGAGCCAGTTGCCCTGGTTGCTGTACACGTCGTAGTCCAGCAGCTGCGATTCAAACCATGCAGCACCTGCGCGCCAGTCGCTGTGCAGGTCGTAGATGAGGTAGCTGGCGACCACTTGGCGCAGGCGATTGCTGAGGGAGCCAGTGGCTGCCAGCTCGCGCATGGCGGCATCGACCAGCGGCTCGCCGGTCTCGCCACGGCACCAGCGTTCAAAGCCACGCGGTTTGTGTGGGGTGGGCGGCAGTGCTGACAGGCCCCGCGCCCGGTACAGCGCCGCGCCGTACTGCAAGTGCAGCAAGCGGAAGTAGTCACGCCACAAAAGCTCAAACCACAGCCAGTAGGTGCCATCGTTGGCACCGTGGTCGCGCTCAAAGGTTTTCAAGTCGGCATAGACCTGCCGGGGCGAGAGCGCGCCTGTGGCCAGCCAGGGCGAGAGCTTGCTGGAGTAGTCCAGCCCGGTGAGCCCATTGCGCGTGGCCTTGTAACTGTGAGGCAGCTTGCGGGCCAGGTACTGCGCCAGGTGGGCCAGTGCGGCGGCCTCGCTGCCATCGCAAGCGGGCGTGCCGTAGGGGAAGGACGAGCGGGCATCGCTGCCCTGTGGCAACTCAGGGGGCTGGATGCTGTCAGCGCCCTGCTCTGCGCCAACGGCCTGCAACACGGGCGCGGGCACATCGGGCGGCAGCAGCAGTTGGGTCGGCAGCGGCAATGGCGCAGCGGGAGCAATGCCTGCACGCTCGACCTTTTGGCGGAAGCTGGTGAACACGCCCGGCAGTTGGTCTACCGGCCACGGCATGCGCGACGGCGGCAGCAGGCTGCTGTGCCACACAGTACGCACCTGCAGGCCAGCGGCGCGCAGTGCGGCCACCTCGGCCTGCTCGTAGGGGGCGGCAATGTCTTCGCACACCACGGTGGTGGAACCGATGGCCCGGGCCAGTCGCGGCAAGGCAGTGGCGGGCGGTGCCTGGCAGATGAGCAGCGGGTTACCCAGTGCGTCCATCTGTCTTTGCAGCCCGCGCAAAGCGGCAGCGGTGAAGGTACGGCGGTGAACGCCCACGCGGGCAAAGCCCCAAGGCGTGGATTCATCGGCTGCGGGCAGGCACACCACCGGCAGCAGGTGCGTGGCACCGCTGGCCAGGGCTGCGTGCAATGCGGGCAGGTCGTGCAGACGCAGGTCGTTGCGGAACCAGAACAGCACAATGCTCATGGGGTTGTGCCCTCCCCCGTGCCAAGGCCCGAGCGCTTGCGTTCGCTGCGGCAGCGGTCAGAGCAGTACTTCACCTCGTCCCACACCTTCTCCCACTTTTTGCGCCAGGTGAACGGCAGGCCGCAGTGTTGGCAGGTCTTTTGGGGCAGATCGGACTTCTTGCGCATGCGCATGTGGGGCCTGCTAGTTCAAGCGACGTGTGCGACCTGCCGCGCCAGCGCGCGCCCGCTGAGCCAGGCGCCTTCCACCTTGCCGCCATTCAGCCAGTCTCCACACAGACCCAGGCGGGCGTCCGCGTCCCACCAGCAGCCCAGGGTGAGTGCAGGTTCGGTATCCGCGTAGCGCCAGCGGTGGGCCGTGGCCGCCAGGGGTGCGGGCCCGCCCAGGGCCGCAAAGGCGGCAAGCAAGGCAGCGATCACGCTGTCTGCACTGTCTTCGATATGCGTGTCACTCCACTCGGCGCTGGCGTGCAGCAGCCAGGTTTCTGGCCCTGCACGGCCGGGCTTGCTGCTGTCGCGCGCTACCCAGCGCAGCGGGCCGGCGTTGATGAAAGCACCATCCCACGGTAAAGCCACAGGCGCGCCGTAACGCAGCATGACGGCCCAGCTGCCACGCATTCGGGCGCGGCCCGCCACAGCGGCACCGGCAGGAGCCACGTCAGTCAGCAACGGCACCCCCTGGGGCGCAGGTAGGGCCAGCAGCACTGCGCTGTAGCGCTGTGGATGCAGCCCCTGTTCGGCCGAGGTGACGGCCCATCCGTCAGGGTGGCGCTCCAGTTGCCGCACGGTGGTCTGCCACTGGGTGTGGGCGCGCTCGCCTGCCTGCGCCAGGCCTTGCGCCAGCCAGATCGCGGGCGAAGTCATGCGCGGCGTGCCCACAAAACGCTCCAGGGGCGTATGCGGTGTGGTCCAGGTTTTGCCGTCAAAACTGGCCAGGCGTGCGTCCCACTGCGCGGCCACACCGGCCTGCTGCCAGCGGTCGACTTCTGCGCGAAAAGCGGCGTCACGTGCGGTGAAATACTGCGCACCGTGGTCGCACTGCCAGGGGCCGTGTGCGTCTTCCGCGCGCCGGGTGCTCATACGGCCCGAAGGGCCTCGACTCTTGTCGAACATATGCACCGGCTGCCCCGCCTGCAGCAGTGCCTGCGCGCACGACAGGCCCGCCAGGCCTGCACCGATGACGGCGATGGGTTGTGGAGTCGTCAAGGTGCTCATGGCTGCGGGTCGGTGCGTTCGTGGGTGACCCAGATGAGGGCTTGCGCATCAATGCCCAGTGCCTGGGCACGGGCGACGAGCTGTTCGCGCACGGCGGGTGCAAGTGTTTTGGTGCGCGACAGGATCCAGCAGTAGCTGCGGTCCGGCCCCACCACCAGGGCCCATTGGTAGCCGGCATCGAGCGCGGCCACGTGATAACCGCCGTAGAACGGGCCGAAGAACGAGACCTTGAGCGAGGCGGTGTTGGCATCGCCCGTGAACAAGGCCTTGCCCTCGGCCTGTCGCCAATCATTCTTGCCGGTATCAAAACCCCGATTGAGCACGCGCACACTGCCATCCGGCTGGCGCTGGTAGGTGGCGCTCACGTCCGTCATGCCGCGCTCGAACGAGTGGTCGAGCCGCGCTACCTCGTACCAGCGGCCCTCGTACCGGGACAAGTCAAACGGCGTGGCAGGGGTGATGCCCGGGGGCGGAGCGGTGGTTGAGCAGCCCATCAAGGCCACAACAAAAGCCACCGACAAAAGCAGCATCGAACGGCGGATCCAGAGGAGCATCGGAGACATAAATTACCAATCAGTCACAAAACAAACCGAATGGTAAACCACTCCAACAAAAGAACGTACCCGCCAGTGACCCGCGCACCGAGAGGTGCATGCCCTGCCCCGTAAACTTACGTCATGACCCTTCAAATCACCGTGTACTCCAAGTCCGCCTGCCCCCAGTGCGAGTCGGCCAAGATGCTCCTCAAATCCCGCTCGCTGCCCTACGAAGAAATCAAGATTGATGACGAGGCCGAGCGCTTGGCGTTCTATGCCAAATGCGGGCCATCGGTGCGACAGATGCCACAGATCTTCATCAATGACCAGCGCGTGGGCGGGCTGGCGGGCCTGCAAGCCGCACTGGCGCAGCTAGCTGCCTGAGTCCGGGGCTGGTGCTCCCTGCCGCCCCATCGGTACGGTGTAGCCACGATGAGCGGCCCTCTGCGCAATGGCGAGGTACCGCCAGTCTCACACCTTGTGCGGGCGGCGCTGCAACTCCGTGGCCGTCCTACATCCCGATCTGCCAGGGCATGCTGCAATAGTGCCCAGGCTAGGCATGCTGGCATGCGTATGCCCTGCCGGCTCTCTCACCCAACACACAAAGGATTTCCCCATGGAAACCGGTATTCACACCATGTCCGACCTGTTTGATCAACTGGGGCTGCCGTCCGACGAAGCATCGATGACCACGTTCATCGCAACGCATCGCACGACGGCGGTCAATTTCACGCTACCGGACGTGGCGGTGTGGTCGCCCGCACAGGCCAAGTTCTTGCGTGAGGCGATTGCAGCGGACGCCGACTGGGCCATCCCTGCCGAGCAGCTGAGCCAGGCCTTGGGCTGCGGGCCCGGCGTGCCACGCTGAAGCGAATAGCGCGGGCGGATGGGCGGACGGGCTATCAGGCTAGTGCCCGCCTTGTGCGCTCGCCAGAAACCCGTCTACCAGCGCATAGTGCTCGGGCACATTGAGCGCAGGGGCGTGGCCGCAGCCGGACACCTCCACCACCTGGGCCTGGCCGCGTGATCCCGGGCCCCGGGTCAACATTTCGGCTGTGACGTCTGGCAGCACCAGATCGGACTCGGCCCCGCGCAGGCACAACACAGGAATGTCCAGCGCGTCGTAGTGGTCCCAGATCAGGTAGTCGTTGGTGTGGTGCGTGAACTGCTGCACCATGGCGGGGTCGTAATGCGGCGTGACACGGCCGTCTGGCAGGCGGCGGGTGCTGCTCTCGGTGAGCAGGCGCCACTGGTCATCGCTGAGCCAGCCGTACGGCTTGTATACCTGCCGAAAGAACGCCTCCAACTCCTTCACCGTGTCGAATGCGGGTGGATGGCCCGCATAAGCCTTGATGCGCTCCAGCGCCGCATCGGCCAGACGGGGGGCGTTGTCGTTGAGCAGCAGGCTCTGGATGCGGCCCTTGAGCTGCGGCTCGAACAATCCCGATGCGCAGACCGTACCGATGGCACCTCCCATCGATGTGCCAACCCAGTGCGCTTTTTCGATGCCCAGCTGGTCAAACAGGTCGGCCGCGATGCGCGCGTAGAACGACAGGCGGTACTCGTCTTGCGGCGCGCGCGCCCACTGGCTCAGGCCCCGTCCCAATGTGTCGGGACAGATCACGCGGTAGCGCGGTGCCAGGTGGGCGGCCAGCGGGTCCATGTCGCGGCCGGTGCGCGCCAGCCCGTGCCACGCGATCACCACCGGGGCATCCGGCGCGCCCCACTCCATGTAATGGATTTCATAGCCAGCGCAGGTGGTGTAGCGCGATAACGGAGTCATGGTGGTCAACCTTGTGAGTCGGTGGAGGGATGCAGGCTGCGGACAAAACAACCTGTGGACGGGTAGCGGCTCACAAAACTCAGCGAAGCGGTCCTGGCTAGGCGTTGCGTTGCAGACAGTACTGAAAGTACGGCAAGACGCAACAACGACGCCAGGAGAGTTTTTTGAGCCGCGCTCATTTCATGAGGCGGCCGTTGCTGCCGATGACGGTAACCTCGACATAGCGCGAGCCGATGCGGTTGGTGGGCGAATAGCCCAGCGTGATGCCGCCGAGGTCATAGCTTTGCAATGACTCCAGCGCCTTCACCACCTTGGCGCGTGTGGGCGCAGGCCCGGCGCGGCGCAGGGCCTCGACCAGCACCTTGGCACCGAGGAACTGCTCGAAGCTGGTGTAGTTGACCTCGGCGTCGGGCGCGTACTTTTTGAGCAGCGTCTGGTACTCGCGCACCACGGGCAGTTGCGGCCGGTAGGGGTATGGCACCACCTGGCTGATGCCCAGGCCGTGCGCGTTCTTGAGACCTGCCAGCTTGACCAGCTCCGTCGGGTCCACCACCGAGATGTTGTACAGCTGCGCGCCGCCGCCCTGCTCGCGGTAGCGCTGGATGAAGGCCGCCGCAGGCTTGTTCACCGCAATCATGATGACCGCGTGCACATCGGCGGCCTTGATGGCCTTGACCGCGTCATCCACCTTGTCGGTATTGCGCTCGTAGCCCGCAGACACCACCAGCTTGAGGTTGCGCTTGGCCAGCGCTGCCTCCACCCCTGCCAGGCCCGCCTTGCCAAAACCATCGTCCTGGTACATCACCGCCACGCGGTTCATGCCCAGGGTGGTGAGCTGCTGCACCATGTGCTCGGTTTCGTCGGCATAACCGGCACGCACATGAAAGATCCAGGGGTTGAACGGGTTGCGCAGCGACTCGCCCCCCGTGTACGGCGCCACCAGCGCGGCGCCGCCCTGCTCCAGCACACCATCCGACAGCAGCTGGGTGATGTTGGCCGTGCCTGCAAAGCCGTACAGCGCCACCACCTCGGGCTTGGCCAGCAGCTCGCGGGTCGCCTTGACGGTGTCTGGCACCTTGTAGGCGTCGTCCACCACCGACTGGCGGATGCTGGCGCCGTGCACGCCACCCTGTGCATTGACCCAGTCGAAATAGATCTTGCCGCCCAGCACCATCTGCGCGCCGGTGCTGGCCAGCACGCCGGTGAGCGGCGCCACCTGCCCCACCACAATCTCGGCAGCGTGCAGCGAGGGTGCTGTGGCACTCACCCACATCACCGCCAGCGCTGCCGCCACGCGGCGGCCCCATGTGTTTACTTTTTCCATGTCGGTTCATCCCTTGCTTGACTGGCTTGTTGCAGCCGCGCCCACGGGCGGCGCAGAGGCAGACAGCCCATGCGCGTGCCCGGCAGGCAACGGTGACGGTGTGTCGTCTGGCAAAGCTCCTTGGGTCAGTCGGGGATGGCAATGGCGCCCGCCGTGACGGCGATGGCGTTGGCAGCAGCGGGCGTGGTAGCCAGAGGAGGCACGTTAGCGGCGGTGATGGCCGGGGCGCTGCCCGATGTGCCGCCACGTGGCACCGTGCGCACCACCTGGCTGGCGGGCAGCGCCTTGCCGCTGGCAAGGTGGTCGTACACGGCGTCGAGCGCATGGTTCAGGTACACGTGCAGCGGCACATAGCGGGTGTCGTAGCCAGGCAGCACGGTGGGCAAGCCAATGAAACTGTCGAAGTGCTGGGCATTGGCCACTTCCACATAGCTGAGCTTGCTGGCAGCGCCTTCGACCTTCTTGTTCAACGCGGCGTAGGGGCGCGAGGTGTGGCTGACGGGCAGCAACGCGTCGGCACGGCCATGCACGATGACCGTGGGCTTGCCGCGCAGGTTGCCGCTACGGCGGGTTTCGTCCACCCCTGCCTGCAGCTTCTTGGCCGCGGCGTCATTACCAACAACAAGGTTGCGCAGGCACAGCGCACCGGCCGTATTCCAGTCAGCCACGCCAGCGTCCGACACCGACAGGAAGTCGCGCGCCGGGCCCAGCTTGCCCAGGTTGTTGACCAGGTTGATGCCGCCCGAGGGAGGCACACCGTTGCCGGTGGCAAACATGCCCGCCAGCGCGGCAGGAGCCAGCGTCGTCACCGCGCCCGCCGCCGCCGTGGCCGCATAGCTGAAGCCGCACAGGTGGTCCTTCACGCTGGCGCGGGAAAGGCTGTTGGCAAAGGTCACCGACACCGCGGGGGCCACTTCAAACGCAGCCAGCGATGCATGCAGGTCGTTGGACTCCGGCTCCCAGCCGTAGGCGCGCAGCTTTTGCAAAGCCTCTTCGGCCTGCGTGGCCGTGGTGGAGGCAGTGAGCAGGCCTGCCGCCTTGAGCGAGGCACAGCGATTGGGCGCAATCGGCAGGGCCGCACTGCCAAAGCCGGCCGCAAAGGCGGCGGCGTAAGGGCTGGTGCTGACCGACGGCGCCAGCGATGCGCAGGCCTGGTACAGGTTAGCGTACGTGGTGAAGTCCACCAGCGTCTTGCCGGTGACGGCCACATCGGCACTGCCACGGCGCACGGTGACACCGGGGTTGGCAGGCATCTCGATGGCGGGCTCGGACACTGCCACGCCGCTGATCAGGCCCTGCGTGTCCAGCTCGGCCGCAGCAATCGCTGAACCGCCACCGTTGGAGATGCTGGATGCGATGACGATGGTGTTGGCCGGGGTCAGCGTCTTGAGGCGCTGGCCCGCTGCATCGGTGGCGCCGTAACGCTGGTTGAGTACGTAGTAGCCAAACTCCACGGCCTGCAAGGTGGTGGTGCCCCAATCCTTTTCAGAATTCTGGCCCGAATGCGCGTGCTTGAACGCAAAACGATTGGGCGTGGCGTTGTTGAAGGCGGCCAGCTCGGTAGCCGTGAGGCCCGCGTTGAAGGCTGCGGCCTTGCCCGCTGCGGCGGCCGTGGTGCGCGTGCCGTCCATCAGCGGTACGGTGTCGTTTTGCAGGTCGTGCGGTGCGCCGCCCGTGCCCTTGTCAGAGTACGCCACGGCGCAGCCCTTCTTCAGGCCCCACTCGCCGGTGGAGATGCCGCCGTACACACCGCGCGAGCCCGATGCCGTCGCGGTGATCATGCAGGGCTTCTTGGGGTCGAAGCTGGCAGGAACCTGCACCATGAGGGTGACGTTCTTGCGGCCTGTGCCGTCGTCGGCAAACGCGATGTACTCAGTGCCCGCCACCTTGCCTTCGCCGGTGGTGACCTTGCCCTGCGCGTCCACATTGGGGCCATACAGCGTGCCGTAGCCGCCGGCCGCCGTCATGTCGAGCATGGCGCGGTAGTTGGTGTGGATGGCGGTGCGGCGCAGCTCGGCTGCGGTGGGCTTGAGCGGGTCGGCATAGGCCGGTGGCACGGCCGCCGCCAGGCCTGTGGCGCCCAGGCCAGCCGTCAGCAGGTCGTTGCTGGTGCCGTCGTACGTGGCCTCGCTGATGGCGCCCAGGTAGGTGGGCTTGGTGTTGAGTGCGGCGCTGTCGCCATCACTGCCGCCGCAGGCAGCCAACACCGCAGCGGCCAGCACTGCGGGAACGAACGGACGAGAAAACGGACGAAAACGCGGGTTCTTCATGCTCATCTTCATGTGCTTGTCTCCTGGAGTTTTTTCTTTGCGTCTTTGTTGCACAGCTCACCCACACACCCAGGCCACGCCAGTCACCCGGCGCGGCCGGGCCACTCACCCCACCTTGCGCGCAGCTGCCGCGCGCAGGCGCCCCACCACACCGGTGGGGAAGTAGTAAACAGACAGAACGAACAGCACGCCCAGCCACAACAGCCAGCGGTCGGGCGACAGCAGGGCCGACAGCCAGGGCAGGCCCGAGGTGGCCTCGCTGCCCAGGCGCAGCAGATCCTGCAGGTAGCTTTGCGCCACCAGGAAGAGCACGGCGCCAATGGCCGAGCCGTAGATGGTGCCCATGCCGCCGATCACCACGATGAGCAGGCAGTCCATCATGATTTCGAAGCTCAGGGACGTATCCGGCCCGTTGTAGCGCAGCCAGAGCGCCAACATAGCGCCTGCCATGGTGGCAAACAGCGCCGACAGCACGCTGGACGTGGTGCGGTACACCACCACGCGGTAGCCAATGGCCTCGGCGCGGAACTCGTTCTCGCGGATAGCCTGCAGCACGCGGCCGAAGGGCGAGTTGACGATGCGCAGCAGCGCCAGCACCAGCGCCACGGCCGTGACGAAGAGCAGGTAGTAGCAGACCAGCCGCCCATCAATGCTCACGCCCAGGAAGGGGTCGTCAAACGGCTCGAAGCTGGGCGACAGGAACTCGGGCACCTTGAAGGTCAGGCCGTCTTCGCCGCCGGTGATGTCCGACAGCTGCGAGGCCAGCGTCTGGAACGCAGCGGCCACGGCCAGCGTAATCATGGCGAAGAAGATGGCTCGCACGCGCAGCGAGAAGAGCCCCACCGCCAGCGACAGCAGCAGCGAGAGCACCAGCGCCCCAGCCAGCCCCACCAGCAGTGCCGACCACGTGGGCCCCATGCGGGTGGTGGCCACGGCAATGCCGTAGGCCCCGATGCCAAAGAACATGGTGTGCGCAAAGCTCACGATGCCGGTGTAGCCCAAGAGCAGATCGAAGCTGGCGACCAGCACCACAAAGATCAGCACCTTGGCTGCCACGGACAGCGCCTTGACGCCCGGGAAGAGGAACGGCGCGAACGCCAGGCCCACAAAGATGGCCACCAGAATCACCGCCAGCACCTTGCTGCGCGGATAGTCGCCGGAGAGAAGTCGGTTCAGCATGTCAGTCGGCTCCTCATCAGCGGTTGGCCACGGGATAGACGCCCTGCGGACGCCACAAGAGAATGGCCACCATCAACGCGATGTTAGAGAACAGCGCCACCTTGGGCACCAGGAAGCCGGTGTAGTTGGCCATCAGCCCCACCAGCAGCGCACCGATGAGCGCGCCGCCGGTGCTGCCCAGGCCGCCGATGATGATCACGATGAAGATCAGCACGTTGACTTGCGCGCCCATCTGGGGCACCACGTTCTGCTGGTACAGGCCCCACATCACACCACCCAGGCCCGCCAGGGCCGAGCCCACCACGAACACGCCCACAAACAGGCGGCGGATGCGGTAGCCCAGGCTTTCGACCATCTCGCGGTCTTGCACGCCAGCGCGGATCAGCAGGCCGACCTTGGTGCGCGACAGCGTCCACGCCAGCACACCAAACACCAGCAGGCCCACGGCCACCGCCACCAGGCGGTACTTTTCGATGGCCGCATCGCCCACCAGCAGCGAGCCACGCATGCCCTCGGGCAGCGGCAGCGGGATCTGCGCGGGGCCCCAGATGACCTTGATGAGTTCTTCACCAATGATCATGCCGCCCATGGTGATGAGGATCTGCTTCAGGTGCTGGCCGTACACGGGCCGCACGATGAAGCGCTCGAACGCGAGGCCCACGGCCCCCGCCACCGCCATGGCCACCACCATCGCGGGCAGCACGGCCATCAGGTTGCGCCACAGCTCGGCACTCTGGGTGTAATCGCCCATGGCGCCCAGCACGCTGGTGGCCACAAACGCACCCAGCGCAATGAACACGCCGTGGCCGAAGTTGAGCACGTCCATCAGGCCAAACACCAGCGTGAGGCCCGAGGCGATGATGAAGATGATCATGCCCATGGCCAGCCCCGCCACCGTGAGCGTGAGCCAGGTGCTGGGCGAGCCGATGAAGGGCAGCACCAGCAGCGCAAGCGCCGGCACCAGCGCCAGCGGCTTCCAGTCGAAATCGCGGGTGACGCTCATGCCCGACCTCCAGCAGCCACGGCCGCACCGCGTACATAAGCTATATATTTAATAGCTGCCACGGCAATAGATACCTGCACTACCGCCCGAAAACACCTGAAATTGCTCATAAGACTCATAGCGCCAACCCTAGCAGCGAGCGCTGCAGTTCTTCGTCTTGCGCCAGTGCGGCCATGCTGCCCGCATGCACCACCTGGCCGTTGTCCATCACGGCCACGGTGTCACCCAGCCGCTTGGCAAAGTTGATGTTCTGCTCGACGAGCAGGATGGTCACGCCGCTCTTCTTGAGCTGGTCGAACGCATCGATCATGTTGTTGATGATGGCGGGCGCGAGGCCCTTGCTGGGTTCATCCACGATGAGCAGATCGCGCGGCTCGACGATGGCGCGGCTCACGGCCACCATCTGCTTTTGGCCGCCGCTGAGCTTGCCGGCGGGGTGGTTCCAGAACTTCTCCACAGCGGGGAAGAGCTTGAAGATCCACTGCAGCCGCGCCTCGTCCATCTGCGCAGCGTTGCGCGCGCTGCGCGCGGCCAGCAGCATGTTTTCCTTCACCGTGAGGTCGGCAAAGATGCCCATGTTCTCGGGCACGTAGGCGATGTTCATGCCCGCAATGGCAGGCGTATTCATCGACGTGATGTCTTTGCCGCCGAAGTGGATGGAGCCCTGCGACGCATGCCACAGGCCCATGATGGTGCGCAGCGTGGTCGTCTTGCCCGCGCCGTTGCGGCCCAGCAGCATGGTGAGCTGGCCCTTGGGCACGGCAAGGTCCACGCCGTGCAGGATGTGGTACGCCCCGATGTGCGTGTGCACGCCCTTGAGTTCGAGCAGGTTGGTCTTTGGCGTCGTGCTCATACGGCCTCCTTCTCTGCGTCCTTCGAGACACCCAGGTAGGCCTCTTGCACCACGGGTGATGCGATCACCTCGGCCGGTGGGCCGTCGGCCACCAGCGTGCCGTTGGTCAGCACGATGATGCGGTCGGCCAGCTCGCGCACCACGTCCATCTTGTGCTCCACCAGCAGGATGATCTTGGTCTTGTCCTTCTTCAGCTCGCGGATCAGGTTCAGGATCACGGGCGCCTCGTCATGGCTCATGCCGGCCGTGGGCTCGTCGAACATGTAGACCTGCGGCTCCAGCGCCATGAGCAATGCCACTTCCAGCTTGCGCTGGTCACCGTGCGGCAGGCTGGCCACGGGCGTGTCGGCCCGGTCGGTCATGGCCACGGCCTGCAGGATCACGCGGGCGCGCTGGGTCAGCGCGTTGTGGTCGCTCCAGATGCTCCACAGGTTCATGCCCCGACGGTGCTTGCCCTCTTGCGTGGCCTGCACGGCCAGGCGCACGTTCTCCAGCACGCTGAGGTTCGGGAACAGGTTGGTGAGCTGGAACGCCCGGCCCAGACCCGCGTGCGTGCGTGCCGAGACGGACTGGCCCGTGAGGTCCTGCCCGCCCAGCATCACGCTGCCGCTGGTGGCCTTGAGTTGCCCCGAGATCAGGTTGAAGTAGGTGGTCTTGCCCGCGCCGTTGGGGCCCACGATGGCGGTCAGCGTGCCGGGCTCGAAAGAGCAGGTCACGCCGTTGACCGCCACATGGCCGCCGAAGCGGATGGTCAAGTCCTTGGTGGCCAAGGTGCTCATGGGTGGTGGTTCACTTTCACGGTCTGAGTCAATCGATGGAATGGGTGGGGCGCCCTGCCCTGCGGCAGCGCGCCCCGGCACTTTAGGGGCAGGTGCCGATCACGTAGTAGTTGGTGCTGGTCTGCTTCAAGGTGTTGGTGACGAACACGTTCCACAGGCCCATGTTCTGGTTGGAGCCCAGCGCATAGGTGTAGCCCCCGGCGGCATACGCTCGCCCGGCCAGGGTGTGCGCATAGTTGCTGGCCGTGGTGCAGGTGGCGGTGCCACCGCCCGAAGCAGCCAGCGTGGTGCCCGAAGCAGCGGCCGATGTGGCGCCTTCAGCCGCGTTGGCATCGGCGGCGCGCACCGTCCAGCTGTAGGTGGTGGAGGCGGCCAGGCCAGTGTCCGTATAGCTGGTGGCGGTCACAGGCAGCGCGTTGACCTTGTTGGCGTTGCGATACACGTTGTAGCTCGCCGCGCCCGTGACGGCGGCCCAGCCGATGGCCATGCTGCTGGCCGTGGCGCCCGAAGTGCTCACGCCCGTAGGGGCTGGCAGGGCTACAGGGTCGGGGGGCGTGGTGCCGCCCGTGCCGCTGGAGACGCGGTCCACCATGGCCTTGATGGCCGCCATTTGCGGGCCGGACTTCTTGGAGTAGTTGGCGCTGTCATAGCCCCACCAGTCCCAGCAGCTGTTGGTGGCTGCGGTGCTGGTCTGCGGGTACAGCATCACGATGTTGTTGGTGTCGGCCCAGCGGTTGTAGCCGGTGTTGCGCACGTACTGCTGCTGCACGTCGCTGATGTTCTGCTTGCAGCCATGCAGCACCACATGCAGCTTGCAGGTGGCCGAGCCCCCCGCCTGGCAGGCCTGGGGCACATAAGCCCAGCCCGTGGTGGCCATGCCATGGTTGGTGATGAACTCGCTCTGGTTGAACTCGATGTAGTTGCCGGTGGGCAGGGTGGCGTTGTTGCGGGCGTTCAGCGTGCCGTACAGGTGCTGCAGCATGGCGCCGGCCAGGTCGAAGTTGCAGTTGCTGATGTAAGGCGCGCCCTTGGTGGAGCAGGCATTGCCGTAGTCGTCCGTGACCATGGCGTGCTCGGCCGCGATGTCTTTCTTGTAGACCACGTTGGCAGCGGGCACGAAGCTGTTGTAGTAGGTGCGCAGCGCGTCCATCACCCCGGTTTTGACCACGCTGTCGAGCGTGCCCGAGAACAGGTAGACCTTGGAGTTCTGCAGGTTGGCCACGGGGTCGATGACGCCCTGGCTGGCCCAGGTGTTGGTGGTGCTGACCAGCGTGCTGGTGGGGATGCCTGCAGGGCTGGCCATGCAGCGCCCGGTGGCGTTGACGACCGATCCCTCGGCGCAATAGAACGGGCCGCCCGCGACCACGCCGGCGCCCTTGGCAAACGTGGCCGAATACGCCACGTGCAGCTGCACGGCCATGAAGCCGCCCGAGGACAGGCCCGATACCGTCGTCTGTGTCTTGTCGATCTTGAGTGCTGGCAGGTTGACGGCAGCGTGAACACTGCCCACGCCACAGAGTGCCATCGCAGCCCCTGCTGCAGCCGCCCGGATGAAATTGAAAGCCATGTTGTCTTGTCTCCAAATAATTTTTGAGAAAAACCGACCCAGCCCCCGTGTCAACCCGGGAGTTCATGCATCAATTCACTGGAAAAAGAGGGGCGGCCGCCCCTGCGGGATGTGCCCCGACGGGGCAGGACGGTGGTCCTGTCCGGCGGGCCTCGCTAACTCACCAACTCGCCATCACTCTGACGGAGTCGAAAGACCGGCTTATCGCTTGTTGCGAATCGGCACGTTCATTTCTTCAGGCTTGATCTCGCGCACCAGCTCGGGCACGCCCCAGGCAAAGGCCGGGTCCACCTTGATCTTGAAGTGGTACATGCTCTGCATGGCCTGGTGGTCTTCCTTGCGGAAGGTCATCTTGCCCTTGGGGGTCTCGAAGCTCATACCCTCCATGGTCTTGATGAGCTTGTTGGTGTTGGTGTCACCGTTCGTGGCCTTGAGGGCCGTGACCAGCGCCATGGCGGAGCTGAAGCCGCCGGCCGTGAAGAAGTCTGGCGGGGTCTTGAACTCCTTGTAGTGCGCGGCCACCATGGCTTCGTTCACGGGGTTCTTGGGGATGCCGAAGTAGTAGTACGTGGCGCCTTCCATGCCAGGGAAGTTCTTGTACGCAGCCATGGCGGGCAGGATGTTGCCGCCGGTGGCGATCTCGATGCCATAGCGCTTCAAGTCCATGTCAGCGATCTTGAACGGGTTGCCCGCGCCAGCCCAGATGATGAAGATGACCTTGCGGCCGGGCACGTCCTTGAGCTTGTCGATCAGGCGCTGGGCACCGGCGGTGAAGTCGGTGGTGGTGGTGGGCAGGTATTCCTCGTGCACCAGCTTGGCGTTCTTCAGCGCGTCCTTGAAGGCCTTCACGCCATCCCGGCCAAAGGCGTAGTCCTGCGCCAGCGTGGCTACCGTAACGCCGGCCTTGTCGATGGCCACGGCGTTGGAGATGGCGTCCTGGCTGCTGTTGCGGCCGGTGCGGAAGATGTACTTGTTCCACTTGTCGCCGGTGATGGCGTCGGCCACGGCGGGCTCGACCAGCAGGATCTTCTTGTATTCCTCGGCCACGGGCAGCAGGGCCAGGGCCACGCCGCTGGAGGTGGGGCCGACGGCGATGTCGGCCTTGTCGTCCGAGTAGGCCGAGGCCAGCAGGCTCTTGCCCAGGTCGGGCTTGCCCTGGTCGTCTTTCTCGATCACGACGAGCTTCTTGCCATTGACGGTCATGCTGCCGCCGGTGGCGTAGTTCAGGCCCATCATCAGGCCGGTCTGGGTCTGTTTGCCGTAGGCCTCCAGGGGGCCCGTCTTGCTGTAGACGTGGGCAATGCGGATTTCACCGGTCTGCGCGAACGCGGGGGCAGAAAGTGTGGCGGCGGTAACGGCTGCGGAAGCGAGGGCGACCAGAGTGCGACGTTGCATGGCGATGTCTCCTGTTGTGATGCGTCTTTATTGCACAGTCTGTGCCAGCGTCCAAGTGCTTGATTTCAAAGATACTTTTGCTGACACCCCGGCGACACTGACTGATTTAAAGACACATTAAATGTCTTATTTTTAGACATTTGCCTGATTTTTATTCAGGGTTTTCCAGACGTCCATAGAGTGTGGCGCGCGAAATGCCCAGCTGCCTGGCGGTAGCCAGCTTGTTACCCCCATGGGCCTTCAGGGTGGCGGCGATGGCCTTGCGCTCCAGCTCGGCCACCTGCTCGGCCAGCGGGCGCAGGTAGCGGCTTTCGTCCTCGGCATCGGTGGCGTGGCCGGGGTCCTGCACCGGGGCGGGGGCGGCGGGCTCCACGCCGGCCTCGCGCAGGATGCGCTCCAGCTGCGCGGCGTCGATGGACTGCGAGTCGCTGCGCATGACCGCCTGCTCCAGCACATTGCGCAGCTCGCGGATGTTGCCACGCCAGGGCTGGCCCGCCAGCAGGGCCATGGCATCGGGCAGCAACTCGGGCGGTGCGGTGCCATTGCGCAGTGCCAAGTCTTCACCCAGGGCTTCGACCAACGCAGGGATGTCGCTGCGCCGCACCCGCAGCGGCGGCACGCGCACAGGCAACACATGCAGGCGGTAGAACAAGTCCTCGCGAAACTTGCCCTCGCGCACCAGTGCGGCCAGGTCGCGCGAGGTGGCGGCCAGGATGCGCACGTTGAAGGGCACGAGCTTGTTGCTGCCCAGCGGCTCGATCTCGCCCTCCTGCAGCGCGCGCAGCAGCTTGGCCTGCAGGCTCTGCGGCATGTCGCCGATTTCGTCGAGGAACAGCGTGCCGCCATCGGCCAGCTTGAACTTGCCGTCGCGGCCCTTGCGGTCGGCGCCGGTGTAGGCGCCAGGCGCCACGCCAAAGAACTCTGCCTCCAGAAGCGTGTCGGGCACGGCTGCAATGTTCACGCTGACAAACGGGCCACTGGCGCGGCTCGATGCCGCATGAATCGCGTGGGCCAGCAACTCCTTGCCGGTGCCCGTCTCGCCCAGCAGCAGCACGGGGCTGCTGGACTGCGCGGCACGCCGCGCCTGGCGCTTGACCTCGGCCGCCGCAGGGCTGGAGCCGATGAAGCTGGCAAAGGTGTACTTGGACCGCCGCTCGCCGTCGCCCGCCACGGCCAGGCTGCGCCGCCGCTGGCTGGCCAGCTCGCGCCGGGCGTCGTCCAGGTCGCGCTGCAACAGCGCAAACTTGCTGATGAGGGGCTGCAGCGTGGTTTCGGGATGGTCGAACAACACGATGCCGATGGCGCCGATCACGCGGTCCGCGTCGTCGCGCAGCGGGATGCGGCTGACCACAAACGTGCCCGCCTTGTTGGTGAGCAGGTCGATCAGCACGGGCTGGCCGGTCTCCAGCACGCGGCGCATCTGGGTGTTGGGGATCACCTCTTCCACCGTGCGGCCCACGAACTGGTCCACCGACGAAAACCCGAGGTCGGGCAGGAAACGCTGATAGCCCTCGTTCACCCACACGATGCGCCCGCTGCGGTCCACCAGGAACATGCCCTGGCTGACGCTGGAGAACAGCTGGAACATGGAGCGTGCCGCCAGTTCGAGGATGCCCTGGGCATCCAGCGGCAAAGCGGGGGCGTCGTCGGTGATCAGGGGCATGCGTGGATGGTAGCGCGGCAGCGCACCGCACAAAGCCCCATGCTTACCGCAGGCGGCCGGGTGGACGCCAGGGGCCTCCAGCGCATGGCCACGGCGCAGTCACACCTTTCACCGGATCCTTAGACGCTATCCATAACATAGCAACTACTCCAATCTACACCGGCACTACCGGCCATTTTCCTCATAAAAATGCATCACGGAGGCAGTGAGTGGCAGATTGGAGACGGCAACGCTGGCGGCCAATGGCGGGTCTATCAGGATGCAGGGCTTGCCCGTGCGGCGGCAATGGTCCTGCACGCGCCAGTAGTCGTCATGGCTGAGGCACCCGGTCTGGCAGATCACCAGGTTGGCCGCGGCAAGGCTGGCGTCAAACGCGGCATCCGCAGCCCGGCCCTTCGCCACAGCCACCGCCACGGGCCGCACCGTGCGTGAAGCGCCCACCGCCACGTCGCTGCCAGGACCGGCGTGGGTAGCCCTTTCCTCACCCTGCAGCGGTGCGCCACCGTCTACCCGGGCTTGGCCCCCGGCCGCCAGGCGCCACCGCAGGCATTCGCGTGACAGCGCAGCAATGCGATCGACCAAGGCACTGATGTGGCGCGCCACGGCCCGGCGCCGCCATAGGCCGGGGGCCATGGCCTGCAACTGCGTCAACTCGTCCTGCGCCAGGGCCAACCGCGTGTCGCGCAGCACCACGGCGCCGCGCAGCCGCACCACCTCGGCCTGCAGCGCCTGGATCTCGGCAGCCTGGGCTGCCAGGGCGGCGCTGCAACGCTGCTGGACCTCACCGAGTTGGCGGCAGAGCACCAGAAACTCCTGCGGAAATGAAGACATGCGCCCATCCTGCAAATAAGAATTATTCGCATTTTATGGTACGATTCGCACCGAGTTCGCAGCAAGTCGCCTGGTGGGGAGGGCACCGGGAGCACAGCGCCTCGGGGTCTGGCTTGCTAAGAAAATCGTCGGCACGGATTCGCCCGCGCCGTCTGGACGAAAAAAAACCGCGCCGGGTGGCGCGGTTTTTTTATGGGCGCGGGCCGGGAGCCTCGCCAGGGCCTCAGGCCTCTGCCAGCGCCATCTTGCGGGCCGCCCAGCGGCGCAGCAGGCGCGGCACGATCAGCACCGCCAGCACGATGACGATCAGGGTGACCGAGCCGGGGCGCTCCAGGAAGATCGTCCACTTGCCTTCGCCAATCGACACGGCATTGCGCATTTGCGCCTCGGCCAACGGGCCCAGGATCATGCCCACCACCACAGGCGCTGCAGGGAAGTCAAAGCGGCGCATCACCACGCCCAGCAGGCCAATCGCATACAGCAGCACCAGGTCGAACGCGCTCTGGCGCATGCCGTACACACCCAGCGTGGAGAACACCAGAATGCCCGCGTACAGGTACGACTTGGGGATGTTCAGCAGCTTGACCCACAGTCCCACCAGAGGCAGGTTCAGGATCAGCAGCATCACGTTGCCGATGTACATCGACGCGATCAACGCCCACACCAATGCACCGTTGGTGTCGAACAGTTGCGGGCCGGGCTGGATGCCGTAGTTCTGGAACGCACCCAGCAGGATGGCCGTGGTGTTCGACGTGGGAATACCCAGGGTCAACAGCGGAATCAACGTGGCCGTGATGGCTGCATTGTTGGCGGCCTCGGGGCCCGCCACGCCTTCAATGGCGCCGGTGGTGCCGAACTCTTCCTTGTGCTTGCTCAGCTTCTTTTCAGCGGCGTAGCTCAGGAAGGTCGGGATCTCGCTGCCGCCCGCTGGCACGGTGCCAAACGGAAAGCCGATGGCGGTGGCGCGCAGCCACGCGGGCCAGGAGCGCTTCCACTCCTCCTTGGTCATGTGCGTGCTGGTCAGGCGGTTCTGGGTTTCGTCGGACTTGCCTTCGTACATCACGTTGTACAACGCCTCGCCCACGGCAAACAGGCCCACGGCGATCAGCACGACCTCGATGCCGTCCATCAACTCGGGCACGCCACCGGTGTAGCGCGCCTGGCCCGTGATCTGGTCGATGCCGATCAGGCCCATGGCCAGGCCGACAAACAGCGCCACCATGCCGCGCAGCGTGCTCTTGCCCAGCACCGCGCTCACCGTGGTGAAGGCCAGCACCATCAGCATGAAATACTCCGGCGGGCCCAGGCGGATGGCGTATTCAGCCACCAGCGGCGCGCAAAAGGTCACCAGCACCGTGGCAATGGTGCCCGCCACAAACGACCCGATGGCGGCTGTGGCCAGGGCCGCACCGGCACGCCCATGCTTGGCCATCTTGTTGCCCTCCATGGCCGTGACCATGGACCCGGCCTCACCCGGGGTGTTGAGCAAGATGGATGTGGTGGAGCCGCCATACATGGCGCCGTAGTAGATGCCCGCAAAGAAGATCATCGAGGCCGTGGCCTCGACCTTGACGGTGATGGGCAACAGCATGGCCACCGCCACGGCCGGGCCGATGCCGGGCAACACGCCCACGGCTGTGCCAATCATGCAGCCCACAAAGGCCCACATCAGGTTGATGGGTGTTGCCGCCGTGGCAAAACCCTGCATCAAAAGGTTTAACGTATCCATGACATGCAGGCTTTACAGCCACCCCGTGTTGGTCAGGCCGGGCAGGTTGATGGCCAGCAGTTGCGTAAACATCCAGTACACCGGGGCCGCTACCGCGATACCGATGAAGGAATCCTTGATCCAGGCCTGCAGGCGCAGGTCCAGTTCACCTTCCGAGCTTTTGAAACCCCGCACCGACAGCACGAAGCACAACGCACAGCTCAGGATGAAGCCCAACGTGGTGATGAGCAGGGCGTTGAGCAGCAGCCCCGCCGACACCCAGATGAAGCCCTTCCAGTGGGCCCGCTCGTCGCCAGAGCCTTCTTCCAGCTCGCGAAACCCGCCGTTCAGCGCATGCACCACACACAGCACGCCGCAGACCAGGATGGCAATGCTGACCACCCAGGGAAAGAAGTTGGGGCCCACGCCGCCATAACCGGCCTCTGAACTAACCGAGCTGGCCCCCCAGGCCAGGCCCAGCGCCAGCACCACCAACCCCACCCCGATGAGGGTCTGCAAGGGCTTGGAGCGCGATGAATGTTGTTGTGTCATGTTTTTTCCTTCGCACCAACCAGTGCACAGCAACGCCCGCCTCCATCCACCAGGAGGGAGAAGGCGACTGCCGCGCCTTGCTTCGAGATCAGATCATTCCGGACTTGGCCATCGTGGCGCGCATGCTGGCGAACTCTGCGTCCACAAAGTTGGCGAACTCGTCGCCGGCCATCCATGCAGGGGTCCAGCCGTTCTTTTCCATCGCGTCCTGCCAGGCCTTGTGCTTGAAGGTCTTGGCCAGCGCATCGATCAGGGCCTTGCGCTGCTCTGGCGTGATGCCCGGCGCGCCGTACACGCCGCGCCAGTTGCCGATCTCCACGTTGATGCCCTGTTCCTTGAGCGTGGGCACATTCACGCCCTTGAGACGGGTGCCCGAAGTCACACCCACGGGGCGCATCTTGCCGGCGGTGATGTACTCGGAGAACTCGCTGTAGCCGCTGCCGCCTACAGTGACGTTGCCGCCCAAGATGGCGGCAGTCGCCTCGCCGCCCCCACGGAACGCCACATAGTTAATCTTGGCAGGGTCCACACCCACTTCGCGGGCGATCATGGCCGCCGCAATGTGCTCGGTAGAGCCGCGCGAGCCACCGCCCCATTTCACACTGCCGGGGTCCTTCTTGAGCTGGTCCACCACGTCCTTCATGGTCTTGAAGGGCGAGTTGGCGGGCAGCACGAACACGTTGTATTCACTGGTCAGGCGCGCCAGGGGAGTGACCTTGTCCAGGCCCACCGGGGGCTTGCCGGTGATGATGCCACCCAGCATCACGGCGCCCATCACCATCAGTGCATTCGGGTCGCCCTTGCTGGCGTTGACGAACTGCGCCAGACCAATCGCACCCGCTGCGCCGCCCTTGTTGTCATAGGACACTGACGAGGCTGTGCCCGCATCCTGCATCGCCTTGCCCAACGCACGGCCGGTGGTGTCCCAGCCCCCACCCGGGTTGGCAGGGATCATCATCTTGATGGCAGACGCCGTCTGGGCCGACACGGGCAACACACCCGCAGCGGCCATGGCGGCCAGTGATTTCAGAAAGGTATCGCGACGCATGTGTCTGTCTCCTGATAAGGTTTGCGAACCGCCCGATGATGCGCGCGCTGCCTGTCAAACGGCTGTCCTCAGACTCAGGGAAAACACTCATGCGCCGGGCCCAATGAGACGGTGCTATGGTGCCGCGCATGCAATTGCTCCTTGTAGAAGACGACCCCACCATGCAGGCCACGCTGCACCGCGCACTGACTCGGCGCGGCATGGAGGTGACGGCCGTGGGCGACGGGCGCGCGGCGCTCAGCCAGTGGACCGCACTGCAGCCCGATGCCGTCATCCTGGACCTGACCCTGCCTGGCCTGGACGGTCTGCAGGTGTTGCAGCAGGCCCGGTCGCGCGGCCTGCGCACCCCCGTGCTCATCCTGACAGCGCGTGGCACCGTGGGCGACCGTGTGATGGGCTTGAACGCCGGAGCCGACGACTACCTGCCCAAACCTTTTGACCTGGACGAACTGGAGGCCCGCCTGCGCGCCCTGGTACGCCGCAGCGCAGACCCCGCCGTGGCACCCCTCGCCCCCAGCACCGTGCAGATTGGCGCCATCCGTTATGACAAGGACAGCGGCGCGCTGTACCTGAACGGTGAGGTGATGGAGCTCACCCCGCGCGAGCTGGCTTTAATGCACGCATTGCTGGCCCAGCCCGGCCATGCGGTGACCAAGGAACGGCTGTATGAGTTGGTGTTTCCGGGCCAGCTGGACGTGCAATACGAAGCCATCGAGGTGGTGGTGTATCGGCTGCGCAAAAAGCTGGCAGGCACGGGCCTGACGTTGATGACGCTGCGCGGCCTGGGCTACCTGCTACGGGCAGACACATGAGCCCCAAAGGCGTGCGCCACCACTCGCTAAGGCGGCGCCTGCTGCTGGGCATCTTGCTGCCGGTGGTGCTGTTCATCGGCTTCAACACCTGGAGCCTGTACCACCAGACCCTGGCATCCCTCAACACGGCCTACGACCGCACCCTGCTGGCATCCGCCAAGAGCATCAGCGAGCAACTGGATGTGAAAGGGTTTGACGAGGAGGCGCAGCTGCGCGCTATCGTGCCGTATTCCGCCCTGGAGGCCTTTGAAGCCGACAACCAGAGCCAGATGTTCTACCGCGTCTCGACCCTGAAGGGCGAGATGGTGTCGGGCTTCGAGGACCTGCCGATGTGGCACGGCAGCATCCCTGCCCGCCCGCCCTACGCGGCCTTGGTGGACTTTTACGACGACCGCTTTCGCGACCGCGATGTGCGCGTCGCCGTGCTGCTGCAGCCGGTGGCCAGCTCTCAGGGGCGCGCCATGGCGGTGATCCAGGTGGCCGAGACGCTGGAAGTGCGCGAGACCCTGGCCCTTCAGATCCTGCGCAACACCCTGCTGCGCCAGGCACTGCTGATCGCGGTGATCGCCTTCACCGTGGTGCTGGTGGTACAGCGCGCCACCCAGCCCGTTCGCCAGCTCAGCCAGCAGCTGCAGGCCCGGCGCGAAGGCGACCTGAGCCCCATCGCCGCCCCCCTGGCCCCGCGCGAGCTGCAGCCGCTGGTCGACGCTACCAACGAGGTCATGCAGCGCCTGCGCCACCTGCTGCGGCACCAAAAGCGCTTTGTGCGCGATGCATCCCACCAGTTGCGCACACCGTTGGCCGTGCTCAAGACCCAGGTGCAATCGGCCCTGCGCGGAGACGTCGAGCCGCAGCAGGCCCTTCATGAAATCAGCGACACCGTGGACCGCGCCACCCAGCTCGCCAACCAGATGCTGGCCCTGGCCAAGGTGGAACAGCTGCGCCAGCAGAGCGCGCCACCCAACACGCGGTTTGACGAGATTCTGCGCACGGTGGCACTGGAGATCTCACCGCTGATCGCCCAGCGCGATCTGGACTTCGGCATTCACACCGAGCCCACCCTGGTGCAGTCCCACGAATGGATGTTGCGCGAACTGAGCCGCAACCTGCTGCACAACGCCGTGCGCCATGCACCGCCAGGCAGCGAGCTGACCGTAGACCTGCGCAGCGACGGACGGCATGTGGCGCTCACGATCAGTGACCACGGCACCGGTATTGATGACGAGCTGGCGGCCCGGCTGTTCCAGCCCTTCTCGGCGGGCGACGTGCGTACCGGCAGCGGCCTGGGCCTGGCCATCTGCCATGAGATTGTGCAGGCCCTGGAAGGCAGCATCGCACTGACCAACCGGGTCCAGGGGCACAAGGTGACGGGGCTGGATGCTGTTGTTCGCCTGCCGCTGCCTGCGCCCCTGACTGACAGCGCGTCGACGGTGCAGGCGGCACAATCTCGCCCATGAATACCTCGGAGACGATGCGGTTGGACAAGTGGCTTTGGTGCGCCCGCTTCTACAAAACCCGCAGCCTCGCCACGGAAGAAATCGGCAAGGGACGGGTCACCGTTAATGGCCAGCTGGCCAAACCCGCGCGCGACCTGCGCTGCGGCGACACCGTGGCGCTGCGCCAAGGGCCCGTGGCGCGCACCGTGCTCGTACGGGGCCTGAGCGGCGCCCGGGGCCCCGCGCCTGTAGCCCAACAGCTGTATGAGGAAACCCCTGACAGCATCGCCGCCCGCGAAAAAGCAGCGGAAATACGCCGCCTGGCCCCTGAGCCTGCAGCAGCCCTTCAGGAGGGGCGCCCCACGAAGCGCGACCGGCGCGAGATCGACAAGGTCAGCAACAAGGGGAGTGACTGGGGCAGCCGGTGGAGCGCTTCGATCGACGAGTGAACCTGAGATGAACTCTGGCCCCCAAGCCTGCCCATACAGAACGGCGTAGACGCGGGACGCAAGAAAAAAGCCCAAGCGACTGAATCGCTTGGGCTTTATCTTGGCGGAAACGGATGTTTTCGGCGCTACTGGTTACCCTTGACACGATACAGGGCGCGTTTCACTACCGAGGGAGAAACGCCGTATTTGGTTGCTAGGCCAAGCTGAGTAATCCCTCCAGCTCGATACTCAGCCACCACAGCGGCTTCATCAGCCGGAGACAATGCGCGAAGTCTCCCCGGCAACCTTCCACGCGCACGTGCGGCAATCTGGCCCGCAATCGACCTTTCCCGAATCATTGAGCGCTCAAGCTGCGCGACGGCACCAAGAATCTGCACCACAAACACCCCCATGCTGTTTGTCGTATCCAGTGGCTCAGTAACACTTTTGATGGTCGCTCCAACAGCCTCAAGCTGGCGAAGCATTGCGAGCAGATCAAACAAGCTCCTTGCAATGCGGTCGATTTTGTAAACGACCAGAACATCACCCTTTTGCAGAGACGCAAGGCACCTAGCGAGCTCGTGACGACCGCGCCGCGATGCACCGCTAGCCTTCTCCTGATAGATGACTTCGCAGCCAGCTTTAGCGAGCGCATCAAGCTGCAATGCTGTGTCCTGGTCCTGCGTTGAAACTCTGGCGTAGCCTACAAATGCCATTAGTTGCCCTCCTTTTGAGAGGCAATCTAGGCCGTTTTACCAAGTGGTAAAAGCCAGAAATGCCACCCTCAGAATCTGTAAGTTTTAAGTCAGATGTCAGTACGGTGTGCGGGGTGCAAATGTCGTCGCTTGAGATCTTCCGGCGACAGTTGAACAGCCATCAATTTGAGCTTGCTTCGCAGCTTTAGGCGCTCGCCGCGCGGCGTCCATTGCCCGTGAGAGGTAGTGCCCTACACCATTCCCCAGATTTCTTCGCCTCTTCGGCCTACGCTACATCAGGACCGCGCTGCGCGCTTCGGGTGTCTCCGGGGGGTATTCATAAACCTTCGGTTTACAAAGCTTCCCCCACTCCGAAACCCGATCCCGATTCCACTAAAGGCACGGCGAAGAACTCAGGGGAACGGTGCAAGCAAGGCCAGCTTGCACGGGCAACAGACAACAGTTGTCCGGCTCGGAATCTAGGGGCCCGGTACACCTGAAGGGGAACACCATGATCGCAAGCAACTACCGCAAATTTCCTGAAGCTCTGGCGCTGCAGATGCCTTTGCAGTTCGGGCGCTTGCTGGTGTGGGCTACGTCGCGGCCTACGACACGCCTCCTGCGGGCGATCAGGGCCGAGCGTGGCGCGACGTTCAAGGCAGCGGGCCGGGTGGCCTATCCAGTGCGCAAGACGACGCCGAGCTGGGCGCGCGAGCTGGCGAAGAAGGTGCGCGACCTGGGCAAGCTGGTGAAGGCTGCGCAGGTGGCGCTGGTGTTCTCTGAGCCAGTGAAGCGCAAGGGCTTCGGCGGGCACATCGATCGCATGCTGGCGATGCGCCCACTGGCCCGCTGCCCTATCGTTGTCACTGCGTGAGAGAGGATCGCACCTGAGCATTGCGCGCCGCGAGGCCCTGCAGGTATTGACTCTGGGGAGGCTCAGGGCGAGCGGCAGGCATTGGGGCTGGCACAGTGCGCACAGAGTCAACCTGGGCCACTTGCTGGGCCTGTGGCAGGGCTTCGCGCTGCTGACGGTATTCGCCCCTATCCCTTGGGCTGAATTCGCCGCGCTGGGCGGTTTTCCAATCCATGAAAAAGCCCTGTTGAACGATCTGGAGGCATACAGCGCCGGACACCTGCAGTAGCGTGGCCTGCTGCGTGTAGCACTTGCAGGTTTTGCCCATCTGAACGCAGGCGGCAGGGTATGGCGCTTCGGTGGGCTTTGTCACGTCGTCGTAGGCCGGTGCCGTGTGCGGGAAATCAGGCAGACGAGGTTTGCGGTGGTCAAGGTATTCCGCCGTCGTCATAGGACCGGCCTTGGCCTGTTGCTGGCCGCCGCTTGGTGCTGAGGCTTTGGAGCCAGTGCCCTGCGGGCCCTCGATGTTTTGCCGCAGGGTTTTGATGCCGTACCAGCCGCCCAATATGACCACCAGCAAGGCAACCACCAAGACCCAAACCATCTTGGGAATCTTGCGCTTCCCAGTGTGGAGACTGGCCGACTTGTACCAGCCGTAAACGTCCTTGGGGAATGGCACTGTCGTGATGCTGCCGGTCTTCCCAGAACCATCTTTTTCGCAGTTGGGGTTCACTGCGGCCCACTCGATACAGCGGACAAGATCAGCACCAAAGGTGCGCTTTAGGTGGCGGTGCCAGCCGGGAGAGCCGATCAAACGACGGACAAAGCTATCGATGTTCTGAGGGTGCTGGGTGACCAGATAGAAATCCATGCCCCTGCGACGATGCTCTGCCAGCATCTTGATATGTTCAGGAGTGGCCGAGCCAGCCTGACGCACCGGCATATCGTTGTGGCACTCATCGACTAGGAATATCGTGCCGTCTGGCTCTGCCTGCCAGTCTTTGAAATCAATCTTTTTCCAGGTGGAGATTTCGCCGCCCTCAACAGGCTCAAAGCGCCCGTTATGGCAGACAGGGCGAGTCTCCTTTAGCTGCCGCTCCCGGACCCATTTCAGGGTATTGAGGGTCTTTCCTGCGCCATTGGCGCCAGTGACTAGATGCAGCATTAGTTAACCACCCACTTCTTGAATGTGTCGCTGTTCAAGCCGTTGAGCAGCATGCTGGCGAACATGGCCGAGAAGACGATGGACAGCGCAGTGCCAACTTTCATCAGCGCGAGAATTTGCACCACTGTGGCGGGCAACTGGGAGAGGTTTTGGACGATCAATCCCTTAAGGAAATCGATGGCCTGTGTCATGCCGTAGAAGGTGACCAGCGACATGCCCAAAGAAGCCAGAACACGGCCCACAAGACTGCCGACGAGCGACAGGAGCATGCCGCCGAACATACCGATGAATGCAGGCATTTAGGCACCCCGCTTGATGATGATGAAGACAGAAGAAATCGATGCAACGATGAGCAGCACGTTGCCCAGCATCGCGAGGAAGGGGCAAAGCTTTGAGTAAGGGATGGCGAAGGTTTGACCGTCGCCAAGGTCTATAACGTCATCCGCTGGACACGTGCCGCCACCGCCTAGAAATTGATCAGTAGTTGATAGCGTGGTGCCGATGTTGACCGTTCGATTTCCCTCGAGCGTGCCTGTGACCTTGCCGGTCTTATTCTTCTCAGCGTCGTAGAGCTTGTATTCAGGCGAATCCTTGTCGTCAAACAATTTGCAGGCCCTGCGGTGCTGTTCCTGAGCCATGGCGCACTGGATGGCATCGCCCTCGCAGGTGAAGCCGCCAGAGCAGGAACCACCGAACGATGAGCCGTCTTCCTTGCCGTCTTTGCAGAGCTTTGAAGAGGGGTTTTCTTGGCAGAAACCGGGCTTTGAGGTGGTAGACGTTGACGTGGTGGTGGTTGTCGTCGTCGCGCCAGTACTGTTGTTACGGCGAGTCGTCGTGGTGGTGGTTGTCGTGGTGCACTTGTCGCCCTCGCAGTTGGTGGAGCGATCAACACGCCGTGTCGTGGTCTCAGTGCCGTCGTTCGTCTCGGTCTCGCTTGACCCACCATCAGCACCGCTGTCGGGCACCTTGTTTATGCAGACCTCGACGCCGTTCACGGTGCCTGTATAGCCATTGGGACATTTCTCTTCGGGTGGCACTGGCTTGGGCTGCTCACCGGGTCCGAGGTTGCAACTTTGGTCGACGGTGTTGCCGTTGCTGGCGAAATCAAACTTGCCCTCAGATACGTACTGGGGCGAAGACTCAGAGCCATAGCCCATGGAGATTTCGAGATCGAATGTGACCTTGCAGCCCTTGCCGGAGCCAATGCCATAGCCTGAACCGATATCGGTGCAAAACTGCGTCCCGTGAGCTATCTTGCCTTGGAGCCGTTGCGTGGTGACAAGCTCACCACCGGGCAAAACGTTTTGCAGGCTCCAGTTCCAGCAGGCTGTGCGATTGTTGTTGCGAGGCTCACAAGAGCCGTTAATTTCATCGTAGCCAGTGTTGCAGGTGCAGGAACCGCCGGACGCCGAGGAATTAGCCGGACAGGCTGAACCTGCAGCAGTTGGGCTTTGCGTCAAAGTGTTGTAAGTGCCCTGATCGTTGCAATACGAACCCACTTTGTAGAGATCAAACTGTTGCGGAGTGACGTTGCGCGCTTCCCATGTTGCGGGCTTGTCGAGTGAGGGGCCACCGCATGCAAACTTGGGATCATAGGCCTGCCACCACGCAACAAGGCCGGAAGCAGTGTCCACCCTGTTGAGGCTGTCACGGTACTGGACCACAGGGGTGAGGGCCGCAGAGGCATGCAACGAGAAGCACGCAAGCAGAAAAGCAACAATCAGGCGGTAAAGATGAACCATGCTGCACCGAGGATTGCGAGGATGACGAAAAGGCCCATTTGTTTGCACCTTGGAGAAGCCCACCGCGTGAGCTTTTGCAAGGCCCCTGCCGGCCGGTCAGGGAGCGCATGCGTAGCCGCTTAGGACAGCGAGCGACGGACCCACTTGAAGGCCATGATGGCAACCACCACGCCCAGAACGGCAACGCCGATCAGGCCAATGGGACCCAGCTGCGCAGTGATCTTGGCAGTGACACCAGACACGTCCACAGCGTCAGTCGCCTGTGCGAATGCAGCAGGAGCAGTCATAGCGGAAGCCATGGCCACGGCGACCAAGCCAGCAACTTTTGCCTTAATCGAGAAAGGCACGCGGGTACGGTTGAGAACTTGCATTTCAGTTTTCCTTTTCGGTTGGTTCACTGTCGGAAGACCGGATGGTCTGGATGAGCATTCGAATGCCCCATCCAGCCGCCCAGACCAGCAGGACAGCACTGCTGATTAATGCTCCCTGCTCCGGCGTCAATTGCAGGGGCGGGAGGCTTAATTCATGCACCACCGTGACCGTGCAGGCGGTGGCGCATTCGATGACTGTTGGGTCAGCCACGTGGCATGGCCCGCAGAATTGCCTGCTGGCGGATACGTGCCTGGGCGACGTTTTGAAGCGTGCGGGCACGGGCGCGGAGGCGGTCAGAAATGGCGACGACTGCGCCATGAGCGAGGATGGCCAGCACGCCGCCGACGAAACCAGACAGGCAGGCGATCATGGCGATGCGCTGGGCAAACAGCGACAGATCGAGTTCCATCACGCAGCAGCTTTAGCCGTGGAAAGAGGCAGGATGTCAAACACCTCGTCCTCACGCTTGCCAAAGCGCATAACGGGGCGCACGTCCACATCAGCGGCAAAGGGTGGCTGTAGGTGCTTGATCTTCTCGACCAGTGGGAGAGGGCAGCGGTAGGTGGTGCCCATCTGACCCTTGGAAATACCGTTCTCGCTGAACGGTTCGGCCAGTGTTGCCAGAGTATGAATCTGGCCCATTGCATAGGCTTTGCCGCTGGTCTTGCCAACGCCAGAAGAACCCTCGAAACCCACGATTTGCATTTTGCTCATAGCGATACCTTTTGGTGTTGGGCCTGAACGTCGGCCCACGTAACGCCAGCCGCCAGACTGGAAAGATTGACCCGGCGCGGGATACCGACAATGCGGACTTCCTCGACCAGATCGGCGTTGGTTGCGTTGGTCTGTTCCAGCAGCGTTCCGAACAACTTGCCGTAGCAGCGCTTCGCGTGATAGACGAGATGGGCCAGCGTGACTTCGCCGCCCTTGGTGAGCGTTGGGATGGCCTCTGCAGCTTCATCAATGAAGGAGGCGAGGGCGGGATAGCATCCAGCGAAAAATGCATCCCGATCAGTGAGAACGTCGAAGGGGATAACGCGGTCACGGCTGCCTAGCTGGACTTCAAAGCGAGTCCATTGGCTATCGGGGTCGCCAAGCTGGCGGCCCTTTTCGTAGACGCGCAGCATCTTGCCGTTTTGGGCTTTGCCGATGTAGAGCGTGCGGCCCTGATGACCATTGATCCAGTCGCCATCAAGACGGCTTGAAGGTGGCCGACCGCTCAACTGAAAGCCGCCCGTTTGATAGAGGGTCACGGCTTCCTCTACGGTGTGTTCCCCTTCGAGAAAATCCACGGCAAGATCGACGCGGGTTAGCTTGGCGTCAAGGCTTTCGAGCAAGTCACGAAGGCCCGCCCAATCGCGCACAAATTGACAGCCGCCGCCGGTCAACTGGAAAAGCCAGCGACCGCGCTGTGATTCACCGCCAAAAGCAATGCAGCCGATGGGACTGGTCAGGGAGCCATGGCGCGCAAACAGCTTCACGGAGCTATCGAACCCGAGCATGCCGCGATCAGCGATGCCGGAGACTGGACGGCCCAGCATGCGGCCCAGCAAGGATACAAAGCCTTCAACAGACATTGCAGGCTCTGCAAATGTGCAGTTCAGCCAGTCGATTTTTGCGACCTGCTGGCCCTTCGGGCTTTCCCCCCGTGTTACAGGACGGGGGGCCATGAAATCGCTCATGCAACACCCCCGGCGGCGGCGCTGCGCTTGCCGCCCACCGTGGGCGTTGCATCAGCGAACATGAACAGCACCCCGGAGCCATTCGGGAAGTCAAGAGGTGCAAGGACAGCGTGAGTAGGCGAAATGAAATCAACAACCCGACCGACACGCCGCAGTTCACCGATGTAGCCATCGAAGGCCGAAACGCTGGCGAAGCGCTTACGCGTCTTGCGGGCGTGGAGCATGCCCGGAGGGCAGTCGATGGTGTAGGTGGTGCACACCCCCAGCACTGACGCTGCAGGAGCCGCCACAGCGCGTGCAGCGCCTTTGGTGGCTGGGGGTGTGCGAAGTGGCACTGTGGCGGACATGGCGGCTCCTGTGTGAGAATTGTCCAAATGACATCGTAGTCATTTGTATATCAACGAGCCGGAGTGTAGTCATATGTATATCGATATTGAATTAAATAAATTAATCGATGATGCAACTTCGATAGCTGGAAGCCAGCGAAAGCTAGCCGCTTTGCTCGACATGGAGCAAGCGAACTTGGCGAAGATCAAGAAGGGAGAAAGGCCTGCGAACTGGCGCGTTCGGGGCAAATTGCGCGCAATCCTTGGCGAGGACCCTGCGCATGCGTTCATGGCCGCGATGGCCGAGGACTTGGAACAGTCAGAACGCGAAGACGAAAAAAAAGCTGCAGATGGCTTTAAGGCCATGCTTGCAGCTTTTCCTGATGGTTGGCGGAAACGGAGGGATTCGAACCCTCGATGAGGCTCTACACCCCATACTCCCTTAGCAGGGGAGCACCTTCGGCCACTCGGTCACGTTTCCAATCCCGCTATTATGCCTCATTTCAGAGGGGGTTCCGGCTGTTGAGGCCGCCCATGCCCCGTCCGCTGAAGATACCTTTCGCCGATCCCCCTGACAGCTTGACCTTGTCGCGGCGGGCTGCGATGCGGGATACATCGGTTGGCTTCAACATCCGCCGTCTCCGAGCGCGAACAAAGCCCCCCCCCGGGATCTACGGACTGCACCAGCCCAGCGTGGACCCCGATCGCACCACAACCCCACGGCCCACCTTGATGCGGATTTGGTGGCCCCGCGTGGTGCAGCACTGGATCTGGTTCAGCAATTCACCCAGCTGCGCCCCAGTCGGCGTGGTGTGGTGCGTATGGCGCAACCAATGGCGCAATGCATTGGCTTGGCGCGCGCGACTGAGCTCCTGCAAGGCCTTGATCCCAGGGGGGATGCCCACCAGGGACAGATCTTGCTGCGCCATCTCCTGCAGCAATTCAGCCGCCTGGGCGGCGTTGGCAGCCGAGCGAGCGAAGGTATCGCGAAAGGAGGGAAAGGCCGCATCCAGCGCGGGCAGCAGTTGCGCCCGAATGCGGTTGCGCGTAAAGCGCACATCGGTGTTGGTGGGGTCCTCCACCCAGGCTTGGCCCCGTGCCTTGAGCCAGTGACGCACATCCGTTGCTGCCACTTGCAGCAGCGGACGGTGCCAGACCAGCCCTCCCCGCTCCCACCGGGCGGGCATCGCGGCCAGCCCCGCCACGCCTGAGCCGCGCGACAAAGCGAGCAACAGGGTTTCGGCCTGGTCGTCGGCGTGCTGCGCAATTGCTATGGATTGAATAGCACCCACTGCATGATTCTCCAGCGCTACTGCCGTCAATGCCTGGTATCTGGCTTGGCGGGCGGCATCTTCGGGGCTCTGGCCGGGCGCGGGGCGCGCGTCCAGTCGCTGCACACGCAGAGACACACCCAGCTGGTCGCACAAGGCCACGCAATGCTGCTCGAAACCGTCGGCAGCCTTCTGGAGCCCGTGGTGTACATGGATGGCCAGCACCTGCCCGGGCCAGCGACGCGCGCAGCCCAGCAGCAGTGCGGTCGAGTCCGCGCCCCCGCTCAACGCCACCGCCATGGGTAGCGCGGGCGCAAAGGCCTGCAAAGCCGCGTCCATCGATTGGGTCATGGCATCTGCCCTTCAGGCTCGCAATACCGCCCAGTCGTAAGCGCTCCAAGCATCATCTGAAGGGCGAAAAGCACAAAGAGGATACGACGGCACATGGGCGCCGATTATCACGGCGCCAGAGTCTCCAACCCTGGGATGCCTTGAGCCCCCAGCCGACCAACCGCTCAGCCGCCCGGCGGGGACAGCCGTGGCGCAGCCTGGGTGGAGTCGGTGGACAGGCGGAAGGTGCCCACCACCTCCGACAGCCGCACCGACTGGTCCTTGAGGCTCTGCGCGGCGGCAGCACTCTCCTCCACCAGCGCCGCATTCTGCTGGGTCATCTGGTCGAGGTGGGCCACGGCTTGCCCCACCTCGTTGATGCTGGTGCTCTGCTCGTTGGTGGACGCCGTGATCTCGGCCATGATGTCGGTCACGCGCTGAACAGAAGTGACAATATCGGTCATGGTGGTGCCCGCGTCATGCACCAGACGCGAGCCGTTTTCCACCTGCTCCACCGAGGTGTTGATCAAGGTCTTGATCTCGCGCGCCGCCTCGGCGCTGCGCTGAGCCAAGCTGCGCACCTCGCCCGCCACCACCGCAAAGCCCCGGCCTTGCTCGCCCGCCCGCGCCGCTTCCACTGCGGCGTTCAGCGCGAGGATGTTGGTCTGGAAGGCAATGCCGTCGATGACACCGATGATGTCGTTGATCTTGCGCGAAGCCGCGTTGATATGGTCCATGGTGGTCACCACATTGCCCACCACTTGTCCGCCATGCTGCGCCACGTTGGAAGCCTGGGCCACGAGCTGGTTGGCCTGGCGCGCAGAGTCTGCGTTGTGCCGCACGGTTTCAGTGAGTTGCTGCATGGAGGCCGAGGTCTCTTGCAGGCTGGACGCCGTGAGCTCGGTGCGGCCGCTCAGGTCATGGTTGCCAGTGGCAATCTCTTCGGCGGCCACGCGCACCGAGCTGCTGGCGTCCCGGATCTGCGCGAGCACGCCCGAGAGCTTGCCCGCAAAACTGTTGAAACTGCCCGCGATCTGCGCGAGCTCGTCCTCGCCATGCGCATCGATACGGCGCGACAGGTCGCCATCGCCCGCGCCGATCTCATGCATGGCATCGCGCACCAGCGTGAGCTGACGCAAACGCCGGGTGAGCACCACACCCAGCAACCCCGCCGCCACGATCAGCACCAGCACGCTGGACACCAGCGATGTGGCCAGCATCGAGCGAATGGGTGCCATGGCCTCGCTTTCGTCCAGAGCTACCACCAGCATCCAGGAGGTGCCCGCAATCGGCACCACACTCAGCAGGCGAGTGCGCCCGGCAATGTCCGTCGGCAGCAGCGCCTTGTCCTTGGCCACAGCGAGCAGTGGCTCGATCGAGAGGTCTTTGGAAAGCTCCGTGATGGGCTTGAGCGTGAGCCCCTGGTCCTTGTGGGCAATGATCTTGCCGTCGGCTGACACCAGAAAGGCGAAGCTCTGTGGGGTGGGCTGAATGGACGCCACATTGGCAACCACCGACTCCATGTAGACATCCCCCGCAGCCACGCCCTTGAGTGCAGAGCCCGCACCCACCGGGGCCGCAAACGTCACGACCAGCTTTTGGTCGGACGCAGAAATGTAGGGCGGTGTGACCACCGGGGCTGCGGCCTGCGAGGCCTGTTTGTACCAGGGGCGCGCGGTGGGGTCATAGTCGGCCGGCAGGTTGCGGGCCTCTGAAAACACGTACTTCTTGTCGGCGTACCCGAAATACGCTGTGCTGAACTTGCCCGCGTCGCGCAGCATGGCCAGAGACTTGGCGGGTTCGGGCTCGTCAAAGGCTGCCACGGAGGCGGCAATGATTCCCGCTTTCGCACGGGTCCATTCCTCGATGGCCTCTGCATGGCTCTTGGCAGTTGCCTGCCCCTCCTCCGCCAGCGACACCCGCGCCTGCGCGCGGGCCGAGAAGTAGTTCACCAGCGTGAGAACCAGCAGCGCCGCCACCATGCAGGCGGTGGACACCACCAGGATCTGGCCCTTGAGCGTCTTCAGAAGCGACATGGATCACCCCTCGAACCGCCCGCGCAGGCGGTGTTCGAGCATGTTACATCCAGTAGCAGTCTCTACGCCAGGGGGGGCGCTGTCCGCCGCCGCTGCGATTCGGCATCAAAAACAACAACGGCCCCGAAGGGCCATTAGAGGAGCACCAGGCTGGCGCATTCGGCGCCGACACGGGTCGGCCGAAAACCTGCGCTCAGCGGGCGTCCGCCTTGGTGTCGCTGAAGCGGCCGTAGCTTTGCAGGCGCTCGTAGCGACGATCCAGCAGGTCCTTGGTCTTGAGGTCTGCCACCTGACGGAAGGCATCGCCCAGGGCGCGCTTGAGGAAGGCGGCCATCTGCTTGTGGTCGCGGTGTCCGCCGCCCACGGGCTCGTTCACGATCTTGTCCACCAGGCCCAGGGCCTTGAGGCGGTGGGCGGTGATGCCCAGCGCGTCTGCGGCGTCTTGCGCCTTGTCGCTGGTCTTCCAGAGGATGGATGCACACCCTTCGGGGCTGATGACCGAATAGATGGCGTACTGAAGCATCACGACCTGGTCGGCCACGCTGATGGCCAGGGCGCCGCCGGAGCCGCCTTCACCAATGATGGTGGTGATGATGGGCACTTCGAGCTGCGCCATCTCGAAGATGTTACGGCCGATGGCTTCGGACTGGCCGCGCTCCTCGGCATCAATGCCTGGGTAGGCGCCGGGCGTGTCCACAAAGGTGAACACGGGCAGTTTGAACTTCTCAGCCGTCTTCATCAGGCGCAGGGCCTTGCGGTAGCCCTCGGGCTTGCTCATGCCAAAGTTGCGCATGGCGCGCTCCTTGGTGTCGCGCCCTTTCTGGTGGCCCAACACCATGCAGGCATGGCCGTTGAAGCGGGCAAGGCCACCCACGATAGACAAATCGTCTGCGTAATGGCGATCGCCGTGCAGCTCGACGAAGTCGGTGAAGATGTCGCGCACGTAGTCGAGCGTGTAGGGGCGCTCGGGGTGGCGGGCGATCTTGGTGATCTGCCAGGGCGACAACTCGCTGTAGATGTCCTTGGTGAGCTGCTGGCTCTTCTTGCTCAGCTGGTCGATCTCTTCCGAGATATCGACGGCACTTTCGGTCTGCACGTAGCGCAGTTCTTCAATTTTGGACTCCAGCTCGGCAATGGGCTGCTCGAAATCCAGAAAGGTCTTTTTCGCCAACGTTTTTCTCCTAGGGGATCGCACCCGGCGGGGTTGCCACGAATGGCACGCAATGTAACCGGCGTGCCTGCAATGGTGTCAATAGGTCACAGGCAGGGGGTCCAGAGACCGCCAAATATACCAAGTCGCGACGCTGCACCAGGGCTTCCAGGCCTCGGCCACCTCGCGGGCGTCGCTGCGGCTCACGGGGTCGCCAGAGAAGTAATTCTGGCTGATACCGTTGATCAACCCCACGTCGTCGAGGGGCAAAACATTGGGTCGCATCAAATAGAAGATCAAAAACATCTCGGCCGTCCAGCGGCCAATGCCGCGGATGGCGACCAGCTCGGCAATGATGGACTCGTCATCCATGGCGGCCCAGTCCTTGACGTGCAGCTTGCCGCCCTCGAAGTGCATGGCCAGGTCCACCAGGTAGTCCACCTTGCGGGCTGACAGGCCGGCGGCGCGCATGTCGTCGATCTTGAGCTTGAGCACACTGGCGGGCTTCATGCTGCGGGGCAGCGTTGCAAAACGCTCCCACACCGTCTGAGCAGCCTTCACGGAGACTTGCTGACCCACGATGGACCGCGCCAGCGTGATGAAGGGATCGCCCTTGGTCTGCAGCGCGGCATCGCCAAACTGTGGGATCAGGCGCTTCATCACCCGGTCCTTCTTCATCAGGTGCTTGCAAGCCTCGGCCCAGTAGTCGGGCGTGGCGATCACTGGCTCGTTTGCCAGCGCATCGCTTGCTATCTTTTTAGAAGCTGCCACTGCTTACCCTACCTGCACTACCGGCATATTTGGCATGAAAACGTGGCTCACTGTGCGGCTTCCCAGGTCGTGCCTGCGGCAGAGTCCTTGAGCACGACGCCCTGCGCCAGCAGCGCCTGCCGGATGCGGTCGGCCTCGGCAAAGTTCTTGGCCGCCTTGGCAGCCGCGCGGGCGGCAATCTGGGCCTGAATCTCGGCCTCATCCAAACCCGCAGCGCCCGCCTGCAGGAAGGCCTGGGGATTGCCCTGCAACAGCCCCAGGCAGCCACCCAGTGCCTTGAGCAGCCCCGCCAGACCGGCCGACCGGGTCTTGTTGACCTCGCCCGCCAATTCAAACAGCACAGCCACAGCCTCGGGGGTGCCAAAGTCTTCATCCATGGCAGCCTTGAAGCGGGCTGCGTAGGGGTTGCTCCAGTCGATGGAGGCCACGTCGGCTGGGGTCACCAGGCTCAGCGCGGTGTACAGACGCTTGAGAGCCTGGCGGGCGTCGTCCAGGTGGGCATCGCTGTAGTTGAGCGCGCTGCGGTAATGGGCGCGCACGATAAAGAAACGCACGGTCTCCGCGTCGTACTGCTGGAGCACATCGCGGATGGTGAAAAAGTTGCCCATGCTCTTGGACATCTTTTCGTTGTCCACGCGCACGAAGCCGTTGTGCACCCAGAACTTCGCCAGCGGCTTGCCGGTGGCGCCTTCGCTCTGGGCAATCTCGTTTTCGTGGTGCGGAAACTGCAGGTCCGCGCCGCCGCCGTGGATGTCAAAGGTCTCCCCCAGCGTCGCGCAGCTCATGGCCGAGCATTCGATGTGCCAGCCGGGGCGGCCAGCGCCAAAAGCGCTGTCCCACTTGGCCTCGGGCGGCTCCTCGGCCTTGGCGGACTTCCACAATACAAAGTCCAGCGGGTCTTCCTTGCCATCCAGCACGGCCACGCGCTCGCCGGCACGCAGCTCATCCAGCGACTTGCCCGACAGCTTGCCGTAGCCGTCGAACTTGCGCACGGAATAGTTCACATCGCCATTGCTCGCGCGATAGGCCAGGCCCTTTCCTTCGAGCTGGCCGATGAGCGAGAGCATCTGGGGCACGTATTCGGTGGCGCGGGGCTCGACCGAGGGCGGCTCGATACCCAGCAGGCCGATGTCCTGGTGCATGGCCGCAATCATCTCGTCGGTGAGCTGGCGGATGGTGATGCCCCGCTCCAGCGCGCGCTTGATGATCTTGTCGTCAATGTCGGTGATGTTGCGCACGTAGGTCACACGCAGCCCGCTGGCCTTGAGCCAGCGCTGCACCACGTCAAACGCCATCATCATGCGGGCGTGGCCGATATGGCACAGGTCATAGATGGTCATGCCGCACACATACATGCGCACGTGGCCGGGTTCGAGCGGGGAAAAGTCCTCCAATGCACGCGACAGCGTGTTGTAGATGCGCAAACTCATGGGATTTCAGTAACGGGAGACTTGATGGGGGTGGGTGAGAGACAGAAATTCACCCGGCAGCAGCGGAACGAGTCCCTTGGAAGGGGGTGGCCCGGCAAGGGGCGTCCAGCAAAATCACCAGCGGCAACAGCGTACCGTCATGACAACCCCCTCAGCTACAATCCGCCGCAGTATAAGCCCCCGCCCGGGCTGGCAGCCGCCCAACTCCCTGGTACCCCCCATGAAGCAAGTCCGACGCACCCTCCCACGCCTCTTGCGCCTCCTGGCACTGACCGCCCTGATGGGCGCGGGCGCGGTCCATGCAGACGACTACGCCGATATCACCCAATTGCTCAAGGCGGGCAAGGCGGCGGACGCACTGACCAAGGCCGACGAGCGCCTGGCAACCAACCCGCGTGACCCGCAACTGCGCTTCCTGCGCGGCGTGGCGCAGACAGATTCCGGCAAGCAGGCCGATGCCATCGTCACCTTCACCAAGCTCACCGAAGAGTACCCGGAGCTGCCCGAGCCCTACAACAACCTCGCCGTGCTGTATGCCAACCAGAACCAGCTGGACAAGGCCCGCACCGCGCTGGAAATGGCCGTGCGCAACAACCCCGCTTACGCGGCTGCACACGAGAATATGGGCGACATCTACGCCCGGCTGGCCTACGAGTCCTACGGCAAGGCCCAACAGCTTGAGGCCAACAACCCCACGGTCAGATCGAAACAGGCCAAGCTGCGCGATGTGTTCCAGCCCACGGCTTCGCGTGCCGCGACCAAGCCCGTAGCCTCGCGCCCCTGACCTGACATCCGCCCGTAGCCAGGGGGCTTGCGGCCTTGCCGCCTGTCGGGCTGGCGCACCGGTGGTAACTTCAGCGCTGCCTTGCCCTTCGCCGGACCGGAAAACCCTCGGTTCGAGGCACCTATTCACATAAGGAGTTCTGCATGATTTCCAAAAGAAAATCGTCCATAGCGCTTGCCGGAATTGCCCTGGCAGCTATATTTTCGGTAGCATCCCCGGTCCAGGCGCAGGATACCGCCAAGGTCAAGCTGGCCACGTCGATGGGTGACATCGTGGTACAGCTTGACGCCGCCAAGGCCCCCAAGACGGTCGAGAACTTTCTGGCCTACGTGAACAGCAAGCACTACGACGGAACCATCTTCCACCGCGTGATCGACGGCTTCATGATCCAGGGTGGCGGCTTCACTCCCGACATGCAGCAAAAGCCCACCAAGGCTCCCATTCCGCTCGAAGCCAAGAACGGCCTCAAGAACGATACCTACACCATCGCCATGGCCCGCACTGGCGATCCCAACTCGGCCACATCGCAGTTCTTCATCAACGTGAAGGACAACGCCATGCTCAACGCCCCCAACCCGGACGGCCACGGCTATGCCGTGTTCGGCAAGGTGGTGGAAGGCACCGCCGTGGTCGACAAGATCAAAGCCGTGGCCACCGGCAACAAGGGCGGCCACCAGAACGTGCCCACCACCCCCATCACCATCAACTCCGCCACCGTGGTGAAGTGAATTTTTTGAAGAAAGCACTGCAATGAGCAATCCACAAGTTGAACTCCACGTGACCATCAACGTGGCCGAAACGGCCACCCAAGGCGTGATCACCATCGAGCTGGACGCCGAGAAAGCCCCCAAGTCCGCGGCCAACTTCCTGAGCTACGTGAACAGTGGCTTCTACAACGGCACCGTGTTCCACCGCGTGATCAAGAACTTCATGATCCAGGGCGGCGGCATGACAGCCGACATGAAGCAAAAGGAAACCCAGGCCCCCATCGAGAACGAAGCCCAGAACGGTCTGAAGAACGACAAGTACACCCTGGCCATGGCGCGCACCGGCGATCCCCACAGCGCCACCGCGCAGTTCTTCATCAACACGGTGGACAACGCCTTCCTGAACCACAGCTCGCCCACTGCCCAAGGCTGGGGCTATGCCGTGTTCGGCAAGGTCGTGAAGGGCCAGGACGTGGTGGACGCCATCAAGGCCGTGCGCACCACACGCAAGGGCTTCCATGACGACGTGCCTTTTGACGCCGTCGTGATCGACAAGGCCGTGGCCCTGTAAATCCACCGCCTGATCCGGGCCTTGACTGCCGCCCCGTTGACGACCGTGCCCCCGTTCGAGGAGCTTGCCGCTCCACCGCACTGGCGCACGGTCGATTTCATTTCAGACCTGCACCTGCAGGCCAGCGAGCCCGCCACCGTGGCCGCATTCCAGCAGTATCTGGAGAGCACTCCGGCAGACGCCCTCTTCATCCTGGGCGACCTGTTCGAGGTGTGGGTGGGCGACGATGCCATGCGCGAGCCCGGCAACTTCGAGGCCCAGGGTTGCGCACTTCTGCGCGTTGCCTCACAGCGCCTGCCGGTGTATTTCATGCACGGCAACCGCGATTTTCTGGCGGGCACTGCCTTCCTGGCCGCGTGCGGCATCACCGGCTTGGCAGACCCTACGGTCCTGGACTTTGGCGGTCACCGGTATGTACTGAGCCACGGCGACCTGCTGTGCCTGGACGACGTGGACTACCAGCGCTTTCGCCTGCAGGCCCGTAGCGCCGACTGGCAGCAGCAGTTTCTGGCCCTGCCCCTGGCCACGCGCCGGGTGCAGGCGCGTGGCATTCGCCAAGAAAGCGAGGCACGCAAGCAGTCGGGAGCCACGTATGCCGACGTGGACACGCCTGCCGCCATCGCGTGGCTGCAGGCCGCTGGCGCCCACACCCTCATCCACGGCCACACCCACCGGCCGGCCAACCATGTGCTGACCCCAGGGCTGCAGCGTGTGGTGCTGAGCGACTGGGATGCTGCGGCATTGCCCCCCCGTCTGGAAACACTGCGTTTGTCCAGCGCGGGCTTGGAACGGCTGTCCTTGGCCCCCAAGTAACAGCGGTCATGAACTGAGCGGGCTCACCTCCCGCAGCCCGATCGCAATGCCCCCCTTGCTCAACCGCCTCTGGCGCCGCGTGCGCGCCACCGTGGCCCCGGTGCCAGACATCTCCGCCACGCTGTGGCTGCAGACCGTGCAGCGCTACCCGTTTCTGGCCGCGCTGTCGCTGCACGACCAAGCCAAACTGCGCGTGCTGAGCGCCCTCTTTTTGCACCACAAGGAATTCCACGGCGCCCATGGTCTGGAGGTGACCGACGCCATGGCCATCGACATTGCCGCGCAGGCCTGCCTGCCCCTGCTGCACTGGAGCGACCCTGCCAAGGCGCTCGGCTGGTACGACGATTTTGTGGGCATCGTGCTGCACCCCGGCGAAGCCGTGGCGCGCCGCCAGACGATGGACGAAGCGGGCGTGGTGCACGAGCACACCCAGGTACTGCTGGGCGAGGCCATGGAGCGCGGTCCCATCATGCTCAGCTGGCAGCATGTGAGCAACGCCACCGAGAACACGGCGCGCGGCCACAACGTGGTGGTGCACGAGTTTGTGCACAAGCTCGATATGAAAAATGGCCAGCCCAACGGCTGCCCGCCCTTGCCTGCAGGCTTCATGGGCACACGCACCGGCCGGGCGGCCTACGAGGCGTGGTGGGCAGCGTGGGAGCCCGCCTACGAACAGTTTCGCGAACGCGTGATCATGGCCGAGCGCTTCGGCGCCGACCGGCCCTGGCTGGACGCGTACGGCGCCACCTCGCCATCCGAGTTCTTTGCCGTGGCCTGCGAGGCGTACTTTGTGAACCGCGAACGGTTTGCCCAGGAGTTTCCGGGGCTGATGCCGGTGCTGGATGCATTTTTCCAGCGCCCTGCGGGCTGAGCTTGGCCGCATGCGTAGGGGCCCACGCCCCTCATACATTGGTTGGAAGCCTTGCGCTTGCCGCCGCCGGTACACGCAAGCGCAGTCACTCAGACTGCAGCAGTGCTCCAGGGCACCGCCTCAAGCCCCCAGAGCATTTTCCACCGCCTGCTTGGCTTCTTCCAGACTGCTGAAAAACTGGGTGGGCTGCGCCATGGCCTTGGGCAGATGGGCGGGCGGCGGCCACAGGCGGTCGTCTGTCCAGGCGGCGGTCCACCCGCCAATGTCTTTGCGCTTGATGGAGCAAAGTGCTTGCCCGTCCACGTTGGCTATCCAGGTGGTCGGCGGGTTATGGTCCCAGATGACATGTGCCATGGCGCCCTCTCACGGTTGCTGGACCATTGTAGGAAGCCTGGGCGAGATTGGACAATGGCGTTCACCCCACCCCCGCAGCCCTCCGGCCACAGAGCGGGAGGCCAGGCAAAACGACGACAGGCGCTCGTGCAGCGCCCGGCCCGTCATCAGCCAGCAGCCAGCGCGCGCCGCGCGGCCTGGGCCACGCTCGCAGCATCCACCCAAAAAAACTGCCTCAGCGCCGCCCGCGTGTCACTGCGACCAAAGCCGTCGGTGCCCAAGGTGATGTACTTGCGGCCTTCGGGGATGAACGCGCGCACCGTCTCGGGCACGGCGCGTACGTAGTCGGTGGCGGCGATCACCGGTCCACGGGTTGGGGCCAGTTGCCGGGTCAGCCATGCGGGACCAGGCTGGGCATGGCCCGTCAGCCAGCGCTGTTCGCAGGCCACACCATCGCGGGCCAGCTCGCTCCAGCTGGTGACGCTGAGCACGGTCACGTCCACACCCTCGCTGGCGAGTTGCTCGGCGGCTTTGACCACCTCCGTCAGGATGGCACCAGAGCCCATCAGCGTTACAGCTTTGGACGAAATCGCGCTGTCGCGCTGGTGCAAATTGCCTGAGTAGCTCCTAAAAAGATAGCAACCACGCAGCACACCCTCTGCCGCATCGGCAGGCAAGTCGGGCTGGGCGTAGTTCTCGTTCATCAGCGTTACGTAGTAGAAAACGTCGCGTTGCTCGGCCACCATCTCGCGCATGCCGGCGTCGATGATGACAGCCATCTCGCCCGCATAGGCCGGGTCGTAGGCCTTGCAGTTGGGGATCGTGGCCGCCACCAAATGGCTGCTGCCGTCCTGGTGCTGCAGGCCCTCGCCGCCCAGCGTGGTGCGGCCCGAGGTGGCGCCCAGCAAAAAGCCGCGCGCACGCTGGTCTGCAGCGGCCCAGATGGCGTCGCCCACGCGCTGGAAGCCGAACATGGAGTAGTAGATGTAGAAAGGCAGCATGGCCAGGCCGTGCACGCTGTAGCTGGTGGCGGCCGCCGTCCAGCTGGCGATGGCGCCCGCCTCGCTGATGCCTTCTTCCAGAATCTGGCCGTCCAGCGCCTCACGGTAGCTCAGCACCGAGCCGATGTCCTCGGGCGCGTAGCGCTGGCCCACGCTGCTGTAGATGCCCACCTGTTTGAACAGATTGGCCATGCCGAAGGTGCGCGCTTCGTCGGCCACGATGGGGACGATGCGCGGGCCCAGCGTGGCGTCCTTGAGCAATGAGCCCAGCATGCGCACAAAGGCCATGGTGGTGCTCATTTCCTTGCCATCAGCTTGCAGCGCAAACTGCGCGTAGCTCTCGATGGCAGGCACGGGCAGCGCGTCGCAGGTGGTGTCGCGGCGCGGCAGGTAGCCGCCCAGTGCATCGCGGTGGCTGCGCAGGTAGCGCATCTCGGCGCTGTCTTCGGCAGGCTTGTAGAAAGCGAGGCTCGTCGCCTGCTCATCACTCAAAGGCAGGTTGAAGCGGTTGCGGAATTCGATGAGGTCGGTCTCGTCCAGCTTCTTCTGGCTGTGCGTGGTCATCTTGCCCTGGCCGGCAGTGCCCATGCCGTAGCCCTTCTTGGTGTGGGCCAGGATCACGGTGGGCTGGCCCTTGTGCGCAGCGGCGGCGGCGTACGCGGCGTGGATCTTCACCAGGTCGTGGCCCCCACGCTTCAAGCGGTCGATCTGCTCGTCCGTCATGCCCTGTGCCAGGGCCGCCAGCTCCGGGTTCTGGCCAAAGAAGTTGTCGCGGTTGAAGCGCCCGTCCTTGGCGGCAAAGGTCTGCATTTGCCCGTCCACCGTGCCTTGCAGCGTGCGCACCAGCGCGCCGGTCAGGTCGCGGGCGAACAGGCCGTCCCAGTCGCTGCCCCAGACCAGTTTGACTACGTTCCAGCCCGCGCCCGCAAACAAGCGCTCCAGCTCGTCGATGATGCGGCCGTTGCCGCGCACCGGGCCGTCCAGGCGCTGCAGGTTGCAGTTGACCACCCACACCAAGTTATCGAGACCCTCTCGCGCGGCCAGGGTCAGCGCGCTCATGCTCTCGGGCTCGTCCATCTCGCCGTCGCCAAACACGCCCCACACCTTGCGCGCGGAACAGTCGAGCAGGTTGCGGTGCGTGAGGTAGCGCATGAACCGCGCGTGGTAGATGCTGCTGATGGGGCCGATGCCCATCGACCCGGTGGGAAACTGCCAGAAATCCGGCATGAGCCAAGGGTGTGGGTAGCTCGACAGGCCTTGCGCGCCTGCGCCCGGGGCCGTCAGTTCCTGGCGGTAATGCATCAGGTCCTTCTCGCTCAAGCGGCCTTCGAGGAACGCCCGCGCGTACACACCCGGCGCGCTGTGCGGCTGAAAGAACACCAGATCGCCCCGGTGTTGCCCCTCGCCCAGCCCCTCGCGGGCGCGGAAGAAGTGGTTGAAGCCGCTCTCAAACAGATCCGCCGCACTGGCGTAGCTGGCGATGTGACCGCCCAGCTCGCCATACGCCTGGTTGGCCCGCACTACCATGGCCAGCGCGTTCCAGCGCACGATGGAGGCCACCCGCTCCTCGATGGCCAGGTCGCCGGGGAACACGGGCTGGTCCTGCACCGCCACGGTGTTCACATAGGGCGTGTTCAGGTCGGGCTGCCAGCCAATGCGCTGCGCGCGCGCCACCCGCACCAGCTCTTGCAGCATGTGCCGCGCGCGCTCGGGGCCTTCGGTGGCGACGAGAGCCAGGAAGGCATCGCGCCACTCGGCGGTTTCTTCGGGGTCGGCGTCCAGCGGGGCGCCAGGGGCTTGTTGCAGCAGGGCGTGGGGTGTGAGGGCGTTCATGGCAGCCACTGTAGCGAGGCTGGCTCCAAATGAGTTGCCGTTTTGCCTTTTACGCCATGCCGTCATGGCACTTTATGCCGCCAAAGCCATAAACTGCGGCATATGAAACTGGATACCCTCGATTTGCGCATCCTGGCCGAGCTGCAGGCCGACGGCTCTCTGTCCAACGTGGAGCTGGCGCGGCGCGTGCACCTGTCGCCCTCGCCCTGCCTTGCGCGGGTAAAGGCGCTGGAGGCGGCTGACGTCATCAGCCGCTATGTGGCGCTGGCCAATGCGGCGGCGCTGGGGCTGGGGCTCAATGTGTTCATCAGCATCAGCCTCAAGACGCAAAGCAAGGAAGCCCTGGCCGACTTTGAACGCCGCATTGCCGAGCACGACGAAGTGATGGAGTGCTACCTGATGAGCGGCGACAGCGACTACCTCATCCGCGTGGCGCTGGCCGACATCGGCGCGCTGGAGCGGTTCATTCTGGAGCAGCTGTCGCCCATTCCGGGCGTGGAGAAGATCCGGTCGAGCTTTGCACTCAAGCAGGTACGCTACAAGACCGCCCTGCCCTTGCCCAGCGCCTGAGCATGCACATTGCTGCAAGCAACGCTGCGAACACTATTTGCGCACCACGCCGCTCGTCGCCACGCGCTTGCGCAGCTCGCGGATCAGCGCCTTGGCACGCGCCTCGTTGGCGGGGCCCATGCGCAGCAGGATCTTCTGACCGCTTGGCAGCGCCTCCAGCGCGGGGTCCACAAACTCGTAGCGCACCCAGGGTCGCAGGTTGGGCACGTCGGTATTCACGGGCGTGAGCTTGACCTGTAGCGGGCCCGCGGGCTCGGGCACCTGCAGCAACTGGTCCAGCACCGCCACCAGGCGGTCATTGAAGTAGCGCCGGGGGTAGCCCAGCTCTTCATACGCTTGCTGAAACAGCGGGTACATCCGCGCGTACAGCGCCACGGCGGGCTCCATCGGTACCGCTTCGGCAAACGCCAAGAAGGCGCTGTAGCGAGCTGCATTGGCCGCCGCGATGGCGGTGGGCGCGTTGCCAGTGCCATCCACCACAAACCGTTGCGCCGTGGGCTGCACCGGCCACATGCGCGATGGCGCGTGGGTGCGGCCCAGGTTGTCCACGGTGGCCACCACACGGCGAACAAAACCGTCGGTCTGCAGAAACATCGCCAGCTTGTCACGGCCCAGCAGCTCGGCCAACAGCTCTGCCACCCGGGGGTCGGACTCAGCCAGCGCGGGCAAGGCGGCGTCGGGCGGTGCCAGCGCATCCACAGGGTTCTGCGGCCCCGACGCCTCGGGGACGGGCGGGGGCGCTGCCGGTGCGGCGGGGGCGACCACTACCGGGGGTGGCGCTGCCGCTGGCTCTACCGGCCGCAGCCAGAACCACCAGGCGGCGCCAGCCGCCACTGCGCATACCAGCGCGGCCAGCACGACCCAGAGGGTGGAGGAAGTGCGCTCTGGCGCGGGGCGGAATTCTGCGGTGTCTTGATCGGGCATGGGCTCTCCTTCAACACAGGAACAACCCTTGTCCGACGCTCCATGGCGTCAGGCGTTCCCTCTCAGTCCCACATGGGAACTGCACGATTGGACAACCGCACACCCAGGCCCTAGTAACGCGTTGTAGCCCAGCCGGGGCCGGCCCGCGAGAGTGCCCCGCTTAAAACGCCGTCGGTGTGGTGGACAGCGACTCCAGCCAGGCCACCGTGGCTGCCAGCTCGGACGGGCGAATTTCGTGCGCGCTGGGGAACTCATGGTACGTCACCGTCACCGGCAGCGGTGCCATGTGATGAGCGATGGCCTGGGCGTTGGCCAGCGGGATCACGTTGTCGTGCGTGCCATGGCTCAGCCATAGTTGCTTGCCGCGCAGCGCATCGGCGGGCGCCGTGAGCGGCACCACCTGGGGCAGCAGGCGGCTGTGCCACACCAAGCCCGCATGCATCAGCGCGGGCTGGGTCAGCAGCAGCGACAGAGCCATGATGCCGCCCTGGCTGAAGCCGCCCACCACCACGCGCTCGGGCGGGATGCCCAGTTGTTCGGCGGCGGACTCGACCGCCTGGGCTATCAGCGCGCGACTTTGCGCCTCCTGCTCTTCGTTGATGGAGCGCTCGCCGCTCGGCTCGATGGAAAAATCAAACCACGCATGCGAACCCGGCCCCATGCGAAACGGCGCCCGCAGGCTCAGCACATGGAACCGGTCCGGGATCTGTGGCGACAGGCTGAACAGGTCCTGCTCGTTGCTGCCCACGCCATGCATCAGCACCAGCAGCCAGGGGCGAGGGGTGGTGGCAGCAGCGGGGCGCTGCAAAAATGTGAGCGGCAAGGTAAGCATATATGTGCACCTCAAACGGTTTAGGGCCAAAAACGGGTGGAGTGCGAGGAGTTCCGTGTCAGTGCACTGGCTCCAGGGCGAAAGCGTCCATCGACAGCATGCTGTACATCACCTCGCGGCTCAAGTAGTTTGCGTGCAGGTCGTCGCCCGCCGCACCCAGCGCAAAAAAGATCGGCAAAAAGTGGTCTTCAGTGGGGTGAGCGCGGTGGGCATGGGGTGCCTGGCTGCGGTAGTTGAGCAGCGCCGCCATGTCGCCACGGGCCAGAGCATCCTCGATCCAGCGGCTGAACTCCAGCACATAGGGCGCGGGCGCGCGCTCGCCGCCAAAAAACTCGGCCAGGTTGTGCGTCATGCTGCCCGACCCCACCACCAGCACGCCTTGGCTGCGCAGGCTGCGCAAGGCGGCGCCCAGCGCATACACCTCGGCCGGGCCAGCGCCCACGGGCAGGGCCACCTGCACCACGGGCACGTCGGCCTGCGGGAACAAATGCATCAGCGGCACCCAGGCGCCATGGTCAAAGGGGCGGGCCGCGTCACCCTGGGCCGCCACACCCGCGGCCTGCAGCAGGCCCAGCACCTCTTGCGCCAGCGCGGGCGAGCCGGGGGCGGGGTATTGCAGCTGGTACAGCGCGGGGGGAAACCCGCCAAAGTCGTGCCAGGTAGCGGGCTGCGGCCCGGTCATCACCTGCGCCGACCGCGCCATCCAGTGCGGCGACATGACTACCACACCCCGCAGACCGGGGTACTGCGACTTCAGACTCTGGCCCCATTGCGTGAGCGCCGGGCCGGTGGTGCCAGCGTCCAACGCAAACAAGGGCGCACCGTGCGACACAAACAGGGCGGGAATTGCAGCAGAAACTGGAACGGGGGCTTGGGCAGAGGCAGACATGACAACTCCATCAAGGGATGCCATGAATGTAGGACTGATGGCCCGTGATACCAAGTCCTGCAGCGCAGACAGATTGTTCTACGGATGATGCCAATCAAACATTGACAGGCCCATGGTGTGCAGCGGGAAGCACCGGACAACCTGGGATCAAAGCATCATGAGCCGTCGCGCACCCTACCCCGCAGCGCCTTGGTCTCGCCCCGCTGCGTCTTGGTTTGCAGGCGCCGCTGTTGGGACCCATAGGTGGGTTTGGTGGCCCGGCGCACGCGGGGTGGCACGGCCACGCTGTTGACCAGCGCGTTCAGGCGCTCCAGGGCGTCGGCACGGTTCAGCTCCTGGCTGCGGTATTGCTGTGCCTTAATGACCACCACACCGTCTTGCGTGATGCGGGTGTCGCGCAGGGCCAGCAGGCGCTCCTTCACATCTTCGGGCAGCGATGATGCCGCCACGTCAAAGCGCAGGTGCACTGCGCTCGATACCTTGTTGACGTTCTGCCCGCCCGCACCCTGCGCGCGCATGGCCGTGATTTCGACCTCGTCCTCAGAAATTTGCAGGGGCAGCGGGGCCATGGCAGTGGAATCCCCCGCGCGCCCGGCCGTCAGGCCGCAGGCTGCTGGGCCAGCAATTGCGCTAGGCCGTCAATCGCCAGGCCATAGCCCAGCACGCCAAACCCACACATCACCGCCTTGGCGGCGGCAGCCATGTACGAATGGTGGCGATAGGCCTCGCGTGCATGCACGTTGCTGATGTGCAGCTCGATCAGGGTGATGCCCGTGCCCTTGATGGCGTCGTGCAGGGCAATGCTGGTGTGGGTGTAGGCCCCGGCGTTGATGACCACACCCGCCAGTTCGCCCGCTGCATGCAGGCGGCCCGCCTCATGAATCCAGTCCACCAGCGCGCCTTCGTGGTTGCTTTGGTGAAACCGCAGCGCAAAACCGTAGCGATTGCAGGCGTCAGTGCAGAGCTTTTCCACATCGGCCAGGGTGGCCGCGCCATATACGGCGGGCTCACGGGTGCCCAGCAGGTTCAGATTGGGGCCATTGAGGACAAAAACGGTTTTTTGGGCGGTCACAGACAGGGTCTCCGGGGCAACGCCTGCCACGCTGGCAGGCCAGAAGGCCGGATTATGAAGTGCCAAGAAAAAAGCGGCCCCGAGGGACCGCTGTAAAAGGCAGCCTGTGCAACGCTGCCAATGAGCGACTCGCGCCCAAGAGGTTGGTGAAAGACCAGCCGCCAGGGCTGATCAGCGGTCCCAGTGGCGACCGTGGCCGTGCCCGTGGTGGCGGTAGCCGCCATAGCCGTACCCGCCATAAACCACCGCTGGGGGCGGTGCGTAGTACACCGGGGGAGCGTTGTAGTACACAGGGCGTGGAGGGGGGGCGTAATACACCGGCGGGGGTGGCGCCACGTACACCGGGGCGGGGGCATAGTAGCCATTGCTGGCCCCCACTACCACGCCGGGCACGCCAATGCCCACGGACCAATTGACATCGCGGGCCTGGGCGGAGCCAGCACCAGCCAACAGGGCCAGCGCCACACCCGCCACAGCGGCCGCAGTAGAAACAGAACGGGTTTTCGTCATGGAAATCTCCTAGTGAATGAGGGCGGCCCGCCAAAAGGGCACGCCTCACCGGTACACAACGCACCAAGTGCCTAAAAGGATGGCACAAAACCGTCTTTACGTTGTGTCTGAACGTACACGCGCTGGTTTTAATGCGTAAACCGTCACGAAACCGCCGCCTAAAATGGCTGGATGAGCACCCCCTCCCCCGCCAATACCGCCGCCACTGCGACTCCTGCGGCCGCAGAAACCGTCAAGCCCAGCAACTTTTTGCGCCAGATCATCGAGCACGACCTGGAAAAAGGCACCTATGCCACCCGCCGCTGGGCCGGCAACCCCGGCGACGCCGCCCACCAATCCCAAGGCGAGCCCGACCCCGCCAAGATCCGCACCCGCTTCCCGCCCGAGCCCAACGGCTACCTGCACGTAGGCCACGCCAAAAGCATCTGCATCAACTTTGGCCTGGCGCGCGACTACGGCGGCGTGTGCCACCTGCGCTTTGACGACACCAATCCTGAAAAAGAAGACACCGAATACGTCAATAGCATCATCGACGCCGTGAAATGGCTGGGCTTTGACTGGAACGGCTCGCCCGACGCCACCCCTTACCAGGCCAGCGACTACTTCGGCTTCATGTACCGCGCGGCCGAATACCTGATCGAATCCGGCCACGCCTACGTGGACGAGCAAACCGCCGAGCAAATGCGCGTGAACCGGGGCGACTTCGGCAAGCCCGGCGTGGACAGCCCCTTCCGCAGCCGCACCCCGGCAGAAAACCTGCGCATCTTCCGCGAGATGAAGGACGGCCAGCACGAAGACGGATCGATGGTGCTGCGCGCCAAGATCGACATGGCCAGCCCCAACATCAACATGCGCGACCCGGCCATCTACCGCATCCGCCGCGCCACCCACCACAACACGGGCGACACCTGGTGCATCTACCCCATGTACACCTACGCGCACCCCATCGAGGACGCGCTGGAGCAGATCACCCACAGCCTGTGCACGCTGGAGTTTGAAGACCAGCGCCCCTTCTACGACTGGCTGCTGGAGCGCTTGACCGAAGGCGGCCTGCTGACTAGCCCGCCCCCCCGCCAGTACGAATTTGCGCGCCTGAACCTCACCTACGTCATCACCAGCAAGCGCAAGCTCGCCCAACTGGTGTACGACCACAAGGTCAACGGCTGGGACGACCCCCGCATGCCCACCATCGTGGGCCTGCGCCGCCGTGGCTACACCCCCGCCGCCATCCAGACCTTTGCCGAGCGCATTGGCGTTACCAAATCCGACAGCTGGATCGACTACAGCACCCTGGAAGGCTGCCTGCGCGAAGACCTGGAGCTGAAAGCCCACCGTGGCATGGCCGTGCTCAACCCCGTCAAGCTGGTGCTGACCAACTGGGACGACGTGATGGGCGCCGGCCACCTGGAGCCCTGCAGCCTGCCCGCCCTGCCCCACCCGCCCGAAGGCGTGGAAAGCCCCGTGCGCCACTTCACCATCGGCAAGGAAGTCTGGATTGAGCGCGAAGACTTTGAAGAAGTGCCCCCCAAGGGCTACAAGCGCCTCTTCCCCGGCAACAAGGTGCGCCTGAAGGGCGGCTACGTTATCGAATGCACCGGCTGCACCAAGGATGCCGACGGCAACATTACCGAAGTGCTGGCCACCGTGGTGCCCGACACCAAGAGCGGCACCCCCGGCGCCGACAGCGTCAAGGTCAAAGCCGCCATCACCTGGGTGGGCGTGGCCGACGGCGTGAACGCCGAAGTGCGCATGTACGACCGCCTGTTCCTGGACGCCCACCCCGACGCGGGCGGCAAGGACTTCATCGAAAGCCTGAACCCGAACAGCCTGAAGGTGGTGACGGCCATCGTGGAGCCGTCATTGGCCAACGCCAAGCCGGACGACAAGTTCCAGTTTGAGCGGCACGGGTACTTTGTGGCGGATCGCATCGACCACAAGGCGGAGAAGCCGGTGTTTAACCTGGCGGTGGGGTTGAAGGATTCTTGGGGGAAGTGATTTCCCGTGAAGTAATAAAAAGGCCAGCAAAGCAAAAAGTTTGCTGGCCTTTTTGATTTGGAATGTTGACGGAGTTCGACCCGAAGCGGACTTAGTAGGCAATCAAACACGTCCTTCGTGCATGATTGAATGGAAATTTCAATAAGACTAAGGGGAGGCAACATGGCAGGGACACAACTCAAAAAAATAACAATCGAGAAATTTCGCGCGCTAAATGACGTCGAAGTTGAGTTCGGTAACTACATCACTGTTATTTGCGGAAAAAATGGAACATCCAAGTCCTCAATCCTTGGGATTGCAGCACAAATTTTTAGTTTTGAAAAAGACTATGTCACCGGCGTAAGTCTTCGTGATTTCAAACAAATCAGCGGTCAAGGCTTCAAGTCTCAGTACAAAGAACATATCAGAATTTCTGAGAAATTTGATATACCGGGATCGCTGTCCGCCATCATTCATATGCATGATGGGTACACCAACCAAGCCGCAACAGCCAACTTGGAATTGATGACCCGCGGCGTTACCGAAAATGAAACAAAAATAATACTGCCACGCCCGGTCATCAGAAAAAATAGTATCGCCACCGGGAACACCAGTAGAAATTTCACACATCCTGTGATTTTCTTGAGCTTGAAGCGGCTTTATCCGATTGCAGACCGTGACTACAAAGCAATAGACTTCGATTATCTAAAAGCCCATGAGCAGGAATTCATTTCTCTGACCAACGAATTACTCAACCGGAGCTCCACCAAGGCCACCGGCACGCACGGAACAATCAATTCCGCCGTGGCCCATGGTGACAACTACAACCACGAGTCAGTTTCCGCTGGTGAAGACAATGCGGGTCAGATCATCATGGCGCTCCTGTCGTTTAAAAAACTCAAAACTGAATATGCAGACTACAAAGGCGGTTTGCTGCTGATTGATGAAGCTGATGCTGGCCTATTTCCAACTGCGCAAGTCAACCTGCTGAAGATTCTTGAACGTGAATGCAGGAAGCTCAATTTGCAAGTTGTTATGACATCTCACTCACCTGTAATGATTGAGTACGCATATGAGCAGAGCCAGCATGAATATAGCAAGAAATTTAAGACAATCTATTTGAGCAATACATATGGATCAGTTCAGGTCATGCAGGACTGGTCTTGGGCAAAGATCAGTGCCGACATCCAAACGAGAACTGTCAGCGCTGGACGGACCGCCACGCTACCCAGCGTCAATGTCTATTTTGAGGACAAAGAGGCCGAAGATTTCTTCTCGGCATTAATCTACCGACAGCCAATAAAGAAATTTCTAAATCAAATGTCGGGCATCAAAATGGGCTGCCCAAATTACGTGTATCTTCTTGACAAGAAGGTTCCGGAATTTTCTGTAAACAGTGTTGTTTGTTTGGATGCTGACGCTAGGTCCCTCTTAAAGGGAAAAGGGTTTAAAACTGTCGTATTGCTCCCGGGTGATTTACCGCCAGATCAACTAATCTTCGAACATCTATACAACCTGCCACCTGATGACGCTTTTTGGGAAAACGACTTGCAGTTTTCTCGTGATGTCTTTACCAATTCAGCTGGGCGCGAGGCAATTAGAGAGTTGGGCATCAGTGGAAACGTTGTCGATCTAGAGGAGCGCCTCGCTGCTTACAGCGGCAACAAGACAAAACGGGACATTTTCAAGAATTTTTACAATTCTGAAGATTTCCAATTGCTGATTTCCACGAGTGTTAAGCCGTTCAGTGCGTGGCGTCATTGGGTAGAAAATAATCCAAAGGCAACTAACGCTTTCTTAGAAAGCTTCAAAGCTGCATTATTCGATGTCATGAAGAACGGCTACGCCGTGGACGATGCCAAACTAGCAACACTGGAAGTCAAACTGAAGAAGGTGCCCAATGTTCTCTAATAGGCTATACAGCCCACTTCGTTACCCTGGTGGTAAAGCGCCTTTTGCACCTTTCATTGCCAAGTTGATGGAGGTCAATGGAGTTGCGGGTGGGCATTACCTGGAACCTTACGCAGGCGGGGCAGGGGTTGCTCTCGACCTCTTGTTTCAGGGTCATGCGAGTCACATTCACATCAACGACGCAGATCCCGCAGTATTTGCGTTTTGGGTCGCTGTAACGCAGCATTCTGAGGAGTTGCTTGAGCTGCTTGCATCGACACCTATTACCATCGAAGAATGGTTTAAGTGGCGCTCTGTACTCCGTGAAGACGGCCAAGCCAGCTTGGTCGAGAAGGGATTTGCCACCTTGTTTATGAACAGAACCAACCGCTCTGGCATATTGAAAGCGGGCGTCATTGGCGGGAAGAGACAAGAAGGCGCCTACAAACTGGACGCCCGTTTCAAAAAGGAAGTCATCGCCGCTAGGATTGAAGCGATCGCTAAACGTTCGAAAGACATCACCGTGTATAGCGAAGATTCATTGACTCTTCTGAAGCGATGCAAAGAGTTTCTTCCTAGAGAGTCATTGATCTATCTTGATCCTCCTTACTACGTCAAAGGCAAGGGGCTGTACCGCAACTATTACGAGCACGACGATCACGTTGCTATCGCGAAAACTATCAAGGCTAAAGGTTTCAAGCGACATTGGGTGGTGTCTTATGACAACGTAGATGAAATACGCACTATGTACCAGCTGGTGAACACGAAGACATACGGACTCAACTACACGGCCCAACGGCGCTATGTAGGCAATGAAGTTATGTTTTTCAGTGAACACTTGATCGTTTGTGATGACGTAATCCCTCAGACGAAGAAAATAGCCTGATAACTATTTTTTCTGGGGAAAAATGTTCCCCCAAGGAGTTTTCGCCTCTCGATTGCACTTAGAACGTTACTTTTTGAATTCAAGATGCAGTCCTCTCAAATCCTCCACTTCTGGTTCACCGAGCTAACCCCTCAGCAGCACTTCACCAAAGACGCTGCCCTCGACGAATCCATCCGCACCCGCTTCGGCCCCACGCTGGAGACCGGAGCCCGCTGTGAGCTATTCCCCTGGCGCGCCACCCCAGAGGGCCGGTTGGCAGAAATCCTGGTGCTGGACCAGTTCTCGCGCAATGTGTACCGCGACACCGCCCGCGCCTTTGCGCAAGACGCCTTGGCTCTTGCGCTGGCGCAAGAGCTGGTGGCCAGCGGGCAAGACCGCAGCCTGCCCACGGCGCAGCGGGTGTTTGCCTACATGCCCTACATGAACAGCGAATCTGCCGTGATTCATGAACAAGCCCTAGAGCTGTTTGCGCAGCCGGGCATGGAAAACAACCTGGACTTTGAGCGCAGGCACAAGGCCATCATTGACCGCTTTGGGCGCTACCCGCATCGCAACGCGGTGCTGGGCCGTACCTCCACGGCCGAAGAACTGGCGTTTTTGAGCGAGCCGGGGTCGTCGTTCTGACTCGGGTGCTATCTCAGCCCAGAACGCTCCTTTATTGATAGCTGCCAGCGCATATCCTTCTAGCGCTATAGGCCCATTTCATTCAAAAAGCTCCAGCAGCAACAAAGCCCATCCATGACGCCTCCGTTCTCCCCCACCTTCGCCCATGTGCCGCCTGGCCGGGTGGCTGGCCCGTTGCAGCTGGTGCCCGTTAACGCCGCCGTGGTGTCCGTGCACACGGCCGATGGCGCGCATGTGGGTTCCCTCAAGCTGGTCGGCGGGGTCTGGAAGTTCAAGGCCATGGGCTATGACGCCGCTGGCCGCATGGAGCCGGGCCATGGGCCGCTGACGGAACAGCACAACATGGCGTTCGCCACGCTCGATGAGGCCGAGGTCAGCGCCAGGTTGCTGGGAGCCTTGGGAAGCGCTCCATAACGAGCGCCAAGAGAGCACCCAAAGTACGAAGCCTTGCCGCGCGGGGCCGCAACCCTCAGCGCTGCGCGTCGGTCAACACAAACTCCACCGCCGCACACACCGCCGCCACCTGCGCCGCAATGCAATGCTCGGGCGTGGCACGGGGGCTGTCGGGGTAGACCTCGGTCGTGGTGGTGTAGCGCGCGCCGCTGATGCCCGCACACAGGCCCCACTGCTTCATCGGGTAGTGGATAACGCCCGGCGCCACCACGGGCGTGCCGATGATTTCGTTCTTGTCGTCCGCAGGCGCAATGTGCGTCACGCGGCTGACGGCTTCGATGATGGCTTGCTGGAAGGCGGGCTGGGGGTTATCGGTGTCGTCCACCAGGTAGAAGCCGTCGGGGATGCTGCCGGGCTCGAACACCTTGCCGTCGCGCGCGGCCACGGCGGGGCGGTATTCGGATTCGTCGGTGTTGGTGGTTTCGTGCAGGTCGATGTGGGCAGCAACCGGGCCGTATTGGGCCTGGTGTTGGGCCACCAGGCGCATGAGGGCGGCGGACTCCTGCGCGGGCGAGCCGTCGCGGAACGAGCGGTTGGGGTCGATGGCGTCGAAGTTCCAGCGCTGAACCCGCTCGTACGCCCAGGGGCTGACGCAGGGCACCACCAGCAGGTTGGCACGGCCGGCAAAACGCTCGGCCTGCGTGTCCACAAACCGCAGTGCACCGTGCACGCCACTGGTCTCGTAGCCGTGCACCCCGCCGGTGACCAGCACGCTGGGCAGACCGGGTTGCCACTGGGGGCTGCGCAGGGCCCGCAGGGGAAAGCGCTCTGCCGGGTGCTGCGCATCGGCATAAATCACATCGCCGTACATCTCCACCTCCAACCGGCCCCGCAGCGCCTCGATGGCCGTGAGCACGTCGTCGGCGTAGCTGCGCTGGCGCACCTGGCGTGCTCGCCACTGGTCGCGTTCTGCCGCGCCCCAGGGCTGGCCGGGCGTGCCGATGGGATAGGTGGGGGTGGGTTGCATGGGTGCGTGGGATGGAGTGGCAGGTGAATGGCAGGTGAATGGCAGGCCCGGCGGCAAACGGGGCCGACGGAACGGACAACGCCAATAAGAGCGGCTAACAAAACTCAGCGAAGCGGTTCTGGCTAGGCGGTGTGTCGCAGGCAGTACGAGTAGTACGACAAGACACAGCAACGACGCCAGAAGAGTTTTGTTAGCCGCTCTAAGGCTTGTCGCAGGGCGTTCATAGAATACCGCGATGCCCTTCCCTTCGATTCGGCCCTTGCGGCTGGCGACCTCGTCGCTGCTTTTGCTGATGTGTGCGCTAGCGCACGCACAGCCCGCCCCCCCACCCGCTGCTGCCAACGCCCCGGCCACGCGCCCGGCGGGCAGTGCCGCTGTGGATGGCACAGCCCCAACACCGAGCGGCGCCACAGCCGCCGCACCCACCGCCGCCGATGCGGCCCTGCTGTCGCGCGACGCGCGGCGCATTTACGAGCTGTCGCGCGACAAGCTGGTACAGATCCGCACGCTGCTGCGCAACGCCAACACGCAGGCGTCGATTGGCTCGGGCTTTTTTGTGTCGGCCGATGGGCTGATCGTCACCAACTTTCACGTGGCCAGCCAGTTGGCACTGGAGCCCGAGCGCTACCGGGGCGTGTACGTGACGATGGAGGGGCAGGAGGGCGAGGTGGAGCTGCTGGCGTTTGACGTGCAGCGCGACCTGGCCGTGCTGCGCGCCAAGGGGCGCACGGCAGCAGCGCCGGTGCTGAGCTTTCGCCCCACCACCGACCCACTGGCGCAGGGCGAGCGCATTTACTCGCTGGGCAACCCGCTGGACATTGGCTTTGCGGTGACCGAGGGTACCTACAACGGCCTGGTCAAGCGCAGCTTTTACCCGCGCATCTTTTTTGGCGGCGCACTCAACCCTGGCATGAGCGGCGGCCCCGCCGTGGACGACGCGGGCCGGGTGCTGGGCGTCAACGTGGCCAAGCGGCTGGATGGCGAGCAGGTCAGCTTCTTGATACCGGCCGAGTTTGCGCAGGCGCTGGTGCAGCGTGCGGCCAACGCCCAGCCCATCACCCAGGCCGCACATGCCGAGATGACGCGGCAGCTGATGGAGCACCAGCAACTGCTGACGGACCGCTTTTTGAAAGCGCCGTTTCGCGAGCAGCGCCACGGCAACTACCGGCTGCCCGTGCCCGACGATGCGCTAGCGCGGTGCTGGGGATCGGGGCGCGACCCGGCCTTCCCGGGCCTGAACCTGGAGCGCACGCAATGCCAGGCCGACAGCGACGTGGTGGCGGGCGACTTCAGCACCGGCGCGGTGCGCCTGTCTTACGAGGCCTACAACGCGCCCACTCTGGGCGCCGCCCGGTTTGCCCGCATGTATTCGCAAAGTTTTGCCAACGAGCGCCTGCCCACACGCGGCAACCGCCACCAGACGGCGGCCGAGTGCACCGAGCGGTTTGTGGACCCCGGCAACGTGCCGCTGCGCGCGGTGGTGTGCCTGTCGGCCTACCGCAAGCTGACCGGCCTGTACAACATGACGGTGCTGGCCACCTCGGTCAACCAGCCCACGCAGGGCGTGCTGGGCCGCCTGGATGTGCAGGGCATTGCGTTTGACAACGGCATGAAGCTGGCCAGCCACTACCTCAAGGCCTTTCGCTGGGAGGCAGCACCATGAGCGCCATGCCGACCACCACCACCCTGGGGCTGATCGAGGCGTTTGACCGTCACGGCGCGCTGCTGGCGCGCGCGCCCATCACCCGCTGGCCCGTGACCGTGGGCCGCGCGCTGGACTGCGACCTGGTGCTGGACGACCCCTTTGTGGCGCCCCGGCATCTGCGCATTGACCGCGCGATGGACGAGCCCCGCACCGTGCAGGTGGAGGTGCTGGAGACCCGCAACGGCGCACGCCTGCAGCGCAAGCAACATGCCCAGGGCGAGCGCTTTGACTGGCCCGATGGCACGCCCATCGACTTGGGCCACACCCACATCAACCTGCGCCTGGCCGATGCGCCCATTGCCGAGGAGCAGGCGCTGCCGCAGTTTCCGTGGCGCACGGTGGGCACCACGGCAGCGCTGGCGGTGCTGGTGCTGCTGGCCGGGCTGGGAGAGTCGTGGCTGGAGGCACGCGACGCCGCGCAATACCTGAAGTCGCTGCCCCTGTTGCTGCTGACCACGCTGGCGGTGGTGGGGGCATGGGCGGGTCTGTGGTCCGTGGCCAACAAGCTGTTTGGCAGCCAGCTGCGGTTCTGGCGCCACGTGCGCATCGCATGCGCCGCCGTGCTGGTGGCCGACGCCGTGCAGTTGCTGAGCTACCTGACGGCGTTCACGTTCTCGCTGGAGTCGCTGTCGCGGTTTGCCCCGGTGCTGATGGTGCTGGTGCTGGCGGGCGCGCTGTACGCCCACCTGGTCACCGTGCTGCCCCGCCGCCGCGTGGGCCTGGCCTGGGCCTTGGCGGCCGTGGTGCTGCTGGGCGTGCCGTCGTGGTTGGGTGCGCAGTGGCTCAACCGCATGCGGCTGGGCAGCGAGCTGTACATGAGCAGCCTGTTCCCGCCCGCCCTGCGCGTGGCCCCTGCGGTGCCGGTGGACCAGTTTCTGCAAGACGCCGACGCGCTGCGCGGCAAGCTGGACCGGCGCCTGCGGGACGACGGGCTGGCGGAAGAGGACGACGAGTAGCCCGTCAGACGGACTGCGTAAAGCAGCCCAACCCCACACCGCCCCCCACCAGCCCCCATGCGCCGCCGCAAGCCCCACCACCACGTCTATGTGGTCGAACTCTCCAAAGACGTGCTGCTGGAGCCGCGCTTTCGCAAATGCAACCCCGGCTACATCGACGGCAAGCCCTGCGTGTACGTGGGCATGACGGGGCTGGACCCGGATGTGCGGTTTGACAAGCACAAGGCGGGCATCCAGGCCAACCGGTTTGTGACGCAGTACGGCCTGCGGCTGCTGCCGGACTTGTACGAGGGCTTCAACCCCATGACCTACGAGGAGGCGGTGGACCGGGAGATCGAGATCGGCATCGACCTGCGCTCGGCGGGATTTGGGGTGTGGCAGGCGTGAGCGCCTGCTCAACGGTAGCGCCTGTTCAAAGTCAGGGCCCCACGCGCATCCTTTAAGATTCCGCCCCGCTGTATCAGCCACTCACTTTTTTATAGCTGCTCGCGCATGATCTTCTAGCGCTTGCGGCCCATTTCACTTGAATTTGATTGCCATGAACTTCGCAGACCGCCTGAAGCAACTCCCCTCCGCCAGCCACCTCGCCGCCCTGCAACTGCTGGGCGCGGACGGCCAAACGCTGGCCACCATCGAGAACAAGCCCGGCCAGACCGGGTCGCTGGTGGTGTATGCCGCGCTGGCGGCGCTGTATGGCGGGCAGATCACGCCTGCCGCTGCCAGCCTGGGGCTGGAGTGGTATGCCGAGCATGTGGCAGATGCGCGCGCCTTTCCGGGCAAGCACCCCAACATCGATCGGCTGCTGGCCTGGGCGCAGGGCAGCGAGAGCTTTGCAGTGCGCACCGTCGCAGCCTGAGACAAAAAGTTGCCGTGGCAGCGGCAGGTTGTCGAAAACGCGCAGGCCCGTTCGTCGTAGGGGTATGAACACGTTGAATGAGCGATATCGTTCGGCGGTTCACGCTTTCATCCACCCTGATGTCCACCTTCAAGGAGACCCCGCATGACCACCACGACCGGCACCGTCACCCTGCACCGCGTGCTGCGCGCACCGGCAGAGCGCATCTACCGCGCGTTTCTGGATGCCGACGCCCTATGCAAATGGCTGCCACCCCATGGCTTCACGGGCCGGGTGCTGAGTCTGGATGCGCGCGTGGGTGGCAGCTACCGCATGCAATTCACCAACCTGAGCAGCGGCGGCACGCACGCATTTGGCGGCGAGTATGTGGAGCTGGTGCCGGGCGAGCGCATCGTGCACACCGACCGGTTTGACGACCCCAACCTGCCGGGCGAAATGCGCACCACCATCCAGCTCAAAAAGGTGATGACGGGCACCGAGGTGTCCATCGTGCAGGCGGGCATCCCGGCGGTGATCCCGACCGAGATGTGCACCCTGGGCTGGCAGGAGTCGCTGCAGCTGCTGGCGCTGCTGGTGGAGCCGGAGATTCCGGGCGAGTAACGCACTGCCCCCTTGCGCCAGGCCCACGTCAGTTCAAAGCCATCACTTCAACCACTTGTCTGCCGCCTGCTTGATGGTGCCCCGGCTGTCCACCAGGCCCCACACAAAGCCCATCACGCGCACATAGTCGGCGTCGTCGGTGGGCAGCATGAAGCCCAGGTAGTTCTTGGGCGTGAGCGGTGCGTCCACAAACGCAGCAGCCAGGCGCGGGTCGGCCTTGGCGTAGTGCAGGGCTTCATACGTCTCGGTGATCATCACGTCGCCCTTGCCCTCGGCAATCAGCGCGGGGATCTCGGCGTTCTTGTCGTGCGTGCTGACCTGTGCGGCCTTGAGGTTGGCGAGCACATAGGTCTCATTGGTGCCGCCGGGGTTCTTGATGACGCGCACGGAGGGCTGGTTCATCGCGTCCACACTGGTGTACTTGGCCTTGTCGGCCGCACGCACCAGGGCCACTTTGCCGAACGGCGCGTAGCCGGGCAGCATGTCAAAAATGCGCATGCGGTTGACGTTGCGGGTGATGCCCCCCACGGCCACGTCGAACTTGTCGCCCTGCAGGTCCTTCACCAGGTTGGGCCACGAGGTCTGCACGTACTCGATCTTCACGCCCAGCTCCTTGGCCATGGTTTCAATCACGTCGATGTCGTGGCCGCTGTAGCCCGCGTCGGTCTTGATGGCAAACGGGCGGTAGTCGCCAGGCGTGCCCACGCGGATGACCTTGGTCTCCATGATCTTGTCGAGCCGGGGGCCGGCATGCGCGGCCTGGGAGACGAGAGACATGGCGGCAAACAGGGCGGCCGCAGCAACGGCGAGTGTTTTCTTGGGGATCATGGGAAAGGGCTCCAGAACGCAAAGGGATGCAGAAGGGATAAATCAAGCCCGCCCGGCCAATGCTGCACGCACCGGCCGCGGCGGGGCCACCAAAGAATACGCCAGCACCAAGCATTCAACGTGCCATGTGCGTGTCACTGTGCGTGCCCCATGATGGCACCGCGCAGGCACTGCCACCCTGCTGGGTTACCCTGCATGCCCTGACGGCGCTGCCAACGGCTGGCGCCAACCACCCACCGCCCCTACCCAACAAGGAACCCCATGAAAAAACTCAACGTCACCATCCAGCTCGAAATGACCGTGCCCGACGACTGGCAACTGGTCGAAACCTCGGAAGGCACGCCCGTCATCCAGATGGCCGACAACAAATTTCTGGACCTGGCCATCGAGCCCCTGTTTGCCAACGACCCCGAAGACATGTGGAGCAGCAGCGAGAACGAGGACGAGCTCAACGAGGTGCTGGAGATGGTGGAGAGCGAAGAAGTGGCGTACGAGTTTGTGACGCACTGACCCGTGAAACACCGGGCGCTGCAGTCGGCTTACAACTGCGAGCGCAGCAGCCCGGTCATCTTTTCGTGCAGCTTTTCGCTCCACGGCCGCTCCAGCCACGCCTCGTAGGTCACGCGGCGTGACCGCTTTATGTCGTCTTCAAACACCAGCGTCTGGCGCTGCGCAAAGGCGGCGTCATACACGTTCAGGTTGGCCTCGTCGTTCAGGCGGAACGAGCGGTTGTCAAAATTGGTGGAGCCCACCGACACCAGCAGCAGGTCCACGATCATGACCTTGCAGTGGTACATGGTGGGCCCGTACTCGTAAATCTCGGCCCCGGCCTGCAGCAGCTCGCCCCAGGTGGCGCGGGATGCGGCCTTCACCGTTTCGGTATCGGTGTGCTCGCCGGGGGTGACCAGGCGCACGCGCACGCCGCGCGCCAGCGCATCCATCAGCAGCTTGCGGGTCAGGTCGTCGGGCACAAAGTAGGCCACCGACAGGTCGATGCTGCGCTCGGCTGCCGTGATGGCCAGGTGGTACATGAGCTGCATGCTCTCGCTGCCGCTCGATGGCGAGCTGGAGAACATCTGCGCCTTTTGCCCACCCGCTGGAGCAATGGCCGGAAAGTACGCCTCGCCATGCAGCACCTTGCCGGTGACCTTGAGCCAGTTGTCCAGAAACGTGGCCTGCATCTGCGCCACGGCGGGGCCGCGCACCAGGTAGTGCGAGTCGCGCCAGTGGTCGGGGTCTTGCGCGTTGCCCGTCCACGCGGGCGCAATGCCCACGCCGCCGGTAAAGCCCACCTGCCCGTCCACCACCAGCAGCTTGCGGTGGGTGCGGTTGTTCAGGCGGGCCAGGTTGTACCAATGCGGTTTGTGGAATTTTTCAATCTGCACCCCGGCCTCCTTCATCTCGGCCAGGTAGCTCTCTTCCATCTTGGCGCTGCCCACCCAGTCGAGCAGCACATGCACGGGCACACCGGCGCGGGCGCGCTCGCTCAGGGCGTCGGCAAACTGCTTGCCGATGTCGCCCGACCAGTAGATGTAGGTTTCGAAGGTGACGCTCTTTTGGGCGGCCTTGATGGCGGCCAGCATGGGCGGAAAGATCTGGTCGCCGTTGATCAGCTCCGTCACCGCATTGCCGCCCACAATGCCTGGGCCGAGCAGGCTGCCCAGGGCACGCTCGAACTGCGGGTGGGCGGTGGTGTACAGGCGCGGCAGCTGCTGCTGCACCTTTTTCTCGCCCGCCGTGAAGTTGAGTGCCAACAGGACAAGGGCCCCCGTGGCCAGGGCCGTGAGCAAAACAGTGAGCATGGTGGAGCGGCGGCGACGAGGGGCGGCGGGTGGCATGGCGCGATGGTAGGTGGCACCATGCACGCGCGATGTAGGCGGACGCCGCCAACACCGGGGGCACAATGGCCCTTGTCGGCCAAGACAGCGGTGCGCTTTGTCCATCGCTACACCCCCTCGCGCTGCCTCTTTGTTTTTTGTTCTCGCCCTTCTCCGCCGTGCCTGAATCTGCCCGCCCTGCTCCCCTCCGCCCCGCCCTCTCCGTCACCCGCCGCAGCGCCTTGATCGGCACGGCGGGCCTGCTGGCGCAGCCTGCCCTGGTGGCGCCCCTGCACGCCAAGCCCTTGCCACCCGCGCCCACTGTGTGGCCCCAGGCGCTGCAGGTGCCGGGGGGCGTGGCGCGGCTGTCGCTGGGCCCGGCGGCCACGCGGCCGGTGGCGCAGTTGCGCCAGGGCGAGGTGGATGTGCCGCTGCGCGTGGTGGGCGATGCCATTGAGTGGACGGCCATCGTGGGCATACCGCTGGCGGCAGCGCCCGGCGATGCCTTCATCAGCGTGCTGCCCGAGGGCGGCGGCAGCCCGCGCCTGGTGCACTACAGCGTGGCCCCCAAGCAGTACAAGGAGCAGCACCTCAAGGTATCGCCCCGCACGGTGGACCTGTCGCCCGAGGACCAGGCCCGCTACGAGCGTGAGCGCGACCACCAGGCCCAGGTAATGACCACCTTCACCGAACAGCCCGCGGGCGTGGCGCTGGCATCGCTGCGCATGCGCGTGCCCGTGCCGGGGCGGCGGTCCAGCTCGTTCGGGCTGCGCCGCGTGTTCAACGGCCAGCCGCGCAATCCGCACAGCGGCATGGACATTGCCGCCGCCACCGGCACGCCCATCGTGGCGCCGCTGCCGGGCCGGGTGATTGACGTGGGCGACTACTTCTTCAACGGCGGCACGGTGTGGCTGGACCACGGCCAGGGCCTGCTGACGATGTACTGCCACCTGAGCAGCATGGACGTGCGCGTGGGCGATGTGCTGCAGGCCGGCGACGCGTTCTGCAAGGTGGGCGCCACCGGCCGCGTGACCGGCCCGCACCTGCACTGGGGCGTGATGCTGAACCGCACCATGGTGGACCCGGCGCTGTTCGTGCCGGCCTGATGGTGCCGGGCTTCATTACTATGCATTTGATAGCATCCAGCGCATATTGCACTGGCGCATCCGGCCCTTTTTGCTTGAAACCAACCCCATGACACCGCGCTTGATCCGCTTCAACAAACCCTACGGCGTGCTGAGCCAGTTCACGCCCGAGGGCAAGTGGCAGGGCCTGAAGGACTACATCGACCTGCCCGGCGTGTACGTGGCCGGGCGGCTGGACGCCGACAGCGAAGGGCTGCTGCTGCTGACCAACGACGGCAAGCAACAGGCCCGCATTGCCGACCCGCGCTTCAAGATGGAGAAGACCTACTGGGTGCAGGTGGAGGGCATCCCCAATGAGGCTGCGCTGGCCGCGCTGCGCAGCGGCGTGGTGCTGAATGACGGCCCCACCCTGCCCGCCCGCGCACGGCTGCTGGAGCCCGCACCCCAAGTGTGGGACCGCACCCCACCCATCCGCGAGCGCAAAGCCATCCCCACCACCTGGATCGAACTCATCATCCGCGAAGGCCGCAACCGCCAGGTGCGCCGCATGACGGCCGCCGTGGGCCACCCCACGCTGCGGCTGATCCGCGCAGCCATCGGGCCGTACACGCTGGACGGGCTGGCACCGGGCACCTGGGCGGATTGAGCTGTGAGGCGTGCAGGGCTTAGGCGGCCACTGCCTGCATGCGCAGCGACAGGGCAGAGCCACGCGCACGCAAAAATGCGCGCAAGCCCTCGGCATAGTCCGTGCCCACGGCCTGCTGCACCGAAGGGCGCACCGCCAGCGCCGCACGCCACTGCTGCACCAGCGGCAAGCCTTGCCAAAGCGCCAGGTCATCCATGCCCGGCAAGGTGTCGATGACGTCGAAGTACCGGAACACCGGGCCGAACACCACATCCACCATGCCAAAGTGCAGCCCTGCAAAGTACGGCCCCGGCGCGCTGCGCTGGCCCAGCGCCTCTTCGATCTGCACAAAGCGGCTGCGCAGGTCTTGCGCGCGGGCCTGCACCGCGGCCTCATCGGGCGCGGCGTAGAAGGCGCCGATGGTGTTCAGCACCGCAGAGCCAAACTCCATCCACGCCCGGTGGCGCGCGCGCTGCAGCGGGTCTTGCGGGTGCAGCACGGGCATGGCCACCTCGTCCAGGTATTCGCAGATCACGGCCGACTCAAACAGGCTCTGGCCGCGCACCTGCAAGACCGGAGTCTTGCCCAGCGGCGAGATCGCCAGAAACCAGTCGGGCTTGCGGGCCAGGTCGATGGTGCGGCGCTCAAACGCCAGGCCCTTTTCGTGCAGCACGATGGCCACGCGCTGCACATAGGGGCACAGCGCGTGCGAGACCAGAGTGAGCGCAGCGGGCGCTGTGGTCTGGGCCATCACGACAGCAACCCCTCGGCGCGCAGCGCAGCCTGCACCTGCGGGCGCGCCGCCACGCGTGCCATCCAGGCCTGCAGGTGCGGGTAGGCGGTGAGAGGGATGCCCAGCAGGTTCGACCAGTTGACGATGGTGAAGCCATAGGCATCGGCCACGCTGTAGCGGCCCGCCAGAAAGTCGCTGCGCGACAGCACGGCGTCCATCTCGGCAAAACGCACGGCCAGTTTGGCCTTGACGGCCTGGCGCGTGGAGTCGGCCGTCTCCTTGTGCCACAGCCAGGGGCTGAAGCCCTTGTGCAGTTCGGTGCTGACGAAGGTGAGCCACTCCAGCACGGCCAGCCGCTCGCTGGAGCCGGGCTGTCCGATGAATGCGCGCGCCGGATCCAGGTCGGCCACGTACTGCAGCAACGCCGCTGCTTCGGTGTGGCGCGACTGGTCGGCCAGCTCCAGCAGGGGCACATAGCCGCGCGGGGCAATGTCGAGGTAGTTGGCGCCGGTCTCGGTGGTGTGGCGCACCAGGTCCACCTTGACCAGATCGAACGGAACGCCAACCTCGCGCAGGGCAATGTGGACGGCGAGCGAGCAGGCACCGGGGGCGTAGTAGAGCTTCATGGGAACGGGGCTTTCTGTAAAAACGGTTGGAATATGTCGCTCCTCGGCACCCACGGATACCCATCGGTACACAGCAACGGCCGGCGACAGGCAGAATCTATGCTTGCAACAACGCAAACAAAGCAAGCGACCATGAAATCAACCGTTGCATCAGCGCAATACCAGCTGGGCGCCGCCGAGCTGGAAGTGCTGCTGGCCATGGCGCGCACCGGTACCCTGGCCGCCGCCGGGGAGCGGCTGGGTGTGGACGCGTCCACGGTGTTCCGCGCCATCCAGCGCATTGAGCGGGGGTTGGGCCAGTCGCTGTTCGACCGCTCACGCGCGGGCTATCGCCCGTCGGAACTGGCCCAGGCCCTGGCCGAGCAGGCCGAGCGCGTGGAAGCCGCCCTGGAGGCCGCCCGCTCTGCCGCGCAGGCGCAGCCCGAACAGGTGTCGGGCACGGTGCGCATCTCCACCACCGACACCATCCTGCACGGCCTTATCGCCCCGGCCCTGCAGGTGCTGCAGCCCCGGCACTCTGCCCTCGTGTACGAGCTGCACGCCGGCAACGAGCTGGTGAGCCTGACGCGGCGCGACACCGACATCGCCGTGCGCGCCACCAAGCGCCCGCCGCAACACCTGGTGGGGCGCCAGCTGGGCATGATCCGCTCGGCCTTGTACGCAGGCACCGCCAGCACGCTGGCCTTGTCGGACGTGGAGGCCGGCCGCGCCGCCTGGATTGCGCCCGACGACGCCCTGCCCGACCACCCCTCGGTGCGCTGGCGCAAGAAGCAATACCCCAGGGCCCAGCCCACCTACCGCGTCAACAGCCTGCTCACGGTGATGGAACTGGTGGCCCTGGGCATGGGCGTGGGGGTGTTGCCCCTCTTTCTGGCCCAGGGCCGCAGCGACCTGCGCCCACTCACGGGCTCGCTGGCCGATGGCGAAACCGAGCTGTGGCTGCTGACCCACCCGGAGTCGCGGCACCTGCGGCGCATTGCGACGGTGTACGGGCACCTGGCCGAGACGGTGCAGCTGCCCTGATGCGGCGTGCCTTCCCACGCATGGCGTTGTGGATGCGCCTTGCCGGGCTGCGGCACTGTCTGCGGATTCCCGCCTGTTTGTCCGATGGAATGCCGTTCCACAGGAGACCCGTGGCGGCGACTCTTGCGTCCAGGCCACGCCATGGGAGCAGTGCCTGGCTTTGTGCCCAGCACCCGTGGTGGGGCCCACCGGGCGGGCCTACACATCATCGATAGATATTGTACTAAGACAATTAAAATTTAACTGTACAATTTTCTTTGCATCTGCCGCAACGATAGATGTGAGGAGACCCCATTGCTTGATACCCCCTCTCCCCCAGCCGCGGGCTGGAAGGCCCGCAGCCTGCCCGGTTTCATCCAGCATGCAGGGCCGCTGTGGGCCAAGCGGGAGGAGCACGGCTGGGCGTACGGCTTTGCGGTCGGGCCCCAGCACCTCAACCCAGCGGGGGCGGGCCATGGCGGCGCCCTGATGACCCTGATGGACCATGCACTGAGCGCAGTGGCGTGGGAAGCCTGTGATCGTGCTCCTTGCGTCACGCTGCAGCTGGACTCCCACTTTGTGAGCCCGGTGCGGGCCGGCCAGTTTGTCGAGGCACGGGCCGAAGTGATACAGCGCACCGCCAGCCTGGTCTTCATGCGGGGCGAGTTGCGCGCAGGCGAGAGCCTGGTCCTCACGGCCCATGCCCTCCTGAAGGCCATGAAGCCCTGAGACAAGGCCGGCCTGCCACCCCCCCAATCCCCAGACCGCCCCATTGCGGCCGAAATTTCTTTGTACCCAGACAAGGAGCACGCCTTGGACATTCCAGCCCACCACAGCCTGATGGCATTGTTCGGGGCCCAGCCGCAACGCAGCACTGCGGCCGATGCGGCCGTAAATGGGTTTACGCTTGCGGGTTTGAAGCCCAAGCACACCCACATGGTCACCCGCTCCAAGCCCGCCCCGCAACCTGCAGAAGCCAAGCCCGCGAAGGGCATGCGCGTGCGGCCCGTGCCCGCCGTGACACGTTCCATCGCCATCCTGCGGCTGCTGGGCGAACACAAGCAGCCGCTCACATTGAAGACCGTGGCCGAGGCCCTGCATCTGGTGCCGAGCACCTGCCTGCACATCCTGCGGGTGCTGGTGGCCGAGGACCTGGTCACTCTCGACGCGGGCACCAAACGCTACGCGCTGGGCACCGGCATGATCAGCCTGGCGCGCAGCGTGCTGGAGGGCGGCGGCTTCACGCAGCTCGTGCAGCCGGTGCTCGACCGTCTGGCCGCGCAGTTTGGCGTGACGGCCATGGGCGTGGAGATCACTGCGCGGCAAACGGTGATGGTGCTGGCGCTGTCACGCTCCAGCCAGCCGTTTCGCGTGCACACCGACGTGGGCAGCCAGTTCGACACGCTGGTCAGCGCCACGGGGCGGCTGATTGCCGCCTACAGCGGTGAACCCTGGCCCGTGCTGAAAGAGAAATTTGCCCACGTGGTGTGGGACAAGGCCCCCACGTACACCACCTGGAAGAAGGAGGTCGAGCTGACGCGGTCCCGGGGCTGGAGCCTGGACCGAGACAACTTCATGGCGGGCATCACCGTGGTGGCCGTGCCGGTGTTTGCCCCGGGGGGGCGGCTGGTGCATACGCTGGTGGTGGTGGGGCTCAGCAGCCAGATGGGCGCTGCGGTGGTGCAGCAACTGGCCCAGGTGATGCAGCGGGAGGCGGCCGAGCTGTCACGCCTGCAGGGAGGGAGCTGAACCATGCAAGAGCCCCGCACTGCCGTGCCGCAGACCCTGCTCAAAACCATGACCATGCCCGCCCACATCGACGCCAGCGGCCAGGTACCCACGGGCTGGCTGCTGGCCCAGATGGACCTGGCTGGCGCCGTGCTGCCCGGCCAGCATTTTGCGGCGCCGGTGGCCCTGGTGGGTCTGTCCGATGTGGTACTGCTGGCCCGACCCCGGCTGGGGCAATGTGTCACGTTCACGGGCCATCTGCTGTCCTGCAGCGACCAGGATGCCAGTGTTGCCATCGAGGCCTGGAGCGAGGAGCGTGGCCAGACCGGGACCACCCCGCTGATGCGTGCCCGGCTGCGCTATGCACCTGCCACCATCGAAGTGCCGGGGAATCTGTTCCCCGGCACGTTCCAAACGGGCTCTTGAAGGGCCGGGCCTTCAGTCCGCGCGGATACCGGCCGCCTTGATGATGGGCGCCCAGCGCTGCCGCTCCTTCTTGGCGAAGACCCCCAGGTACGCAGCGCTTCCCCCTGCGGGCTCAAATCCCAGATCCAGCAAACGCTGGCGCACCTCGGGCTTGGCCAGCACCTTGTTGACCGCCGCATTGAGCACCCGGGTGATTTCGGCCGGCGTGCCCTTGGGGGCGTAGAGTGCATTCCAGGCAACGAACTCGAAGCCGGGATACCCTTGTTCGGCCACGGGCTTGACCCCCGGCACCAGGCTGCTGGGTGTGGCCGAAGTGACGCCGATGGCACGCAGCTTGCCGGCCGCCAGGTGGGGGCGCAGTGCCAGCGGGGTGTCGATCGTCACCGCGAGCTGACCACCGAGCACATCGGTCATGGCGCTGCCCGAGCCCTTGTACGGGATACCAAAAAGCGGGGCCCCCGAGCGCTCTTTCAAGAATTCGAGCACCAGGCGCGCCGAGGTACTGGGCATGGCGATGTCGCTGGACCCGGGCGTGCGTTTGACGGCATCCAGCACGTCGCCGACCGCACGGTACGGGGTGGCGGCGCCCGCAGCGAGCACCATCGGAAAGGTGCCCACCATGGCGATGGGCTCGAAGTCCTTCTCCGGGTCGAACGGCATCTTGGCATAGAGGTACTGGTTCAGGACATGGGTCGCATTGGTCCCCATGGTCAGGGTGTAGCCGTCCCCGGCAGCCTGTGCCGCCAGCTCGGTCCCCAGAATACCGCCGGCGCCGGCCTTGTTCTCCACGACAAAGGGCTGGCCCAGCTCTCGGGAGAGCTGCTCGCCCAGCAGCCGGGTCGCCACATCGGTGCCCTGGCCGGCGGCGTAGGCCACGATGACCCTGATGGGTTTGATGGGGTAAGGGGGCTGCGGGGCCTGTGCATGGGTCGCCGCAGCGGTCGCAATCAAACCGGCAGCAGTCATGATGGCAGCGATGGTTCGCATGCTTGTCTCCTATCTTTTTTGTGATCTGCAAATCAGAGCGGGCGAGTGCGGGCAATACCCCGGCTGTACAAGTCGCGCCTCTGGGCGTCATTGAATCCGAGATCGGCCAGTACCTCGTCGGCATGCTGGCTGAAGTCCGGTGGCGGAGCCCCTGGCAGGGCCGGGGTGCCGTACAGCCGCGCCGGGCCGCGCAGCGCCGTGAACGGGCCCTGCCGAATCACCATCTGGCGGTGTGCGCAGTGCGCCTGGGCCAGCGCCTGCGGTACATCGTTCACCACCCCGGCAGGCACGCCCACACGCATCAGCGCCTCGCACAGCGGCTCGCAGTCTGCGGTGGCAATGGCGGCCTCGATGAGGTCCTTGAGCGCCTGGCGGTGCTCGATGCGGTCGGCGTTGGTGTGAAACCTCGGGTCGTCCGGCAGACCGGGGCACCCGATGTGCAGGCCGAACCGGCGGAACTGGCCATCGTTCAGGATGCCGATGAACACATGGCCGTCGCGCGCCCTGAACTTGTCATAAGGCGCGATGTTGGGGTGCGCGCTGCCCAGCAAGCCCGGTGTCTTCTTGGACGCAAACCAGTTCGACGCATGGGGCAGCAGCAGGCTCAGCGCCGTGTCGTACAGGGTGGCCTCCACCCGCTGCCCCGCGCCGCTTTGGTGCCGGCTGCACAGGGCCATGAGGATGCCCGTGAGTGCCACATAACCCGTGAGGTGGTCCACGATGGGGATACCCATGCGCGTGGCACCCGTGGCCGATTCGCCGTTGATGCTCATCAGCCCGCACTGCGCCTGCAACACCGCGTCGTAGCCCGGCAGCCCGCCCAGCGGCCCGTCGCGACCAAAGCCCGAGATGGCGCAGTAGATGAGGCGCGGGTAGCGCTGGGCCAGCACGTCTTCGTAGCCCAGGCCCCATTTCTCCATGGTGCCGGGCAGGAAGTTCTCCACCAGCACATCGGCGTCCTGCAGCAGGCGGTGCAGCACCTCCTGTGCATCGCTCTGGCTCAGGTCCAGGCTGATGGCCTTTTTGCCCCGGTTGAGCGCGGCAAAGTACGCGGAGTGCCCCATCTCGTCGTATGGCGGCCCCAGGTGCCGCGTCTCGTCGCCACCAGGCGGTTCGATCTTGACCACCTGGGCGCCGTTGTCAGCGAGCATCTGGGTGCAAAGGGGGCCTGCGAGCACGCGGGTGAGGTCCACCACCCGCAGGCCCTCCAGCGCCGTGGCGCTGAAGCTAGTCATGCTGATCTTCACCCGCGGCTGGGCAACACCACCACGCCACCGCCGAGCACCGACAGCTCGCCGTCCTGGTTGTGCGCCTCCTGTTCGATCTCGACCAGGTGCTGGCCGTTCTCCACGAACTTGCGGGTGACCTTGCCTTTGATGAACAGCATGTCGCCCTCGGGATTGTGGCGGCGGATCTTGCAACTGGCCTTGTGCAGAAAGCCCGTGTCGCCCATCCAGTTAGTGAGGTGGTGCGTGAGCCATGAGGTGCGCTCCGGGCCGTAGTCGTAAGCACCTGGTGCGCCCACTTCCAGCGCAAAGTCTTCCTCCCAGTGCACGCGCTCTGGCACGTCAGGGATGCCGAAGCGGTTCTTGATGCCTACGCCGGGGTGCGCGTCGATCAGCTTCCACGCCAGCTTGTTGGCGCGGATGTACAGACCGCCCCAGCCCTGCGCATAGGCGATGAAGCCGGTCACGGTCATCGGCCCCTTGAACATGGTGGGCAGCTGGTCGCCCACGTTCACGTCCTCCCAGTAACGAGGCACTGCGCCACGCACTTCCTCGTTGCGGTAGAGCTTGTAGGCCTCGTTCAGCTCTTCGTCCGTGTACTGGCGGGGACCGCGTTCGCGTACGTTGAGGTATTTGCTGCCCTGCTCTCGCGCATGGTCGCGCTCGGTGCGAAAGCACCAGCTGTCGGCCTCGGCCACCTTGTCGCCCTCCTGGTTGAAGAAGTCCACATGGTAGATCTGCTGGATGGCGCGGCCGGCAAAACGGGTCTGGTGCTCGATCAGGTCCTTGAGCGAGGCTTCGGTGGAGATCACGTCGTTGCGGCGGATGGGCTTGTGCCAGGTCCAGTCCGCGCCCGACCACATGGCGTGCACGCCCGGAAGCCCGCCCACATAGCCCGACACGATGCGGCTGGTGGCAAACAGAAAGCTCGGCAGGGCCACGATGCCGCCATAGTGACTCTTGGCCGCATAGTCCGGGTCGCACCACAGCGGGTTGTCGTCGCCAATGCCGTGCGCGTAGTGGCGGATGTTGTCGCGCGTGGCCTCGTGGCACCAGGGCTCGGCCGTCTGGCCGATCTTGATGCCGATGCGCTCGCGCAATTCTTCAAGGCCGCTGTCGGTGATTTTGGGAAAGCTGCGCTGCTGGCTGCTGGACATGGTGAAGTCTCCTTGGTAGTGGATGAGGGGAACCGAGAAAGAGGGATGCAAAAAGCAGGGAGGGAGAACGAAATGGGTCAGGCGCAGGCCACTGCCTCGCGCTCGCGCAGCACCTTGCGGTGCACCTTGCCGGCGGGGGTTTTGGGCAGCTCTGCCACGAACGCGATGTGGCGCGGGTATTCGTGCTGGCTGAGCTTGGTCTTGACGAGGCTCTGTACCTCTTCGACAAAGCCCTCGCTGCGCTCGCGGCCTGACACGATGAAGGCCTTGACGACCTGGCCGCGCAGTGCATCGGGCACACCGATCACGGCGGCTTCGAGCACGTCTTCGTGCATGAGGATCACGTTCTCGATCTCCACCGCACTCATGGTCCAGCCGGCGGAAATGATCACGTCGTCAGCGCGGCCACCATGGAAGAAGTAGCCGTCTTCGTCGGTGCGACCCAGGTCCTTGGTGGGTATCCACTGGCCTCGGCGGAGCACCATGAGCTGCCCCGTCGTGCCGGGCGGGCAGATGTTGCCGTGGGCGTCATGCACCTCGACCCGCGTGCCCGGCACGGCCTTGCCCAGCGAGCCGCGCTTGACCGGGAAGTCGCTCGCCCCCGGGTAGCTCACCAGCACCACGCCGATCTCGGTGGTGCCATACATACTGCACACCGGCAGGCCAAAGCGCTCGTGCACAAAGTCGGCCGTGTCGTCGTCGATGGGCTCGCCAGTGAACGACAGCTTGGTGAAGTGGTAGCGGTAGTCGCTCGCCTTGCCGCAGTTCTTCATCATGCGGTAGTGCGTGGCTGCGGCCGACATGTTGGTGAACTGGTGGACTGACAGCGCTTGCAGCAGCCGCTCGGCATTGAACCGGCCGCTGTAGCTGCCGATGGTCAGGCCCAGCGCCAGCGGTGCCAGCGTGCCGTGCCACAGGCCATGCCCCCAGGCGGGCGACGAAGGGCACATGAAGCGGTCGCCAGGGCGCAAGCCCGTGCCGTACAGCGCGGCCACCATCAGCGTGACCAGGGCCTTGTGGGTGTGCTTGACGGCCTCGGGCAACTCGCGGGTGGTGCCGGAGGTGTATTGAAAAACCGCCAGGTCATCGGGCTGCGAACTGACCGTGTAGGTGGACGGCAGCGCCTCCAGTTGGCGCCACAGGGCTTCGTCAAACACCTCGAACGGCGTGGTGGCGAGACCTGCCACCACTTCGCGTTTTTCTTCGTTGGTGACCAGCAGGCTGGGCTTGCAGTCGCCCACCCGCAGGCGCACACCATCGGGGCCAAACAGGGTGAACAGCGGCACGGCAATCGCACCCCGCTTGATCACACCGAACATGGCGGTATAGAAGGCCCGCGAGGGCTCCAGCATGATCGCCACGCGGTCGCCGCGCCGCACGCCCTTGCGCTCCAGAAAGTGCGCAAACCGGGCGGAATCCCGCGAGAGTTCGTCAAAGGTGATGGTCTCGTCCACGCCGTCTGCACGGCAGACGATCACGGCATCGCGGCCTGCGCCGGCATGGCGGTCCACGCACTCATGGGCAATGTTGAAAGCGCTCCGGTTTCCATCAAACAGATCCCACAAACGCTCAGGCGCGAAGTGGGTCTGGGCATCGGCGTAGCTGGTGTATTCGGTCAGTCGTTTCATGGCTGCATGGGCTCTGTGTGGCGGTGCATGCAGTCTCAATTTTTCGGCAATTATTGTCAAATACGACTATTAATTGTCTAAGTACAATTTTTAAAATTACGCATGAACGACCCACACATCGCTATTCGCGCACTCGCGTGCTCGCGCGACCGAAGGGCTCCACAGCGTTGAAATCCGCATCCAACGCCGACGCGGTGCACCATTGCTGCCAGTACGCTGTCACCAGCGCCCGGCACATTCCCAGGTTCCCATCACGACCCGAAGAAGAGCGCATGACCACACAGTTCTACGGAGCCTCCAGCCTGGACGGCTTCCTCGCCACGCCCGACCATGACCTCGGCTGGCTGCTGCAGTTTGGCGAGATCGAGGGCTCCAGTTACCCCGCTTTCATCCGCGACGTGGGCGCGCTGGCCATGGGATCGCACACCTACGAATGGATGCTGAAACACGCCATCGATGCGGGCCAACCCTGGCCGTACACGCAACCGACCTGGGTGTTCAGCTCGCGCACGCTGCGCGGCATTGCCGGCGCCGATGTGCGGTTTGTGCATGGCGATGTGCATCCCGTGCACCAGGCCATGGTGCATGCAGCAGCGGGACGCAACGTGTGGGTGGTGGGTGGGGGTGACCTGGTCGGGCAGTTTTACGATGCAGGTCTGCTGGACGAGCTGATCGTGCAGATCGCGCCCGTCACACTGGGCGCGGGCACGCCGCTGTTTCCGCGCCGCGTGGTGCAGCCGCCGCTGCAGCTGCAGTCGGTGACCACGCTGGGTGGGGTGTTTGCGGAGTTGCGCTACAGGGTCTGCCGTTGAGCACGGCTACTGCGCGCGTGTCACACGCAGACAGGCCCTGCTGGCCCGCCGCGTCATGCCAGCGGTACCACCTTGCTCACAGGGTGCGATAGCACCAAGGATGTAGACACGCTGCCAAACGCCGCCAGGGCATCCACCACGCGCTCCAGGTCCGCAGGCTGTCCAAATGCGCAGCGCACCACAAAGCAATCCTCGCCCGTCACGCGCACGGCGTCCAGCACCTCCGGCATGGTCTGAAACAGCTGCACATAGCGCTGGATGTGTTCATGCGTGGTGCGCACCCGCACCACAGCCTGCAAGCCCAGGCCAGCAGCAGCCAGGTCGATGCGGGCCTGGTAGCCCACGATCACTCCCGCGTCTTCGAGTTTTTTTACGCGCTCGCTCATCGCAGGCTGCGACAGACCGATCTGCTTGCCCAACGCAGACAGGCTCTGGCGAGCGTCGACCTGCAGCGCCATGAGGATCTGTCGGTCTTTTTTGTCCAGCTCCACGGTGCAATGCTCCCTCTGCGATGACTTCAAGGTTTGGAGGGCCACTTTCCGATGATGCCCCCTGCCCAGCCACAGGCGCGGCACCTATCTTTGGCAAGCAGTGACACCACTGCTTTTTTGACCCCAAGGAATTTGACGATGAGACCTGTTTTGCTTGTTCCCGGCATCTACAACTCCGGCCCCAGCCATTGGCAATCATTGTGGCAAACCCAGCACGCAGGCGTCGCGCGCGTGGAGCAGGACGATTGGGCGCACCCCCAATGCGAGGCCTGGGTGCAGGCCATTGACGCGGCCATCCACGCCGCAAGCCAGCCCCCGATCGTGGTGGCCCACAGCCTGGGTTGCCTCGCGCTGGCGCGGTGGGCCGCCGGCTCGTCGGCCGCCGTGCATGCCCTGCTGCTGGTGGCCGTGCCCGACCCTGATGGCCCCCACTTTCCAACGGATGCCAAAGGCTTCGCCCCGGTGCCTGCCGCACTGACCGCACCGGGTCAGCCCGCGCGCCAGACCGTGCTGGTGAGCAGCAGCGACGATCCGTATTCCACACCGTCCTTCTCGGCGCACTGCGCAACCGCCTGGGGTGCTCAGCAGGTGGACCTGGGAGCCAAAGGGCACATCAATGCCGACAGCAATCTGGGCGACTGGGCAGAAGGATGGGCCTGGGTACAACGCTGGCGCGCCGCCTGATGACGGGGATGCGACGAGCGAAGAAGCCGGCGACGCCCCTGGCGCTCAGTCCGCCAGGGCCTGGTCGATGACCAGGTAGCGTTTGACCAGGTCAAAAAAGCTGTCGTAGAAGGTGTCTTTGGCGATGGTCTCGCTGCCCACCTTGACCAGCGACTCGCTGCTGGACGAAAACGGCAGCGACACCGAGCCAATGGCGCCCACGCCCACGCTGGCCGAGTTGTTGGTCTTGCGCAATGCGTAGGTGTCCTGCGTGGCGGTGACAAAGCCCAGGCTGACCTTGCCGTCGTTGGCCTCGGGCACACACACCACACGCACCACCATCTGCAGGTGCGATTCGGGCTCGGGCTGGAAGCTCTTCTTGCCCTCGACCAGATCGGCCGAGCTGGACGAGATGACGTAGCCCTGGCTGAGCAGCGCGCGGCGCGAGGCCTCGCAGGTCTGGGCCGGGGTGGCATCAAACAGGCGCGAATAGGTGGCAACCGAGCCAAAGCTCTCCTGCACGCCAAACGTCTTGACCCCCGTGCTGGTGCAGCCTGCCATGACCAAGGTCGCGCCACAGGCCAGGGCCACGGCGGCGGCGCGCAAAAGCGCGGTTAGGGGGGCATGGAATTCTGTGGACCAGGGGAAACGCAAAACCGGGACTCCTTGGGTGGTGGGTGGCTAGTGCCGACGATAACAAGCGCTAAGCAAACGCGAAACGAGCGCATTGGACAATGCACCCCATTGTCACAGCGCCTGGGGTGTCTGACGGCAGTAACCGCTCCCGGTTCCCCACATTCTTCATGCCGTGCACACGTGGGTGTGGTAACACCTTGAAGCAAAACAGCCCGGCGTTGTGCCGGGTGCCAGGAACGGGTTCTCAGCAGCGACAACGCGCCTCGTGCCAGCCCCTGTGCCTGCCTGCCACCGCACTCCTGCAGATCGCAACGCTATACTATTCATAGCTATCAAGGCATGCTGCTGTAGCACATCCGGCCCCAATGAGCCCATTGCTGCAAAAGCATCGCCGCCACCGCCTGCCTACCCACCATCAAGCCCCCTGTGCCCCTCGCCGCCTCCCTGCTTTGCCTGGTCGTCGCCATCAGCGACGGCGACACCCTCACCGCCCGCTGCGGCACGCCCGGCGCCTACCAGCAGGTGAAGGTGCGCATCGCCGCCATCGACGCACCTGAATCGCGCCAGGCGTTTGGCCAGAAGTCGCGCCAGCATCTGGCCCAGCTGTGCTTTCGCCAGCGTGCCACGCTGCAGCCGGTGGATGAAGACAGCTACGGGCGCATGGTGGCGCAGGTGCGCTGCGGGGGCACCGATGTCGCCACGGCGCAGGTGCGCGCGGGCATGGCCTGGGTCTACACGCCATACGCCAGCGGCTACCCACACCTGGCGCCCCTGCAGCGCTCCGCACAGGCGCAGCATGCGGGCCTGTGGTCCCAAAAGCGGCCCTTGGCGCCCTGGGACTACCGGCACCGGCAGCGCCGTTGACTCCATCGGCGACCAGTCCCTCAGGGCGCCCGCAGCAAGGCTTTACCAGTGCTTGACAGCAGCCCCGCGCCACAAACGCTAGCATCTGGCCTCCCGCCTTTTGGGGGCATCGCCGCATCGGGCGAACGCCCCACCCGCTGACCCCACCCATGCCCACCCCCGAGCCCATCACCCCGAGCGCCGCTGTTGCCGCGCCCGCCGAACCTGCCAACGTCTACCGCCATGCCGGCTTTGTTTCCTTCCTGATCGCCCGCGTGGTGGCCGTGGTCGCCACCCAGGTGCAGGCTGTGGTGGTGGCCTGGCAGGTGTACGACCTGACCCGGCAGCCGCTGGCGCTGGCCTATGTGGGCCTGGCGCAGTTTCTGCCCATGCTGGCCCTGCTGCTGCCGGCGGGCGACCTGATCGACCGCTTTGACCGCAAGCGCATCCTGGCACTGGCCTGGTCGGTGGGCGGCGTGTGCAGCGCCTTGCTCTGGTGGCTGTCTGGCCACGGCAGCAGCGGCGTGGCGGGCATTTATGCCGTGCTGGTGCTGTATGGCTGCGCCCGCGCGTTCTCGGGCCCGGCCATGCAAAGCCTGTTGCCGCAGATCGTGCCGCGTGCGCAACTGGCCCAGGCCATCGCCGCCAACAGCATGCTGATGCGCGTGGCCAGCATTGGCGGGCCGCTGCTGGGCGGGCTGCTGTACGCGCTGGGCGGGGGCGAGCTGACCTATGCCATTTGCTGCGCCTGCTTTGTACTGGGCGTGGCACTGCTGCTGCGCGTGGTGGTGGCCCACGCCACGGCGCCCGGCCCTGCGCAGGGCACGATGCTGGAGCGCTTTGGCGCGGGCATCACCTTCATCCGCACCCGGCCCATCATTCTGGGCACCATCTCGCTGGACCTGTTTGCCGTGCTGCTGGGTGGCGTGGTGGCGCTGCTGCCCATCTACGCGCAAGAGGTGCTGCACGTAGGCCCTGCTGGCCTGGGCGCGCTGCGCAGTGCCATGGCGGTGGGCGAGGTCAGCGCCGGGCTGTACCTGAGCATGCGGCCCTTCAACCGCCATGTGGGCCGCACCATGTTCATCGCCGTAGCGGTATTTGGCGTGGCCAACCTGGTGTTTGCGCTGTCCACGCTGTTCTGGCTGTCTTTCGCGGCGCTGCTGGTGGCCGGGGCAGCCGACATGGTGAGCGTGTACATCCGCGGCGCGCTGGTGCAGTTCTCCACGCCCGACTCCATGCGCGGGCGGGTGAACGCGGTGAACATGCTGTTCATCGGCTCGTCCAACGAACTGGGCGAGTTCCGCGCAGGTACGAGCGCTGCGTGGCTGGGCGTGGTGCCTGCCGCCATCGTGGGCGGACTGTGCACCCTGGGGGTGGTGGGTGGCTGGATGCTGGCGTTCCAAACCCTGCGCAAGGTGGACCGTTTTGAAGAGGCCGCACAGGCCACGGGCGCGGCACCTTCGCCGTAAAACGCCTCCTGCTGGGGCGCTTTGGGAAACCCCTCGATACATCCTCGTCCGCGTTTGTATCGCGCAGGTAAAACCCGCTGCGCCGCCTTGCACCCGGTGGATCGCAGCGGCACCATGCAGGTAGCCATTGGTTGGCAGCCAGCGAGGCACCATGACCCCCAACTCCCTTCCGCCCCTCCACCGCCGCACCCTGCTGCTGGGCATGGCGGCTTATGCAGCCTTTGGCGCCGTGTCATCGACCCAGGCTGCGCCCCCTGCATCGCCCAACCCCGTAGGCCCAGGCGGCTGGGCGTCCACCGACGAACCCACACAGGCCCACCTGCTCGACCGCGTGACCTGGGGCTGCACCGGTCAGGGCGTGCAAGCACTGGGCGGCTTGGGCATCAGTGCCTACCTGGCAAGCCAGCTGCGCCCGGGTGCCAACGCACCGCTGCCGCGCGAGGCCCAGGCGCAGATCGACGCCATGGCCATCTCACGCACCCCCATCGAGGCGCTGGCGGCCGACATGGAAGCCCGCCACCGCGCCGCCAAGGCCCTGCCTACCGAAGACGAGCGCAAGGCCGCACTCAAGACCTGGCAGCAGGACATGCGTGCCCTGCAGCAGGAGGCGGCCGCCCGTTTTGTGCTGCGCGCGCTCTATTCGCCCACCCAGTTGCGCGAGAAGATGACCTGGTTCTGGATGAACCACTTCAACGTGTTTGCCGGCAAGGGCAACCTGCGCGCTCTCGTGGGTGACTACGAAGAGCGCGCGATACGCCCCCACGCGCTGGGCCGCTTTCGCGACCTGCTGGGCGCCACCGTACGCCACCCGGCCATGCTGCGCTACCTGGACAACGCGCAGAACGCCGCAGGCCGCATCAACGAGAACTACGCGCGCGAGCTGATGGAGTTGCACACGCTGGGCGTGGACGGCGGCTACAGCCAGCAGGACGTGCAGGAGCTGGCCCGCGTGCTGACCGGCGTGGGCGTGTCGCAGCGGCCGCCAGGCGACGAGCCCCCACGCATGAAGCCCGCGCTGCGCCGCCACTACGTGCGCGACGGCCTGTTCGAGTTCAACCCCCAGCGGCATGACTGGGAGCCCAAGACGCTGCTCGGCCAGCCGCTACGCGCCGAAGGCCTGGCCGAAGTGGACGAAGCGCTGGACCGCCTGGCCCGCGCGCCCGCCACCGCACGCTTCATCACGCGCAAGATCGCGCTTTTTTTGGTGGGAGACAACCCGCCCCCCGCGCTGCTGCAGACCCTGGCCCGCAGCTTTGAACGCACCGACGGCGACATTGCAGCGGTGCTGGAAACGCTGTTCAACACGCCAGAATTCCGCGCATCCCTCGGCCAGCGGTTTCGGGGCCCGGTGCACTATGCGCTGGCGGGCCTGCGCCTGGCCCATGGCGACGCTGTGCTGCCCAGCACCGACCCTGCACTGGCGTGGCTGCAACGGCTGGCCGAGCCTTTGTATGGCCGTGTCACGCCCGATGGCTACCCGCTCGACTCTGCGTCGTGGTCGGGCTCTGGGCAGATGAGCACGCGCTTTGAGATGGCGCGGGCCCTGGGGGCGGGCGCTCTCGCAGCCCCGCCAGCGAACGATGACGCAGCACCACGCGCCGCGCCGCGCATGCCGCCCGCCCTGGCGCAGACGGCCTACGTGCGCGCCATGGAGCCCACCTGGTCCCCTGCCACACGCAACGCACTGGCGCAGGCCACCTCGCCGCGCGAATGGAACCTGCTGTTCCTCGCGTCCCCCGAGTTCATGCACGGATGAAACAAGATGGAGTACATCCCCCTGAGTCGCTTCGCGCCTTACCCCTTCTCTCGAATGGCTTCGCCCTTCGGGAAGGGGGACGCAGCCCGTGCGGCGGGGCGGCCCTTGCACGGCTGCCACGGCTTTGACCGCGCACGCGCCTGCGCAGCAGCCGATGATGCGTTCGGGCGCGATTGAAAGGACAGCCCCATGCTTTGTAGACGACACCTTCTCCAGGCCCTGGGCGCCAGCGCACTCGGTGCTGGCCTGGGCGTGCACAGCGCCAGCGTGCTCGCCACACCCCGCGCGCAGGACACGCGCTTTCTGCTGGTGTTCTTGCGCGGTGGCTACGACTGCGCCAGCCTGCTGGTGCCTACGGCCAGCAGCTACTACTACGAGACGCGGCCCAACATCGCCATCGCCCGGCCGGGGCAGGAAGGCGGCGCCCTGCCGCTCACGCCCGACTGGGGCCTGCACCCGGCACTGGCTGAATCGATGCTGCCGCTGTACCAGCAGCGCCAGCTCGCGTTTGTGCCGTTTGCGGGCACGGACGACCTCTCGCGCAGCCACTTCGACACGCAGGACAGCATCGAGCTGGGCCAGCCCCTGGGCGGGCGGCGCGACTACCGATCGGGCTTTCTGAACCGGCTGGTGGCCGAGCTGAACCCGCGCGCCGACAGCGCTGGGGCGGCGCTGCAGCCCATGGCATTCACCAGCACCCTGCCCCTGGTGCTGCGCGGGGCGGTGGACGTGCCCAACACCGCGCTGAGCGCAGGCGCCGGGCGGGGCGGCGTGGATGCGCGGCAGGCCGAACTCATCGCCTCCATGTACCGGGGCACAGCGCTGGCCACGCCGGTGAACGAAGGCTTTGCCACCCGCGACGAAGTGGCCCGCACCATGCAGGGCGAGATGGAGGCCGCCAGCCGCAATGCGCTGAGTACCAAGGGATTCGAGGGCACCGCCCGGCGCATGGCACGGCTGATGCAGTCGCGCTACCAGATCGGCTTTGTGGACGTGGGCGGCTGGGACACGCATGTGGGCCAGGGTGCCGCCACCGGTGCGCTGGCCAACCGCCTGGAGGAACTGGGCCGGGGCCTCGCAGGCTTTGCCGACGAGATGGACCCGGCGTGGAAGTCCACCGTGGTGGTGGTCATCAGCGAGTTTGGCCGCACCTTCCGCGAGAACGGCAACCGGGGCACAGACCACGGCCACGGCACGGTGTTCTGGGTGCTGGGTGGCGGGGTGAATGGTGGCCGCATCGCGGGCGAACAGCAGGCGCTGACCGCCACCACGCTGTTCCAGAACCGCGACTACCCCGTGCTCAACGACTACCGCAGTGTGCTGGGCGGGTTGTTCGCGCGGATGTACGGGCTGAACGCCACGGCCGTGGCGCGGGTGTTTCCGGGGAGCAAGGGCGCGGACCTGCGGCTGGTCTAGCCGCGCTCGCGCTCCACGCCGTTCACTATATTTTTGATAGCTACTCAGGCATGCAGTTGTAGCGCTTCAGGCGACTTTCGCTCCAAATCACCCCAGCACTACGCGTTGAAGGTGCCTGTCAACAGCTCTGGCAGGCGCTCCACCTTCATCTTGAAGCCGCAGGCCTGCGCGTGGCCGCCGCCGCCCATGCTTTCGGCCAGCGCGATGCAGTCAAAGTTGCGCTGCGAGCGCAGCCCCACCTTCACGCCCTTTTCGCCCGCGCTCCACATCAGCGCAAAGGTGCCCGTCTTGGCCGACAGGATGTCGCCCACCAGGCTGTGGAACATGCCGGGGGCGTTGACCATGAGGCCGGTGATGCCGTTGAACACCAGTGGCTGCGCGCCTTCGGCAAGGTCGGCGCAGAGCTTGCGGTATTTCTGGTCCATGGCCTCGCCGCGCACCATGAACTGTTGGAGCTGCTCGGGCGTAAAGTCGGCAATCTCGCGCCAGCGTGCAAAGCCTTGTTCTTCCATGTCCAGGGCCGACAGGAAGGCGGCGCTCTCGGCAAACTCCCACTTCCAGATGTCGCGGTCTTCCACGTACTTCAGCAGCGCGGGGATGGGTGCATGGGGGTGAAAGAACTCCCACGCCAGCCGCGCACCCGACTTGTTCATGTCAAAGTGCACCACACCGCAGCGGCAGGCAAAGCCGGTGAGCTTTTCGGCCGCGCTCTTGTGGTGGTCCAGCATGACCAGCTTGGCGGCGCGCTCGTCGATGGCGGCCATCACCTCGTTGGCAAACGAGAAGTCGAGGATGTACACCGCGCGGCCCTGCAGGGGCGGCAGGTCGTCCACGGTCTTGACATCGCCGTGGTCCAGCCCCACGTATTCAGCCTGGTCGCCGTAGTACAGCCATGCGGCCAGCGCCGCGCCAAAGCCATCGGGGCAATTGCGCCCGTGGTAGAGGATCAGCGGCACAGGGTCGTTCTTGTCGGGGGCAACCAGCAGTTGCAGGGGGAGTATGGTTTTCTTCGTCATGACCCCCGATTGTCGCCGGGGCGTTGTGCCGCAGCGAGCACAAACTGTGCGGCCAAAACACCTCTCGGGAACCAAGCCCGCTCCCCGCGCCTCCACCCCATTCGCCCAGCCTGCCGAAAAAAGTGATGTTCCAAGCCCTCAAAGACCTGTTTGACAGCCTCGCCCCACTCGCGCCGTCCTCGTCGCCCGCCGAACGCGCGCAGGCTGTGCCTCTGGCGGCCGCCGTGCTGCTGGTGGAGGTGGTGCGGGCCGAGTCGGCCGTGGGCCATGCAGAGCGCAGCATCATGGTGAACGCGCTGCGCCACCAATTTGCATGGAGTGACGATGAGCTGCAGAACCTGCTGGACCAAGCCATCGCCACCTCCCGGACGGCCTACGACTACCAGCGCTTCACCAGCCAGCTGAACGAGCAGTTCACGCAGGCCGAGAAGATCCGGCTGGTTGAAGCCATGTGGCAGGTGGCCTACGCGGACACACACCCGGACGAAAACGAGATGCATACCATCAGCAAGGTAGCGGGTCTGCTGCACGTGACGCATGGCGAGTACATCGGCGCCAAGATGCGGGCGAAGGAAACAAGCCCCCACTGAGACGCTTCGCGCCCTCGCCCCGAGGGGGACGCCGCCCGTGCGGCGGGGCGGTCCTTGCACGGCGGCCTTTGGCCTGGGCGGCGCGGGCTCTACCGATGTGCCCACACTTCACGTCTATACCGGCAACCAACGCCACCAGAATGGCTTGCGATTTTCCTTGGCACCCTGGGCCTGCAGCAAGTCGATGAACTCGGTGCGCCGGTAGCGGCGCGCGGCCTCCAGCGGGGTCATGTCGTCAAAGTCGGACCGCAACATCGGGTCTGCCCCCTGGGCCAACAGGTAGCGCGCGATGGCGTCGTGGCCGTGGATGAGGCTGGCCACCAAGGGAGTGCACAGGATCTCGGGGTGCTGGTAGTTGGGGTTCACGCCCGCGCTGATGTGGTGGCGCACCAGCCCCAAGTCGCCCGCCACGGCGGCGGCGTACATGTCTTTCCAGTCTCCGGCGGACATACCTGGGCTCCCTTTCGGCGGTTGAGATGTGCCAGTCTAGGCACAGCGCAGTGCGGCACAATCCGCGCCTTCCCTTACCCTCCCCGGCCTCTGCCCGCGGCTACGATTTCCTTCATGCACCCTCCCCTGCACATCCTCTGGCGCGACGAGCACCTGGTGGCCGTCTACAAGCCTGCGGGCTGGCTGGTGCACCGCACGGGGCTGGATGCGGGCGAGACGCGGTTTGTGATGCAGACCCTGCGCGACCAGCTGGGCCAGCATGTGTTCCCGGTGCACCGGCTCGACAAGGGCACCTGCGGCGTGCTGGTGATGGCGTTGCACAGCGATGCGGCGCGGGCACTGTCGCAAGCCTTTGAACACGGCGCCACGCACAAGCGTTACCTGGCGATGGTGCGCGGCTGGGCGCCCGAGGCCATCGAGGTGGACCATGCCTTGAAGCCCGACGATGCGCCCGCGGACGCCGCCGTGCAGGATGCCCACACGCGCTTTCGGCGGCTGGCGCAGCTCACATTGCCCGAGGCCAGCGATGCGCGTTTTGCCACCACCCGTGCCTCGCTGGTCGAGGCCCTCCCCACCACCGGGCGACGCCACCAGATCCGCCGCCATCTCAAGCACCTGGCACACCCCATCATCGGCGACGCCACGCATGGCAAGGGCCCGCTCAACCGCTGGTGGGCCGAGCGGCTGGGCCAGCAGCGGCTGTGGCTGCATGCCTGGCAGCTCACGGTGCCCCACCCGATGTCGGGAGTTGCGACGACGTTCGACAGCGGGCTGCGCTGGCCTGGGCCTGCGGACTGGGGCGGCGGGCACCTCCCAGCCGAAGATTCCGCTGCGCCGCCCTGCGCCGACTGGCTGCGCCTGTTGGCGCGGCTGCCCTGGCAAGAGACACCTGCCCCGGCCCCGTAACGCGGGCGACACGGCGACGGCATACCCGTCGAAATAATGGGCACTCCAAAAAATAGCAGGAGACACCGCCCATGACCGCACCCGCCACCAACCGCGTCCTCGCCCACACCGGTGCGCGCTACCCCATCATCCAGGCGCCCATGGGCTGGATTGCGCGCACGCAGCTGGCATCGGCCGTGTCACGCGCGGGCGGGCTGGGCATCATCGAGACCTCGTCGGGCGAGACGGCCAACTGCCAGGCCGAGATCACCAAGATGAGCGCACTGGGCCTGCCGTTTGGCGTGAATCTGCCCATCCGCTTTTTGAAGGACGACGCCATGCTGCGCTTTGTGTGCGCGTCGGGCGTAAAGTTTGTGACCACCTCGGCAGGCAGCCCAGCCAAGTTCATTGCGCCGCTCAAGGATGCGGGCATCACCGTGTACCACGCGGTACCCACAGTGGACGCTGCGCTCAAATGCGTGGACGCAGGCATTGACGGCCTGGTGGTGGAAGGCGGTGAAGGCGGCGGGTTCAAAAACCCCGAAGAAGTGTCCACCCTGGTGCTGCTGCAGGCCATCCGGGCGCGGGTGGACGTGCCATTAGTGGCAGCCGGGGGCATCTGCGACGGGCGTGGCATGGCCGCAGCCTTTGCGCTGGGGGCCGAGGCCGTGCAGATGGGCACGCGGTTTGTCAGCTGCGCCGAGAGCCCCGTGCACGCCAACTACAAAAACGCCATCGTCGATGCGGGCGTGACCGGCACCTGGATGCTCAACACCAAAGCCAGCCCCTGCATCCGTGCGCTCAAGTCGCAGCGCACGCAGGCCATCCACGAGGCCGGCCTGATGCCCGCCGACAGCTTTGCGGGCATCCAGCGCGTGTACTTTGACGGCGACATGGAGGCAGCCCCGGCGCTGGCCGGGCAGACCGTGGGATTGATTGACGCCGTCAAGACCGCGCAGCAGATCATCGACGACATGGTGGCGGAGTTCTTTGCGATCAGCCAGCGCATGGGCGCGATGGGCATGGCGCGGTCGTTCGGCTGAGGCACCGGGAAGAGGTCCTGCAAGCCCCCTGCGGATGCCCCCGCCGCCACGCGAACAAACGCGTGGCAACACCCAGAACACCGGTAACATGTGGTTACCCGCACCCCCTGCCGAGGACGCCCGAAAGCACCACGACCATGTTCTTGCCCGCCGACGATAAAGCCCTGCTCAAAACGGTGCTGGTTGTGGATGACACCCGCGAAAACCTGACCGTCATTGGCCAACTGCTGCGCCCGTACTACCACGTGCGGGTGGCCAACTCAGGGCAGCGGGCCTTGCAGGTCGCCCAGTCCCAGCCGGTGCCCGACATCATCCTGCTCGATGTGATGATGCCCGAGATGGACGGCTACGAGGTGCTGGCCGCCCTGCGTGCAGCGCCTGAGACGCGCGAGATCCCGGTGATCTTTGTGACCGCCCTCGACGCCATCGCCGACGAGGAGCGCGGCCTGCAGGCGGGCGCGGTGGACTATGTGACCAAGCCCATCAAGCCCGCCGTGCTGCTGGCGCGGGTGCGCACCCACCTGGAGCTGAAGGCCGCGCGCGACTGGCTGGCCGACCAGAACAGCTACCTGGACGCCGAAGTGCAACGGCGCATGACCGAGAACGAGCTGATCAAGGACTTCAGCCTGCACGCCATGGCCACGCTGGCCGAAAAGCGCGACAACGAAACCGGCAACCACCTGCACCGCACGCAGGCCTATATCGACGCGCTGATGCTGCACCTGCAGAACCATCCGCGCTTTGAGCACCTGCTGGGCAGCGCCGGCCAGCGCCGGCAGATCGCCAAGGCCGCGCCGTTGCACGATATTGGCAAGGTGGGCATCCCCGACGCCATATTGCTCAAGCCGGGGCGCCTCACCCCCGAAGAGTTCGAGGTGATGAAGACCCACGCCCGCATTGGCGCCGACGCCATCGACGAGGCCATTCGCAGCGTGTTGCAGCTGGGCCACCACCAGCCGCTGTCGCCCGGGGCGGCACCCGGGAACTCTGCCCTTGCGTTCCTGGAGACGGCGCGCCAGATCTCGGCGGGCCACCACGAAAAGTGGGACGGCTCGGGTTACCCCGAAGGCCTGCAGGGCGACGCCATACCGCTGCCCGCGCGGCTGATGGCCATCGCCGACGTGTTTGACGCCCTGATCTCGCGCCGACACTACAAGCGCGCCTTCACGCTCGACGATGCGGTGGACATCATCCGCCAAGGCCGTGGCCAGCATTTCGACCCCGATATCTGCGACGCGTTTCTCCATCTGGTGCCGCAGTTTGCGGCCATCGCGGACCGGTTTGCGGACCATCCCGCCACCGTGCCAGAGGCCTGAGCCATGCTGGCGATGCGCACCCTGCGTTTGGCCCCCGCTCCGCCCGGCAGGAGGGGCCCCCGCGCGGAAACGGGGTGGACTCGGGTGCCGGCTGTGGTGGTGGCCATGGTTGCCGCAACGGGAACGATTGCATGGCCCGACGTTGGCATCGCGCAGGACCAGGACTTCCAGGAGATCCTGGCAAGCCCTGCCCTTTTGGCACAAATGCGCCAAGGCGGCTTTGTGCTGTACCTGCGCCACGGCACCTCGGACCCCAGCCGGGTGGACAGAGCGCCGCAGGTGGACCTGAACGACTGCAGCACCCAGCGCGTCCTCAGTGATGCAGGCCGGCAACAGGCACGCGATCTGGGGCTTGCCTTGCGGCGCGCCAGGATTCCCGTGGGGGAGGTCATCCACAGCCCGATGTGCCGCGCCCGCGAGAGCGCCCAGCTCACGTTTGCCACGCAACCGCAGTTGCTGCGTGCAGAGCCCCTGCTGGCCTACACAGCCAACCTGACCAGCGAGCAGAAAAAACCCGTCGCTGCCGCCACGCGGGCCCTGGTGTCCACGCCCGTTCCCGAGGGCACCAACCGCGTCATCGTGGCGCACGCCCCCAACCTGGCCGACCTGATGGGCTACTTCGTCAAGCCCGAAGGAACCATGGTGGTGCTGCGCCCGCTGGGGCGCTCGCAATTTGAATACATGGGCAGCATTCCCCCATCGCACTGGAGCCTCCTGCTCCCTGCCAATCCCAAACGCTGATCCACCACTGCGGCCCCTTTCGCCCATGCTCCACCTGCTCAAGCGCCAACGGTTTTTTCTGCGATTTTTTCTGCCGGTGGTACTGGCCGTGCTGGTGGGCATGGGGTTTGACTATGCGGTTCAGCAACGCACCCAGGCCATCCAGCTGAAGGCGCTGCAGAGCCAGGAGAAAGACATCGAGGTGGCCGCCAAGGCAGAAGCCATCAGCCGCAAGCTGCTGGAGATCAAGCTGCGGCTGGCGCAGACCCTGACGGCCTCCAAGGACCGGCGTGTGGATGAAGCCAAGGCCTACCAGCTTCACACGCTCATCGTGGACGAAATGGCAGCGCTTGAAAAGGACCTGACCACGCTGACCACAGCCCATGATTTTTCACACGTCCAGGCCCACTACCCGGCAGCCCTGAGCGCGTTCCAGGAGTTTCGCCAGTTCGCCTTGATGAGTTCGGACCAGATGTCCATCGACCAGTCGCTGGCGGGCGAACACCTGATCAGCGCCACGGCGTACTACGGCGCGTTTGCCCTGCGCATGGGCGACATCGCCCGGACCTTCATGGACCATGCGCTCCAGAACGCAGCGGCCATACGCAGCCAACTGCAGGATTTCAATCGCCGCATGCGCATCTACAGCACGCTGGCGGCGCTGGTGTTTCTGGCGCTGTGGTTCGGGCTGTCGCTGTCCACCTCGCGGCAGCTGGACCGGCTCAATCTGATTCTTCAAAAGCTCTCGCGCGGCGAGAGCGGCCTCAGCGGCTACAAGACCTTCGCCCAGATCAAGGCCATGGCCGCGCGCAAGGGCACGCTCATTGGCGACATGGCAGATGCCGTGCTGGCGTTTCAAAAGACGCAGGACGAACGTCGCGTGGCGCTGGCAGAGCTGCACGACCGCGAGGAACTGCACGCCAACATCATCAGCCAGGCCCCCATCGGCATCGTGGTGCTGGACATGCAGACCCTGCAATTCGTCAGCTTCAACGACGCCACCAATGAATCGCTGGGCTACACGCGCGAAGAGTTTTCGCAGATGAACCTGTACGACCTGCAGCTGGACCCAGACACCGCCAAGGTCGATCAACGGCTCCAGCGCATCCAGGCCGAAGGCGGCCAGGACTTTGAGACCCAGCGGCGCGACAAGAGCGGCAACGTCCGCGATTTCTGGGTGTCCATGCGCCCCCTGCACATGCATGACCGCGAATGCATGACCGGCATCTGGGTGGACATCACCAACCGCAAGCAGTCCGAGCGCGAACTGGCCCGCTACCGCGACGAGCTGGAGCAACTGGTGGCCGAGCGCACGCTCGACCTCGAAAAGACCAGCCAGGCCCTCGCCCAGCAGACGCTGGAGCTGCAGCACACCAATGCGCAGCTGCGCAGCGCGAAGGCCATGGCCGATGAGGCCAACCAGGCCAAGAGCGCCTTCCTGGCCAACATGAGCCATGAGATCCGCACGCCCATGAACGCGATCATCGGCCTGACCCACCTGATCCGCCGTGACACCACCAACCCGCACCAGCGCCAGCAGCTGGACAAGGTGTCGGGTGCCGCCATGCACCTGCTGGCCGTGATCAACGACATCCTCGACTTTTCCAAAATCGAAGCGGGCAAGATGGCGCTGGACCCCACCGACTTCGAGCTGGAGAAGGTGGTGAGCAACGTGTTCACCATCACCGGCGACAAGGCCGAGGCCAAGGGCCTGGAGGTGATGGCCGAGCTGGCGGGGGTTCCGCCCCTGCTGCACGGGGACGGGGTGCGCCTGGGGCAGATCCTGACCAACTTCATGGGCAATGCCGTCAAGTTCACCGAACGCGGCAGCGTGTCGTTGCACGCTTTCGTCACCCACCGCGAAGACAACGAGGTGCGCCTGCGTTTTGAGGTGCGCGACACGGGCATCGGCCTGAGCCCGGAGCAGCAGGGCAAGCTGTTCCTCGCGTTCCAGCAGGCCGATGTCTCCACCACCCGCACCCATGGCGGCACGGGCCTCGGGCTGGCCATATCGCGCCGTCTGGCCCACCTCATGGGCGGGCAGGTCGGGGTGCGCAGCGAACCCGGCAAGGGCAGCACCTTCTGGTTCGAAGCCCCCTTCGGCATCAGCACCCAGGCCGCAGCACCCCGCCACGTGCAGGCACTGCCCCCGAGCACCCGCGTGCTGGTGGTCGATGACATGGAGGAGGCCCGCGAGCTGCTGGCCGACCTGCTGACCCAGCTGGGGGCCCGGGCCGACGCGGTGTCGTCGGGCACGCTGGCGCTGCAGGCCGTGGCGCAGGCCGACGAGGTGGGCGACCCGTACGAGTTGGTGCTCACCGACTGGCTGATGCCTGACCTCAATGGCACGCAAACCTGGCACCAGATCTGCGCCCTGCCGCTGCGCCACCGCCCCGCCTGCATTCTGGTCAGCGGCAGCCTGAGCTGCCCTGCGGACGAGGTGGATGCAGGCCGCTTTGCCGCGTTTTTGCCCAAGCCGGTGCTGCCCACCGCGCTCGAAGAAGTGCTGGTGCGCGTCTGGAACCGCGCGCAGACACCTGCGGAGGGGACGCCCGCGCTGCCTGCGGATGCCTCTGTCCATTTCGCCCCGGGGCTGCGTCTGTTGCTGGCAGAGGACAACGCGCTGAACCAGGAGGTGGCGTGCGAACTGTTGCAGCAACTGGGTTTTGCGGTGGACGTGGCAGGCGATGGTCTCATTGCCGTGGACCACGCCCGCCAGCAGCACTACGACCTGATCCTCATGGATATCCAGATGCCCCATCTGGACGGCCTGCAGGCCACCCGCCAGATCCGCGCGCTGCCCGGCCATGCACAGACACCCATCGTGGCCATGACGGCAAACGCCTTTGCCGAAGACCGCGCCGCCGCGCTGGCCGCCGGCATGAACGACCACCTGCCCAAGCCGGTGGACCCTGCCCAACTGGCGCGCGTGCTGGCGCACCAGCTGCCCCATGCGGTGGAAGCCGCAGGGACCGGCGCGTACCCGGTCGCTGTGCCCTCCACCCTCACCCCGACCGACGAAGCGCGCATGCGAGTTCAGCTTCAGGCGGTGGCAGGCTTTCAGTTGCAGCAGGGGTTGCGCTCGTTGGGCAACCACTTTGCGGCCCTGGTGCGGCTGCTGCAGCGCATCGTGGTCGAGCACCACCAGGACGCCCGGAAGGCGCTGCACGCGTGGCAAACCGGTGACCAGCAAGAGGCGCTGCGCACCGTGCACACGCTCAAAGGCCTGGCGGGCACGGCGGGCCTGACGGACCTGCAGACGGCAGCGCAGCAGGCCGAGGCCAGGTTGCAATCCACCCCCCAGGAAGGCCAAGGCGCGGACACCGCGCAGGCACTGCGTGATCTGGAGGGGCGGCTGCAACAGCTGGTGCAATCGCTGCGCTTTGTGGTGGATGCCAGCGCGGGTACTGCAGGGGATGGCGGGGATGCAGGGGTTAAAGGGTCAGCCCCGGCCACTGACGCCGGACAGCTGCAAGAGGCTCTGCGCAAGCTCCGCCCTTTGCTGGCCAGCGACGACCTGGATGCCAGCGCTGCGTATGCCGATCTGCATCCGGCCATGGTGCAGCACTACCCGGACCGCGCCCAGGCCTTGGCGCAGGCCATCGACGGATTCGATTTTGTGCAGGCCCTCGCGTTGCTGGATGCCACGCAGCCCCCGGCAAGCGATACCCCCAACACCACCCTCGCCAGCGCGCCCGAGCGCCCCCCTTCGGCCACCTGACGCGGCCCGTGGAACGGCGGGGCTGCGCTACACTTTTTGGCCTTGCCGCCCCGACCCTGCAGCCGCTGTGCCACCGCATGCGCCGCACACACAGGGCCATCTCTCTCCCATGCACTTGCCCTGCCCGCCCTTGCCACGCCTGCCCGCCGCCAAGCTCTGCGCCCCCTGTGCCCTGCCGCGCCTGACTGCCTGCGCGGGCGCCATCCCCGGGTTGCGCCATGTCTGACGCGCCACGCAGCGCCCCGGGGCCTGCGCTGCCCTCAGGCAACCTGCGCGGCATCATCGCCATGGTGGCGGCCGTGGGCTTCTTTTCGTTGATGGACGCACTGCTCAAGACGCTGACCGCACACTACCCGGCCATGCAGGTGGCGGCGCTGCGGGGCTGGGCCGCACTGCCGCTGGTAGCCCTGTATGCGCTGTGGCGTGGCGAGGTACCGCGGCTGCTCAAGGTGCGCTGGCCGCTGCACCTGCTGCGCGGCGGGCTCAACGTGGCCATGCTGGCGCTGTTTGCGTTCGCCATCCGTGAGCTGGCGCTGGCCGAGGCCTACACGCTGTTCTTCATTGCGCCGCTGCTCATCACAGCGCTGTCCACCGTGGTGCTGCGCGAGAAGGTGCGCCCCGCCCACTGGGTGGCCATCGCTCTGGGCATGGTGGGCGTGCTGGTGGCCCTGCGGCCCAACCAGGAGGCTTTTTTTACCCTGGGTGCGCTGGCGGTGTTGGCAGCAGCCACCTGCTACGCGGTGTCGGCCATCACGGGCCGCATGCTCACCCGCACAGACTCCAGTGCCAGCCTGGTGTTCTGGACCACCACCCTGCTGGCATTGGGCGCAGGCGCCCTCGCGTGGCCGCAGTGGGTGGGCGTGGCGCAAGCGCACTGGCCGCTGGTGGCCGGGCTCGCCGTGACCGGGTTTGCGGGGCAGCTGGCCATTACCGAGGCGTTTCGCCACGGGCAGGCCTCGGTGGTGGCACCGTTTGAATACACGGCACTGGCCTGGGGCATGGGGCTGGACTGGGTGCTCTGGCACACAGCACCGGGCTACAGCACGCTGCTGGGCGGCGCCATCATCATCGGCAGCGGCCTGTACCTGGTGCGCCAGGAGCGCACTCAGGCGGTGGTGCCGCCTTGATGCGGTCACCCCCACCAGCCAGCAGGGCAAGATGGGTTCAATCCGCGCGCGGGCGTGCGGTGTGGTCTGACAAGCAGCCACGCGGGGACGGCCTGTAATGGGAGTCTGGAACGCAACCACGCCAAGGAGCCCCCCATGTCCTCACCCGCCCCTCAGCACGCCACCATCCAGGGCCATGTGACGTATCGCCCCGGTGACGGCGCACCGCTCACGATTCCCAAAGGCCCGGTCGAAGTCACGCAAGCCAAGGACAGCGCCACCCTCAGCTGGACGGCCGACAACGACGCGGCCGGCTCGGCCGCCCTGCCCAAGGACCAGTTCAACCAGTATGTGCGGGAAGGCAAGATCCAGCTGCACGGCTGATTTTCACTATTATTTTGATAGCTATTAGCGCTTTATGATCAAGCGCTTCCGCCCCATTTCATTCAATATTCCCGTCCATGCAACTCGAAGACGTTCTTCATTTCTGGTTTGAGCAGCTCACTCCCCAGCAACACTTTGCGCGGGACGATGCAGTGGATGCGCAAATCCGCGAACGTTTCGCGCCCGCATGGCAGGCGGCGCAGCGGTGCGAACTTTCGGCATGGCGCGCGTCCCCCGCCGGGCGGCTGGCCGAGATCATTGTGCTGGACCAGTTCTCGCGCAATCTGCACCGCGGCTCGCCGTTGGCGTTTGCCCAGGACGCTTTGGCCCTGGCGCTGGCGCAGGAGCTGGTGGCCGGGCAAAACGACCGCGCATTGCCACCTGTCCAGCGCGCATTTGCCTACATGCCTTACATGCACAGCGAATCGCCCGTGATCCACGAACAGGCCATGGTGCTGTTTGACCAGCCGGGGCTGGAGAGCAACCTGAAGTTCGAGGTGCTGCACCGCGACATCATTGCCCGGTTCGGCCGCTACCCGCACCGCAACGCGGTGCTCGGCCGCACCTCGACGCCCGAAGAAGTGGCGTTTTTGGAGCAGCCCGGCTCGTCGTTCTAGGGCCGGCCACCAGGCCGCCCCCTCTTCAGCATCTCAGAACATGTTGGCGATCTCGCAGGGGATCGATCGCCAACACGTTCTCAGATAGGCCGCGTGAGGTACACCGCCTCGCGGCCCACGATGGGCTCGCGGGTGGGCATGAGGATGGTGCAGTCATCGCACAGCGCACGGATCTCGTGCGGGCCATCGGTGGCGATGAGGTCACCCTTGGCAAACACCTCAAACCCTTGTACCGGCCGCGTGAAGCGGAAGTCCGCCGTGCGCACCATGCAGGTCTCCAGCAGCTCGTAGCGGCGTTGCTCTGCCGGTGCGGGCCGGTCGGACACCGGCGCGATGAGGCCAAAATGCGCCAGAAAGTCCAGCGCCACCATCGTGGCCATATCGGCCGCCGACTGGCGGAAATGCTGCCCGCACTCCACCACGAGCGCCACGCCATCACCCTCTGTCTGCCCATGGCGGCCATGCTGGATGAGCGGCGTGCCCGACCCCAGGCCGCTGGGCATCACCAGGTGCACCGGCGGGCGGCCGATGGCCAGCGCCACTTCGGCATTGCGCGGATAGGAGGGATACACCCAGAACGGCTGTACGTCCTGGCTGGTGGAATGGATGTCGAGGATGTGATCGGCCGCAGCCACCACCGGTCGCAGGACGCGGGCACGCTGCAGCTCGGGGCTGTCGGCGGTGCCGTCCAGCTCAGCCGCCGACCAGATGCGGTTGAGGTTGTGCACCAGCTGGCGGCTCTCGAACGGGCGGCTCTGGTCGAACGACTCGTACGCGGCCACATTGGCAAAGCTGATGGTCAGCGTGCCGATGAGGGGACGCACGCCCGTGTCCAGCAGGTGCGTGGCGGCCACCATGCCGCAGATCTCGTTGCCATGCGTGAGGGCATTGATGAGCACGTGCGGCCCGGGCTTGCCCGACTCAAAGCGGTGCACATAGTCGATGCCCACATTGCCCTGGCGGTAGGCCGAGAGGTCGCGGGGGAGGACTTCAAAAACGGGAGGGTTCTGCGTCATGGCGGTGAATTAATAAGATGACACATCATTGTCCGCGCAAAGCCGGATCGTTGCTGAGCGCGGTGTACGATGCCCGCCGGTCCAGTCCCTTCTGCGCCCCGCTCCATGCCCACTGCCCGACTTTGCCCGCTGGCCGATGTGGCCCACCGCCTCCCTCCTGCCGGCTGGATGGCCGAGCGCCTGGCGCAAGACCCTGCGGCGCTGGCCAATGAAACCGCGCTATGGATCACGGGCGATGTGCAATGGCCCGCACTGCACCTCGACGCGCCCTTGGCCCCGGGCAGCCCATTGGGCTCATGGTTGCAAGACCTTGCGGATGGCTTTGGCGCCGACTCTCTGCCCAGTGCGCTCTTTCTGATCCTGGTGGACGGAGACCTGCGCATCGACGGCGCCTTGACCAGTGCCGATACCGACGGCACCACGCACCTCATCGTCGCCGGCAACGCCCACCTGCACAACGCTGTGGTGGGCGGGCAGCTGGTGTGCGTGCAGGGCACGCTGCGCGTGGACGAACTGCTGTGGGGCCACCACAACCACGGCGAGCTGTGGGTACACGGCGGATTGCAGGCGCGTGTGGCGCTGTTCACCGACGAATACCACCTGCACATCAAGGGGTCCGAGCAGGTGGATTTCTTGCTGGACGAGGTGCGCAATGTGCCGCACCTTGCCGAGTTCTCCTCCGAGATCGTGGGCGCCGTATTCGCACCCGAGTTCTACGACGGCGTGGATGCGGGCGAAGGCGGCCTGGCCGCCATGCTCAACCGCAACCAGGTGCTGGCCGCCGTGCGTGCTGGCCAGAGCGCGGTGCGCACCAGCGCAGGCATCGACGCCGACCAGCCCATGGCCCACGACCTGTGCGCCGACAACGCCATCAGCATCGAGAACATTCGGGCAGTGGTGCACACGCCGGTGATCGCGCACAAGGAGCACAAGGCCTCCGGCTGGTTCCTGCAGACCGATTTTTCACTCTGCCAGCGGCATGTGGACGAAGAAGGCGACGCGCGCGACGACAACGTGTTCATCACCGTGTGGAAGGCCTGGGACTTTTACCTGTCCGTGGAGCAGGTGCCTGCGCCCCGCAACTGGCTGGAGCGGCTGGCGACCAAGGTGTGGCGCAGCGCGGTGCCCACCGCAGCGCAGCGCACGCTGCTTTACCGCCGCTACACACAAGGGGAACCCGGCCCCTGGCAAGTGCTGACGCCCCCGCCAGACGCCGGCAGCGCCCCCGAAGCCTGGAAGGCCTGCGAACACGCCTGGCGCGGCGTGCTGGACTACGTGCGCAAGGCCGTGGGCCAGCACCGCGCCCGCTACCCGCTCTACCAGCGCCTGCAGGCCACATTGACGGCAGAGCACATCGAGGCTTTCACCAGCCTGCCGGTGTTCGCCGAGCAGTACAACGACTGGTGGGACAGTGACCGCAGCGGCTATTGGGAGGACGAGGTGTGGGTGGGAGCCCGCCAGCCCTGCATGCACAACGGCGTGCCGTGGGGCCGCGTACTCAAATACAGCTGGCGCAACGGCGACGATGCACCGGGCGATGACGAAGACAACGCCCACAGCGCCTACCAGATCGACGTGGACGAGGCCCGCGAAGGCCCCGCTGTGGTCGAGTTCAGCTACACCCAGCGCCAAAGCGACAGCCGCGCCCCCCTGCCCCGCTGCGCCGCCGACCACGTGGCCCGATTGCTGCGCTTTCACGGCCTGGTGCAGGCCCGCATCCGCGCGCGGCACGAAGAGGCGCAGGCCCAGCAGACCGAGGCCCGCGGCCTCGAAGCCGCCGCTCAACGGCCAGCCACGCCACCGCCGACGGCTGGTCTGCCCGATGCAGGAGGGGTTGAAGGGCGTTGAGTTAACCACCACCTTGCGTGGCGCGACTATGCTCCGGGGCCTGACTTCTGTATTCGGCCAGAAGCAGCCTTGGATGACCAGAATGAAACCACAACTCCGGATCAGGGTCAGCACCGTGCTGCTATGCGCGGGTTTGCTTCTCCTGCCTTGGTCATCAACGCTGCTCGCAACCCCCAAACTCCCTGCATCTTTGGATGGCATCCAGCATTTTCTGAATGGCATGATTCTCGATGTTGGGCCCCTGTTGTTTTTTGTGGCTTTTGTCATCGCCTCAGGCCTTCTCGTCGCTGCAATCTGGCGGCGGCAATGGGCATGCGCAAGTCAGTCAATGGCAGAGATGTCAGCTTGTGTTCTGGCTTTCAGCGCAGTACCAGCGTACTAATTCAGCGCCTCATTGATCGCTGGCGTTGCTGTTTTGAACGCATCAAATTTCCGCTTTGGGCCCAAAGGTGACAGTGGTGGCGATGGCTTAGAGGCGTCAACGGTACTCCGCGTTGGTCAGAGCGAGGAATAGATGTGTGTGATTCTTGATCAAGCTTTCCGGAGTTCGCGGACTATCTTGCTTTGCCGGTACATTGGCAGCGGTCCCCGATTGCGAAAGACGAATCATGCACATGCGATACGCGGCGCTTTTGCTGCCGCTCCTACTCGCGCCTTTGCTATTCACCTCACCTGTTGCGTGCGGATGCGAGCCCGATCCAGGCTCCCTAGCGGGTCAGATGTCGATCTATGTATCTGCCGGCGGCCGACCAGTATCCGCCTCAGAGAATCAATCACTCGCCAATATCGCATTTGCAGGCAAGGACATCCGCCACCTCGCCGCTGAGGGCTCTTCTCATCAAAATTGCCAGCGGACCAGCCCGACTCACCTTGAGTGCATTTATTGGAATGAAGTTGGCATCGCCTATAGCAGCGGCCGAGTGGTGCACATAGCTGCCGATGCGACCTATCGGGTTACTGCCGTCACCGTTTCGACTATCCGAAAACTGTTTGGAGTGTCTTTCGGGTGAGGCGCTAGTCTTTTAATGGAGCACAGCCACTTGATTCACATGCTTACAGCCTGAGTCAGCAATAGGGCTACGACCGCTTCTGGCCGGATTCTGCCCCATGGCGAGGGGCGCTAGCAGGCCCACACCGCACTCTCATTTCGATCTGCAAACAAACACATACCGACCACGGCCGTGAAATCGCTGGAACACGGCTACTCGCCCGCTTCCACACTCTGCGTTGGCCAGCTTTTTGACGTCCTCCTGTGTCGCAAAAGCAGGCCTCGCGATTTGCACTCCAAAGTCGTAGGACTCCACGACTCGCGGCTGGCAACCTTTCGATATCGCCGCAATGCCCAATCCCAATACAAGCGCAAGAAGTCTCATGGGCGCTGTTGCATGTGCGCGCCATGAGCGGGGCCTGACAGGTCGGCACCGGCAAGCGCCGTGCATGCACTGCGCAGACAGTCCCCGTCCCCGGTGAATCCATCTGCGGCCAGCACCTCACTGTGGCACCAGTTCCACCCGTCGGTTCTTGGCCCGACCTTCTTCACTGCTGTTGCTGGCTACGGGTGCGAGCGACGCCACACCGTTGCCCACCAGGCGATTAGCGGCGATGCCGTAGTCCTTGGCCAGCACGGCGGCCACGGCATCGGCGCGGCGCTTGGACAGTGCCAGATTGCTGTCGAAGCCGCCCACACTGTCGGTGTGCCCCACCACGTGCAGTTTGACGGCGGGCTCGGCCTTCAGGAACGCGGCGATCTGCTCCAGTGAAGGTTTGGACTCGGGCTTCACATCGGCCTTGCCGGTGTCGAACAGGATGCCGTAGATGGCGACCTTGCCATTGGCGGTGATGGACTTGCTGATGTCGGAAGCGCTGACCACCACCATGTTCTGCTCCATGGCCTTGGTCTCCAGGATGTCCACGGCGATGTACGCACCCTGCCTGGATTTGTAGGTGGCGTCTTCCTTGGGCCAGTCGATAGCGACCAGGCGCACGGTGGTGCTGCCCTTCTGGAAGGTGCCGGTGCGCACGGAGCTGGCGTCGGCGGCGTACATCACGTATTCGCTGCGGTTGTTCTTGATGAAGTCGCGCTGGCCGCTGCTGAAGTTGGCCAAGAAGTTGGTGTAGCTGCCTGCTGCGCTGTCGCGCGTGGAGTCGTACAGCACCGCATAGCCACTGGCCGTGAGGTCGTTCGCATAGTTGCGAAACAACTCCAGCGATCGCGTGGCACCCGGGGCCTCGTACCACAGGCGGGTGAGCTTGCCCTCCAGCGCCAGCGGCGGCTGCACATAGCGCCGCTTGTTGGCCTGCAGGTCGAACTCTTTGAACGTGGAGGTCTGGAACTCTACGGCGTCGAAGTTGCGCACCTCGTAGCCCACGATGGTGCTGCCGCCAAAACGCTTCACGGCCGGGTGGTCTTTGGCGCCGGGCAGGTCTTGCGCAGCGGCTGGTGCCTGGCTGGCCAGGACCAGGAACCCGAGGCACAGCGATGCGCCCCACTGACGAAACAGCTTCATGCTCATGGGCATTCTCCGGTTGAGGGCACGCATCGCAAGCTGGCGCTGCACCCGGCGCTGCGACAGGACGGCGGGCCGCAGCCATCATAGGCGAGCGCTTGGCGGCGCACCACGTGGCCTGTGGGTTGCGCTCTGCCACAAACCACCGCGTTCGCGAAATGCATCACGGTCTGGCACCTGGTTATGCCTTCTGCCGCCCACCGCAGGTTGCAGACAGTGCGTGGGGCCAAGCCCCGCAGCGACTGCGGGTGCATTTTGTGACGTACCATCTTCGCACGGTCCCATCCCGAGACCTTTCAAGGAGGCCCCATGGCCAAAGGCGAACAGCGCAGCAACAAGATGGCAAAGAAACCCAAGAAGGACACTTCGCCACCCAAGGAATACAGTGGCTCCGACCGGCCCACGCCGCCGATGACCACCATCCTGCCCAAGGGCAAGGACAAGGACAAATACAAGTAAGCCACCACGGCCCACCACACGGGCAGGACGATTTGCTATCAAAAAATAGCTGCAGACGCTTATTCAAAGGGCGCCTGCAGCTATTTTTATTTCCAATAGCGTTCCACCCTGGCCCGAGGGCACGCCGCCGATGCCTCCGTCTCAGGCGGGCTGGGTCAGCCGCGCCAGCCACTGGGCATCGGGCTCGGGGCGGCTAAACAGGTAGCCCTGGTAGACGATGTCCGGCGCGCGCTGGCGCAGGAAGTCGGCCTGGGCCTGGGTCTCCACCCCCTCGGCCACCACGCGCAGGCCAAAGTGCCGCGCCACCGACAAGATGCCCTCCACCAGCACGCCATCGTCGGCATTGGTGGGTGCCTCGTGCACAAACGACCGGTCGATCTTCAGCTCCTGGATCGGCAGGCGCTTGAGGTAGGCCAGCGACGAATACCCGGTGCCAAAGTCATCCAGCGACATGTCCACGCCCAGCGCGGCCAGCGCGCGCATCTTGGCCACCGCGTCGTCAAAATCGTCGATCACCAGCCCCTCGGTCACCTCCAGCGTGAGCAGCCGGGGGTCAGCGCCCGTGGCGGCCAGCACCGCCTGCAGTTGCCTCACAAAGCCCGCCTGGCGAAACTGCCGGGCGCTGAGGTTGACCGACAGCCGCAGCCGCCGCTCGCTGAACACCGGCTGCGCCAGCAACGCGCAGGCACGGGCCAGCACCCATTCGCCGAGACTGACGATGAGGTCGGACTCCTCGGCCACCGGGATGAAAACGCCCGGCGCCACCAGGCCGTCGCGCGGGTGTTGCCAGCGCACCAGCACCTCGGCCCCGGTGATCTGGCCCGACACATCGACCTGCGATTGCAGGTGCAGCCGCAGCTCGCCCGCGCCAATGGCGTGGCGCAGTTCACGCTCTACCCGAAAGCGCTGCTCGGCCGCCTCGCCCATGCCCTGTTCAAAAAACGCGGCCCGCCCGCCACCGGCCTGCTTGGCCCGGTGCAGGGCAGTGCCCGCGCGCCGCAGCGCGTCGTGTGCGCCGTCGTCCGCCGTTTGCGGGTACAAGGTGATGCCCACACTGGCGCCCAGTTGCGCGTCCTGCGCGTCGCCTTCCAGGCGCAGGGGTCGCAGCAAGGCGGTCTGCAACTTCTCGGCAAAGGCCAGCGCATGGCGACCCGCCAGCGAGGCGTCGGCCCCCAGGCCATGCAGCACCACGGCAAACTCGTCGCCCGCCACGCGCACCAGCAGGTCCTGCGGGGGCAGGATCTCGGACAGGCGCAGCGCCACGGCACACAGCAGGCGGTCGCCCATTTCACTGCCCCGCGCATCGTTGAAGGTGGTGAAGCGGTCCAGGTCCAGCAGCAGCAGGGCGTGCTGGGTGGACAGCACACGGCCGGGGCGCCCGCGCAGTGCATGCAGGCGCTCCATCAGCGTGGAGCGGTTGGGCAGGCTGGTGAGGCTGTCGAAATGCACCAGGCGATGGATCTCGTCGGCCGCGCGCTTGCGTTCGGTGATGTCCTGTTTGAGCTCCACGTAGTGGCTCACGCGGCCATCGGGCTGGCGGATGGGGGACACCACGACAGACTCGATCAATGCCTGGCCGTCCTTGCGGTAGTTGACCTGCTCACCCGCCCAGCTGTCGCCGCGTGCCAGCGTGGTGCGCAGCCCTTCGCGTTGTGCTGGCGCCAAGCCGTTGCTTGAATAGTCTGCCGAGGAGCGGCCCACCACCTCGTCGCGCGCATAGCCCGTGCGGCGCACGAAGGCCTCGTTGACGTATTCGATGTCTTCGCGCAGATCGATGATGACGATGGCCTCGGGGCTTTGCTCCACGGCCCGCAGCAGCTTGCGCAGCGATGCCTCGCTGGCCGCCAGGTTGGCCGCTGTCTGCTGGGCCTCGCGCACCCGGCTCATGTAGTTGCGGCGCGACAGCAGTGTGGCCGCGGCCGTCAGCGCCAGAATGCCCGCGAAGTACACCGCACCCGCCAGGCGGTTGGCCACCTGCACCGGCTTGAGCAGGCCCTGAATGTCCGCCCAGATGAAACCCAGAAACAGCAAGGCCGTGAGCCCCACCAGCGTGAGCGTGGCACGCACACCCAGCAGCCACCCCGCCAGCACGATGATCACCGGGTAATTCAGCAGGTTGGGGCCGTTCACGCCGCCATTGCGGGCGGCCACCAGCGACACGGACACCCATACGCCCCACACCAGCAGATGGGTGGCCAACGTCCAGCGCCGCCAGCGCGCCAGCAGCAGGGCCGTGCCACCAATGCAGCCTGCCGCGAAGTTGAGAGCCACCCGCACCGGCTGCACTGGCTCATCCCGTAGCAACAGCAAACCAATGACAAAACCCAGCAACATCACGGCCCAGCCTGCCACGCGCACCAGGTGGCGCGTCGTGGCGTCTTCGTGGTCTGGCAGCGGAACAGCGGGGGCTTCGGCCATGGCAACGGAATGTGCGGGGGAGGAAGCCATCGTAACCGCAGGCATAGAAAACGCCTATGAACAAAACGCCACCGGCGCGGCTGCGGCGCCCGCCCATCGGCATCGGCACGGACAGCACCGCAGCCGCACACGCCGGTACGGCAGATGCAAGGCGGCCGCTGCAAGCCCGGGGCCGGCCGACGCAGGCCCTACGGCTCAGTCCGTGTCGCTATCGGGTGCTGGCTCTCGCACGCCAGAGCCCTTGCCCTTGGCCTTGGCGCGCGCGTCTTTCTTGGCCTGGCGCTTGGCGTCTTCCGCCAGGCCCGCAGCGCGCCAAGCCTCGAACTCGGCCGGGGTCTCCAGCGTAATGCGGCCCAGGATGGCGCTGCGGAAATCGGTCATCACGATCTCGGCCGTCTTTTGCAGATTGACCCGGCCACCGCCCAGCATGGCGCCGCGTTTGCGGCCAATGGCTTCGAGCAGTTCTTCGTCGTGCATCTCGGCCACCGCACCCGCGGGCAGGCCCAGCTTGTAGCGTGCCTCCAGCAAGGGGGCGTAATGCTTCTGCAGGCGGCGCAGCAGCTCCAGCGCCACCAGTTCTTCGTCATACGCATTGCGGCCCACGGCGCCACTGGCGGCCAGGTTGTAACCGGTCTCGGGTACCACGATGCGCGGCCACAGCATGCCGGGGGTGTCCCACAGGTAGAAGTCGTCGGCCAGGGTGATGCGCTGTTCCAGCTTGGTGATGCCGGCCTCGTCACCGGTCTTGGCCTGGCGCTTGTTCGACAGCGTGTTGATCAGGGTGGACTTGCCCACGTTGGGCACGCCGCAGATCAGCACGCGCATGGGCTTGGCCATGCCCCCCCGGTTCGGCGACAGCGCATGGCATCCGTCGATGAGCTTGCGCGCAGGCGCGGGGTCGCTGGCATCGAGCGGCACGGCGCGCGTGTCGCTCTGGGCGTTGTACCAGTCCACCCACAACGCCGTGCGCTCGGGGTCGGCCACGTCCTGCTTGTTGAGCACCTTGAGCGTGGGCTTGTGGCCCGTGATCTCGGCCAGCAGCGGGTTGGCGCTGGAGCCGGGCAGGCGCGCGTCCAGCACCTCGATCACCACGTCAATGTCCTTGATGCGTTCGGTGATGGCTTTGCGGGTCAGGTGCATGTGACCGGGGAACCACTGGATGGCCATGCGGGGTACTTTCTACGTTGTTCTGAGGTGTCCGAGGGTGGCAAGGATAATCGCGGTCTTCCTTTTGCCCACGCCACGGCGTTTTTATCTGCATGCCAGCCCCTCTCGACACCTCGCGCAAGCCCAACGCCACCAAGGCCGACAAGGAGCTGCTGTTCAAGGGCGTGACCCTGGCGCTTATCGGCCTGGTCATCTTGCTGGCACCCTATGTGGCTCGCTCCACCAGCGTGCGCGACCTCATGAGCCAGGTGTCGCTGGTGGGCTGGTTTGCACTGGTGCTGGGCATTGCGTTTGGCGTGCAGTACGGCCTGCGCCGCGCCAAGGCGGGGCGCCGTCAGCCATGAGCTTGCACGAGGTGACGGCTCCGCCACAGGTGGTGGACGGCGCCACAGCGCAAGCCACGTTCACGGCGCTGCGGCTGCGCGCAGCCGCTGCGGGCATCACGCTGCGCAACCCGCCGCCCGAGCCCACCACCTGCTGCGGGCGCGGCTGCAACGGCTGTGTGTGGGAGGGGTTTCTGAGCGCCGCCGAATACTGGCGGCAAGAGGCCTTGCTGCAGCTGCAAGACTGACTTTGCAGCGTTTTTGGCTGGTAGTGCTAGTGCGTCATGCGCTAGCAGCTACCAAATTTATAGCAAATTAATCCACCCCTCTGGTGGCGCCACCCGGCCAGGCGCTCAGCCCAGCTGCTCCACCGCCATGTATTGCTCGCGCCATTCCTCGAAGGGCAGCGTGTCTGCCGCCTCGATGGCCTTTTGCGCGGCAATCGACTCGTCGGCCATCGCCAGGTAGCGCGCCTGCTGCTCGGTCGTCCAGGGCAGCGCCAGCAGCGCGTCGCGGGCGGCCACGGACTGCTCGCGCGCAAAGGCTTCAAAGCTGTGCTGGTGCTTGCGCGCCATGCTGTCCAACACGCGGGCCGAGGGCGTGCGCTCGGGCGCAGCCATCAGTGCACGGGCATCGCGCAGCGCAGCGCTGTAGTCGTCGGTGCCGTGGGTGGCGTCCAGCGCAGCAGCCAATGGCTCGCAGGCGGCCAGCACCTCGGCACCCCATTCGGTCAGCGGCACGCTCTGACCGTTGCGCGTGAGAAGCAGGCCGCTCTCGCGGCCGCGCTCGGCGGTGAGGTGCTGGTTGTGCTTGAGCTCGGCAATCTCGGCCGGCGTGTCGGGCGGGCTGTCGGACAGCAGGCAGTGCAGTAAAAACACGTCCAGCAGGCGCATGGTGGGCGCGGTGATGCCCACGGGCACGAACGGGTCCAGGTCCATGAGGCGCACTTCGACGTATTCGACCCCGCGTTCGCGCAGCGCGTGCAGCGGGCGCTCGCCGGTCCGCACGGTGCGCTTGGGGCGGATGGTGCCGTAGAACTCGTTTTCAATCTGCAGCAGGCTGGTGCCCAGCTGGTTGTAGTCGCCACCCGGGTTGCGCACGCCCACGGTCTCATACGCAGGGTACGGCTTGGTCAGCGCCTCGTGCAGCGAGTTGGCGTAGCCCGTCAGGCCGTTGTAGCTCACGGCCAGCGTGGCCTGTGCGTCGCTCTGGTAGCCCAGGCGGCCCATGCGCAGCGAGGTGGCATGGGGCAGGTACAGCGCACTGCCCCCCTCCATGCGTTGCAGGCCGTGCTCGCGCCCTTCCACAAAACAGGGGCACAGCGCGGGGGACGCGCCAAACAGGTACAGCAGCACAAACGCGTGGCGGCGGAAGTTGCGGATCAGCGCGAAATACTGCTCGCTGTCCACGCCCGGCAGCGACCAGTTGTAGTGAATGCCCGAGATGGTCTGCATGCGGCGGCCATAGCGGTGGCCCAGGCCCATGCGGTACACGCTCTTGGCGCGGCCCACGTTGGAGCTGCCGTAGCGGCCAATGGGAATCGTCTCGTCCGTGGGCAGGCCGCAGGGCATGCTGGACGCCCAGAGCAACTCGCCGCCGTGGTTCTTCAGGGTGTGGTGCACGAACTGGTGCACCTCGGTCAGCTCGTCCAGGCACTGCTGCACACCCTTGTGGGCGCCGGTGATCAGTTCCAGCTGCGACTCGCTGTAGTCCGTGGTGATCAGGGGGTGTGTGAGGGCCGAGCCCAGCGCCAGCGGGTGGGGCGTGAGGGCCAGGCCGCCGGTGGGCAGCACACGCAGCCCTTCCTTTTCGATGCCGCGGCGAATCCCCCCCAGGGCGTGCGCCGGGTAGGCGGCCAGTCTCTCGTGCAGTTTGTTCATGTGTTTATATCGATCCAACTTCTGTCGGCCCGGAACTTAGCACGTTGAGCGCTGGCGCGCCCACGGGGGTGTCAAGCCCTTGCGGCCAAAGCCTTTCCAACTTCGTTGGTTCCTTGCGCTGCGCCACTTTGTGGTACTTGCTCGCCCGCACGGTCGGTCACCTCGGCCAGGCGGGCTGCCAGTTGCTCGGGCACATCGGCGCCAATCCCCAGGTGGATGCCCTGTGTGAGCGTGATGTGGGCCGCTTCAAACGTGCCCGCACCGGCACACAAAATGGTGCGCGTGGGCGCGCTTTCGTGCGCCAGCACCAGCATGGCGGGCACCACGGCCTCGGGCTTGAGGGCGTCCAGCACCTCCTGGGGCATCAGGCCCTCGGTCATGCGCGTGGCGGCCGTGGGGGCCAGGGCGTTCGCATGGATGTTGTACTTGGCGCCTTCGATGGCCAGGGTCTGCATCAGCCCCACCTGGGCCAGCTTGGCGGCGCCGTAGTTGGCCTGGCCAAAGTTGCCATACAGGCCGGTGGACGAGGTCGTCATGACGATGCGGCCATATTGCTGGGCCACCATGTGCGGCCACACGGCCTTGCAGCAGTTGGCCGCGCCCATCAGGTGCACATCCACCACCAGACGGAAGTCGGCCATGTCCATCTTGGCAAATGATTTGTCGCGCAGGATGCCGGCGTTGTTGACCAAGATGTCCACCCTGCCCCAGGCGTCGATGGCCTGCTGCACCATGGCCTCGACGGCCGCAAAGTCGGTAACCGATGCACCGTTGGCCAGCGCCTCGCCGCCTGCGGCGCGGATCTCGTCGACCACAGCCTGCGCGGCCGTCACCGTGCCGCCGCTGCCGTCCACCGCGCCGCCCAGGTCATTGACCAGCACCTTGGCGCCGCGCTTGGCCAGCGCCAGTGCATGCTGGCGGCCCAGGCCACCGCCTGCACCCGTCACGATGGCCACGCGGCCCTTGAATTCGATATCCATCCCAGGTTCTCCTGTTGCTTGTTCGTTGGTTGAAAGCGGGCAGCGCGTGCGCGCCGCGCGTGGCAAGCACTGTAAGCCACGCGACGCGCTGGGGCGGTTGCGCAGGCGACTCAACGATCCATTGCACTGGGCGCTGCCCCTGACACCAGCGCGGCCCGGGCCAGCCAACGCCGTGCCGCAAGGGCGCGATGCAGTCGCTCAGCGGGTTATTACTGCGTCATGCAGCGTCATAGTTCACGGGCTGGCTGTAGCGCGGGTCGCGGTGCCAGTCCCAGTAGGTCTGCACCAGCTGGCGTACCACCGGGCCTACGGTGCCGCGGCCCACCGGTTGCCCATCCACCCGCGTCACAGGCAACACGCCGCCACCCGATGTGGACAGGAACACCTCGCGCGCGCCGCGCAGTTCTGCAGCCGGCAAGGCCCGGTCCTGCAGCGGCAGGCCCAATGCTGCCGCCATCTCAATGACAGTGCGCCGGGTAATCCCCTCCAGCACGCCTTCGGCCGGCGTGACGATGCAGCCCTGTGCATTCACGCAAAAGACGTTGAACCCCGGCCCCTCCACCACGTTGCCCGCCCCGTCGCTGAGCACCACGGTGTCCCCGCCTGCGTCCAGCGCGCCCAGCAACCCCATGGTGAGATCGTTCCAGTGGTAATTTTTGGCACGCGGGTCCACGCTGTTGGCAGGAATGCGCTGCACATCACTCACCACCAGGTTCAGCCCGCGTTCGCGCTGCGCCTCGTTGGCGATCCACACATAGGGCACGGCAAACGCATAGAACTGGTTCTGGGCCTGGCGCGGGTCGCGCGAGCCCCAGGGCGGCTGGCCCCTGGTGACGATCATCTCCACGTACGCATTGCGCAGGCCCGACAGGCGCACGCATTGCTCCAGCACGGCGGTGATCTCGGCCGCGGACCGTCCGGGGTCCAGGCGAAAACGTGCGCAGCTGGCCAAGAACCGCTCCAGGTGCGCATCGAGCCGAAAGAACGCCCCCTCCCACACCGTGACCACGTCGTAGGTGGCGTCGGACCGCAGAAAGCCCCAGTCGGTGATGGGAATGGCGGCCTCGCCAATGGGGACGTATTGGCCGCGCACGCAAGCGACTCCTTGGGAATAATCGGGTAAGGTGCTCATGCCCACATTCTGGCGGGGGCGGCGGTGGACGCAATGCCCCCGTATCAACGCTCCCTATCTGATAGCTGCCCGCGCTTTCCCATCAAGCGCCTCAAGGCATTTTTACAAAGGATCTCCCATGAAAGCAGTCTGGAACGACGTGGTGGTTGCCGAGAGCGACGACACCGTGGTGGTAGAGGGCAATCACTACTTCCCCGAAAGCTCGCTCCAACGTGAGTTCTTTACCTTCAGCAACCACAAGACCACCTGCGCGTGGAAGGGCCAGGCGAGCTACCTGTCGCTGCTGGTCAACGGCGAGATGAACACCGACGCCGCCTGGTTCTATGCCGACCCCAAGCCCGAGGCCGCCGAGATCAAGGGCCGCGTCGCGTTCTGGAAGGGTGTGAAGGTCACGGCCTGAACGGACGGGGCGGAGGCTCCGCGCGCGCTGCCGGGGCACCCCGCCGGGTTATCCCTGCCCGCACTGGACAATCATGTGGATAAGTTTTGGCAAGTCCTGTATGACATCGCCAAGTGCTTGATTTGCAAGGAAACACCCTGCATTGCCTCAATTTTAGGCAACTCACAAAACAGAGACCCCGGTTATCCCAGCACGCACTGGACAATGGTGTGGATAACCTTGGATAAGCCTTGTATTGCACGCCTAAGTGGTTGATTTTCAATGGATATCCTTGTGGCGCACAAAAAACAGGCAATCACGTGAGCCCTTCTGCTGCTCTGCGTCCACACCCCACAGAGCGCACCAAAACCCCCGGTTATCCCTGCCTGCACTGGACAATCTTGTGGATAACTGTGAACAAGCCTTGTATGACGGTCTTAAGTCATTGATTTACAAGGACACTTCTTGTCTCGCTGAAAAAACAGGCAATGCGGACGGGTAAAGCGTCTGCGGTACAGTCCACGGCGGCGGCCTGATGCTTGCTCCTGATTTCATAGCTGCCAGCGCATGTTTTATCTGCGCTTGCGGCCAAAAATTCCCAAAACTCCGTGTCCACACCCCTCCTTCAGCACAGCCCCGCCGCCGAGCGCAACCAGGGCCCCATCCGGGCCCAGCTGCTGACCCTCTTGCCTCACGCAGGCGCTGCGCTGGAGATCGCCAGTGGCACCGGCCAGCACGCCGCGCACTTTGCAGCCGCCCTGCCCGGCTGGACCTGGCAGCCCACCGACCTGCAGGACACCCACTTTGGCTCGATCACCGGCTGGGCGGCGCAGGCGGGTGCCCACAACGTGCAAGCGCCACGGCGGCTGGACGTCCTGCACGACCGCTGGCCCAGCGACGGCCCGGCATTTGGTGCAGCGTCGTTGGACCTCATCTACTGCGCCAACATGCTGCACATCGCCCCCTGGGCCTGCTGCACGGGGCTGATGCAGGGCGCGGCGCGGCACCTGGCACCGGGCGGCCGCTTGGTCACCTACGGGCCCTACCTGGAAGACGGCGTGCCCACCGCCCCGGGCAACCTGGCCTTTGACGCCAGCCTGCGCGCGCAAGACGCCGCCTGGGGCATTCGCCGCATCGAAGACGTGGCCGCTGTGGCTGCCCAGGCCGGCTTGCAACTGGCCGCGCGGCACGCCATGCCCGCCAACAACCTGCTGCTGGTGTGGACCCACGCCGCCCGCAACCTCTGAATTGACACCCCCATGAGCACACCCACCGCCGCCCCCTTCTTCATCGCCAAGGTCGAGCCCGAGGGCGCCCAGTGCGACGCCTGGCCCGAGCAGCCGCTGCTGCTGTCCCTGGAGCAAGGCGGCATCGACTGGCCCAGCTCCTGTCGCAATGGCACCTGCCGCACCTGCCTGGGCCAACTGGTCGAAGGCACCGTGCGCTACGCCATTGAATGGCCGGGCCTCACGGCCGAAGAAAAGGAAGAAGGCTGCGTGCTGCCCTGCGTGGCCTACCCCACGTCGGACGTGGTGCTGCAGGGCAGCGCCATCTGATCTGCGTCAGGCGAGGCACCTTTCAGAAGCCAAGCAGGCCCCGGTGCACTAAAATCCGGGGCTTTGGGGGCACGATGCCCCTTTGACGTGCGGCAGCGCCGCATCGCATGTTCTTTGGGGCGGTTTCTTGGGGGCACAGCCGTTGCCCCCGGCCACGGGGACCTGTGCTGCAGCACACCGCCAGCTGGCAAGCCGCCAGAGGCTCCACAGAAAGCCCCAACCTTCCATGAACACCCCCCTCACCCCTGTGCCGATCTCGCCCGTCGAGGACATCGTGGCCGAGATGCGCGCCGGGCGCATCGTCATCCTGGTGGATGAAGAAGACCGCGAAAACGAAGGCGACCTCGTCCTGGCCGCCGACCACGTGACGCCCGAGGCCATCAACTTCATGGCCCGCTTCGGCCGGGGCCTAATCTGCCTGACGCTCACGCGCGAGCGCTGCGAGTTCCTCAAGCTGCCGCCCATGGCTGCGCGCAATGGCACCGTGTACAGCACCGCCTTCACCGTTTCCATCGAAGCTGCTGAGGGCGTGACCACCGGCATCTCGGCCGCTGACCGCGCCCGCACCGTGCAGGTGGCTGTGGACCGCAGCAGCCAGCCCACCGACCTGGTGCAGCCTGGCCACATCTTCCCCCTGCAGGCCGTGGATGGCGGCGTGCTGATGCGCGCGGGCCATACCGAAGCCGGTTGCGACCTGGCCGCCATGGCGGGCTGCAGCCCCGCCTCGGTGATCTGCGAGATCATGAAGGACGACGGCACCATGGCCCGTCTGCCCGATCTGCAGCTGTTTGCGGCCGAACACGGCATCAAGATCGGCACCATTGCCGACCTCATCGAATACCGCAGCCGCAACGAGTCGCTGGTCGAAAAGGTGGGCACACGCACGCTGCAAACTGCCTACGGCGAGTTCACCGCCCACGCGTTCCGCGACAAGCCGAGCCAGGCCGTGCACCTGGCGCTGGTCAAGGGCCAGTGGAGCGCCGACGACGTGGTGCCGGTGCGCGTGCACGAGCCGCTGTCGGTGCTCGATGCGCTCGAAATCAACCGCTCCATGCACTCGTGGGGCCTGGACACCAGCCTGCAATACCTCGCCAAACAAGGCAAGGGCGTGGCCGTGCTGCTCAACTGCGGCGAAAGCGCCGCACAACTGCTGGCGCAGTTTGAAGGCACCGCCCGCTCCGCCCAGGCGCCCGAGCGCGGCCGCATGGACCTGCGCACCTACGGCGTGGGCGCGCAGATCCTGCGCGAGTGCGGCGTGCACAAGATGGCCCTGATGGGCCAGCCGCGCCGCATGCCCAGCATGACCGGCTACGGCCTCGAAATCACCGGCTTCATCCCCAAAGAATAAAGACAGGAACAGGATCACTATGTTTGGCGCAGACAAAGGCACCGCAGACAAACTGGACGGCAAGAAGCTGCACATCGGCATCGTGCAGGCCCGTTTCAACGAGAGCATCACCAACACCCTGGCCGCTGCCTGCCGCGCAGAGCTGCTGGCCCTGGGCGTGCAAGAAAAGCACATCAAGCATGTGCTGGTGCCCGGCGCACTCGAAGTGCCCGTGGCCCTGCAGGCCATGGCCGAGAGCGATGAATACGACGCGCTGATCGCGCTGGGCTGCATCATCCGCGGCGAGACCTACCACTTCGAGCTGGTGGCCAACGAATCCGGCGCGGGCGTCACGCGCCTGTCGCTGGACTACCAGATCCCGATTGCCAACGCGATCATCACCACCGAGAACATGGAACAGGCCATCGCCCGCCAGACCGAAAAGGGTGTGGACGCGGCCCGCGTGGCGGTGGAAATGGCCAACCTGCTGGACGAACTGTCATGAGCGAAAACACCCCCACGCCATCGTCGGCACGCCCGCCCAAGCAGAGCCGCACCGGCCTCAAGAGCACCGGCACACGCAAGGCAGCCGCCAAGTCCAACCGCAGTCGCGCGCGCGAGTTTGCGTTGCAGGCGCTGTACCAGCACCTGGTGGGCGGCAACGACGCGGCGGCCATCGACGCGTTCACCCGCGACCTGGCGGGCTTTCACAAGGCAGACTCGGCGCACTACGACGCACTGCTGCATGGCTGCATCGAGCACGCGGCCAGCATGGACGCACTGATCACCCCGCTGCTGGACCGCAAGATGGCGGAGATCTCGCCCATCGAGCGCGCCACCATGTGGATCGGCGTGTACGAGTTCCAGAACTGCCTGGATGTGCCCTGGCGCGTCGTGCTCAACGAGTGCATTGAACTCGCCAAGGAGTTTGGTGGCACGGACGGGCACAAGTACGTGAACGCCGTGCTCAACGGTCTGGCCCCCAAGCTGCGCGCTGTGGAAGTGGCCGCCGACAAGGCCGCAGGCGCGGGCGCCGCCTGACGTTGCCCCAGCCCCGCCGTTGTGGCCGGGGCTGCTTCGCTTCCTTATCTTTTCGCGCCCCCGCGACCGCACGCCCGCTCTGGGCAGGATGCCATTGCCATGAAGTTTTCCTCGCGCGCCGAGCGCATTGAACCGTTTTATGTGATGGAGGTCGCCAAGGCCGCGCAGGCCCTGGCCCGCGAGGTGGCGGGCACGCGCGAACCGATGATCTTCTTGAACATCGGCGAGCCCGACTTCACCGCCCCACCCCTGGTGCAGGAAGCCGCCGCCCGCGCCGTGCACAACGGCGCCACGCAGTACACCAACGCGCTGGGCCTCGATGCGCTGCGCGAGCGCATCAGCGGCTGGTACCAGAGCCGCTTTGGCGTCAACGTGCCCGCGCGCCGCATTGTGGTCACAGCAGGCGCATCGGCCGCGCTGCAGCTGGCGTGCCTGGCGCTCATCGAGTCGGGCGACGAAATTTTGATGCCTGACCCCAGCTACCCCTGCAACCGCCACTTTGTGAGCGCTGCCGAGGGCAAGGCCGTGCTGCTGCCCACCACGGCGGCCGAGCGCTACCAGCTGAGCGCCGACAAGGTGCGTGCGGCGTGGAATGAAAAAACGCGTGGCGTGCTGCTGGCCTCGCCGTCCAACCCCACCGGCACCTCGATTGCGCCCAGCGAGCTGCGTCGCATCCACGACGTGGTGCGGTCGCACGACGGCATCACCATGATCGATGAGATCTACCTGGGTCTGTCGTACGAGGAAGAGTTTGGCCACACCGCACTCGCCATCGACGACAACATCATCAGCATCAACAGCTTCAGCAAGTACTTCAATATGACCGGCTGGCGCCTGGGCTGGATGGTGGTGCCCGACGCGATGGTGCCCGTGGTGGAGCGCCTGGCGCAGAACCTGTTCATCTGTGCCAGCACCGTGTCCCAGCACGCGGCGCTGGCCTGCTTCGAGGCCGAGAGCATTGCCGAATACGAACGCCGCCGCGCCGAGTTCAAGGCGCGGCGGGACTTCTTCATCCCCGCGCTGCAGTCGCTGGGCCTGAATGTGCCCGTGATGCCCGATGGTGCCTTCTACGCGTGGGCCGACTGCACGCAGGCTGCACAACGCCTGGGCGTGACCGGCAGCTGGGACTTTGCGTTTGAGCTGATGCGCCGCGCCCACATCGCCGTGACGCCAGGGCGCGACTTTGGTACGGCCGAGCCCGAGCGCTTCATCCGCTTCTCGACCGCCAACTCCATGGCGCAATTGCAGGAGTCCGTGGAGCGGCTGCGCAAGCTGCTTGGATGACGAAGGCGAGCGAACCCACGATGGCGTTTGAATTTCCGATCCGGATTTACTGGGAGGACACCGATGCAGGCGGCATCGTGTTCTACGCCAACTACCTCAAGTTCTTCGAGCGCGCGCGCACCGAATGGCTGCGCTCGTTGGGCGTGGGTCAGCAGCTTCTTCGGGAACAAACCGGCGGCATGTTTGTCGTAACCGACGCGCAGCTGCGCTACCACCGCCCCGCACGGCTGGACGATGAACTGATTGTTACTGCCACTCTGCAGAGCAGTGGCCGCGCATCGTTGACAATAGTGCAGCAGGCGCTCCTGAAACCAGAGCAGATGACCGACCAGCCCCCCACCTTGCTGACCGAAGGCACCATCCGCATCGGATGGGTTGACGCAGCGACGATGCGCCCCGCCAGAATTCCAAGCACCCTCCTGGAACAACTCACACCATGAATTCCCAAAACATGTCCATCATCTCCCTGGTGCTGCACGCCAGCTGGGTGGTGCAACTCGTGATGCTGCTGCTGCTGGGCGTGTCGGTGGCCAGCTGGGCCGCCATCTTCCGCAAGCTGTTTGCCCTGAAGCGCGTGAAGACATTGAACGAAGACTTCGAGCGCGAGTTCTGGTCGGGCACCAGCCTGAACGACCTGTATGCAGCGGCCGCCCAAAACGCCAAGCAGGCCGGCCCCATGGAGCGCATTTTTGCCAGCGGCATGCGCGAGTACCAGAAGCTGCGTGAACGCCGCATCACCGACCCCGGCACCCTGCTGGACGGCGCTCGCCGCGCGATGCGCGCAAGCTTCCAGCGCGAGATGGATGTGGTCGAGTCCAGCCTGTCCTTCCTGGCGTCGGTCGGCTCGGTGTCTCCGTATGTGGGCCTGTTCGGCACCGTGTGGGGCATCATGCACGCCTTCACCGGCTTTGCCGGCATGGAGCAAGTCACGCTGGCCACGGTGGCCCCGGGCATTGCCGAGGCGCTGGTCGCCACCGCCATCGGCCTGTTCTCGGCCATCCCCGCAGTGATCGCCTACAACCGCTTTGCACGCGACATCGACCGCGTGGCCACGCACCAGGAGACCTTCATCGAAGAGTTCTCCAACATCCTGCAGCGAAACCTGGGCGCACAGCCCGCGTCCACGGGCCACACGGCCTCGGGCCACTGATCCGGGAGGCGCCCCATGCCCGCCATGGCATCCCGCGGCCGAGGCCGCCGCACCATCAACGAGATCAACATGGTCCCGTTCATCGACGTCATGCTGGTGCTGCTCATCATCTTCATGGTGACGGCGCCCATGCTCACCCCCGGCGTGGTCGATGTGCCCAGCGTGGGCAAGAGCAAGAACATGCCCAAGGTGGTGGCCCAGGTCATCGTCAACAAGGACGGCACGCTGCAGTTCAAGACCCCCGAAGCCACGCGCAGCCTGAACCAGCGCGAGATCGGCGACGCCGCCAGCCGCTGGCAAAAAGGCCAGGGGCCCGAGAGCGCCGTGGTCATCAGTGCCGACAAGGGCGTGCAGTACGAAACCGTGGTGAAGGCGATGGACGCCCTGCAAAAGGCAGGCGTGCAACGCGTCGGCCTGTCGGTCAAGCAAGGCGGTTGAACCGAACCCGCCCGGCACCGCTCAGACGCCCATGCACGCCCACACCGACCGCGACCAGTTTGCCCCGCCCCGCCCACCGGCGCGCCTGCGTGCCATCACGCTGGCGGTGCTGGTGCACGCGGTGCTGATCGGCGCGCTGACCTGGGGCGTGAACTGGAAGAACACGGCCGACCAGCCCGCCGTAGAAGCCGAGCTGTGGGCCGCCGTGCCCACACTAGCAGCGCCACGCGCCGTGGAGCCCCCACCGCCGCCCCCTCCTCCTCCCGTGCAGCAGGTCACCCCGCCTGCCCCACCACCCCCGCCCGTGCGGGCCGCGGAGCCGCCGGACACCCGCGAGGCGGACATTGCCATCGAGCGTGAGAAGAAGCGCCTGGAACAGGAAAAGAAGGCCCGCGAACAACAGCAGTTGCGCGAAAAACGCGAGCGTGATCGCAAGGAAGAAGAACGCCGCGACCGCCTGGAGCAGGAGAAAAAGGAGCGCCTGCAAAAAGAGCGGGACAAGGAAAAGGAACAGCGCGAAAAGCAGCTTGCCGAACAGAAGAAGGCCGAGCAGGACAAGCAGAAGAAGCTGGCCGAAGACAAGCGCAAGGCCGACGAAGCCTCCAAGCGCAAGGCAGAAGCCGAGGCCAAGCATCTGGCCGAACAGCGCGAGGCGAACCTGCGCCGCATCCAGGGCCTGGCCGGGGCCACGGGGGGCGAGAACGCCACAGGCACGGCCCTGCGCAGCGCAGGCCCCTCGGGCAGCTACGGCGGCAAGGTGGCGGCGAAGGTCAAGCCCAACATCGTGTACCCCGACGCGATCTCGGGCAACCCGCGTGCCGAGGTCGAGGTGCGCCTGTCGCCCGACGGCACCATCGTGGGCAAGCGCCTAGTGCAGTCCAGCGGCAACAAGGCCTGGGACGACGCCGTGCTGCGGGCCCTGGACAAGACCGAAACGTTGCCGCGCGATGTGGACGGTCGCGTGCCGCCTTCGCTGACCATCGGCTTCCGGCCCCAGGACTGAGCGGGACGCCGCGCTCTGGAAGGGCTTGCCCTTCTGCAGCGAGCCCACGCTCCGTCCCAGTGCGCGGCCACGCTCCACGCATCGGCAGCGCTTTCGAGGGCGTCTGAGGCCCGTAGTCATTGGCACGGGCACTGGAATGAGCCGGGCCTTGTGAGCCGCCAAAAAGCAAAGCGCCCGGCAGAACCGGGCGCTTTTTTTTGGTCTTTTACGCCTGTAGCGCTAGTGGAACATGCGCTACAAGCTATACATTCAATAGCAGATCACCGATGTAACTCAGCGGTCGCGCCGCTCCATGCGGCGGTTCAGGTTCAGCGCGCCCAGCGTGCAGGCCACACCCGACAGCAGGTACACCGTCACCGCCAGCAGACCGAACTGCGACGACAGATACAGGGCCACCAACGGTGCAAACGCAGCGCCAATGATCCAGGCCAGGTCGGCCGACAAGGCCGCACCGGTGTAGCGGTACTGGGGCGAGAAATTGGCCGTGACCGTGCCCGATGCCTGGCCGTACGACAGGCCCAGCAGCACAAAGCCGAGCAGCAGGAACATGGTGCTGCCCACTTCGCCCGTGTTGAGCAGCACAGGCGCCATGAAGCTGAACACGCCAATCAGCACGGCCATGCCGCCCAGCAGCTTGCGGCGGCCCAGGTGGTCCGACAGCCAGCCCGACACCATGATGGCGCCAGCGGCCAGGAAGGCGCCCACGATCTGCACGCCCAGGATCTGGGTGACGGGCTGGTCGGAGTACAGCGTGATCCACGACAGCGGGAACACCGTGACCAGGTGGAACAGCGCAAAGCTGGCCAGCGCCGCAAAAGCCCCCAGCAGCACGTTGCTGCCTTCGTCACGCATAACGCGGCTCACGGGCACGGGCTGCAGCTCGCGGTCCTTGAGCAGTTCGGAGTAAGACTGCCCCACCACCAAGCGCAGGCGCGCGAACAGGGCCACCACGTTCACGGCGAAGGCCACAAAAAACGGATAGCGCCAGCCCCAGGCCAGAAACTCTTGCACCGTCAGGCTGCTGTACAGGTAGGCAAACAGGCCCGCAGCCAGAACAAAGCCCAGCGGCGCGCCCAGCTGGCCAATCATGGCGTACCAGCCCCGGCGCTCCTTGGGGGCCGACATGGCCAGCAGCGACGGCAGGCCGTCCCACGAGCCGCCCAGCGCCAGGCCCTGGCCCACACGCAGGATCAGCAACGCCACGATGGCTGTAGTGCCCACATCCTTGTAGCCCGGCAAAAAGGCCATGCCCACGGTGCAGACGCCCAGCACGAACAGCGCAATGGTCAGCTTGGTGCCCCGCCCCCAGCGCCGCTGGATGGCCATGGAGATGGCTGTACCCACCGGACGGACCACGAAGGCCACGGCCAGCAGCGCGAAGGCCATCAGCGTGCCGTCCAGGCGGGACAGGAAGGGAAACAGGAAGGACGGGAAGACGAGAACGCAGGCGATCCCGAAAACGAAGAAGTCGAAATACTCGGACGAGCGCCCGATGATCACGCCCACAGCGATTTCGCTGGGGGTGACGTCTTCATGCGTATCAGCCCGCGAGAGAGAGGCGGCGCTTTCGTGAAAACCGGCCGCAGGATAGGTGGCAGTGGCGGGGCTGCTCATGAACATGGCTCCTTGACGTTGTGTAGCTAACTGACGGGGTGAGACCACCTCGTTCTACACGCAACTTCTGCCGCCCACAAGTGCGCTTTCACTATGCCAGGGGCTGGAAATGTCATGGAAACCGCAATTTGCACCAAATTGGTGCAAATTTTGCGAATTGGGTTGACCTTGGACAAAATGTCCAATCGACAAAAAAGCTAGCGCTAGTACATTCGCACGCATCCCGTTATCCGCGTTTACCCGAAACAAACGCACTGATCGCGCTCTTCACATGCTCAAACTTCCCCAACTTCGTGGGCCCACCTGGCTGCTCGCTCTGTCGGCCCTGGGCAGCCTGGCAGGCTGCAGCAAGGCTGTCGTGCTCAACCCCGCCGGCGACATCGCTGCCCAGCAAGGGCAGATGGTCATCACCGCCACGCTGCTGATGCTCATCATCATCGTGCCAGTCATCGCGCTGACGCTGCTGTTTGCCTGGAAATACCGCCAGGGCAACACCGAGGCCGAGTACGACCCCGAATGGCACCACTCCACGACGCTGGAGCTGGTGATCTGGACCGTGCCCTTGCTGATCATCATCGCGCTGGGCGCCATCACCTGGATCGGGACCCACAAGCTCGACCCCTACCGGCCTCTCGACCGCATCGACGCGCAGCGCGCCGTGCCCGCCGATGTGAAGCCGCTCGAAGTGCAGGTGGTGGCCATGGACTGGAAGTGGCTGTTCTTCTACCCCGAGCAAGGCATTGCCACGGTGAATGAAGTGGCGGCCCCGGTGGACCGCCCCATCCTGTTCAAGCTGACGGCCACGTCCACCATGAACGCGTTTTACGTGCCCGACCTCGCCGGCATGATCTACGCCATGCCCGGCATGCAGACCGAGCTGAACGCGGTGATCAACAAGCCCGGCGTGTTCAAGGGCATGTCGTCGCACTACAGCGGCGCGGGCTTCTCGGGCATGACGTTCAAGTTCCATGGCCTGAGCAACGAGGACTTTGCCCAGTGGGTGAAAAAGGCCAAGACCGAAGGCAAGCCCCTGGACAAGGGCACCTACCTGAACCTGGTGAAGCCCAGCGAACGCGACCCGGTGCAGCGCTTTGCCTCGGTGGAGGAAGGCCTGTACGACAAGGTGCTCAACCGCTGCGTCGAAGACGGAAAGATGTGCATGCACCACATGATGGCGATTGATGCCCAGGGCGGCGACGCCTACATGCGCGCTGCGGGGCTGAACCTGCCCCAGGACGTCTGCACCGTGCAAAACGCCGCCCAGGTGGTGGCTGCACTCGAAACCCGCAATGCGCCGGCTCCCACTTCCGGCACCAGCATCCGCCAATGAGTCTCCCTATGACCTCTGAAACCCTTTCTCCATCCCATTGGGCGCTGGGCCGCCTGAGCTGGGACACCGTACCGATGGCGCACGAACCCATCGTGTTGTGGACCTTCATTGCCGTGGTCCTGGGCGGCATCGCCGTCATGGCGGGCATCACCAAGTTCCGCCTGTGGGGCCCGCTGTGGCGCGACTGGATCTGCAGCATCGACCACAAGAAGATCGGGATCATGTACATGATCCTGGGCCTGGTGATGCTGCTGCGCGGCTTTGCTGACGCGGTGATGATGCGCCTCCAACAGGCCATGGCCTTTGGCGACAACATGGGGTACCTGCCGCCGCACCACTACGACCAGATCTTCACCGCCCACGGCGTGATCATGATCTTCTTCGTGGCAATGCCGCTGGTCACAGGGCTGATGAACTACCTGGTGCCGCTGCAGATCGGCGCGCGCGACGTGTCCTTCCCGTTCCTGAACAACTTCAGCTTCTGGATGACCACGGCCGGTGCCGTGCTGGTGATGGTGTCGCTGTTCCTGGGCGAGTTCTCCACTTCCGGCTGGCTGGCGCTGTCCAACCTGGGGGCGCAGAGCCCGAGCACCGGCCTGGACTACTACATCTGGGCACTGCAGATTGCCGGGGTGGGCACCACGCTTTCGGGCATCAACCTGATCGTGACCATCATCAAGATGCGCGCGCCAGGCATGAGCCTGATGAAGATGCCTGTGTTCACCTGGACCGCCCTGTGCACCAACGCACTGATCGTGGCTTCGTTCCCCGTGCTCACGGCCGCACTGGTGCTGATGTCGCTGGACCGCTATGTCGGCACCAACTTCTTCACCAATGAGCTGGGCGGCAACCCCATGCTCTACGTGAACCTGATCTGGATCTGGGGCCACCCTGAGGTGTACATCCTGGTGCTGCCCGCCTTCGGTGTGTTCTCTGAAGTGGTCGCCACCTTCAGCAAGAAGCGCCTGTTTGGCTACACCTCCATGGTGTACGCCACGGTGTGTATCACCATCCTGTCGTATCTGGTGTGGCTGCACCACTTCTTCACCATGGGCTCGGGTGCGAGCGTGAACACCTTCTTCGGTATCACGACGATGATCATCTCGATCCCGACGGGCGCGAAGATCTTCAACTGGCTGTTCACCATGTACAAGGGCCGCATCCGCTATGAGCTACCCATGATGTGGACCGTGGCCTTCATGGTGACGTTCGCCATTGGCGGCATGACGGGCGTGCTGCTGGCCGTGCCCCCCGCCGACTTCGTGCTGCACAACAGCCTGTTCCTGATTGCCCACTTCCACAACGTGATCATCGGCGGCGTGGTGTTTGCCATGTTTGCCGGTATCAACTACTGGTTCCCCAAGGCGTTTGGCTACAAGCTGGACCGCACCTGGGGCGTGCGCTCCTTCTGGCTGTGGCTGGTGGGCTTCTGGGTGGCGTTCACGCCGCTGTATGTGCTGGGCCTGATGGGTGTCACCCGCCGTGCCAACCACTTCGAAGACCAGTCGCTGCAGATCTGGTTCGTGATCGCTGCCATTGGCGCGGCCATGATTGCCGCCGGCATTGGCTGCTTCCTGATCCAGCTGGTGGTCAGCTACCTCAAGCGCGAACAACTGCGCGACTGGACGGGTGACCCCTGGGACGGCCGCACGCTGGAGTGGGCCACCTCGTCGCCCCCGCCCGACTACAACTTTGCATTCACGCCGGTGGTGCACGAGATCGATGCCTGGTGGGACATGAAGAAGCACGGCTACAAGCGTCCTCTGGCGGGCTTCCAGCCCATCCACATGCCGGCCAACACCGGCGCTGGCGTGGTCATCTCGGGGCTGTCGTTGGTGTTCGGCTTTGCGCTGATCTGGCACATGTGGCTGCTGGCGGGCGTGTCGTTTGCCGCGCTGCTGCTGGCCGCCATCGTCCACACGTTCAACTACAAGCGTGACTTCTACATCCCGGCGTCCGACGTGATCTCCACCGAAGAAGCCCGCACACTCCAACTGGCCCGCCATGTCTGATATCCGCATCCACGCTGGCGCCGCAGCAGGCGCCCTGGCCCCGCGCGAGTACCACCTCGCGCACGAGCCCCATCCTGAAAACGGCACGGCCCTGGGCTTCTGGCTGTACCTGATGAGCGACTGCCTCATCTTTGCAGCGCTGTTCGCCACCTACGGCGTGCTGGGCCGCAGCTATGCGGCAGGCCCCACGGGCGCGCAGCTGTTTGACCTGCCCCTGGTGGCCCTCAACACGGCCTTCCTGCTGCTGTCGTCCATCACCTTTGGCTTTGCCATGCTGCGCAAGCAGCTGGGCGACGTGAAGGGTACGCTGCTGTGGCTGGCGGTGACAGGCCTGTTTGGCCTGTGCTTCCTGGGGCTGGAGCTGTATGAGTTCTCGCACCTGCTGCACGAGGGCGCTGGCCCACAACGCAGTGCCTTCCTGTCGGCGTTCTTCACACTGGTGGGCACCCACGGCCTGCACGTCACTTTCGGCCTGATCTGGCTGGTGGTGCTGATGATCCAGATTGGCAAGCATGGCCTGATCCCCGAGAACAACCGCCGCCTGATGTGCCTGTCCATGTTCTGGCACTTCTTGGACGTGGTCTGGATCGGCGTTTTCACCTTTGTGTACCTGATGGGGGTGCTGTAAATGAGCGCACAACACGCAACGCACGCGCACGATGCGCATGGACACGACGATCACCACCACGACACAGGCCCGCACAGCACCTTCTCCGGCTACATGATCGGGTTTGTGCTGTCCATCATTCTCACCGCCATTCCCTTCTGGCTGGTGATGACCAAGGTGATTGCCGACCGCAACACCGCCGTGCTGGTGCTGGGCGGCTTCGCCGTGATCCAGATCCTGGTGCACATGGTGTTCTTCCTGCACATGAACGGCAAGATCGAAGGGGGCTGGACGCTGCTGTCCACCATCTTCACCGTGGTGTTTGTGGCCATTGCCATCGCAGGCACCCTGTGGGTGATGTTCCACATGAACGCCAACATGATGCCGGAGCACCCCACGCCCACGCCACCCACGCACGAGGCGCCCGGACACTCCACGCCCTGATGGACGCAGCCCCCACCACCATGGCACTGCCGCGCCGGGGCTTGCGCCGCGCAGTCCTGCTGGTGCTGGGCATGGCCCTGTTCCTGGGCTTTGTGTCGCTGGGCACCTGGCAGGTCCAGCGCCGCACCTGGAAGCTGGACCTCATCGAAAGGGTGGACCAACGGGTACACGCCGCACCGGTCGCCCTGCCCCCCGTGGCGCAATGGCCCGGCATCAGTGCCGCACAGCATGAGTACCTTCCAGTGGTCTTTGAGGGCCGCTGGCTGCCAGGCAAGACGGTGCTGACGCAGGCCGTCACCGAGCTGGGCGCGGGGTTCTGGGTGATGACGGCCCTGGAACGGGATGACGGCACCCAGGTGCTGGTGAACCGGGGTTTTGTGCCCCAGGAGCAACGCGCCCAATGGCTGGAGGCGTCGCCCCCCGTCGATGGCCCGGCCACCGTCCAGGGGTTGTTGCGCATGACCGAGCCAGGCGGCGGCTTTCTGCGCACCAACGACCCGGCGCAGCAGCGCTGGTACTCGCGCGATGTGGCTGCCATCAGCCGCACGCTGGATCTGCCCCGGGCCGCTCCGTTTTTTGTGGACGCCGGGCTTCCAGGTGCAACGGCGCCTTCTTCAGCAGCGCCCAGCTGGCCCCGCGCAGGCTTGACCGTCATACGGTTTCACAACAGCCACCTGGTGTACGCCCTGACCTGGTATGGTCTTGCGCTCATGGTGGTCGTCGCCGGCTGGTATGTGGCACGCTATGAGCGCCGCCTGGGCCCACGGGCCGCCAGCCGCCTACCGCCCCACGATGAACACCCTCCCTCCACGCCCTGACCCTGCGCTGGCCACCGTGCCGCGCAATGCACGCTCCGCCGATGCGGCTGCCGGTATCAAGAACCTCCAGCAACTGATCGAGCTGCGGTGGATTGCGGTGGTGGGCCAGGTGTTCACCATCGAGATGGCGCACTACAGCCTGGGCTTGAAACTACCGCTGCAGGAGATGCTGCTCGTCGTCGGCTGCCTGGCGGTTTTCAACGTGGTGAGCCTGCTGCGCCTGCGTACGGGCCGGGCGGTGCGCAACGTCGAGCTGTTCCTGGCGCTGCTGATTGATGTGGCGGTGCTCACGGTGCAGCTGTACCTGAGCGGCGGCACCAGCAACCCGTTTGTGTTCCTGTACCTGCTGCAGATCACGCTCGGCGCCGTGCTGCTGCGCGGTGCCTACATCTGGTCCATTGTGATCATCACCATCCTGTGCTTTGCGGCGCTGGCAGACCACCACCTGCCACTGGCCCTGCCGCAGGACCTGCACCAAGGCCTGTCGAGCCTGTATGTGCTCGGGCTGCTGGTGTGCTTTGTGCTCAACGCGATGCTGGTGATGGTGTTCATTACCCGCATCCACCGCAACCTGCGCGAGCGTGATGCCCGCCTGGCTGCAGCGCGGCGTCGCCGCGTCGAGGAAGAGCACATCGTGCGCATGGGACTGCTGGCGTCCGGCGCCGCTCACGAGCTGGGTACCCCGCTGTCCACCCTGGCGGTCATCCTGGGCGACTGGCAGCACGACAAACGACTGGCCAGCAACGCCGCGCTCAAGGAAGACATTGCCGAGATGCAAACGCAGGTGCAGCGATGCAAGAGCATCGTGAGCGGGATCCTGCTGTCGGCGGGTGAAACGCGCGGCGAGGCGTCGGTGCAGACGACCGTGCGCACGTTTGTGGATGCGCTGGCGCAGGAATGGCGCAGCACCCGCACGATCCCCCAGTTTGACTACCTCAATGACTTTGGCGCCGACACGCCCATGGTGTCGGACACCACCCTCAAGCAGATGGTTTTCAATGTGCTGGACAATGCACGCGACGCCTCGCCAGGCTGGGTTCAGCTGTCAGTCACGCGCAATGCAGACGCCTTGTGCATGACCGTGACCGATGCCGGCCCCGGCTTTGCACCCGACATGTTGTCCAAGCTGGGCACCCCCTACCAGTCCTCCAAAAACCGCCCTGGCGGTGGTCTGGGCCTGTACCTGGTGCTGAATGTGGCCCGTACCCTGGGCGGCAGCGTGGAGGCGCGCAACCGGCCCGAAGGCGGCGCGCAGGTGACCATCGAATTGCCCTTGGCCTCGATTGCGCTGCCCCCGAAGGTATGAATGAACGAAAGAACCCACCGTGGACACTGAAGAAGCGCAACGACAGCTGCTGATCGTCGAAGACGACGAAGCCTTTGCGCGCACGCTGGCCCGCTCGTTTGAACGCCGCGGCTACAGCGTTTTGCAGGCCGCGAGCCTTGCCGACGTGGAGGTGTTGCTGGAGCAGCACCAGCCCGGCTATGCGGTGGTGGACCTCAAGCTCAAGGGCGAGGCCTCTGGCCTGGCCTGCGTGCAGACGCTGCACGCTGCGGACGACGAGATGCTGATCGTTGTGCTCACGGGCTTTGCAAGCATTGCCACCGCCGTGGAAGCGGTGAAACTGGGCGCCTGCCACTATCTCGCCAAGCCCTCCAACACTGACGACATCGAAGCTGCATTTGGCCTCAAGGAAGGCAATGCCGAGGTGGAGCTGACCAACCGCTCCAGCTCCATCAAGACGCTGGAATGGGAACGCATCAACGAGGTGCTGGCGGAAACAGGCTTCAACCTGTCAGAGGCAGCTCGGCGCCTAGGCATGCACCGTCGCACCCTCACGCGCAAGCTCGAAAAGAAGCAGGTGCGCTAGCGCCGGGGTCGGTCACACGCCCATTCGCTCCTGTCAGCACAAGCGCGAAGCCCATGTCGGCGCAGCCGCAACTGCACCGCCCTCACGCGTTCGGGTTGGCTCCGTGGCGAGTGCTCAAGCCGCCTCCGGCACCGCCTTCAGCATCTGCCGCTCGAAAGCGCGCAAGCGCTTGTAGATCGAGATCTGCTCCACCACCGTGCTCCAGTTCAGCACCAGAAACTGGAAGGACTCCAGCACCTTGTCAAAGGCCCGCGCAATCTGTTGCATCACGCCCAAAGTGATCACGCCTGCAATCAGCGTGGGGCCCAACGCCACCAGGGGCACCAGCACACTCACCTGCAGGTAGGACCACTTCACCACATCGAAATACAGGTAGTGAAAGAACAGACGGAAGTAGTTGCGGCGCACGCCCGCGAACAGCTCGGCCGCCGTGGGTGGAGAGGCCCGGTTCGGGTCATCCTCGCCCAGCACCAGTTCCTTGCGGTACGCCGCCTCCACGCGCTGGTTGTGAAACTCCAGCCCCGGCAGCTTCACCCCCACACAGGCCAGCAGCAGCGTACCCCCCAATGACCAGGCCAGTGCGACCCAGACCAGGGAATGCGGCACGGCGCCAATCAAGGGCAGCGCAGTGACTTTGTCGGACAACGTCCAGAGCACAGGCAAAAAGGCCCCGAGCGTCATGAGACTGCGCATAAAGCTCAGGCCCAGGTCCTCCATGGTGCGGGCGAAACGCATGGTGTCTTCCTGCACGCGCTGTGCCGCGCCCTCGATGTGCCGCAGGCGCGGCCAGGCCGCCATGTAGTGCTCATTCATCGCCTGGCGCCAGCGAAAGATGTAGTGCTTGCTGAAAAAATCCACCAGCACCGCCGTCGTCACGTAGATCATGGCAATGCGCGCAAAGGTCGAAAGCTGCCCCCAGAACTGTTCAGCGGTGATGCTGCCGGGCTTGCCCAGAGCCTCCTGGATCAGATCATAGAAGCTGCCGAACCAGTCGTTGATCTGCACGTCTAGCTGAACACGGTAGGCCGTGGCCAACAGGATGACGATGGAACCCAAGAGGGACCAGGTCCACCAGCGGCGGGCGAAGAAAAAGGACTTGAACATCGTGGGGTCGCGTTGGAATGGTTGTGCGGACTCTGAGCACCGCGCGAAGTGAACGTTCCGCGAAAGGCGTCGTGGCCTTAGCCCCGTGCCTCGCAAAGCCCACGCAAACGGACGGAAGCCCAGCCGCCAGGGGCCGTGGACCCGCCAATAAAAAAGCGGCCCCGAAGGGCCGCTTTGTGCACATGCACCGCCGAGCGGAGGCAATCAGGCAGCGACGCCCTTGGCCACGTCCGCGTACTCTTCGATCTGGTCGAAGTTCAGGTACTTGTAGATCGAGGCGCCATCCTTGTTCACGATGCCCATGGCTTCGTGGTATTCGGCCACCGTGGGGATCTTGCCCAGCTTGGACGCAATGGCGGCCAGCTCGGCCGAAGCCAGGAACACGTTGGTGTTCTTGCCCAGGCGGTTGGGGAAGTTGCGGGTGGAGGTGGACACCACGGTAGCGCCTTCGCGCACCTGGGCCTGGTTACCCATGCACAGCGAGCAACCGGGCATTTCGGTGCGAGCGCCAGCGGCGCCAAAGTTGGCGTAGTGGCCTTCCTTGATCAGCTCGCTCTCATCCATCTTGGTGGGCGGGGCCACCCACAGCTTGACGGGGATGTCACGGCTGCCGCCGAGCAGCTTGGCGGCTGCGCGGAAGTGGCCGATGTTGGTCATGCAAGAACCGATGAAGGCTTCATCGATCTTGGTGCCAGCCACATCCGACAGGGTCTTGGCGTCATCAGGGTCGTTCGGGCAGCACAGGATGGGTTCCTTGATGTCGGCCAGATCGATTTCGATGACGGCTGCGTATTCGGCATCCTTGTCGGCTTCGAGCAGGTTGGGGTTAGCCAGCCAGGCCTCCACCTTCTCGATGCGGCGTTGCAGCGTGCGTGCATCAGCGTAGCCGTCGGCGATCATGTTCTTCATCAGCACCACGTTGCTGGTGAGGTACTCCTTGATCGGAGCGGGGTTGAGCTTGATGGTGCAACCGGCGGCGGAGCGCTCTGCAGACGCGTCCGACAGCTCAAATGCTTGCTCGACCTTCAGGTCTGGCAGGCCTTCGATTTCCAGAATGCGGCCGGAGAAGACGTTCTTCTTGCCAGCCTTGGCCACGGTCAGCAGACCGGCCTTGATCGCATACAGCGGGATGGCATGCACCAAATCGCGCAGTGTCACGCCGGGCTGCATTTCGCCCTTGAAGCGCACCAGCACCGACTCGGGCATGTCCAAGGGCATCACACCGGTAGCGGCACCGAAGGCCACCAGGCCAGAACCTGCGGGGAACGAAATGCCGATGGGGAAGCGGGTGTGCGAGTCGCCGCCCGTACCCACGGTGTCAGGCAGCAACAGACGGTTGAGCCAGCTGTGGATCACACCGTCGCCAGGACGCAGCGCCACGCCGCCACGGTTGCTGATGAACGCGGGCAGTTCGCGGTGGGTCTTCACATCCACAGGCTTGGGGTAAGCGGCGGTGTGGCAGAACGATTGCATGACCAGGTCGGCCGAGAAGCCCAGGCAGGCCAGGTCCTTCAGCTCGTCGCGAGTCATGGGGCCGGTGGTGTCTTGCGAGCCCACGGTGGTCATCTTGGGTTCGCAGTACGTGCCGGGGCGCACGCCTTGGCCTTCGGGCAGACCGACGGCACGGCCCACCATTTTCTGCGCCAGCGTGAAGCCTGCGGTGGTTGCCACAGGCGCGGTTGGCAGGCGGAACAGTGTGGAAACGGGCAGGCTCAGGAATTCGCGAGCCTTGGCGGTCAGCGAGCGGCCGATGATGAGGTTGATACGGCCGCCGGCGCGCACTTCGTCAAACAACACGTCGCTCTTGAGCTTGAACTCAACCACGGTCTCGCCGTTTTTCACGATCTTGCCGTCATAAGGCAGGATGTCGACCACGTCGCCCATTTCGAGCTTGGACACATCGACTTCAATCGGCAGCGAGCCGGAATCTTCTTGCGTGTTGAAGAAGATGGGAGCAATTTTGCCGCCCAGCGTCACGCCACCGAAGCGCTTGTTGGGCACAAACGGAATGTCCTGGCCCGTGGCCCAGATCACGCTGTTGGTGGCCGACTTGCGGCTGGAGCCTGTGCCCACCACGTCGCCCACGTAGGCCACGAGGTGGCCCTTCTTCTTCAGGTCTTCGATGAACTGCATCGGGCCGCGCTTGCCGTCTTCTTCAGGCTTGAACGCCGCGCCTTCGCGGGTGTTCTTGAGCATGGCCAGGTAGTGCAGCGGAATGTCGGGGCGGCTCCAGGCATCGGGCGCGGGCGACAGGTCGTCGGTGTTGGTCTCACCAGGCACCTTGAACACGGTGACGGTGATCTTCTTTTCGACTTCGGGGCGGGTGGTGAACCACTCGGCATCGGCCCAGCTCTTGATGACTTCCTGGGCCTTGGCATTGCCCGCCTTGGCTTTGGTCGCGACATCGTTGAAGAAGTCGAACATCAGCAGCGTCTTCTTCAGGCCTTCAGCAGCCACGCCCGCCACTTCGGCATCGTCCAGCAACTCGATCAGCGGGTGCACGTTGTAGCCACCCACCATGGTGCCCAGCAGCTCCGTGGCCTTGGCCTTGGAGATCAGGCCTACCTTGATGTCGCCGTGCGCCACGGCGGCCAGGAAGCTCGCCTTGACCTTGGCGGCATCGTCCACGCCCGGGGGCACGCGGTGCGTCAACAGGTCCAGCAGAAAGGCATCTTCACCCGCAGGTGGGCTCTTGATCAGTTCGATCAGTTCGGCAACCTGCTTGGCTTCCAAAGGCAGCGGGGGGATGCCCAGAGCTGCGCGCTCGGCGACGTGTTCACGGTAGGCTTTCAACATGTTTCTCTCCAGTTGCGTTCTAAAGTGGGGCTGCATGCCTGGCTGCAACGGCCTCGGAAGCCATCACGCCGGCACACACAGGGTTTTGATTTTTTTCGGGGTCGCTGACGACGGATTACTTGGCAACAGGCAAGGGATCCAAAACGCTCACGGGAGGGTTCTTCTTGATGGCCTCGGCCACCACCACCTGCTCAGGACTCATGCACTCGTCCGCCAGTCGCTGTCCCGCACGCTGATTCATCAGCATGGACTTGTTGGCGATCTGCAGCCAGACGGCACCGCCCTTCTGGTCTTCCAGGCGCACGGTGCCAGTCGAAGTGGCGACGGGCGACATGTAGTACTTGAAGCCCTTGCCTTCCACATGAAAGTGACCGGGCGTGGCCGTATCGGCGGTCACCGTGACAAAAGCGCCCAGCTCGCAGGGCATGCGCCCCACATGCACGCGCTCGGCAATCGCCAGTTCGGCAGGGGACAGCGCTGCCTCGGCAGCAATGATGCCGGCGGCCACCTGGTTGGTGGCGCTCTTGAGCTGTGTGCGGCTGCTGGTAGGTTCAGACTTAGCGACGGCGTGGCTCTTGGCCGACGCCTTGGCCGGAGCCTTCGCCGCAGTTTTGGCTTCTGCCGGCTTGGCTGCCGATTTGACGGCAGGCTTGGCTGCGGGCTTGGCAGCCGCTTTGGTTTCGGACGGGGCCGCTGGCTGGGCCGAGGTTTGCGCCAGAGCAAAGGCCGGAGCCAGCAGCATGAAGGCGGAGGCGATGACGAATTTCATGGGAGTCCTGCGTGGAAATAGTCGGGAGGGTTCACGATGGAACGAAAGCAGATGCATCAAACCAATGACGCACCGCCAAGGGTAGCGCGCGCCCCGTACTATGAGCGCGCTCCAGAATCTGCCAATAAAAGCGGTAGCTGGCACGGTCATGCAGCACCCCATCCACACTGATGGGGGCCCAATCAGCCAAGTCGGCCGCCGCAATGATGCGTGACGCGGTATCAATATCGTCCTGCTGCGGCGCAAAGGCCAGCAGGATGGTGCGGATCTGTGCAGGATGAATGCTCCACATCCGCGTGTAGCCCAGTTCGCGGGATGCACGGCTCGCAGCGCCCTGCAAGGCGGGCAGGTCCGCAAATTCGGTGACCACGCAGTGTGAGGGCACCTTGCCGTGCGCATGGCAGGCGGAGGCGATTTCCAGCTTGGCGCGCACCACCAGCGGGTGCGTGAACTGGCCAGCGGAGGTCATGGCCTGCGCAGGAATGGCACCACCATGGGCCGACACAAAGTCCATGAGACCAAAGCTCAGGCTCTGCACGCGGGGGTGGGCGGCAATTTCAAACGCGCGCTGCACGGCAGCGGGGGATTCGATCAGCACATGCAGCGGCACATGCGCCGCCGACGCGCGCTCCAGTGCACGCTCAGCCAGCAACACGTCGTCCACCGACTCGACCTTGGGTACCATCAGGTGGCACAGCCGGTGCCCGGCTTCGCCCGCGATGGTGGCGACATCATTGGCAAACGCGGCGTGGTCCACTGCATGCACACGGGCCGCAACGCGGGCCGCCGGGGCGGCAGTGGCCGCCAGGCGCGCCACCAGTGCAGCGTGCGCGGACTCCAGCCCCACGGGCGCGCCGTCTTCGCAATCGAGGGTGACATCAAAGACGCAGGTGCCAAACTCCTGCGTCATCTGGGCCTGCAACTGCAGGCTTTTGCGCATGCGCGCTTCCACGCCGCTGTAGTGGTCGCAAACCGGCAGAAACCCGGTCTGCGCCTGGGCGCCGAGCAGCACATCGCGCGGATGGACGGACGCAGCGCCCTGCCCCGGCAGGGGAGCTTGGACGGCCCGAAGGCCCGATGCCACAGGCGTCGGCTGCATTGCGTCGTTCACCAGCGTGCTTACAGCAGGTGCTTGACGCCGTCTTGCTCGCCTTGCAGTTCGGCCAGCGTGATGTTGATGCGCTCTTGCGAGAACGCGTCAATTTCCAGACCCTCAACGATCTTGTACTCGCCGTTTTCGCAGGTCACGGGAAAACCGAACATCGTGTCCTTGGGGATACCGTACTGGCCGTCCGATGGAATACCCATGGTGACCCACTTGCCGTTGGTGCCCAGAGCCCAGTCACGCATGTGGTCGATGGCGGCGTTGGCAGCCGATGCGGCCGACGACAGGCCACGGGCTTCGATGATGGCCGCGCCGCGCTTGCCCACGGTGGGCAGGAAGGTGTTGGCGTTCCATTCCTGGTCGTTGATCATCTTGGCGACGCTTTCGCCCTTGATGGTGGCAAAGCGGTAGTCGGCGTACATCGTGGGCGAATGGTTGCCCCACACGGTCAGCTTCTCGATGTCGGCCACGGCCTTGCCAGTCTTGGCAGCAATCTGGCTGGCAGCACGGTTGTGGTCCAGGCGCAGCATGGCAGTGAAGTTCTTGCGTGGCAGGTCAGGGGCCGACTTCATGGCGATGTAGGCGTTGGTGTTGGCGGGGTTGCCCACAACCAGCACCTTCACGTCGCGCGACGCCACGGCATTCAGGGCCTTGCCTTGCGCCGTGAAGATGGCGCCGTTGACGGCCAACAGCTCGGCGCGTTCCATGCCAGGGCCACGGGGACGCGAGCCGACCAACAGGGCGTAGTCGGCATCCTTGAAGGCGGTCATGGGGTCGCTGTGCGCGGTCATCTCGACCAGCAGGGGGAACGCGCAGTCGTCCAGCTCCATCATCACGCCCTTGAGCGCTTTCTGCGGACCTTCGACGGGGACTTCGAGCAGTTGCAGGATGACCGGCTGGTCCTTGCCCAGCATTTCGCCGGAGGCGATACGGAACAGCAGTGCGTAACCGATTTGACCAGCGGCGCCGGTGACAGCTACGCGAACGGGCTTCTTGCTCATGGTGAAAACTCCAGGAAGTGAGGAAAACAGGTGTGAGTGCAACGCAAGCACCAGCGCCTGTCACCAGTAGCCCGTGCCCCGCAAAACAGCATTGGAGTTTACCCCCGATTGGCCCCCTGGGTCAATTTGTCTTATGTCTTATATAAGATATGATTGCACCCTGTTCGCCGTTCGATTGTCATGTGGCAACCGCACTGCCACGCCACCACACAAGCACAGCCTACAGATCCCACGCCATGTCATCGCTTCCGTTCGCAGCAGACAACCCCGCCGCCCCCCAAAGCACGGCGGGAGTCGTCACGCCAGCGTTCAGTCCGCTGTACCAGCAGATCAAGGGACTGATCCTGCAGAGCCTGCAGCAGGGCGAATGGAAGCCTGGCGAGGCCATCCCCAGCGAGATGGAGTTGGCCGCACGCTTTCGCGTGAGCCAGGGCACGGTGCGCAAAGCCATTGACGAACTGGCGGCCGAAAACCTGGTGATGCGCCGGCAAGGCAAAGGCACCTTTGTGGCCACCCATGCCGAGCAGCATGTGCAGTACCGCTTTCTGAAGCTGCTGCCGGACACCGGCGACGCCCGGGTGGAGGGCCCTGCCCAACGCCGCGTGATCGACTGCCGCCGTGTGCGCGCCAGCGCCGACGTAGCCCGGGCACTCGCGCTGCGCAGCGGCGACGCCGTGATGCAGGCTAAGCGCATCCTGTCGTTTGCGGGGGTACCCACCATCCTGGAAGACATCTGGCTGCCCGGGCAGGCCTTCAAGGGCCTCACGGCCGAACAGCTCGCCAACTACCAGGGTCCGACGTACGCGATGTTCGAACTGGATTTTGGCGTGCGCATGGTTCGCGCCGAAGAAAAAATCCGCGCCGTGCTCCCCGACGAAGAACAGGCCCAGCTGCTGCAGATCACCTCGGCCACTCCGCTTCTGAGCGTCGAGCGGATTGCCTACACCTACAACGACGTTCCCATGGAGTTACGTCGGGGGCTGTACCTCACGGACACCCACCACTACCGTAATGAATTGAGCTGACAACAGACTGGCAACTGAGTATTCCCGTCGAAAATTCCTACGAGATCAAAACCCTCATTGTTGCGTTGCAATAGAATTTTGCGTTCTTTGCATCTTCAAATTACAAAGCAGTTACATCCACGAAAGCACACAACATGACAGAACTCGCCAAAAAACGGCCTGAATTCCGCAACATCAATGCCTTCAAGGACCTGACCACCTACCGCATGACACCTGCAGCGTGGGTTTCGATCCTGCACCGCGGCAGCGGGCTGATCATGTTCCTGCTGCTGCCTTTCATCATCTGGATGTTCGATACCTCGGTGTCGTCTGAAATCTCGTTCGCCAAGTTCACGGCTGCCTTCAGCATCGGCATCGGCTTCGTGCCCGGCTGGTTCATCAAGCTGGTGGCACTGGCGCTGATCTGGTCGTACTTGCACCACTTCACCGCCGGCCTGCGTCACCTGTGGATGGATGTGAGCCACAGCGCCGTCAATAAGGAATTCGGCAAGACCTCGGCCTTGGCCGTGCTTGCGATCAGCATTCCGCTGGCACTGGTGCTGGGCGCCAAGCTCTTCGGCCTGTACTGATCAACCCATCAACGGCGGGCGCTGCCGGACAGCGCCTGCCAAAGAACGAGAGGAAATTTCCATGTCCGTCAATTACGGTTCCAAGCGCGTCGTCGTCGGCGCCCACTATGGCCTGCGCGACTGGCTCAGCCAGCGCGTCACGGCAGTCCTGATGGCCCTGTTCACCCTGGCCTTGCTGGCCCAGGTGATCTTCTCCAAAGGCCCCATTGGCTACGACAAATGGGCTGGCATCTTTTCGGCACAGTGGATGAAGGTGCTGACCTTCTCCGTAATCGTCTCGATTGCCTGGCACGCGTGGATCGGTCTGCGTGAAGTCCTGATGGACTACATCAAGCCTGTGGGCCTGCGCCTGGCACTGCAAGTGTTCAGCATCGTCTGGCTGGTCAGCTGCGCTGGCTGGGGTATCCAGGTTCTGTGGCGTCTCTGATTGATCCCCGCGACTGAAGGCAAAAAACAATGAGCTACACCAAAGCTAACATCACCAAGCGCAAGTTCGACGTCGTCATCGTCGGCGCCGGCGGCTCCGGCATGCGTGCCGCCCTCGAACTCTCCCGCGCAGGCCTGAACGTGGCCTCGCTGTCCAAGGTGTTCCCCACCCGCTCGCACACCGTGGCAGCGCAGGGCGGCGTGAGCGCATCGCTGGGCAACATGTCCGAGGACAACTGGCACTACCACTTCTACGACACCATCAAGGGCTCCGACTGGCTGGGCGACCAGGACGCCATCGAGTTCATGTGCCGCGAGGCACCGAATGTGGTGTACGAGCTGGAACACTTCGGCATGCCGTTCGACCGCAACCCCGACGGCACCATCTACCAGCGCCCCTTCGGCGGCCACACTGCCAACTACGGCGAAAAGCCGGTGCAACGCGCCTGCGCCGCCGCTGACCGTACCGGCCACGCCATGCTGCACACGCTGTACCAGCAGAACGTGAAGGCCAAGACGAACTTCTTCGTCGAGTGGATGGCCCTGGACCTGATCCGCGACGCCGATGGCGACGTGGTGGGCGTGACCGCGCTGGAAATGGAAACCGGCGACCTGTACATCCTGGAAGCCAAAACCGTGCTGCTGGCCACCGGTGGCGCTGGCCGCATCTTTGCTGCATCGACCAACGCCTTCATCAACACCGGCGACGGCCTGGGCATGGCCGCACGTGCCGGCATCCCGCTGCAGGACATGGAGTTCTGGCAGTTCCACCCCACCGGCGTGGCCGGCGCGGGCGTGCTGCTGACCGAAGGCTGCCGCGGCGAAGGCGCGATCCTGCTCAACAGCAACGGCGAACGCTTCATGGAGCGCTATGCGCCCACGCTGAAGGACCTGGCACCCCGCGATTTCGTGTCCCGCTCGATGGACCAGGAAATCAAGGAAGGCCGTGGCTGCGGCCCCAACAAGGACTACGTGCTGCTCAAGCTCGACCACCTGGGTGCCGACACGATCCACAAGCGCCTGCCCTCGGTGTACGAGATCGGCGTCAACTTCGCCAACGTGGACATCACCAAGGAGCCAATCCCCGTGGTGCCCACCATCCACTACCAGATGGGTGGCGTGCCTACCAACATCAACGGCCAGGTCGTCACCCATGACGGCACCGGCAACAAGGTCGTCAATGGCCTGTATGCCGTGGGCGAATGCTCCTGCGTGAGCGTGCACGGCGCGAACCGCCTGGGCACCAACTCTCTGCTGGACCTGCTGGTGTTCGGCAAGGCCGCTGGGCGCCACATCGTCGAGTTCAACAACAAGAACAAGGAGCACAAGCCCCTGCCAGCCGATGCGGCCGACCGCACGCTGGAGCGCCTGAACCAGCTCGACCAATCCACCAGCGGCATCTACTCGCAGGCTCTGGCGGGCGACATCCGCGCCACCATGCAGCAGCACGCAGGCGTGTTCCGCACGCAGGTCAGCATGGATGAAGGCGTCAAGAAGATCGCCGAACTGCGCAGCCGCGTGGCGGGCATCACGCTGCAGGACAAGTCCAAGGTGTTCAACACCGCACGCATCGAAGCGCTGGAAGTGGACAACCTGATCGAAGTGGCCCAGGCCACGATGGTGTCGGCCGCCGCCCGCAAGGAATGCCGTGGCGCGCACACCGTGTACGACTACGAGCAGCCTGCCGACCACCCCACGGCACCGCTGGGCCGCAACGATGCCGAGTGGATGAAACACACCCTCTGGCACAGCGCCGACAACAGCCTGACCTACAAGCCAGTGAACCTCAAGCCCCTGACGGTGGACAGCGTTCCTCCCAAGGTCCGGACGTTCTAAACAGTAGCCCCACGAGAGCAGAACCATGCAAAAGCGCACATTCCAAATCTACCGCTACGATCCGGACAAGGACGCAAAGCCCTACATGCAGACCATCGAGATCGAACTCGACGGTCACGAGCGCATGCTGCTGGACGCCCTGGTCAAGCTCAAGGAACAAGACCCCACGCTGTCGTTCCGCCGCTCCTGCCGCGAAGGCGTGTGTGGCTCTGACGCCATGAACATCAACGGCAAGAACGGCCTGGCCTGTTTGACGAACATGAACACGCTCAAGGGCGTGATCACGCTCAAGCCCCTGCCCGGCCTGCCGGTGATCCGCGACCTGATCGTGGACATGACCCAGTTCTTCAAGCAGTACAACTCGATCAAGCCCTACCTGATCAACGAAGGCCTGCTGCCCGAGAAGGAACGCCTGCAAAGCCCCGAAGAGCGCGACGAGCTCAACGGCCTGTACGAGTGCATTCTGTGCGCCAGCTGCTCCACCAGCTGCCCCAGCTTCTGGTGGAACCCCGACAAGTTCGTGGGCCCCGCCGGCTTGCTGCAGGCCTACCGCTTCATCGCCGACAGCCGTGACGACGCAACGGGCGAGCGCCTCGACAACCTCGAAGACCCGTACCGCCTGTTCCGCTGCCACACCATCATGAACTGCGTGGACGTGTGCCCCAAGGGCCTGAACCCCACCAAGGCCATCGGCAAGATCAAGGAACTGATGGTGCGCCGCGCCATCTGACCTGGATCACCCAAGTTGCAGGCCATGGAATCCCCGTCCACCACCGCCATCACGCCAGAAGCGGCATCGCAGCTGCTGGATGGGCGTGAATTGAGCAAGCTGCACTGGCGCTGCCGGCGCGGCTTGCTGGAGAACGATCTGTTCATCGAACAGTTCTTCACCCGCTACGAATCGACGCTGACCCAGCGCCATGCGCAGGGCATGCGTGTGCTGATGGACCTGGCGGACAACGACCTCCTGGACCTGCTGCTGCGACGGCGCGAGCCCGCAGGCGAGCAAGACACGGAAGAAGCGCGCGAAGTGCTTGGCATGCTGCGACAAGGCAGCGGTGCCATGGCACTGCACGCCTGACACGGCGGCCCAGCCCCAAGACCGGATCAACATCGGCAACCTACCCAAGGAAAGTAACAATGAAGCTAGCTGACAACAAAGCCACCCTGTCGTTCAGTAACGGCAGCCCCAGCGTGGACCTGCCGGTCTATCAGGGCAGCATCGGCCCGGACGTCATCGACATCCGCAAGCTGTATGCGCAGACGGGCATGTTCACCTATGACCCGGGCTTCCTGTCCACAGCAGCCACCCAGTCGGCCATCACCTACATCGATGGCGACAAGGGCGAGTTGCTGTACCGCGGCTACCCCATTGAGCAGTTGGCCGAAAACTGCGATTTCCTGGAAACCTGCCACCTGCTGCTGTACGGCGATCTGCCCAACGCAGCACAAAAGACCGACTTCACCAGCCGCGTGACCAACCACACCATGGTCAACGAGCAGATGCAGTTCTTCCTGCGTGGCTTCCGCCGCGACGCGCACCCCATGGCCGTTCTGACCGGTCTGGTGGGCGCCCTGTCGGCCTTCTACCACGACAGCACGGACATCAACAATCCGCAGCACCGCGAGATCGCCGCGATCCGCCTGATCGCCAAGATGCCCACGCTGGTCGCCATGGCCTACAAGTACGGCATGGGCCAGCCGTACATGTACCCGCAGAACCACCTGAGCTACGCCGGCAACTTCCTGCGCATGATGTTCGGCACGCCCTGCGAAGAGTACAAGGTCAACCCCGTGCTGGAACGCGCGCTGGACCGCATCTTCATCCTGCACGCTGACCACGAACAAAACGCTTCGACCTCCACCGTACGCCTGTGCGGTTCGTCGGGCACCAACCCGTTTGCGGCGATCGCCGCTGGCGTGGCCTGCCTGTGGGGCCCTGCCCACGGCGGCGCCAACGAAGCTGCCCTGAACATGCTGTACGACATCCAGGCCCAAGGCGGCGTGGAAAAGATCGGCGACTTCATCAAGCAGGTCAAGGACAAGAACTCCGGCGTCAAGCTCATGGGCTTTGGCCACCGCGTGTACAAGAACTACGACCCCCGCGCCAAGCTCATGCAAGAGACTTGCAACGAAGTGCTGGCCGAGCTGGGTCTGGAAAACGACCCGCTGTTCAAGCTGGCCAAGGAACTGGAAAAGATCGCCCTGGAAGACGACTACTTCGTGCAGCGCAAGCTCTACCCGAACGTGGACTTCTACTCCGGCATCGTGCAGCGCGCCATCGGCATCCCGGTGAACTTGTTCACCGGCATCTTCAGCCTGGCCCGCACCGTGGGCTGGATCGCCCAGCTGAACGAAATGATCGGCGACCCCGAGTACAAGATCGGCCGCCCACGCCAACTGTTCACCGGCTCCGTGCGCCGCGACGTGCCTCCCCTGGCCAGCCGCTGATCGGTGCGGCGCACTGCGCCGACCGCTCGCAACCATCAAGCCCGCAGGCACTGCCTGCGGGCTTTTTTGTTGCTTCACGCGTGCGCTTCAGCGACCGCCGCGGAGTCGGGGGCATGCTCCCGAACCTGCGCCCGCGCGTAGCGCCCAGGCGGCATGCCCACATGGCGGGTGAACGCCACGCCAAAGGTGTTGACGGAGCTGTAGCCCGTGCGCTCTGCAATCTCTGCCATGCCGCAATCCTCCCGCCGCAGCAGGTCTTTCGCCAACGCCATGCGCCAGGTCAGCAGGTATTCCATGGGCGCCACACCCAGCACGCGGCTGAAGCGTTCAAAGAAGGCGGAGCGTGACAACGCCGCCTCCCTGGCCAGCTGCGCAACCGTCCAGGGCTGCGCAGGGCTGGCGTGCATGCTGCGCAATGCCGCCGCCAGCCGCTCGTCCGCCAGCCCCCGCGCAAGGCCTGCTGAGGCCGCCGTCCCGGCCGTCGAGCGCAACGCCTCGACCAGCAGCACTTCGAGCAGGCGGGCGAGCACCACATCGCGGGCGGGGCGGTTTGCCCGGCATTCCTCAGCCACCAGCTGCACCAGGGTCGCCAGGCGGCTGTCTCCGCGCACGTACACCAGCTGGGGCAGCAGCGTCACCAGCAGGTCCGCGTCGGGTGCGCCAAACACGCAGTAGCCGACCAGGTACCGCACCTCCGGCGCCGCCGGGGTGCTGCCCAGGCGGAATTCGCCGTCCGGCAAGACCACCGGCACCGCCTCTGGCTGGTCCGGCCCAGGGGGCGGCAGGCTGGACATGGCGAAGCCTTGGGTGGAAGGGATGAGAACGAAATCCCCCGCGTGCAGCGCCACAGGCTTGTGCCCTTGCGCTTCCAGCTGGCATGCACCGTCAAGGATGGCGCAGTAGAACGTACGCCCAGGCTCGCTGCGGCGCACACGCCATAGCCCTGCGGCGGTGACGACCTTGGAGAAAGGCGCGCCCGGCTGCAGCAGGGCCACCACATCGGCAAAGGGGTCGGACATCTGGACTTTCAGAACATATTTTGCGACTTTTCAGTGTATCCAGTCCTGTCGCTCCGGCCTATCGTTGGGGCACCTCAACCACTGATTGGAATCCCCATGAAAACCGTCCTCATCACCGGCTGCTCCTCCGGTTTCGGCCTCGAAACCGCCCGCCACTTCCTGGACCAAGGCTGGAACGTGGTCGCCACCATGCGCACGCCGCAGCCACAACTGCTTCCGACCAGCGAGCGCCTGCGCATCGTGGCGCTGGACGTGACCCGCGAGGACAGCATCCGCGACGCCATCGCTGCGGCCGGCCCCATCGACGTGCTGGTCAACAACGCCGGGATCGGGCTGCTGAATGCGCTGGAGGGCACACCGATGGCGACCGTGCGGGACGTGTTCGAGACCAACACGCTCGGCACCATCGCGATGACGCAGGCGGTGCTGCCGCAGTTCCGGCAGCGGCGCTCCGGGGTGATCGTGAATGTGACGTCGAGCGTGACGCTGGAGCCGTTACCGCTGCTGTCTGTGTACAGGGCGAGCAAGGCGGCAGTCAACGCGTTCACCGAATCGCTGGCGCTGGAGCTGGAGTCCTTCAACGTGCAGGCACGTCTGGTCCTCCCGGGGCGCGCACCGCAAACCCGCTTTGGGGAGAACGCCCGCCCGCGGATGGGCTCGGTTCCTGAGAGTTACGACGCCGTAGCCCAGCGTGTCTTCGCGGGGTGGGCGCAATCCCATGCGCTGGTCACCCATGCTGCCGACGTGGCGCAGGCGGTGTGGCGCGCCGCCACCGATCCGTCGTGCCCGCTCCGGCTGCCCGCGGGCGCCGACGCGGAAGCCCAGGCTGCGGCACTACACGGCCGCAGCGCGGCGTAAACCCCGGGGGCGAGGGGCAAAGGCGAACGGCAGCACATACTACCCCCTAGTAAAAGTATCTTTTGCACTCATAGCGCTTATCTATCAAGCGCTTAAGATTTATACTACCGCCCAGTATCTCGTTCCATACGCCCCTCCCGCCACCCCTGGCCGTGACGGGCGCCGCCCCCATGCCCCATTCCGCCGAAGACAAGCAACGCGCCATCACCCGCCTGCGCCGCATCCGTGGCCAGGCGGAAGCGCTGGAGCGCGCCGTGGAGGCGGGCAGCGACTGCGCCCCCATCCTGCAGCAGCTGGCGGCCATGCGCGGCGCCGTGCACGGGCTGATGGCCGATCTGCTGGACAGCCATGTGCGTGAGACGCTGATGGCCCAGCCCTCCGCAGCGCCTCAGGCGCTGGACGAGACACTCACGCTGCTTCGTTCGTACCTGAAGTAGCCTTCGCCCCCGTTCCCATCCCAGTCCCCACCGCCCACCCAAGGAGCCACCCCATGAAATCCCGCGCCGCCGTCGCCTTCAAAGCCGGAGAACCCCTGCAGATCGTCGAGATCGACGTGGCCCCGCCCAAGAAGGGCGAAGTGCTCATCAAGATCACCGACACCGGCGTGTGCCACACCGACGCCTTCACCCTGAGCGGTGACGACCCCGAAGGCCTGTTCCCCGTGGTGCTGGGCCACGAAGGCGCGGGCATCGTGGTGGAAGTGGGCGAGGGCGTGACCAGCGTGAAGCCCGGCGACCATGTGATCCCGCTCTACACCGCCGAATGCGGCGAATGCCTGTTCTGCAAGAGCGGCAAGACCAACCTGTGCGTGAGCGTGCGCGCCACGCAGGGCAAGGGTGTGATGCCCGATGGCACCACGCGCTTCAGCTACAACGGCCAGCCCATCTACCACTACATGGGCTGCAGCACCTTCAGCGAATACACCGTGGTAGCCGAGGTGTCGCTCGCCAAGGTCAACCCCAACGCCAACCCCGAGCAGGTGTGCCTGCTGGGCTGCGGCGTGACCACGGGCCTGGGCGCCGTCAAGAACACCGCTAAAGTGCAAGAGGGCGACACCGTGGCCGTGTTCGGCCTGGGCGGCATTGGCCTGGCCGTGATCCAGGGCGCCAAGCTGGCCAAGGCCGGGCGCATCATCGCCATAGACACCAACCCCTCCAAGTTCGACCTGGCCCGCACCTTTGGCGCGACCGACTGCGTGAATCCCAAGGACTTCGACAAGCCGATCCAGCAGGTCATCGTGGAGATGACGACCTGGGGCGTGGACCACAGCTTTGAGTGCATCGGCAACGTGAACGTGATGCGCGCTGCGCTCGAATGCGCGCACCGGGGCTGGGGCCAGTCGGTCATCATCGGCGTGGCAGGCGCGGGGCAAGAGATCAGCACCCGCCCCTTCCAGCTCGTCACCGGCCGCAAGTGGCTGGGCACGGCGTTTGGCGGAGTCAAAGGCCGCAGCGAGTTGCCCGGCATGGTCGAAGACGCGATGGCCGGCAAGATCCAGCTTGCGCCCTTCGTCACCCACACCATGGGCCTGAAGGACATCAACGAAGCGTTTGACCTCATGCACGAAGGCAAGTCGATCCGCTCGGTCGTCAAGTACGCCGCGTAACCCGGCTACTCGCCAGCGCCCACCCCCCCAGAGACAACCGGGCACTCTGGGTGCTGGCCCCAGCGGGCCATGAAAAACGGCTTGGAGCCGTCTTTTAGGGTCCCTACAAGCGAAAACTGCCTCAAGCGCTACGATTTATTGCCTGAGCAGCTATCAATTCAAGAGCAATCACCATGACCACTCCCCTGGACCTGCTCAGCAGCCACGCCTGCTTTGGCGGCGAGCAGCGCTTTTACCAGCACGCCTCCACCACCATCGGCCTGCCGATGAAGTTCTCGGTGTACCTGCCGCCCCAGGCACAACAGGGCCCAGTGCCCGCGGTGTTGTACCTGGCGGGCCTGACCTGCACCGAAGAGACCTTTGCGATCAAGGCCGGCGCCCAGCGCCTGGCCGCCGAGCTGGGCCTGGCCCTGATCGCACCCGACACCAGCCCGCGCGGCGAGGCCGTGTCGGCCCTGCCCGGCGCCACGGCCAGCTGGGACTTTGGCGTGGGCGCAGGCTTTTACCTCGACGCAACGCAGAGCCCCTGGAACACCCACTGGCGCATGGAGAGCTACCTGCTGCAAGAGCTGCTGCCCCTGGTGGGCCAGCACCTGCCCATCGACGCGCAGCGCTTGGGCATCTTCGGCCACAGCATGGGCGGCCACGGTGCGCTCACACTCGCCCTGCGCCACCCTGGCCGGTTCAAGACGGTGTCGGCCTTTGCGCCCATCTGCGCGCCCACCCAGTGCCCCTGGGGCGAAAAGGCCTTCACCGGCTACCTGGGCCCCGACCGCACCACTTGGCTGGAGCACGACGCCACGGTACTGATGCAGCACCAGCCCATCGCACCCTACCCGGCGGGCATCCTCATCGACCAGGGGCTGGACGACAAATTCCTGGCCGACCAGCTGCACCCCCACCTGTTCGAGGCCGCGTGCCAGGCCATCGGCCAGCCGCTGACGCTGCGCCGGCACGCGGGGTACGACCACGGCTACTACTTTGTGCAGAGCTTTGTGGGCGACCATTTGGCCCACCATGCGCGGGGTCTTGGCGCCGGACATTAATGCGCACTTAAGCAACTGGCAGCACACTAGGGGGTTATGCTTTTGTCCCTGCGGCGCCTGCTGCCCTTTGCCTCGGCTTCACGTTCGGAGCCTCCGTCTGCCCCCACCCCACCCCGCCCCATGCACCCCGCCTGGGTGGTGGTGCTGGTCAGCACCTGGCTGGCCACAGCCTGCAACGTGCCGCTGTGGCAAGAAGTGGCCCAGTTGCCCGGTCAGGGCAGCCTGCGCGGCTGGGGCTTTGCGCTGGCTTTTGCGCTCATCGTCGCAGCGGGCAACGCGGCGCTGCTGAGCCTGCTGGCCTGGCGCTGGACGCTCAAGCCCGCCGTGCTGGTGCTGGTGCTGATGGCCGCGTTTGGTGCCTACTTCATGCTGGCCTACGGCATCGCGATCGACGCCAGCATGCTGGTCAACGTGATGCAGACCGACGTGAAAGAAGCTGGCGACCTGCTCAACCTGCGCATGCTGGGCACAGTGCTCATCCTGGCTGCGCCGCCGTTGCTGTGGCTGTACCGCCGCCCCGTGCAGCGCCTCACGGCCCTGCGCCATGTGGCGCACAACGGGCTGCTGCTGGTGGGCTCCATCGCCGTCATCGTGGTGTGCCTGCTGCTGGTGTTCCAGGACTTTGCCTCGACCATGCGCAACCACACCAAGCTGCGCTACCTGATCAACCCGCTCAACAGCGTGTACGCGCTGGGCAACATTGCCACCAAGCCTTTGCGCATGGACACCAGCAAGATCCTGCCCCTGGGCCGGGATGCCCAGCTGGGCGCCAGCTACGCCGGCCAGGCCAAGCCCCCTCTGCTGGTGCTGGTGCTGGGCGAGACAGGCCGCAGCGGCAACTTTGGCCTGAACGGCTATGAGCGCGACACCACGCCCCGCCTGTCGGCCCGCAAGGACCTGGTGAGTGCCCGCAACGCCTGGTCCTGCGGCACCAGCACCGCCGCGTCGGTGCCCTGCATGTATTCGCACCTGGGCCGCACGGGCTACGAGGGCCGATCGGCCAACTACGAAAGCCTGATCGACGTGCTGCACCATGCCGGCCTAGCCGTGCTGTGGGTGGACAACCAGTCGGGCTGCAAGGGTGTGTGCGACCGCGTCGGCGAGACCATCACCAGCACCCAGAAGGACCCCGCACTGTGCGCAGGCGGCGAGTGCCTGGACCGCGTGATGCTCAAGGACCTGGACGCCCAGATCGCCGCCCTGCCCGCTGAGCAGCGCCAGCGCGGCACCGTGGTGGTCATGCACCAGATGGGCAGCCACGGCCCCGCGTACTACAAGCGCTCCGCGCCCGAGAACAAGAAGTTCGGCCCCGAGTGCACCTCCACCGCGCTGCAGGAATGCCAGCGCGAGCAGGTGGTCAACGCCTACGACAACAGCATCGTCGAGACCGACCATTTCCTCGATTCAGTGCTCCAGTGGCTGGGAGCGCAGGAACAACATGCCCAGACAGCTATGATTTACGTAGCAGACCATGGTGAGTCGCTGGGTGAGAACAACATCTACCTGCACGGCCTGCCCTACTCCATTGCGCCCGACGTGCAAAAACACGTGCCCTGGATCACCTGGCTGTCACCCGCCATGCAGGCCCGTACCCACCTCACCACGGGCTGCCTGCAGCGAGACCTGGGCGAGCGACGCATCACGCACGACCACTACTTCCACTCGGTGCTGGGCCTGATGGATGTGAAGACCGAGGCGTACAACACCGAGCTGGACATGTTTGGCGCGTGCCGCAAGCCGGCCGCAGCGGGCTGAGGCGGGCCTAAAGCTGGGGACTGGGCGCTACGCCCTGCCCGCTCAGCGCGCCTCGGGCAGCAACAGGATCTTGCCAATGCTGGCGCCAGACTCCATGCGCCGATGGGCCTGTGCGGCATCGGCCAGTGCAAACGTGCTGTCGATCACCGGCCGGATCACCCCGGTGGCCAGGGCTGGCAGCCACTGCTGGGCAAACCGCTGGACCATGGCCTGTTTTACCTCGGGCGGGCGGGACTTCATCACGGTGCCAAGGATCTGCAGGTGGCGGTACAGCACCACATCCATAGGCAGCTCCGCACCCTGCGCACCACCCAGTAGCCCCACCGACACCAGACGCCCGCCGTCAGCCAGCGACCGCACGTTGCGCTGCAGGTACGGAGCCCCGATGAAGTCGATCACCACATCCACGCCCCGGCCCTGCGTGGCCTGCGCCACCACCGCCTGAAAGTCTTCGCTGCGGTAGTCGATGAACACATCGGCCCCGCAGCCCAGCACAGCGCCGCGCTTGTCGCCGCCGGCCGTGGCGAATACGCGCGCTCCCGCCGCATGGGCCAGTTGCACGGCGGCTGAGCCCACGCCGCCCGCTGCGGCATGGATCAGCACCGACTCGCCCGCGCGCAGGCGCGCCAGGTGGAACAGCGCCTCATGCGCCGTCACGAACACCTCGGCCACGGCGCCAGCGGCCACCAAGTCCATGCCCGCAGGCACCGGCATGGCCATGCGGTGGTCGATGCGCGACAGCTCGGCGTACGCCCCGCCGCCCACGATGCCCGTCACGCGGTCGCCCACGGCAAAGCCTTGCACCTCGGGCCCCATGGCGACCACCGTGCCCGCAATCTCCAGCCCCATGGTGTCAGCATCGCCGAAGTAGGCGCGACCATAGGCCCCTTTGCGGTGCAGCAGGTCGGCCCGGTTGACGCCGATGGCGGCGTTGCGCACCAGCAGGTCGTGCGGGCGCACCTCGGGGACAGGGATCTCGCGCGCCACCAGCACCTCGGGGCCGCCAAAGTCATCGAACACGATGGCTTGCATGGTGCGTGGGGTGGTTGCGGGCTGTTCGGTCACAGGCAGTGCGGTCATGGGTGTGGACATGGGGGTTGCTCCTCAGGCATGGCTTTCAATGCCTTCAAGGATAGGGCTGTGCGCAGTGCTTTAAACGCAGCAATTTCGCTCTACAGCGATGCAAATTTGCATCACACTCGGCTTTCATCCGCAACCTCGGCACGACCATGAACTGGGACGACACCCGCATCTTTCTCGCCCTGACGCGAGCGCCCTCCTTGCGCGCCGCCGCGCGCAGCCTGGGCGTGGACCAGGCCACCGTGGGGCGGCGGCTGAATGCGCTGGAGGCCGAGCTGGGCGCCAAGCTCTTCCTGCGCGCCAAGGACGGCTACCTGCTCACCGCCGCGGGCGAGACAGCGCTGGCCGCCGCCCGCCGCATGGAAAGCGCTGCCCTGGACCTGCGCACCCGCATCGAGGGCCAGGACACCAGCCCCGGCGGCCTAGTGCGCGTGACCAGCACCGACTCGATCGCCATCGACCTGCTCATGCCCGCCATTGAGCGCCTGCAACAGCACTGGCCCCACATTCGCGTGGACCTGGAGGTGTCCACCCAGTTGCTCAGCCTCAGCCGCCGCCAGGTGGACATCGCGTTCCGCAACGTGCGGCCCGAGGCCCCCGACCTGGTGGTGCGCCGCGTGGCATCGTGGCCCGTGGGCCTGTTCGCCAGCGCGGGCTATGTCGAGCGTTTTGGCATGCCCGTACCCGAGGACGAGCTGCGCGGCCACCACCTGGTGGCCTACGCCCCCTACCTGGAGCACAACGCGTTTCTCACCATGGCGGGCGTGCCTGCGCGCCAGGCACGAATCGCGCTGGCCGTGCGCTCCAGCCTGCTGGTGCGCAAGGGTGTGGCGGCGGGCATTGGCCTGGGTGAAATGCCGGTGTGGATGGGGGCGCGCGAAGGCCTGGTGCGCATCTGGCCCGAGCGCCGCCGGGCAACCGACTACGAGGTCTGGCAGGTGATGCACCCCGACCTGCAACGCACCGCCCGGGTGCGCGCCACAGCAGAGTTTCTGTCGGAGGCGTTCCAGATCGGGTAGGCGCCACACGCCATCAGCAAATGGAGCCCGGTGCGCCCGGGCAGACCCTCCGCCCCGGGGCCAAGCAGCCCCAGCGGCTGCCGCAACCCATGCCCCATACTCTGGCGCACATCTTTGCCACTGCAACGCACCATGTCACACACCATTCACCACCAGGAGCAGGACGCCAAAGGCTCGTTCTACATCGCGCACGACGGCCAACGCCTGGCCGAGATGACCTACAGCCGCACCAACGCCACGATGATCATCGTGGACCATACCGAGGTGGACCCATCGCTCAGCGGCCAGGGTGTGGGACGTGCGCTGCTGGACGCGCTGGTGCAATGGGCCAGAGCCACGGGCACCAAGGTAGTCCCGCTGTGCCCGTTTGCCAAGGCGCAGTTCGACAAGGACGCCTCTTTGCGGGACGTGCTGGTGTAAACCGGCCCACTGACAGCGGTGCCCGCCAAGGGCGGTCCATCGCTGGTCACTGCTGGTCATGGCAACGAACTCCATTGGCCATGGATGGGCGGCGCAACCCGTGCGTATCGGTGGTGGAGTGACTCCAGCCCTGACTGCCCGCAGCCGCTGAAGACGCCAGGCGACTTCAGGTAGAAAATTCCGCCATGAATCAAAGCGTCATTTACGCCCTGGGCGCAGCGGTGCTCTTTGGCGCAAGCACCCCTTTTGCCAAGCTCCTGACGGGCGACCTGCCACCGGTGCTGCTGGCAGGCCTTCTGTATCTGGGCAGCGGCCTCGGGCTGGCCCTGGTGCGTGTGGTCCGCGATGGCGGGCTCAAACCCTCTGGCGTTCCCTTGAATGAGTGGCCCTGGCTCCTGGGCGCCGTGCTGTTTGGAGGCGTGATGGGGCCTGTGGCGCTGATGTTTGGACTGCACTCCACCAGCGGCGCCACGGCTTCGCTGCTGTTGAATCTGGAAGCAGTGCTGACCGCAGTCATTGCCTGGTGGGTGTTCAAAGAAAACGCCGACCGGCGCATCGTGGGGGGCATGGTTGCCATCGTGGCGGGAGGCATTGCATTGGGCTGGCAGACCGACTCTTCGTGGCCACCCAGCGGCACGGGCTCTTGGCTGGTGGGCCTTGCCTGCTTGTGCTGGGCCATCGACAACAACCTCACACGCAAGGTTTCTGCCTCCGACGCGCTCTTTGTTGCCGGTATCAAGGGCCTGATTGCGGGGTCGGTCAACACCGCGCTGGCTATCAGCATGGGCGCTGCCTGGCCCTCATGGGCCACACTGTCTGCAACGATGGCTGTGGGCCTGTTGGGATACGGCATCAGCCTTGCGCTGTTTGTGCTGGCATTGCGCGGGCTCGGCACAGCCCGCACGGGAGCCTACTTCTCTACCGCGACCTTCATGGGGGTGGTTGTGTCCTTGTTGGTGTTCTCGGAGCCAACGTCATGGGTGTTTTGGATGGCCGCTGCGCTGATGGGCCTGGGGGTGTGGTTGCACCTCACGGAGCACCACAGCCATGAGCACCAGCACGAAGCGCTGGAACACGAGCACGAACACGAACATGACGAGCACCACCAGCACGCGCATGGCGTTGAGCATCGCGGCAGCGGCAAACACAGCCACCGCCACACACACCAACCCCTGAAGCACACGCACCCACACTACCCGGACATTCACCACCGGCATGTCCATTGAGACCGAACACCGGCTTGTGGCGGCGCCGTCCCTTTGCTGGCAGCACGGCATTTGGCGTTAAGTGCCCCCACAGTCATCACCAAGGGCCCCTCCGTCGGCGAGCCCGCAGGGTGCGCAATTACCGCAATGCCATCCAGCCCTCCACCTCTCCCACCAGATGCGCCCGGAACACCTCGGCAATGGGTGACAGCTGCTTGCCCTTGGGCCAAACCAGGTGCCACTGCGACTGGATGGGAAAGCCCTGCACGTTGAGCACGGCAAGCCCCTCGTGGTGCGGCCCCAGGGCGTGGTGGGAGACGATGGAGACGCCCAGCTGGCCCTCCACCGACTCCTTGATGGCTTCGTTGCTGCCCAGCTCCAGCAATGCGCTGGGCGCAAAGCCCAGTTGGCGCAGGTGGGCGTCAGTGGCCATGCGGGTGCCGGAGCCTTTTTCGCGCAGGATGAAACGCTCCGTCTGCAATTGCGCGAGCTTGATGCGTTTTTTGGCGGCCAGGGGGTGGCCGGCGGGGGCGATGACAACCAGCGGGTTGGGCATGAGGATCTGGTCCTCCAGCGGCAAATCCGCAGGCGGCATGGACATGACGTAGAGGTCGTCCAGGTTGCTGCGCAGGCGGGAAATGACGTGGTCGCGGTTGAGGACCTCCAGCGAGATATCGATCTGCGGGTGCAGCTTGCAGAAGCTGCCCAGCAGGCGGGGCACAAAGTATTTGGCGGTGCTGACCACGGCGACCTTGAGGCGCCCGCTGGTGAGGCCCTTGGCGCCCGACACGCGCTGCTCGAACGCATCCCACTCGCCCGCAATGGCACGCGCAGTGCGGGCCAGGGCCTGTCCCGCCTCGGTCAGGTGTACACGGCGTGAGACCACCTCGTACAGCGGCAGGCCCACGGCCTGGGTCACCTCACGCAACTGCATGGAGGCCGTGGGCTGCGTGACATGCATGACCTTGGCAGCGGCGCTGACGCTGCCCGTCTCGGCCAGCGCCAGGAACAGCCGCAACTGGCGAAAGGTGATGTTCATAGATTTTTATCTATAGATAACCGCATTCAAATCGATTTTACTTTGCACCCGCACACCCCTAGCATCGGCCCCCAACAAGGAGTTGATGATGCAAAGCTTGCTGGACCCTGCGATTTTGTTTTTTGCCCTGGGAGTGTTTGCGGGCCTGGTCCGATCCAACTTGGAGATGCCGGCGGCGATCTCGAAGTTCTTGTCCATCTACCTGCTAATGGCGCTAGGCCTGAAAGGCGGGTTTGCATTAGCGGCCTCGGGCCTGACACCCAGTGTGGCCAGCAGTCTGGGGCTGGCGGTGCTGTTGGCCGTGGTGGTGCCGCTGGTGGGCTATGCGCTGCTGCGGCGTGTGCTGTCGGGCTTTAACGCAGCAGCGGTCGCAGCCACCTACGGATCGGTCAGCGCCGTGACCTTTGTGACGGCCACACAGTACCTGGAGTCACAGCACATTGCCTACGGCGGCTACATGGCGGCAGCCATGGCGCTGATGGAGTCGCCCGCCATCATCCTGGCGGTGATGCTGGCCAATGCGATGCGGCAGCGGCAGTCGGTGGCTCAGTCGTTGGAAGTCAACGCCTCAAGCCCCCTCCTGCGCGTGCAACCGGTGGTCACCATGGCGTCGGCAGGGGGCCCAGCACTGGCTGGCGGCAGCGCAGGCGGCGCACCTGGCAAGCCAGGGACTCACCTGTCGGTGGGCAAGATCCTGCACGAGTCGTTCACCGACGGCACCCAGTTGCTGCTGCTGGGCGCCATGGTAATCGGCATGGTGACTGGCGATGCCGGCAAGGCGGCCATGCAACCGTTCTCGGGCGACCTGTTCAAGGGCATGCTGTGCCTGTTCTTGCTGGACATGGGCTTGTCCACCGCGCGCAACCTGCCTGCGGTGCGCAAGCAGTCACCCTGGCTGCTGGCCTACGCGGTGCTGGGGCCGCTGACGCACGCCTGCCTGGCCCTGGCGCTGGCCTGGCTGCTGCAGGTGCCCACGGGGGATGCAGTGCTGCTCATGGTGTTGGCCGCCAGCGCGTCGTACATCGCGGTGCCTGCGGTGGTGCGCTATGCCATCCCCGAAGCCGACCCGTCGCTGTACGTGAGCCTCTCGCTGGGGGTGACGTTTCCGCTGAACATCCTGGTGGGCATTCCGCTGTACACGCAGGTGGTGCAGCGGGTGTGGGGGGGCTGACGAGGCAACGCATTGCGGCCTGCGGCGGGCAGTCCACAGTGCACATAGAAAGGCACGGGATCTAGAAGAGGCTGTCCTGCCCCTTCAGCAGCCCCGGCCTGAACTGCCCCAGGTCCAGCCCCTCACGCTCGCGGTTGAGACCCAGGCGGCGGCAGGTGTTGGCAAAGCGCTGGCGCAGCAGGTCGGCCCACAGCCCGCTGCCCTTCATGCGGGTCACAAAGTCGCTGTCATAGGCCTTGCCCGCGGCGCGTTGGGCTTCGGTGAGGTGGTGCAGGTCTTGCACCCGCGCCATGACGCGCGTCGCGCGCTGGGGGTAGTGCACCGTGAGCCATTCGCGAAACAACGCATCCAGCTCCCACGGCAGCCGCAGCACGGTGTAGAACGCGGTGCGCGCTCCAGCGTCGCGCGCGGCCTCCAGCACGTGTTCCATGTCTTCGGTGATGAAGGGTATCTGGGGCGCCACGCTCACGCCCACCGGCACTCCTGCCTCAGCCAGGGCACGGATGGTGCGCAGCCGCCGGTGGGGCGCAGCAGCACGGGGCTCCATGCGCCGGGCCAGCGTGGCGTCGAGTGTGGTGATGGTGACGTACACCGCTGCCAGGCGCTGTGCGGCCAGCGGGGCGAGCAAATCGAGATCGCGCTCCACACCGCTGGATTTTGTGATCAGCGAGAACGGGTGCCGGGCCTCGCGCATCACCTCGATCACGCTGCGCGTGAGCTTCAGGTCACGCTCCACGGGCTGGTAGCAGTCGGTGGCCGAGCCGATATTGAGCAGGCGCGGTACATAGCGCGGCTGCGCAAGCTCTTGACGCAGCACCTGCGCAATATTGTGCTTGGCCACGATCTGCGTCTCAAAGTCGAGCCCGGGTGAAAAATTGAGGTAGCTGTGCGTGGGTCGGGCGTAGCAGTAGATGCAGCCGTGCTCGCAGCCCCGGTAGGGATTGACCGAAAGCTCGAAGAAGATGTCCGGCGAGTCATTGGCACACAAGGCGCTGCGCGCGGTCTCAAAATGCACCCGGGTGGCGGGTGAGGGGCTGGAGCGACTGTCCCCGTCACCCCCATCCCATCCATCGCTCCATCCATCACCACCCCCAGCCACCGCGCCGTTCAGCGCACCCGCTTGCTCCGCGCCGCCATGCTCCAGGCCCAGCGCCTCGCCAAGGGGCCGCAGAGGGCCCCACCCATCGTCCGCCCGTTCGCGCTGGTCTTTGGCAAAACGGTGCGCCATGGCCGTGGCCGCACCCCGCCCCCGAATGGCTTGCAGCGGGATGCGGATCTCCTGCGGCGGTGCAGGCAGGTCGTCGTCGGGGACGGGGGATGGGCTCATGGCGAGCAACAAATGGGTTGAGATCGGTTGATGATACTGTTTATTTATAAGGGGTATCTGCTTAGCTCCAGTAGCTCCGTTGATACTGTGATTTCATCCAGCAATGGTATCCGATTGCCTCTCCCCGGTATTCTTGCTCACGACATCCCCATACGTCACTGGCGGCGTGACCACCGCTTGCTGCAGCAAGCGGTAAAACAGCATCCCGCGCGAGCTGGATGTGCGCCGGTTGAAGCGGAACACGAATTCATCGAGGTAGGCATCCAGGTGCTCTGGCTGCACAGAACCGTGGTGCGTTCCCAGCACCCAGCGCTGTACCAGCGAGGCGACCCGGTGCACTCCCGCCATGCAGACATGGGCAGGTACGCCCGAGCCGAGCATGACGGTGCGCTGGTGGGTGTAACCCAGCTCTCCCAGAGCGCGGTATGCCGCCGAACCATCCGTGCGGACCTGGGCTCCGGGCTCGACCACTTCCTGCACAAAGGGGATGACGTGGGTGGCGGAGTCTCGGTCGATGCGGCGCAACCGGATGCGCCCGAACCCCTTGGGCTCCACGATCTCCACCGCCATGACCATCAACACTTTGGTGGTGCTGCTCTTGCGCCCTGCAAGGGTGGCGGGATTTTTGCGATCCGTAATGGACAGGTACGTTTCATCCACCTCCACAAGCCCCTTGAGCTTGTCCCGGCCCGGGCGAACCATGGCGCGTCGGAACCGGTGCAGCATGGTCCAGGCCGTCTGGTAACTCCCCAAGCCCAATACGCGCTGCAGCCCCAGGGCGCTCACGCCTTGTTTCTGATTGGTCAGGTACCAAGCTGCAGCCAGCCAGACACGCAGCGGTGTGCGCGTCTTGTCAAAGATGGTCCCAGAGGTCACTGTGCCTTGATACTGGCATGAGCGGCACATCAGGCGAGTGCGGCTGGCGCGGTACACATCACCAGCGTTGCCGCAACGCGGGCAGACGAAGCCTTGGGGCCAGCGAAGCTTCTCCAGGAACGCCTGGCAGGCCTCTTCGGTGGCAAACCAGTCAAGAAATTCGTTCCAGGTGCGAGGGTAGTCCTGTCCAGGAGTTGGCGTTAGCATCTGGGTTTCCATCCAGCTATTCTGATGCCACTGGAGCTAAATAGATACCCCTTTTATTTATACAGTATTTATCAACCACCGGCAAACCCATGGGTGCGCGCAGAGCCCCAATTCGGTGCAAAGTGCTGCACCAACTCTTGGCGCGCTTCTTGCTTCAACTTGGTGCAAATCTGTGGCGTCCGACGAAAACGCACCAGAGTCGATCAATCACTATCGCGAGGACGTTATGGAAGCACTCAAACAGGGCACGGATGCCTTGTTCATCTTGCTCGGGGCGATCATGGTGTTGGCCATGCACGCCGGGTTTGCGTTTTTGGAACTGGGTACGGTCCGCAAAAAGAACCAGGTAAATGCGCTGGTCAAGATCCTGGTGGACTTCTCGGTGTCCACCGTGGTTTATTTTGTGGTGGGCTACACCGTGGCCTACGGCACGCATTTTTTCATCGGCGCAGAGTCGCTGGTGCAGCAAAGCGGCTATGCGCTGGTCAAGTTCTTCTTTTTGCTCACCTTTGCGGCGGCCATTCCGGCCATCGTGTCGGGCGGCATTGCAGAGCGCGCCAAGTTCTGGCCTCAACTGCTGGCAACGGCGGTCATCGTGGGCTTTGTGTACCCGTTTTTTGAGGGCATTGCATGGAACCAGCATTTTGGCGTGCAGGGCTGGATCAAGGCCATCACGGGTGAGGAGTTTCACGACTTTGCCGGCTCGGTGGTGGTGCACGCCATGGGCGGCTGGATTGCACTGCCGGCGGTGATCTTGCTGGGCTCGCGCGCCAACCGCTACCGCAAGGATGGCGCGATCTCGGCCCACCCGCCGTCCAACATTCCGTTCCTGGCACTGGGCGCCTGGGTGCTGGTGGTGGGCTGGTTTGGCTTCAATGTGATGAGCGCGCAAACCGTGGACAAGCTCTCAGGCCTGGTGGCAGTGAACTCGCTGATGGCCATGGTAGGCGGCACGCTGGCCGCCCTGGTGCTGGGCAAGAACGACCCCGGCTTTGTGCACAACGGCCCGCTGGCGGGTCTGGTGGCCGTGTGTGCGGGCTCGGACCTCATGCACCCGCTGGGTGCGCTGGTGGTCGGCGCGGTGGCCGGGGCCATTTTTGTGCTGATGTTCACCCTGACCCAGAACAAATGGAAGATCGACGATGTGCTGGGCGTGTGGCCGCTGCACGGGCTGTGCGGTACCTGGGGCGGCTTGGCTGCCGGCCTGTTTGGCAGCAAGGCATTGGGCGGGCTGGGCGGGGTCAGCCTGTCGGCACAACTCATCGGCACAGGCCTGGGCGTGGTGTGGGCCCTTTTCGGCGGCGTGGTGGTGTACGGCATCCTCAAGCAGACGGTGGGCATCCGACTGACGCAGGAAGAAGAGTTTGACGGCGCCGACCTGAGCATCCACAAGATCAGTGCCACGCCAGACCGCGAAGTGAGCTGGTAGCAGCCCACCCCTGCGACGGCTTTACCCCGAGACGGGGCCCCTGGCCGTCGCCTTGGCGCCCTGTCCGACAGCGCATCGACCGGCGTGCGGCTATACCTGAGCCCAGCGGCTCCACGGTCACAATCGCGCCATGTTGTCTTTGCCTTCCCCGTCCTCCACCCTGCCCCAGCGGGCCCGCCCCGGCTGGCTGGGTATGGTCATGGTGGTGGTCGCCATGGCCCTTGCGGGCTGCGCGGGCCTGCCCAAGGATGTAGATCGCCCGGTGTCGACAGCCTGGGTGACCCCCGCCGATACCCCGCTGGGCCAGCTAGTGGCTGCCCGCAGGACCGCCGAGGGGGCGCGGCACGCTTCGGGGTTTGCACTGCTCAGCGGCCCGCAAGCCGCCTACAGCAGCCGCCTGGCCCTGGTGGACGCGGCCCAGAAAACCCTGGACCTGCAGTACTACGCCATCCATGCAGACGCCAGCAGCGAGCGCTTGCTGCTCAGCGTGGTGGCTGCCGCCCAGCGCGGCGTGCGTGTGCGCGTGCTGCTGGACGACTTCCACAGCACGGGACGCGACGCGCAGGTGATGCGGCTGGCCTTTGTACCCAACATCGAGATGCGCATGTTCAACCCCGTCACGGGAGCCAGGGGGTCACCCATCGGCCGCATGCTGGGCCTGCTGGGCGACTTCTCGCGCGTGCAGCAGCGCATGCACAACAAGCTCTTCATTGCCGACAACGCCATGGCCGTGACCGGGGGGCGCAACCTGGGCGATGCCTATTTTGGCAACGCCGATTCGGGCAATTTCGTGGACCTGGATGTGCTGGCCGCAGGCCCCATCGTGCGGGACCTGTCCCGCAGCTTTGACAGCTACTGGAACAACGAGCGCGCCTATCCCGTGCAGTCGCTCATCACCCAAAGCGAGCTCGACCACCTGCGCGACAGCATTCGTGCGGCTGACGAAGGCCGAAGACGTCGCGTCGCAGGCCAGGGCGGCACCACGGCCCCTGACCGCCAGCCGCCCCCTGTGGACCCGGGCACCAGCGCTGCGCAGCGCGCACGCATCTGGAACTACGAGCCCATGGACCTGGAGCGCACGCCCTTCGTGTGGGCCGCAGCGGCGGTGCTGGTGGACCAGCCGGCCAAGATACCGGCCGAAGGCGTCGGTGCGGGCAACGGGGCTTCCCCCGCCCCCGGTGCAACGCTGCCGCCGCCAGGCCCGGGCGCCGTTGGTGCCGCAACAGGCACCAGCAATGGCCCCAAGGCCGCTGCCGCCGCCCTGGTCTCGGGCTCGCGCACAGCACCGGTGGCAAGCCGCGCGGCGGCATCCACAGCCCCCCCCGTGGCCGTCAGCCCCCCCGCCCCTTCTTTAGCCAGCGCGTCCCCGGACAACCCCCGCACAGGCCCCGAAGCCACCGAAGCGCAGACCGATACCGTGGTGGACGGGCTGCTGCAGCTCATGGGCCAGGCGCGGCGCGACCTGCTCATCATCTCGCCCTACTTTGTGCCCGGGCCGGACATGGAAGCCGCCTTTGCCGCCGCGCGGGCACGTGGCGTGCGGGTGCGGGTGCTGACCAACTCGCTGGCCTCCAACGACGCGCCCATTGCCCACGCCGGCTACGCACGCCACCGGCCGCAGCTGCTAGCCATGGGGGTTGAGCTGTACGAGATGCACAGCGAACTGCCCGGCGTGCTGCGGGGAGCTCTGGGCGTGTCGGGCAGCATGGGCAACCACAGCGCGGGTGTTGTGGGTTCGCAAGGCGGCTCGCGCGCCATGCTGCACTCCAAGCTGCTGATCGTGGACGGCCGGCTGCTCGCGGTGGGATCGATGAACCTGGACATGCGTTCGCAACGGCAGAACACCGAAGTGGCGCTGCTGATTCGCAGCACGGAGCTGTCGCGCCGCGCCACCACGCAGATTGAGACGGCGCTGAAAGAAGCCGCCTGGCAGGTGCAGACCACCGACCAGGGACTGCGCTGGCGCGCCCCCGAGGGCAGCGGACTGTCTGATGCCACGACCGAGCCCGACGCCAGTGCCCCGCTGCGGCTGATGCTGCAGCTGCTGGGCCCTTTGGCACCGGACCACCTGCTGTAGCCCGCTTAAGCCCCTTGGGCGCAGTCAGCCCGGGCCTGCAGTTCTGCCACCCACACGGTGATGGCCCGCTGGTCCGTCATGGTGCGTACATGCTGGTAGGCCACTTCCGCCTCGGCAAACCGGCGGCGCAGCAGGTTGAGCCATTGCTTGAGGCGCCCTGCGCGCTGACGCGGCTCCAGGTCGTCACACACCAGCTGCCAAAAGGCGGCCAGGTGTGGCACCAGATCGGCCCACACCACGGTGTCCGAGTCCGGACGCCCAGCATCGGCAGCCCGAATGGCGCGTGCCAGGCCGGGGTCCGCCACGATGCCGCGCCCGAGCATCAGTGCGTCGCAGCCTGACACCTCGCGGCAGCGCCGGGCGTCGGCCACCGTCCAGATCTCGCCGTTGGCCACCACCGGAATCGAGACCGCCATGCGGATGGAGGGAATGTGCTCCCAGTACGCCGGTGGGCGGTAGCCGTCGGCCTTGGTGCGCGCGTGCACCACCAGTTCAGCCGCGCCGCCCGCCTGCATGGCCTGGGCACATTCACGCATCAGCCCCGTATCGTTGAAGCCCAGGCGCATCTTGGCCGACACCGGCAGGTGCGCGGGCACGGCGCGGCGCACGGCGGCCACCACGGCCGCGATGCGCTCTGGCTCCTGCAGCAGCGCCGCGCCGCCGCCGTGTCGGTTGACCACCTTGGCCGGGCAGCCGAAGTTCAGATCGATCCCCTCCGGGCCCAGCGCGGCCAGCCTTGCAGCGTTCTCGGCCATGCATACCGGGTCCGACCCGAGCAGTTGCGCCCGCACCGGCACGCCCGCCAGCGTACGGCTACCGTGCTGCAACTCGGGCACATAACGCAGGAACACCTTGTCGGGCAGCAGGGTGCCGGTGATGCGGATGAACTCCGACACGCAACGGTCCACGCCGCCCACGCGGGTCAGCACGTCGCGCAGCACAAAATCAAGAAGCCCCTCCATCGGGGCGAGCAGCAAGGTCATCACAGAGGGACTGATGGCGCGATGCGCACCCTCCCCAAGAGGGCCAGCACAGGCACGCAGCAGCAAAAATCAAACAAAACCTGAACCAAGTGCTAGTGCAACATACCCCAGCAGCTATCAAATAAGGAGCATACAGACAGGTACGCCGTGCCAGCGCGGGTACCGAACCAACCCACGATTGTGCGGCAAGGGGTCATCACGGCGTCACGCCCGGCTGGTGCAATCTCCGATCCAGAGACCGACCACCCCGGAGATCCCCATGCTGCTGCAGAAAACCGAAAAAGCCCGCCTGGAACTCTCGCCAGGTGTGCGCACCCTGAGTCTGCGCGAGCGCTCGCTGCTCCTGCTGGTCGACGGCAAGCCGTTGTCAGACCTGCAGGCCATGTACAACGGCATTGGCGCGCAGATTGTCGAGAACCTGATGCGCCAGGGCTACCTGACCGGACCGGCAGACCTGCCGCCCGCGCCAGAGCCCGCCGCGCCCTCCATCGAACGCCCGGCACCCGGCGAGTCCCTGCGGTCGCTGGCCGGTGCCCGCATGTACCTGTTCGACACCTGCGAGCGCCTGTTTGCGCGCCGTGACCCGGTGCTGGCGCAACACTTTCGCGAAGCACTGCGCGCCGCCAAGGACCGTTCCAGCATGTTGGATGTGGGCGACGCCATGTTCGAGGAAGTGGCGCTCGCTGCAGGTGCAGAACGTGCCGCCAGCCTGCGCGAGCGGCTGGATCAGCTGCTGCCCGCAAGCCCGGTCACCGAAGCCTTTGTCGCGACGCAGCCCGCGCTGCTGGAGTGAGCAGATCGGCTCGGTTCAGGCTGCGGCCAGCCGCCACAGGGACGTGACCTCGGCCGAGCGCGCCGCATGCAGCGCGTCCTGCGCGTCGGCGGCCTTGGCATGCACCGGTTTCACATCGTTGCGGCCGCGTACCACCAGGCCCGCCTCGGCGATCCAGGCCAGCAGCTGCTCGCGCGGGCGCAGGCCCAGGTGCTCAGCCAGGTCCGAGAGAATCAACCAGCCCTCGCCGCCGGGCTCCAGGTGTGCAGACAACCCCGCCAGAAAGCCCTTGAGCATGCGGCTGCCTTCGTCGTACACGGCGTGTTCGATGGGAGAGTTGGCCCGCGCAGGCACCCAGGGCGGGTTGCATACCACCAGCGGCGCACGGCCCGATGGAAACAGGTCTGCTTGCAGCAGCTCCACGCGGTCCAGCAGCTGAAGGCGCTGCAGGTTCTCACGCGCACAGGCCAGTGCGCGTGGATCCTGGTCGGTGGCCACCACACGTTGCACGCCCCGGCGCGCCAGCACGGCAGACAACACCCCAGTGCCCACACCGATGTCAAACGCCAGGGCCTTGCCGGGCAGCGGGGCCGCTGCCACCAGGCCCACATATTCGCCACGCACGGGCGAGAACACACCGTAGTGAGGGTGAATGCGGTTAAGCGGCGGGGCACCGAGCGCAGGGATTTCGACCCCCTTCTTGCGCCACTCGTGCGCGCCCACCAGCCCCAGCAGCTCACGCAGCGTGGCCACTGAGCGCTCGCCGGTCGCTGGCCCCCAGGCCTCGGTGCAGGCCTGGCGCCAATGGGGCGCACGGCGCAGCGCGATGCTGTAGTCACCCTCCAGAGGAATCAGCACCGACGCCAGCACCCGCGCACGCTGCGCTTGCGCCTGCCGGTGCAGATGGAAGGCCTCGGCCGCCGTGGCGGTCGCCAGCTTTTGAGACGCCTTCGCAGCCGCCTTGCGTGGCTTCTTGTCGACCCGGCGCATCAGCGCCTGCAGCAGATGCCGCGCGTTCTGAAAATCGCCCTGCCACAACAACCCCGTACCCTCGCAGGCCATGCGGTAGGCCGTGTCAGCAGCCAGCGTGTCGTCAGCCGTCTCCACCCGGCGCGGCGCAGAGGCGCCACTCTCGGAGCGCCACAGGGCTTGCTGAGCTTGGCCCTGGTGGGTCCAGTGGATCGTGGGAGGAGTCGTTGGTATCAGCATCTGACAGTGCTGCGCACAGCCCGTGGGGTTGGAAAGGGGCGCAGCGATGCAGCGGGGTATCGCGGCACTTTATGCGTTGATGGGGCGCTTCAGCCGCACTTCTTCAATCTTCACACCACCGATCACCGCCGTCTTGGCGGTGGACAGCTCGCGCTTGAAGCCAGCCAGCTCATGAAAGCGCAGCGCGCGTTCGTTGCGCAGCGGCACCCAGGCGGTGACGTTGGTGCAGCCTTCTTCGTGCAGGCCGTCACGTGCGGCGTCCCACAGCGCCAGGCCAACGCCTTGGTTCCAGTGGGTGGGGGCAGCGTAGATGGCCCAGATTTCACCGGTGGTGGGCCGGGACTTTTCATCGCGTGAGCGGTCGTAGCCGACAAAGCCGACGATCTTCTCGCCATCGACCGCCACCTGGACCTGGGGCTCGCAATATTCAATGGCCTCGCGCCAGTAGGCCTGGCGCTTTTCGACCGACATGGATTTCAACTGCTCGTCTGGCACCAGCCCTTTGTAAGCCTCTTGGGCAGAGACAGTGTGGATCTGGGCAATGGCTTTGGCATCGCGAAGCGTAGCGGGACGAACCTGGATACTTGACATGAAAAAACCGAACGAAAACGGGGAATGAAAAAACAAAAGGACCGGCATTGTCGCCGCAAACGGTTTTTCCACCCTGACAGACGGTTAGCGCGGTCCCGTGGACCACGCCTTCCGGCCCCGCTTTTCACCCCAGTCGGGGTCCCTGCACCCGCTGAGGTGCAAGCAGCCCGCCAGCCACTCGCACCTTCTCAGGCCATCACCATGGCACCCGACAGCCCGCTGCCCGCCGCCGATACTGCGGCCGCAGCAGCGGCGCGCTGCACCATCGCGCGCTTGTTGCGCGGGCGCGGCACGTGCACGGCAGGCGGTGCACCGTTGATGGCCGCAAGGCTGAGCACCAACGTGACGGTGCGCGAACCGCCATCGCGGTCTTCGCTGGCATACGCACGGTAGCTGCCGCTGCCCTGTCCATGGCTCCTTTGCACGGTATGAAAAGCCACCCGTGCACCGGTCACCCGGTGCCCACCAAAGGGCAGCACCCGCAGTCGTGCATCGCGATCCAGTGCCAGGCCCATGTTGCCGGGCCGGTTGATGAGATCGGTGCGGATGGCCCGCCAGGTCTGCCCTTCATCGGCCGAGAACTGCCAGGTGCCGGCCTGAGCGTCCAGGTGCTCGATCACCACCCCCGCAGCAGCGAGCAGGTCGGGGCAATGCTCCTGAACGATGTGCGCCACGGCATTGCCTCCCAGGCCCGAGGCCGCGTGGCCTGCGCCAGGGGTGGCCGCCGGTCTTCGTTCGCTGTGATGCAAGCCTGCTTCGGTGGTGCTGACGCCACGGGTGTGTGCATTGATCGTCATGGAGAACCCTTGAAAACGGAATGTGGTTACGAAGGTTTGCGCATTGGTGCGCACCCAAGGTGCTTTTCAATGCTTGACGGAAAGTCTAGAAAGTGCACATCCGTGCGTCCATCGCACAAATGGACTAGCCCGCAACACCCGGTTGTGCGCAATACTTGCCTGTATGACTGCCCGTCTTTTGCTTGTGGATGACCACACCTTGTTCCGCACAGGGCTGCGCCTGATCGTGCAGGACCACCCCAGCGTGGGCAGCATTGCCGAGGCCGGCTCGATTGCCGATGCCTGCGCGCTGCAGCAGGCCGACACCGATCTGGTGCTGCTGGACATCCAGCTGCCCGGGATGAGTGGCCTGGACGGCCTGCGGCTGCTGCGGCAGGCCTGCCCGCGGGCGCGCATCGTGCTGGTGTCGGCCAGCGTTGCGCCCGATGCCATTCACGAAGCGCGCGCGCGAGGCGCTGACGGCTTTTTGCCCAAGTCCGCCAGTGCAGAGGACATTCTTGAGGCCATCAGCTGCGCTTTGTCGGGCCGGCCCTGTTTTCCGATCAACAGCGGCAACAGCGCCACGGTGCGTGGGCCCGACACGCCGTCGCTCACGGCGCGCCAGCTGGATGTGTTGTCGCTGCTGTGCACAGGCCGCCCCAACAAGGTGATTGCCCGCGACCTGGGGCTGAGCGAGAACACGGTGCGTGTGCATGTGGCCGCCATCTTTGCGCAGCTGGGCGTGAACAGCCGCAGCGCCGCGCTGCTGGCGGCCCAGCGCCTGGGCCTGTCCACCCCGCAGCTCCATGACCCCCTCTGAGACCAGTCCGCTGCCCCTCGAACCGGTGATTCCGCCCACGCGCTGGGGCTGGCCGGTGTGGGAGCGCGACGAGGTGCTGCGCGAACAAGTGGCCCTGCTGCGGCAGAACTTTCCGATGACGTTGCTGGCATCGCTGGCCACGGCCCTGGGCACCCTGTGGGTCATGGCCCGCGTGGCAGACACGCAGGCCATCACGGTGTGGCTGGTGTCACACACGCTGGTGGTGGCCGGGGTGTACCTCACGCTGCGCAGCATTGCCCCTTTTGTAGACCCCGCACCGCGCGCAGCGCGCAAGCTCATCGGCTGCATGGCTGCCATGGGCCTGAGCTGGGGCAGCCTGGGTTATGTGGTGTTGTACTGGGGCACGTCCGACAGCGTCATCTATGCCATCGGCATCATCAGCACAGTGTCTTCGGGGGCGCTGGGGCTGGGCGCACCGCTGTACCGGGCCTACGTGACCTACCTCACCAGCGCCATCGGAGGCGTGATGCTGTCCGTGGCGCTGGCGGGCGGGCCTGTGATGTGGCCCGCCTTGTTCCTGACCGGCGTGTACTACGCGCTGACCTGCCTGCAGGCACGCACGGCCGACCGGGCCACGCGGCGCAGCATCGCCCTCAAGTTGGAAAACGAGCGCCTGGTCAGCCAGCTGCGGGCCGAGTCGCAGCGGGCACTTGCGGCGCAAGAGGCCGCCGAGCAGGCCGACCGCGACAAATCACGCTTTCTGGCAGCCGCCAGCCATGACCTGCGCCAGCCCCTGCATGCCATGGGCCTGTTTCTGGAATCGCTGCATCGCAGCCCGCTCAACGAGCATCAGCGCACCGTATTGAAGCACGCACATGCCGCATCAGGCGCCGCGGCTGAAATGCTCACCACCCTGCTCGACTACTCCCGGCTGGAGGCCGGCGTGGTCAAGGTGCGGCCCGGCGCCTTCGCGGTGCAGCCCCTGCTCACGGCCCTGGAGCAGGAGTTTGGCGCACAGGCGGACACAGCCGGGCTGGTGTACCGCACCCGCGAGACCTCCGCCGCCGCGTTTGCCGACCGCTCGCTGGTAGGCCTGGTGATGCACAACTTCATCTCCAACGCACTGCGCTACACCGCCAAAGGCGGTGTGCTGATTGCCTGCCGCACGCGCGGCAAGCGGCTGGCGCTGGAAGTGTGGGACACCGGTGCAGGCATCCCCGAGCACCAGTGGGAAGACATCTTCAAAGAATTTCATCAGCTCGGCAATCCGGAGCGTGACCGCCGTAAAGGACTGGGCCTGGGCCTGGCCATCGTGCAGCGTCTCGCGCGTGAAATGCGCACCTCCGTGGAGTTGCGCTCGCAACCGGGCAGGGGCTCGGTCTTCAGGCTGTGGCTGGACCGGTGGCAGGGCGCGCTGGAAGACGATGTCATAGTGCCCCAGGACGCCCGCAGTCTGCGCGGCCTGAAGGTGCTGGCCATCGACGATGACGAAGCCGTGCGCCTGGGCATGCAGTCACTGCTGCAAAGCTGGGGCTGCCTGTGCATGACGGCAGAGTCCAGCGCGGATGCCCTGGAAGCGCTGGACGATGTGACGCCCGACATCATCATCACAGACTTCCGCCTGCGCCATGAAGAGACCGGCAAGCAGGTGCTGCAGGCGCTGCGCGCCTACCTGGGCGCCAACGTGCCCGCAATCATCATGACGGGTGACACTTCGCCCCAGCGACTGCGCGACGCGCAGTCCACCTCGGCGCTACTGCTGCACAAGCCGGTATCCACCGGCCAGTTGCGCGATGCAATGGTGCAGCTCATCACCCAGCCGCCCCTTCCCACCATCGGGGCCGACGACGAGCACGATGATGACGTTCAGGAGGGGCCCGCAGAGGCTCCGCGCAGCACTACAACCAGCGCCTCAGCAGCCCCATGACCTGGTCGAACTTGGCACCATAGGGCGGGTAGAACAGCGAGCCCATCGCCCAGAGCGACTGAACCAGCACCGACTTTTGGTGGCAAAAGCGCAAAAAGCCCTGCTCGCCGTGGTAGGCGCCCCAGCCGCTATCACCCACTCCCCCAAACGGCAGGTTGTCGTGCGCGATGTGCATCAGCGTGTCGTTCACCGTCACGCCGCCACTGACGGTGCGGCGCAGCACATCGTCGCGCACGGCCTCGCTCTGGCCGAACCAGTACAACGCGAGCGGGCGAGGCCCGGCATTGATGTGGGCAATGGCGTCGTCCAACAGCTCATAGGAGATCACCGGCAGGATGGGACCAAAAATCTCCTCCTGCATGAGCTGCATCTGGGAAGTGGCACCAAACACCAGCGTGGGCAGCATCTGGCGGCTCGCACCGTCACCCAGCGTACCCACCGTGGGGGCCACCTGCTTGCCGTCCGTGGGGTCGACGGTATGCACCTCGGCCCCTTGCGTTTGCGCCTGCTGCAGCATGGTGCGCAGGCGGGCATGGTGGCGGGGAGTGATGATGGAGGCGTAGTCGGCGTTGCCCTCAATGGTGGGGAACAGGCGCGCCACCGCGGCCCGGTAGGCCTGCGCGAACTCGCCCTCACGACCGCGCGGCAGCAGCACGTAGTCGGGAGCGATGCAGGTCTGCCCAGCGTTGATCAGCTTGCCGTGCGCGATCTTGAGCGCCGCATCCTGCATGTCGCAATGGCCGTCAATGATGCAGGGCGACTTGCCGCCCAGCTCGAGCGTGGTCGGTGTCAGGTTCTGCGCTGCCGCCTGGGCCACCTTGCGGCCCACGGCGGTGGAGCCGGTGAACACCAAGTGGTCGAACGGCAATGAGGCAAATAGGGCTGACAGGTTGGCGTCGCCCTGAACCACACAGAATTCATCGGGAGAGAAGAACTGCGCCACCAACAACGCCAGTTGGGCCGAGGTGTGCGGCGTCAGCTCGCTGGGCTTGAGCATCACGCGGTTACCCGCCGCCAGCGCGGTGATGGCTGGCGCCAGGGCCAGTTGCACAGGGTAGTTCCAAGGGGCAATCACCCCCACCACTCCCATGGGCTGGCGCTGGATGAAGGCATGGGCCGGCTGCAGATAAATCGGCGTATGCACCTTTCGCGGCTTCATCCACTTTGCCAAGTGGCGCAGCGTGTGCGAAAGCAGGGTGCGCAGTACAAAGAAGTCGGCCACCTCGGTCAGGCGGGGTGAACGCATGCCAAAGTCCGCCTGCACGGCAGCCGCCAGCACAGAACCATTCTCATCCAGCATCTTGCGAAGACGCAGCAGCCGCTCACGGCGCACCAGCAGAGGCACATCCACATGCGCGCGACTGGCCTGGAATTGAAGATCGAAATGAGCGTGGATGTCGGCGGGTGTCATGGTCGGATGATAGAAGACACCCCGATGGGCGCGTCCAAAAAAAGGCTGACCAGCCCAGGTTGGAATCCGCTGGCGAACAACCCGTGCGTGTGTGGGCGGACTATGGCGCAGGGACTGTCATCGACACATCACCGGACTTCACGCGCTTCCACATCGGTGACCTGGGCCGCCCCCGGCAGAACGCCCCCACGGCGCGATGTAGAGGCGTCTCCTGCAGCGTCGACAGGCGCTTCGCCACGTCGCGCGGAGGACCAACGCTCAGTAGAACGAAAAACGGTATTGACGCCCTTGCGAGGGTCCACGCGCATCACCCACGGCGTCACCGGCCGCCCCGTGAGGCGCGCCCAGCCTGCACGCAGCGCCCACACCAGTGCCAGCAACACGGCCGCAACCAGCAGGCTGGCAAAGAGCACCAGCCCCATGGCGATGACCACGACCCGCAGCAACAGGCGCACAACGCCCGCAACAAATTCATCCAAACGACACCTCTCCTTCACATCTTCAGGAAGGGGATTGCAGCGCTACCCCTCGCCACCCCCCTTCCCGAGCCCGAATCACTCTTGCGCAGCGACACCAAACTGGAACACACCCGGTTCCAGCACAGGGTTCACGGTCACCGGAATCACACTCTTGGGCGGGAAGCGCCCTTCCAGCAACAGCTTGGACAGCGGGTTCTCGATGCGCTGCTGGATCGCGCGCTTGAGCGGCCGTGCACCAAACACCGGGTCAAACCCCACCTTGGCCAATTCTGCCAAGGCGGCGTCGGACACCTGCAATTCCAAATCCATCTTGGCCAACCGGGATTGCAACAACTGCAGCTGGATCTTGGCAATCGAGGCAATGTGCTGCGCATCGAGCGCGTGGAACACTACCGTCTCGTCAATGCGGTTGAGGAACTCCGGCCGGAAGTGGTTCTTGAGCTCGCCCCACACCGCTTCCTTGATGTCGTCCGTGTCTTGCCCCACCATGGCCTGGATCAGGTGGGAGCCGATGTTGCTCGTCATCACGATCACCGTGTTCTTGAAGTCCACGGTGCGGCCCTGGCCATCGGTCAGGCGGCCATCGTCGAGCACTTGCAGCAACACGTTGAACACATCGGGGTGGGCCTTTTCCACCTCGTCGAGCAGCAGCACGCTGTAGGGCTTGCGGCGCACGGCCTCGGTCAAGTAGCCGCCCTCTTCATACCCTACGTACCCGGGCGGTGCCCCGATCAGGCGGGCCACGGAGTGCTTCTCCATGAACTCGCTCATGTCGATGCGGATCAAGTGGTCCTCGCTGTCGAACAGAAAGCCCGCCAGCGCCTTGCACAGCTCGGTCTTGCCCACGCCGGTGGGGCCGAGGAACAGGAACGAGCCGGTGGGGCGGTTCGGGTCCGACAGGCCCGAACGCGAGCGGCGGATGGCATTGGCCACGGCGGCAATCGCCTCTTGCTGACCCACCACACGCTCGTGCAGTTTGGCCTCCATCTGCAAGAGCTTGTCTTTCTCACCCTGCATCATCTTGGCCACAGGTATGCCCGTGGCGCGGCTCACCACCTCGGCGATCTCTTCGGCGCCCACTTGCGTGCGCAGCAGGCGGCGCGTGGCGGGCGCACCATCCTTGCCGGCCTCTTGTGCCTGCGCTTCTTTCAGTTGTTTTTCCAGGTCGGGCAGCTTGCCGTATTGCAGCTCGGCCACCTTGTTGAAGTCGCCCTTGCGGGTGAATTCTTCGATCTGGAACTTGAGCTTGTCGATGGCTTCGCGCACATGGGCGCTGCCTTGTGCCTGGGCCTTTTCGGACTGCCAGATCTCGTCGTAGTCGGCAATTTCCTTTTGCAGCTTGGCGATCTCTTCTTCGATGAGCGCAAAGCGTTTTTGCGAGGACTCGTCCTTCTCGCGGCGCACGGCCTCGCGCTCGATCTGCAGCTGGATCAGGCGACGGTCAAGCTTATCCATCACCTCGGGCTTGGAGTCCATCTCGATCTTGATCTTGGACGCCGCCTCGTCGATCAAATCAATCGCCTTGTCGGGCAAGAAACGATCCGTGATGTAGCGGTTGGACAGCTCCGCCGCAGCCACGATGGCCGGGTCGGTGATGTCCACACCATGGTGCACTTCGTACTTTTCTTGCAAGCCACGCAAGATGGCAATCGTCGCCTCCACGCTGGGCTCTCCCACGAGGATCTTCTGGAAGCGCCGCTCCAGCGCGGCGTCCTTTTCGATGTACTTGCGGTATTCGTCGAGCGTGGTCGCGCCCACGCAGTGCAGTTCGCCACGCGCCAGGGCAGGCTTGAGCATGTTGCCCGCATCCATCGCCCCCTCGCCCTTGCCTGCGCCCACCATGGTGTGCAGCTCGTCAATGAAGACAATGGTCTGGCCCTCGTCTTTGGCCAACTCGTTGAGTACGCTTTTCAGTCGCTCTTCAAATTCGCCCCGGAACTTGGCGCCCGCCAGCAACGCAGCCATGTCGAGCGACAGCACGCGCTTGCCCTTGAGCGACTCGGGCACCTCGCCCGCGACGATGCGCTGGGCCAGGCCTTCGACGATGGCGGTTTTTCCCACGCCCGGCTCGCCGATCAGCACCGGGTTGTTCTTGGTGCGACGCTGCAGCACCTGGATGGCGCGGCGGATCTCGTCGTCGCGGCCGATCACGGGGTCGAGCTTGCCCATGCGTGCCCGTTCGGTGAGATCCAGGCAGTATTTGGCCAGCGCGCCGCGCTGGCCCTCTGCCTCGGCACTGTCCATTTTCTGACCGCCACGCACAGCCTCAATCGCGGCCTCCAGGCTCTTGCGCGTGAGGCCATTGTCCTTGGCAACTTTGGCGGCATCGCCCTTGCTGTCGATCAGGGCGAGCAAGAAAAGCTCGCTGGCGATGAACTGATCGCCGCGCTTGATGGCCTCCTTTTCGGTGGCCTGCAGGACACGGCCCAGCTCAGGGCCTCCTTGAACCTGATCGTTGCCCTGCACCTGCGGCAGGCGCTTGACAGCCGCCTCAGCACCAGCCAACAGGCCCGGCACATTGGCGCCCGCCCGCTGCAACAGCGCCTTGGGGCCGTCGTCCTGCTGCAACATGGCCTGGAGCACGTGCACAGGCTCAATGTAGGCGTGATCATTTCCCAGCGCGATGCTCTGGGCATCGCTCAAGGCTTCTTGAAATTTGGTGGTGAATTTGTCGAGACGCATGGTCTAAGTCCTCCGAATTGCACTGAACTTGAGGCGGGACGCACCAAATTTCAAGATAGTGACTACGAAGGGAAATTGACCTGTGTCGTTGATTAGTTGCCGCATCCCAGACGATTGCATCGACTCCAAACACTATGACCTCTTCATGGTCCGAGCAGTTTTGCAACAGTTAATAGAGTCTTGTTAATCGAACCGGGGATGAAGCCACGCTGATTGCCCCACATAAGAACGCCCGCGCGAACCCGGCTAGTGCGTGCCGAGATTCCTGCCAGCAACGAGACCACAGGTGTCCTGGCCCAGCACTTTCACGCATTACCGAGCAGACTGCCTTTAATCGGAAAAGGCGCGAGCCATCAGGGGACCGCTCGCACACGACGCATCGCCTACAGATCGTCAGCGACAGGGCCATGTGTTGGGTGCTCGTATAACTCAAGTCCTACAAGATGGCCGCCAGTAAACAAGCCTTACCCAGAACACTGCACAGGGCCTATCCGATCAGGATCACCAAACTGCGGACCCAAAACAGCTGAGAGTTCATAGATCACCTGTTTGCCAGCGGGGAACTCGAGCCTGCGACAACGATGAGTTCGATGGGCTGCACAAGAAGTTTGGCATCGAGCACCGGCTGGCCCAGACCGGCATCCTGAGAACCAATGACATGGTGGGGCGCTTCAAAGCGTGAATAGCGGAGGTTTTGAATACCCACCGATTCAACCCGCTCCAAAGATATGGAGCTGACCTTTCTGAATCTTGTGGCCGTGTACCACTATCAGTTGCCGCAGTCAGCGCTGTGCAGCAAGACGACTATGCCAAGCATGAAAGAGTTGCTTCATAAACACCCAGAGCCATTCCACACGCGGCCTCACGATCGCACGAAAACTGCAATTAATTGCAAATAATAATCAACAGGGGAGAAATCATCAATTTCACAACCACATTAACCGACAGGCCTCCGCCTTCACGCTTCACATCTATCTTAATAATTTAATTATTATTAAATCATTCAGAACCAGAACATTCATTTTTTATTGAATTGCTTTCACAAAGCCGAACTCGTCCGGTTCTTGAAAAAGCGACGCCCTTCCTGTATTGACTTGAAGGGATGACGGCAGAGGAAAAAACGACTCTGCCTGCAGTGCTCTCTAGTAAATACCCGGTGGAATTGAACCCAATGAGCGTGAGGGTGCTAGGAATTATTTCGTTGGTTCCTATGCTATCGGCCTTTGCAGGTACCGTGCTGACGAGTGTGTCGGTGCCCGCCGTATAGGCCTTGTCCTTGTCTACATCAACATAAATGCGCCAACCTCTACTCCAGTCGGTTACAACCAATGGTTCAACAATGGCTTGTTGATTGTTAGTGATTGCCGCACTGCGCGCCTGTAACGTTGATACCATCAAGTCACTGGCAGCCTCACTGACTTTTCGTTGGGCAACACTTCGTTGAAAACTAGGGGCAGCCAGACTGGCCAGTATGGCAATCAAGGCAATGACAACCATCAACTCGATCAGAGTGAATCCTAATATGCCAAGGCGTTGTCGATTCATGGCCAACATTTCTCTGGAATGGTGTCTGACGGCGCTTTTTTGGTGCTTCCATCTACAGTGCAGCCTTTGTCGCCATTGCTATTGACGGACAACATGCTGACAGGGTCACTACCACTGCGGACCGTAGCCTGCAGGTCGACACATTGGTTCAGGGGCAGGTTCGTTCCGCCACTGGTGCACTGAACTGCCGCAATACTGCAAGCACTCTTTGCGAGCGAATCACCTGAGAACGCTTTTGTTTTTGCCGTCGTTGCGCCGTCGGCAAAAGTGACATACTGATTGAATTGACTGAAATATCGTTCCTGTTGCTGCATGGATTGCATTAATCCGCTACGGCACTCGGCCCGCCGTCCCTTGCGAATTTGATCGGTGAACGCAGGGTAGCCGACGGCGGCCAATATTCCGACGATAGCCACCGTTATCATCAACTCTATGAGGGTGAATCCCGTTTCTTTTTTTGATCGATGCATCATTAGTCCTTAAAGTCGCGCACTTCCCGCCAGCTGACCCGCCCAGAGCGGACGGTATCTTGTAGAAGCTGTGAGGATTTGACCTTGGCGATGTTATTCGCACCCGTTAGCTTCGTAGTAGGGCTGATGATCCGCTCTGCAGACGTGAAACTTCTGGCGCCGGATGTATAGCGTGTCGAATAATTACCCCCATCGAGTTCTACACTCAAATAAATGGGGATACCGAGCATGCCCCCACCGGTGCCGAGGTCTACGGGCAGCGCCGGAATACCTGTGATGGGATTCAAGGTGTAGCTCCGGCCATCACCGTCCCCTGAGCAATCCCCAGTGGGAATTGTCGAATTGATTGTGATGGTCGAGAAGCCCTGCGCGCCTTCCACGGCGATCCGCTCCCGATTCGCAGCAAGATCAAAATACCAGCCCCGCTTTTGTCCAGTGCCCCGCCCCAACGTATAGCTCGTCGTCGGCGGTGTAATGGCCACTGCAGTGGAGCCTTCAGACAGACCGTTGACGGCCAGCGCACTGCGCGTCAGGCCAAAGTCCGAAGTCGCTGTGCCGTTGTCATCCCAGATGCCGTAAATGGATTGAACCCCAGTGGAGGTGGCGTCGGTCTTTTCCATAAACTTGCCCGTGCCCACCACAACCATATTGGCACCTTGACCGGTGTTGGCGATCATGGGCGGCGTGGTGATGGGTTGGCGCGCCCCTGAAGGCGCCGTGGCCGTGAACATCGGCGTAGTTCCGCCTCTGAGAATCTTTCCATCAGTGATATTTTGTGCATTCAGCCCCTCGCTCAGATCCAGCTTCCAAAGCTGGCCTTGCAAATCGCCTGCGTACAGAGCGGTGACTTCGCCCTGGGTACCGAGCAAAACGCCAGGGTTGGCCAAACCATTTGCCGTCGTCGTGTTATTGGCTGGCACGGCAATCTTGAAGTAATTGGTTCCTTCTGCCCAGGCAGCACCCGTAGCCTTGTCGAGACTCAGGAAGAAAATGGCTTGCGAGCCATCGCTTTGATAGCGACCGGTACCGTCATTTACGTAGTTGTTGTATCCGCTGCTGACAGCGATGAACCACTTGTAGGTGGGGGAGCCTCCAGAGGTCGTAGCAGGAATCTTGACCTTCACCAACTGGGGTTGGGTCAGCACATTGCCCATCGTGGGGTCGTCTTGGTCAGTAAACTCAAAGAGCACTTTGCTCTGATCCGTTGAGCCATCTTCAAAGTGGTCTGGATCGGTTACATCCAGCGCAAAAACCCCCTGGGCTCCCCCACCCATACCGCTGGCCAGAACCGTGCGCCATTTCGTTCCAATTTTGGCCTCGCCGACGCTTGGCACGCCATCCACGAAAGGTGTATGTTGGTAACTGGGATTCGTCAATCGGTTGAGTGTCGTGGCCACCGCCAAGGGCACATATGCAAACAGTTCCTTCCCGTCACTAGCCCGAAGTGCGTGCAACATACCGTCGTTGGCGCCCACATAAACCGTTGCGGTCCGCGAGGCGACCGACTGCACAAAAGTCGGATAGTCGCTATCCCCCTTAATGTTCTCGTCAACTTCCTTCTTGAATACAGGTCCGGAGTTGATGATGTCGCCCATTACACTCGCGCGGCGACGAAAGGCGTTGGTCGTTGCATTCTCTTGCGTGCGGACTCCGCGTAAATAGTCAATCCGTTGCTCGCCCAGACTATCAGTACTGTTGTCGGCTGGATTCTTGTTCAGAGCGTTTCGCATCACGGTATCGAACTGACTCAGATTGGCAGAGGTGAAAGCAATGCCTGGACTAACACTTGTTTCACGCCTGTAGGTGAAAATCCTCCGCTCGGCAGGCTTGAGGTAAGGATCGGCTGATGTGTCTGCTGAGGTGAGAATAGAACCGGCAGTCAAAATCTGGCCCGCATCCCAAGTAACGGTGGGTAGAGATTCGATGGCGTTTGTGGCGGTATTCAGTTTAAGCCCCGACTTGATGACCGTGCCGGACCAATCCCCCGAGCTGAAGCTGGGTGAATAAAAATCTCCGTTGGGCGAGCGAGCCGTAAAGCGTTGAGAACTGACAGCGGATGCCGAGATCGTGCCACTTTGCGAGCTGACAGCACCGAAGAATTTGCGAATACCTGCGATCATGCGTTGCGCCTGACTGGCCAGCACATAGCCATCAGGGATCGTCGCTGCTGCGGGGTCTTCCCACTCCTTGTTGCTCACCGAGCCGCCCGAAGTTTTGAACGGATTACCATCTTCGTTGGCGTCGTTAAACCAGCCGTACTTCCCTGCAAGGAAGAAAGAGCTGTTGCGTGGTTTGATACCACGGGTGTTGGCATCAATGGAGCCATTCCCACCCTCGTCGACGTCAATGGTAAACGTCTTAACACGAATGTCTTTCATGCTCTGGGCTGTGCCATCGACCGTTTTAGTATCTAGGCGTATTGATTGCGTGTTAGCCCAATAAGCTGCGCCGGCCCAGTAATATGCACTGGACGATGAACCCGTGGCTTTCGTATCCAGTGACGTGTTACCCGCCACCACATTGGGATTTCCCAAAGTATTTTGTGCCCGGCCCAGAGCATCCGTGTAACTGGCGCTGGTCCCGGTTTCAAATCCGGTCAACAGCCTAGTCCAGTCCACGGCATTGAATGTTTGAGAAGACGACCCCCCGGGAATCGGCTCAGCTGCCCTCACGGGGTCGGTCGTGGTCTCATTCACACCTATGGGCGATTTGTGCCCTGGGAGTTGTTTGTCGTAATGGGTGTTGACATCACCAATGGTGAGAATGAAGTTACGCCGCTGGCAAGCATTTTGAACAGGGTCGGTCCACGAGGTATAAATTGGAAAATTGTCGTAACCCGCAGTGGACAAACTGCTCACGGCTGTGCTGGTAGGTTGAAGGCCTTGAAAATAACGCAGTGCTTCGTAATAAAGCTCACCCACCGGGTCGTTGCTTTTGTATTTACCGGTCTTCCCGAACTTGTTCAGATAATTAGCGACACCACTGATGCCGTAGGTGGCATCGTTGAGTGGGTTGGTGATGAACACCCCCGTGCTCGCGTCCCACTCGGCCTGGGAATTTGACTGAATGACGCCGCTGGTATCCCGATATTTGTTGCCCAAGAACTTCATGGGTGCGCGCAGCACGCCGCCATAGCGGCCATTGCCATCTTCCATGGCGTAACCAAAGGCTGATACACGGACGCCCTCTGCTTTGCGCTGGAGTTCACCCACGGGCTTGTAGTTGCCAGACCCCGCCGTGTCGTCTGGATAGCGCTTGCAAAGTTTCACACCGTCGGAGTCCTGCCGGGTGGTGGCTTCGGTGCTGTCGCACACTTGTACATTGGCCTTCATCCGTACCTGTTTGGTGCCGTAGACACGATAAATGGTGTACAGGCTCATCTGATACCAGGTCGGAATCTCCTGGTAATAGTTATAGACAGGAGTGGTGGTGTATTCCCTGTAGAGGGTCTTTTTGGTGTACATCACATACGTTGTGACGCTGCGATTACTCGAGGAGCCGCCGGAGCCAGTGCAAGTGTCGCCCGCACTGTTGAGCCGCAGCCGGATATTGGTGGTCCCTGATCGGCAGACGTTGTGGTTTGAAGTGTGAACAACGGTCTGCGGCGATCCGGCGGCCAACTCAGAAAGCAAACCTTCACCATCGCGAACGCCATGGGCACTGCTGGGGTTTGTATCTGCACCCGCCACGTTCGGATCCCACCTCGATCCCTGGGGTGAGGTGTCAGGCGCCCCGGTAGGCGGTACAGTGGTCGTCAAAGCGCCTGTCAGGGTATATATGGTGCCCACTTGAGGATCCCCAGCCCATTGGGGGGTCGGCCCCGTCGAAACAACTGTAGTGTTACGTGGGGTCGGCGTCACTGCCTCTGGCACCAAAGTCCCCGCATTGGGGTCTGAACCACTGGGCATGACGGTGGTTGTGGCTTGTGGTTGGGTGCGTCGCCACTCTTTTTTGCCCGCGGGGTCCACCACGTACACCGTCGTCGAGGTGTTGGTCGGAGGGGTTACAAAACCCTGCTCGGTGTAAGCACTGCTGGTGTCTGCGATCACGGGGCCGAAGGCGTTGGTGCTCCCCGGTGTTGCGCATGTACCACCTGTGGAAGCATTGCCAACCAGCAGCAAATCATCACAAGAGTTGAAATACACCGTCCCTGTGTAGTTGGTCGCCGCACCAGGGGTTAGAAACTGGGGAGTCACCAAGCCGACCAAGCTGGCTGGAACCTCCTTTTGCGGGAAGTAGGACGCGTTGCGAATGCCATTGAAGTTTGTAGGCAAAAATGCTCGTCCCAGGACGGTTTGGCTGGATGTATCCAGAACACGATTTCCCCCCGTCAGCGCGTAGCGCAGCAAGTCAATGGAGGATGTGGCTGCATAATTGAGCACATTTCCGCTGTAGCTAGCACCACCAGAGCAGTAATTGCTGCTATCGACCGTGCCAACGCGGCGAAAATAATTGCCAGTCAAAGTACTCGTGTCAGAGACATCGCCATACTGGTAGCAGCCTTTTGGATCCCAATAGCCCAAATACTCTTGGGTATGGTCGTATGTACTTGTCCGATAGGCCGCGCCAGCGGTGGGAAACTCGACCGACAGCGCCAGGGCCACATTCACGGCCTGGGTTGTTACGGCCAAAGGCCCCACACTGAGATCCACGGCAGGCATGGGAGTGGTCTGCGCGCCGCTTCCGGCAACAAAGATGGTGACAACGGCTGCACCAATCAATGCGAATTTTTGTTTGTTGTTCATGGCTTCAGCATCCTGGCACATCGGGTTTGTAAACAACACCTTGCAACATGACTTGGGTCTTCTTGTTCAAACCGTAGCCTAGGCTAGTAATCAAAAAGGCCGTTTCATTCGTGCCTTTGGGGCGGGGATAGGAAATAACCTCAATGATGTACCTCGGCTTCTGGGCGGGTAGTGCACTGTTATCGGTTGCAAAACCAGTTTCGCGTCCGCCCGTGTATTCACCCAGCGTGACATAGTGGCGCGAACTGCCGGTTTCTTCAAAGTCAATGGACTTGTACAGGGGTTGGTTAGTAGAGTTGGTGCAAAACCCGCGGTTTGCATCCGTATTCCCACAGCCTTCTGTAAAAAGTGAAACCTGTTTGCTCGCTGTGGCGCAAACCCGGCTGTTGGTCGCCGTATTTGGGCCCATCAGATCAATTTCTGCATCGCCGAGGGCAGCTTCAGCCGCTTGGAATGCAATCTGCCTATCCCGGTCATTGCGGGACGATTTTTCGCCCAACAAAGTCAGGCGTGCGCCAAACGCTGCCATCAGAAAAATGGCGCTCATCAAAATGAGCACCACCACGAGTGATACGCCATGTTGGGAGGGACGATTCCCCATAGGATTGGATTTCATTGGGATCACGTGTTCAGTTTTGGGGATTGCGCAGCGTGAATGTCGCGTTGAAGGTGCGCCGCAGGCGCCCATCAGCAGGCGGTGTGAAAATCAGCGCCGCTTCAGTGCTACTTCCAGTAAATGTCGCTCCAAGGGGATACAGCTTGTTTTCATTGGCTGTGGCGGATGCTCCCTGGTATCCTTGACTGCTGCCAGGCGGCCCCCGCAGAACAAACCCCACACGAACCGCAGATACCTGCGTCCAGTTGGTAACGTCGTTTGCACTGACCCACTTTTCGGGTACGGAGTTGGCATTGACATCAAGACCGTACATCACTTGAAAGGATTCCACGCCTTTGATAATAGGTTGAGTGTTCCGGCTGGGTGAAGCAGGATCTCCGCGTGAAATGCACTGCAGTGATGGCTCCCCTGTGCTGTCGACCTTCACCCAGAAAAGACTCACGGCCACGTCGCTCATATCATTAGGGAGAAGTGGTGCCGTCTGGGCGACCCCCTGGCAATCGATCATCGAGCCATCAGCTTTTGTGCGATCACTTTGGAGGCTCGCCCCATGAAATCTGAAGGCAAGCGTGTCGCTGCTGTTGTAGCCGCCATTGTCATTGGTGCCATCATCGTTGACGCTTGTAACGCTCGCTACCTTGGCATTATTGGCACCCCGGACTGAGGGAAACAAGCTAGTATTGGTGGCGTACGTATCCGTCCAGCGCAAGCCATATCCCTCAGGATAATTTTCATATCCCGCCTGGCGTGCAGCCTGACCAATAACTTCAAGAGCAAAACGCCCATTATCTTGGAGCTCTTGCCCCGCATCAACGGTGCGATAGCTGGAAATACCAACGGTATAGAGTCCGACTGCAGCTAAAGTGATCAAGCTGGCCAACACCAGCGAAACCATCAGCTCCACCAAGGTCAGACCTTGCTGGGTGATACGAGCAGAATATTTCATCGCATCAATCCGTGAAGTCTTTTTGATTGCCGAAAACCGTCATCACGATTCTCGGGCGGTTCTCGGCAGCGATAGTTTGTTGGGTCTGGTCAGCCTTGTCAGCTTTTCCGGCCCAGCCAATCTTGACCATCAGCATGTCGCCTTGGTCGTCGCAAGCCCAGTGATACAGACCTGAACTGGCGCCAGAAGTATCTTTGGGCGCACTGTCGCGACAGATCACGGCTCGCCCCCCTGGAAGCTCTGTAGTGACGCGGCTTTTCCACTCCTTAAGCATGAATGCCGCCAACTCGCTGGACGTGCATGTGGCGCCGGAACTCTGGCAATTGACGGTTGTCGTGTCAGCAGTATTGGTATCCAAGCTGCTAAGCACATTGCTCCCCTCGGAGGTCGATAGGTCGGCGGAGCGCAGCATCTGGGTAATTTCTTCATAATCCCGGATGAGCTGAGTAGCGACACTGGCCTGAGCAGTGAATTGATTGCTGCGCATTGTCGCCAACTGCAGACCCGCAGCCCCCAGCAATCCGATACCAAAAACAACTATGGATACCAATATTTCAATCAAAGAGAATCCACTTTCCCTGTTGACTGAACCACGCGATATTGAAGACGCTTTCATGTGTATGTGCCGCATCGTGCCAGTCTACGGACACCTCACCAAAGAATCGATGGGCATTCGACGAGCGGCCATCAAGAGGTGCTGAGCGGCGGAAGCGAAAGTCAAAGTCTTGGCTCCAACCCATGCAAGCCCTGGGCCTTAGAGATCTGCATGCCGCCGAACTTGGACCACCACTTGTAGAAGGTGGCGTTGCGGAAACCCCCATTGCTGCAACGTTCCCTGATAGCCATGCCCGACTCCGCCTGCCGCAGGGACCAAATGATCTGTCCCTCGCTGCACTTATTCTTCTTCCCCTCCATCATTCTTCGGATAATGGGCTGAATTGATTCACAGATGGGGAGGCCCGAGGGGTAGTGAGTTACCCCGACTGTCTGAGGGTGGGTATAGCGCGCTTACCGAGCTGGACGACGAGCTCGACGGTTCGAGGCGAGTCCGTCGGAGTCAATCAATCATCTCCTGGCAGTCACATTTTTCGTCCTCCCCCCATACCCTCAAAAGAGGAGGCCTCAGTACTAGAACGTCCAGCTCTTCGCTTACTGGAGATCGGCAGGAAGTTCCACTAAACCCTCGTTTGTCCGTATGACGAAGAAGATAGCGTGAATCGTCTGTCGATATTGGGCAGCGCCTTGTTCAATCAGCTCATCGGGGATGAGCTAGGGTGGAAACAACCCGGAGGCGAAACGATTGCCGTGTGCAACAAAGACATCCTTGATCAGCCGGAAAGCGAAGTCGAACTCCACCTCATTGGGGCTATTACCCGTGCTTTGCCGAAGCAACGGCTGAAAGCCTGTTTGGCATTGTTCGCATCTACAGACACAATGGCTCTCGCCATGACCACGCCACAACCCGCTGAAACCCCGCCCCCCGCCGACGCATTTGACCCGGATTCGACCTTGGCATTTCAGCGTCGGATGGAACGCGCACCCGAGTGGTTTTGCTCTTTTCTAGCGGGCAACAGCCGGGAAAAGAGCCGCCTGCGTCGCGAGATGGCCACCATGAGGGGCTCGGTGGTCTGGTTGGTGCAACAGCGCCGCCAGGGCACCTGGAGTGCCGAGGAGCGAGCCCATTTGCGCGATGTGATGCGGTCGGCTTCTTCGGTCAGCCCTTATCTCTTCATCTGGGTGATCCCCGGTTCGATGCTGCTGCTGCCGTTCATGGCTTGGTTTCTGGACAAGCAACGCAAACGCCGGGAGCGCAAACTTTTGCGGTAGTACCGCTCTCGCCCCAAGGGCGTAGCTCGCCGCCGAAGGCAACCGCACTGAAGAGCGCGAGAGGTTCAGGCCCAGTTGCTTGTGATGACGACCAGCATGCCTGCCCCCACCAGCCCGAGCTGCCAGCGCAAGGCCGTGGACCAGGATGGCACATGCCGCTCCACCCGCAGATACAGCAAGCGGCCAGCTGCTAACGACAGCAAAAATGCCAGCAGCATGCCCACCGCATTCAGTATTGGCGAAGTGGGCCAGAGGTGGCTGACGACAGCGTTGACCAGCAAGCACACCGCAAAGTGCACCAAGAACACCGAATACGACATCTGGCCGAGCTTGACCAACGGCGACACGCCATGCAACGCGCGCACGCGGGCTGAACGCATGGCAACCACCATGCACAGGGCCGTGACCGCCGCTACGGCGATGCGGGCACGGAAGTCCACCACCAGCGCGCCTCCCGCCAACAGCACCATGACGCCTGTCCATGCCTGCGCCCGTGGCGCTTGCGTCGCCCAGTAGGCCAGCATGCCCAGCCCGTAGGCCCCAAAAAAGTACAGCGCCCACATGTCCAACCCCGCCATCCGGTTGAACACCCACAACGAGGCCGCAGCCATTGCCAGCACCAGCCCCTGCGACAGGGCCGCCGCATGGTGCCGCGCCCAGGGCGCAGGCAGCGCCCGCACACCGGCCAGCATGAGCACGGTCAGCGCAAAGAGCTGGAAGTCGATGGCCACATACCAGACCCCGGCAGACAACGCACCCTCACCCACGATGTCCTGCAGCAGCAGGGCGTTTGCCAGCAACTGGGACAAGGTGGGCTGGTCCGGCACCGAGTGGTGTTCCAGCCAAGGTCGTACGAGGGCGGAGACGAACACCGCCAGCATCAAAGCAACGGCATAAGGCACCACCAGCCGCACAAAGCGCTTGGCCACGGCAGTACCAGCGTGATCAAACCGCGCCAAGCCCTTTGGCGCCAGGCTGGCGGCGGCCAAATACCCGCCGAGCACCAGAAACACCTGCACCGCCATGCGCCCATAGTCATACAGCCAAGCCATCAGGGCGGGGGCCAGGGGATGGGCGATGTCAGACATCGGGCCGTAGAAGGCCAAGTGATGCCACACAATGGTGGCGCAAGCCATGCCCTTGACCATGTCGATCAAGGGAGTGCGGGATGTGAACGAAGACATGTGATGCGGTGTGAACTCCAGCAGGCAAGGCGCCGCCGGATATCCAGATCCACCCGAGCCAGCCCCGTCTTTTGCATCAAACGCCAAGACAGACTCACGCGGGATTGGAGTAACAAAACCCGCTATTGTCCTCCGTCAAAGGATTTTTTGCACGGCTGTGGTGTCGCCAGCTGGTCTTCCATCAGCCGCAAAGGGCCAAATGACCCGCACCGCGCCTGCATGCGCCTCCGCCGCTCCACATGTTTCGGCCCTCAGTAGCGCAAGCTGCCTTCCGCATCGACGATGGCCAGCTCGACGTAGGTCGAGCCATTGTGATTGCGCGGTGAATACTTCACGCCGAAACGGCCAAAGGTAATTTCACCCGCGTCTTCCATCGTTTTGGTGAACGACTCGGTGGTCAGGTTGCGCCCGGTGCGGCGCAGCCCTTCCACCAGCAAGCGGGCGTGGACAAAGCCTTCGAACTGGGAGGCCGAGGGTTGGGCGCCGGGCGACTTGGCGCGCAGCAGGCTCAGATATTCGGCCACCACCGGGATGGTGGTGTTGCGCAGCGAAGGCATGATCTGCGCGAGGATGATGCCCCGCGCCTTGTCCTTGAGTTCGCGCTGGATCACGTCCATGCTGGCCACCGAGAACCCGTAGTAGGCAGGCCGCGCTGCCGTGGCCTGCACGGCCTTGATGTAGCTGGTGAAGGTGGTGCCGCCCGTGGCCACGATCACAGCCTGAGGCTGGGCCTTCTCGGTGGCCTGTGCGGCTGCGGCAAAGTCGGGCTGCTTGGGGTCTACCTTGATCTCGGCGAGGAAGGGCAGCTTCTCCTCTTCCGATGCTTTCTTGAGCTCGCCCGCCAGTGTCTTGCCCAGGCCATCGTCCTGAAAGAACACGGCTACACGGGTGATGCCTTGCTGGCGCAGTTGCGACACGATCTTGCTGGCCTCATTCGCATAACCCGCGCGCACATGGAACACATAGGGATTGAACGCCTCACGGAACACCGAGGCGCCCGTGACGGGGCCAAACAGCAGGGTGCGCTGCTCCTTGATCAACGGCAGGATGGCTGCCGTCTGGGCGGTGCCGGTGCTGTGGAAGATCATGAACACCTTGTCGTTCTCGAGCAGCTGGCGTGTGTTGTCCACGGCCTTCTGTGGGTCAAACGCGTCATCCAGCGTGGTGTAGCGGATCATGCGGCCATGCACGCCGCCCTGCGCATTCACCGCATCGAACAGCAGCCTCGAACCCTCACCATATTGTGCCGTCTGCGGTCCCAGCGGGCCCGACAGCACCGCCGAGGCCCCCAGGCGGATTTCATCGGCCGACACGCCTTCATTGCGGGCGTGTACCAAGGTGGTGGCGCACATGACCAGCAGACACAGAAAAGCACGGAACATCAGCCATCTCCCTCGCAACGCGGCGGCAAAACCAATGATTTCACATTGGTTTTTGATTATTTTTCATCACCATTATCTGCAGAGACCCGCGCCACTTCACGGGGGTTTCCCCTCGGATACACCGCAGCACAGCCCACCCAAAAAACATTCGCCCGCCATGTGCTGCAGCACATGGCGGGCGAAACAGCCTTCAAGGGTCGGCGTCCGGCACAGTGACCCTGGGGACAGGGGCCACCTCACCGTCGCACAGCGCCATTTCAGAGCTTGAGGCGCGCGCGCGCTGCCTTGTACTCGCTGCGCAGCTTGGCAACCAGTTCGGCGGTGCTGGTCACGGCGCCGATGGATCCAATGCCCTGGCCGCAGCCCCAGATGTCTTTCCAGGCCTTCTTGGCATCGCCGCCAAAGTTCATCTTGCTGGGGTCGGACTCGGGCAGGTTGTCCGGATCCATGCCTGCCGCACGGATCGAGGGCGCCAGGTAGTTGCCATGCACCCCGGTGAACAGGTTGCTGTAAACGATGTCATCCGAGTTGCCTTCCACGATGGCCTGCTTGTACGCGTCGCTGGCGCGCGCCTCATGCGTTGCGATGAAGGCCGAGCCGATATAGCCAAAGTCCGCGCCCATGGCCTGCGCGGCCAGCACCGCGCCGCCGCTGGCAATGGAGCCGCTGAGCGCCAGCGGGCCGTCGAACCACTGGCGGATTTCCTGGATCAGCGCAAATGGGCTCTTGGTGCCGGCATGGCCACCGGCACCGGCCGCCACGGCGATCAGGCCGTCAGCCCCCTTCTCGATCGCCTTGTGCGCGAACTTGTTGTTGATGATGTCGTGCAGCACCACGCCGCCCCAAGCGTGCACGGCCTGATTCACATCTTCGCGCGCGCCCAGGCTGGTGATGATGATCGGCACCTTGTACTTGGCGCAGACCTGCATGTCGTGCTCCAGCCGGTCGTTGCTCTTGTGCACGATCTGGTTGATGGCGAAGGGCGCGGCGGGCTTGTCGGGGTTGGCCTTGTTGTAGGCGGCCAGGGTCTCGGTGATCTCGGCCAGCCATTCGTCCAGCAGTTCGGCAGGACGAGCATTGAGCGCGGGCATGGAGCCCACGACACCGGCCTTGCACTGCTCGATCACGAGCTTGGGGTTGCTGATGATGAACAGCGGCGACCCGATGACGGGCAGCGACAGGTTTTGCAACACGGGAGGCAGTTTGGACATGGCTACAACTTCCAGAACAAAATAGGGATGAAATAGCCCGGATGCGCTAGTGAATTATGCGTCCGCAGCTATCATTTTTATATCAAGGCCCCTGCCCTGCAGGCGGCCTGTCTCCTCACAACACGCCAGTCCTTCAGAAGGCTTCCAGCGCCAGCTCGGTCACGCTGGCCGCGCCTTCCACAATGCTGTCGCGCAGGCCCGGGGCCTTCACCAGGATGTGGTCGGCATAGAACTGGGCCGTGGTGATTTTTGCGCGCATGAAGGCTTCGTCCTGTCCCTTTTGCAACAGGTCTTGCGCCACCAGCAGGCTGCGGGCCAGCTGCCAGCCCGCCACCACATTGCCCGCCAGCATCAGGTACGGCACGCTGCCGGCAAACACGGCGTTGGGCTGGGCCTTGGTGCCCCCGGCCACAAAGTCGATCACATCCAGCAACGCCTTGCGCGCCGCCGTGAGGCGCTTCGCCACAGCCAGCGCAGCAGGCGTGCCGCTGGCCAGCAGGTCGGCCTCGGTCTTCTCGATCTGCGCGGCGATGCCCTTGGCCGTCTGGCCACCATCGCGCGCCGTCTTGCGACCCACTAGGTCGTTGGCCTGGATGGCCGTGGTGCCTTCGTAGATGGTCAGGATCTTGGCGTCGCGGTAGTACTGGGCCGCGCCAGTTTCTTCAATGAAGCCCATGCCGCCGTGCACCTGCACGCCCAGGCTGGTCACCTCGAGGCTCGTCTCGGTGCTGTAGCCCTTGACCAGCGGCACCATGAATTCATAGAACGCCTGGTTCTGCTTGCGCGTGTCGGCATCGGGGTGGTGGTGTGCTGCGTCAAACGCCGCAGCCGCCACCGTGGCCATGGCGCGGCAACCCTCGACGGTGGCGCGCATGGTCATGAGCATGCGCTTCACATCGGGGTGGTGAATGATGGCGGCGCTGGCGTTGATGCTGCCGTCCACGGGGCGGCTTTGCACGCGGTCTTTGGCGTACTGAACGGCCTTCTGGTAGGCACGCTCAGAGATCGCAATGCCCTGCATGCCCACAGCGTAGCGGGCCGCGTTCATCATGATGAACATGTATTCGAGGCCGCGGTTTTCCTGGCCCACCAGGTAGCCCACGGCGCCGCCATGGTCGCCAAACTGCAGCACGGCGGTGGGCGAGGCCTTGATGCCCAGCTTGTGCTCGATGCTCACGCAATGCGCATCGTTGCGCGCGCCCAGCGTGCCGTCTTGGTTGACCATGAACTTGGGCACCACAAACAGGCTGATGCCCTTCACGCCTTCGGGCGCGCCCTGCACGCGGGCCAGCACCAGGTGCACGATGTTCTCGGCCATATCGTGCTCACCGTAGGTGATGAAGATCTTGGTGCCGAAGATCTTGTAAGTGCCATCGGGCTGCGACTCGGCACGTGTACGCACCAGGGCCAGGTCCGAGCCCGCCTGCGGTTCGGTCAGGTTCATGGTGCCGGTCCACTCGCCAGTCACCAGCTTCTCCAGGTACGTGGCCTTGAGCTCATCGCTGCCCGCCGTCAGCAGCGCCTCGATGGCGCCGTCGGTGAGCAGCGGGCACAGCGCGAAGCTCATGTTGGCGCTGTTGGTCATCTCGATGCAGGCCGCGCCGATGGTCTTGGGCAGGCCCTGGCCACCGAAGTCGGCGGGGTGCTGCAGGCCTTGCCAGCCGCCTTCGCCATATTGACGGAAGGCTTCCTTGAAGCCGGGGGTAGTGGTGACCACGCCGTCTTTCCAGCTCGACGGGTTCTTGTCGCCTTCCCAGTTGAGCGGCGACAGCACCCCTTCATTGAACTTGGCGCACTCTTCCAGCACGGCGGCGGCCGTGTCCAGTCCGGCGTCTTCAAAACCGGGGATTTGCGCGATCTGTTCAATGTTTGCCAGGTGCTCGATGGCGAACAGCATGTCCTTGACGGGGGCGGTGTAGCTCATGGGTGTCTCCGGGAAAGCAAAATTTCGTCAAAAAAAAGGCATCGCGAGCGATGCCTTTGTGTGCACAGGGGCGTTCTTACAGGGCCTTGACCAGTTCAGGCACAGCCGTGAACAGATCCGCTTCCAGCCCATAGTCCGCCACGCTGAAGATCGGCGCCTCAGGGTCCTTGTTGATCGCCACGATCACCTTCGAATCCTTCATGCCCGCCAAGTGCTGGATGGCACCCGAGATACCGGCCGCGATGTACAGCTGCGGTGCCACGATCTTGCCCGTCTGGCCCACTTGCCAGTCGTTCGGTGCGTAGCCTGCGTCCACCGCCGCGCGGCTGGCACCGAGAGCCGCACCCAGCTTGTCGGCCAGCGGGGTCATGACTTCGTCGAACTTTTCCTTGCTGCCCAGCGCCCGGCCACCGGAGACGATGATCTTGGCGGCCGTGAGCTCGGGGCGGTCGCTCTTGGCGATTTCGCTGCCCACGAAGCTGCTCTTGCCGGCGTCTGCCGTGGCGGCGGCGGTTTCGACAGCTGCGCTGCCACCGGTGGCGGCTGCGGCGTCAAAGCCGGTGGTGCGCACGGTGATGACCTTGACGGCATCTTGGCTTTGCACGGTGGCGATGGCGTTGCCGGCGTAGATGGGGCGCTCGAAGGTGTCTGGGCTCACCGCCTTGGTGATGTCGCTGATCTGGGCGACATCGAGCTTGGCGGCCACGCGGGGGGCGATGTTCTTGCCGCTGGCAGTGGCGGGGAACAGGATGTGGCTGTAGTTGGAGGCGATGGCGAGCACCTGGGCGGCCACGTTCTCGGCCAGGCCGTGTTCCAGGCCTGCTGCGTCTGCGTGGATGACCTTGGCAACTCCGGCAATCTGCGCGGCGGCTTGTGCAGCAGCACCGGCGTTGTGGCCGGCCACCAGCACGTGCACTTCGCCGCCGCAGGCCACTGCGGCCGTGACGGTGTTCAGCGTGGCGCCCTTGATGGACGCGTTGTTGTGTTCAGCAATAACGAGTACCGACATTTAGATCACCTTCGCTTCGTTCTTGAGTTTCTCGACCAGGGCGGCCACATCCGCCACCTTGACGCCTGCGCCGCGTTTGGCGGGTTCGGTCACCTTGAGGGTCTTCAGGCGCGGGGTCACGTCCACGCCGAGGTCTTCGGGCTTGACGGTGTCCAGCTGCTTCTTCTTGGCCTTCATGATGTTGGGCAAGGTGACGTAGCGGGGTTCGTTCAGGCGCAGGTCGGTGGTGATGACGGCGGGCAGTGTCAGGGCCAGGGTTTCCAGGCCGCCGTCGACTTCGCGGGTCACGCTGACCTTGTCGGCAGCCAGTTCGACCTTGTTGGCGAACGTGGCCTGGGGCAGGTCGGCCAGGGCCGCCAGCATCTGGCCGGTCTGGTTGGCGTCGTCGTCGATGGCTTGCTTGCCCAGGATGATGAGACCGGGCTGCTCTTTGTCCACCAGGGCCTTCAAGAGCTTGGCCACGGCCAGGGGCTGCAGTTCGGCATCGGTCTCCACCAGGATGGCGCGGTCGGCGCCGATGGCCATGGCAGTGCGCAGGGTTTCCTGGCATTGGGCCACGCCGCAGGAGACTGCGATGACTTCGGTCACCAGGCCTTTTTCTTTCAGGCGCACGGCCTCTTCAACGGCGATTTCGTCAAAGGGGTTCATGCTCATCTTCACGTTGGCGATGTCCACACCCGTGTTGTCCGACTTCACGCGGACCTTCACGTTGTAGTCCACCACGCGCTTGACAGGGACCAAGACCTTCATTGCTGCGGCTCCTAGAGAGTTGGTTGAATTGACGTTTACGTAAACTAGAACATTCTATGTCGCACTGCAGCGAAACCGCTACGGAACCAGCACACAGGCGGCACAATCACAAAAAAGAACGATCGTGCTTTTTGCGAATTATAGGCGAGTGCGCACGGCCGGTGTCTAGAGTTTGCTGTCGCCTGCGCTACCGCAGGTTTGCCGGAACATGCCGCCCACCCCTGGTTCATGCCGCCGCAGTCGGTGCAGACGCGGTGGGCGCCCCAGGGGCTACCCCCGTAGGCAGCGCTCCATCCACCTGTACATGCATAACCCGCTGTGGATAGGGAATTTCGATCTGATGGGCCCGCAGCGCACTCAGGATGGCCCGGTTGATGTCCGAGCGCAGTCCCAACGACCCGTTTTCAGGGTCCGCAATCCAGAACCCCACGGTGAACTCCAGCCCATCAGCACCGAAGGCTGACAGCGCCGCACTGGGGGCCGGGTCACGCAGCACCCGTGGGCTGACCAGGGCGGCGTTGGTCAGCAACTGGGCCACCTGGTCCACATCGCTCTCGTAGGCCACACTGACCACGGTGGACATCCACACGCGCGGGTCCGACAGAGAAAGGTTTTCCACCCGCTGGGTAATCAGGAGCTCGTTGGGCACGATGGACTCGCGGCCCGACGGCGAACGGATGACGGTATAGCGGGCATTGATCTGCGTGATGCGCCCCTCGAACGTGTCGAGCTTGACGTTGTCCCCAATGCGCATGCTGCGCTCGGCCAGGATCACAAACCCGCTCACATAGTTGGCCGCGAGCTTCTGCAGGCCAAAGCCGATGCCCACGCCGACCGCACCACCCAGCACCGACAGCGCAGTCAGATCGATGCCCACCGACGACAAGGCCACCAGCAAGCCCACAAATACCAGCAGCGCCCGCACCGCATTGCTCACTGCCTTGCGCAGCGACAGCTCGGCCCCCGTGGCCGAGCGCAGCAGGCGCGACTCGATGGCCGCCGAGATCCACAAGGCAATCAGCAGCACCGCAGCGGCGGTGACCGCCCCTTCGATGATGGTGCGCACCGACAGCGTCGCACCCCCTACCTTCCAGTGGATCTGGTCCAACTCGTCCAGCACCAGCGGCAGCAGCCCGGTGACCCATAGCACCATGCCCAGCCACGCCATCCAGGAGATGGAGCGCTCGATGGGCCGAACCCAGGCAGCATCCGGGTAGGCCACCTGCAGCACCTTCACGCCGATGCGAATGACCACCAGCGCCACCAGCACGGGGATCGCAATCTTGAAAGCCGCCAGCGCCACCCAGTGGTGCAGCAAGGTGCGCGCGATGTAGGCCAGGCTCAGCAGCACCAGCGGGAACAGCGCGCCGTCCACAATCCGCACCCCAAACAGGATCGAGCGCGGGTCGCCCCGGCGCAGGCCGCGCTGCAGCAGCGCCACCAGCCCCCAGGCCAGGCCCACACAGACAGCCAGGACGGCCAGCTCCACCAGCACCGTGGGGCTGAGAAAGGCCTGCACCCACAGGCCCACGTCGTCGAGCATCGGCTTGTCCATCGTGCCGTGCCTCAACGCTTCCAGGCGGGCTGGCGCTTCTCGGCAAACGCACGGGCGCCCTCCTGGGCGGCATCGTCCATCATGTTGGTGGCCATGGTCTGGCCCGCCAGCTGGTAGGCGGCGTCGATGCCCAGCTCGCGCTGCTGGTACACCAGCGCCTTGCCCATGGCCACGGCCACACGGGGCTTTTGCAGGATGGATTGCACCAGTTGCTCGACCTCGGCATCCAGCGCATCGGCCGGCACCACACGGTTCACCAGCCCTTGTGCCAGCGCGGTAGGCGCATCGATGAAGTCACCGGTGAGCAGCATTTCCATTGCCCGCTTGGCAGGCACATTGCGCACCAGCGGCACGCTGGGCGTGGCACAGAACAGACCGTAGTGAATACCGCTGGTCGCAAAGCTCGCGCTGTCGGCCGCCACGGCCAGGTCACACTGCGCCACCAGCTGGCACCCCGCAGCCGTCGCCATGCCCTGCACCCGCGCAATGACAGGCACGCTGAGCTTGTGGATGGTCAACATCATGCGGCTGCACTGCGCAAACAGCTTCTGGTAGTACGCCAGCTCCGGGTGGGCCGCCATGTCCTTGAGGTTGTGGCCCGCGCAAAACGCCTTGCCGGCTGCCGCCAGCACCACCACACGCACTGACTCGTCGCGGTCAGCACCGTCCAGCGCCTGCTGCAGGGCTGTGAGCATCTCGCTGCCCAGCGCGTTGAAGCGGGCAGGGTCGTTCAGGGTCAGGGTGACTACGCCGCGTGTGTCGCGGGCAATGTGCAGCAGATCATTGGAATTCGTCATCATTCTTCTCCAGTGTTTTGCATGCCCGGCACCGCCGAAACCGGCAGGCCTCCGGGCCAGCGCTGCCGTGGAGGCAACCTTGCCAGAGCACCGGTGGCGCCCTCCGCCAGAGGGCTCACAGATCCGCAAGGACTCGCAGATGCGCTTCCACACTGCGCGCCAGGGGCCCCATCACATAGCCCCCCTCCAGGCACGACACGATGCGGCCTTTGGAGTAGCGCCGGGCCACGTCCTTCACGCGCTGGGTGATCCAGGTGTAGTCCTGCTCGGTCAGGCCCAGCTGGCCCATGTCGTCCTCGCGGTGGGCATCAAAGCCCGCGCTCACAAAAATCATCTCGGGCTTGAAAGCCTCCAGCCGGGGCATCCACATCATTTCGATGATCTCGCGGATGTCCATGCCGCGCGTGTAGGCCGGCACGGGCACGTTGACCATGTTGGGGGCGGGATCGTGGTCGCCGCTGTAGGGGTAGAACGGGTGCTGGAAGATGCTCACCATCAGCGCCCGCGGGTCATTGGCCAGTATGTCTTCGGTGCCGTTGCCGTGGTGCACGTCAAAGTCCACCACCGCCACCCGCTGCAGGTTGTAACGCTGCAAGGCGTATTTGACGGCCACCGCCACGTTGTTGAAAAAGCAGAAACCCATGGCCTTGTCGCGGCAGGCATGGTGCCCTGGGGGGCGCACGGAACAGAACGCGTTTTCTACCTCGCCCGCCATCACCGCATCGGTGGCGGCCAGCGCGGCACCTGCGGCACGCAGGGACGCCTTCCAGGTATGGGCATTGATGGAGGTGTCGGTATCGATCTGCGCGTAGCTCGGGCCGCCAGCCATCAGCTCTTCGTTGAGCCGGTCGGACAGGCCACGCAGTGCCGCAATGTGCATGCGGCCGTGGGCCAGCTCGATGTCGGCCAGGGAGGCTTCAGGGGCCTCGTAGCGCTCCAGCGCGTCACCCACGCCGGTGACCAGCAAACGGTCTTCAATCGCATCCAGCCGCTCGGGGCATTCGGGGTGGCCCGGGCCCATCTCGTGCTTCCAACAATCCCGGTGGGTGAAATAGCCCGTCTTGCTCACAGTCTTGTCCCCGCGTCTCGCATTTTTTGCCGTTTTTCGGATAACGTCGTGCCATGAATGCACAGCACAAGATCAAATCGCTCCTGGATCAGCTTAACACGGTGATCGTGGGCAAAAAGGCCCAGGTTCAGGACTGCGTGGCCTGCCTGCTGGCGGGGGGGCACCTGCTCATCGAAGACGTGCCTGGCGTGGGCAAGACCACACTGGCGCACGCGCTGTCCCACACCTTCGGGCTGCAGTTCTCGCGCGTCCAGTTCACTGCGGACCTGATGCCCAGCGACCTGACCGGCGTGTCGGTATACGAACGCGGCAAGGAAGCCTTTGTGTTCCACCCCGGCCCGGTGTTTGCCCAGGTGCTGCTGGCCGACGAGATCAACCGCGCCAGCCCCAAAACGCAGAGCGCCCTGCTCGAAGCCATGGAAGAAAAGCAGGTCTCGGTCGAGGGCGAAACCCGCGCCCTGCCCCACCCCTTCTTCGTGATCGCCACCCAGAACCCGCACGACCAGCTGGGCACCTTTGCGCTGCCTGAGTCGCAGCTTGACCGCTTCTTGATGCGCATCTCCATCGGCTACCCCGACCGCGCCGCAGAGCGGCTGCTGCTGTCGGGCGACGACCGGCGTGACATGGTGAGCAGCCTGCTGCCCCTGCTGTCCGCCGAGGAGCTGGCCGAACTGCAGCGCCAGGTGCAGGCCGTGCACACCGCCGATCCGCTGCTCAACTATGTGCAGGACCTGATCGCCGCCACCCGCTCGGGCCGCTGGTTCTTGCAGGGCCTGTCGCCCCGCGCGGGCATTGCGATGCTGCGCGCGGCCAAGGCCCAGGCCCTCATCAGCGGGCGCGACTATGTGGCGCCGGACGATGTGCAGGCCGTGCTGCCGCAAACCATTGCCCACCGCCTGGTGCCCGTGGGCGACGCCGGGCGCGGCGCGGTCGAGCAGGTGCGCGCCATGGTCGACGCCGTGCCGCTGCCCTGACCAATGGAATCCGCCGCCCACCCATCCCTCGCAACGCCCACGGGCTGGCGCAGCCTGGCCGCGCGGCTCAGCCCCGTGGCGCGCCTTCGCAGGCGCTTCCAGCGCTGGTGGCAGGCACGCCTGCCGCTGTCCGACACGCTGCAGCTCACCCAGCGCAATGTCTACATCCTGCCCACCAGCTCGGGCTGGATGCTGGCCCTCACGCTCGTGGTGTTGCTGGTGGCCTCCATCAACTACCAGCTCAACCTGGGCTACCTGCTGACCTTTTTGCTGGCGGGCAGCGCTGTGGTGGGCATGCACATCTGCCACGCCAACCTGCGCGGGCTGACGCTGCACCTGAAAGCGCCCGAGCCGCATTTTCTGGGTACGAGCACGGCGTTCGAGATCCAGCTGTCCAGTGATCGCAAGTCGCCGCGCTATGGCATTGCCCTGGCGGTGCACGGCGCCGGCAAGGCCGAACACCACTGGGCCTGGACCGACGTGCCTGCCCAGGGCCAGGCCAGCGTGCAGGTCGCCTTCCAGCCGGGTCGCCGGGGGCTGCACCGCGTGCCCACCCTGACGGCCGAGACGCGGTTTCCGCTCGGCACCTTCCGCGTGTGGACCTACTGGCGCCCCGCTGCCGAGGTGTTGGTGTACCCGGCGCCTGAAGTGCCGCCGCAGCCCCTGCCGCCGGGCGAGCCCCGCGCCGGAGGCACGGGCAATGCACCGTCGCAGGGCATTGGCGAATTCGACGGTGTGCGGGCCTACCGGCGCGGCGACCCGCTCAAGCTGGTGGTCTGGAAGAAGGCCGCCAAGTCGCTGGCGACCGGTACCGACGATCTGGTGAGCCGTGACGCGCAACAGGCGCAGCGGCACGAGCTGTGGCTGGACCTGGCCCACGCCGCCCTGCCCAACCACGAGGCACGCGTGTCGCGACTGACGGCCTGGGTGCTGCAGGCCGACCGCCTGGGCCTGGACTATGGCCTGCGCCTGCCCAGCACCGAGATCGCGCCCGACACCGGTGCGGCCCACCGCCGCCGCTGCCTGGAGGCATTGGCCCTGTGTTGACCCGTTGCCGCTTAATTCAGTCCATATTGGCCGCAAGCGCATGTTCATATTGCCTTAATAGCTATCAAGTTAGTAGCAAAATGAAATCCGTCGCCCTCCACTCCGCCGCGCTGCCATGAGCCTGCGCCAGACGCTCCACGCACTGCCGCGCGACGCGCGCGACACGCTGTTCCTGCTGGTCGTGATTGCGTGGGTCATCGCCCCGCAGGTCAACGTGTTGCCCGCTTGGGCGAGCCTGCTGGCGGCCGGACTGATGCTGTGGCGCGGCTGGCTGGCCTTCAAGGGCCGCCCGCTGCCCGCACGCTGGGTGCTGGCCATTCCGCTGGTGCTGGCCGTGGCAGGCACGCTGTACACGCACCGCACCATCCTGGGCCGCGACGCGGGAGTAACGCTGATCGTGATGCTGCTGGCACTCAAGATGCTGGAGCTGCGCGCGCGGCGCGATGCGCTGGTGGTCTTCTTCCTGGGCTTCTTCACGATGCTCAGCAACTTCTTCTTCTCGCAGTCGCTGTTCACGGCCGCCGCCATGCTGGTGGCGCTGCTGGGGCTGCTCACGGCCCTGGTCAATGCCCACATGCCCGTGGGGCGGCCTCCCCTGTCGCAGGCGCTGCGCACGGCGGGCGCCATGGCGCTGCTGGGCGCGCCCATCATGGCGGCGCTGTTCATGCTGTTCCCACGCATGGCGCCGTTGTGGGGCATGCCCAGCGACACCATGAGCGGGCGCAGCGGCCTGTCGGGTGTGATGAAGGTGGGCAACATTGCCGAGCTGGCGCTGGACGACACCGTGGCCATGCGCGTGCGGTTTGACACCCCTGACGGCGCGGCACCGCCCCAAAGCGATCTGTACTTCCGCGGCCCAGTGTTCGGTACCTTCGACGGTGTCGAGTGGCACCCGGTATCGCCCCGCCCGGGCGACTTGTCGCAGGCGCGCGCCAGCACTGCGGCCAACCTGCGCGTGCGCGGCCAACCCGTGCGCTACGAAGTGACGCTGGAGCCTCACCAGCGCCCCTGGCTGCTGCTGCTGGACGCCGCCGTGGACAAGCCCGCCGTGGCGGGCATGGACACCTTCATGACGCAGGACCTGCAGTGGCTGACCAGCCGTGCCATCAACGACGTGGTGCGCTACAAGGCAGAAAGCTATACGCAGTTCGAGCATGGCCCCAGTGCCTCCAACGCGGCCCTGCGCGTCTACACCGAGCTGCCTGCGGGCTTCAACCCCCGCACGCTGGCGCTGGCGCAGGAGCTGCGCAGCAACCCGCAGCTCAACCCCAACCCTTCGCAGGACAACGCCGAGGCGCTGGTCAACGCCGCCCTGACCCGCCTGCGCACTGGCGGATACGTGTACACGCTGGAACCCGGCGTGTACGGCCAGCACACGGCCGACGAGTTCTGGTTTGACCGCAAGGAGGGGTTTTGCGAACACATCGCCTCGGCGTTTGTGGTGCTGATGCGCGCGCTCGACATTCCGGCCCGCATCGTCACCGGCTACCAGGGCGGCGACCGCAACCCCGTGGACAAGCTCTGGACCGTGCGCCAGAGCGACGCCCACGCCTGGGCCGAAGTCTGGCTCTCCGGCCGGGGCTGGGTGCGGGTGGACCCCACGGGCGCGGTGTCGCCCGGTCGCACCGGCGCCTTCCAGCGGCTGCGCGCGCCCCAGGGCGCCTTTGCCACTGCCATGGGCACGGTCATCAGCCCGGGCGTCGCGCAGAACCTGCGCGCCGTGTGGGAGGCCGTCAACAACAGCTGGAACCAGTGGGTGCTCAACTACACGCAAAGCCGCCAGCTGGACCTGCTCAAGTCCCTGGGCTTCGAGTCGCCCAGCTGGCAGGACCTGACCATGGTGCTAGGCATCCTGATCATCGTGGCAGCCATCGGGGGCATGGGCTGGAGCCTGTGGGAGCGCAGCCAGCACGACCCATGGCTGCGTCTGCTGGCACGCGCCCGCCAACGCCTGGCCCGTGCCGGGCTGGTGGTGCCCGACACCCTGCCGCCACGGGCCATGGCCGAACGGGTGCAGGCACAATTCGGCGCACCCGCTGCGGCGGTGGCCGACTGGCTGCTGCGGCTGGAGCGCGTGCGCTACGCCCCCCACCCTGAGGCCGCCCTGGGCGATTTGCGGCGGGAGTTCCGCAGCATCGCCTGGCCGAAGCAGTGAACCATCCCCCTGAGCGGCTGCGCCGCCTCCCCCTTCTCTCGCGCTTTGCGCGGGAAGGGGGACGATGCCCTCGCTGCGGGGCGGCCCTTGCTTGGCATCCCTGGTCTTGGAGCGCGCCGGTATCGGACGCTTGAGGGAGCCACAACATGACGAACCATTGACATGAAGAAGACAGCACCCTGGACCGCAGCAGCTATTTTTTTGATAGCTGCCTGTGCATTACCCGCTAGCGCAAAGCCCGAAAACCAACCCAAATCAGCAGCCCAGAAGGCGCATGCCAAAGCCGGCCAGGCCCACCAGGGGCGGGCCAGTGCCAAGGCCCCGGTGCTCTACGCGGCGCGGCCCGAGGCCATGGAGTTTGCCGACGACCTGGCCGCGCGCCGCGACCTGGACCGCGAATGGGTGCGTCAGGCCATCGGCCAGGCGCATTTTCTGCCCCAGGTGCCGCGCCTCATGCTGCCTCCGGCCAAGGGCACGGCCAAGAACTGGCGTGTGTACCGCAGCCGTTTCATCGACCCCATTCGCATCCGTGCAGGCGTGCGCTTCTGGCAGGAAAACCAGGCCACGCTGGAGCATGCCGAACGCGAATTTGGCGTGCCCGCCGAGATCATCGTGGGCATCATCGGGGTGGAGACCATCTACGGCCAGCAGATGGGCACCTTCCGCGTGATGGACGCGCTGGCCACCCTGGCGTTTGACTTCCCCTCGGCCCACCCGCGCGCCAAGGAGCGCACCGAATTCTTCCGCCGCGAGCTGGAGCAGTTCCTGAGCCTCACCAACCGCAGCAACACCGACCCCTTTGAGCCACGCGGCAGCTACGCTGGCGCCATGGGCCTGGGCCAGTTCATGCCATCGAGCTGGGTGCGCTATGCGGTGGACTTCGACGGCGACGGCCGCGTGGACCTGTTCAAGAGCCCGGCCGACGCCATTGGCTCGGTGGCCAACTACTTCCGCGGCCACGGCTGGACGCCCGGCATGCCCACGCACTTTGGGGTGCAGTTCGACAACGCGCGCCTACAGCTGGACGACCTGCTCGCCCCCGACATCCTGCCCACCTTCAGTGCCGCCAGCATGTTGGCCAAGGGCGCCGTGCTCGATGCCCAGGGTGCGCAGCACACCGGCCCGCTGGCGCTGGTGGAACTGCAAAACGGCAACGATGCGCCCAGCTACGTGGCGGGCACCGAGAACTTCTACGCCATCACGCGCTACAACTGGTCCAGCTACTACGCCATGGCGGTGATCGAGCTGGGGCGCGAGGTGGCGGCGGCGCGCTGATGGCCCCCCCCCCGCGCTGCGAACCACGCACCCACCGGCTGAACCCGGAGGTTTCTGCGGGCACGGAGCCCCCGCGCTGCACGCTTGCGCAAGTCAGTCCACAATGCCCCGCTTCGACCGCTTGTGCAGCGGCCCGGCCAAGGCGGCGCGCCCTGGCCTTCCAAGAGAACCCTCCCCATGCCTGCATCACCTTCTCCAGCACCCGAAACGGACGCCATCGTCCGCGTACGAGGCCTGAGCAAAACCTACGCCGGCGGCTTTCAGGCACTCAAGAACGTCGACCTGGACATCCGGCGCGGCGAGATCTTTGCCCTGCTCGGCCCCAATGGCGCGGGCAAGACCACGCTGATCAGCGTGATTTGCGGCATGAGCAATGCCACGGCGGGCACCGTTACGGCAGATGGGCACGACACGGTGCGCGACTACCGCGCCGCCCGTGCGGCGATTGGCCTGGTGCCCCAGGAGCTTCACACCGACTCGTTCGAGACCGTGTGGGCCACGGTGAACTTCAGCCGAGGGCTGTTTGGCAAGGCCCCCAACCCCGCATACATCGAGAAGATCCTCAAGGACCTGTCGCTGTGGGACAAGAAGGACAACAAGATCCTTGCGCTGTCGGGCGGCATGAAACGCCGCGTGCTGATCGCCAAGGCGCTGTCGCACGAACCCAAGATTCTGTTCCTCGACGAGCCCAGCGCGGGCGTGGATGTGGAGCTGCGCCACGACATGTGGCGCCTGGTGCGGGCGCTGCGCGACGCGGGCACCACCATCATCCTGACCACCCACTACCTGGAAGAAGCCGAGGACATGGCTGACCGCATCGGCGTGATCCGCAAGGGCGAGTTGATCGTGGTGGAAGACAAGGCCGTGCTGATGCGCAAGCTGGGCAAGAAGGAGCTTGCCATCGCACTGCAGCAGCCCATGGAGCAGGTGCCCGCAACGCTCGCCCGGTGGCCGCTATCTTTGAGCCAGGGCGGCACCGTACTGACCTACACCTTCGACACGCAGCAGGAAGACACCGGCATCGCCGCCCTGCTGCGCGCCCTGACGGAGCACGGCATCGACTTCAAGGACCTACATTCCAGCGAAAGCTCGCTCGAAGACATCTTCGTGAGCCTGGTGCACCAGGACAAGGCCCCCACCCCTTCGGCCCAGAAAGCGATCCCAGCATGACCGGTGTGAACCTGCATGGCGTGCGCGCCATCTACCGCTTTGAAATGAACCGTGCCTTCCGCACCTGGATGCAGAGCCTCATTGCGCCGGTGCTCACCACCGCGCTGTACTTCATCGTCTTCGGCTCCGCCATCGGCTCGCGCATGGGCGACATCGGCGGGGTGAGCTATGGCGCCTACATCATCCCCGGCCTGCTCATGCTGTCGCTGCTCTCCGAGAGCATTTCCAACTCAGCCTTCGGCATCTACATGCCCAAGTGGTCAGGCACCATCTATGAGCTGCTGAGCGCACCCGTCAACTGGGTGGAGGTGCTGCTGGGCTACGTGGGCGCGGCGGCCAGCAAGTCGCTGCTGGTGTCGGTGCTCATTCTGTCCACCGCCCGGGTGTTCGTTCCGTACGAGGTGGCGCACCCGGTGTGGATGGTGGGCTTTCTGGTGCTCACGGCCGTCACGTTCTGCCTGTTCGGCTTCCTGATTGGCCTGTGGGCCGACAGCTTTCAGAAGCTGCAGGTCATCCCGCTGCTGGTGATCACGCCGCTCACCTTTCTGGGCGGAGCGTTTTACAGCATCAGCATGCTGCCGCCGTTCTGGCAGACCGTCTCGTTGTTCAACCCGGTGGTCTATCTCATCAGCGGGCTGCGGTGGGCGTTCTACGGCCACGCCGACGTGCACATCGCGGTGAGCACCAGCATGACGCTGGTGTTCATGGCCTTGTGCCTCACCGTGGTGTGGTGGGTGTTCAAGACCGGCCACCGGATCCGGCGCTGAGCGCGATCACCCCGGTCGCCCCGGCCGCCCGGAGCGAATCCACGTATCAGTAGCGCTGCATCTGGCAGCTGTGCGGCTGCTGCGCCTTGGCCGCTGCAATCTGCCGAACCACGCGGAAGCCGTAGCCCGAGCCTTCCACGTCGAACTTCACGCCGGGCGCGCCTTTCTTGTCCATCACGCCCACCGCCAGCGCCTGCTGGAACTGGTGGTCAGCCGCGCGCATGGTGCCGCCCTGGCCGGCCAGCTGCACGTTGGCCGACTCCATCTGGCGCGCAACGGCCACCACATCCGTGCTGCCCGCACGCTCGATGGACTGCGCGAGTGCCTCAATCATCAGCTGCATGCGCATGTGCACATAGTCGTCCTGCGGCTTGGGAAAGCGTGTACGAAAGGACTGGTAGAACGCCTCGCTCTGCGCGCCCGGCACGTTGGGCAGCCAGTCGGCCACGGCCACCACCTTGCCGATGCCTGCGTCGCCAATCGCAGCGGGCGCACCCAGCGCGTTGCCGTAGAAGGTGTAGAAGCTGCCCTCGTAGCCCACGTCCCGCGCGGCCTTGACCAGCAGCGTGAGATCGTTGCCCCAGTTGCCGGTGACCACGGCCTGCGCGCCACTGCTCTTGATCTTGACAGCGTAGGGGGCAAAGTCCTTCACGCGGCCGATGGGGTGCAGCTCTTCGCCCACCACGGCCACATCGGGGCGCTGGACGGCCAGCTGCTTCTTGGCCTCGCGCAGCACGGCCTGGCCAAAGCTGTAGTCCTGGCCGATGAGGTACACGCTCTTCAAGGCCTTGTCCTCACGCATCACCTCCATCAGCGCGGCCATGCGCATGTCGGCATGGGCATCAAAGCGGAAGTGCCAGAAGCTGCACTTCTCGTTGGTGAGGATGGGGTCCACCGCCGAGTAGTTGAGGAACAGCACGCGCTTATTCGGCTCACGCTCGTTGTGCTTGTTGATGGCCTCGATCAGCACGGCAGCCGTGGACGACGAGTTGCCCTGCAGGATGACCTGCGCGCCATCGTCGATCGCGGCGCGCAAGGCAGACAAAGCCTCTTCGTTCTGGCCTTTGCTGTCGTAGCGCTCCAGCACCAGCGGGCGGGGGCCACCGCTACCGGCAGGCAGCTGCACGCCGCCGCGCGTGTTCACGCGCTCCATGGCCCAGTAGATGTTGCGGTACACGGCCTCGCCGGTGTTGGCGAACGGGCCCGAGAGGCTTTCGATGAGTGCCAGCTTGACCGGCTTGGCCTGGGCCACGGCGGCGGGGGCCGGGGCCTGCGCCCGCGCGGCGGGCGCCAACGCCACGGCGCCTGCGAGGGCCACTGCGGCCGCCCAAACGGTGTGACGTAATGCCGCAGCGCCTGATTTCAAGCCCACGGATTGCAATTTATTCATGGCATTTTTCCCTTGAAATGCGGCGTGGCCGCACACACCTCTCTGCCATGCGGCGACCACGTCGAGAGCCGCGCAGTGTATAGGAGTTACCCATGATCTTCGCCCCCGTGATCCGCCGCGCCGCTTATGCCCAAGCCCCCCGTTCCGCCGACCTGGCGCTGCAACGTTTTCTGATGGGCGCGCTGGCACAGCCTGCATCCGCAGCGGCAGCACCCGCCGCCGGCTGCACCGTGACGCAGGACGAAAAAGCCACCACCCTGCAGCTGGACGTGCCCGGCCTGGCCCGCGAACAGCTCTCGATCAGCATTGAAGGCCAGGTGGTGCAGGTGCAAAGCGTGGACGGCGCACCGCGCAAGGTGCAGCGTGCGTGGGAGCTGCCCACCGAGATCGATGCCAGCGCCAGCACCGCCAAGCTGGAAAACGGTGTGCTGACCCTGACGCTGGTCCGCCTGGAGCCCGTGAGCAAGGCCACCACGCTGACCATTCACTAAATCTGGCCGTTCCCCAAGCGATGGCGCGTGACGGCCATCGCTATATTTTCAATAGCAATCAAGGCATGATGCACTGGCGCTTCATGCCTTTTTTGCTTGTATTTCCGCTCAGAACTCCCTGCAAACGCCCTCACTCATGCCGCAGCGCATCGATGGGGTCCATGCGCGCCGCACGCCGCGCCGGGAAATAGCCAAACACCACACCAATACCGGCGGAGAACAGGAACGACAGCAGGTTCACCCCCGGGTTGAACAGGTAGGGCACCCCCATCAGCCCCGACAGCGCGAGCGACGCGCCCGTGGCCAGCACGATGCCGATGAGCCCGCCCAAGGCGGCCAGCACCACGGCCTCGATCAGGAACTGCAGCAGCACCTCGCGCTCCAGCGCGCCAATGGCCAGGCGCAGGCCGATCTCGCGCGTGCGTTCGGTCACGCTCACCAGCATGATGTTCATGATGCCGATGCCGCCCACCAGCAGGCTCACCGCCGCCACCGCGCCCAGCAGCGTGGTCAGCACCTTGGTGGTGCCCGAGAGCGTGTCGGCCAGCTGCTTGGTGTCGAGCACGTTGAAGTTGTCTTCGTCCGAGTCCGACAGTTTGCGCAGCTCGCGCAGCAGTTGCGTGAGGCTGGCCTTCACCCGCTCGGGGTCGCTGCCATCCTTCATCGACACCAGCAGCGTGTTCACCCGCGTGTTGCCGGTCACACGGCGCTGTAGCGTGCGCAGGGGCACCAGCACAGTGTCGTCCTGGTCGTTGCCAAACGCGCCCTGCCCTTTGGACGCCAGCACGCCCACCACTTCGCACGAAAACGCCTTCACGCGCAGCTGGCCGCCCACGGGATCGGCGGTGCCAAACAACTCCCGCCGCACGGTCTCGCCGATCAGGCAGACGGCAGCGCCCGCGCGCAACTCAGCATCGGTAAAGACGCGGCCAGTGCGCACCGTCCAGTTGCCGGTCTCCAGCCAGGCGTTGGTGCTGCCGATCACACTGGTCGTCCAGTTGCGCCCGCCCACCACAGCCGTGGCGGCAGCACGCGCCTCAGGCGCCACGGCCAAGATGCCGCCGATCTGCTGCGCGATCACGTCGGCGTCGGTGTCCTTGAAGGCCGGGGCGCCCGTGCCGCCGCCGGGCCCCATGCGCTGGCCGGGGCGCACCTGCAGCAGGTTGGTGCCCAGGCCCGAGATCTGGTTCTGGATGGCCAGCGTGGCGCCGTTGCCCAGCGTGACCATGGTGATCACGGCGCTCACGCCGATCACGATGCCCAGGATGGTGAGGAAGGAGCGCATGAGATTGCGCCGGATGGAGCGTAGCGCCAGCAGCAGGGTGTTGAGCAGCATCAGTGGCCTCCTGCATCCGAGCTGACCACAGCCGCTGCGGTCGATGCCTTCGATACCGCATCCGCGTCCAGCCCCTTGGGGTGCGGGTTGGCCGCATCGCTGTCCACCACCCCATCCACAAACCGCACGATGCGCCGCGCGTACTGCGCCATGTCGGGCTCGTGCGTGACCATCAGCACGGTGATGCCGTGGTCGGCGTTCAGGCGCCACAGCAGCTCCATGATCTCGACGCTGCGCTGGGTGTCGAGGTTGCCGGTGGGCTCATCGGCCAGCAGCACATCGGGCTCGGTGACGATGGCCCGCGCAATCGCCACGCGCTGCTGCTGCCCGCCCGACAGCTCGGCGGGCGTGTGGTGCTCCCAGCCCTTGAGGCCCACCGCATCCAGCGCACGCGCCGCCGCCGCATGGCGCGCCGCGGCCGACTCGCCCCGGTACAGCAGGGGCAGCTCCACGTTCTCTTGCGCCGAGGTACGCGCCAGCAGGTTGAAGCCCTGGAACACAAAGCCAAAGTAGCGCCGCCGCAGCCGTGCCCGCTCGTCGCGCGAGAGTGCCTCCACATGCACGCCCTTGAACAGGTACTCGCCCATGGTGGGCCGGTCCAGGCAGCCCAGCGTGTTCATGGCGGTGGACTTGCCCGAGCCACTGGGGCCCATGATGGCTACAAAGTCGCCCTGCGCAATGTCCAAGTCCACGCCCTTGAGCGCCTGAAAGGCCAGCGCCCCTTCGCCATAAACCTTGGTCACGCCGCGCAGGCGGATGATGGGGGTATCGCCCGCCACACTCATGACTTGGCCCCTGCCGCGCGCTGGTCGGTGATCACGGCCATGCCGGGGGTGAGGCCTTCGCCTGTGACCTCGGTGTGGCGGCCATCGCTGATGCCCACCTGCACGGTGACAGGCTTGGCGGCGCCGTCTTGCAGCACCCACACCTGGCGCGTCTTGCCCGCACCATCGCCTGCCTCGCCCGGTTTACGTGGACCCGAGCCCGAGCGTGGCATGCGCGGCATGAGCTGCGACATGATGCCGCCACCACTGCCCGATGCAGCAGGCTTGGTGCCACCCGCCCCGGGCTTCGCATCGCCCCCGGCAGCCTGCGCGGGCGTAAAACGCAGCGCCGTGTTGGGCACCAGCAGCACGTCCTTGCGCTCGGTGGAGGTGATGGTGGCCGCAGCTGTCATGCCGGGGCGCAGGCTCATGTCGCTGTTGTTCACCTCCAGCCAGGTGATGTAGGTGACCACGTTGTCCGTCTTGGTGGAGCCAAACGACACGCGCGTGACCTGGGCCGGGTAGCGGCGCGAGGGATAGGCGCTGACCGTGAAGCTCGCGTCCTGCCCCACCTTGACCGAGCCCACATCGGCCTCGTCCACGCTCACATCCAACCGCAGCCGCGTGAGGTCTTCGGCCACGGTGAACAGCGTTACTGCCTGCAGTGATGCAGCCACCGCATTGCCAGGTTCTACCGTGCGGGTCAGCACCACGCCGTCGATGGGCGAGCGGATGGAGGCCTTGGACAAATTGGTTTCGTCGGTGGACAGCGCAGCGCGTGCGTCTTCCACCGTGGCACGCGCACTGGTTTCGTCGGCGCGGGCGCGGTCCAGCGTGGCGCGGCCTGCGTCCAGCTCGGAGGCTGAGGGCACCTTGCCGCCGGACAGGCGGGCGACTTCTTCGAGCCGACCAAAGTTGGCAATGGCCTCCTTGGTGGTGGCCACGGCTTGGGCCAAGCGGGCTTGCGCCGACGCCAGCGAGGCACGCGAGCGCAGCACCTGCGCTTCGAGCTTGGCAGTGTCCAGCTCTACCAGCAGCTGCCCCTTCTTGACCTTGTCGTTCACATCCACCAGCACGTTGCGCACCGTGCCCGACAGCTCGCTGCCAATGGTGACCGAGCGCGTGGGCTGCAGTGTGCCGTTGGCCGACACGGTGAGCGTGAGGTTGCCCCGGCGCAACTCTTCGGTCACATAGGTGGGTGCGGTGCTGGCGCTCTGGCGAGATTGCCAGGCATACAAGCCACCACCCACCACGACGAACGCCGCCACTCCTAGCCACACGGTGGTGCGCTGCCACCAACGGCGGGGCCGGTCGGCGCCCAGCAAGGCGCTCAGGTCGGCAGGAGCTGCCTTGGCGGACGCGGAGGCGGTAGAGGTCACGGAGGTTTCGGTATTGGGCATGGGACGTGAATCAGAAAATGGGGTCATGCAACAGGGCGACCGGGTTACGGGGCCGGCTGCCAGCCGCCCCCCAGCGCCTTGTACAAACGAACATGGTCTGCCGCGACGGCAGCGGTGGTGGTGGCCACACTCTCTTGCGTGGACAGCAGCGTGCGCTGGGTCTCCAGCACCGCCTGAAAGTCGATGAGCCCGCTGCTGTAGCGCTGCTGCGCCAGCAGGGCGGCGTTGCGGGCCGCGTCTGCGGCGGCGGTCAGGCGTTCCAGCTTTTCGCGGTCGCCGCGCAGGGCCACCAGCGCGTTCTCCACATCCTGCAGGGCGGTGAGCACCGTGGACTCGTAGGCCACGCGGGCCTGCTCCAGCGCGGCAGACTGCACACGCACCTGCGCGCGGGCGGCGCCACCGTCGAGCAGCGGAATGGATACGCTGCCCAGCAAGGCACTGGTCACGGCACTGCCACCCGATAACGCCCCCAGCGTGAGAGCGCGCAGGCCCAGCGAGCCGCCGAGGGAGAAGCTGGGGTAGCGCGCCGCATCGGCCTGCGACACACGCGCCAGGGCGGCGGCAATGCGTTGTTCGGCCGCGCGCACATCGGGGCGCTGGCGCAGCGTCTCGGCCGGTATCGCCAGCGCCAGTTCTGCCGTGGGCTGCGGCACGGGCGCGCTGGCGGCTAGGGTGGCGTCGAGCGCCCCGGGCACCTGGCCGGTCAGCACGGACAGGCTGTAGCGCGACTGCGCCAGGCTGGCTTCGAGCGAGGGAATCTGCGCGGCCGTCTGCTCGGCCGCTGCGAGGGCCTGCTCAGTGATGAGCGAGGTGGTCAGCCCCGCCTGCAGGCGCCACTGCGTGAGCTGCAGGGTCTCCTGCTGGCTGGCCAGGTTGCTGCGCGCAATGGCCAAACGCTCCTGCAGCCCGCGCAGCTCGATGTAGTTGACGGCCACCTCGGCCGCCAGCGACACCTGCACGTCGGCCAGGCTGGCCTCTGCCGCGCGCGCATCGGCCTCGCTGGCGCTCACGCCGCTGCGCACGCGGCCAAACACATCGGGCTCCCAGCTTGCGTCAAAACCGGCCTGGAAGGTGTTGCCTGTGCTGTTGTTCGCCCGGCTGCGCTGTGCCGAGGCAGATGCACCGACGCTGGGCAGCAGCCCAGCCGATTGCACATCTACCTGCGCACGCGCCTGCTGCAACGCGGCCTGAGCGGTGCGCACGCTGGTGTTGGCCTTCAAGGCCTGCTCCACCAGTGTGGTGAGCAAGGGGTCATTCAGGCGCTGCCACCATTGCACAAGATTGAATCCCTGGGGGGTGGCTGCGACGCCTTGTGGACCACTCGTGCCCGCTGCCGACCAGGCCGCGGGAACAGCCACCACGGGCGGGGTCCCGTCCAGTGGGGCGAGGCTGGCGCATCCGGTGGCGGCCAGCACGACGCACAGCGTCAGGGCCATGTGCCGCCAGGGCACAGCGTGCGATGGACTCAGGGGACGCTGTGGGCGCAGGGAGCGCGCTGCCCGGGCAGTGGGCGCAGCGGCTGGAGAGGCCGGGTGGATAAAACGCATGGGCTGTAGCGGCGCAAGGGAAAACCCCATTGTGAGCAGCGATTGCGCACAAAAGGTACCCCGTGGGTCAAGCCAGCGTAAAGAAATGATGCAACGCACCAACCACCGCGCCGCGCCCGCGGGCGGCTACGCCACCGGCCCTGCATCCATCGCTCAATGCGCAAGCAGCGGGGGATCGAGCAACACCATGGAGGGCCCCCACGTCCGGGCCCGGTATTCGCTGGGGCTGCAGCCCACATGCGCGCGGAACGCCCGGCTGAAATGCGCACTGTTGCTGAAACCCCAGGACAGCGCAATGTCGGTGACCGAGCGCTGTGCATGCGCCGGGTGGCGCAGGTCGCGCAGGCAGGCCTCCAGGCGGCGGCGCTGGATCATGGCGGCCAGGGTTTCCTCATCGTCGGCCACCGCGTTGTACAGGTGCCGCTTGCTGCAGTTGAGCGCCTGGGCCATGCGGTCGATGGTGAGGTCGGGGTCACCCAGGTGGCGGTCAATGTACTGGCTGATGCGGTCGCGCAGCGCCTCGCGCTGCGACAGCAGGCTTTGCTGGCCATTGCGCTCCAGCAGCGACAGCTGCACCAGGTGCGTGATCACGTCGGCCACGCCGTCGGCGGCGGCGTCGGACATGGTGGGCAGCTCGGCAAACGCGGCGCGCATGGTGTCCCATGCCAGCCGCGAGACGCCCGTGGTGCCCGAAAAGCGCTGCACCATCAGGTCGTCGAGCTTGAGCTTGCGCTCGGGCAGTTGTTCCTTGGGAATCATCAGCACCATCTGCCGCACGGCCTCGGGGTTGCTCACGGCGTAGGCGCGGGTGGTGTCGTACACGCTCCACTCGCCGGGTGACAGCCACACCTGGCGGCCGTTTTGCTCGAAGCAGGCACGCCCTTCGAGCTGCGCCACCACCTTGATGTAGGCCCGGTCACTGCCCCGGATGAGGCTGGGGGTGCGCACCACGCGGTGGCGGCTCACGTCCAGCTGGCACAGGTTCACATAGCCCGCCTGGCCCGAGGTGATGTGGCCCGCAAAGGCATCGTCACCAAACGCATCGGACTCCAGCCCGCCAATGAGGCGCCATACCGCATCGCCCCACAGGTGCAGGCGGTCGCGCGGTGCCACGGTATCGGTGGATACCTCCATCAGGGGGTGGGCCATGGTGTCTCCAGGTCAGCGGCTGGCGCCACTGGTCGTGCAGCGATTATCGGACGCACGCTTTGTCCCGCGCCCACTGTGGAAATCCGGGTAAACCCGCTGCCGCCTGCACGCTCAGGCAAGTGTTTTGTGCACGCTGAGCGCAGCAGGCGCCGGCCCCTCTGCCTACGATCCCCGCACGGTCTGCACCACGCAGGCTCCATCCGAGGAGACACACAATGACAGCACACCAACCCTCCAAGCGCCAGTGGATCAAAGGCGCCGCCGCCACGGTCGGCACCCTGGCCGTGGCGCCCCAGTTGTGGGCCCAGGGCAGCAGCGCAGCCCCCATCCGCATCGGCTACGCCATAGCCCGCACAGGCCCTTGGGCGGCCGGCGCGCAGGTGAGCCAGGAGCCCAACTACCTGCTGTGGGCCGAGCAGATGAACGCAGCGGGCGGCCTGAGCGTGAAGGGCACGAAGCGCCCCATTGAACTTATCGGCTACGACGACCGCAGCGAGACCGAAACCTGCGTGCGCACTTACGAAAAGCTCATGGGCAGCGACAAGGTGGACCTGATCCTGCCGCCCTGGGGTTCGGGCGCCAACTTCGCCATTGCACCGCTGGCGAACCGCTTTGGCTACCCGCTGCTGGCGCCCACGGCGCTGTCGCGCAAGCTGATCGACATGAACCTGCCCTACTTCTTCTCGCTGCTGCAGCAGCCCGACAAGATGATGGGCGCGCTGGTGGAGATGCTGGTGGCCAACAACGTCAAGACCATTGCCATCGTCTACATGGACGACCTGTTCGGCCTCGAAAACTTTGCCGCGCTGAACAACGCGCTCAAGAAGACCAGCATCCAGGTGCTGGAGCGCAAGAGCTACCCGCTGGGCGTGAAGGATCTGGCGCCCGTGCTGCGTGGCATCAAGGACCAAAACCCCGACGCCTTCATCGGCATCACCTACCCGCCCGACACCATCCTGGCCAGCCGCCAGGCACGCGAAGTGGGGCTGAACCCCAAGTTCTTCTACGCCTCGGTGGGCACGGCCTTCCAGCTCTACAAGAACGTGATGCAGGCCAACACCGAGGGCGTGATCGGCATGGGCTCGTGGAGCGTGAAGACCAGCCCCGAGGCCAAGGCGTACTTCGACGCCCACGTGAAGAAGTTCAACAAGGAACCCGACCGCTGGGCCAGCGGCCACGCCTGGGCGGGCCTGCAGATCCTGCAACAGGCCGTGGAAAAGGCGGGCCTGGACCGCAAGGCGCTGCGCGAGCACATCGCCAAGAACGAGTTCCAGACCATCCTGGGTGGCATTCGATTCCAGGGCAGCGAGAACGCGTCCATCCCAGGAACCGTGAGCCAGTGGCAAGGCAGCGATTTCGAGGTCGTGTGGCCTAAGGACCGTGCCACAGCGCAGCTGAACACATCCAAACCAGCCTGGAAATAACACTGTGTCTCTGACTTCCTGGGCCGAACTGGTCGCCAGTGGCCTCATTACCGGCGGTATCTACGCGCTGGTGGCCATGGGCCTGAATCTGCAGTACGGGCTGATGCGCATCATGAACATCTCGCATGGCGAGTTCCTGATGCTGGGCGCCTTCCTCACCTGGTCGGCGCACACCCTGTGGGGCATCTCGCCGCTGCTGCTGATGCCGCTGGCCTTCATCGTGCTGTTTGCGCTGGGCGTGGTGGTGCATGCGCTGTGCTTCAAGCGCTTGGCCGCCCGCGCGCCCAATGTGGACGTGTTCGAGGCGCGCAGCCTGATGGTGGGCTTTGGCCTGATGTTCCTGGTGCAGAACACCGCCCTGCTGATCTGGGGCGGCGACCTGCGCGGGTACGAATACCTGGCCGACCCGGTGCAGATTGCGGGCATGCGCTTTACTGAAAACAAGCTGGTGCTGTTCGGCGTGGCGCTGGCGCTGTCGGCCGGGTTGATCGCGCTGCTCAAGCTCACGCTGCTGGGTAAGGCCGTGCGGGCGCTAATGCAGTCGCCCACGGGCGCGCAGCTGGTGGGCATCAACACCCGGCGCCTGCACCCCATGATGTTTGGCATTGGCCTGGGCCTGTCGGGCGTGGCGGGGACGCTGCTGTCCATGACGTATGAGATTTCGCCATCCATGGGCGAGCCCTATACCGTCACGGCGCTCATCGTCATCACGCTGGGCGGCTTTGGCAGCCTGGCGGGCAGCCTGGCCGGGGGCCTGCTGCTGGGCGTGGTCGAAGCCTTGGGCATGCACTTCAGCAGCCCGTCTCTCAAGATGCTGCTGAGCTATGCAGTGTTCATCGGCGTGCTCATCTGGCGCCCCAACGGACTGTTCTCGAAAAAATGACTTCCTTACATTCCAACAAGCCCTGGCTGGCGCTGGCTGCGGGGGTGGCGGTGGTCGCCACCCTGCCGTGGCTGGTGTCCGAGTTCATGGCCTCGGTGCTGCTCAGTTGCTTGATGTACATCGCGCTGGCGACCAGCTGGTCCTTGTTCTGCGGTGCCACGCGCTACCTGTCGCTGGCCACCTCGGCCTTCTTTGGTGTGGGTGCGTACACCAGCGCGATGCTGCTGGGCGTGCTGCCCTGGCCGCTGGTGATTCTGAGCGGCGCGCTGATCGCCACCATCGTGGCCGTGGTGATGGGCGCAGCGGTGCTGCACCTGCGCGGCACCTACTTTGCGGTGCTGACCTTCGGCATGACGGAGCTGATCCGCCACGCTGTGACCTTTGTCGAAAAGCAGGTGTCGGGCACCGTGGGCCGCGTGCTCACGGTGGTGCCCAGCAACGAGACGGTGTACCTCACGGTGCTGCTGATAGCGGCGGGCGCCATTGCCACGGCGATTGCCATCCAGCGCAGCCGCTTTGGCCTGGCGCTCTCGGGCATTGGTGCCGACGAGCAGCGCGCGCAGACGCTGGGCGTGGACACGCGCTTGGCCAAGATCGCGGGCTTTGGCATCACCGCCGCCTTTGCCGGCGCGGTGGGCGCAGCCATGGCGGTGCGCTGGACGTACATCGAACCTGCGGCCGTGTTCAGCCCCTTCATCGGCTTCCAAACGGTGCTGATCGCGCTGATCGGCGGCGCCACCAGCCTGGGCGGCCCCATCCTGGCGGCCATCGTGTTCAGCCTGCTGGCCGAAACGCTGCGCCTGCAGCTGCCCTACGGCTACATGATGGTGCTGGGACTGCTGCTGATTTTGTGCGTGATGTACCTGCCCAACGGCCTGGCCACGCTGTGGCAACGGCGCAAACCTGCGGCGGAGGCACGCCATGGCTGAAGCCCTGTTGACCATCGACGCCGTGACCGTGCGCTTTGGCGGCCTGACTGCTGTGGATGGGGTGAGCGCCACGCTGCACACGGGTGAGCTGATTGGCATCATCGGCCCCAACGGCGCGGGCAAGACCACGTTCTTCAACGCCATCTCGGGCGTGCAGCCGCCCACCTCGGGCACGTTGGTGAGCGGCGCCGACAACCTCACCGGCAAGGGCCCGCACCACTATGCGGCCCACGGCATTGCGCGCACCTTCCAGACGCCGCGCGTGTTCCCCGACATGACGGTGCGTGACAACGTGCGCTTTGGCATGCAGTTCGCAGGCCGCCACCGCCAGGGGCCCGAAGGCCTGCGTAGCGAGGAGGAAATTCTCTCCATGTTGGGCCTGGCGCACCTGGCCGACCGCCCCGCCGCCGACGTGACACCGTCGCAGCAGCGCTTGCTGGAGATCGGCATGGCCCTGGGCACGCGCCCGCGCCTGCTGCTGCTCGACGAGGTGGCTGCGGGCCTGACCGAATCCGAAGTAGATGCCATGGCCCAGCGCATCCGCCGCCTGCGGGATGACTGGGGGCTGACGGTGGTGTGGATCGAGCATGCGGTGACCACGCTGCTCAAGTATGTGGAGCGCGTGCTGGTGCTGCACCAGGGCCGCAAGATTGCCGACGGTACACCCGCCGAGGTGGTGCGCGATCCGCAGGTGATCGAAGCCTATCTGGGTGACGAAATGGCCAGCGGCAAAGAACAAGGAGCCACGGCATGAGCGGCGCCCACCTCACCGTGCAGAACCTGACCACGGGCTACCACGGCTTTCAGGTGCTGCAAGACCTGTCGCTGCAGGCCGCGCCCGGCATCACCGTCATCGTCGGTCCCAACGGCGCGGGCAAGACCACGCTGCTCAAGGCGCTGGCCGGGCTGCTGCCGCGCACAGGCACCGTGGCGCTGGACGGCAGCGATCTGCCCGCGATGAACGCCACCGCCTGCGTGCAGCGCGGCCTGGCCCTGGTGGCCGAGGGCCGCCAGCTGTTCCCCCAAATGACGGTGACCGAGAACCTGGAGCTGGGCGGCTGGCTGGCGCCCTCACGGGTGCGTGCCGAGCGGTTGCACCGGGCGTTCGAAGACTTCCCTCGCCTCAAGGAACGCGCCACGCAGCTCGCGGGCACCATGAGCGGCGGCGAGCAGCAAATGGTGGCCGTGGCCCGCGCCATGATGAGCGGCCCGCGCCTGCTGATGCTGGACGAGCCCTCGCTGGGCCTGGCACCGCGCATGGTCGATGAATTGCTGGCCATCGTGCAGCGCATCGCCGCGCAGGGCGTGACGGTGCTCATGGTCGAACAGAACGTGCGTAAGGCGCTGCAGATTGCGCAGCGCGGCTATGTGCTGGAGCGCGGACGCATCGTGGCCTCAGGCGAAGCATCGACCCTGCTGCAATCCGACGTGGTGCGCCAGGCCTATCTCGGCGTCGCTTGAATACCTCTTCCGACCCTTTTTCATCTGTTCTTTTTCAGGAGCTTTCATCCATGACTGCCATTTCCATGCTGATCAACGGCGAGCGCGTGCAAGCCACCGGCGGCGCCACGTTTGAGCGCCGCAACCCGCTCGACGGATCGGTCGCCACCACGGCCCCCGCCGCCAGCGTGGCCGATGCCAAGGCCGCTGCCGACGCGGCTGCCAAGGCCTTCCCGGCCTGGTCCGCCCTGGGCCCCAACGCCCGCCGCGCGTTGCTGCTCAAGGCCGCACACGCGCTGGAGGCCCGCACGGCCGACTTTGCGGTGGCCATGGCGGCCGAGACCGGAGCATCCGGCATGTGGGCCGGCTTCAACGTGCACCTGGCCGCTGGCCTGCTGCAAGAAGCCGCCGCGCTGACCACGCAGATTGCGGGCGAGGTGATTCCGTCCGACGTGCCCGGCAGCCTGGCCATGGGCGTGCGCCAGGCGGCGGGCGTAGTGCTGGGCATTGCACCGTGGAACGCCCCGGTCATCCTCGGCGTGCGCGCCATCGCCACGCCACTGGCCTGCGGCAACACGGTGATCCTGAAAGGCTCGGAGCTGTGCCCTGCCACGCACGGCCTCATCATCGAGGCACTGCAGGAAGCCGGTCTGCCCGCTGGTGTGGTGAACTTTGTGACCAACGCCCCGGCCGACGCCGGTGCAGTGGTCGAGGCCATCGTGGCCCACCCGGCGGTGCGCCGCATCAACTTCACCGGCTCTACCAAGGTGGGCCGCATCATTGCGCAGACCTGCGCCAAGTACCTCAAGCCCGTGGTGCTGGAGCTGGGCGGCAAGGCGCCGCTGCTGGTGCTGGATGACGCGGACATCGACGCCGCCGCGGCGGGCACCGTGTTTGGCGCCTTCGCCAACTCGGGCCAGATCTGCATGTCCACCGAGCGCATCATCGTGGACAACGCCGTGGCCGACGAATTTGTGGCCAAGCTGGGCGCGCGCGCGAAGGCACTGCCCCTGGGCGACCCGCGCAAGGGCCCGGTGGTGCTGGGTTCGGTGGTGGACATGGCCACGGTGCACCGCTGCAACGCCCTCATCGACGATGCACTGGCCAAGGGCGCGAAGCTGGTCTGCGGCGGCAAGAGCGACAGCACGCTCATGCAGGCCACGGTGCTCGACCATGTGACGGCCGAGATGGACATCTACCGCGAGGAATCGTTCGGCCCCGTCAAGCCCGTGGTGCGCGTGAACGGTGTGGAAGAAGCCATTGCCTGCGCCAACGACAACGAGTTCGGCCTGTCATCCGCCGTGTTCAGCCGCGACGTGGCCAAGGCCTGGAACGTGGCCGCGCGCATCGAGTCAGGCATCTGCCACGTCAACGGCCCCACGGTGCACGACGAAGGCCAGATGCCGTTTGGGGGCGTGAAGAGCTCGGGCTACGGCCGCTTTGGCGGCATGGCCGGGGTGCGTGAGTTCACCGAACTACGCTGGGTGACGGTGCAGACCACGCCACGCCACTATCCGTTCTAAACATCAAAAAAGATAGCAGCTAGCGCATGATTTACCTGCGCTAGGGACCCTCTGCACGAATCTCGCTGGCCAAGTGAGCGCAGCGGATCGGGAGGGTCTGCAAGGCGCAAAACACAGCAATAGCCGTAGCTATTGCGAGTATTTGCAACGCGGCAGACCGCCCGAGGCCCCTGATGCACACGGCGCGCTGATTCGTGCAGAGGGTCCCTCGCTGCCTTTTTTATTCAGAATCACACCGTGATGGCATCCAGCGGCCAGCGCGGCTTCACGTCAAAGGCGTACTCGGTGCTGGCCTGCTGCTGCCCGGCCTGCAGGCGCATCGCAGCAGCCATGGCGATCATGGCGCCGTTGTCGGTGCACAAGTGCAGTTCGGGGTAATGCACGCGCACCTTGGCCGCCGCGCAGGCGGCGTTGAGCTGGGCGCGCAGGTGCCGGTTGGCTCCCACCCCACCGGCCACCACCACGCGCTTGAGGCCCGTCTGCTTCAGAGCGGTCAGCGTCTTCTTCACCAGCACGTCGACAATCGCGGCCTCGGTGCTGGCCGCCAGATCAGCCTTGCGTGCTTCCAGCTCATCGCCCAGCTTCTTGGCCTGCGTGAGCACCGCCGTCTTGAGCCCGGCAAAAGAGAAGTCGAGGTTGCCGCTGTGCAACAGTGGGCGCGGCAGCTTGAAGGCCGCCGCATCGCCTTGTTCGGCCAGCCGGGACAGCGCCGGGCCACCGGGGTAGCCCAGGCCCATGAGCTTGGCAGACTTGTCGAACGCCTCGCCTGCCGCATCGTCAATGGTTTCGCCCAGAATTTCGTAGCGGCCCACGCCGTCCACGCGCATCAGCTGCGTGTGGCCGCCTGAGACCAGCAGGGCCACAAAAGGGAATTCAGGGGGGTCGGCGCTGAGGAAGGGCGACAGCAAATGCCCCTCCAGGTGGTGCACGCCCAGCACCGGCTTGTCCAGCGCTGCGCCCAGCGCGCAAGCCACACCCGCCCCCACCAGCAGCGCACCGGCCAGGCCCGGGCCGCGCGTGTAGGCCACCACGTCCACGTCCGCCAGCGTCTGGCCGGACTCGGCCAGCACTTGTGTGGCCAGCGGCAGCACGCGGCGAATGTGGTCGCGGCTGGCCAGCTCGGGCACCACGCCGCCATAGGCCTGGTGCATCTCGATCTGGCTGTGCAGCGCGTGCGACAGCAGCGTAGGCACGGCATTGCCCGTGGAACGGACCAATGCCACGCCGGTTTCGTCGCACGAAGATTCAATACCCAGGATCAGCAAGCTCATGCCCCGAGTGTAAAACCCGGGGCTGGCCTGCCATGGCAACGCGGTTTACCAGCGGTCGGACCGCATGCGCAACTCCCAGTTGCCGCTGCGCAGTTCGTACACCCCCACGGCGCCATAGCGCTGCTCGCCCTTGTCATCCCAGGTCATGGTGCCGATCACCGGGGCGTAGCCGTTGATGCTGTGCAGGGCCTTGGTGATGTCCTTGGGGTCGGCGGACTTGGCCTTCTGGATGGCGGCCGAGAGCACGTAGGTGCTGTCGTAGCTGTAGTGGCCGCCGTAGGCCGGGGGCTTCTTGAAAGCGGCGATGTACTTTTCAAGGAAGGGCTTGCCGGTGGTGAACTCCTTGGCCTCCAGCACGGGCGATGTGGCATACACGCCCTGCACGATGCCTGCGCCCTTGGTCATGTCGGTGGTCTTGATGGTGTCGCCCCCCAGCAGGCTGACCTTGGTGTGGCCCACCTTCTGCAGGGCTTCGAGCAGTGCCAGCGCCTGGAAGTCGTTGAGGGTCGAAACAATCACCTCCACATTGGCGGCCTTGAGCTCCCCGGCCAGGCCATCAAAGGCCACGGTCTTGTCGTCGAACGACTTGCGCACCACCACCTCTTTCTTCTCGGCCTTGAGCTGTTCGGCCGCGCCATCGGCCAGGCCCTTGCCATAGGGCGTGCCATCGTCCAGCGCGGCATAGCGTGCGGCGCCCAGCTGGGTGGCGGCAAACGAGCCAATGGCGCGGGCCTGCAGGGTGTCGTTGCCCACCATGCGGAAGGTGGTCGGAAACCCGAGCTGTGTGAACTTGGGGTTCGTGGAGATGGCGATCTGCGCGATGTCCTTGGCAGCGTAGATGGGGGCGGTCTCGATGCTCACGCCCGAGTTGAGGTGGCCCACCACCGCGACCACGCCGGCATCCACCAGCTGCTGCGCCACGGCCTTGCCGGTGGTGGCGTCGGCCTTGTCGTCAACGGACACGACCTCCAGCGTCACGCGCTTGCCGTCCACCGTGTAGCCGGACTTGTTGAGTTCCTCCACCGCCAGCTTGACGCCATTGAGCAGATCCTGCCCCAGCGCACCCAGCGGGCCAGAGAGGGGCTGAGCCACACCAATTTTGATGGTGTCCGGCACTTTGCCGCATCCGGTCAGGAGTGCGGCAGTCGCCACTGCGGTCAAGGCCAGGCTGGCCGAGAAGCGGCGCCGGTTGATGTGCTTGTTCATGCAAAAAACTCCATTTCAGTGTGTCTGTGTGACCAGATGTATATGCGACGCCCTACCCGGCGAGCTACCGGGTATGCCCTCCCACGGTGTCAGTATTAGCAACTTTCAGGCCCCGCAACGCAGAGCACGGCACCCCGACCTGGCGGGCTTGGGATGGGTGCAGCCCCGGAGCGAGGGGACATCGCGGGGCCTTCAAAGGCCGTGCACCACCCCGGCGCACCAATTTGTGGCGTAAAAATTGCTTATGCTCACGGGTATGAATGAGGCTTTGCGCATCGTGGTGGTTGCCCCGGATCTGGCAGTCACCGACCCCGACGACGACCACGCTGTGGAACAGGCAGAGCGGTCGCGGGCGCTGCGCATCGGGCTGCTGGAGAACAACTTCAACCTGGTGGCCACGCTGCCGGCCGACGTGTTCCTGAGCGAGCGCATCGCGCAGTTGCAGCCCGACCTGATCATCGTGGATGCCGAGAGCGAGGCCCGCGACGCGCTGGAGCATGTGGTGATGGCCACGCGCGACGAGCGCCGTCCCATCGTGATGTTCACCAACGACGAGGACACCTCGCACGTGAAGGATGCAGTGGCGGCAGGCGTGTCTGCCTACATCGTGGCGGGGCTGGCACCGCAGCGCATCCGCCCCATTCTGGATGTGGCCATGGCCCGCTTCCAGCATGAACAGGCCTTGCGCGCCGAGCTCGCCGACGCCAAGACCGAACTGCAAGGCCGCAAGACCATCGACCGCGCCAAGGGTTTGCTCATGCAGCGCCAGGGCCTGACCGAACAGGCCGCCTACGAAAAGCTGCGCAAGACGGCCATGGACAAGGGCCTGAAGCTGGTGGACGTGGCCCAGCGCATGCTGGACGTGATGGACCTGCTGGGGTAATAACCCTCACCCTCTCACATCGCGGGGCCCACGCTCCGCGCAAAACACGGCCCACCCGCCTCATTCGCGCAGCGACGCCGCTGCGGTCCCATGCACGGTGGTACCGCATTACCCCCCTGCAACCCGTTGGCACGGACCACCATGCGCCTGCCGCGTGCACGGCGGCCCCGATGCCTGGACTGCGATGGTGCAGCGCACAACGGCAGTGCAATGCACCGCACTGACCAAGCAGAGGTGAATTGAAACCAAATCGCCTTGAAGCGCCAATCAAATACGCCTTCTTTGCTATCAAATTTGAATAATTCATTCATCCCAACCCAGTAAAAAAAGGCTGGCACGCGCTTTGCATTGCACAGTGCAAGACCAATGCAGGTCTGACCACTGACAGCACTGACCCAACGGCGGGCCGGTGCTGGCAAGGAGCCCCGGACCCGTTCCAGGCTCCACCACGGACAAAGGCGTCCCCACCCGCTCCTGGCGTTGCTTTGCTGCAGCCCGGCGCGGTGTGAGGACGCCTTTTTGTTTTTCACGCCACCAGGGATGCCCCATGACCGATCTGTTGAAAACCAGCCTCAACCGCCGCACCGTGCTGCAGGCCGCCACCGTGGGCGCTGTGGGTGTGAGCCCCGCGCTGCGCGCGCTCGTCCACGCAGCCGGCTCCGACGCCCCCGAGAAGAAGGAAGTCAAGATCGGCTTCATCCCGCTGACCGACTGCGCCAGCGTGGTCATGGCCTCGGTGCTGGGCTTCGACAAGAAATACGGCGTGACCATCGTCCCCAACAAGGAAGCCAGCTGGGCCGGCGTGCGTGACAAGCTGGTGAACGGCGAGCTGGACTTCGCCCATGTGCTCTACGGCCTGGTCTATGGCGTGCACCTGGGCACCGCCGGTCCCAAGAAGGACATGGCCGTGCTAATGAGTCTGAACAACAACGGGCAGGCCATCACCCTCTCCAAGACGCTGGCCGACAAGGGCGCGGTGGATGGCCCGTCCCTGGCCAAGCTCATGGTCAGCGAGAAGCGCGAATACACCTTTGCGGGCACCTTCCCCACCGGCACCCACGCGATGTGGATGCACTACTGGCTGGCAGCGGCGGGCATCAACCCGCTGTCGGGCGCCAAGCTCATCACCGTGCCCCCGCCGCAGATGGTGGCCAACATGCGCGTGGGCAACATGGACGGCTTTTGCGTGGGCGAGCCCTGGAACCACCGCGCCATCATGGACGGCATCGGCATCACGGCCAACACCACGCAGGACATCTGGAAGGACCACCCCGAAAAGGTGCTGGGCACCACGGCAGAGTTCGTCAAGAAGTACCCCAACACCACGCGCGCCGTGATGATGGCCGTGCTCGAAGCCAGCCAGTGGATCGATGCCAGCCTCTCCAACAAGATGAAGATGGCCGAAACCGTGGCAGGCAAGGCGTATGTGAACACGGGCGTGGACGCCATCAACCAGCGCATCCTGGGCCGCTACCAGAACGGCCTGGGCAAGACCTGGGACGACCCCAACCACATGAAGTTCTTCAACGACGGTGCGGTGAACTTCCCCTACCTGTCGGACGGCATGTGGTTCCTGACCCAGCACAAGCGCTGGGGCCTGCTCAAGAGCCACCCCGACTACCTGGCGGTGGCCAAGGAAGTCAACCAGGTCGAGCTGTACAAGTCGGTGGCCAGCGCCATGAAGATCAGCGTGCCCAAGGACGTGATGCGCACCAGCAAGCTCATCGACGGCGTAGTGTGGGACGGCAAGGACCCCGCCAAGTACGCCGACGGCTTCAAGATCAAGGCCTGACGGCGACCCTGCCCCAGCGCCCGCCCGACCACCCAGCCAGCAAGCCCTGCACAGGAGAAAACCATGGTCAGTGCCGTCTTTCACTCCCCGTTGGATGCAGCCCCCGTGGCCGCACAGAATGCTATGAATACTGTAGCGACAAGCGCAACATCCACTAACGCAAGAAGCCAAAAGGTTGCAACATCTGCCCCCAAGGCACCTGCAGCGCCCGCCACCACGGCGGCTACAGGCCGCGACTGGTCGGCCGTCTCGCGCAGCTTCTGGCTGGCCGTGCTGCCGCCGCTGTGTGGCCTGGGCTTGCTCGTCGGCCTGTGGGCGGTGGTCTCCACCACCACGGGCGGCAGCATCCCCAGCCCCAAGGACACCTGGCTGCAGGCGCTGGAGGTGTTCAGCAACCCGTTCTACCGCAACGGCCCCAACGACCAGGGCGTGGGCTGGAACGTGCTGATGAGCCTGCAGCGCGTGGCCATCGGCTTTGGCATGGCAGCGCTGGTGGGCATTCCGGCGGGCTTCGTGATCGGGCGCTTCAGCTTCCTGTCGCGCATGTTCAACCCGCTCATCAGCCTGCTGCGCCCCGTGTCGCCCCTGGCGTGGCTGCCGATCGGTCTGCTGGTCTTCAAGGGCGCCAACCCGGCGGCCATCTGGACCATCTTCATCTGCTCCATCTGGCCCATGATCATCAACACCGCCGTGGGCGTGCAGCGCGTGCCGCAGGACTACATGAACGTGGCCCGCGTGCTGAACCTGAGCGAGTGGAAGATCGCCACCAAGATCCTGTTCCCCGCCGTGCTGCCCTACATGCTGACCGGCGTGCGCCTGGCCGTGGGCACCGCGTGGCTGGTGATCGTAGCGGCCGAGATGCTGACCGGCGGCGTGGGCATCGGCTTCTGGGTGTGGGACGAGTGGAACAACCTCAACGTCAAGAACATCATCATCGCGATCTTTGTGATCGGCATCGTCGGGCTGCTGTTGGAGTTTGCACTCATCAAGCTGGCCACCGCATTTACGTTCGAAGAGGTCAAAACTTGACCCACCCCTGAGCCGCGCCTGCGGCACGTCACCCCCTCAAGGGGGCACCACCCGTGGCCCGGCAAAGCCGGTTCCACGGTGGTCCTCGAAAAAACCAGGAGTTCCTAATGCATGCATCTCTCACCACCAAGTTCATCGAGATCCACGGCGTCGAGCAGACCTTCAAGACGGCCAAGGGCCTTTTCCCGGCGCTGAAGGACATCCACCTGACGATTGCCAAGGGCGAGTTCGTGGCGCTCATCGGCCACTCCGGCTGCGGCAAGTCCACCCTGCTCAACCTGATTGCGGGCCTGACCACTCCCACCAATGGCGCACTGCTCTGCGCCAACAAGGAGATCAAAGGCCCGGGGCCCGAGCGCGCGGTAGTGTTCCAAAACCACTCGCTGCTGCCCTGGCTCACCTGCTTTGACAACATCTACCTGGCTGTGGAGCGCGTGTTCGGCGCCAAGGAGACCAAGGCCCAGCTCAAGGCCCGCACCGATGCCGCGCTGGCACTGGTGGGCCTGACGCATGCGGGGCAGAAGCGCCCCGGTGAAATCTCGGGCGGCATGAAGCAGCGTGTGGGCATTGCCCGGGCGCTGAGCATGGAGCCCCAGGTGCTGCTGATGGACGAGCCCTTTGGCGCGCTCGACGCCCTCACCCGCGCCAAGCTGCAGGACGAGCTGCTGGAGATCGTGGCACGCACCCAAAGCACCGTGGTCATGGTGACCCACGACGTGGACGAGGCCGTGCTGCTGTCCGACAAGATCGTGATGATGACCAACGGCCCGGCCGCCACGATTGGCGAGGTGCTGACCGTGGACTTGCCCCGCCCGCGCAAGCGCGTGGAACTGGCCGAGGACCCGCAGTATGTGCACTACCGCAAGGCCGTGATCGACTTTCTGTACACGCGCCAGGGGCACGTCGAGAAGGCGGCTTGAGCGGCCCAGTCGAAAGCAGCGCAGACAACCAAAACAAAAGGGCTCTGACCAGATCGGTCAGAGCCCTTTTTCTTTACGTCCCCATGCCAGGGCCGTAGCACCCGCGCAAGGGCCGCCCCGTCGCGCCGGGTGCGCCCCCATTCGCGAATGGCGCAGCCCTTCGAGAGAAGAAGGGGGAAGGCGCGCCGCGCCTCAGGGGGTTGCCCCTCAATGCGTTCCGGTGATGTAGTTCTCCAGCTGCTCAATGATGAATTTCTGCTCGGAGATGATGTCCTTGACCAGATCGCCGATGGAAATCATGCCCACGAGCTTGCCGTTGTCCACCACGGGCAAGTGGCGCAGGCGGTTGTTGCTCATGAGCTGCATGCACTGCTCGCTGGTCTGGTCCGGGCGCACAAACATCACAGCCGAGGTCATCACGTCCTTGACCTGGGTGACGGCCGACGTGCGCCCCATGAGGGCAATTTTGCGGGCGTAGTCCCGCTCGGTGAAGATGCCGACGATGGACGCGCCCTCAGTCACGATGAGCGCGCCAATGCCCTTGTCAGCCATGAGCTGAAGGGCGTCCAGCACGGATGCGGCGGGGCTGATGGTGTGGACGATGGCGTCGGGTTTGGACTGAAGAATCTTGGCGACTGCGGTCATGGAAACCTCCCTCGTGAAAACGGAAACGGGCACAGAGAGATTTCAGCCCATAAGCCCCGTGCGCGCAACCCACGCAAGCCCGATATGCGGCGCTTTTTGATCATCCTGTTGCATGGTGAATGCAACTCATGTTTCTGCGCTGTTGCATACCGCCGCACCCGAAACAAACTGAAAAGAAGCGAAACCGCAGCGAGACGACGCCATCTGCCCAGCCCGGCACGATGGAGCCCATGTTCACCGCACCGGTCACGCACCCCTCACCGGCTTCTGTAGCCTGTCGGCGCTCAGCGACGTTCCAGGCAAACCGCCCTGGCTTCGATGGCGACCAAGCAGCCCAGAGCCCCCAGCCGATTGTTTCCAATACTGGAACAGTTAGTTCGCGACTAGGTGGTTTTTCCCTGAACACCATCGGCGTACAGTTCATCCCATCGATGAGCCGAACCCGCAAGGCGACTCACCGAACCCGGTGCGACGCAAGTTGTTGTGAATCTTCACCCCGGTTTTTTTGAGACGCTTTTTTAACTTCAAGGACTTTCATCATGAACAAGACCGCACGTTTCCTCTCCCTCGCCGCCGTGGCTGCCTTTGCGTCGTTTGGCGCCCAGGCTGACGAAGCCGACGCTTCGCAGTTCGCCACCAAGTTCGAAACCAGCCGCACCCGCGCAGAAGTATTGGCAGAAGCCACCACCGCTGCGCAGATGCGCAGCCAGGAGCCCGCTGGCTCCCGCGTGGTGACCTACAAGTCCACGGCCGACCGCGCCACTGTGCGTGCCGAAGCCGCCGCACAAGCCATGCGCACTGGCCGCGTGGGCCCTGCAGAAGGCGGTTGATTCAACTTCTTGAATCCACGGCTTCACCCCTCGCGTATTCCAGACACCTCGTCCATATTTTTTGAATTTCACAGGAGTTTCATCATGAACAAGACTGCCCGTTTCCTCTCTATCGCTGCTGTGGCTGCCCTCGCTTCTTTTGGTGCCCAGGCTGACGAAGCCGATGCTTCGCAGTTCGCGACCAAGTTCGAAACCAACCGCACCCGCGCTGAAGTGCAAGCCGAAGCCGCTACCGTGGCCCAGACCCGCTCGATCGAACCCGCTGGTTCGCGTGTGGTGACCTACAAGTCCACCGCTGACCGTGCTGCCGTGCGTGCCCAAGCTGCTGAAGCCCTGCGCACTGGCCAGATCTCTTCCGGCGAAATCGGCTCGCTGTAATTCGCTCCGCCTGCGCCACGGTGCAGGTAGAAGATTGCAAATGCCAAAAGGCCGAGGCCCCATTGCGGGGCCTCGGCCTTTTTTTCGCCTGTGTCTTGCGGGTATGGGTAGCACCGGGGCCGCCACCCCCTGACGTCAGAACTTACTTGCCAGCGCGCGCCTGGGCTACCGCTGCCTGCACATCCTTCCACAGCGCTTCGCCTACGTTGGCGGCAATGCTGGCGTTCACGGCGCCCAGCTTTTCGCGCATGCGGTTGGCTTCGGCAGCCGGCAGTTCATTGACCTGCATGCCCTTGCCCTTGAGGTCCGCCAGCGCCTTGTCGGCCTCGGCACGGGTGTCCTGGCGCTCGAAGTCACGGCTCTTCTTGGCGGCGTCGAGCAGCACCTTCTGCTCCGCCTTCGACAGGCCATCCCAGTACTTCTTGCTGACCAGCACGATCCAGGGGCTGTAGACGTGATTGGTCACGGTGAGGTACTTCTGCACCTCATAGAACTTGCTCGACAGGATGGTGTTGTAGGGGTTCTCCTGGCCGTCCACCGTCTTGGTTTCCAGCGCGGTGAAGAGCTCCGAGAACGGCAGCGGCACGGCATTGGCGCCCAGGGTCTTGAAACTGTCGAGGAACACGTTGTTCTGCATCACGCGCAGCTTGATGCCGTCCATGTCTTCCAGCTTGTTGACCGGGCGCTTGCTGTTGGTGAGGTTGCGAAAGCCGTTCTCCCAGTACACCAGGCCCACCAGGCCCTTTTCCTGCAGCTTGTCCATCACCTTCTGGCCCACGGGGCCGTCCAGCACTACGTCGGCTTCCTTGGCGTTGTTGAACAGGAAGGGGGTGTCCCAGATGGCCATCTCTTTGGTGATGCCCACCAGCGTGGCGGTGGAGCCCACCATCATCTCCTGAGCGCCACCGATCAGGGCCTGCTGCATCTGCACGTCCGAGCCCAGTGCGGCTGCGCCAATGGCGCGGAGCTTCATCTTGCCGCCAGAGGCTTTTTCCACTTCTTGGGCAAACAGCTTGGTGGCCCGGCCCTGGTTGGAGTCTTCGTTGAGGCCATAGCCAAAACGGATGATGCGCGGCTTGAAGTCTTGCGCTGCGGCCTGGAACGAGCAAGTGATGGCAGCGACCGACAGGGCGGCCAGCAGGGTGCGACGGAAAGTTTTCATGGTTGTCTCCATTGGCAAGAAAAACGGGAAAGGGGAACAGGCAAACGGCTAGCGCAGCCAGACGACGGGCGCAGTCACGATCTGCGGGAACACGACCAGCAGCGCCAGAATCAGCACATAGGTGATGAGAAACGGGTTCACGCCCTTGATGACGCTGTGCATCGAGATGCGCCCCACCCCGGCCACCACGTTGAGCACCGTGCCCACGGGCGGGGTGATGAGGCCGATGGCGCCGTTGAGCACGAACATCAGACCGAAATACACCGGGTCGATCCCAGCCTTGACCGCGATGGGCAGCATGACGGGCGCAAAGATCAGGATGGTGGGCGTGAGGTCCAGCGCCGTGCCGATCAGCACCAGCACGATCATCATCACGGCCATCAAGAGGCGCGGGTTCTCCACCAGCGGGCCCAGCCAGTTGGTGAGCACGTTGGGCAAGTCGGCCAGCGTGATCATGTAGCTGGCCACCTGGGCGCCAGCGCACAAAAACATCACGATGGAGGTTGTCTTGGCTGCGCGCACCAGCACACCGTAGATGTCGGGCAGCTTCATCTCGCGATGCACGAACAGCGCCACCACCAGTGCGTAGAAGGCGGCGACCACGGCGGCCTCGGTGGGGGTGAACACGCCGGTCTTCATGCCGCCGATGATGATGAGCGGCATCAGCATGGCCCAGAAGGCGCGCACCGTGGCGCGCAGGCGGTCCTTGATGGGTAAGGGCTCGCCTTGGGGCAGGTCCATGCCGCGCAGCACCCAGCGCCAGGCAAAGATCAAACCTGCGCCCATCATCAGCCCCGGCACGATGCCCGACACGAACAGCGCCGAGATCGAGGTGTTAGTCGTCACGCCATAGATCACGAACGGCATGGACGGCGGGATGATGGGCGCGATGATGCCGCCCGAGGCAATCAGCCCGGCGGAAGTGTTCATCGGGTAACCCTGCTGCCGCATCATGGGCAGCAGGATGGTGGCCAGCGCGGCGGTGTCGGCCAGGGCCGAACCGCTCATGCTCGCCATCAGCACGGCGGCGCCAATGGCCACATAGCCCAGCCCGCCCCGGATGTGCCCCACCCAGGCCTGCGCCATGTCGATGATGCGGCGGCTGATACCGCCCGAGTTCATCAGCTCACCGGCCAGGATGAAAAAGGGCACGGCCAGGAGCGGAAAGCTGTCCACCCCGGCCACCAGGTTCTGGGCCAGCAACTGTGCGTCCCAGAAGTCGAGCACCCAGGCCATGCCGGCGCCGGTGAGCACCAGGGCCAGGCCCATGTTCATGCCGGTGCCCATGAGCACCAGCATGCCCAATGAAAAAACAAGAAAAGCCTGTGCTTCGGGTCCCATGGTCACTCCACCTCGGCGCCATGACCGAGGTCCAGCGGCTTGCGTTGAATCAATTCAATGGTCGCCATCACCCCGATGGCCACCGCACACAAAAAAGCCGGCAGCGGCAGCAATGCCGCCGGGTAGGCCATGACGACCGAGCGGCTGCCCATGCCCACCACCACCTGCTGCCACGCGCCCCAGGCCAGCATGGCGCTGGCGGCGATGACCAGCAGCCGGATCACGGCCGTCAGCACGCCAAAGGCCACCGGGCGTTTAGCCAACAGGCCCGCCAGGCTGGTAAAGGCCATGTGCTCGCCTGCGGGGTAGGCCGCTGCGGCACCGATAAAAACCATCCAGACAAACAGCAGGCGCGAGAGCTCTTCGCTGGCCGCCACGCCGCTGCCAAAGCCGTAGCGCAGCACCACGTTGATGAACACGGCCACGGCCATCACGCCCAGGCTCCCGGCCATCAGCATTTGCGAGACTCTGGCAAACCGGCTGAGCGGCTCGTGCGGTTGTGCGGGGGAATTCATACCGTCTCCTGTGTGGCAACCCAGGCCGATGCCTGTTGCTGCAGTGTGGGCAGGTCCAGCAGCGCATTCAGGCGCAGCACGCCGGCCTCGCCCATAGGCGACTCCAGCGTGGCGAACTGGCTGTCCACCAGAGCGCTGGAAAAGAAATGGGTGTCTGCGCGGGCCGCCACGCGTTGGCCTGCGCTGGCGCGGTCAATCTCCAGAAAGACGAAGCGCAGGCCGGGGCAGGCGTTGCGCAAGCGGTCCCGGTAGGCCCTCTTGAGCGCAGAGCAGGTCAGGACCACGCCATGGGGTTGGGCCTGCAGCAATTGCCCCAAGGTGGCCAGCCAGCCTTCACGGTCTGCATCGGTCAAGGCAATGCCCTGGCGCATCTTTTCGCGACTGGCGGGGCTGTGGTGGTCATCCCCTTCGATCAGGGGCAGGCCCTCGGCCTGTGCCAGGGCCGAGCCCAGGCTGGACTTACCGCAGCCTGCCACGCCCATGACGACCAAAAAAGTTGGTGACGCTTGAAAACTCATATTGGTAGCGCTATCCAAACAATCCATAAAAAAGGCACCCGGTGTGGATGCCGCACAAACTGTGGCAACTTCTGCAACTTCGTCCAAAATGGCTGCAGTTGCCTTGCCATTCAGTTTGGACAGCGCTATCCTAATCAAATCAACCCCAAGGCCCATGAGGGTTAACCCTTGAACAAACCCGAGACAAAACGCCGCTCCAGCGGCCGCATCACGCTGAGCGACGTGGCCAAGGCCGCCGAGGTCAGCCCCATCACCGCATCCCGCGCCTTGCGCGGCGAGCGTGGTGTGGCGCAAGAGCTGGTGCAGCGCGTGAAAGCTGCCGCAGAGCAATTGGGCTATGTGCCCGACCCCGCCGCTCGCGCACTGGCCTCGCAACGCAGCGTGCAGGTGCCGGTGCTGGTGCCCTTGCTATCCAACGCGCTGTTTGTGGACGTGCTGGAGGCCGTGCATCGCACCCTGTTTCCTCAGGGTTACCAAGCGCTGATCGGCGTCACGCACTACGACCCACAGGAGGAAGAGCAACTGCTGCGCACCTACCTCGCACACCGCCCTGCCGGCTTGCTGGTCACCGGTTTTGACCGCACCGAGGCTTCGCGCCACCTGATTGCCGCCAGCGGCGTGCCCTGCGTGCACCTGATGGAGATGACCTCGGCCCCCGGCGTGTTCTGCGTGGGCTTTTCGCAGCAGGATGCGGGCCACAGCATGACGGCCCACCTGCTGGCGCGGGGCTACCAAAAGATCGCTTTTGTTGCGGCCCAGCTGGACCCGCGCACCATGCAGCGCGCCGAAGGCTACCGCCGCTGCCTGCGCGAAGCAGGCCTGTACGACCCCAAGCTGGAGCTGCTGAGCCCGCAGCCCTCGTCGATGCGGCTGGGGAGCGAACTGCTGGAAGAGTTGCTGCGCACCCGCCCCGGTGTCGATGCCGTGTTCTTCTGCAACGACGACCTGGCCCAGGGCGGCCTGCTGGCGGCACAGCGCCTGGGCTTGTCGGTGCCCGGCCAGGTAGCGATTGCAGGCTTCAACGACCTGGCGGGCAGCGACCAGATGCTGCCGCCACTGACCACGGTGCGCACGCCCCGCGCAGCCGTGGGCGAGGCCAGCGCGCGCATGCTGCTGGCGCTGATGCGTGGTGAGGCGCCCGAGCACAACTCGGTGAATCTGGGGTTTGAGCTGACAGTGCGCGAGAGCACATAGCGCCTGCCTCGCCGCATCGCGCCCGGCCCCTGGCAAGACGCCGACCGAGTTCATGGGCCGCCCCCAATGCGGAGCGGCTTCGCAAACTCAGGCCGGCGCCAGCGCCCGGCTGCTGGACGAGGCCTTCATCTCCTTGCGCAGCGCCACCGCATCGCGCGAGTGGGCAGGTGCCGAGGCGTCGATGCGGAACACCTGCACGGTCTCGGTCATGGTCTGCGCCTGGCCGTTGAGCTGCATAGCCGATGCCGCGTTCTCTTCCACCAGCGCGGCGTTCTGTTGCGTGATGGTGTCCAGCTGCGCCACCGCCGAGTTGACCTGCGAGATGCCGCTGAGCTGCTCGTTCGAGGCACTGTGGATCTCGCCGATCAGCGTGTTCACACGGCGCACCAGCTCCAGCGACTCGGTCATGGTTTTCTGCGCAGCGTCGGTTTTTTCATGGCCCTCGGTTACCTTGGTGGCCGAGTCGTCGATGAGCTGACGGATCTCCTTGGCGGCCGAGAGCGTGCGGTGCGACAGGCTGCGCACCTCGGAGGCCACCACCGCAAAGCCCCGCCCCTGGTCCCCGGCCCGCGCAGCCTCCACCGCCGCATTCAGGGCCAGGATGTTGGTCTGGAAGGCGATGGAGTCGATGAGCTGCGTGATCTCGCTGATGCGGCCCGATGCGGCCTGGATCTGCTTCATGGTGCTGGCGACACCGTCCACGGCCGCGCTGCTGCGTTCGGTGACCTGGGTGGCCTGCGTGGCCAGCACCGCCGCCTGGCGCGCGGACTCGGCGGTCTGTTTGACGGTGCCGGTGATCTCCTCCATGGACGCAGCCGTCTGCTGCAGGTTGCTGGCCTGCGCCTCGGTGCGGGATGACAGGTCCTGGTTGCCCTGGGCAATCTCGCGGGTGGAGACCTGCATGTGCTCGCTCTCCTGACGGGCATCACGCACGATGGACAGCAGGTTCACGTTGAGCTGCGCCAGCGCCTTTTGCAACTGGCCCACGGTGTCGCTGCGCGATGCAGAGATCTTCTGGGTGAGGTCGCCCGCCGCCATGCGGTTGGCCCACAGCAGCATCTGCGACAACGGCGCCACCGTGACCTGGTGCAGGTACACCGCCATGCCCAGCGCCAGCACCACCACCCCCAGCCACGCAGCGCCCGAGGCCAGCGACACGGTATGCCCGCCCAGCAGGGCAGCGCACCACGAGGCCACCACCAGCACCAGGGTGCACGCCATCATCTTGCCCAGCGGGCCCAGCGACAGCGCCCGGGCCACGCGGCCCCACAAGGTGTCTTTGACCAGTTGCCCGGCCGACAGCCTGTGCACCAGCGTGCCCGACTGCTTCTCGGCCTGCATCTGCTGGTACAGCGCCTCGGCCGCCTGGATCTGTTCGCGCGTGGCTTCGGTGCGCACCGACATGTAACCCGTGGGCTGGTCGCCCTGCATGAGCGGGGTGACATTGGCCATCACCCAGTAGAACGTGCCGTCCTTGCGCCGGTTCTTGACCGGGGCCGACCAGGGAACACCTCTGGCAATGGTTTCCCACATGTCGCGGTAAGCCTCCTCGGGCATGTCGGGGTGCCTCACGATGTTGTGGGGCTGGCCCAGCAGCTCTTCCTTTTCGTACCCGCTGACCTCGATGAACATCGGGTTGCAGTAGAGGATGCGGCCCTTGAGATCGGTGGTGGAGACCAGGGTCTGGCCCTTGGGGAACGCATATTCATGCTGACTGACTGGAAGATTCATTCTCATCGGAAAACTCCTAGAAAAAGTCCTACCCCTGCACCGCCGCTGGTCCCGCGTGAGAACCATCTTAAGGACGCAACCGTGACAAAAGCAAACGTTAATTGCGTAATTTCACGAGACCTGGGGGAAAAAACAATTCCGCACAATTGATAAATTTTCATCAATTTTACATCATTAATATCATTTATGCAGAATATCTCATTGCGCAATGCTGGGTAAAAGGCGTGCTTGGCTTTGGCAATGCCCTGTGCAGTGCCACGCACCAACACAAGGCAAAAAGGCAAGGGCGCAACCGCCTAGCGTTGCGGCATCAGCGCATGCAAGGTATGCCGCCCTGGGGGGCTGGCGCACTCGGGCACCGGGTTGGTGCAATCCATCTGGCACAGGCATTGCAAGCACCTAGCACAGCGGCCTCTACAGGGCTGCGCATGCCCTGTGCAACGGCGCACACAAGGGCGGCAAGGACGAAGGCGTCCCCACCGGCTGTATCGGTTTACCGATTCCGCCTGGTGTGGTCGCCTTTTTTGTTTTATGGCCGACGAAGGCTGTGAACACCGCTACCTTTATTTGTGCAAATCCCATGCTTTCATTCCGCCAGTTCCTCCAATCCGGCCACGCACCCACGCTGTGGGCGTCGTTTCTGTACTTCGGCTTTTCGTGCGCGGTGTGGGTCATCAACGGTGCGATGGCGCCGTTCATCCGCGAGAGCTTCCAGCTCTCCCCCACCCAGATGGGCATGATGCTGTCCATCCCCATCTTTGCGGGGGCGCTGATGCGGTTTCCGTTGGGCATCCTGGCGCAGTACATCGGCCGCAAGCGCGCCACCCTGGTCGAGATGGCGGGCATCTTTCTGGCCATGGGCTATGGCTACCTGTTCGTGCACACCTTCAACGACCTGCTGGCGCTGGGCATCCTGCTGGGCGTGGCGGGTGCGAGCTTTGGCGTGGCACTGTCGCTGGGCTCGGGCTCGTTTCCGCCTCGCTACAAGGGCCTTGCCATGGGCATCGTGGGCGCGGGCAATGTGGGCACCGCCGTGGCCGCGCTGCTGGCACCTGCACTGGCCCAGAAATTTGGCTGGCAGGCGGTCTACGGCTTTGCGGCCGTCGGCGTGGCCGTGCCCGCCGTGGTGATGGCAGTCTTTGCCAAAGAGCCACCCGACCTGGCGCCCCATGCCACGTTCCGGGAGCACATTGCCTGCCTGTTTGAAAAGGACGGCTGGGCATTCAGCCTGATCTACGCCGTGACGTTTGGCGGCTTCATCGGCCTCACGGCCTTCTTGCCCAGCTACTTCTACGACCAGTTTGGCGTGAGCAAGGTGCAGGCGGGGCAACTGACCATGCTGGCGGCCTTTCTGGGGGCGGCGCTGCGGGTGATGGGTGGCTGGCTGTCGGACCATTGGGGTGGCGTCAACACGCTCACGGGCGTACTGGCCGTCACTGCCGTGAGCATGGTGCTGTGCGGCCTGGCCGAAAACTCCTTGCCGGTGACGATGCTGCTGTTCCTGGTGTGTTTTGCGGCACTGGGCGCGGGCAACGGCGCGCTGTTCCAGCTGGTGCCGCTGCGCTGGCCGCTGTCCACGGCCGTAGCGGGCTCGATGATTGGCGAGATCGGCGCACTGGGCGGTGGCCTCATCCCCAACGGCATGGGCTTCTCGCGCCAGTACACCGGCACCTACCTGTGGGGCTTTGTGGGCATCGCGGTGTGCGCCGCTGCCATGCTGGTGCTGCTGCGGGTGATGCAGATCCGCTGGACCCGCACGTGGGCGGAGAAGGGTGGACGTGCGCGCAGCGCATGACCGGCGTAGCCGGTGAGCGCGCAAGCGCTCGCCACCTTTCCAGCGAAGGCTCACGTTGCGAAGCAAAGTGAAACGAAGTGGGCCGAAGCTAAAAGGGTGGACGCGCACGCAGCGTGAGCGGCGCATGGCCAGTCAACGCACTGCGCCACGGCACATTTCAAGTCCAATCACTGTCCAGTGCTTTTGCCATCTGCACAGATAGCTATATTTTCAATAGCAAATCAACCGCCTCACCTCGGCAAAAACAGCAGCCAGTACACCAGCAACAGGTTCACCAGCACGCTCACCGCCAACGCGATCTTCCACAGCGCCGTGGCATCGCGCTGCATCAGGGGCTGTGGGCCAGGGGCGGACAAAGGGCGTGACGCACCCCGCTCCAGCGCCAGCAGCAGCTCCTCCGCTGTTTCAAAGCGCTGCGACCGCTGGCGGGCCACGGCCTTCAGTGCGATGTGGTCGAGCCAGATGGGCACGCCCGGGTGGTGGCGGCTGGGGGCCACCGGGTCGCGGTGGTAGCGGCCCAGCTGGTAGGGCACCACCTCGCCATAGGGCAGGCGGCCGTGCGTCAACAGCTGGTACAGCGTGACGCCCAGCGCATACAGGTCACTGCCCGCATCGGGCAACTGGCCGGCCGGGTCTCCGTTCTTTTCGTAGCCCGGCCACTGCTCGGGGTTCATGTAGCTGGGGGTGCCCGCGTGCAGGCGGCGCGTGGCCTCGGGCTCGCGGCCCGACAGGGCCACGCCCAGGTCCAGCACCCGCAGCACGCCGTCGTCGCCCAAGTGCAGGTTGTCGGGTTTGATGTCGCGGTGCACCACGCCTTGCCGGTGCAGCCAGCCCAGCACCTGCGCCGCCTGCATCACCACCGACACGACCTGCGGCACGCCCAGGTGCTGGCGTCCGCGCAGGCGCTGGCCCAGGGTCTGGCCCGCATGCCATTCGTACAGCAGATAAAACGCGCTGGCTCCGGGGGCTGTGCCGCCCTGCTCCGGGGGCCAGGTGGTAAGGCGCGCCAGGTGCACGGCCGCGTGGCCGGACTGCATGCGCCGGGCCACCCAGGCCTCATGCGCCAGGGTGGCGCGCTCTTGTGCGTCGTGCGCGCGAGCGGGCACCAGGGTCTTGAGCGCATACAACCGCTGGGTGGCCGGGTCGCGCACCTGGTAGATGCGGTGGATGCCGCTGTCGGCCACCAGCGCCGTCACCACCAAGCCATCCACCGGCTCACCCACCTTGAGCAGCGGCAGCACCGGCAGCTGCTGAGCCCGGCGCGACTCGTCCTGCAAGGTGGCCTCCAGCGCCCCCTGCACCCGCACCACCAGTGCGGTCACGTTGTCGGTGCTGCCCCGGCGCAGGGCTGCCCGCGTGATCTCCTCGCTCAGGGCCTGGGCACTCGCGTCCGCCTGCAGAAGCTGGCGCAGCTCGCGCTCGGGCAGGCTGCCGTGCACGCCGTCGGACAGCAGCACCAGCAGGTCGCCGCTGTGCAGTTCGCCCTGGCTGTAGTCCACCACCACATGGTCGTCCAGCCCCATGGCGCGGGTGAGCTGGTGCGCAAAGTCGCGCTGCGCCATCACATGGTCGGTGGTCAGCAGTTGCAGCCGGCCGCCCCGCAGCAGATAGGCGCGCGTGTCGCCCACATGGGCCAGCGTGTACGACTGGCCGCGCAGCACGATAGCGGTGAGCGTGGTCAGGCCCACGGCAGGCTGGCGGCGCCGGTTCATCGACGCGAGCCAGCCGTTGTGCGCGCTCAGGATGCGATCCAGAGCCACCGTGGTGTCCCAGGTGTCGGGCGTGGCGAAGTAGTCGTTCACCAGCGTGTTCACCGTGGTCTGGGCGGCTTCGCGCCCCTTGCCGCCGCTGCTCACGCCATCGGCAATGGCGGCAATGGCGCCACGCTCTCGGTCGCGCCCCTGCCCCAGCACCAGGGCTGCAAAGTCCTCGTTGACTTCGTTGCGCCCGGCCTGCGAGGTGTGGCCGATGTCCAGTTCAAAACTCATGCACCAGCCCCATGCAGATTCTGTGCCCAAGGTGGTGCATGCAGGCGCCGCCGCACGCAGAGCACGTGATGTCACCCCAGATCAGTGCACAAACCCTGGCACGGGCATTGCTTAACCAGAGCAACGGCCCAGCAGGGCCACGCAATTCAGCGGTGCAACGGCGCACCAAGGGGTTGTATGGACGAAGGCGTCCCCACATGCGGTTTCGATGGAACGTCGGAGCTGCATCGTGTGGACGCCTTTTTTGTTTTCTGCATCGCCCAGGCGATGGAACCGACGGAGTCACGATGAAAAAGCTCAAACTGGTGATGGTGGGGAACGGCATGGCCGGTGTGCGCACGCTGGAAGAGCTGCTCAAGATTGCCCCCGATCTGTATGACATCACGGTCTTCGGGGCCGAGCCGCACCCCAACTACAACCGCATTCTGCTGTCGCCCGTGCTGGCTGGCGAGCAGACCATCGACGAGATCATCCTCAACGACTGGCAGTGGTACGCCGACAACCACATCACGCTGCACACCGGCTTCACCGTGACCGACGTGGACCGCGTGCGCCGCGTGGTCACCGCCACCAGCAAGGACGGCGACGTGATCACCGCCGAGTACGACCGCCTCATCATGGCCACGGGCTCCAACCCGTTCATCCTGCCCGTGCCCGGCAAGGACCTCCAAGGCGTGCTGGCCTATCGCGACATTGCCGACACCCAGGCCATGATCGACGCCGCCGCCACCTACAAGCACGCCGTCGTCATCGGCGGCGGCCTGCTGGGCCTGGAGGCTGCCAACGGCCTGATGAAACGCGGCATGACCGTGAGCGTGGTGCACGTGATGCCCTCGCTGATGGAGCGCCAGCTCGATGACGTGGCGGGCAAGATGCTGCAAAAGTCGCTGGAAGACCGTGGCATGCGCTTTCTGATGGGCGCACAGACCCAGGAGCTGGTGGGCAACGCCGAGGGCCGCGTAGCCAGCGTCAAGTTCAAGGACGGCACCGAGGTGCCCGCCGACCTGGTGGTGATGGCCGTGGGCATCCGCCCCAACACCGCGCTGGCAGAAAAGATGCGCCTGCACGTGAACCGCGGCATCGTGGTGAGCGACACGCTGCAAACCACCACCGACGCCCGCATCTACGCGGTGGGCGAGTGCGCCGCACACCGGGGCATTGCCTATGGTCTGGTGGCCCCGCTGTTCGAGCAGGGCAAGGTACTGGCCAACCACTTGGCCGAGTTCGGCATCGGCCGCTACCAGGGTTCGCTCACGTCCACCAAGCTCAAGGTCACGGGCATCGACCTGTTCTCGGCGGGCGACTTCCAGGGCGGCGAGAACACCGAAGAGATCGTGATGAGCGACCCCTTTGGCGGCGTGTACAAGAAACTGGTGCTCAAGGACGACAAGCTGGTGGGCGCGTGCCTGTATGGCGACACGGTGGACGGCAGCTGGTACTTCAAGCTGCTGCGCGACGGCCGCAGCGTGACCGACATCCGCGACAAGCTGATGTTTGGCGAGAGCAACATCGGCGACGTGGGCCACCAGGGCCAGAGCAAGGCATCGGCCATGGCCGATACCGACGAGGTCTGTGGCTGTAACGGCGTGACCAAGGGCGCCATCTGCAAGGCCATCAAGGACAAGGGCCTGTTCACGCTGGACGAAGTGCGCAAGCACACCAAGGCCAGCGCATCGTGCGGCTCGTGCACGGGCCTGGTGGAGCAGATCATCATGTTCACCGCGGGCGGCGACTACAGCGCCACGCCCAAGACCAAGGCGATCTGCGGCTGTACCGACCACGGCCACCAGGCCGTGCGCGAAGCCATCCGCGCCAACAAGCTGCTGTCCATTGCCGATGTCTTTCACTTCATGGAGTGGAAGACACCCAACGGCTGCGCCACCTGCCGCCCCGCCGTCAACTACTACCTCATCAGCACCTGGCCCAAGGACGCCAAGGACGACCCGCAAAGCCGTGCCATCAACGAGCGCAGCCACGCCAACATCCAGAAGGATGGCACCTACAGCGTGATCCCCCGCATGTGGGGCGGCGAGACCACGGCCGACGAGCTGCGCCGCATTGCCGATGCGGTGGACAAGTACAACATCCCCACCGTGAAGGTCACAGGCGGCCAGCGCATTGACCTCTTGGGCGTGAAAAAGGAAGACCTGCAGGCCGTGTGGAAGGACATCGGCATGCCCAGCGGCCATGCCTACGCCAAGGCGCTGCGCACCGTGAAGACCTGCGTGGGCAGCGAGTGGTGCCGCATGGGTACGCAGGACAGCACGCAGATGGGCAAGGACCTGGAGCGCGCCATGTGGCGCATGTACGCCCCGCACAAGGTCAAGTTTGCCGTCAGCGGCTGCCCACGCAACTGCGCCGAGGCTGGCATCAAGGACGTGGGCATCATCGGCGTGGACAGCGGCTGGGAGATGTACGTGGCCGGCAACGGCGGCATCAAGACCGAGGTGGCGCACTTCTTCACCAAGCTCAAGACCGCCGAAGAAGTGCTGGAGTACACCGGTGCGTTCTGCGAGCTGTACCGCCAGGAGGGCTGGTACCTGGAGCGCACCGTGCACTACGTGAGCCGCGTGGGCCTGGACTATGTGAAGAAGCGCATCCTCGAAGACCACGAAGGCCGCAAGGCGCTGTGGGAGCAGCTGCAGTTTGCGCTGGACGGCGAGCCCGACCCCTGGTTCGAGTTCGACAAGGCCGCCGTGGACACGCGCCAGTTTGCCCCGCTGACTGCCGCCTGAAGCGCCCGGAGCCGCACACCATGCAACGCCGCACCTTGCTGACCGCCGCCGGCTACACCACGGCCTGGAGCACCCTGGGCATCATGTCGCTGGGCACCGCCCAAGCCCAGGTCACGGACCTGAACGATGCCATCAACAAGGCAGGCCGCCAGCGCATGCTGAGCCAGCGCATGGGCAAGGCCTGGCTGGCGCTGGCCCACAAGTCCGACACGCCCGCAGCGCGCGCCGTGCTGGACCAGTCGCTGGCGCTGTTCGAGCGCCAGCTGGGCGAACTCAAGGCCTACGCGCCCTCGCCCACCATCCGCGACACCTACACCAAGCTGGAATCGGCGTGGGCCGACCACAAGGCCACACTGCTGGGCACCACCCCGTCGCGCGACGGTGCTGCCGCCTTGCTGCAGGCCGACGCCAAGGTGCTGGCCCTGGCCCACCAGGGCACGGTGCAGTACGAAGCCGCCTCGGGCAAGCCCGTGGGCAAGCTGGTCAACGTGGCGGGCCGCCAGCGCATGCTGAGCCAGCGCATGGCCAAGTTCTGCCTGTCGGCCATGCTGGGGGTGGACACCTCCACCGCCACCACCGAAATCGCCAAGGCACGCGACGAGTTCATCAGCGCCACCGAGCTGCTGCGCAACGCCCCGCAGGCCAACGACCGCATCCGCCAGGAGCTGCTGCTGGCAGACGGCCAGTGGGTGTTCTTCGACGCCGCCCTGCAGCGCCTGGGCACCGGCAGCAACACCTTTCGGCAGGTGTCTGAAGTGTTTGTGAGCAGCGAAAACCTGCTGGCCAGCATGGACCGCGTGACAGGCCTGTATGCCGCCCCGGGCAGCAGCTGAGCGCCTGCCTTGCGACGGCCCTGCCCGCACACCAATACCCCACTCCACAAAACCAAGGACCATCCCCATGACCACCACCCCCCGCACCCCTGAATGGAAGCTCATCTGCCGGGTGGACGACATCCCCGTGCTGGGCTCACGCCGCGTGGCGCGTGCCCAGGGCCTGGACGTGGCCATCTTCCGCAACGACGCTGGTGGCGTGTTTGCGCTGCTGGACCGCTGCCCGCACAAGGGTGGCCCGCTGAGCCAGGGCATCGTGTTTGGCACGCATGTGGCGTGCCCTTTGCACAACTGGACGATCGGCCTGTGCGACGGCCAGGCCTCGGCGCCCGACGAAGGCTGCACACCGAAGTTCGCCGTGAAGGTGGAAGACGGCGCGGTGTACCTGGACGCGGGCGAGCTGGCGACGGTGGCCACCGATTTGACGCGACCCATCGCAGGACCTGCGCGCAGGGCGGTGGGTGTGTGAACGGTAGAGAGTGTTGCGCCCTGGCGCCGCATGTCTAGCTGGCGAGGACACGACAACACTATCAAAACAATAGCTGACAGCGCAATCTGTACTAGCGCCTGAAGCCAGAACAACCCCAACCACGCCATGCAAGAAACAAAATCCACCTGCCCCTACTGCGGCGTAGGCTGCGGCGTGATCATCGAAAGCACAGGCGCCCAAATCACCGGCGTGCGCGGCGACCCCACCCACCCCGCCAACTTTGGCCGCCTGTGCACCAAGGGCTCGACCCTGCACCTCACCGCCACCAGCCCCGTCACCCTGCAAACGCGGCTGCTACACCCGCTGCAACGCGCACAGCGCAACGAAGCCGCCCTGCCCGTGACCTGGGACGCCGCACTGACGCTGGCCGCAGACAAGTTCGCCCACACCATCGCCCAGCACGGCCCCGACGCCGTGGGCTTTTACGTCAGCGGCCAGTTGCTCACCGAGGACTATTACGTCTTCAACAAACTCGCCAAGGGCCTGATCGGCACCAACAACATCGACACCAACTCGCGCCTGTGCATGAGCAGCGCCGTGGCGGGCTACAAGCAGACCCTGGGCGCTGACGCGCCACCCGCCTGCTACGACGACGTGAAACACGCGCAGTGCCTGTTCATCGTGGGCAGCAATGCGGCCTGGGCGCACCCCATCCTGTTCCGCCGCATCGAAGACGCACGCGCCGCCAACCCCGGCATGAAGGTCATCGTGGCCGACCCGCGCCGCACCGACACGGCCGGCATGGCCGATCTGTTCTTGCCCATCCAGCCGGGCAGCGACGTAATGCTGTTCAACGGCATGCTGCACATCATGCTGTGGGAAGGCTGGATCGACGCCAACTACATCGGCGCCCACACCACGGGCTTTGACGAGCTCAAGGCCCTGGTGCGCGACTGCACGCCCGAGCGCGTGGCGCAGACCTGCGGCATCAGCGTGGCCGACCTGACCACTGCCGCAAGGTGGTTTGCTGGCCTTGACGGCCAGGGGTTCGCCACCCGCAAACCCACCCTGAGCCTGTATTGCCAGGGCCTGAACCAGAGCAGCAGCGGCACGGCCAAGAATGCCGCGCTCATCAACCTGCATCTGGCCACAGGCCAGATGGGCAAGCCCGGCGCGGGCCCCTTCAGCCTGACGGGCCAGCCCAACGCCATGGGCGGGCGCGAAGTGGGCGGCCTGGCCAATTTGCTCAGCGCCCACCGCGACCTGGCCAACCCGCAGCACCGCGCCGAAGTCGCCGCGCTGTGGGGCGTGGCCGATGTGCCCAGCCGACCCGGCAAGACGGCGGTGGAGATGTTCCAGGCCGCCGCCGACGGCGAGATCAAGGCCCTGTGGATCGCCTGCACCAACCCCGCGCAGAGCATGCCCGACCAAGCCACGGTGCGCCGCGCGCTGCAACGCGCCGAGTTTGTGGTGGTGCAGGAGGCGTTTTCCACCGCCGCCACCTGCGCCTATGCCGACCTGCTGCTGCCCGCCACCACCTGGGGCGAGAAGACCGGCACCGTGACCAACAGCGAGCGCCGCATTTCGCGCGTGCGCACGGCTGTGCCCGCACCCGGCCTGGCGCGGCACGACTGGGCCATTGCGGTGCAGTTTGCGCACCAACTGGAGGCACGCCTGCGGCCCGGCATGCCGACGCTGTTCCCTTACGCCACCGACGCTGCCGATGCAGGCGCAGAGGCCGTGTGGAACGAGCACCGCGAAAGCACGCGCGGACGCGACCTCGACATCACCGGACTGTCGTGGGAAACGCTCGAATCCGCAGGCCCCCAACAGTGGCCGCTGCCAGAGGGCGCCACCACCGGCAAGGCGCGCCTGTACGAAGATGGCATCTTCCCCACCGCCGATGGCCGCGCGCGTTTTGCTGCGCATGCGTGGCAGCCCACCGCCGAGCCCCGCGAATCGCGCTACCCCTTCAGCCTGACCACCGGCCGCCTGCGCGACCAATGGCATGGCATGACGCGCACCGGCATGCTGGGCCGCCTGTTCGGCCATGTGGCCGAGCCCAGCCTGCAGATGCACCCGCAGGACATGGAGCGGCGCAAGCTGGCCAGCGGCGACCTCGTGCACGTGACCAGCAAGCGCGGCTCCATCGTGGTGCCCGTGCAGGCCGACACCACGCTGGGCCTGTCGCAGGTGTTCATGGCCATGCACTGGGGCAGCGAATTCCTCAGCGGGCTTTCGTCCACGGGCGAGCGGCTGGCGGGCGTGAATGCGCTCACTACTTCGGCCTTCTGCCCCAGCTCCAAACAGCCCGAGCTGAAACACGCGGCCGTCAAGGTGCTCAAGGCCGAGCTGCCCTGGACGCTGCTGGCCATGGCCTGGATGCCTGCCGAGGGTGCGCTGGCGGCGCGCGAAGCCTTGTCTGCACTGATGTCGCAGTTTCCGTTTGCCAGCTGCGTGCCCTTCAGCAACAACACACCGCTGGACGAGCCAGGGCGCGAACGCACCGGCGTGCTGCTGCGTGCCGCCGCCCACGAAGCGCCGCCCGACGCGCTGATCACGCAGATCGAAGCCCTGCTGGGCATGGTGGGTGCCGACACGCTGCGGTATGCCGACAAAAAGCGCGGCCAGCGCCGCGCCGCGCGGCTGGCGCGCAAGGGCGACAACACCACGCTCGAAGGCATCGTGCTGGCGGGCGACACCAGCGCCGAAGGCTGGCTCAAGACCCTGCTGCAGGAAGAGCTGCCCGCACAGACCTACGGCCGCCTGCTGCTGGTGCCCGGTGCCAAGGCCCCCGTGGCCGTGCAGTCGCGCGGCAAGCCGGTGTGCACCTGCTTCAACGTGACGGACGCCGCCATCACGGCCGAGCTGGCGAAGTGCCACGGCACCGATGACGACCGCCTGGCACAGCTGCAAGGCCAACTGCGCTGCGGCACCAACTGCGGCTCGTGTGTGCCCGAACTCAAGCGCATGGTGCGCAGCACAGGGCCGCTGGCATCCAAGCCGCTGGCCCAGGCCGCCATATAACCAAAAGTTCTCTGAGCTAAAGGAAAATGGCGGGAATATCCAAAAACGCATCAGGATGGGTGCAACAGGGCTCCAGCTAGGCATCTCGGCGCAGACAGTACTTGCGTACGGCAAGCCGAGATAACGACGCTGGAGCCCTGTTTCACCCATCCCGCCAACAAAGACCATGGGCATTAGCCAGTACATCAAAGAAATTGGCCGCGGCGCGCGCGGCGCCAAGCCGCTGTCGCGCGAGCAGGCTGCAGACCTGTTCGGCCAGGTGCTGGACGGCGCCGTGACCGATCTGGAGATTGGCGCCTTCTGCCTGGCCATGCGCATCAAGGGCGAGACCCCGGAGGAGATGTGCGGCTTTCTGGATGCCACGCACCAGCGCCTGGCGCTGCTGCCCGCCACCGACCGCCCGCTCATCGTGCTGCCCAGCTACAACGGCGCGCGCAAGCTGCCGGTGCTGACCCCGCTGCTGGCGCTGCTGCTGGCGCGCGAGGGCCTGCCGGTGCTGCTGCACGGCATGCGCACCGAGGCACGGCGCGTTTTGGCATCGGATGTGCTTGATGCGCTAGAAGTACCTGCCCTAACAGCTACTGAAAAGATAGCAAATGGCACGGTGCGCAACATCCACACCCAGCACCTGCACGCGGGGCTGGCGCGCCTGCTGGCCGTGCGCGAGGTGGTGGGCCTGCGCAACCCGGGGCACAGCGTGGTCAAGCTGATGAACCCGTGTGCCGGGTCGTCCGTGGTGGTCACGGCGTACACGCACCCCGAGTATTTCGAAATGCTGCAGACCACCTTCCACACCCTGGGCATGAACGCATTGCTCTCCCGCGGGCTGGAGGGCGAGGTCGCCACCGACCCGCGCCGCACGCCGCGCTACGACGGCTTTGTGCGCGGCGTGCACGCGGTGCTGGAGGCGCAACAGCCAGGCACCGCCAGCGAGGTGCCCGGCCTGCCCGCCGAGATCGATGTGGCCACCACGGCCGCCTACACGCGCCAGGTATTGGCCGGCGAATTGCCGACTCCCGCCGCGATTGCGCGCCAGGTGGAACATATCTTGCACATCGCTGATCGCACTGCAGATCACACCGTTTCGGAGACATCCCCATGAGCCGCCCCACGCCGTCCACCACCCTGTCCGCCACCGAACCCCACCGGGGGAACAGCGGCAGTTGCACATTGGTGGGCGCGGGTCCGGGCGACCCGGAGCTGCTCACCCTCAAGGCACTCAAGGCCATCCAGGCCGCCACAGTGCTGCTGGTGGATGACCTGGTGAGCGACGCCATCGTGGCGCACGCATCGCCCACGGCGCGCATCGTCTATGTCGGTAAGCGCGGTGGCTGCAAGAGCACACCCCAGGCCTTCATCGAAAAGCTGATGCTGATGGCCGTGAACGAGGGTGAGAACGTGGTGCGCCTCAAAGGTGGCGACCCGTTCATCTTTGGCCGGGGCGGCGAAGAGGTGGAGCACCTGCGTGCCGCCGGCGTGCAGGTCACCGTCATCAACGGCATCACTGCGGGCCTTGCAGGCCTGACCTCGCTGGGCGCACCGCTCACGCACCGCGAGCATGCCCACGGCGTGGTGTTTGTCACCGGCCACGCCAAGCCCGGCGACGCGGGCACCGACTGGCGCCAGCTGGCCAACACCGCGCGCGAGGCCAAGCTCACGCTGGTGATCTACATGGGCGTGAGCGGCGCCGCCACCATCGAACAGGAGCTGCTCACCGGCCTGCCCGCCAGCACGCCCGTGGCCATCATCCAGCACGCCAGCCTGCCCCACCAGCGGCATGCCGTCACCACACTGGGCGAACTGCACGCCACCATCGAGCGAGAAGGGCTGGCCAGCCCCTCGGTGATTGTGGTGGGCGATGTGGTGCGGGGTGTGGCCCTGGCCTCACAAGACACCGCAGCACAGCCCTTGTTGGCGCGCCGCGCCGGCTGAACCTTCCGCACGCCGCAACGGCGCACCGCGTGACGCGCGGTGTGGGGCCGCGCCTTGCTCCAAACCCCATCGCGCCCGTCGTTTTCAGCACCCACATTGGCCCAGGTATTGCTTGAAGACTGGCATCTGAATGCAACCGCACAAGGAACACCATGGCAGCCTTCCCCCTCTCCGCACGCACCTCCAGCATGCCCACGCTGCCCCCTTCGTCTGCACCGGTCGCCTCCCGCGACAGCGGCATGTCTCTGGTCAACCTCGCTGCGCGCCAGCGCATGCTGTCGCAACGCATGGTGCTGCAGACCGTGCTGGCCGCACGCGGCAGCGATCTGCATTTGAAGGCCGCGCGCGGCACCCTGGCGCTGTTCGCCGACAGCCAGGCCCGCCTGGTCGAAACACCGCAGCATCTGGACACGGCCAGTGCCGAAGTCATCCGCAAGGTGTACCAGGGCCCCTCGGGCGTGCGCGCCACCATCGATCACTTTGCGCACCAGGTGGAGACGGCCCTTGACCTGACCGAGCGCCAGAGCCCCCGCGTTGAAGACGCCCTGGCCCGGCTGGTGGAATCCACCGACGGCGTGCTGGAGGCCCTCAACACCGCCACCACCGCGTTCGATCAGGTCAGCAAAACCAAGTCCGAAACGCTGATGAAAGAACTCGCAGGCATTGTGGAGTCCATCCAGACCGTGGCACGCGAGGCCAAGGTGGTCAGCTTCAATGCCCAGGTGATGGCCGCGCGTGCGGGCCAACACGGGCGCGAATTTGCGGTGGTGGCGAATGTGCTCTCAGGCATCACCAACGAGATCGATGGCCTGTCGCTCCAGGCCGTGTCACTGGCCGGGCGCAGCCGGAGCGCGGCCTGAAGGATCAGGCAAACCCCAGGCGAGATGCCCTGGGCCTCGGGTTGCCAGGCGGGCTATTGCCCGGCGGTTTCGCGCACCTGCTGAAACCGCTGCGCCAGCTCCTTGCGCAGCGTCTTGCGGATCAGCGCAGCGTCCCAGCGGCGGCGCTCGTCGGGGGTAGAGGGTGTCAACGGAGGGACCTGCACGGGCTTGCGTGCCTCGTCCACTGCCACCATCGTGAAGAAGCAGCTGTTGACATGCCGCACCACCTGCGAACGGATCTCCTCAGCCACCACCTTGATGCCGACTTCCATCGACGAACTGCCCGCGTAGTTCACGCTGGCCAGAAAGGTCACCAGCTCGCCCACATGGATGGGCTGCAAAAACATCACCTGGTCCACGCTGAGCGTCACGGTGTAGCAGCCCGAATAGCGGCTGGCGCACGAGTACGCCACTTGGTCCAGCAGCTTGAGGATGGCGCCGCCGTGCACGTTGCCCGAAAAGTTGGCCATGTCGGGCGACATGAGCACGGTCATGCTCAGTTGGTGTGAAGGGATGTTCATGCAGCGATTTTAGAAAGCCATGTGCGCTGCGTCGCGTGCAAGTTGAGCCCCTGGCACTGCGGGTGGCAGCTTCGCTACACTCGCGCAGCGCCTACTGACCGGGTGCGAGGAGGAACCGATGATCGAACTAGAAAAACTCAACGAATTCACCGAAAGCCACGGCGCATTGCGCACCGGCAAGGGACTGGTGTCGGGCGTGATTGCGCTCACGCTGGCCATCCTGTGCCTGCTGGGCGTGCTGGCCTTCCACTTCCCCGAGTACCTGACCACGCCCCAGCTGCGCAAGAGCTACGACGTGACGGTCATCCGCAACATCATGCTGGTGGCCATGGCGATTGCGGGGGGCATCTCGCTGGTCAACATTCTGTTCAACCGCGCACGCTGGCTGGCTACCTTTGCGTTTGCCATCGTGGTGATTGCCGCGCTGCTGGGCGGACACAAGGTGGAAGTGGACCCCAACTTCCCCGACAACACGCCCTACATTGGCCTGGACTGGTTCATCCTCGACCTGCTGGGCAGCTCGCTGATCTTCATCTTCATCGAGAAGCTGTTTGCGCTGCGCAAGGACCAGCCCATCTTCCGCGCCGAGTGGCAGACGGACTTTCACCACTTCATCGTCAACCACATGGTGGTGGGCTTTGTGCTGCTGGCCACCAACCTCATCGTGCACAAGTTCTTTGGCTGGGCGGCGAGCGACGGCATTCGCGGCTGGGTGCAGGGCCTGAACTTCTGGGTGGCGTTGTTCCTCATCATTCTGGTGGCCGATCTGGTGCAGTACTGGACACACCGGGCCTACCACGAGGTGCCGCTGCTGTGGCGCTTGCACGCGGTGCACCACAGCGTCAAAAGCATGGACTGGATGGCCGGCTCGCGCCAGCACATCCTGGAGCTGCTGATCACCCGCACACTGGTGCTGGCCCCCATCTATGTCTTCGGCTTCAGCAAGGAAGTGATCGATGCATACATCGTGGTGGTGGGCTTCCAGGCCGTGTTCAACCATGCCAACGTGAGCGTGCGCCTGGGGCCGCTGCGCTACGTGCTGGTCACGCCCAACTTCCACCACTGGCACCACAGCCAGGACCAGGAGGCGCTGGACAAGAACTACGCGGCGCACTTCGCGTTTCTGGACTACCTGTTTGGCACCGCCGTGAAAAGCACCAAGCTCTGGCCCGAGCACTACGGCGTGCTGGGCGACTACGTGCCCAACGGGTTTGTGAAGCAGTTCAAGTTTCCGTTCACCTGGAAGGGGTGATCGAACGGCAGACAAGGGCCTGCCGCAGCGTGACGGGCTACGGGGCGGCCAGCTCTCTCTCTAGCACCCGCAGCTGCTCGCGCAGCGCTTCCGTCCGCGCTTCGCACGCGGCCTTGTCGTCGGCGGCCTTTTCCGCGCCCTCCTGCACAAACTGGTTGCCCGATGGCAGGTTGCCGCGCCGCAGCGGGCCCGCCGTGGCCACAGCGTTGTTCTGGGCCGTGCATTCGCGCTGGTTGCGCTCGATGGCCGCACGCGCCTGGGGGATGCCCTGGGTCTGCAAGTAGTTCTTGCGCTGCCACGCGGGGCCGAACGCGCCCTCCGCCACCGGTGCCGCGGGGGATTGCACGGGGGTGGCACCGCGCGTGGTGGGCCGCACGTCGATCTTCTCGCCCTCCCCCACGCAAGGCGCGTCCTGGAACGACACCTTGCCATTGGCGTCCGTGCATTTGTTGATGGCCCAGGCCGGGGCCAGGCAGCCCAGCGCCAGGGCACAGAAGGCGTAGCGGATCAAAGTCATGATGTGGTCCTTAGAACGTGTTTACGACCTTCACAGGTGCATACCGCATGCTACCGCGCCGCATGGGACGGGCTGACCCCCGCCGCTTTGCGCAGGCGTGGGCGGCCGTGCCCCTGGCGATAGACGCGTGTCCCTAACATGACGCGCCCCCGGTACAAACCCGGTGCGCGCGCAGCCCACATGCCTCCTACCATCGCCGCTCCTTGGGGCCTGGCAGCCCTTTGAATCGGTTCTTTGCTGGAGACGCTGTTTGATGAAGACCCCGAATGCGAATGCATGGCCCGCCGACCAGCGGCCGCCCCTGGCACGCCGCAGCCTGGTGATGGCACTGGCCGGTGGAGTGGCTTTGGCCGGCCTGCCCGCCCGTGCACAGCCCGCCGCAGGCGGCAAGGCAGACATCCTGATCGGCCGCTCGACGGCGCTGTCAGGCGGCATGGCGCCGTTCCTCTCGCCCATCCATGAGGGGCAGGAGGCCGCCGTGGAGGACGCCAATGCCAAGGGCGGCATCGGTGGCCGCAAGATCCGGCTGGTGTCGCTGGACGACGGTTTCGATGCCCGCCGTGCGCTGGACAACGCCAAGCAGCTGAGCGAAAAGGACGGCGTGCTGGCACTGTTCGGTGTGGCCGGTACCTCGCAGGTCATGACGCTGCTGCCCTACCTGGCGCAGGCCAAACTGCCGCTGATCTCCGTGTACACCGGCAGCCCCGCCGTGCGCGCGCAGCAGCACCCCTACCTGTTCACCACCCGCGCCAGCTATGCCGATGAGCTGGTGAAGATCGTGCGCAACCTGGTGGCGGTGCAGACCTCGCGCATCGCCGTGGCCTACGAGAACAACGACTTCGGCAAGCTGCTGCTGCCCCTGGTGGAAAAGACGATAGCCGCCGAGGGTGCCACGCCAGCCGGCTCGCACGCACTGGCCTCTTCGGGTGAAGACGCCAATAAAGCCGCCAAGGCCCTCGCCGCGCAAAAGCCGCAGGCCGTGCTGCTGGTGGCAGCGGGCCCGTCCGTGGTGGCCTATGTGCGCGCCAACCGCGCGCACCTGGGCGTGCCCATCTACACCCTGTCGCTGGGCGCAGGCACCGCCGTGCTCAAGGCGCTGGGCGACGACGCACGTGGCCTGGCCGTGGCACGCACCGGCCCGTCCCCCACCAAGCCCACCATTGCGCTCACACGGGACTTCCAGGCGTCCATGAAGCGCTACGACAAGCCGGTGGACTATGACCGGTACACCGGCTACATGGACGCGCGCGTGCTCATCGAAGGCCTGCGCGCAGCGGGGCCCGGCGTCACGCGCGCCAGCCTGGTCCAGGCCATGGAAGGACTGGGCAACCTGGACCTGGGCGGCTTCGGCTACCAGTTCAGCGCGCAGAACCACCATGGTTCCAACTTCGTGGATATTGCGGTGGTCGGCTCGGGCGGGGTGTACCGGCAGTAGCCGTGCCATGGACGCGCACGGCGCATAGGCCTTCTCCCCTACGCAGCGGCGACAATGGCGGCCCTGCCACCGCCAGCCCCCTCCCGCTCCACCGTGTCGTCCCCCACTGCTCCTCACTCCTTCGACGTTGTCATCATCGGCGCCGGCGCCGCCGGCCTGTTCTGCGCGGGCCAGGCCGGCCAGCGGGGCCTGAAGGTCTTGCTCATCGACCATGCGGACAAGGTGGCCGAGAAGATCCGCATCTCGGGCGGCGGGCGCTGCAACTTCACCAACCGCGACCTGGATCCGGCCGCGCCGCACAAGCACTTTGTGGGGCAAAACCCGCAGTTCTGCCGCTCGGCGCTGTCGCGCTACACACCCGCCGACTTCATCGCGCTGGTGCAAAGGCACGGCATTCCCTTTCACGAAAAGCACAAGGGCCAGCTGTTTGCCGACCGCTCGGCCGAGGACATCATTGCCATGCTGCTGGCCGAGTGCGCGGCGAGCGGCGTGACCCGCTGGCAGCCCTGCGGGGTCAAAAAAATAGCCTTTTTGGCCGCAAGCGCCAGTGAATCATGCCGGGGTAGCTATCAAATTGATACCGATCGCGGACCGGTGTCGGCGGGTGCACTGGTCATTGCCACCGGCGGCCTGTCCATCCCGAAGATCGGCGCCACCGATTTTGGCTACCGGCTCGCGCAGCAGTTCGACATTCCCCTCGTCGAGCGCAAGCCGGGCCTGGTGCCGCTGACCTTTGACGGCGCGGGCTGGGCACCGTATGCACAGTTGGCGGGGCTGGCGCTGCCGGTGCAGATCAGCACGGGCGCCAAAAAGAACCGCATGGCGTTTGACGAAGACCTGCTGTTCACCCACCGGGGCCTGTCGGGCCCGGCGGTGCTGCAGATCTCCAGCTACTGGCAGGAGGGCACGCCGCTGGCCATCAACTTGGCGCCCGCGGTGGACCTGCCCGCTGCGCTGGCGCAGGGCAAGGTCCGCTCGCGCAAGCTGGTTGCCAACGAGCTGGCCACCCTGGTGCCCAGCCGCCTGGCCGACGCCTGGGCCAGCCGCGAGGCTGATTGGCAACGCCCCATCAACGAGGCCAGCGACAAGGCCCTGACGCGCCTGGCCGAGCAGCTGGCGCGCTGGGAGCTGACACCCACGGGCACCGAGGGCTACAAGAAGGCCGAGGTGACGCTGGGCGGCGTGGACACGCGCGCGCTGTCGCAGCAGACCATGGAGTGCAAGGCCCAGCCGGGCCTGTACTTCATTGGCGAAGTGGTGGACGTGACGGGCTGGCTGGGCGGCTACAACTTTCAGTGGGCGTGGGCCAGTGCCCACGCCTGTGCACAGGCATTGCCGCTGGCAGAGCCGGCGGGCACCCCGCACTGACACGCCAACGCTCCGTCACGCAGTCGCCAGAGCCTCCCGCACAGGCACTCCCGGCGGCAGGTGCTGGCAGGCCCAGGCCTCCAGCTCTGGCACAGGCAGCGGACGGCTGAAGTGGTAACCCTGCAGCTCCTCGCAGTCGAGCGCCCCCAGCACCTGGGCCGTGGCCAGGTCTTCCACACCCTCGGCCACGATGCGCAGCCCCAGCGTATGGCCCAGCGCAATGATGGCGCGCGTGATGGCCATGTCGGCAGGGTTGACCAGCATGTCGCGCACAAAGGACTTGTCCACCTTGAGACGGTCGATGTCAAAGCGCTTGAGGTAGGCCAGACTCGAATACCCGGTGCCGAAATCGTCGATGGACAGCTGCACACCCAGCGCCTTGAGCGCCGCCAGTTGCTGCTCGGCCGCATGGGCGTTGTCCATGAGCTGGGATTCGGTGATCTCCAGCTCCAGCCGGTCTGCGGGCATGCCGGTGCGGGCCAACAGCGCCTCGATGTCGGTCACCAGCGACGGGTCGGACATCTGCGCTGCCGACAGGTTGACCGAGATCGACACCTGGGCCAGTGGGTGCGTCAGCGTTGCGTCGCCCGGGCCCGCATCGAGCACCAGCGGTTGCCAGCGCACCCACTGCTCGCAGGCCTGTTGCAGCACCCAGCTGCCAATGGCGCGGATCATTCCGGTCTCTTCGGCGATGGGAATGAACTCGCTGGGCGGTATGGAGCCCAGCACCGGGCTGGTCCAGCGCAGCAGTGCCTCCACGCCCAGCAGCTGGGCACCCTGGGCGCTCAGGCGCGGCTGGTAGTTCAGGCTCAGCTCGTTGCGCTCCAGCGCGCGGCGCAGTTGCTGCTCCATGGTCTGGCGGGCCACGGCGCGCTGGTCGGTCTCCATCGAATAGAACAGCGCCATGTCGCGGCCAGTGGTCTTGGCCTCATACATGGCGGCGTCGGCGCGGCGCATGAGTTCGTCAATGTCGCTACCGTCCTCGGGGTACACGGCAATGCCCACGCTGCATGACACATTCAGCTCGTGCCCTTCCACCGGATGGCTCTGGCGGATGAGCGGGATCAGCCGCCGCTCTACCAGCTGCTGCACGTCCTCGCGCCCGGCCACATCACGCATCACCACCACAAACTCGTCGCCGCCCAGGCGGCTCACGGTGTCGCGGCTGCGCACGGCCTGCGTGAGCCGCGCGGCCACCGAGCGCAGCAAGCCGTCGCCAATGTGGTGGCCCAGCGTGTCGTTGATGGCCTTGAAACGGTCCAGGTCGATGAACAGCACCGCGACCTTTTCGCCCGTGATGGGGGCCTGCGCCAGTGCCATCTGCAGGCGCTGCACGCACAGTGAGCGGTTGGGCAACTCGGTGAGCACGTCGTGGTGCGCCAGGAACTGGATGCGCTCCTCGTTGAGCTTGCGGTCGGTGATGTCGATGGCGATGCCGATGTGGTTGGCCACCGCACCGCCCTTGCCCTCGCGCACGGCCGACACCATGAGCCAGGCCGGGTAGGTCTCGCCCGAGCGGCGGCGAAACCGCACCTCGCCCTGCCACGACTCCTTGTCGAGCATGGTGCGCTGGATCTGCGCGGGCAGCGGCTCGCCACCCGCCTCTTCCAGCAAAAAGCCCAGGTTCTCGCCGATGACCTCGTAGAAGTCGTAGTGCGTGCTGCGGCAGAACGCCTTGTTCACGCTGATGATCTGCTGCTCGGCGTTCATGATGATGATGCCCTCAGACGAGGCCTCGAACACCTTGGCCCACAGCTCCAGGCGCTGCTCCATCACCTTGAGCACGTTGATGGGCGTGAAGGCCGTGAGCACCGAGTCGCGCCCCTGGAACTGCAGGCGCCGTGCCGACAGCACGGCCCACGAGGGCTCAGGGCTGCCCTTCCAGCGCACTTCAAACTCATCGACCGATCCCTGGTCTGCCAGGCGCTGGAAGAACCGCGCGCGCACGCCGGGCTCCAGCCCCACGGCCCAGGGGTCGGTCTTGCGGCCCCCCAGCCAGTGGGCGGCGGGCGCGTTGGAATGCAGCACCTCGTGCTCGGGGATGGACGTGACCACCATGGGGATGGGAAAGGCCTCCACCAGCTCGCGCTGCGCCTCGGCCGCGCGGGCGCTGGCGGCCAGCTCCTGCTGCAGCACGCGGTCGCGGTCGAGCTGCGACAGCATCTCGTTGAACGCGGTGACCAGGCGGCCGATTTCGTCGCGGCTGTTCCACTGGGCGCGCAGTGTGTGGTCGCCGCTCTTGCGCACCTCGTCGGCCACGCGGGCCAGTTGCTGCAGCGGCTTGGCAATCTGGCGTGCGACCAGGGTGACGAGCGAAAGAATGCAGCCCAACAGCACCAGCGCCGTGCCCAGGTGCAGCCACATGCGGGCAAACAGGCTGTCGGCGCGCTGGTTCAGCAAACGCTCCAGGTCCACAATGCCCACCGACCACGCATCGCGCAGCGCGCCCAGCACCAGGGCCTCCTGCACACCGACTTGCGCCACCGTCAAGCGCGACTCGCCCGATGCAATGCCTTGCAGCAGGGCCTGAAAGCCCTCCTGCGCCGTCTTGAGCGCTTCACGCTGGTGCACCAGTGCAGCCCGCATCTCGGGAGATCCCGCAATGAATGCCTGGTTGTAGTCCGATTCGATGCCCAGCATCACCGCGTCCAGCCGCCCCACCAGCGTGAGCAGCTCCGAGGTCCACTGCGGCCCCCGCGCCGAGGAAGCCGCACTAAGAAAACTTACCGTGTCGTGCACCGCCTGCAGCAGCTCTGGAAACCGCAGCACCACCAGCGACATCACGTAGTAGCTGTCCAGGTCCGGGTCCAGGATCAGGTTGGACTGGTTGCCCACCGTGGTGAGCAGCTCGCGCCCCTCGCGCAGCAACTGGCTGCGCTGGCGGGTGAGCGTCTGTGGATCGACGGTGGACGAGCCCCCCTGGGGCGGCCCCGCCAGCTGCTGCAACGCCACGCCAAACCGCTGGCCTATCTCGGCAGTGCGCAGCTGCTCGTCGTGGGCTGCCCGCACGGCGTCCAGCCGGGTGAGCACATCGGCCACCAGCGGTGGCTGCTGCGATGCGTCCAGAAACTGCCCCATCAACCCGTCGCGCACCACGGCCGCATAGGTCGTGCCCACCACTTCCTTGCGCGTGAAATCGATCGCCAGGTACTTTTCGTGGATCAGGATGCTGGAGACGTAGATCACCGCCGTCAGGTCCAGCAGATAGATGAGCATGAGCTTGCGGCCCACACTGAGCCGGCCCAGCCAACCCGATACGCGGTGCATGAATGCCATGGTGTCTGCGGCGGAGCGCGCCCGGGCGGATGGCCAGGGCTCCCCACCGGTGAATAGGAGTGTTACAACATGAAGCAACTTCCGCGCCATTGCAGTGCGACCGCGCCAGCGAGAAGCCCACCGACGCCCTATCTGGGGGCAGATGGGCGGCCCTTGCGCTGCGGGTGCAGATAAAGGCTATAATCTCCGGCTTTGCTGGCAATGCTCCGTCGGCCAAATACTAGTTACAGACGGGGAAACCGCTTTGTACGGACTTGAGGCCCGATCTCCCCAAGCCCCTCTGCAGGCACCATTTGGAAAACATTAGCTAATGACTACGATCCGCGTAAAAGAAAACGAACCCTTTGACGTTGCACTGCGCCGCTTCAAGCGCACCATTGAAAAGCTCGGCCTGCTGACCGACCTGCGCGCCCGTGAGTTCTACGAAAAACCCACCGCCGAGCGCAAGCGCAAGAAGGCTGCTGCCGTGAAGCGTCACTACAAGCGCGTTCGCAGCATGCAACTGCCCAAGAAGCTGTACTAAGTACCGCTTTGGCACCGTCCTGATACGGAGTGCCGACAAACCCGCGCTAGGGACGCCAAGCGCGGGTTTTTGTTTTTGGCAAACCCCTGTTCTTGTCTAAAAACCAACCAAGGAAGCCGCCATGAGCCTCAAGGACCAGATCACCGAAGATATGAAAACCGCCATGCGCGCCAAGGACAGCGAGCGCCTGGGCACCATCCGCCTGCTGCAGGCCGCGATGAAGCAAAAGGAAGTGGACGAGCGCGTCGTGCTGGACGACGCAGCCGTGGTCGCCATCGTGGACAAACTGATCAAGCAGCGCAAGGACTCGATCACCGCGTTTGAAGGCGCGGGCCGTCAGGACTTGGCCGACAAGGAAAAGGCCGAGATGGCCGTGCTGCAGGCCTACCTGCCCGAGCGCATGTCGGCCGAAGAAACGCTGGCTGCCGTGAAGGCCATCGTGGCCGAAGTGGGTGCCTCGGGCCCTGGCGACATGGGCAAGGTCATGGGTGTGGTCAAGACCCGCCTGGCGGGCAAGGCCGATATGGGCCAGGTGTCGGCTGCGGTGAAGGCCGCGCTGGCGGGCTGATCGCCCCCCGCTTCCACCCAGTCAGTATCTTTTTGATAGCTGCTACCGCTTGCCAGACGGGCGGTAGCGGCTATTTTTGCTTCAGACCGAGGCGTTTCCCCCCATCTCAATGCCCCGCGCCATCCACCCGGCGCGGAAATGCGCCTGCAGAAACTCCACGCACACCCGCACCTTGGCCGAGCGCTCCAGCCGCGTGGGGTACACGGCCCACACATTCGCCTCCTGCTGCCACTGCGGCAGCACCTGCACCAGGCGCCCCGCCTGCAGGTGCGCGCCCACATCCCACAGCGAGCGCAACACTACACCGCGCCCGTCCACGGCCCACTGCACGGCCATCTCGCCGTTGTTGGCCGACAGCGGGCCGCGCACCTTCACCGACTCCTCCTGCGCACCACTGCGCAAGCGCCACACGCCAAACGGGTGGTCGCGCTCCTTGATCACCAGGCAGTCGTGCGCAGCCAGGTCGGCCACGGTGCGCGGCGTGCCCTTGCGCTGCAGGTAGGCGGGCGCTGCGCACAGCACGCGGTGGTTGTCCGCCAGGCGGCGGGCAATGAGGTGCGGCGCAATCTCGTCGCCCACGCGCACATCCAGATCAAACCCTTCACCCGCTACATCCACCAGCCGGTCGAACACTTCGAGCCGCACCTGCAGCCCTGGGTGCTGCTCCACCAGCCGCGACAGCGCGGGCGCCACAATCTGGCGGCCAAAGCCAAAGCTGCTGCTCACCCGCAGCAGGCCACGCGGCTCGCTGCGCGTCACCGCCACCTCCTGCATCAGCTGCTCCATGTCGTCCAGGATGCACTGCGCCCAGTGGAAGACGCGCTCACCCTCTTCCGTCACCGCCACGCGGCGGGTGGTGCGGTGCAGCAGCTTGACCTGCAGGTCCTGCTCCAGCAGGCGAATGCGCTTGCTGACATAGGCGGGTGAGGTCCCCAGCTCGGTGGCAGCGCCGCCAAAGCTCGCCTTGCGCACCACGGCCGTGAACACGCGCAGGTCTTCCGCTGCAGGATTTTTATGCACAAAGTGTGAAGGATGAAGCCACAGTTGGCGGATTGTAGTTATCGGCAGCGCTGGGAACAATGCACGCCATGCCGCTGGCTGCGCCTGCAGCCGCATCCCCGACGCCATTGCAAGGACCGCTTGATGACCTCTTCCGCCCCCGCCAAAACCTACCGCATCGCCCTCATCGCCGGAGACGGCATTGGCAAGGAGGTGATGCCCGAAGGCCTGCGCGTGGTGCAGGCCGCCGCAGCGCGTTTTGGCATTGCGCTCGAAACCACTGCCATCGACTGGGCCAGCTCCGACTACTACGCCACCCACGGAAAAATGATGCCCGACGACTGGAAGGCCCAGCTGTCAGGCATGGACGCCATCTTCTTCGGCGCCGTCGGCTGGCCCGCCACCGTGCCCGACCACATCTCGCTGTGGGGTTCGCTGCTCAAGTTCCGCCGCGAATTCGACCAGTACATCAATCTGCGCCCTGTGCGCTTGTTCGAGGGCGTGCCCTGCCCCCTGGCCGGTCGCAAGCCCGGCGACATCGACTACTACGTGGTGCGCGAGAACACCGAGGGTGAATACACCTCGCTGGGTGGCGTGATGTACGAAGGCACCGACCGCGAGATCGTGATCCAGGAATCCGTTTACTCCCGCCACGGTGCCAACCGCCTCTTGAAGTTCGCGTTCGACCTGGCCCAGGCCCGCGCCAAGAAACACGTGACCCTGGCCACCAAGAGCAACGGCATCGCCATCAGCATGCCCTGGTGGGACCAGCGCGCGGACGACGTGGCCAAGGGCTACCCCGAGGTCACGCTGGACAAGCAGCACATCGACATCCTCACCGCCCGCTTTGTGCTGCAGCCGGGCCGATTCGACGTGGTGGCTGCGACCAACCTGTTTGGCGACATCCTGAGCGACCTGGGCCCCGCCACCACCGGCACCATTGGCCTCGCCCCTTCGGCCAACCTGAACCCCGAGCGCTCCTTCCCCAGCCTGTTCGAGCCCGTGCATGGCTCGGCACCCGACATCTACGGCAAAAACATCGCCAATCCGATTGCCATGATCTGGTCGGGTGCGCTGATGCTGGACTTCCTCACGCAGGGCCAGGGCGCGGGGCGGCAGGCGCATGACGCCATCGTCACGGCCATCGAAGAGGTCATCAAAAGCGGCCCGCGCACGCCAGACCTGGGCGGCACGGCCAGCACCACGCAGGTGGGCGAGGCGATTGCGGCACGGGTGGCGGGGAACTGAGCCACAGCCCTCGACCCAACGCTCCTATTTCCATAGCTTAAAAGGCATACCTATCGCGCGGTACCGGCCTTTTTTTATTGAAACCACGGGCTAGGTGGCAATGTCCTCGTGCAGGCAGAGGTAGTTGCCCTCGGTGTCCTTGAACCACGCGGCCTTCTCGGCGCCCAGCACGCACACATGGTTCACGGTCTTGAGGCCGGGGAAGTCGTAGTCCTCAAAGACCACCTGGGCGCGTTTCAGCGCCTCGATGGCGGCGGCGATGTCGGCCACCAGAAAGCTGATGGCCGTGTGGTCGGCCTTGGTGCCTTCCGGTTTGGGGAACAGCGCCAGCGTGCTGCCCCCTACGGCATAGACAAACTTGCCATCGGGCCGGAAGCCGCCGGGCCTCAGGCCCAGGCAGCCCTCGTAGAAGGCGCGGGCGCGGTCCATGTCCATCACGGGCAGCATGGTGGTTACGGAGGAATCGGACAACATACCAGGTCCTTTCGCTCAATCCGGCCCGACATGCAGCAGGGGTGACATGCAGCCTTCCTGGCGGTGCGCCAGGGCCCGGTCCAGGCCGTCCGACCGGTCTGGCAGTGTAGGCCGATCCCCGGCGCCACGCCACTGCGCACTGCCTCCTCCACGCTCCCAAACTGCCTCAGCCCCCATGGGGCGGTACCCTGAAGTTGTCGGTGATGCGCTGCTCGGCCCGGGCCAAGGCAGCACCCAGCCTCCGCAGCCAACGCCAGCCCAGGCGCTGCACCCGGCGCGGCCAGCGGGCGGCACGGGCCGGGCGCTGTGGCAGTGCACCCGGGGGCTGGCGGGCAAGGGCGTGGCGAGCGGTGTCTTCGGGGTCCAGACGGGTGGGATGCAACATGGCCCCGATGCTCGCGGCGGGGCTAACATCTGTAAAGTTGAATTCATTGAATCCTGAAGTCAGGAAACCTGATGCGTAACCTCAACCTCGACCAGCTGCAGACCCTGATCGCCATCGCCGACCTGGGCACCTTTGCTGCTGCGGCCCAGGCGCTGCACTTGGCGCCGCCCACAGTCAGCATGCACATCAAGGAACTGGAATCGCGCCTGGGCGCCGAGCTGGTGGTGCGCGGGCGGCGCCAGGCCGACCTCACCCCCGCAGGCGAAGTGCTGGTGCGCGAAGGCCGCCAGCTGCTACTGGCCAGTGATGACCTCGTGGAACGCGTGCGGCGCCGTGCCTCTGGCCGCGAAGGCATGGTGCGGGTGGGCGTGTCGGCGGGGGTCAGCACCCGGCTGCTGCCGCGCATGCTGGAGGCGCTGGCGGCGCGCAGCCCGGGTGTGGAAATCCGCCTGGAGGCCGTGGGCTCGGCCGAGTCGATGCAGCGGCTCAAAGCGGGCACGCTGGACATCGCCATCGTCGCCAGCCCCCAGCCGCCGCTGGCCGAGGTGCGGCAGACCCCGTGGCGCAACGACCCCATGGTGGCCCTGCTGCCCGCCGCGTGGGAGGCACCCGAGCACATCGGCCCCGACTGGCTGGCCAGCCGTCGCTGGGCCTCGTTTGCGCCCGCCACGCAAATGCACGGGCTGATCGCCAACTGGTTTGGCCAGGCGGGGCACCACCCGCGCCCGTTTCTGGCGCTGAGCTACCCCGGCGCCCTCAAAAGCCTGGCCGTGGCCAGCCAGTGCGCCGCCTTGCTGCCGATGGAAGAGGTGGAAGACCTGCAGGGCACGCCCGGTGTGCAGATCTGCCCCCTGCAGCCGCCGCTGATGCGCCCCATGGCCGTGGCCCACCGGCACCAGCCGCCGCCCTCCCCGGCAGTGGAGGGCGTGCTGGAGTTGCTGGCGGAATTTGCGGGCCTCGCAGAGTGATGGCGGGGCACACCACCCGACGTCACGCGGGCGGCCAGCCCTGGGCACCCGGGGCAGGCCGAACGGAAGACCGGGCAGCAAGCCGCTGCAGGTAGGGCTGCACGAACAGGTACAGCCCCGTCAACAACAGCAGCGCCAGCGGCGGCAGGGGTGCATACGTCACCCAGTCCGGCGGGTTGCCTGCACCTTGCGCACGGACCACAAAGTTGGCGATGACAGCAAGAGTGAACGCCATCGACACCCAGCGATGAAACCGCCGGATGCCCGCACCGGCGCTCATTGCGCACCTCCAGCGGCAAGCTGGATCATCTTCCAGCCGTTGCCCGCCGGGTCGCGAAAGCCTGCGTCCACGTTGCCGTACCGGTCCACGGGCTCCTGTGTGAACTCCACACCCAAGTTCCGCAGTCGGGCATAGTCCGCGCGGCAGTCCGCAACATGAAGCACCAGAGCGGGCATGGCTCCTTTGGCCACCATGGCGCGCAAAGTTAGCGCTGTGGCTTCATCATGGATCGGCGGGCCGGGCCAGAACAGGCCCAGCTGAAAGCCCGGCTGGTCGGGGTGCTGCACCGTCAGCCAGCGGTAGGGGCCGTTGCGCACGTCCGTGTGCACGCGAAACCCGAGCTTACCTACGTAAAACGCGAGCGCCTCGTCCTGGTCGTCCACATACACGCCCACCACACCAATGCCTTGGTTCATCGTCATCAGATCTCCTGGTTTGTTGCTGATGTCGGCTTTGTACCTGCGGCCTGGCGGCGGCGCTTCTCCGAAACTGCGGTGGTGAGGTCGGGACGCTGCGTGGCCTTCAACACGCAGGCGGGCACCTTGTTCAGGGGGGCAACCGTGGCCTGGGCCTGCAGGCGCACCGCACTGGGGCTCTGCCCGGTGATATCACGGAAGGTGCGCCCAAAGGTGCCCAGGCTTTCCCAGCCGGTGGCAAACGCGATCTCGATGATGGGCAAGTCCGTATCACGCAGCAGCGTGGTGGCCTGCTCGATACGGCGAGTCAGCAGGTAACGGTGTGGCGGAATGCCAAAGGCCTGCCGGAAGGATCGGGCGAAATGCGCCTCGGAGACGCCGCTGACCTCGGCCAGCCGCTGCACCGGCCAGGCCTCGTGCGACGCGGCGTCCATGCGGTCCTTGGCGCGCAGCAGTCGGCGCAAGAGTGCGGGGTCTTGGAGTGTCACGAAGTCGCTCGAGGCACGGGAACCAAACGCTCAAAAAGCCCGGAGTCGTGCACCCTTGCATGGGCGCAGGCCTATGGCAAATGGCTGATGGCTCGCGGCAAACCACCTGCCACCAGAACGATGGATGCGGGCGGGACGATCAGATCAGGGAAACAGCTTGTTCGCGGTTTCAGCGATCAACTTGCCCTGAAAACGTGCACCGTCCAGCTCCAGGGTGCTGGGCTGGCGCTGGCCCTGGCCGCCCGCAATCGTGGTGGCGCCATAGGGGCTTCCGCCAACGACCTCATCCAGAGTCATCTGCCCCTGGTAGCTGTAGGGCAAGCCCACAATCGTCATCCCGAAGTGCATCAGATTGGTGATGATGGAGAACAGCGTGACCTCCTGCCCACCGTGCTGGGTGGCTGTGGAGGTAAACGCGCCTCCCACCTTGCCGTTGAGCGCACCGCGTGCCCACAGACCACCCGCCTGATCGAGAAATGCAGCCATCTGCGAAGGCATGCGGCCAAAACGGGTGGGCGCACCGACGATGATGGCGTCATAGCCCTCCAGCTCCGCCACGGTGGCCACACCAGCAGACTGGTTCAGCTTGAAATGCGCGCCCTTGGCAATGTCTTCAGGCACAGTCTCTGGCACCCGCTTGACATCGACGGTAGCACCCGCAGAGCGCGCCCCATCGGCCACGGCCTGGGCCATGGTTTCAATGTGGCCGTAGGTGGAATAGTAAAGAACCAGAACTTTCGACATGGTGACTCCTTGGAGGGTTGAAGTGCCCACTGGCTAAGCGGCACCCACACCATATTGCGTTTCGTTGATGACAGCAATGCAAAACGCAGGAGTCGGTACAGGCCCACCCTGGCCAGCCTCTGGACCAGGGCCGCCGTCAGAAGGGGCGAAGGAATCCGGCCTGGCCCAGCGGGCGTGAGCGCGGGTTCGCTCCCGCCTTCTCAGCTCCCCGCCACCTTCATGCGGTTCACCAGAATCGATCCCACGGTCTTGGCGCCGTAGTTGTAGGCATCCGAGCCCACGGCCTCGATGCCCTTGAGCATGTCCTTGAGATTGCCCGCGATGGTGATCTCGTGCACGGGGTAGGCGATCTTGCCGTTCTCGACCCAGAAGCCGCTCGCGCCGCGCGAGTAGTCGCCGGTCACGTAGTTCACGCCCTGGCCCATCAGCTCCACCACAAACAGGCCCGTGCCCAACTTTTGCAGCATGGCATCCAGGTCGTCGCTGGCTTGTGTCAGGCGCGAGGTCAGGGTGAGGTTGTGCGAGCCCCCGGCGTTGCCCGTGGTCTTCATGCCCAGCTTGCGGGCCGAGTAGCTGGAGAGGAAATAGCCCTGCACGCGGCCGCCCTGCACCACCTTGCGCGGCGCCACGCGCACGCCTTCCTCGTCAAACGGCGAGCTGCCCTTACCGCCCAAGATGAACGGGTCTTCGAGGATGTCGATGTGCTTGGGGAACACCATCTTGCCCAGCGAGTCGAGCAAGAAGCTGCTCTTGCGGTACAGCGAGCCACCACTGATGGCCTGCACAAAACCGCCCAGCAGGCCAGCGGCCAGGGTGGATTCGAACAGCACCGGGCATTGGGTGGTGGGGATCTTGCGACTGCCCAGACGGCTCAGCGCGCGCTGCGCAGCGTAGCGGCCCACGGCCTCAGGCGAGGCCAACTCGGCGGCGTTGCGCATGGAGCTGTACCAGGCGTCACGCTGCATCTCGGCATTCTTGCCAGGCAGCGAGGCGATGGGGGCCACCGAGAAGCTGTGGCGCGAGCTGGCATAGCCACCGCGAAAGCCGCGCGTGTGGGCGCTGAAGAAATGACTTTGCTGGGCCGACACGCCCGCGCCTTCACTGTTGGTGATGCGGCGGTGGGTCTTGAAAGCCGCGGCCTCGCAGGCCTTGGCCATCTCCGCGGCTTCTTCGCTGGTGATGGCCCAGGGGTGGAAGAGTTGCAGGTCGCGGTGCGTTTCCTGGGGGGCGATGTCGTCGGCGTCCGGCAGGCCGGCCACGGGGTCTTCGGCCGTGAAGCGGGCAATGTCGTAGGCTGCTTGCACGGTCTGCTCGATGGCCTTGTCCGAGAAGTCGGATGTGCTGGCATTGCCCCGGCGGTGGCCGATGTACACCGTCACGCCCAGCGACTTGTCGCGGTTGCGCTCCACGTTCTCCAGCTCGCCCTTGCGCACGCTGACAGACAGGCCGCACCCCTCGGAGGCCTCGGCGCCCGCGTCGGTGGCGCCGAGCTTTTTGGCGTGGGCCAGGGCGCGGTCCACCAGGCCTTCAAAGAACGGGCGGCTGTAGCTGAAGCCGCTGTCAGGGGTGCGAGAGGTGGCAGCTGCGGGCGCGGCGGCCAGCGCGCCGGGGGTGCGCGGGGCGCGGTGGGAGGGTTTGTTCATAGCGGCAGCTATGATACTTGCCGCTGTGGCGCGCTCTGCGCCACTTGTTTTTTGCCCCCACCACCCATGTCACGCAAACCCAAAAAAGGCTACTTTGTGCGAGGCCAGTTCGTTGCCGAAGGCAGCGAACTGGACATTCAGCTCAAGGCCGAACTCAAAGGCACGCCCGATGCCAGCCGCACCGATCTCAAGCGCGAGAGCGACGAACTGCAGGACCTGGGCAAAGAGCTTTTGAACCTGCGCGCCGACCTGTTCGACGCCTTGGGCCTGCCCGACAAGCTGGTGGAGGCGCTGGCCGAGGCCAAGCGCATCACCAACTTTGAAGGCAAGCGCCGCCAGATGCAGTACGTGGGCAAGCTCATGCGCAAGCTCGAACCCGAGCTGGTGCAAGCCGCCCGCCAGGCCCTGGAAGAGCAGCACAAGGGCTCTGCCACCGAAAAGCTGCAGCTGCACCTGGCCGAACAATGGCGCGACCGCCTGATCGCCGATGACGACACGCTGGCCGCCTGGATGGCCGAGCACCCCACCACCGACACACAGCAGCTGCGCGCGCTGATCCGCCAGGCGCGCAGGGACGCACAGCCCGCAGGCAAAGAGGCCAATGTCCAGGTCTCGCAAGGCCTGGCGCCCCGCAAGGGCCGTGCGTACCGCGAGCTGTTCCAGCTGGTGCGCGAGCACCTGGGCGGCACCGGCACGGCAGACGCCAGCGACACCGACGAGGACAACGACGATGAGTGAAGCCATCCACGATGCCGTCAAGATTGGCATCGTTTCCGTCAGCGACCGCGCCAGCACCGGCGTCTATGAAGACAAGGGCCTGCCCGCGCTGCAGGACTGGCTCACCCGTGCGCTGCGCAACCCCATCAGCTTCGAGTCGCGCCTGATCCCCGACGAGCAAGCGGGCATCAGCGCCACACTGATCGAACTGGTCAACGCGGGCTGCAGCCTGGTGCTGACGACCGGCGGCACCGGCCCTGCCCTGCGCGACGTGACGCCCGAGGCCACACTGGCCGTGGCGCACAAGGAGATGCCGGGCTTTGGCGAGCAAATGCGCCAGATCAGCCTCAAGTTTGTACCCACCGCCATCCTCTCGCGCCAGGTGGCCGTGGTGCGCGACCGGAGCCTCATCATCAACCTGCCCGGCCAGCCCAAGGCGATTGCCGAGACGTTGGAAGGGCTGAAAGATGCCGAAGGCAAACAGATCGTGCCGGGCATCTTTGCCGCCGTGCCGTACTGCGTGGACCTGATCGGCGGGCCGTACATGGAAACACGCGACGAGGTCTGCAAGGCGTTCCGGCCCAAGACGGCCATCCGCGCACCACGCGCGGCCTGACCCCCACGATACCGTCAAGTCAAAATAGCTGCCAGCGCCGGATACCCATGCGCTGGCAGCTATTTTTTTGATAGCGAATTGAAAACGCGGCCTATTTGCCCACCAGCTCGTTAAGCTTGCCTGCCTCGAACTGCTCCTTGATGGCCGCATCGCACGGCACACAGTCCTTGGCCTGGTGATTGGCGGCCGAGAGCTTTTCAATGGCCTGCCACAACAGCGCGATCTGGTGCTCTTGCGATGAGGCGTTGTCGATCAACCCCCGCATGGCCTGCGAGAGCGGGTCGTCCTCCTGCGTGATGCCATAGGCAGTGAATTTGCGCGACGGCTGGGGCTCGGTCACGTCGGCGCTCTGGCCTTCCTTGGAGGGGATGATGCGCGCCGGGATGCCCACCGCCGTAGCACCTGCAGGCACGGGCTTGATGACCACGGCATTGCTGCCGATCTTGGCACCGTCGCCCACTTCGAAGCCACCCAGCACCTTGGCACCCGCGCTCACCACCACGTCGCGGCCCAGGGTGGGATGGCGTTTGGCGCCTTTGTACAGCGAGGTGCCACCCAGCGTCACGCCCTGGTAGATGGTGCAGCCGTCGCCGATCTCTGCGGTCTCGCCCACCACCACGCCCATGGCATGGTCGAAGAACACGCGCTCTCCGATCTTGGCGCCGGGGTGGATCTCGATGCCCGTGAACCAGCGTGCAAAGTGCGAGATGAAGCGACCCAGCCACTTGAGCCCATGGTGCCAGCACCAGTGGGCCGGGCGGTGCAACCAGATCGCATGCAGGCCCGGATAACAGGTGATCACCTCCCACGTGCTGCGCGCGGCAGGATCGCGGTCGAGGATGCACTGGATATCGGAGCGCAGGCGGGCGAGCATTGGTTGTTATGGTTATTTGTAAATGGGCTGCACAGTCTATCGTTTCGCCTGCGCCGTCTCGATCATGGCTTTGGCGACACCTCTCAAGATGTGGATTTCCTCAGGGCTCAGCTGCGCGCGGTTGAAAAGCTGGTTAAGGCGGGGCATGAGCTTCTTGGGCGCGGCCGGGTCCAGAAAACCGATGGATGTGAGCGCCTGCTCCCAGTGGCCCAGCATGCCCGCCACCTGCGCCGCATCGGCCAGCGCGCGCGGCGGCGTCGCATCCTGCACCGCAAAACCGCCCAGCGCCTGGCGCCATTCGTAGGCGATCACCTGGATGGCCGCGCCCAGGTTGAGCGAGCCAAAGCTCGGGTTCGTGGGGATGGAGAGGGCCACGTGGCAGCGGTACACGTCTTCGTTGGTCATGCCAAACCGCTCGGAGCCGAAGAGAAAGGCCACACCGGCTTGCGGCGCCGCGCCAGGGTCTGCAGGAGATTCCTCACCTGGGTTTTGAGGGTTTTCAGGCTCTAGCGCCGGTGTTTCATACCTGAGCAGCTCACTTTTCAATAGCATTTCAAAGTGCGCGCGCGGTGCTGCCGTGGGCGGGCCGAAGTCACGCGGCGTCATGGCCGTGGCGCACAGGTGGCTCATGCCGTCCAAGGCTTCGTCCAGCGTGGCGACGATGCGCGCGTTGTTCAGCACATCGAGGGCGCCGCTGGCGCGCTGGATGGTCTCCTCGCGCCGCAGCACGTTGGCCCAGCGTGGGGCGACCAGCACCAGGTCGTCAAACCCCATGGTTTTCATGGCGCGGGCGGCGGCGCCCACATTGCCGGCATGGCTGGTATTGATCAGGACAAAACGGGTCTTCATGGACGGGCGGGGCGAGAGGGGGAAGGCGGCCGGTTAGGCAAAAAAGGGCTCTGCGGGTAAAATCCCGCCCTCTATTGTCGCCGCCCGCATCGCCGGGTCGGGCCTGACCTCCCCGCTCATCCTGTACGCAAACGCCCGCGCCACCCTGGCCGTGCGCTGCCAACCACCACAATTTATGTCGTCTACTCTGCACCCCATGCTCAACGTGGCCATCAAGGCTGCACGCGCCGCCGGCGCCATCATCAACCGCGCGGCCCTGGACGTGGAATCGGTGCGGATCTCGCAAAAGCAGATCAATGACTTTGTGACCGAGGTGGACCACGCCTCCGAAAAGATCATCATCGAGACGCTGCTGACGGCATACCCCGGCCACGGCATCCTGGCCGAAGAGTCGGGCAAGGAATACGGCGCCAAGGATTCGGAATTCGTCTGGATCATCGACCCGCTGGACGGCACCACCAACTTCATCCACGGCTTCCCCGTGTACTGCATCAGCATCGCGCTGGCCGTGAAGGGCAAGGTGGAGCAGGCCGTCGTGTACGACCCCACCCGCAACGACCTGTTCACCGCCACCAAGGGCCGTGGCGCCTACCTGAACGAGCGCCGCATCCGCGTGAGCAAGCGTACCCAGCTCAAGGACTGCCTGATCTCCACCGGCTTCCCCTTCCGCCCGGGCGACAACTTCAAGAGCTACCTGAACATGATGGCCGACGTGATGCAGCGCACCGCCGGCCTGCGCCGCCCCGGTGCCGCCGCGCTGGACCTGGCCTACGTGGCTGCGGGCTTCACCGATGGTTTCTTTGAAACCGGCCTGTCGATCTGGGACGTGGCTGCGGGCTCGCTGCTGGTGACCGAGGCCGGCGGTCTGGTGGGCAATTTCACGGGCGAGGCCGACTTCCTGGAGCAGCGCGAGTGCCTGGCGGGCAACCCCCGCGTATACGGCCAGCTGGTTCCCGTCCTGGGCAAGTACAGCAAATTTGCGAGTGCTGGCGACAAGGCGGCGGTGCGGCAGGCGGGTGCGGCTGATGCGCCTGCCACCGACACCCCGGACGCCGATGAAGGCGCTGATGCAGCGGAACCCACTGCACCGCAAGCCGACAACACCGCCAAGGGCGAAGACGCGCCGTTCTGATCATCACAACGACCGCGCCTCGCCGTCAAGCCAGCACACGATGACCGCTGGTGAGATCTAGTAGCTGGACCGTGCAGCGGGCGAGACGCACACCAGTGCCGCCGTGCAAGGGCCGCCCCGCCGCGCTGGCTGCGTCCCCCTTCTCTCGAATGGCGCAGCCATTCGAGAGAAGGGGGACGCGACGAAGTCGCTCAGGGGGTTGTCCGCTACGCCGGGTCGGGGTACTTCTGCGCAATGCTGCGGAAGTCTTCCGCAATGTCGACAAACGCATCCACCATGTCGGGGTCGAAGTGCGTACCCTTGCCCCGCACGATGGTGCTGCAGGCCTGGTCGTGCGAAAACGCGGGTTTGTACACGCGCTTGCTGATGAGCGCGTCGTACACGTCGGCCACGGCCATCAGCCGGGCCGACACCGGGATGGCATCGCCCGCCAGGCCCTGCGGGTAGCCTGAGCCGTCCCACTTTTCCTGGTGGCTGTAGGCAATCTCCTTGGACACGCTCAAGAATGCCACGCGCATGCCCAGGCGCCGCTCGGCCTCGTCAATGGCGTTGCGGCCCAGCGTGGTATGGGTCTTCATGACCTCGAACTCTTCCACCGTGAGCTTGCCGGGCTTGAGCAGGATGCTGTCAGGGATGCCGATCTTGCCGATGTCGTGCAGCGGCGCCGACTTGTAGAGCAGCTCGATCATGCGGTCGTTGAGCACATGCTCGAAACGGGGGTGGTGGCGCAGGCGCTCGGCCAGCGTCTTCACGTACAGCTGAGTACGGCGGATGTGGTTGCCGGTTTCGTTGTCGCGCGTTTCAGCCAGCGAGGTCATGGCCATGATGGTCACGTCCTGGATGGCCTGCACCTCCAGCGTGCGCATGGCAACCTCGCGCTCCAGATAGGCGCTTTTGTCGCGCAGGAAGTCAGCCGTGGCCTTGAGCGCCAGATGCGTGTTGACGCGCGCCAGCAGGATGGGCGGGCTGATGGGCTTGGTAATGTAGTCCACGGCCCCCAGGGCCAGGCCCATGCGCTCGTCGTCGGTGTCGGAACGCGCCGTGAGAAAGATCACCGGAATGTCACGCGTGGCGGGCGAGGCCTTGAGGCGGCGGCACACCTCGTAGCCGTCCACCTCGGGCATCATGATGTCCAGCAGGATCAGGTCGGGTGGCGTGCCCGACTGCGCAATCTTGAGCGCCTTCTCGCCGTGGTTGGCCACCTTGACCAGGTAGTGCTCGCGCAGCAGGCTGCCCATGAGGGTGAGGTTCTCGGGCGTGTCGTCCACCACGAGCACGGTGGCAATCGGCTTGTCAACCAAGGTCGCCGGGCTGGAGGCAAAAGGCGCGTTGTCCATGCAAATGTCCTGCGTAGGTGCCGTTCAGGGGGTTTCGAGGGCCGGAGATTCGGAGCCAGGCACTGTAGCCAGGGCCTCCAGCGCCTGCTCAAAATCGAAATTCAGGGTGTGCTTCTCGACGGTCTGAAAGGCGCTGCCCAGCGCCGCCTTGAGCACCACCCCATTGTGTTGGAAAAACTCTGCGGCTGCAGGATCATCCTGCTCCAGCAGGTGCCGCAAATGCAGCTCCGCGTGGGCCGGTGTCACGTCGGCCCCTGGTGCCGCCGCCGCAGCCGCCGAAAGCCCTGGCGCAGAGGTCGCGCGCGCCTGCGCGGCCTGCAGCGTCCAGTCCTGCAGACCCTGCAACAGGGGCTGCAGTGCCGCCCTCAACTCAGCCAGCAACGGGACGATGGCCTGGTTGCCATGCTTAAAGCGCAGTGCATGCTCCAGCGCCTGGGCGCGCTCCGACACGGTTTGCGCGCCAATGTTGGCGGCCACCGACCGCAGCGTGTGGGCCAGGCGCTCGGCCAGCGCCACATCGTGCACCGCCAGCGCACGCTGCAGCTCTGCCAGCACAGGGGCCTGCCCCTGCGCGAAGCGGCGCAGCATCTCCGCGTACAGACCCGGCTTGCCCAGCGCACGCTGCAAGCCCAGGGGAGTGTCCAGCCCCGGCAGGTCAGGGACTTCGACCGGCAGCCACCCTGCCGCAGTGGCACTGGCAGCCGCCACCGATGCCGCCACGGGGGCTGCACTGCTGCGAGCGGGCAAGGCGGCCGCGCCCAGCCCCTGGCGCGGGCGGACCCAGCGGGACAACGCCGCCCACAGCGCCGCAGGCTCGATGGGCTTGGCAACGTGGTCGTTCATGCCGGCTGCAAAGCAGCGCTGGCGGTCGGCCTCCATGGCGTTGGCCGTCATCGCAATGATGGGCAGCTGCGCATGGCGCGGGTCCTCGCGCAGCAGGCGCGTAGCGGTCTCGCCATCCATGACGGGCATCTGCATGTCCATGAGCACGGCGTCATAGTGCTTGCGCTCGATGCGGTCGATGGCGATCTGCCCGTTCTCTGCCACATCCACGGCAAAGCCCGCATCCAGCAGCAGTTCCATGGCCACCATCTGGTTGAGTTCGTTGTCCTCCACCAGCAGCACGCTGGCCCCCCGGATGCCCAGGGGCAGCTCGTCGGCCGCAGGCGCCGGGGTGACCGTGCGACGCCCGGCCGTGCCAGAGGCCTCCAGCGGCTGCATCAACGTATCGAATAGCAGCGAGGCATTGACAGGCTTGATGAGCACGGTTTCGATGCCCTGCGCGCGCGCGGCCCGCATCACGTCCTCGCGACCGTAGGCCGTGACCATGAGCATCTGCGGCACCTTGGGCATGCCCAGGCTGCGGATGTGGCCTGCCAGCTCCACACCGTCCATGCCCGGCATGTGCCAGTCCAGCAGCAACAGGCCAAACGGCAGATGCTGGGCCATGGACTCGCGCAGCCGGTCCAGCGCCTCCAGACCCGAATGGGCCTGCTCCACCACAAAGCCCATCGCCTGCAGCATGTCGGACAGCACCGTGGCCGCCGTGTGGTTGTCGTCCACCACCAGCACCCGCGTGCCCCGCAGGTCGGGCGGCGGCAGCAGCATCCGCGCGGGCGCGCCACGCTCCAGCGGCACCGCTACCCAGAAAGTGGAGCCTTTGCCAAAACGGCTCTCCACGCCCACCTCTCCGCCCATCAGCTCCGCCAGGCTCTTGCAGATCGCCAGCCCCAGGCCCGTGCCGCCATAGCGGCGCGTGGTGGAGGTGTCCGCCTGCTGGAAGCTTTGGAACAGGCGGCCCATCTGCTCTTCGGTCAGCCCGATGCCGGTGTCGCGCACCTCAAAACGCAGCCGGACCTGATTGCCCGACTCCTCCAGCAAACGCACCGCGATGCTGATCTCGCCAGACTCGGTGAACTTGATGGCGTTGTTGGCGTAGTTGATGAGGATCTGGCCCAAGCGCAGCGCATCGCCCACGAGGTTGGGGGGTACGTCGCTGGCCACATCGCAGACCAGCTCCAGCCCCTTGGCGCCGGCCTTGTAGCCCACCACGTCAGACACGCTCTCCAGCATGCGGTCCAGCAAGAAGGGCTGGCGTTCCACCACCAGCTTGCCTGCCTCGATCTTGGAGAAGTCCAGGATGTCGTTGATGACCCCCAGCAGGTGCTGGCCCGCCTGCTGGATCTTGCTCACGTAGTCATGCTGGCGCGGGCTCAGGCCCGACTTGAGTGCCAGATGCGACATGCCGATGATCGCGTTCATGGGCGTGCGGATCTCGTGGCTCATGTTGGCCAGGAAGTTGGACTTGAGCGCGGTGGACTCTTCGGCCAGCTCCTTGGCGCGGCGCAGTTCCTGCTCGGCGCGCTGGCGGTCGGTGATGTCTACAAAGGTGCCGATGGTGCCGCCGGGCGTGCCATCGGCGCGCCGGAAACCGTGCAGCCAGAACAGCGTGTGGTGGATCTGGCCATCGGCATACGGCAGGTCCACCTCGCGGTGCACCGATTGCTCGCCCGCCAGTACCAGCGCGTTGTCGCGCTCGAAAAGAACGCGGGAGGTGCGGGGCAGGAACTCCAGGTCCATCACCGTCTTGCCCACCAGGGACTCGCGGGTGACACCAAAGGCCTGCTCGTACGCGCGGTTGACGCCCACATAGCGTCCGTCGGCCCCTTTGTAGAACAGGGGCACGGGGATGGCATCGATCAGGGCCTGCTGGAAATCCAGCTGCCCCGCCACCTGTTCTTCCAGCAGCTTCTGGTCGTGGATGTCCACGTTGACACCGACCACCCGCACCGGCCGCCCCTGGGGGTCGCGGAAGATACGTGCCGCCTCCAGGAACCAGCGCACCTCCCCGTCGGGGCGCACGATGCGCCAGGAGTCGCGCAAGTAATCCGCTGTACCCGCCAGGCAGCTGTCGAAATAGGTGCCCGCCTGGTCGCGGTCATCCGGATGCAGGCAGCTGAGCCAATAGTCGCGGGTCTGTGGCTGCGTGCCTGGGGGCAGGCCCATCATCTGTGCCAGCTTGTCCGACCACAGAATCTCGCCGGTGACCAGGTTCAGGTCGAACACCCCGATCTTCCCCGCCTCCTGCGCCAGCTCCAGACGCTCTTGGGCCTGCTGGATCACACGCTCGGCGCGCCGTTGCTCGCTGGCATCTTCGATGACCCAGATCGAGGCCGTGCCAAAGTCGTCCATATTGACGCTGCGGCCCGCCAGGCGCGCCTCGAACTGGCTGCCGTCCAGCCGGTACAGGGTGGCGGTTTCGCGCACGGCCTGGCCCGAGGCCAGCGAGGGTGCCACACGGGCCGTGAACAGGTCCGCATGGCCCGCCCCGCCGAACAGCACCGACACTCCCAGTCCCAGCAGCTGCGAGGCCGTGCCGCCCATGAGGTCCACGAACGCCGGGTTGAACTGGCGGAACTGTCCGTCGCACACCAGCACGATGGGCGGCGCATTGTCAAAGATGGCAGTCTGCTGCTCCAGCAGTTCGTTGAGCAGGCGCTCGCGGCGCTCCAGCTCCTTTTGCGCCTGAATGCGTTCAGACACGTCCTCGTGCAGGCCCACGATACCGATGCGCTTGCCGCGCGCGTCGAACACGGGCGACAGCGTGGCTTCGTCATGGTAGGTGCTGCCGTCCTTGCGCCGGTTGATGAACTGACCCTGCCAGGACTTGCCCGATAGCAGTGCCGACCACATGAGCTGGTAGGTTTGCGCGGGCGTTTGCCCGCTGGCCACCACCGAGGGCTTCTTGCCCCGCACCTCCTCCAGCGAATAGCCCGTATTGCGCTCGTACTGGGGGTTGACCCAGTCGATACGGCCATCGCCGTCGGTGATGACCACCGACACGGGACTGCTCTCCAGCGCCGTGCCCAGCACCCTGAACCTCTCCAATGCACTGGCCACCTGTGCCCGGCTGCGCAGCAGATCCAGCAACAGCAGGCCCAGCAGGCACAGCAGCACAAACGCCACGGCCCCGATGCGCGCGCGCTGCGACGACGTCATCAAGGCGCTGATATCGTCCAGCACCACCAGCTGCCACTGGCCGCCGGGGTCGTGCCAGTCAATGGCCCGGCGTTCGACCGCATGGGGTACGCCATTGATCTGCACCTCACCAGCCTCGGCCGCAAAGGGCAGCGCCGAAGCCACGCCATTGTCAAAGTGGCGGCCGAACTGGCGCGTGGCGCGAATGGCGTCGATGCGCGCCTGGGTGAGCGGTGGCGCCACCGCAAACTGCCACTCGGGCCGGGTGGCGGCGAATGCCACGCCCTGCGGAGACAGCAGCACCATGGGCAGGCCCGCACGCTTGAGCAGCAGGTCCACCGGCTCGAACCCCACCTTGAACATCACCACACCAATGATGTTGCTCGACGGCGTGTCGCTCTCGTACAGCGGGGCCGCGTAGTACAACCCGCGCTCCTGGGTGTTGCTGCCGATGGCCGCATACACGCTGGTCGCACCCTGGATGGCCTGCTGGAAATAGGGGCGGAATGCGAGGTTCAAGCCCGTGGACCGCTCGCCGGGCGTCTCGTGGGCCACCACGGTGCCATCGGCCGACATCACATACACGCCTTGCACCAGAAAGCGCCCGCGCGCTACGGCCAGGCGGGACAGGGCCTCGGGGTGATCCGGGGGCAGAAGGCCCAGCGCCATGTCTTTGAGCAACGGCTCGCTCAGGCCCATCAGTGACACCGCACCCAGCATGGAGCCGCCCGTGGTCTGGGCTTGCAGCGTGTCTGCCGTCTGGTGCAACAAACGTGAGCGCTCGGTCGCGCGCTCTCCAGCGCGCCAGTGCTGCGCGCCCTGCACCACCAGCACGGCGCCGAGCAGTGCCAGGGCTACGACTGCCAGCAGGCCACGGATGCCGGGGGCGTTGCGGTCCAGAAGCTTGTCAAACCGCATGCCTAGGCCCTTGCCCCGCAGGCCCCACACCCCATGGGCACAACGTCAGCTGGCGGGATAGAGCAATGCATCGATCCCCTCCGCAGGCCCGGGTCTCCCAAACAGATACCCCTGGAACCCCTCACACCCATGCAGCCTCAGAAAGCTCAGCTGCCCTGTCGTCTCCACCCCCTCCGCCACCACCTCCAGGTCCAGGCTCTTGGCCAGCGCCAGGATGGTCCGAACAATCGCCGCGTCGTTCGGGTCTGTCAGCACGTCCCGCACGAAGCTCTGGTCGATCTTCACCTGGTCCAGTGGCAGGCGCTTGAGGTAGGACAGGGACGAGTAGCCGGTGCCGAAGTCGTCGAGCGCAAAGCCCACGCCTTCGCTTTTGAGTTGCACCATGCGTGCAATGGTGTCTTCGATGTCTCCCAGCAGCAGGCTTTCGGTGAGTTCGAGCTTGAGTTGCCGGGGGTCTGCGTTGTGGTTCTTGAGGGTTTGCAGCACTTCGGCCACGAAGCCGGGTTGGCGGAATTGGCGGGCGCTGACGTTCACGGAGATAGACAGGTGGGCGGTGTCTGGGTGTTGGCTCCAGCGCTGCAGTTGTTCGCAGGCGGTCTGGAGCACGTATTGGCCCAGGGGGAGGATGAGGCCGGTCTGTTCGGCCAGGGGGATGAAGTCGGCCGGGCTGATCATGCCGCGCTGGGGGTGGCGCCAGCGCACGAGGGCTTCTGCGCCCAGGAGGCGGGCGTGGTGGTCCACGACGGGCTGGTAGTGCACGAGCAACTCGCCCCGGGCCAGGCCCTGGCGCAGGTCGGCTTCGAGGTTGGAGCGGGCGTTCACCGCCGCTTGCATGTCGGGGTCGAAGAAGCGCTGGGTATTGCGCCCTGCGGCTTTGGCCTGGTACATGGCCAGGTCGGCGCGTTTGAGCAGTTCGTCCACCGTGAGGCGTTCGTCGCCAAAGAGGGTGATGCCGATGCTGGGGGTGCTGTAGTGCTGGGCGCCGTCCAGGTCAAAGGGTTGGTTCAGGCTGGCCAGGAGTTTCTCGGCCACGGTTTCTGCCTGGGTGGCGGCGTTTTGCAGGTCGGGGGCCAGGGCTTCGAGCATGACGACGAATTCGTCGCCGCCAAAGCGGGCGACGGTGTCGGCTTCGCGCACGCTGCCCACCAGGCGGGTGGCGACCTGGGACAGAAGCTGGTCGCCCATGTCGTGGCCCAGGGTGTCGTTGAGGTCCTTGAAGTTATCGAGGTCGATGAACAGCAGAGCGCCGAGGTTCTTGGTGCGCTGGCAGGCGGCCAGGGAGCGTTGCAGGCGATCGAGCAGCAGGCGGCGGTTGGGCAGACCGGTGAGGGCGTCGTAGAACGCCAGGCGTTCGATCTCTTGCTCTGCTCGCTTGCGGTCTGTGATGTCCATGGTGAAACCATGAGAAACCACCGAGCCATCGGCCTCGCGATGGGGAATGGCATTGGTCATGTGCCAGCGCACGCTGCCGTCGTCCATCCGCACGCGGTACTCACACTGCCATGGCACCAGCTTGCGCACCGACATCATGGCCGAGCGCTGCACCAGCGGCAGGTCTTCGGCAATCACGCGGAGCGAGAGCACGCCATGGTCGGCCGTCACCTCATGGGGTTCCACCCCCATGAACTCACGGACGGCATCACTGATGTACTGCACGCTGGTGACGCCATCGGAGTGCAGTCGGTATTCGTAGATGAAGCCGGGAATGCGGCTGGCGATGCGCTGGATGAACAGCAATTGTTCCCGCAGCTGCTCGGCCGCGCGGTGCTCGTCGGTCACATCCTGCACCACGCCCATGACCACCTGCACGCCATCGCGCGGCAAGGTGCGCTGCACACGCGAGCGCATCCAGCGCACTTCGCCGTCGGGCCGGCGCCACCGGTACTCCACGTCCAGCCCAGAGCCCTGCTCGCGGACTTTGTCGAACACATGGCGGTCCTCGGGCAGGATGCCGCTCACGGCACGCTCAGGGTCCACCCATTCCTGCTGCTCGAAGCCTGCGATGTTGCACAGACCAGGCGACCACAGCAGCACGGTCTCACCTGGGTCTTCGATGCGGCGCCAGTGGCCGGTGCGCGCCAGGCTTTCCATGGTGTTGAACACGTCGGTTTGCTCGCGAAACTCGCGCCGCACGTCTTCCAGCGTGCGCTCGGACGCGGCCAGTGCGGCACGCAGGTTCTCGGCCTCGGAGGCATCGCGCACCGTGACCACGATGCAGTCGCTGGTCACACGGCGGGCCGACAGGTCCCACGCCAGCAGCAGGCGGCCGGGCTCGCGCACCACCTGGCGGCACTCCAGCGGTGCACCCACGCGCACCACGCCGTGCAACTGGTCCATCAACGGTGTGTCGGCCAGCAGGTCAAACACCTCGCAGGCGTCCACGCCCGGGTGCCGCACCGCACCCAGCCCGGGCATGCGCCGGGCCGCCGCGTTGGCCGCCAGCAGCAGCAGGCGGCCGTCCTGCAGGCGAAACTCCATGAGCGCCACTGGCACCGCATCCACCAGCGCCTGCAGGCGCGCCTGCGCCATGGGCTCGATGAGGCCTTCCCCGGACGGGGCGAGGAGGTCGGTCAGCAGTTCGGACGAAATCACGGTCGCTCTGAAGCCTCTGAATCCTGGGGTTGAAACACCAACGCTCAACGGAGGGAGACTCCGTTCCGGGTCAAGCTGCCAGCATACAGCCAAGAGTATGTCAAAACGTAACATCTTGGCAGAACGCAGTGGAATTGCCCAGGGGGAAACCCGATGATCGAACTGCTACAGTCCACGCCTCATTCCTGCCACCCCCTGCATGTCGGACACGCTCGAACACCACACCCCCATGATGCAGCAGTACCTCGCCCTCAAGGCCGGGTACCCAGAGACGCTGTTGTTCTACCGCATGGGCGATTTCTACGAGGTCTTCTGGCAAGACGCCGAGAAGGCGGCGCGCCTGCTGGACATCACGCTCACGCAGCGCGGGCAGTCGGGTGGGCAGCCGGTGATGATGGCGGGCGTGCCCTTCCACGCGCTGGAGAACTACCTGGCGCGCCTCATCAAGATGGGCGAGTCGGTGGCCATTGCCGAGCAGGTGGGCGAGGTGGGCGCCAGCAAAGGCCCGGTGGAGCGCAAGGTGGTGCGCGTGGTCACGCCCGGCACGCTGACCGATACCGAGCTGCTGTCCGACAAATCCGAATCGCTGCTGATGGCCGTGCACCAGGCGCCGCGCGCGCGCTGCGGGCTGGCCTGGCTGAGCGTGACGCAGGGCCGCGTGTACCTGGCCGAGTGCGCGCTGGACGAACTGGGCGCCTGGCTGGCGCGCGTGGCGCCCAGCGAGCTGATCTACAGCGCGGGCGTGACCGAGCGCTTTGAGCAACAACTGCAGGTGCTGCGCCAGGGCGGCGCCTTCACCTGCCCCATGAGCCTGCGGCCCGACTGGCAGTTTGACAGCGCCCTGGGCGAGCGCAAGCTGCTCGAAAACCTGGGCGCTGCCAGCCTGCAGGCCTGGGGCGCGCAAGACCTGGGCGAGGCCCATGCCGCCGCCGCCGGGCTGCTGCAGTATGCCGAGCACACGCAAGGCCGCACGCTCACACACGTGCACAGCGTGCAGGTGCAGCGGGGCGACGACCTCATCGACCTGCCCGCCACCACGCGCCGCAACCTGGAGCTGGTGAAGACCCTGCGCGGCGACGATGCGCCCACGCTGTTCTCACTGCTGGACACCTGCATGACCGGCATGGGCAGCCGCCTGCTCAAGACCTGGCTGCTGGAGCCCCAGCGCGACCGCGCCGAGGCGCGCCAGCGCCTCTCGGCCACTACCGCCCTGAGAGGTGCCGGGGGCGCTGGCGGCGGCGCGGGCCCCTGGTCCACGCTAAGGGGTGAACTCAAGGGCGTGAGCGACGTGGAGCGCATTACCGCGCGCATCGCGCTGCGCCAGGTGCGCCCGCGCGAGCTGGTTGCCCTGGGCAAGACGCTACAAAAATCAGAGCTGCTCGCGCTGAATGGAAAAGCACCAGAAGCCTATTTGATTCAGATCTTCAGCCACCTGCAGCCGCCCGAGGGTTGCATGGCCCTGCTGCAGGCCGCGATTGCCGAAGAGCCTGCCGCCCTGGTGCGCGACGGCGGCGTGATTGCCAACGGCTTTGACACCGAGCTGGACGAGCTGCGCGCCATCCAGACCAACTGCGACGCCTTTTTGCTCGACCTGGAGACGCGCGAAAAGGCGCGCACCGGCATCCCCAACCTGCGTGTGCAGTTCAACAAGGTGCACGGTTTCTATATTGAAGTGACCGGCAGCCACCTGGACCGGGTGCCCGACGACTACCGCCGCCGCCAGACGCTCAAAAATGCCGAGCGCTTCATCACGCCCGAACTCAAGGCGTTCGAGGACAAGGCCCTGTCGGCCAACGAGCGTGCGCTGGCGCGCGAGAAGTGGCTGTACGAGCAGATCCTCGACCAGCTGCAGCCCCACGTCCCGCAGCTGACCCGCCTGGCCCAGGCGCTGGCCACGCTCGATGTGCTATGCACGCTGGCCGAGCGCTCGCTCACCCTCCACTGGTGCGCCCCGCAGTTCGTGCCCGAGCCCTGCATCGAGATCGAGAACGGCCGCCACCCAGTGGTAGAAGCCCGCTTGGCCGAAACATCGAGCGGCAGCTTCATCGCCAACCACACGCGAATGAACGCCAACACGCGCATGCAGGTCATCACCGGCCCCAACATGGGCGGTAAATCGACCTACATGCGGCAGGTGGCTCTGATCGTGCTGCTGGCCAGCATGGGCAGCCATGTGCCCGCCGCGAGCTGCCGCCTGGGGCCCATCGACGCGATCCACACCCGCATCGGCGCGGCCGACGACCTGGCCAACGCGCAGTCCACCTTCATGCTGGAGATGACCGAGGCCGCGCAGATATTGCACGCCGCCACGCCCCACAGCCTGGTGCTGATGGACGAGATCGGCCGAGGCACCAGCACGTTCGACGGCCTGGCACTGGCCAGCGGTATTGCCACGCATCTGCACGACAAGACCCGCGCCTTCACGCTGTTTGCCACGCACTACTTCGAACTGACCGAGCTGCCCGCCAAGGCGCGCCACGCGATCAACATGCATGTGAGCGCCACCGAGAGCGGCGCCGACATCGTCTTTTTGCACGAGATCCAGCCCGGCCCGGCCAGCCGCAGCTACGGCATCCAAGTGGCCAAGCTGGCGGGCATGCCTTCGCCCGTGCTGCACCACGCGCGACACGCGCTGGCAGCGCTGGAGGAGCGCGCGGGCGAGGACGAATTGCAGGTGGACCTGTTCGCCGCCCCCGAGGTGCCCGAAAGCGCAGGCGCCAGCCCGGTCGAAGCCGCCCTGGCCGGCATCAACCCCGATGCCCTGAGCCCGCGCGAGGCGCTGGATGCGCTGTACCAGCTCAAGAAGATGGTGGGCTGAAGCGACGCGGCGTAGGGCCGCGCTGCTGATCGCGGAACAGGCCCTGGGCATACCGCCGGGCCATTTTTGAGCCCCACGGGCAGCAAGCGCTAGTGCCACATGCACTGATTGCTATCATTTTTATATCACCACACCCCACGGCGGCCCCTGGCTGCCAGATGGGGCACAGGCCGCCAGGGCTGCAGGCGACTAAACTCGCCGCTTTCCTCCCTCCAATACACCCTATTGCTCCATGACGTACTGCGTCGCCATCAAACTCAACGCCGGACTCGTCTTCCTGTCCGATTCCCGCACCAACGCCGGCCTGGACCAGATCAGCTCGTTTCGCAAGATGATGGTCTATGAGAAGGCGGGCGACCGCTTCATGGTGCTGCTGTCGGCGGGCAACCTGTCCATCTCGCAGTCGGTGCGCGAGATCTTGCAGACCGAGCAGATCAAGGACGGCGAGTCGGGCGAGGCCATCACCATCTGGAACGCCAAGAGCATGTTTGACGCCGCCCGCGTGCTGGGTGCTGCCGTGCGCCACGTGCACGAGCGCGACGGCGCTGCCCTCAAGCGCTCAGGCGTGGACTTCAATGTGTCCATGGTGTTTGGCGGCCAGATCAAGGGCGAAGGCATGCGCCTGTTCCAGGTGTACTCGGCGGGCAATTTCATCGAAGCGACGTCGGAGACGCCATACTTCCAGGTGGGCGAATCCAAATACGGCAAGCCCGTGCTCGACCGCGTGCTGACCCCCGAGACCCCGCTGGACGAGGCCGCCAAGTGCGCGCTGGTGTCGATGGACAGCACGCTCAAGTCCAACCTGTCGGTGGGCCTGCCGCTGGACCTGGTGGTGTACGAAGCAGACCGCTTTGCCACCGACAAGGTGATCTGCATCGACGAGAACAACCCGTATTTCCGCATGCTGCACGACAGCTGGGGCCAGAAGCTGCGCCAGGTGTTCGACAGCATCGAAGACCCCGCCTGGAGCGGCGGCGCCACCGAGGTGCCGATCATGGTCACCCCATCGCGCAGCAAGCCGCTCAAGAAGATCACCAACCACACCGACCGGCTGATCTGAAGCCCCCTCGGTCAGCGCACCTGACGGCACCCGGCCGCGTGCGCGCCTGCACCCCGGCCCCGCCGCTCCGCCATGCCCTCCATGCTCCCCATCGTTTTCTCGCACGCCAACAGCTTTCCGGCCAGCACCTACCGCGTGCTGTTCAAGCACCTCAAGAGCCGGGGTTTTGAGGTCAGCGCGGTCGAACGCTATGGCCACGAACCGCAATACCCCGTCACCAACAACTGGCCGCACCTGGTGCAGCACCTGGCCGACTTTGCGACGGTACAGGTGCAGCGCCTGGGCCAGCCGGTATTCCTGGTGGGGCATTCGCTGGGCGGGTTTTTGAGCGTGATGGCCGCCGCCCGCCACCCTGAACTGGTGCGCGGCGTGCTGCTGATCGACTCGCCGCTCATTGGCGGCTGGAAGGCCAACGTGGTCAGCGTGGCCAAGCGCACCCAGGTGGTGGGCTCGATCTCGCCGGGCCGCGTCAGCCGCCAGCGTCGCTTCAGCTGGGCCAGCAGCGAAGAAGCGCTGGAGCACTTTCGCAAGAAGAAGGCCTTTGCACGCTGGCACCCCGAGGTGTTGCAGGATTACATCACCCACGGGCTCCAGGATCAGGATGGCAAGCGGGTGCTGGGCTTTGACCGGGCGGTGGAAACCGCCATCTACAACACCCTGCCCCACAACCTGGGCCGGCTGCTGAGCAAGCACCCGCTGCAGTGCCCCGCCGCCTTCATCGGCGGGCGCGACTCCGAAGAGATGAAGCAGGTCGGCATGGCCATGACCCTGCGCATCACCGAGGGCCGCACCATGATGCTGGACGGCAGCCACCTGTTTCCCATGGAGCAGCCGGTGGCCACTGCGGCCGCCATCGAGGCGGCGCTGCTCAACCTCGCCACGCTCACGCCCGACCGGCGCTGAAAGGGGTACGGCGCAGCCCCGCGCGGCTCGCCCCATACCGTCTTACCACCAAAACCCGGCGGCAGCACGCAAAAAAAACGTTGTTCGGAGCCCCCGTGTCAGGGCAAACAGGGGACACATCCCGCGCGCCAATCCCCTACACTCGCGAAATTGTTACAGCGTGATACACCCGACATGCCTGCACCGCCCCCGACGGCCGGGCGCCTACCCGCGCTCAGCTTTGCCCTGCTGGCCGCCTTTGTGATCGCAACGGCGGTACGCACCCACAACGACACGACCATCGCCATCGTCATCGCCTCGGTGCTGATGTTTGCCTGCTGCTGGGCCAGTGCCGCGCACTTGCTGGGCACCCGCGCTGCGCTGCAGTTTGTGGCGATTGCGGTCAGCCTGGGCTGGTTTGCCGAGCAGATGGGCTCCAGCCGGGGCTGGTTCTTTGGGCACTACACCTACACCGACGTGCTGGGCCCGCGCCTGCTGGACGTGCCGCTGGTCATCCCCATGATGTGGTTTGCGCTGACGTATGCGGGCTACGTGATCAGCAACCTCATCGTCTGGCAATCCGCGGTGGACGGTGCGCCGGGCCTCGGCAATGCCGCCATGCTGTCATTTCTGGCCGCCATGATCGTGACCGCGTTCGATCTGGGCGCAGACCCCTACTTTGTGTACACCCTCAAGGCCTGGATCATGGCCAAGACCGATGGCGCTTGGTTTGGCGAAACGGTACAGGGCTTTTTTGGCTGGGTGTTCGTGGCCTTTGTGATCCTCTTCAGCTTTCGCATGTCAGTCCGCCAGCTGGCACCGCAACCCGCCAGCCCCTTCCTGCGGCGGCACGCGATGGTGCCGCTGGCCATCTATGCCTCTGGCATGGTGTTCCAGATGATTCTGGGCAACCCGGTGGAAATCCGATCCATCGCACCCTTCGCCATGGGTATCCCGCTGCTCTGCGCGCTGGCGGGCTTCCAACGCTGGCGCGCACCGGGTAAGGTCGCGGCATGAGCAGCAAACCCCTCAGCACCCGCATGCCCACCGCCGACCTCGCCCCCATGCAACACCACGCCGACCTCCTGGCCGACGAGACGATTGCCAAGATCCTCGGGCCCTGGCCCGCCACCGACGTGGCCGCCGACGCCCCGCAATGGGCGCACATCAACACGGTGAACCTGCTGTTCAGCCAGTGGACGGACAACGCCACGCTGGCCAGCTGGCACGCGACCGAAGGCCCGGTACAAGTGGGCGAAGGCGACCAGGCCGCCAAGGGGTATGTCACCGCTGAGATGGCCGAGGCACTGAACCACTATGTGCAAACCGCCCAGGTGCTGCCGCCCTGGGCCGATGCCCGCAAGATAGAGCGTGCCGAAAAGCTCTTCATGGACCACGGAGCGCTGTCGTGCATTCTGCTGTTCTGTGCCAGCCTGCCCGAGTGCTATGTGGTGCCGGACCTGTCGAGCGTGCTGCACACCACCGGCCAGCTGGAGCAGAACACCGAGTACCGCATCCGCTCCACGGCGGCCATGATCTTCCCGGTGATGCTGCACGGAGGTCTCAGTTCACGGGGCGCGGGCGTAGCGCAGGTGCTCAAGGTACGGCTGATCCACGCCACCGTGCGCAACCTCATCCTGCATGGCAGCCCAGAACATGCGATGGCGCAATGGCAGGCGGGCGGAGACGGCCTAGTGGCACCGCGCGCGGCCCCCATGGGTGGCGGCCGGTCGGTGATGTACCAGACACTGTACGCACGCGGCTGGAACCTCGCCGCCAAAGGCCTGCCTTGCAACCAGGAGGAGCTGGCCTACACGCTGCTGACCTTCGGCTACGTGTTCCTGCGCAGCCTGCGCCGCCTGGGCCTCGGGCTGCCTCCCGGCGACGAAGAGGCCTACCTGCATGCCTGGAACGTGGTGGGCCACATCCTGGGCATTGACCGCGCCCTGATGGTGGAGACCATGCCGCAGGGCGATGCACTGATGGCGCTGATGCAGGCCCGCGGCCGCGCCGAGCCGGTGACACCCGATCCGCGCCCTGCACTGGGCCAGGCGCTGATGCAGACCATGGCGAAGGCATTGCCGTGGCGCATCGTCAAGCCCTTCCCGCAGCTCATGACCCGCTACCTGTGCGGCCGCGCGACTGCGGAGGACCTGGGGCTGAACCAGCCAGTGCCCTGGCTGTCGGCCCTGCTGTTCTGGGGCGTGCTGCTGCTGGCGCGTGCCATCGACACCGTGGTAGGGCTGCTGCTGCCGCGTTTTTCGATTGTGCGCATGCTCACGCGGGCGCTGGGCTACCACTTCATGAGCCGGGTATTGATGAGCCAGACACGCCCGCTGCAACTGCCCACCGAGCTGCTCAACCAGGTGGACACCGTGGTGCACAGCTGGAGCGACGACCCCCATGCCCCCCGCTGGCTCAACCGCATCGAGGACCGGCTGACCACTTCTGGCAGCTGGAGCCTGGGCCTGGCCGCAAAGGCGCAGCCCACACAGCCTGGCCAGGTTGCCCCGTCGGGCACAGCGCAGCAAGCCACCTAGCCGTTGCCCGCACGCCGATGCACCCACCGCTGCGCAACCTCCCGATGCTGGCCCGCCTCAGGCGCGCGCGTTGCGGCGTGGCAGGCTTTGTGCTGTGTCTTCTGGCGCTCCTGGCCCTGCCTTGGGGTGTGCACGCGGCCGAGCCCCTGGTGCTCACGCAAGACACGCCGCAAGTGGACGCCTGGGGGGCCATCACGCTCAAGGCGGACCCCACCTCCGAGCTCACGGTGCAGGACATGCTGGGCCGCCTGGACGAGTTCGAGGCGCCCACCCGGCGCGGCAATTCGCTGGGGCTGCACAAGGCAGCGATCTGGCTGCACATTCCCCTTATCGCACCCGAGACGCCGCGCACTCCGTGGGTGGTCAATATCGGCTACAGCTCGCTGAGGGCCGAGATGTACCTGGCCAGCGGCGGCAAGGTGCTGCAGCAAATCCGCACCAGCCCGTCCGAGCAGACGCAGCAATCCAGCCGCACGCCCGCAATGGTGTTCGACCTGCGGGCCGGGCAGCCTTACGACCTGTTGATACGGGTGCAGGCCACCGGGCCGCTGATCCTGCCCATCACGGTCAGCGAAATGCCGCATCACATGCGCCAGGCCCTGGGCGAGCAGATGCTGCAGGGCTTGCTCAACGGGCTGGCATTCTGCCTGCTGGCGTACAGCCTGATCCAGTGGGTGACGCAGCGCGACCCCATGTTCGGCTTTTATGCGCTGGTCGTGCTCGGCAGTGCAGGCTTCTCGCTGCAATTTTTCGGCATCGGCCCGCAGTACCTGTGGCCTGGCAATCCGTGGATGGACCGGTATTCGGGCCCGGCGGCAGGGTTGATAGCGCTCGCCGGCTCGTTCCTCTTCCTGGGCAACACCCTGGCGGGCAACGCGCCGGGCAGCCGGTATGCACGCACCATGCGCGTGGGCGCCGCAATCACGGCAGTGGTCTGCGTCGCCGTCGTGATCGGCTGGTTGAGCGTGCCCATCGCCATCGCCTTCCTGAGCCTGGCGGCCCCGCTGCCATCCCTCTTCAGCCTGCCAGCGGCCCTCACCCGGGTGCGGCAAAAGGACCCCATTGGCGCGACCCTGCTGGTGGCCTGGATTGCCTACGGTGTGGCCGCGGGCGTGATGGTGTGCCTGGTGCAGGGCTGGGTGCCGGCCAACTTCTGGACGCTGCACTCGTTCCAGCTTGGCGCCACGGCAGACATGCTGCTGTTCTTTCGTGTGATGGGCCTGCGCGCCCGGGCCGTGAAGGCGCAAGCCCAGGAGGCCATGCGCGAGCGCGACCTGATGCACTCGCTGGCCCATACCGATCCGCTCACGGGCCTGAGCAACCGGCGTGGCCTGCAGCATGCGCTGCATGCGGCGCTGGCCCACTGTTCGCCGCAGCGGCTGGTGGCCGTGTACCTCATGGATCTGGACGGATTCAAGCCTGTCAATGACGCGCACGGCCACGATGTGGGCGATGACCTGCTGGTGGCGGTGGGCCACCGCCTGCAGGCCAATGTGCGACACCAGACCGACCTGGTCGCCCGGCTCGGCGGCGATGAATTCATCATCATGGCCCGCGACCTGGCCACGCCCGAGCAGGCCGAGGACCTGGGCCGCTCGCTCCTTCGGGCGTTCGAGCATCCCTTCACACTGAGCCATCTGCGCATCCAGGTGGGCCTGACCATCGGGTACGCACTGGCCCCCATCGACAGTGACGATCCGCAGGGTCTGCTGCGGCACGCAGACGCCGCGATGTACGCGGGCAAACAAGGCGGCAAGCACTCGGTGCGTCGCATCACCACCACCACGCCGGCGCTCGCGTGACAACGATGCACCGCCGCTCCCCACGCCCTGTACACCCCGTGTGCGTGCAGCCGTGGGCCCGCGTCGTCCGCGCGGCCCAAGCCAGGCTCCATCGCCCTCGCCAGCAGGCTTTTACGCCGCGCGTGCAGGCCTTCCCCCTGCGCACGGTGGGGCGCTGGGCGCTCTGGTTACTGGCCCTGGGGCTGATGCTGGTGCTGGCCATGCCCACGGCGCGGGCGGCGGACCCGCAGCCCTTGATGCTGCCGGACGACGCCCGCCCGGTGAACGTCTGGTCGGCAGCCATGCTGCTGACCGACCCCTCTTTGCAATGGGGCGTGCAGGACGTACTGGGGCACTTGCAGGATTTTGCCGAGCCCCCCAGCCGCGGCGGGAGCCTGGGCGTGCGCAAGGAGGCCGTCTGGCTGCGCCTGCCCCTGATGTCCCGGGTGCCATCAGGCAACGAGTGGATCGTCAACATCGACTTTGCGGTGCTCAACGAGGTGGATGTTTACCTGGCCACCGGCGGCCGGGTGGTGCAGCACGCCGCACTGGGCAACCTGCGGCCCTACTCCGAGCGCCCATTGCGGGGCCGCACACCAGCGATGACACTGGATCTGGCGGCGGATACGCCCTATGAATTGCTGATCCGGGTGCAGACCTCGGGCGCGATGATCCTGCCCATCACCCTGAGCAAGGCGCCTTACCTGGTGCACCGCTCGCTGCGCGAGCAGATGTTCCAGGGGGTGCTGGCCGGGCTGGCCCTGTGCCTGGTGGTCTACAGCTTCACCCAATGGGTGAGCCAGCGCGAAAAGCTGTTCCTCTACTACTGCATGCTGGTGGTGGGCAGTGCGGGGTTCTCTCTGCAGTTCTTTGGCGTCGGCACCCAGTTTCTCTGGAGCGACCGGCTCTGGATCGAAGTCCACGCAGCGGGAGCGGCCGGGCTGCTGGCCATTGCAGGCTCGTTCCTCTTCATGGGCCACGCGTTGATGGGTCACCTGCCGCACAGCCGCTTCCAGCGAGTGATGCAGGCGGGCGCAGTGCTGAGTCTGGTACTGCTGGCAGCGTTCCTGCTGGGCCTCATCAACACCCGGACGACCACCGCCATCATCAGCATCCTGGGCCCCCTGCCCTCGCTCATCAGCCTGCCCATTGCCGTAGCACGGGCACGCCAGGGGGACTCGGTCAGCACCACGCTGCTGGCGGCCTGGGTGGCGTACTTCACGGCGGCTGTGGCCATGGTGTGCCTGGTGCAAGGCCTGCTGCCGGTCAACTTCTGGACGCTGCACTCCTTCCAGCTCGGCGCTGCGGCAGACATGCTGCTGTTCCTGCGGGTGCTCGGGCAACGCTCCGCGGCCTTGCGCCATGCGGCCTCCGAAGCGCTGCGCGAGCGCGACACCATGCGCTCGCTGGCCTACACCGACTCGCTCACCGGACTGTGCAACCGGCGTGGCATGCAGATGGCCCTGCAAACGGCGCTGGCGCAGGCCAACCCCCAACACCTGGTGGCCCTCTACCTCATGGACCTCGACGGGTTCAAGCCGGTCAACGACACCTATGGCCACGATGTAGGGGACGACCTGCTGGTGGCCGTGGGCCAAAGGCTGCAGGCCAATGTGCGGCAGCACACCGACCTGGTGGCACGACTGGGAGGGGATGAGTTCATCGTCATGGCGCGTGATCTGACCACCCCCGAACAAGCCCAGGAGCTGGGGCGGGCCCTGCTGCACGCGTTTGAAAAACCTTTCCGGCTGAGCCAGCGGTCGATCCAGGTCGGGCTGACCATTGGCTACGCGCTGGCTCCGCTGGACAGTGGCGACGCGCAGCACCTGGTCCGGCTCGCAGACGCTGCCATGTACGCCGGCAAGGAAGGCGGCAAACACTGCCTCCGCCGCAACCCAGGCGAACTGGCGCTGACATCATGATCCACGCGCGCCCCCGCGGCTCCATGCACTCCCCGGTCGTTGCCAACCGCCGGGGGTACACCGCTGGCCTGCTGCTGGCGGTGCTCTGGCTGGTGAGCGCCCTGGCCTCCCTTGCCAGCGCAGCGCCGCTGGACCTGCGGGATGACCGGCCCTCGATCGAGGCCTGGCCCGCAGTCACCGTGCTGCCGGATCCATCAGGCACCCTGCTGGTGGACGACGCGCTGGCCGCGGCGGCACGCTTTGAGGCGCCTCCCGGCACCAGCGGCACCCTGGGCGTGCGGGCCGAGCCAGTCTGGGTGCGCATTCCGCTCGCGGTGCACGCCACGTCCAACGGTCTCTGGGTGCTGGACATCGACTACCCCGTGCTGCAACGCATCGAGGTGTACCTCATCTCGGACGGCCATGTGACCTTGCAAACCACGCTGGGCAGCCTGCAGCCTTACACCCAGCGCCCGCTGCGCAGCCGCACCCACGCCCTGCCGCTGGCCATGTTGCCCGGACACGCCTACGACCTGCTGCTGCGCGTGGAGACCCGGGGCGCAATGGTGCTGCCCATCACCCTGAACAAGCCCACCGCCTGGCACAGCAAGTCGCTGAACGAGCAGATGCTGCAAGGCATCCTCACCGGGCTGGCGTTGTGCCTGCTGATCTACAGCCTGGCGCAATGGATCAACCTGCGCGACGTGCTGTTCATCCAGTACGCACTGCTCATTGCGGGCAGCCTGCTGTTTTCACTGCACCTGTTTGGCCTGGGCACGCAGTACCTGTGGCGCGACATGCCCTGGGTGGAGCTGCATGCCGCCAGCCTGGCCGCGCTCACGGCCACCTGCGGCTCCTTTCTCTTCATCAGCCAGGCCCTGGCCGGAGACCGCCCCCGCAACTGGCTGCTGCGCAGCATGCGTGGGGGCGCAGTGCTGTGCGTGGTGCTGGCCGCGCTGTATGCACTGGACCTGCTCAGCACCCGCGCAGTGGCAGGCATCGTCAGCATCCTGGGGCTGGTGCCAGCGCTCCTGGGGATTCCGGGGGCAGTACGCCGCGCAAGGCTGGGGGACCCGGTCGGCTCCACCTTGCTGCTCGCCTGGCTGCTGTACTTTCTGGCGACTGCCACGGTCATCGGTGTGATCCGGGGCTGGGTGCCGGTGAACTTCTGGACCCTGCACTCCTTCCAGTTTGGCGCCACGCTCGACATGCTGCTCTTCATGCGCGTGCTCGGCTTGCGCACCAAGGCCCTGCGCCTGGAGGCGCTGGACGCCAACCGCGAGCGTGACGTGATGCGCTCGCTGGCCCACACCGATCCACTCACCGGCCTGCCCAACCGGCGTGGGCTCAACATCTCGCTGGCTTCTGCGCTGTCGCGCTGCAGCACAGAAAAAATGCTGGCGGTGTATGTGATGGACCTGGACGGATTCAAGCCCGTCAACGACCGGCACGGTCACGACGTGGGTGATGAGCTGCTGGTGGCCGTGACCCGGCGCCTGCAAGGCCATGTGCGCCAGAGCGACCTGGTGGCGCGCCTGGGCGGCGACGAGTTCGTGGTGATGGCCGGGCAGCTGCAGAGCATGCAACAGGCGCAAGAGCTGGGGCACAAACTGCTGGATGCGTTCCGCTCGCCGTTTTCGCTGAACAACGTGCAGGTAGAGATCGGGCTGACCATTGGCTATGCCATCGCCCCGCACGACAGCACCGACGCCATCGGCCTGCTCAAGCTGGCCGACGCCGCCATGTACAGCGGCAAGCAGGGCGGCAAGTTCTGCTTGCGGCGCAACACCGGCGACCTCGCGCTGTCCTCGTCCTGAGATCGTTTCCACGATTCTGAGGTAGCGGCGCAGCGGCGGCCTGAAAGACACGCCTGCCATTTCCCTCTGGTCAAAGCGATCCAGCTCCGGTACACCCGGGGCTTCGCAACTTCCTGAAGGATCGCTCGCCATGGCCCATCGCAAAAGTTCGGCCCGCCTCGCCAAAGACGCACGCGTCGCACACTTTTTATCTTTGGCAGCAAAACAGCCGGCGTTGAACGCCGCGCAGGCCAGTGCACCGGTGCTCACGTGGGAGGCGGTGGCTGCGCTGGAGGCGCGGATCGTAGGGCGCATCGTGCTGCCCACCAGCCCCGACTACAACGCAGCGCGGCAGGAGTCGAACCCGGCGTTCCAGTCGTATCCGGAGATCATCGTCTTTTGCGCCTGCGAAAACGATGTCCTGGAGTGCCTGGCCGTGGCCCGCACCTACGGCGTGTGGGTGGCCGTGCGCTGCGGCGGCCACAGCACGGCCGGCTACTCGGTCAACAGCGGCATGGTGGTGGACCTGAGCGACCTGCAAGGCGTGGTGCTGGACCCTGCGCGAGAGCGCGTGCATGTGCTGCCTGGCACCGACTTCGACCACTTCAATGGCGCCATGAACCACACAGGCTGGCACGTACCCACGGGCGCCTGTGGCAGCGTGTGCGTGGGGGGCTTTGTACAAGGCGGTGGTTACGGCTACACCTCGCGCGCGTTCGGCATCCAGAGCGACCTGGTCGATTCCTTCCGTGTGGCACTGGCCAACGGCACCGTCATCTCCGTCAGCGCGCAGGAGCATCCCGACCTCTACTGGGCCCTACGCGGAGGCACGGGCGGCAACTTTGGCGTGGTGCTGCAGGTGACCTACCGCATGCAGCGGCTGGACCAGGTCTGGGCCTGGGCCATCAGCTGGGATGCCGTCCACGCAGCCCAGGTGCTCACGCTGATGCAGGCGGGCTACATGAAGACCGGTGCGCCCAACGCCTTGGGCTACATGATGAATCTGGGCTTCCAGAACGGTGTGCCGGTGTACATGGTGCAGGGCATGTTCTGTGGGAGCCGCGAGGATGGGCTGGCGGCCATTGCACCGCTGATGGCCATCCCCAGCGCGCAACTGCTGGTGGACAAGACCGGCACCTACCCCGACATGAACGTGTGGCTGGAAGACCACCCCTACACCCTGCCCGACAACCTGCCGGACGGCATCGCCGAAACCAAGTCCAGCGGCTACATCAACACCCGGCTGTCGCCCGCCGACTGGCAGCGCATCATCGACTACTTCAAGACCTCGCCCAACCCCTGGTCGCTGGCCTATCTGGAGCCCTATGGCGGCGCCATCAACCGCTACCCGGTGGACGACAGCGCCTTCGTCCATCGCAATGTGGACGCAGACCTGGTGGTGGATGTGTTCTGGCGCAACCCTGAGGAGCGCGCCCAGATGGAGGCCTGGCTCGACGGCTTCACGCAGCTCGTTCGCCCGTTCCTGAACGGCCATGTGTACCAGAACTACCCGGATGCGCGGCTGGCGGACTTTGCCTCGGCCTACTGGGGGCCCGCCTACCCGCAGCTGCAGCGGGTCAAAGCGGCCTACGACCCTGGCAACTTCTTCCACTTCCAGCAGAGCATTCGACTGCCGTGATTCCTTGATGCTGTGTCCCTGCCCTGCGGGGGCGCAGAGGAAGGGCCAGGGGGTCAGGCCGTCTGTGCGTAATGCAGGCGGCCCTTGCCCGCGCGCTTGGCAGCGTACATGGCCTGGTCGGCGCGGTTCATCAGCGCGTCGATGTCTCCTTCCAGTGGGGGGTACACCGCCACACCGATGCTGGCGCCTACGCGCAGCTCTCGCCCGCCCACCGTCATGCCCTGATGCAGGGCGTCGATGATGCGCAGGCCGATGGTGTCCGTCACCTCGCGGGTCACCTCGCGGTCCAGCATCACCAGAAACTCATCACCCCCCAGCCGCGCCATGGTGTCGCCCGCACGTACCGTGCTGGCAATGCGCTGGGCCACGATGCGCAGCACCTCGTCGCCCGCGCGGTGGCCTTCGGCGTCGTTCACGTGCTTGAACCCGTCAAGGTCAATGAACAGCAGCGCCACCGCCCCCTGGGTGTGCCGTGCATGCAGCAGCGACTGCTCCAGCCGCCCCTGGAAAGCGGCCCGGTTGAGCAGCCCCGTGAGCGAGTCGTGGTTGGCCAGGTAGTGCTGCTGCCGCGCGATCTGGATCTTGGCCGACACGTCCTGCACCAGCGCCATGATGGACGTGACCTGGCCGTTCGCATCGGTCAGCGCCGAGTTGAACCACTCGCAGTGCACCTCCGTGCCATCGCTGCGCACAAAACAGGTCTCGGCACGGTTCTGGGACTCCTGGCCCGCCTGCAGGCGCTGCAGCGCCTGCTGCAGGCTGTCGTCCATCGAGGCAGGTGCCAACAGTTCGGTCAGCAACCGCCCCTCCAGCCCCGCCACGTGCAGCCAGCCCAGCAACTGCACCGCGCGCTGCGAGCAATGCAGCAGCTGCAGCTGGTGGTCCATCTCCAGCACGGCCAGGGGGCTGTTTTCCATGTGGGACGACAGGCGCTGGTTGGCGGCACGCAGCGCATTCATCGTGACCTGCAGCTCATGCACGTCCAGCGCGGTGGTGATGAAGCCGTCAATGGCGCCTTGCGGGTTGTGCCAGGGCGTGAGGCAGATGGTGCGCCACTCATCAAAGCCGTAGGGCGTGCGCAGCATGCGCTGGTACTGCACCCGCTCGCCACTGAGCACCCGGTTCACAAACGGCATGAAGCGGGCGCAATCCTGCTCACCATAAACCTCCACGAGTGTCTTTCCGACCAGTTCCTCGGGGACGGTGTCAAACCAGCGCGCGTATTCGTCGTTCACGTAGATCATCGACAGACTGCGATCGATGACGGCCATGGTGGCGCCCGCGCTGCGGGTGATCACATCCAGCAGGTCCGCCTTGGACCACACCTCCTTGCGGGCGGTCTCCGGGTGCGTGGACAACTCAGGCGCTTCTGGCGTCATGCGGCAATGCCCCAATGGGGGAGAGGATCAGCGGAAAGGCGGCGTCACGCACCGAAAAAGGGTGACAGCACAAGGTGCGACCGCCTGGGCGTAACTGTCTGTGAGCGGCAGCTTAGCACTTTCGCCAGACATGCCCGCCACCGGTCCACCGATGCCGCGGGGGACGGGCCTAGCGGCAGCAGCGGTAGGCCAGCCCCACCGATACCGAATAGCCCACCGGCTGCACGGTCAGCGGACTGCGGCGCGCATCGCCCTGCAACTGGGACACCCGGGCCGCGCCCAGCACCACCCAGTGCCGGTTGAGCGCCGTCATCACCTCCACCCCGGCATCCACGCTGTACAAGCCACCACGCGGCTCGAACGCGGGCAAGGGGCTGCTGCCGCCGGCTGGCACGCCAAAATGCCCGCGCAGGTAGGTGCGGTCGCCAAAGCTGGCGCCCGCCCCGAAGCTGACCTTGGTCTGCTCCGTCACCGGCCAGGTGTAGCCAATGCTCGTGGACCACTGCGCGCCGCCGTCGCGGCCCAGGATGTCTTGCGAGACCCCGGCGCCTACCGCCCAGCGGTCGGTGATGGCATAGCCTGCACTGAGCCGCGCCCGCAGCGTGGAGCGCACCGACGGCAGCCCCACCAGAATGGGTGCGTCCGACCCATCACGCCCCTTGTCAATGCGCAAGGCCGCGCTCAGGCTGAAGCGGTCGCTCTGCGCCAGCGTGGCGCTGGCGCCGGACTCGCGGGGCCCCAGGCCATGGCCCATGAAGGCGCTGCCGCGCGAGGTGCTCAGGCGAAACCGACCGTACTCGATGGCCCAGGCGGGACGCAGGCTGTTCTTGCGGCCATCGCCCCCCGCATAGTCGGGGCTGCTGCCCACGATGGCGCCGATTGCGTAGTTGAACTTGGGTGCTGCTGCCTGCTGAGCCTCTGCCTTGTCGGACACAGCGGTTTCCGTGCCGGCGGTCTCCGGCAATACCTGGGCGCCTGCCCAGGGGCTGACGCACCCGCAGGCGATCACCAGGGCCCGCAAGGGGAACAAGGGAGATGAGATCCAGGCGGTAGTGCAGCGCATGGCCTGATTATCAGTCGGCCCACTGCACCCAGCCAGTCCATGCCGTGGCCAAAACGATGATGCCGAACACGATGCGGTAGTAGGCAAACGGCACAAAGCTGTGGGTACTGATGTAGCGCAACAACCAGCGCACGCACAGCCAGGCGCTGAGAAAGGAGAACACCAGCCCGGTGGCGAACAGTGGAATATCGGCAGCCGACAGCAGCGCGCGCTCCTTGTACAGGCTGTACACCCCGGCGCCGATCAGCGTGGGGATGGCCAGGAAGAACGAAAAATCAGTGGCCGCCTGGCGCGACAGGCCCAGCAGCATGCCGCCGATGATGGTCGCACCGCTGCGGCTGGTGCCCGGAATCATGGCCAGGCACTGCACCAGGCCGACCTTGAGGGCATCCAGCGGTGTCATCGCGTCCACGCTGTGGATGCGGGTGGCCGACGGCGGGCGCCGCTCGGCCCACAGGATGATGAAGCCGCCAATGATGAAGGTGCTGGCCACCACCACGGGCGTGAACAGGTGCGCCTTGATGGCCTTGCCAAACAGCAGGCCCAGCACCACGGCCGGTACGAAGGCGATGAACACGTTGAGCGCAAAACGCTGCGCCTGGCGCTCGGTGGGCAAGGCCACCAGGGTGGACCGGATCTTGGCCCAGTACACCAGGATCACCGCAAAGATCGCGCCCGTCTGGATGGCAATGTCGAACACCTTGGCCTTGGCATCGTCAAACCCCAGCAACGACCCGGCCAGGATCAGGTGCCCGGTGGAAGAGATGGGCAAAAACTCCGTCAACCCCTCGACGACCCCCATGATGGCGGCCTTGACCAGCAATACAACGTCCACGCGCACTCCTTGCAAATAGGTGCGGGATTATCCGCCGAGGGCTCCAGGCCCCTCGCAAAACCGCCCCCAAGCTGCATTCGGCGGCCAAATTCGCCCACCACTCACTCCGCGTGGCTGCATCTCACGCCCGGTTGGCTGCATTTCGTCGCAGGGCTGTGGCGCCCTGGGAAGGGCATCGGCACAGTTCGTTCCATCGAACCCGCCAGGAGCCCCGCCATGCAGATCACCCCCGTCATCGCCATCCACATGGCCGCCGCGCTGGCCGCCGTCGCCATCGGCCCCATCGCCCTGTGGGCCCGCCAGGGCGCCACGCAGCGCCCCCGCCTGCACCGTGCCGCCGGGTACGCCTGGGTCACGCTGATGGTGGCCACCGCCGTGTCGGCCCTCTTCATCACGGGTGGCGGCGGCCCGCGCTGGGGCACCTTTGGGCTCATCCACTTGCTGATCCCGGTCACGCTGGGCATGTTGGTGATGGCCTTCGTCTACCTGGCCCGCCGCAATGTCGTGGGCCACCGCAAGTTGATGCAACGGACTTACCTCGGCGCCTGCGTGGTCGCCGGGGGCTTCACGCTGCTGCCCGAACGCTTCCTGGGCCATACGGTCTGGTCCGCACTGGGACTGATCTGACCCCTTCACCACCCGTTCTCACCCCTTGTTCACAGGACGAATCACCATGCTGCTCAACCTCCTTGTCCAACAACCCCAGATGCTGGGTCGCATCATCGAAAACACGCCCTACTGGGTCTGGGCCCTGCTGGCCGGGCTCCTCTGGCTGGGCGGCAGCCAGCTGGTGGCCCGCAACGTGGGCCTCGTGCGGGCCATGGTCATGCCGGCGGCGATGATCGGTCTGTCGGTGTATGGCATTGCCTCGGCCTTTGGGAGCACGGGGCAGGCCCTGCTGCCGGTGGCTGCCTGGCTGGTGGCCGCCGTGTTCATTGCCAGCGTGGCGCTGTGGCTGCAACCCGCCGCGCCCCAGGGCACGCTGTACGAGGGCACGTCGCGCTGCTTCTACATTCCCGGCAGCGCCATGCCCCTGGCACTGATCCTGGGCATCTTCCTCACCAAATACCTTGTGGGCGTGGAGCTGGCCCTGCAACCCGCACTGGCCCGCGACAGCGGCTTTGCATTGCAGATCGCAGCGCTGTATGGCGTGTTCAACGGTCTGTTTGCAGCGCGCTCGCTGCGGCTGTGGAAGCTGGTGCAACGCAGCGCCCCCCTGGCCACAACGCCCGCCACCGCCTGAGCCCCCATAACCATCCCTCTGCACAGGAGCATCCCATGCGCAACCACACACTCACAACCGACCCCATCGAACGCCTTGCCCGCCGCCGTGCCGGGGCCAAAATGGGCTGGTACATCCATGCCAGCGTGTACCTCCTCGTCAACCTGCTGCTGGTTGCCCTGTCGGTGGGCAGCGGGCGGCACTGGGCGGTATTCCCCGCCATGGGCTGGGGCATTGGCCTGGCCATCCATGGCGTGGTGGTGTTCTTTCTTGCGGGCGGCAGCAACCTGCACGAGCGCATGGTGCAGGCAGAGCGTGATCGCCTGGCGGCTGCGCAAAACCCCCGCTGATCGGCTGACGATGACTCCTAACTACAAAAATACGGCCATGACAAAAACCTGGATGGCCTGGTGCCTGGCCTTGCTGGCCGCTGCGGTCATCACGGCGAGCCCTGCCCATGCGGGCGTGGGCCTCGCAGAGTTGCCCGGGCAGCAGGGCGACGGCCCCGTCACGGTGTTCTACCCCGCACAAGAAGCCGACCAGCCCGTGCAGCGCGGCCCCTTTGCGCTGCAGCTGGCCTGGCAGGGCACACCCGTGCCGGGCAACGGCCGGCTGGTGGTGGTGTCGCACGGCTCGGGCGGGAGCCCCTGGGTGCACACCGACCTGGCCCGTGCGCTGGTGCAGGCCGGGTTCGTGGTGGCCTTGCCCGAGCATGCCGGCGACAACTACAAAGACACCTCCACCCCGGGCCCGGAGAGCTGGAAGCGCCGCCCCGCCGAAGTCTCCAGGGCAGTGGACGCCGTGGCGCACGATGCGCGCCTGGCGCCCCTGCTGGCGCTGGACAAAGTGGGCGTGTTTGGCGGCTCGGCCGGGGGCCATACCGCCCTGGTGTTTGCCGGGGGGCAATGGTCGCCCGCCCGCTTCAAGCAACACTGCGAGGCCCATCTGGCGGAGGATTTCTCGTCCTGCGTCGGCTTCACCACCCGCCTGCACGGCAACTGGCTGGACGGCATCAAGAAGGCCGTGGCCATCACCATCATCCGCCACCGCTTTGGCGACGAGACGCTGTATGCACACACCGACCCGCGCGTGGCGGCCACGGTGGCCGTGGTGCCGTTTGCAGCCGACTTCGACATGGGCAGCCTGGCCACCCCGCGCACCGCGCTGGGGCTCATCACCGCGGGCAAGGACGTGAACCAGATCCCACGCTTTCACAGCAGTGCCGTGCTGGCCGCGTGCCAGGACCGCTGCACGCACATTGCCGACCTGCCCGACGGCAGCCACGGCATCATGCTGTCGCCCATGCCGCCGCTGGACCGCATGAACGACCTGACCCGTGAGCTGCTGGGCGACCCGCCCGGCTTTGACCGCAGCGTGCTGCCGCAGGTGGACGCGAGCACTGTGGCGTTCTTTGCCAAGCACCTGCAGCCACTGCAGCCGCTGTCCCCTTCGCCCCGCCCCTGACAGTGCCCCAGCGGGCGCGCTTTCGTGCCCATTGAGCCGCCTAGAATGCAAAGCGCCATGCCCATGCCCCCCGAAGACCTCGACCGACTCGCCCGCCGCCGCGCCAACGCCAAGCTGGGCTGGTACGTTCATGCACTGGCCTTCGTGCTGGTCAACGCCCTCATCTTTGCCATGTCACGCTATGCGTTTGGCACACGCCCATGGTCGGTGTACCCGCTGCTGGGCTGGGGGCTGGGGCTGGTGTTGCACGGGGTGTCGGTGTTTTTGCTCGGCTCCGGCAGCGGCCTGCGCGAGCGCATGGTGCAGCGCGAGCGCGAAGCCTTGCAGCGCCGCCAAGACTGGCCATGAAGCTGCGCCGCGAGTTCAACGGGGTCAGCAAGCTGCGGCACTACCTGCAGGTGGTGGCCTTCACACTGGTCGTGGCCACCATCCAATGCACGTTCATGCCCGACAAGCCCTACGGGCCGCCGGTGGTGTATTCGGTGTTGATCGGCACCTTCACCTGGGCCATCATCGACCTGGGGCGGGAGCTGATACCGTCCGCCGCCGAAACGGGCTGGCCGCAGGGCTGGCAGGGCATTGCGCTGGTGATGGTGGGCATCGTCGTGGGCTACCTCGCAGGCACCTTGCTGGCCGACACGCTGTGCGTGCACTACTTTCACTTCTACCCGGCGGGCTCGTTGATCTCCGGCGCCGACCAGCGCACGTCCATCCTCATCACGGCCATTGCGGGGCTGGTGGGCACGTTCTACTTCTACGCGGTCAACAAGTCGGCGTACCTGGAAGGCAAGATGGCCGAGGCGCGCATGCACGCCAGTGAATCGCGCCTGAAGCTGCTGGAGACACAGCTGGAACCCCACATGCTGTTCAACACCCTGGCCAACCTGCGCGTGCTCATCGGCACCGACCCGACCCGGGCGCAGCACATGCTGGACCGCATGATTGCCTACCTGCGCGCCACGCTCAGCGCATCGCGCAGCACCCAGCACCCGCTGGCCCTGGAGTTTGAGCGCCTGCGCGACTACCTGGAGCTGATGGCCGTGCGCATGGGGCCGCGCCTGGCCTACACCCTGGACCTGCCCGATGCCCTGCGCGATGTGCCGGTGCCGCCCCTGCTGCTGCAGCCGCTGGTGGAGAACGCCATCCGCCACGGGCTGGAGCCCCAGGTAGAAGGCGGCCACATCACCGTGCGTGCAAGCACCCAGGAGAGCCCCCACGGCCCATTGCTGGTCATCGAGGTCCAAGACACCGGGGCGGGCCTACCCGCCACCCTGCCCACCCCAGGCCCCGGCCAGAGCTTTGGCCTGGCCCAGGTGCGCGAACGCCTGGCCACGCTGCACGGTCCCGCAGGCGCTCTTGAATTGATAGCTGTTCAGCCAAGCGGCACTAGCGCTACCGTCACTTTTCCCTTGAAATCTGCCGACACACCATGACAGAGCCCGTGCCACGCGCCCTGATTGCCGAAGATGAACCGCTGCTGGCCGCCGCCCTGCAGCAGGACCTGGCCCGCGTGTGGCCAGAGCTGCAAATGGTGGCCGTGGTGGGCGACGGCCGCTCGGCGGTGCGGCAGGCGCTGGCCTTACGGCCGGACGTGCTGTTTTTCGACATCCGCATGCCCGGCCAGAGCGGCATCGAGGCGGCCGCCGAGCTGGCCGATGCATGGCCAGATGACCTGCCCTTTCCGGCGCTGGTGTTTGCCACCGCCTACGACCAGTACGCCGTGCAGGCGTTCGAAGCCCAGGCGGTGGACTACCTGCTCAAGCCCATCCAGGCCGACCGGCTGGCCCGCACCGTGGCCAAGGTGCAGGGCCTGCTGGCGCAGCGCGCTTCAGCCGTTGCAGCTACTGGCGCAGCGCCCGCCGCACCGTCGGCGGCGTTGCCCTCGCCCGAACTCGAAGCCACCATGGCCCAGTTGCGCGCGCTGCTGGGCGCGCCCGGCGTGGGCACTGCGCCCGCCGCCGCGCCTGCTGCTGCCGCCACGCGGCTGAGCGTGATCCAGGCCAGCCACGGCACGCAGATCCACATGGTGCCGGTGGGTGAAGTGGTGTATTTCGAGGCGGCCGACAAGTACGTGCGCGTGCTCACCGCCGAGCGTGAATACCTGATCCGCACCGCGCTCAAGGAGCTGATCGAACAGCTCGACCCCCAGGAGTTCTGGCAGGTGCACCGCAGCACCCTGGTGCGCGCCACGGCCATTGCCACCGTCACGCGCGACGAGGCGGGCAAGCAGCACCTGAGCCTGCGCGGGCGGCCCGAGCGGCTGCCGGTGAGCCGCATGTACGCACACCTGTTCAGGGCCATGTAGGGATACCGCGATCGACCGGAGTGTGGATTGGCCCTGGGTGGGGGCGCCGCCGGAGCCCGCTGATCTTCGGCGCGGCGGAACTGACGGCTGTCACCCACCATTTGGCACTCACAAATCCGGGTCCATTGATCGAAATCAAACCTGCCCGCCACTTGCATGTTAGCGTGCAAGTACCTGTTAACGATCTCCCAGAATTCGCGCAGCAGTCTCTGCGGGGATGGAATGCGCGGCGCAGGCCGCCTGCCAAAGCCACTCCCCGAAGGGTTGGAGCGCAACCCCTGCGAGATCGTGAACAGGTTCTGAACGGCATTTCGCCATCGAGGGGATAAAGATGAACAAGTTATCTGGTTCCATTCTGATTGGCGTGCTCATGGTGAGTGCGCCGGCCTTCGCCAACTCCAAGCTCGTCAAGGAAAAGCAGTGTCTGCAGTGCCACGCGGTCAGCAAAGACACGATAGGCCCATCTTTCAAGCACATCGCCAAACTCTGGAAGGGCAACCACGACGCTGAAAAATCGCTGACCGCGACCATTCAGAAAGGCACGACAGACGGCGGCGGGCAGCACTGGGAAATGAAGGCCAAGATGCCCGATGGCTCGGAACGCCCCCCGATCAGCGATGCCGAAGCCAAGCAGATCTACAAGTGGATCATGCGCCAGTGACTAGCTCTGCGAGCACCAGGAGACAGTCGCCACCACGCCCCCGGGCCTCGTAGATCGGGGGCACTTGCCCGCTGCCCCGTGGGCGCCCGGGAATAGGTTCGCCAGCCAGTGGATGGGCTGCGCCGGCTTGGCCCAGATGCCACGACTCCTTGTGATGGCGCTGGATGCATGGGCCAGGCATGCACAGTGAGCTGACCACGCCGATCAAAGTGGACGGTGGCAGCGCCTTTGGTTTGCAGGCGCCACGACGCGATCCGCAGAGCGCTGGGGCCCATTTCGCGACCGCTGCTTGTTGGGGTTCAACGTGCACCATCGCCCTTGGGTCGATTTGCGACGGCTGTGGCCTACCCTTCCTCCACCTCCCAGCGGCCCGCCACGTTCTTCAGCAGCGCGTTCACCGCCGTCAGGCGGCGGCTCTTCACGTCGATCAGGCTGCGCTGCGATGACAGCACGGTGGTCTGGGCGGCCAGCACATTCAGGTAGCCCACGGTGCCCGCACGGTACTGGTTCTCCACCACGTCCAGCGCACGCTGGGCGGCGGCGGTGGCCTCGCGCTGCAGTTGTTCCTCCTGCGCCAGCGCGGCGGCGGCCGTGAGGTTGTCCTCCACCTCCTGCAGCGCGGTCAGCACCGTCTGGCGGTAGGCGGCCGTGACCTGCGCGTGGTTGGCACGGGCGGTCTCTACCGCAGCACTGCGCGCACCGCCGTCAAAAATCGACGCCGCGAGCGCCGGCCCCAGCGACCAGAACAGGTTGGGCGCGCTGAACAGCTCCGCCAGCGGCGCCCCCCGGTATCCGCCCGCTGCCGACAGCGTGAGCGTGGGGAAATACGCCGCGCGCGCCACGCCGATCTGCGCGTTGGCCGCCGCCACGCGGCGTTCGGCAGCGGCGATATCGGGGCGGCGCTGCAGCAGGTCGGACGGCAGGGCCTGGGGCACATCGGCCGGTGCGGGCAGCGCGGCGGTGGGCTCCAGCGCAAAGGCAGCAGGCGCCTGCCCCAGCAACGCTGCCAGCGCGTGCTCCAGCTGGCTGCGCGTGGTTTGGGCCTCCAGCAGCTGCACCTGGGTGGACTTGTACTGCGCCTCGGCCTGCGCCACATCGGCGCTGGAGGCCACACCGGCCGCCTGGCGGTTGCGCGTCAGCTCCCAGCTGCGGTCGTAGGCCTTGAGCGTCTCGCCCAGCAGCGCCGCCTGGGCCTCGGCCGCGCGCAGTGAAAAATACGTCTGCGCCACGGCCGCCTGCAGCGACAGCCGCGCAGCGGCCAGGTCGTCGGCACTGGCCTGAGCACTGGCCTGCGCGGCACTCACCCCGGCGGAGATGCGCCCCCACAGGTCCAGCTCCCAGCTGGCGGTGAGGCCCAGCGAATGGCTGGTACTGATGCGCGCGGTGCTGCTGCCATCGCCCTGATTACTCAGCTGCGTGCCGCTGCGCGCACGGCTGCTGCTGGCATTGGCCCCCACGGTGGGCAAGGCGGCCGCGCTACTGCTGGTCACGGCCGCCTGGGCCGCGCGCAGGCGGGCGGCGCTTTGCGCCAGGGTGGGGCTGTTGGCCTCGGCCTGTTGCTGCAGGCGGTCCAGCACAGCGTCGCCGTACACGGTCCACCAGGTCTCGGGCAAAGCGGTGGAGGCCTGCGGCTGCGCGGGCTTCCAGATGCCCTGGGCCTGGGCGGCAGCCTGCTCTTTGTAGGCGGCCGGAATGTCCATGGTGGGCCGCTCATACGGCGGCGTCTGCGCGCAGCCCGCCAGCCACAGGCCGCTGGCCAGCAACGCAGGCCCGGCCGTCCGGCTAGCCAGGCGAGAAAAAGTGAAAGAGGTCATCCGTCGTTTCCTTGCAATACCACCGGGGCCGCGGGCATGGCGCCCGCTGGCTTGCGGCGCCGCTGCACGGCACGCAGCACGCGCGCACGCAGCCGGTCGAGCGCCACATAGACCACCGGCGTGGTGTAGAGCGTGAGCCACTGGCTCACCAGCAGGCCACCCACAATCGCAATACCCAGCGGCTGCCGCAGCTCGGCCCCATCGCCCCGCCCGAGGGCCAGTGGCAAGGCCCCAAAGATAGCGGCCACGGTGGTCATCAGAATGGGGCGCAGCCGCAGGTTGCATGCGCGGTAGATGGCCTGCGCTGCGGTGACGGGCGCCCTGCCCGGCTCGCCCTGCTGTCGTTGCCGCGTGAGGGCAAAGTCGATCATCATGATCGCGTTCTTCTTCACGATGCCGATCAGCAGAATCACGCCAATGAGTGCGATGAGCGAGAACTCGGTCTTGAACAGCATGAGCGCCAGCAAAGCGCCCACGCCCGCAGACGGCAGCGTGGACAGGATGGTGATGGGGTGCACCAGGCTCTCGTACAACATGCCCAGCACCAGGTAGATGGTGATGATGGCTGCCAGGATCAGCAGCGGCTGGCCCGCCAGTGCGTCCTGAAACGCCCCCGCCGTGCCGCTGAACGAGCCGCGCACCGACACCGGCACGCCCAACTCAGCCACCGCGTTGTTCACCGCCTCGGTGGCCTGCGACAGCGACACCCCCGGCGCCAGGCTGAAGCTGATGCTGCTGGCGGGCGTGCCCCGGTCGTGGTTGACCGACAGCGGCGTGTTGGTGGTGGTGATGCGCGCAAACGCCGTGAGCGGAATCTGCTGCCCCTGGCTGTTGACGAAGAAGAAGCCGCGCAGCGTCTCGGGGTTCTGCAGGTAGCGCGGCGCAGCCTCCATCACCACGCGGTACTGGTTGAGCGGGTTGTAGATCACGCCCACCTGGCGCTGGCCAAAGGCGTTGTTGAGCGTGGCGTCGATCTGCGCCATGGTCAAGCCCAGGCGCGTGACGGCATCGCGGTCGATGACCAGCGAGGTCTGCAGTCCAAAGTCCTGCACGTCGCTGTTCACGTCCTCCAGCTCGGGCAGCTGGCTCAGCACCTGGCGGATGCGCGGCTCCCAGGTGCGCAGGTCGCCAATGTCGTCGGCCTGCAGGGTGTAGTCGAAGAATGCACCGCTCTGCCGCCCACCAATGCGGATGTCGCGCTGCGGCACCAGGAACAGGCGCGCGCCCGGCTCGTTCTTGAGTTGCTCGCGCAGCCGCGTTATCACGGCCTCGGAACTCTCCTGCCCCGGCCCGCGCTTGAGGGTCATGAACATCTGCGCCGCATTGCGCTGCCAGCCCCCTGTGAAGCCGGTTACGTGTTCCACGGCCGGATCGGCCTGCACGATGGACAGGAAACGCTGCAGCCGCTGCTCCATGGCCTGGTAGGACGTGGCCTGGTCGGCTCGGATGAAGCCCGAGATGCGCCCGGTGTCCTGCTCGGGCATGAATCCCTTGTCGATGGCGGTGTAGAGGTACACGTTGAGCCCCACCACACACGCCAGCGCCAGCAAGGCCACGGGCTGGTGGCGCAGGCACCAGGCCAGGCTGCGGCGGTACAGGCGCATGCCTCGCACCTGGATACGCTCCACCCAGCGACCAAGCCGATGGCTGAAGGCCCCCACCCAGCCCCGGCGCTGCGCCGGTGCCGGGCTGTGGGGCTTGAGCAGTGCCGCGCACATCATGGGCGTGGTGGTGAGCGACACCACCATCGACACCAGGATGGCCGAGGACATGACGATGGCGAACTCGCGGAAAAACCGCCCCACGATGCCGCCCATGAACAAGATGGGCACGAACACCGCAATCAGCGAGATGCTCATCGACACCACGGTGAAGCCGATCTCGCGCGCTCCGTCGAGAGACGCCCTCAGCGCGGTCTTGCCCCGTTCCATGTGGCGCATGATGTTCTCCAGCACCACGATGGCGTCGTCCACCACAAAACCCGTGGCCACGGTGAGCGCCATCAGCGAGAGGTTGTCGAGCGTGTAGCCCGCCAGGTACATCACGCCAAACGTGCCGGCCAGCGACACCGGCACCGCCACGCTGGGGATGAGCGTGGCGCGCCCGTTGCGCAAGAAGAGAAACACCACCAGCACCACCAGCGCCACCGCAATCAGCAGCGCACGCTCCACCTCCTTGACCGACGCGCGCAGCGTGGGCGTGCGGTCGGACACCACCTCGATGTCGATGGCCGCCGGGATGGACGCCTGCAGCGCGGGCAGCAGCGAGCGCACGCGCTCCACGGCCTCCAGAATGTTGGCGCCGGGCTGCTTGTACACCTGCAGCAGCACGGCCGGCTTGCCGTTGGCCACGCCGAAGTTGCGCACGTCCTGCACCGAGTCCACCACGTCGGCCACGTCCTGCAGGCGCACGGCCTGCCCGTTCTTCCAGCGCAGCACCAGCGGGGCATAGTCGGCCGCCACACGGGCCTGGTCGTTGGTGGCCACCTGCCAGTAGTGGTCCTCCCGCTCCACCGCACCCAGGGGCCGGTTGGCGTTGGTGCTGACGATGGCGCTGCGCACCTGTTCCAGCGAGATGCCGTTGGACGCGAGCCGCACCGGGTCCAGCTCCACCCGCACGGCGGGCAGCGCGCCGCCGCTCACCGTGGCCTGGCCGACGCCCTCGACCTGCGAGAGCTTTTGCGCGAGCACGGTGGAGGCCGCGTCGTACATCTGTCCGCGGGTGAGCAGGTCCGACGTGAGTGCCAGGATCATGATGGGCGAGTCGGCCGGGTTGACCTTGCGGTAGGTCGGGTTGCTGGGCATGCCCGTGGGCAGCAGCGTGCGTGCGGCGTTGATGGCAGCCTGCACATCGCGCGCGGCGCTGTCTACGTTGCGGTCCAGGTCGAACTGCAGCGTGATGGAGGTGCTGCCCAAGATGGAGCGCGAGGTGATCTCGGTGACGCCCGCAATCGCGCCCAGCGACCGTTCCAGCGGCGTGGCGACGGTGGCGGCCATGGTGTCGGGGCTGGCCCCGGGCAGGCTGGCGCTGACCGAGATGGTGGGGTAGTCCACCTGCGGCAGCGGGGCCACGGGCAGCAGGAAGAACGACACGGCACCCGCCAGGGCCAGGCCCAGGGTGAGGAGCATGGTGCCGATGGGGCGGTGGATGAAGGGGGTGGAGAGGCTCATGGGTGGGCTCTCCGGGTGGTTTTGGGGTGTTTTTGGCTGGATGCGCTAGTGGGATATGCGCTCGCTGCTATTGTTTTTGTAGTTTCTGGCCGCGTGCGCTGATTGGGCAGCATGCCTTGGTCGAGGGCGGAGGCCGGGAGTCGCCCGGCAGGCGAGGCACTTTTCTTTGCTTCGCCAAAGAAAAGTACCCAAAAGAAAGGCGACCCCACTGTCTGCGTCCCCTGCGCTTCGCTTCGGGGCAACCTGCGGTGCTCGGGTTTGGCGGGGTCTCGCTCGAACTCGCTTCGCTCAGACAATCGCGAGCCCTGATCCGCCAAACCCTGCGCTCCTCGGCGCATCCAGAGGGGCAAGGGGAACCAAACATCCACACGGGCCTTTGCTTCGCTCGGCCCAGCTTGCGCAGCGCGTGGCGCTTGCGCCCGCGAGACGAGGCCGAGCGCAGCAATGGCCCGAATGGATGTTGGCTGTTCGGCGGTCCCACCCCTGCTGGCTGCGCCTGCGGCGGGGCGGTTGCGGGGTGAGCATGGGCGTCGGAGCGCCCATGCTTCGTGAGCTGACTCGCCGTGGCTGTCTGAGCGGCGCGCGCAGCGCAAAGCGAGTTCCACGGCGCGCCCCGCAACCGCCCCGCCGCAGGTTTGCCCCTTCGCACCGCGAAGGGGTCGCAGACTGGGGGTCGCCTTTCTTTTGGGTACTTTTCTTTGGCGAAGCAAAGAAAAGTACCTCGCCCGCCGGGGCGACTCCCGGCCTCCGCCCTGAACCCAAGCACGCGTGTCAAACCAGCACGCCAAAGCTTCAACAGGCTCAGCCCGAACGGCCAGCGACCAAGCGAGGTTCATAGAAGCCATCACGCCACCTCACCGTGCCGCCCACGCCACCGCTGCGCCCACCCCTCAAACGTGAGGTAAATCACCGGCGTCGTAAACAGCGTGAGCAACTGACTCAGGATCAGCCCTCCCACCATCGTCACCCCCAGCGGATGCCGCAGCTCACTGCCCACCCCTGTCCCAAGCATCATCGGCAACGCCCCCAGCAAAGCCGCCAACGTCGTCATCAAGATGGGCCGGAACCGCAGCAGACACGCCTGATAAATCGCATCACGCGCACTCAGGCCTTCGTCCCGCTGCGCCTCCAGCGCAAAGTCGATCATCATGATCGCGTTCTTCTTCACGATGCCGATCAGCAGCACGATGCCGATGATGGCAATGATGTCCAGGTCCAGCCGCGCCGCCATCAAAGCCAGTAGTGCGCCCACCCCGGCCGATGGCAGCGTGGACAAGATCGTGACCGGATGCACCGTGCTCTCGTACAACACGCCCAGCACGATGTACATGGTGACCACCGCCGCCAGAATCAGCAGCAGCGTGTTCGACAACGACGCCTGGAACGCCAGCGCCGCGCCCTGGAAGCTCGTCTCCACCGACAGCGGCAACTGCCCCTCAGCCTGCACGGCCGCCTTCTCGCGCTCGATGGCGGCCACGGCGTTGCCCAGCGACACGCCAGGCGCGGTGTTGAACGAAATCGTCGCAGCAGGCAACTGGCCCACATGGTTGACCACCAGCGGCATGTTGCGCTCCTCGATGCGCGCCACCGACGACAGCGGTACCGGCGCCCCCACGCTGGAGGGCACATAAATGCTCTGCAGCGCCTCGGGCCCCACCTTGAACTGCGGCGCCACCTCCAGCACCACGCGGTACTGGTTGGACTGGGTGAAGATGGTCGAGATCAGCCGCTGGCCAAAGGCGTTGTACAGCGCTGCATCAATGCCCGCCACCGTCACGCCCAGCCGGCTGGCCTGGGCGCGGTCGATCTGCACATAGGCCTGGCGTCCCTGGTCCTGCAGGTCGCTGGCCACATCGGTCAGCTCGGGCAAGGCGCGCAGACGGCGCAGCAGCTCGGTGGTGCTGGTGGTCAGCTGCTGCATGTCGGGCGACGACAGCAGCCACTGGTATTGGGTGCGTGCCACACGGTCTTCAATGGTCAGGTCCTGCACCGGCTGGATGAACAGGCGGATGCCCGGCAGGTTCTGCACACGCTCGGCCAGACGCTGCTGCACCACATCGGCCTTGTCGCGGTCTGCATGGGGTTGCAGGTCGATCAACAGACGGCCGGTGTTGAGCGTGGTGTTCGCGCCATCAACACCAATGAACGACGACACACTGCGCACGGCCGGGTCTTGCAGCAGCCGCTCAGCCACGGCCTGCTGGCGCTCGGCCATGCCGGCAAACGAGATCGACTGGTCGGCCTCGGTGGTGGCCTGCAGCGTGCCGGTGTCCTGCACCGGAAAGAAGCCCTTGGGAATGAACAGGTACAGCACCACGGTGAGCGCCAGCGTGGCCGCAAACACCAGCCAAGTGGTGCCCCGGTGGTTCAGCACCCAGCCCAGCATGCGGCCATAGCCCGCAATGGTGCGGTCGAAGAAATGACCCGTGACGCGGTACAGGCGGCCGTGGCTCTCTTCGGGCGTGTGGCGCAGCAGGCGCGCGCACAGCATGGGGGTGAGCGTGAGCGACACCACGGCCGAGATCAGGATGGACACGGCCAGCGTGATGGCGAACTCGTGGAACAGCCGCCCCACCACATCGCCCATGAACAGCAGCGGGATCAGCACGGCAATCAGCGATATGGTGAGCGAGATGATGGTGAAGCCGATCTGCTGCGAGCCCTTGAGCGCAGCCGCGAGCGGTGCCTCGCCCTCTTCCACATAGCGGGCAATGTTTTCGATCATCACGATGGCATCGTCCACCACAAAACCGGTGGAGATGGTCAGCGCCATCAGCGTGAGGTTGTTGATGGAGAAGCCCGCGAGGTACATCACGCCGCAGGTGCCGATGAGCGACAGCGGCACGGCCACGCTCGGGATCAGCGTGGCCGAGGGGCTGCGCAGGAACACAAAGATCACTGCCACCACCAGCAGCACGGCAAGGCCCAGCTCCACCTGCATGTCGCGCACCGAGGCGCGCACCGTCACCGTGCGGTCGGTCAGCACCTGCACATCCAGCGACGCGGGCAAGGTGCTTTGCAGCTGCGGCAGCAGGGCCTTGATGCGGTCCACCGTGTCGATCACGTTGGCGCCGGGCTGGCGGCGGATGTTGAGGATCACGCCGGGCTTGGCGCCCGTGTCAGCCGTGCCCGCCCAGGCGGCGAGGCGGGTGTTCTCCGCATCGTCCACCGTTTCGGCCACGTCCTTCAGGCGCACGGGGGCGCCATTCTTGAAGGCGATGATGAGGTCGCGGTATTCAGCCGCCGACTGCAGCTGGTCGTTGGCATCGATGGTGGATGCACGGGCCGGGCCGTCAAAGCCGCCCTTGGCCTGCTTGACGTTGGCGGCGGCGATGGAAGTGCGCACGTCCTCCAGCGTGAGGCCCAGCTGCGCCAGCGCCGTGGGGTTGGCCTGGATGCGCACGGCCGGGCGGCGCCCGCCCGCAATCGCAACCAGGCCCACGCCCTGCACCTGCGACAGCTTGGGTGCCAGGCGGTTTTCTACCAAGTCGTTCACGCGGATCACGGGCAGCGAGGGCGAGGTGATGGCCAGCGTGAGGATGGGCGCATCGGCCGGGTTGACCTTGCTGTACAGCGGCGGCATGGGCAGGTCGCTGGGCAGCAGGTTGCTGCCCGCGTTGATGGCCGCCTGCACCTGCTGCTCGGCCACATCCAGCGCCATGTCGAGCGCAAAACGCAGCGTGATCACCGAGGCCCCGCCCGAGCTGGTGGACGACATTTGCGACAGCCCCGGCATCTGGCCGAACTGCCGCTCCAGCGGCGCGGTGACGTTGGAGGTCATCACGTCCGGGCTCGCGCCCGGGTACAGCGTGGTGACCTGGATGGTGGGGTAGTCCACCTCGGGCAGGGCCGAGGTGGGCAGCAGCCGGTAGGCCATCAGCCCCGCGATCAGGATCGCCACCATCAGCAGCGCGGTGGCGATGGGGCGCAGGATGAAAAGGCGCGACAGGTTCATGGCGACGGGTGCGCTGGCAAAACAGGCAGGGGAGAAACCGGGGTGCCGCTGCGCTCAGCGCGCCGGGCTGGCCGCGCCACCGGGGGACGGCGGTTGCTGCTGCAGCCGCTCGCGGATATAGGCACGGCGCTCCTCCTGCGGCATTGCCATCACGCGGGCGCGCTCGTCGGCGGGCATCTGGTCTAGCAGTGCCTTCACCTGCGGAGGGATGCCCCTTGGGGGTTCCACGGCGCGGTCTGCAGGCGCTGCGGGGGATGCAGACGGTGCAGGCGGCGCCGCACCTGGGGAGGCTTGCGGTGCAGCAGCGCGGGCTGGTGCTTCACTGCGCTGCTGTCGTGGCGCTGCAGAGGCCTGCGGAGCAGACGCCGGGGCAGCAGCGGGAACACCCACACCTGACGCGGAAGATGCAGCAGCAGAGGCCGCCGACGCTGAAGCCGCTGTGCCGCCTGCACCCATCTGTGCCCGCCGCTCGCGCAGAAAAGCGCGGCGCTCTTCGGGGCTCATCTTCTGCAGCTTTTCACGCACATCAGGCGGCAGCGATGCGATGAAGGCACGGCGCTGTGCGGCTTGGTCCTGCGCCGCCTGGTCGGCACGGGTGACGGCACCAGCATCGATGACGGCGACCTTGGCGCCTTCGCGCAGGCGGTCGATGCCGTCCGTGACCACTTGCTCGCCCTCGCGCAGCTCGCCTTCGACGCTCACGCGGTCGCCGTCGGTCACACCCACGCGGATGCGGCGCTGGGTCACGGTGCTGTCTTCCTGCACCAAGTAGACGTAATTGTTCTGCACGGCCGTGGCCGGCACGGTCAGCGCGCCCTGGAGCAGGTTGACCTGCAGGCGCACGTTGACGAACTGGTTGGGGTACAGGGCGCCGTCTTCATTGGCAAAAGCGGCCTTCACCTTGATGGTGCCGGTGGCGCTGTCTATGGCGTTGTCCAGCGCCACTACGCGGCCCTTGGCCAACTGGCGGCGGCTATCGCGGTCCCACAGCTCCACGGGCAGTTCCTCGCCAGCGGCCATGCGGCGGCGCATCTGGGGCAGGTGCGCCTCGGGCACGGAGAACGCTGCATCGATGGGCCGCACCTGATTGATGGTGACGATGCCGTTCGCATCGCTGGGCCCCACCACATTGCCCTTGTCGGCCTGGCGCAGGCCCAGCCGGCCCGCAAAGGGCGCGGTGACCTGGGTGTAGCTCAGTTGCAGGCGCGCGGCATCGACCTGTGCCTGGTCGGATGCCACGGTACCCTCCAGCTGGCGCACCAGTGCGGCCTGGGTGTCCACCTGCTGGCTGGCGATGGAGTCGCGCGCCAGCAGGTCCTGATAACGCTTGAGGTCGAGCTGCGCATTCTTGAGCAGCGCCTGGTCGCGCTGCAGCGTGCCCTGGGCCTGCGACAGCGCAGCCTGGTAGCTGCGTGCATCGATCTCGGCCAGCAACTGGCCAGCACGCACCTCGTCGCCTTCCTTGAAGCGCACCGACGTCAGCTCGCCGCTGACCTTGGCGCGCACCACGGCCGTGGCGCGGGCGCTCATGGTGCCGATGGCACTCACCACCACCCGCACATCGCCCCGCTGCACGGTACCTACCGACACGGGCTGCATGTTGCCGCCGCCAAAGCGCCCGGGGCCGCCGCCCGGCCTGCGCGCCGCGTTCGGGCCCGTGGCGGAACCGCCAGTGGTGGCAGCGGCTGCTGCATCCTGGCGCTGCTTCCACCACCAGGCACCACCTCCCACCGCCGCCAGCGCAATGGCGGCCATCAACAACGCGGAGGTCCAACGCAGCTTGCCAGACTGCAATCTTGCGGGCCTCTGTGGACGGGCAAACGAACGGTTCAGGGGCATGGTGGGGCGCAACCAGGAATGAGCGAAGGGGTATGGTAGCCAGCGCATCCCCCGGGGCTGCCGTCCGGCAGACCCCCTTTACCGGGGATTTACGCGCGCTTTGGGCGGGGTTTACCGATGTATCGGCTCAGCCCCGCCAGGGGGTCGAAATCAGCGGTTGGTGGCCAGCAGAAGGCCGCCAGCCCCCATGAAGAAACCGCCCGTGGCCTTGTTCAGCCGAGCCACACCGCGCGAGGTGCGGATGAATCGGCGGATCTGGCGCCCGAAGCTGGCGTACACAGCGGTCGACACGAATTCGCTGCCCAGATAGATGGAGCCGAGCACCAGAAACTGGCGCGCTGCAGGCTGCGCGGGGTCGATGAACTGCGGAAAGATCGCCGCAAACAGGATGATGGCTTTGGGGTTGGTGATGCCCAGCAGAAACTCCTGGGTGATGAGCGCACGCAGAGAGAACTGCGCCGGTTGGCCCGATGCCGGGGCACCGCCGGGCGCATCATCCAGTGCCAGGCCGCTGAACTCGCGGCTGTGCCAGGCCTTCCAGCCCAGCCAGAACAGGTAGGCGGCGCCCACCCACTTCACCGCCGTGAATGCTGCCTCGGACGCCAGCAGCATCGCGCCCAGCCCCACCGCAGACACGGTCAGAAAAATGGCAAAGGCCGCTGCGCGGCCCACCGTGGCGATCAGCGCGGGGCCCACACCCGCACGGATGCCGTTGTTGAGGCCACAAAAATTGTTGGGCCCGGGGGTGAGCGAGATGGCGATGGCAACTGGAACAAATAGCAGCGCATCCATGGGGCGGTCCTTGCAGGGTGAGGCGTGAGTGAGAGGAAACGGTCAGCTCTGCAGTCTACGGCAGACCTTGCCTACAGAATCGCCACCGGGACACATGCCCCCAAGGCGCCCTCGACCACCTGACAAAACCTCACAATCGCTCCAGGTCCAGCACCGAACCCCAGGGCACATCGGGCAGTGCTTCGTAGTGCGCCACCACGGTCAGGCGGTCTGATCGGGCCGCCTGGGACGCCAGGGCCTGCGCGAGGTAGCGGGCAGAGGGCTTGTCCAGCCCGCCCACCGGCTCGTCGATCAAGGTCAGCGGTGCACTCGACGCCAAGGCCCCAGCCATGAGCACCTTGCGCTTGCTACCGGTAGACAGGGCGTAGAAGGGCTTGTCCAGATGCTCGTGCAGGCTGAACCCGTCGATGTGTTCCACCAAGCCTGCCGCATCCCACTGGGGGTAGCGCGCGGGCAGGCTGTCGAGCCAACCCCGGGCCGTGAGCGGGTCCCACTCGCTGGATCGCGGGTCCGCCCAGAAGACCAGTGATGCCGAGATCTTGGCGGCTTCTTTCAGTTCCACCCCCTGCAGCGTGATGCTGCCAGCCTGCGCTGTCAGCTCGCCAGCCAGCACACGCAGCAGCGTGGTTTTGCCGGTGCTTTCATCACCTCGCACCAAAGCCAGACCCGGGGGCCATGACAGCGACAGGTTGTCCAGCACCGCACACTCTGGGTACGCAAACCGCAGCCCTTTCACCCACAAAAACGCGCTCTCAGCCACCCTGCCTCCTCGATGCGGAAAGCGGCCATTCTAGGAAGCTGTGGCACGGCGGGCCCACCACAAGCCTCCCACCTGGTTCACCACCAGCCCGCAGAGCACTGCGGCCGCACCCGCCCACTGCAGGGGCGCAGGCGTTTCACCCAGAAAGGCATAGGCCGCCCACAGCCCCACCACCGGCACCAGCAGCGAAAACGGCGTGACCCGGCCCGCCGCATGGCGTTGCAGCAGCTGCGTCCACAGCGTGTAGGCCAGCAGTGTGGCCAGAAAGGCCAGGTAGGCCACGGCCAGCAAACCCGTGCCATTCAAAGACTGCAGCTGTGCCCACACGGCGGCGGAGCCATCGCTCCACAACGCAAGCGCAAAAAACGGCCCAATGGGCACCACACAGCTCCACACGATGAACGGAAACGGCGCATACGCCCCGGCCTGCGCCGCGCGGCGTGCCACCAGGTTGGACACCGCCCACATGAACGCTGCCCCCAGGGTGAGCACAAACCCCGCCAGCGTCATCTGGCCCGGCCCCTCGCCATGCGCGAGGCCGATGGTCATCAAGCCGCCGAACGCCAGCAACAGCCCCCCCCACTGCCAGGGCTTGGCGCGCTCCCCCAGCAACGGCGCAGCCAGCAGCAAGGTGAAGAACGCCTGGGTCTGCATCACCACCGACGCCATGCCCGCCGTCATGCCCAGTTGCAGCCCCAGAAACAGAAAGCCGAACTGCCCCAGTCCCTGCGCCAGCCCATAGCCCACCACAAAGCGCCACGGCAAGGCCGGGCGCGGCACGACGAGCAAAAAGGGCAGCGATGCCGCCGTAAAGCGCAGCGCGCCCAGCAGCATGGGGCTCAGGCCCTGTAGGCCGAGCTTCATCACCACAAAATTCAGCCCCCAGATGACCACCACCGCCAGGGCACGCAACAGGTCGCCACGGCTCAAGGCCACTGGCGCATTCATGCGGCCGCCACCGCAGCGCCCGCGGCCACCGGACGGCCCTGCCGCGCCCGGGCAGCGACAAAGGCCTCGAACGCCTGGACGCTGGTCTTGCCTGGCAAATAGCCCAGCACCTCCTTGAGGGCCGTGTTCAACAGCACCGGTCGGTAGCGCAAAAAGTCGAGCTGCTCAGGGCCGTAGCGGCTCACACCGAGCGCGGAGCCCACGGCCAGCGCCGTGCGCAGCAGCCCGGCAGGCAGCTGCAGCACGGGCTTGCCCAGGCGCCGGGCGATCTCGCGCAAGGGCAAGGCACCATCGCCCGCCAGGTTGAAGCAGCCCGCCCGCTGCGTGCGCAGCGCATGCAGGATGGCACCGGTCACGTCTTCGTCCCAGATGAAAACAAACGGGCTCTCGCTGCCCCGGATGGCCAGCAGGCGCGGCTTTTCAAACAAGGCCGTGATCTGGTTGTCCACCCGCTCACCCAGGATGGTGCCGATGCGCAGTACCGTCTGCGCCAGCGCCGGATGCTGCGTGCGGTATTGCGCCAGCATCTCTTCCACCAGCCGCTTGTGGTGTGAATAGGCAAACACCTCGTTGCCCCGCAGCGCGTCGGTCTCGCGCAGCCACGCGGGGTTGTCGGCGTGGTAGCCGTACGCCGCGCCGCTGGAGCTGACGACCAGTTGCTTCACGCCGGTGGCTACACAGGCATCCAGCACGTTCTGGCTGCCCAGCACGTCCACCGAATATTCAAACTCGCGGCTGGAGCCCTTGCCGGGCGTGACGATGGACGCCAGGTGCACCACGCTGTCGATGGCGTGGTCCGCCAGCGTCTGCGCCAGACCGGGGTCGCGCACGTCCTGCACCCAGTAGGTCACACCGGGCAGGCGGCGCTCGGCGGGCACATCGCGCACATCGGTCGCCACAATGGTCCCGGCCCCTTCACTTGCCAGCGCGGCCATCACGCTACGGCCCAGAAAGCCGTCTGCGCCGGTGACCAGAATCCGGCGATTTCCCCACTCCATGCTGGTCATGTCCGCTGCTCCGGGAGGGTGCCGGCCGGCGGTATCTGCGCAGGCCTGCGCCCCCACCAGCTCGCCAGAGTCAGCCCCGCGATGATGTCCCAGAAGCCCCACACGCCCGCCACCACGGCCATACCGCCCAGCCCGCCAAAGAAGCTGAAGATCAACACCAGGCCCAGGCCCGCATTGCGGATGCCGACCTCGATGCTCACGGCGCGCCGGTCGTAGTCGGGCAAGCCGCTGAGCCGCGCGCAGGCGTAGCCGGTGCCGAAGGCCAGCGCATCGTGCAGCGCCACGGCCAGCAGCACCAGGCCCACGTAGTCGAGGAAGTAGCGCCAGTTGCCCGCCACCGCGCCCACGATGAAGCCGATGAGGCACAGAAAGCTGAGGATGCGCACCGGCTTGTTCACGCGCTGTGTGAGGCGCGGCAGCTTTTCGGCACACAGGATGCCCAGCACAAAGGGCAGCCCGATGATCACCACGATGTGCCCCGCCATCTCCAGCGGGTCGAGCGCAATGCTGCGCAGCAGCGGCGCCGCCGTGGGGTGCATGCCGCCCCAGAAGGCAAAGTTGAGCGGCATGAGCACGATGGCCAGCGCATTGGAGATGGCCGTCATCGACACCGATAGCGCCACATTGCCTCCCGCCCGGTGCGTGAGGATGTTGCTCACATTGCCGGGAGGGCAGCAAGCCACCAGGATCATGCCCAGCGCAATGCTGGGCCCGGGCTTGAGCAGCAGCGTGAGCGCAAAGGTCACCGCAGGCAGCACGATGAACTGCGCGGCAATGCCCACCGCCATGGCACCCGGCATGCGCAGCACGCGCTTGAAGTCGGCCACGCGCGTATCCAGCGCAATGCCGAACATGAGAAAACCCAGCACCACATTGAGCACCACCAGCGACGCGGGGTTGAAGTTGAGGCGTATTTCGTCCACAGGCAGCATGGCGTCAGTCCTTTGCGGCGAGGGCTGCAGCAGCAGCGCGCACCGCGTTGCGGTAGGTGTCCTTGTGCACGTAGTACGCCATGCGTTCGAGCTGGAGGTACTTGAAGCCACCCGACAGATCGGGCGGCGGCCCGGCCTTGGCCTGGCGCAGGGCCTCGGCGCGCGGCGAGCCCTCGGCCTGCGCCTTGAAGAAGCGCGCCACCAGCTCGGCCTGCTCATGGCGGCCCTGCCAGCCGATGCCGCTGGCTTCGATCATGCCCATCACGGCCAGGTTGTCGAACCGGGGTGACAGGATGTTGAGGTAGAGCTGCGGTGCCATGCCCTGCCAGTTGAGCAGGCTGTGGTCGATGAAGGGGTAGTGCAGCTTGTACCCGGTGGCGCAGAGCACCAGATCGTAGTCCTGCGCGCTGCCGTCCTTGAAGTGCACCGTGTGGCCTTCAAAACGCGCGATGTCGGGTTTGACGTGGATGTCGCCATGGCCCAGGTGGTGCAGCACCAGCGAGTTGACCACCGGGTGCGACTCGTACATCTTGTAGTCGGGCTTGGGCAGGCCAAAGCGCGCAGGGTCACCGGTGAACCATTGCAGCACCACGCTGTCCACTTTCTGCTTGAGCCAGGGCGGCATCTTGAACTTGCCGCCCAGCGTGTCTGCAGGCTTGCCGAACACATACTTGGGCACGAAGTAGTAGCCGCGCCGCACCGAGATATCCACGCTGCGCGCGTAGTGCACCGCGTCCACCGCAATGTCGCAGCCCGAGTTGCCAGCGCCCACCACCAGCACGCGCTTGCCCTTGAACAGCTCGGCACTCTTGTAGGCGCTGGTGTGCAGCAGCTCCCCGTCAAAGTGCCCGTCAAAGCGCGGCATGCTGGGTTCGGCCAGCGTGCCGTTGGCAATGACCACGCCCTTGAACTCTGCGGTTTGCGCGGGGCCACCGTGCTGCGTCCACGTCACGCGCCACAGCGGCGCGGCGCCCTCGCCCACCGGTTCGACCCGGAGCACGCGCGTGCCAAACCAGAAGTGCTGGCGCAGGCCAAAGTGCTCTGCAAAATCGAAGAAATACTGGCGCATGTCCCGGTGGCTTGGGTAGTCAGCCACCTCGGGGCGCATGGGGAACTCGGTGAACTCCGTGGTGTGCTTGCTGGAGATCAGGTGTGCCGACTCATAGACGGTGCTGCGCGGGTTGTCGATGTTCCACAGCCCGCCCACATCGGTGTGCGCTTCAAAGCCCTGAAAAAGCACGCCCAGCTTCTGCAGGTTGCGCGCGGCAGCCAGCCCGCTGGGGCCGGCGCCGATGAGGGCGATGTGACCGCGCAGGTCCTGTGCGGCGGGCGTTGCAGGGCTTGTCTCCGGCATCGTTGTTGTTGTTGTCGTCATTCGCTTTTTCTCTCTCAGGTGTCGATGTTCTTGTCGGCGCGCACGGGCAACCCCGGAATAGCGGTGGCCCCCGCCTCGCCCACGCGCGGCTTGCGTGGCTGGCCCAGCAACAGCCGGTCGTGCAGGGCGTCAGGCAACAGGTTCAACAGACGCGCCAGCCAGCCGATGCGCGCGGGTAGCACGATGTGGGTGCGCCCCCGGGCCACAGCGTCCAGCAAGGCACGCGCCGCGTCCTCGGGCTCCAACAGGCCAGGCATGGCAAAACGGTTGCCTGCGGTGAGCGCGGTGCGCAGATAGCCGGGGCTGACCGTGCTCACCACGATGGAATCGCTGCGCAGCTCGGCACGCAGACTCTCCAGGTAACGGATCAGCCCGCCCTTGCTGGCGCAGTACGCACCGTTGCCCGGCATGCCCCGCCAGCCCGCAATGCTGGCCACACCCACCAGCGCGCCGCGCCGCTGCGCGCGCAGGGCTGCCACAAAGGGCTGGAAGGTGGTGGCAGCGCCCAGCAGGTTGATCTCCAGCATGCGCCGCATCACCGCCAGGTCGGCGGCCTGGGCAGTGTCAAAACCACCGGCCACCCCCGCATTGGCGATGACGAGGTCCGGCGTCCCCCGCCGGCCCATCCAGTCGGCGGCCATGGCCTGCATGGCGGTGGTATCGGCCACATCGGGCCCATAGACGGCGCAGCGCTCTGGCGCCAGCGCGGCCAGGGTCTCCAGCACGGGCCGGTTCAGGCCCACCAGTGCCACGGCAGCGCCCTGGCCAATCAGCTCGCGCGCCAGCGCCTGGCCCAGCCCGCCACAGGCGCCGGTGAGCACTACGTTCTGGAAAAAGGCGGTCATGAAGCTCCCGGTGAATTGGGTTTGCAGCTTAGCCACAATGCTGAACAATCCCGAAATGTTTTATGAATTCGTCTCGAATTCCGAGATTTATGACCAACACACCGCCCAGCCTGCGCCTGTTTGAACTGCTGGAAACGATGTGCGCGCACGGCCAGCCCTTCAGCCTGGGCGATGCCATCGAGGCCACCGGCTGGCCCAAGCCCAGCGTGCACCGCATGCTGGGCCAGCTGGAATCAGGCGGCCTGCTGGCACGCGAGCCCGACGGGCGGCGCTACACCCCCGCGCCGCGCCTGCTGCGCCTGGCCGAAAGCACGCTAAGCGCGGGCACCCAGCATGGAGTGCGCCACGCTGTGCTGCGGCAACTGGTGGCGGACATTGGAGAAAGCTGCAACCTCACGGCGTTGAGCGGCGCAGAAGTGATCTACCTGGACCGGGTGGAGTCAGCCTTTCCGCTGCGCATGGAACTGCGGCCAGGCACCCGCGTGCCCATCCACTGCTCGGCCAGCGGCAAGCTGTTTCTGGCCCACCTGTCGCCCGCACGCCGGGCCGCCATCCTCCACGGCCTGCCCCTCACCCGCCACACCGCCACCACCCTGACCGACCGCGCCGCATTGGAGTCCGAGCTGGAGCAGATCCTGCGACAAGGCTATGCCACCGATGCCGAGGAGTTTGTGGACGGCCTCGTCTGTGTGGCCGTGCCCGTGATGACGGGCGGACGGCGGCAAGTGCGCAGCGCCGTGGCACTGCAGGCACCTGCGGCCCGCATGCCACTGACGCGGGCGCTGCAACTGGTACCCCGGCTGGGAGAAGCCGCACAGGCGCTGGGCAGGACCTGGGCTTGAGCCATCACGCAGCAACCCCCCACGCATTCACCACCTGCTCTCACCATGCAACTGAACTACCTCGACTTTGACTACAGCGAAGACGCTGATGGCAACGGCACCCTGGATGCCATGGCCAGCGTCCTGCCCGCACAACTGCCTGCTTTGCAGAGTGAGATCGCCGCCGTGCTGGCCTGGGCGCATGCACATTGGCCTGGTGCCTGCGCACCGCTGGAAGACGGCGGCGCCTGGCACTACGACCTGCATGGCGTGCAAGAAGTACAGAGCCCGCTGACTTTCTCCTTTGACGAAGCGACCGGGCACCTGCACACGACCACAGGCAGTGCCGCGCCACCACGCACCACGCTGACCCTGACCCTCAGCGGCAGCAGCGACTTCTGCACCGCGTTGCGCGAAGCCTCTGAGATGGAATGAGCTTCCTCTTCACGACCCGTCTCCCCAAGCCAGACCAAAGGGTTAAGGATGTCCTGCATCACCCTCGCGAGTCGGTGATAGTGCGGATCGGGACAGGCCGCAAGGCGTCTTTTTGCAGCCAATAGCCGAGCTATTGGCAAAAAAAGCAACGCAGCGGATGGCCCGAGGCCGCGCTATCACAGACCGCAGGGAGTGATGCAGGACATCCTTATCCCCAATTAACGACAAAAAGCCCCACGTTGCAAACAGGTTAGTGCGCCGACACACGCTTTCCTGAGGCTTGACGTTACAGTTGCGACTCATTAGTTCAACCTGAGACTTGAGAGTTTCATGCTGTCACGCCGTCACTTCTTGGGCGCGAGCCTGGCCACCACTGTTTACGCTGCGGGCTCATTCGTGCCCGTCTGGGCTCAGAACGCCCCCAACTTTGGTACGCCCACCCTGCCCAGCCCGGGCTTCAGGCGGATGAAGGTGGGCGATGTGGAAGTGATTGCACTGAACGACGGCATCACACGCCGCCCCCTGGGCGAAGAGTTTGTGAAGAACGCGCCGCTGGCCGAAGTGCGTGCGCTGCTCGCATCGCAGAACCTGCCCACCGACTACATCGACGTGCCCTACACCCCGTTCCTGGTGGTGGCGGGGGCGCGCAAGATCCTTATCGACACCGGGCTGGGCGAGTTTGGCGGCCCCACCACCGGCAAGCTACTCGAAAGCCTGCGTGCCGCTGGCATGCAGGCCTCGGACATCGACACCGTGCTCATCAGCCACTTCCACGGCGACCACATCAACGGGCTGCGCAACAAGGCGGGCGAATGGACCTTCCCCAAGGCCAAGGTGATGGTGCCTGCGGCGGAACACGCCTTCTGGATGGACGATGTGCGCATGGCGGCAGCCCCCGCTGGAATGAAGGGAGCTTTCGAGAACGCGCGCCGCACCTTTGCGACCATGCCGGCCGACACGCTGGTGCGGTTTGAAGCAGGCAACGAGGTTGCCCCGGGCATCCAGTCGGTGGCTGCCTATGGCCATACGCCAGGCCACACGCTGTTTGAGCTGAAGTCGGCAGGCCAGAACTTCTTCTATGTGGCAGACCTGACCAACGTGCCCGCGCTGTTCGCGCGCAACCCCGACTGGGCCGTGACCTTTGACATGGATGCCGAGGCAGCCCGCAAGGTACGGCGCGAAGTGTTTGCACGCATCACCGCCAACAACGCCATGCTGGGTGGCTTCCACTTCCCGTTCCCCGCGTTTGGCCGCATGGGGGCATCGGGCAATGGCTATGCCTTCCAGCCTGCGGCCTGATATCGACGCTGCCGAGGGTCCTGCGAGCACGGACGGCGCACGCCTCACGCGGCGCACTCTGCTAGGCAGGGGCGCGGCGGGCGCAGTGGGTGGCGTCCTGGGTGTCGCGGCCTTGCAGAGCTGGGCCGCCCAGGAGGAGGGAGCAGAAGCCTTGCTGCGCCAGGGTGGCGTGGTGGCGTTGTACCGCCATGCACTGGCCCCTGGCACGTTCGACCCGCCGGGGTTTCGCCTGGGCGACTGCGGCACCCAGCGCAACCTGAACGACGAAGGCCGGGCCCAGGCACAGCGCATTGGCGAATGGTTTCAGGCGCGGCGATTACAGCCGACCAAGGTGTTGTCCAGCCCGTGGTGCCGGTGCATCGACACAGCCACGCTGGCCTTTGGCACACCCCAGGTCTGGGCGCCGCTGGGCTCGCCACGAGGCTATCCGGAGACGACCGGAGCGGCCCATCTGCGCGCTCTGCGCGAGGCGCTGGCCGCAGCCTCTGCGCGTGGCGGCCGGTTTGAAGTGTGGGTGAGCCACATGTTTGTGCAGGCCGATCTGGCGCATGACAGCACCAGCTCGGGCGAGGCACTCATCCTGCGCCATCAGGGCGGCGCTGCCCCGCAGGTTCTGGCGCGATGGGCACTGCCCGGCTGAACCTTCAGCCCCTTTCCTTGCAGGGCGTGGTGCCACCCGTTTTGGGGCCCGCAATGCACCTGTGGCCTAATATGGCCCTTTTCTCCACTTTCTCAGAGACCAATCATGGGCAACAAGATCGTCACCGAAGCAGACCGCAAGCGTACCCCCCAACCCAAGCCACTGCCCGGCGTGACGCTGAACACCCCCGGCCGCGGCCAGCGCGTGAGCCTGGAGCGTGGTGTCGCCACGCGCAGCAAGAAGAACCCTGGCAAGCGTTCGCGCAAGGGCGGCTGATCGGCCCCTCGGGGCGCTGCGGCGTCCCGCCAGCATCTACAAAAAAGCCCTCATCCGAGGGCTTTTTTGTGGGTGATGTGCCGATTCATTGCAGCGGGGCGGGCATGGTTTCGACCTGCCCTCTGGCGGGCAGAATGATGTGAAACGCGGCGCCGCTGGCAGGAATGTTCTCAGCGAAGATCCGCCCGCCCATGGCCTCGACGATCTTGCGGCAAATGGCCAGGCCCAGGCCCGTGCCGCCCGAGCCATCCTTGGTCTTGCTCGACTGCACAAAGGCCTCAAAAATGCTGTGCAGCTCTGATGGGGGAATGCCGGGGCCTTCATCGCGCACCACCAGGTGGGTCTGGCCCTGAGGATCCGCGTAGCCCTCCAGAGTGATGGTGCTGCCGGGGGGCGAAAACTTGATGGCGTTGGCCACCACGTTACGGATCACCTGCTGAAAGCGCAGCGGGTCTGCCCTGGCCACCAACGGGGCATCGGGCATGCGCAAATCCATCATCAGGTGGCTGCGCTCCAGCAAAGGCTCCAGCTCGCGGATCACAGGGCGCACCACGCCGCGCAGGTCAATGCGCTCCATATGGAACGTGCCCACCGTGCTCTCCAGCTTGGAGACTTCCAGCAGGTCGTTCACCAACGTGAGCATGCGCTGGCCTGCGGAATGGACATCTTCAAACATGCCCGCCAGCTTGGGCTGGGCGCGACCGCGCAGCATGCCCAGTTCGGCAAAGCCCAGAATGGACTGCAGCGGCGTACGCAGCTCGTGGCTCATGTTGGCCACAAACTCCGACTTGGCGCGGGACGCCTCTTCGGCCGCGTCGCGGGCCTCCTGGGTGGCACGCTCGGCCTCACGGAACTCGCTCACATCCATCAGGATGGTGAGCACGCCGGTGACCTGGCCATGCTCATCGGCAATGGCGGCCTTAGCCAGGCGCGTGTCGCGGCGCGACCCATCGCCATGGCGTACCGGTGTTTCAACCAGGGCACGCCCACCCCAGCGCAACAACTGCTTGTTGGCCGACTCATGCACCTTGACTTCATCGGGCGGCAGACACTCACCCACGGTCTTACCCAGCACGGCGGAGCGTGTACGGCCTTTGTATTCCTCCCAAGCCTTGTTCACGCGAACAAAGCGGTCCTGCGCGTCGGTGACCGAGATGGGCAGCGGGTTGGTCTCCAGCAGCAGGTCCTGAAACGCAATCTGCGCCTGCAGTTGCTGCTGGGCCATCCAGCGCTCGGTTTCATCCACCGCACTGCCTGCAAAGCCGATCACACCCCCGGCAGCCACCAGAGGTACCACCGCCACCTTGAACATCATCTCCTTACCCTCTGCCGAGCGGGACAGTACCTGGCACACCCGCACCCCATCGGGAGATCGGGAGTCAATGGCCCGGGCCACGTCACTGCGGCTTTGTGGCTCCACCAGGTCATACAGGCGTTTGCCGATGGCACGGTCGGGCGAGGTGCCGGTCATGACCGTCCAATGGGCGTTCACATAGGTGATCACGCCCTGGACATCCGTGCGAAAAATCAGCTCTTGCACGCTGCGCATCAGCACCGACAGATCCCGCTCATTGCGGGCAATACGAGCCTGCGCTGCATCAATAGCCCGTCGCGCCCGCTCGCGGGTGCGCATGCCCCGCCATACCGCAAAGGTCAGGCCCAGCACCAAGGCCACCATTGCCAACCCGATGCCAATCAGCGCACGGGCATCCGTCAGCCAGCGCTGCACGGCCGCCTGGTACGAGCTCTCGACCACCACCACCAGCGGCGTGGCCGCAGAGGCGCGAAAGCTGACAATCTGCCGCTCGCCCAGCAGACCCACGCCCAGATAAGTCGCGTGCTCCTGCCGGGGCAGGAACTTGCTGAACACCGGGATGCCGGTCACCTGCTTACCCGCCAGCGAAGCGGCCGCACCCGAAGTGGCGAGCACCTGCCCGTCATAGGAAGTGACCACCGAATCGAATATGTCTGACTCCAGCGTCAGGTGCTGAAAATTGGACAGCGAATCGGGGTTGACCAGCGCCACCAGCACTATCACCTGCCCGGCTTCATTCTTATAGCCATGCATCACCGGAATGAAAGCCACGCCCGCAGGGGCCGCCATCGTTGCCCCCCCAAGGCGCACACTTTGCAGGCTGCGACCCGGCGTAAGGCCACCCAGCACCGCCCGCCCCACCGCCACCGGAGGGCCAAGCCTTGCCAGGTCCACAAAACTCTCTACGTCGCCGGGCAGGGTACTGGCGACCACCCGACCACCGGTATCCACCACCGCCAGGCCGCGCAGAAATGGCAGCGCTGCCAACGCCTGGCCCAGGGCATCCTGCATGCGCCGGGGTTCTGAGACCACTGCCGTGAGGGCTGGCGACGTGGCCAACGACTCCAGCGCCAGCTCGGCCGTCTGCATGGTGCGCGTGGCTTGGTCTTCCAGCACCCGGGCCAGCATGGCGGCATGGTTCTGGTGGCTGATGCGCACCGTACGAAAGTCGTTCACGGCCAACGCACTGACCGCCACCAGCGCCACCAACGCCGACAGCCCTCCGGCAATCAGGACCAGGTGGCTGGTCTGCAACACCCACGCGCGCAGCCGGGTCCAGACCGGTGGAAGCGCCGGTGCACCCGCCATATCAGCGCACCACGATGGCACTCAGGCCATTCTGGGCGGCGGCGCGCTGCAGGCGTCCGTCGGCTTTGATCCGCGTCACAAAAGCATCCACCGCGGCCAGCCAGGCAACATCCCCGCGCTTGACCGCATAGCCATACGGCAGCTCTGAAAATTTCTCGGGCGACTCGATGAGCCGGGCCCAGTCGGCGTTGTCCATCAAGCGCCGACTGTAGGGGTAGTCGGTCATGAACACATCGATGCGCCCCGCCGTCAGTTCGCGCTCGCGCGTGGCAGGCAGCTGGATGCGCACCAACGTGGCCTGCTTGAGCCGCTGGGCCATGATGGGCTCCATAAACGTGCCCGCCTGCACACCCACCAGTACCCCCAGCTTGTCGATGTCGGCCCACTGCCTGATGACCGTATTGGTTTTGGTGGTGATGCCGTAAATGTCGCTGCGCATGTAGGGCTGGCTGAAGGCGAGTTTGTCCATGCGCTGGGGCAACATGCCAATGGCGAACATGGCCACATCGCACCGGTCCTGATTCAGGTCGTCAATGAGGGTGGGAAAGGATGAGTCCACGTACTCCACCCTGGCCTTGAGATCGCGCGCCAGCTCGACGGACAGATCAATATCGATGCCCCCGAGCTGCTGCGTGCGCGGGTGGCGGTAGGTCACACCATAGTAGTCCGGCCAGACGCACACACGCAGCACCGACTGGCTCTGCACACGGTCGGCCACCGGCCCTCCGAGGGCAGTGGCGGCACTCGCGGCCAGGGTCAGGCCCGTTGCGGTCAGCGCCCACTGTTTCAGCCACTTCATGGTCATCATCATTGAGAATCCTAAGGTCAACAAAGGCTGGGGCTTCTGCGTCAGCCTCCCGGTCAGGGGCAGCAAAAGGGGTCAGGGGGCGTCGATCAATGCATCGAACGACGGGCATTCCTGCGTGATCTTGCACCGCAGCGCATCGATGGTCTCGGCATGCGCCAAAAACGTGTCCACGATCACCGGATCAAAAGCACGGCCGCGCTCGGCTGCCAGCATCTCCAGCGCCACATGCACCGAAAACGCGGGGCGGTACACCCGGTCCATGGTCAGTGCGTCAAAAAAATCCACCACGGCGGTGATGCGGCCCGACAGCGGAATCGCCTCTCCCGACAGGCCGGCAGGGTAGCCCTGGCCGTCATAGCGCTCGTGGTGCGTGAGCGCCACGTCGGCCGCCATGCGAAACACGGGAATGTGCGAGCGCCCCAGAATCTCTGCACCCATGGCTGCGTGGCAGTTCATGGTCTGGCGTTCTTCGGGCGTGAGCTTGCCGGGCTTCTTGAGCACGCTGTCCGGGGTGCCGATCTTGCCGATGTCGTGCATGGGTGCGGCCTTGCGCAGCATTCGCGCATAGCCTGCGGTCTGCCCCAGGGCAAGGGCCAGCGCTTCGGCCAGGTAGCCAATGCGCACGATGTGCACGCCGGTGTCGTCGTCCTTGAGGTCGGCCGCTGCCGACAGGTGCAGCAGCGCCGCATGGTGCGCTCGGGTGACCTCGCGCAGGGCTTCGTTGCGCTCGCGGTACATGCGTCCGAAGTCGCGCACAAACCGCTCCATCTGCGCCGCGGCAGCCTCGTCAAAGCAGCGCGCGTCGATGGGTGGCAGGAGCGCCGGCTCCGATGACAACACGGAGGTCACTGCGCCGCCTCCATGCGGTAGATGGTCTCCAGCACCTGCAGCGTGCTGAAAGGCTTCATCAGGTAGTCGTCAGCGCCCGCTGCGAGGCCCGCCTCCTTGTCGCCGGACTGGACCCGGGCCGTCAACATGATCACCTTGGTGTGACGCATACCGGGATCGGACTTGATGCGTCGGCACACGTCCAGGCCGGTCAGCGTGCCCGGCATCATGACGTCGAGCAGCACGATATCGGGGTGGAGCTCGCTGGCCAGCACCCAACCCGCATCGCCCGTTGCCGCTTCGTGGATCTCAAAATCATCAAATTCCAGCGTCATCTTGAGCAGTTTTCGGATATCGATATGGTCTTCGACGATGAGGATTTTTTTCATGGCGGTAGCCCTCGTGGGGCATGAGAAACAGCAGGAGGACACAAAAAACCACAGTGGGGCGATTTTTTGCGATTGAGCGAATCATATCAATCATTTTTATCAAATGCAAATTATCGCCAAATGAAAATTAGAGGAAAATGCGGGATCTATGCAATCTGACAACCCTCTCGCGGAACGCACCATGGCAGACCACTACACCACGCTCGAAGTCGCCAAGATGCTCGGCATGGCCGTGCGGTCTGTGCAGCTGATGGTGGACCGCAACGAGCTGGAGGCCTGGAAGACCCCGGGGGGACACCGCCGCATCTCGCGCGCGTCGGTAGAGCACTGGATGGCCGCCCATGGCGCTGGCGGCGCCACGCAGTTACCAACGGCTGGCTCGCCGGGGGCCAGCCGCCCTCCCAAGGCGCCGGCCGGTCCCGCCAAAGGGCGTGCGCCGCAAATCCTGCTGATCGAAGACTCGGTCCATTTCCAGAACCTGGTTGGTCTCATCGTGCAGCAGCACTTTCCAGGGGCGCAGCTGCATGTGGCCAACGATGGCATTACCGGCCTGGCGCTGTACGGGCAGACGCAGCCCGAGGTGCTGATCGTTGACATCCTGCTGCCAGGCATCGATGGCGCCACCTTGATCACCACGCTGCGCTCGCACCCCCAGTTTGCGCGCAGCCACCTCATCGTGGTCACCTCGCTCGACGAGCAGCAGCGCGAGCCTTACGCCTTTGCCTTGCAGGGCGTGAAGGTCATTCACAAGCCCCGGCTGGTGGCAGAGCTTCCCGGCGCGCTGGCCGCGTGCATACCTCAGGCCCAGGTGCCCGCATGAGCACGCCCAAGGTCCTGCTGGTGGAGGACGACAGCTCCATCGCGCGCTTTGTGCAGATGGCGCTGGAAGAGCTGCCCATCGAGCTGGTGACCTGCACCAACGTGCCTGACGCCATGCGTGCGCTGCATGCCGGGCGTGTGGAACTCATCATCACGGACCTCATGCTGCCGGGCGAGTCAGGCATTGACTTGGTTCAACGACTGCTGCAGGAGCCTGTGCAGGGACGCAGCATCCCGGTGGCGGTGTTCAGCGCGGGCCTGACGCCGCCCGTGCGCGAGCAACTGCAAGCCATGAAGGTGTGGCGCATGGTGTCCAAGCCCGCATCGGTGGCAGCGCTGGAGGCCTGCGTGACCGATGCGCTGGCTCTGACATCAGCGACCCCAGCCTGCGTACCGGCTGCGGCGGCCACGGCCCCCGATACGGCGTCTGACGACGAGGCGCAGGCCATTGCCACACACTTTGCCGGCGACGAATTTCTGTTCAAGGCCTACCGTGCCAGTTGCCTGCAGCAGTTTGCGGCTGACGTGCGCCAAGGCGACGCCGCCTGTACCGCACAAGACTGGCCCGCGCTGCGGCGCCTGGCACACAGCCTGGCCACGGTGCTGCTCACCTTGGGCCATCCGGCCCAGAGCGTGCGCGCACGCCAGCTGGAAAACACGACGGCCCAGTCGGCCGCCGAGCCGTCCCTTGAGCACTGGCGCCTGCTGCGGACATTCCTGCTGCAGCTCTAAGCCCCAGCACTGAGTGAAGGCGCACGGGATATAGCCCCCGTTGGTATACCGGCCCAAGGCCTAAGCGAAGCCTGCCTGCGGACGGGCGCCCTGCCCCGGCACCTACCATGAAGGACAGGGTCCCTGGGGCCGGCATAAGATGGCGCCCATGATCACCCTGCACCACCTCGAAACCTCGCGCTCACAGCGCATACTCTGGCTGCTGGAAGAGCTCGGCGTGCCCTACGAGCTCAAGGTCTACGCGCGCGACAAAGCCACCAAGCTGGCCCCGCCTGCGCTCAAGGCCATTCACCCCCTGGGCAAGTCGCCAGTCATCACGGATGGCGATGAGGTGATTGCCGAGTCGGGCGCCATCATCGAGTACCTGGTTGAAACCTACGGCGAGCAGGCCCGGGGCGACCTGGCCCACCTGCAGCCCGCGCCACGCACTGCCGAATACCGCCAGTGCCGATTCTGGATGCACTATGCCGAGGGCTCGCTGATGAACTGGCTGGTGATGAAGCTGGTGTTCAAGACCATCCCCACCCAGCCCATGCCGTTCTTCGTGAAGCCCATTGCGCGCGCGCTGTGCGGCACGGTGCAGCAAAAGCTCATCGACCCCAACGTGGACACAGCGCTGGCGTTCATTGAAGAGCACCTGGGCACCCACCGCTGGTTTGCCGGGGAGCACCTGACCATGGCGGACTTTCAGATGAGCTTTGCGGTTGAGGCACTGATGTCCCGCGCCAACGACGCAAGCCGCTGCCCGCGCCTGCAGGCCTACCTGGAGCGCATGCATGCCCGCCCGGCCTACCAGCGCGGCATTGCCAAGGGCGGCCCGGTGGTGATCGGGGCCTGAACGCAGGCGACCACTATGTCTCGTTACGCGATTCTTTTCGTGTGCATGGGCAACATCTGCCGCAGCCCCACAGCCCACGGCGTGTTCCGCCACAAGATCACCCACAGCGGCCTGGCCCACAGCGTGGTGGTGGACTCGGCCGGCACACACAACTACCACCCCGGCGAGCCGCCCGACACCCGCACCCAGCGCCACGCGGCGCAGCGCGGCTATGACCTGTCGGACTTGCGGGCCCGACAGATCGCGGACGCGGACTTTGCGCGTTACGACCTGATCCTGGCCATGGACTGGGACAACCTGGCCCTGGCGCAGGACCTGTGCCCCCCCGCACACGCGCACAAGCTGCGGCGCATGACGGAGTTCTGCCTGCAGTTCGACAGCCCGGTGGTGCCCGACCCTTACTACGGCGGCAGCCAGGGTTTTGAAGAGGTGCTGGACCTGGTGGAAGACGCCTGCGAAGGGCTGCTCAGGCATGTACGGCGGCAGCTGCAGGCGGAGGTGCCGCCGGTGCAGCACTGACCTCCGGGACGAACCGAGCTACCGCACGCCGCACACCAGGGCGCTGGGGTCGTTGTGGGCCAGCTCCCGGTCGTTCTTGGCCTGGGCCACTTCCATGTCGCGCGGCAAGGTTACGCCGTTCTTCACGGCCAAAATCTCGGCCATCACACTCACCGCAATTTCGGGTGGTGTCTTGCTGCCGATGTAGATGCCAATGGGCCCGCGCAGGCGCTGCAGGCTGGCTTCGGTCTGGTCAAAGTGCTCGATCATGCGGTCCCGCCGCGCCTCGTTGTTGCGGCGCGAGCCGATGCCGCCCACGTAGAACGCCTCGGTGTTCAGCGCCTCCAGCAGCGCCAGGTCGTCCAGCTTGGGGTCGTGCGTGAGGGCCACCACGCAGGTGCGGCGGTCGGGCTTGAAGGCCAGCACCACATCGTCGGGCATGTCGCTCACCACCGTAGCGCCGGGCACGCTCCAGCTGCCCCGGTACTCCTCGCGCGGGTCGCACACAGTCACGGCAAAGCCGTTGAACAAGGCCATGGTGGCCAGGTACTCGGTGAGCTGCCCTGCGCCGATGAGCAGCATGCGGTACTCAGGGCCGAAGGTGTTGGTGAGCTGCTGTGCATCCACCTTGAGATCCTCGGGCGCCTGAGTGGGCGCCAGGGTCACGGCCCCGTCAGACAAGCGCACGGTGCGCTGCACCAGGCGCCCGGCGGCCAGCTGGGCAATGAGGTCCGCCAGCAGTGCGGGATCGGGGTCGTACTCCAGCAGCAGCTCCAGCGTGCCCCCGCAGGGCAGGCCAAAGCGGTGGGCCTCGTCGGCGCTGACGCCGTATTTGACGAACGATGGCGGGCCGCTGGGGATGCGGTGGTCTGAACCGTCTGCCGCCGCGCCCGCCTGTGCATAGGCGCGGGTGTGGCGGTCGATCAAATCGTCTTCAATGCACCCGCCCGACACCGACCCCACCACCGCGCCGTCTTCGCACAGCGCCATGATCGAGCCCACGGGCCGGGGCGACGAGCCCCACGTGCGCACCACCGTGGCCAGCAGCGCACGGCGCCCTGCGGCCCGCCAGCCCTGCAGCGTGCGCAGCACGACGACGTCCAAATTTTCCATGACTCACTTCCTTCCGCTGCCCCGAACAATCAGCCCCGATTGAACCACCAGGCCAGCAATACGAGGGCCGCCACGCCAACACCCCACACCCACGCAGGGATACCGCCGCCCTGGGTGGCGCTGCCCTCTTCCACGGTGCCTGGCTCGGTGATGGCATCGGCACTGGCCGCTGCATCTGCTGGGGCAGCTTCAGCGCGCGGAAAGCGGCGCTGCATCTCGTCGTCAAACCGCTTGAAGAAGTCCTCGGCCATGCTTTTGGCGGCGCCGTCGATGAGGCGCTGGCCCAGCTGCGCGATCTTGCCGCCCACCGAAGCGTGCACGGTGTAGTGCAGCTCGCAGCTGGCCAGCCCGGCCGCATCGGCGGGCAAGGGCACCAGCTTGACTTGGGCGTTGCCCTTGCCAAAGCCCGCCACGCCGCCGGAGCCATCGAAGGCGATGTTGTAGCTCTCGGGCGGCACGATGTCAGACAGCGTGATCTTGCCCGCGAACTTGGCGGACACGGGCCCGATCTTGAGCGCCATGGCCACCGAATACTGGTTCTCTCCCGTGGGCTCGACCTTGTCGCAGCCGGGAATGCACAGCTTGAGCACCTCGGGGTCGTTGAGTGCCTCCCAGGCCTGTTGCTGGCTGACGGCAAGGGTTCGGCTGGCTTGCATTTCCATGGTGGGTCCTCTCGGTCTTCAATTGGTGTGGATGTTGTGGGAATTCAATCGGTCCGCTGCATGGCTGGGCTCGATGCGGCGCCGTCATTGCCATAGCACGCTCGCCAGGCTGGCGGCCAGGTCCTTCAGGTGGCTCAGGTTGTGCACGGCCACCATGCCGTGGGCTTGGCGGTGCAGGGCCGACGCACCCCGCGCCGTGGGGGCATACCCCTCGTAGCGCAGCAGGGGGTTGAGCCACAGCAGGCGGCCACAGTGGCGGCGCAGCCAGGCCAGCTCGTGCTCCAGCACCTCGGGCGTGCCCGTGTCCAGTCCGTCGCTGATCAGCAGCACCAGCGTGCGCCGCCCCACCAGGCGCCGCGCGTGCTGCAGGCGCAGCTGGCCTAGGCTGTCGCCCATGCGGGTGCCGCCCGCAAAGTCGGTGATGGCCTGGCTGGCTGTCTCCAGCATCGCATCCGTATCGGCCAGGCGGAAGGCGGGCGTGAGGTCGGTCAAGCCGGTGCCAAACGCAAACACGTCACGGCGCACGGCGGCGCCGGTGTGGCGCGGTGCGGTGGCCGCGTGCAAAAAGGCCAGCAGCAAACGCGCGTAGCGCTCCATCGATCCCGACACATCCACCAGCACCAGCAGTGGCAGCGGTTGCTGGCGCCGCTGCAGCAAGGGGATATGCAGCACCTCGCCCCCACTGCGCGCCGCATGGTGCATGGCGCCGGGCCAGTGCGGGCGGCTGCCGCGTGCGCCCGGCCGGGTGCGGCGGGCGACGTAGTGCGGCAAGGGCAAGGGCACGTCACGCGCCAGGCGCTCCACCAGGATGTATTCGCTGGCCGAGAGCTGGTTGAAGTCAGCCTGCCGCAGGCGCTGCAGGTCGCTGGCCGTCATGGCGGCGTCGAACTCGATCTTGTCTTCTTCGCGTGCAGGCGGCGCATTGCGTGCAGCGCGCACGGGCGCCAGTGCCTCGCTCACACGCGGGCGGCGTTTGACGGGCTCGGCCTTGGACTCGGCGCTGGGCAGCATCTGTGCCAGCAGCTTCTGTGCGACGTTGGGATTGCGAAAGTAGGCGTCAAACAGCTCGCGGAACACCAGGCGGTCTTGCTCGCGGCTGACCAGCACGGCCTCCAGTGCGGCGCTGAAGTCCTCGCGCTGCAGGCCCACCAGCATCACCGCCTGCTGGGCCAGCGCCATGCGGGCAGCGTCCACCCGCACGCCAGCGCGGCGCAGCGTGCGGCCAAATCCGCTCAGGTTGTCGGCCAGCTTGCCGGTGCGGGCGTCGCCGAGTTGAGAGAACATCGCGCCCTCGGCCATCGGACGGCTCTCATGCATCGGCATCAGCGGGTTGCAGCAACTGCACCGCCATGTCGCGGGTGAGCGCCGCGACATCCTCGCGCTGCTTGAACAGGATGCCTGCCGTGTCGGACACCACCTCGGGGTCCACCACGAGGGTGTCCAGCGCGACCAGCGCCTTGGCCCATTCCACGCTCTCGGCAATGCCCGGTGCGCGCTCGAAGGCGTTGGCAAATGGCTGGCTGCGCAGCCGGCCCACAAACTCTGCAACCTGCACGGCCAGCGCCTCGCTCGCACCCGGCACCTGGGCGCGCACGATGGCCAGCTCACGCTCGCGCTCGGGGTAGTCCAGCCAGTGGTACAGGCAGCGGCGCTTGACGGCGTCGTGCAGGTCGCGTGTGCGGTTACTGGTGAGGATGGTGACGGGCGTGGCCGTGGCGCGCACGGTACCAATCTCGGGAATGCTCACCTGGTACTCGCCCAGGTACTCGAGCAAAAAGGCCTCGAACGGTTCGTCGGCGCGGTCCACCTCGTCGATCAGCAGCACGGCGCCCGGTGCTGACGCCTGCAGCGCCTGCAGCAACGGGCGGCGGATGAGGTAGCGGTCTTGGTACACCTCGCGCTCCACCTGCGCCATGTTGGCACCGTCCTGCCCCTCGGCCGCACGCATGTGCAGCAGCTGGGCGGCGTAATTCCACTCGTACAGCGCCTCGCGCTGCTCCAGGCCGTCGTAGCACTGCAGACGGATCAGGCTGCGCGAGAGCACTTCCGAGAGGGCCTTGGCCAGCGCCGTCTTGCCCACGCCGGGCTCACCCTCCAGCAGCAAAGGCCGCTGCAGCTTGAGCGCCAGAAACACCGCCGTGGCCAGACGACGGTCGGCAAAATAGCCCACGCTCTGCAGGGCCTGCACCAGGGCGTCGATGGAAGCCGGAACCGGCGCGGCGTTCAACGAGTTCATTGCTATCCAATTCATAGCTGCCAGCGCATATGGTTCTAGCGCTAGCAGCCAATTTCACTCAAAAACCCACCACCGGGTGCCGCACCGCAGTGGCGGGGTTGCCCTCATGTCATCCCAGCATCTGCTGCACAGCGCGCTGGGTTTGCACACTGATGAGGTTGGCGCGGTAGGCAGCGCTGGCGTGGATGTCGGCGTTCAGGTCGCTCGCGTCGATCTTCACGCTGGCAGCCGACTGCGGCGTGAAGCTCTGGTTGAGCGCCGCCTCCAGCCCCGCATGGCGGAACACGCTGCTGGCCGCACCGGTGACGGCCACGCGTACGCCGCTGTCGGTCTGCGCCACAAACACCCCCACCAGCGAGAAGCGCGATGCCGCCTGCTTGAACTTCATGTACGCATCGCGCTTGGGGATGGGGAAGCGGATGGCGGTGATGATCTCGCCCTCCTCCAGCGCCGTGGTGTACATGCCCACGAAGAAGTCGTCGGCTTGGATCTCGCGGCGGTTGGTGATGACCGTGGCGCCCAGGCCCAGCACCGCGCTGGGGTAGCAGGCGGCAGGGTCGTTGTTGGCCACCGAGCCCCCCAGCGTGCCGCGTGCGCGCACCTGGCGGTCGCCGATGTGAGCGGCCAGGTCGGCGAGGCCAGGAATGGTGGATTTCACATCCGCACTGGCCGCCACGTCGGCATGGCGTGTCATGGCGCCGATGACCAGCGCGTTGCCTTCGCGGCGGATACCCGCCAGCTCGGCAATGCCGTTCAGGTCCACGATTTTTTCGGGGTTGGCCAAGCGCAGCCGCATGGACGGCAGCAGGCTTTGCCCACCCGCAAGCAGCTTGCCGCCCTGGGCGATGAGCTGCGCGGCCGCAGCGGTGGAGGAAGGAGCCTCAAAGGTGAATGCGTACATGGTTGATCTCCTTATGCCTTGGCGGACTGAATGGCTTCCCACACGCGATGCGGCGACGCGGGCATGTCGAAGTCCTTCACGCCCAGGGGCCGCAGCGCGTCCAGCACAGCATTGATCACCGCCGGTGGCGAGCCGATCGCCCCGGCCTCGCCGCAGCCCTTGGTGCCCAGCGGGTTGTGGGTGCAGGGTGTACACACATGGCCCAGCTTGAACTCGGGGAAGTCGTCAGCGCGTGGCATGGCGTAGTCCATGAAGCTGCCGGTGAGCAACTGGCCGGTTTCGCGGTCGTACACGCAGTTCTCCAGCAGCGCCTGGCCAATGCCCTGCACCAGGCCGCCATGCACCTGGCCTTCCACGATCATGGGGTTGATGATGGTGCCGAAGTCGTCCACCGCCGTGAACTTGTCCACGCGCGTGCTGCCGGTGGCCGGGTCCACCTCCACCTCGCAGATGTAGGTGCCTGCCGGGAAGGTGAAGTTGGTGGGGTCGTAGAACGCGGTTTCGTTCAGGCCCGGCTCCAGCACATCCAACGGGTAGTTGTGCGGCACGTAGGCCGCCAGCGATACCTGGCCGAACGGAATCTTCTTGTCGGTGCCCCGCACGGTGAATTCGCCGTTGGCAAAGTCGATGTCGGCATCGCTCGCTTCCATCAGGTGCGCGGCAATCTTCTTGGCCTTGGCCTCGATCTTGTCCAGTGCCTTCATGATGGCCGCCCCGCCCACGCTGATCGAGCGCGAACCATACGTGCCCATGCCGAACGGCACGCGGCCCGTGTCGCCGTGCACGATGTCCACGTTCTCCACCGGGATGCCCAGGCGCGCGGCCACTACCTGCGCAAAGGTGGTCTCATGCCCCTGGCCGTGGCTGTGCGAGCCGGTGAACACCGTCACGCTGCCGGTGGGGTGCACGCGGACCTCGCCGCATTCAAAAAGGCCTGCGCGTGCGCCCAAAGCACCTGCGATGTTGGACGGCGCAATGCCGCAGGCTTCGATGTAGCTGCTGTAGCCAATGCCGCGCTTGAGACCCTTGGCCTCGCTGGCGGCCTTGCGCGCGGCAAAGCCCGCTACGTCTGCCAGTTGCTGCGCCTGCGTCATGCACGCGTGGTAGTCACCCACGTCGTACTGCAGCGCCACGGGTGTCTGGTAGGGCCAGCTGGTGATGAAGTTGCGCTTGCGGATCTCGTCCTGGCCCAGGCCCATCTCCCATCCGCAACGCGTGACCAGGCGCTCCAGCAGGTAGGTGGCCTCGGGCCGGCCCGCGCCCCGGTAAGCGTCCACAGGCGCGGTGTTGGTGAACCACGAATCCACCTCCACATACACCTGCGGCGTGGTGTACTGGCCCGCCAGCAGCGTGGCGTACAGGATGGTCGGCACGGCGCTGGCAAAGGTGCTCAGATACGCGCCCAGGTTGGCGTGGGTGTGCACCCGCATGGCCAAGAACTTGCCGTCCTTGTCCATCGCCATTTCGGCATGGCTCACGTGGTCGCGGCCATGCGCGTCGGAGAGGAACGCCTCGCTGCGGTCGGCCACCCACTTAATGTTGCGGTTGAGCTTCTTGGCCGCCCAGGTCAGGCACACATCTTCGGCGTACAGATAGATCTTGGAGCCGAAGCCACCGCCCACATCGGGCGCAATCACGCGCACCTTGTGCTCGGGCAGGCCCATCACAAACGCCGTCATCAGCAGGCGCTCGACGTGCGGGTTCTGGTTGCTGACGTACAGCGTGTATTCGTCGCTCGCGCGGTTATAGCTGCCGATGGCCGCACGCGGCTCCATGGCGTTGGGGATCAGGCGGTTGTTGATCAGGTCGAGCTTGGTGACGTGCGCAGCGTTGGCAAATGCGGCGTCCACGGCGCCCTTGTCGCCGATGGCCCACTTGAAGCAATGGTTGTCGGGCGCAATGTCGTGCAGCGCAGCACCTGCCACAGCGCCCGATGCGGCGTCGGCCACGTTCACCACGGCAGGCAGCACGTCGTAATCCACCTCCACCAGCTCGGCCGCGTCGCGCGCCTGCTGCTGGGTCAACGCCACCACCATGGCCACGTGGTCGCCCACGTAGCGCACCTTGCCCTGGGCCAGGATGGGGTGCGGCGGCTCCTTCATGGGTTCGCCGTTGGTGCTGGTGATGAGCCAGCCGCAGGGCAGGCCGTTGATGTTGTCGGCGGCCACATCGGCGCCGGTGAACACGCCCAGCACACCCGGCGCGGCCTTGGCGGCGTCGATGTGGATGCTGTTGATCTTGGCGTGGGCGTGCGGTGAACGCACGAACACCGCATGGCTCTGCGCAGCCAGCACCACGTCGTCGGTGTACTGGCCCGCGCCAGTCAGGAAGCGGTAGTCTTCCTTGCGCTTGAGCGATTCGCCGATGTGCGGCAGCTTGGAAAAGTCGGATGCACCCATGGTCTTGTCTCCTTGGATTGTTCTGCGTGGGGACGGCGGGCGCGCTCAGGCGCCGGCCATGGCCTTCTGGCCGACCTGCACTGCACGCACGATGTTCTGGTAGCCGGTGCAGCGGCAGATGTTGCCTTCGAGCAGCTCGCGGATCTCGCTTTCGCTGGCGTTGGGGTGGTTCTTGCACAGGTCCACCGCACTCATCACCATGCCGGGTGTGCAGAAGCCGCACTGCAGGCCGTGGCACTCCTTGAACGCCGCCTGCATGGGGTGCATGGTGCCGTCTGCCGACGCCATGCCTTCGATGGTGGTCACCTCGGCCCCCTGCGCCTGCACCGCCAGCATGGCGCAGGATTTGACGGCCCGGCCGTTCACATGCACCGTACACGCCCCGCACTGGCTGGTGTCGCAACCCACATGGGTGCCGGTGAGCATCAGGTGCTCTCGCAGCGCATGGACAAGCAGGGTATTGGGAGGGACGTCAACACTGGCAGCGCGCCCGTTGACCGTGAACTGGACTTGCATCTGGCTGTCTCCTGGAGTGGTTCTGGCTGGATAGGAGCGCGCTCACGACCTCGGGGAGGGGATCAGGATCACGCTCATCGCTCGCGCATCTTCTGCCGCGCCCCAACGTGCATCCCTAGGGACAACCCTAGATTTCCGGGACGTCTCGCCGGATATTCTCAAAATGAAACATGCTGCAATGCACACTAGTCCACTGAATCCGGGAAATCGGGGGTGCGCCAGGGCTGCGGCGGGATGCACGGCAAGGCGCCTGGCGCAGCCAAGGCTGGCTGCCTTGGCAAGTCAGGCAACGCCGCCGGGTGCCCGCCGCAGCCCTGGCCCGCAGGGTGAGGGTCTGGCAAGGCCGCACTCGTTGTTGCCGTGCTCGCCGGGTGTACAACACGGCTGCGCCCGGCGCCTAGATTGCGGCCTTGCCAGACCCTCACGCACCCCCGATTTCCCGGATTCAGTGGACTACCGCATCATGCGAACGTTCTGGAGCCCATTCACATGCTGATCTCCGCGCCCCACCCCGCTGCTGACCGCCACGCGCTGATTGCGCAGGCGCGCCAGAGCCTGCTGTCCGACGGTGCAGCGCCCGTGCGCGCCGAGGTGGAGCCGTGGATTGCACGCTCCTGGCAACGCTGCCTGGCGCGGGGCCTGGAGCCCACGCGGCGCGTGGCGTTTGACGCCGTCAGCGCCACGGCGCTGCGCCACAGCCAGGAGCAGAACCACCACCTGCTGCGCGCGGCCCGGCCGGTGCTGGAGCAGCTGACCCGGGCCATTGCGGGCATGCGCTACTTCGCCATGCTCACCGACGCACGCGGCATCGTGGTCGATGTGCAGGGCCATTGCGACCGGAGCGACCCGCGCGCCAGCGCCATTGGCCGCGTGGGCATAGACCTGTCGGAAGCCGCCGTGGGCACCACCGCCATTGGCGCCGCGCTGGAAGAGCTGCAGCCCGTGTGGCTGCACCGGGGCGAGCATTTTTTTGACGACAACGCCAGCTACAGCTGCGCCGGAGCCCCGCTGTTCGACCCCCAGGGCCGCTGCATGGGCATGCTGGACCTGACGGGTGTGGATGTGCCCGAACGGCCCGAGCTGCGCCACCTGGTGGCCCGGTCGGCCCGCGCCATGGAAGACGCACTGCTGCTGCAGCTGCCCCACGCCCTGCTGCTGCGCCTGAACTGGCCGGGCTGCCCGCTGGGCGGCGAAGGCGACGGCCTGCTGACGCTGGACGCCGACGGCTGCGTGGTGGGGGCCAACAGCATGGCCCGTCAGCTCGTGCCCCAACCCCTGCGCGCCCCTGGCCTGCCCGGCGCCCGCACCCACTGCAGCGACCTGCTGGCCATGCCCTGGACCATGCTGTTCGACGCGGCCCGGCAACAGCGCAGAGAGCCGCTGGATCTGCCGCTGTGGTCGGGCCTGCGGCTGCACGCACTGTCGCAGCTGCCTGCGCACGCCCGCACCGTGGGCGACACCCAGGCGGCGGCCGTGCCAGGCATTGCATCCGCGCCCGCCCCGCTGCGCGAGGCCGAGGTGGCAATGATCCGCCGCGCGGTGCAGGAGGCGCGCGGCAACGTGGCCGAGGCCGCGCGCGCGCTGGGCATCAGCCGCGCCACGGTGTACCGCAAGCTGGGCGCCCCCAAAGGCGGGTGACGGGCCCGCGACGCGGCCTACACCGCCGTGCAAGCGTCCGGCAACGTCACTTCAAGCCTTTTAAGCCGATAGCGCTAGTGCAATATGCCTGAGCAGCTATCAAATAAGTAGCAAATCAATCACCCCATCAACCGAGGCGCCTCGGGCCGCTCAGACACGCGGCCGGCGCAGGCCCACCACGGGCTGCGCGCTGCGCCGCTGCTGACGCTCCAGCGCTCCGTCGGCGGCGGCTTTCAGCAGCCGCTGGAAGGACGGGCACTGGGCATGGCTCTCGGCCGGGCAGGCGGCCGCGTGCCGCAGGCCGTTGCTCATGGCCTTGAGGCGCTTGATCATGGTGTCGAGCTCGTCGGCCTTGGCCGATAGCAGCTGCCGGTCAATGTTGGGCTCGCCACCGGGCAAAAACATCGACCGAATGTCATCCAGCGAGAACCCGGCCGATTGCCCCAGCGCAATCAGCGCCAGCTGGTCCATCACGCCGGGCACAAACCGGCGGCGCTCGCCGGGTTGCCCTACCGACTGGATCAGCCCCTTCTCCTCGTAATACCGCAGCGTGGACGCCCGCAGACCGGAGCGCTTGGCGACTTCGGCAATGTCCATGAAAAAACCTCTTGACCTCAAGTTGACTTGAACTTCTATATTCCGTTCAAAACCTTCTTCCGTCAACTTTTCGAGGTGTTTTCATGACGCTCTCACTGCAAGACATTCCCCTCGCCGTGCTCCTGGGCATCGGTGCCACCGCCGTCATGGATGCGTGGCTGTTGCTGCTCAAAAGGCTGGGCGTGCCCACGCTCAACTTCGCTTTCATCGGCCGCTGGGTGGGCCACCTGCTGCGCGGGCAGGTCGCCCACGCCGCCATCGCCAAGGCGGCTCCGGTGCGCGGCGAGCTGGCCTGGGGCTAGCTCACGCACTACGCCGTGGGCGTTGCCTTTGCCGGGGTGCTGCTGTCCCTGCAGGGCGCCGCCTGGGTCCACAGCCCCACCCTGCTGCCCGCGCTGGCCGTGGGCATGGGCACCGTGGTGGCACCGCTGCTGGTGATGCAGCCCGCCATGGGCTCGGGCTTTGCGGCATCGCGCACGCCCACCCCGCTCAAGAACTGCCTGCGCAGCCTTGCCAACCACACCGTGTTTGGCCTGGGCCTGTATCTCTCCGCGCTGGTCATCGCATTGATTTCACGCTGACCTGTCCCGCGCCTTCTTCCCCGAAATCACTCCCAAGGAAACCACACCATGCAACACATTGCCATCGTTTATCACAGCGCCCACGGCCACACCGCGCACATCGCCCACCACGTGCTGGACGGCGCCCGCGCCGTGCCGGGCGTGCTCGCCGAACTGGTCCGCGCCGAAGACCTGGCGCAGGCGCCCGACCGCCTGCTGCGCTACGACGGCGTCATCCTGGGCTCGCCCACCTACCTGGGCGGGGTCTCCGGGCCGTTCAAGACCTTCATGGATTCCACGGGCCGCCTGTGGAAGACGCATCAGCTCAAGAACAAGCTGGCGGCGGGCTTTACCGTGTCGTCACTGCCCGCGGGCGACAAGCAGTCCACGCTGATGTCGATGTGGGTGTTTGCCATGCAACACGGCATGGTGTGGGTGGGCAACCCCATCCTGCCCGAGCAGCACGCCGGGGTGCCGTACGACGAGGCGGCCAACCGCCTCGGCTCCTGGTCGGGCCTGATGGCGCAGGCAGGCCATGGGGCGGCCGCCGATGCGTTTGTGCCCGGCGACACCAAGACCGCCCGCATGTTCGGCCAGCACTTTGCCGAGACACTGCAGCGCCTGGGCGATGTGGGCGGTGTGGCTGCACGCCAGCCTGGCGAAGAGGTGGCGGCATGATCCCCGCCCGCTATGGCCCGGTGCTGTTCAGCCTGATGTTGTCGGGCGTGATGTCGCTGCTGGTGTCGGGCATCTCCACCTTTCGCGCACTGCAGCCGCAGCAGGACTTTGTGAGCCTCTGGGCGGGCGCGTGGCTGACCGGGTGGCTGTTCGCCTTTCCGGCGGTAATGCTGGCAGCGCCGCTGGCCCGCAAGGCGGTGGCGTTGCTCACGACCAGGGGCTGAGCACACGGGCGTGGTGCGCCGCGCCACTCACGCCCGCTCGTACCAGCCCTTGCTGCGGTTGACGATGTGCACCACCAGCAGCATCACCGGCACCTCGATCAGCACGCCCACCACGGTGGCCAGCGCGGCGCCCGAATGAAAGCCGAACAGGCTGATGGCAGCTGCCACCGCCAGCTCGAAGAAGTTGGAGGCGCCGATCAGTGCCGATGGGCAGGCCACGCTGTGCTTCTCCCCCACCGCGCGATTGAGCCAGTAGGCCAGCCCCGCGTTGAAGAACACCTGGATCAGGATGGGCACCGCCAGCAGCGCAATCACCAGCGGCTGCTGCAGGATGGCCTGGCCCTGGAACGCAAACAGCAGCACCAGCGTGGCCAGCAGCGCCGCAATGGACCAGGGCCCCATGCGCGCCATGACGGCATCGAACACCGCCTGCCCCTGGGCCAGCAGCGACCGGCGTAGCCACTGGGCCAGCACCACCGGGATCACGATGTAGAGCACCACCGAGGTCAGCAAAGTGTCCCACGGCACGGTGATGGCCGAGATGCCCAGCAAGAACGCCACCAGCGGCGCAAACGCGACCACCATGATGCTGTCGTTCAGTGCCACCTGCGACAGCGTGAACAGCGGGTCGCCGCCAGTGAGTCGGCTCCAAACGAACACCATGGCCGTGCAGGGCGCGGCCGCCAGCAGGATGAGGCCTGCGATGTAGCTGTCCAGCTGGTCGGCAGGCAGGTAGGGCGCAAACCAGTGGCGGATGAACAGCCAGCCCAGCAGCGCCATCGAAAACGGCTTGACCAGCCAGTTCACCACCAGCGTCACACCGATGCCCCGGGCGTGCTTGCGCACTTCGCCCAATGCGCTGAAGTCCACCTTCACCAGCATGGGGATGACCATCACCCAGATCAGCAGGCCCACGGGCAGGTTGACCTTGGCGATCTCCATGCGGCCCACGGCCTGGAACATCGACGGCAAGAACTGTCCCAGCGCAATGCCCACCACGATGCACAGCAACACCCACACCGTGAGGTAGCGCTCGAACACGCTCATGGGGGCCGGGGCGGGCGCGCCGGCCGGTTCGCACCGCGCCGTCATGGCGTGGCAGCGGCACGCGACAGCTCGCGCGCGGTGTGCTGCAACAGGGTCTTTTCGAGCTTGTCGGCGGGCAGGTTGATGAGCAGCTCCAGCCGCTGGTGGATGGCATGCAAGGTCTTGCGGAAAGCCTCGCGCTTTTCATCGTCCGAGCCATTCCCCTCAGACGGGTCGGCGTAGCCCCAGTGCGCAGTGGCCGGGTGGCCGGGCCAGATGGGGCAGACCTCGCCCGCCGCGTTGTCGCAGACGGTGATGATGAGATCCATCACCGGCGCGCCCGGGACGGCAAACTCGTCCCAGCTTTTGCTGCGCAGGCCTTCGGTCGAGATACCGGCGGCGCGCAGCACCTCCAGGCCCAGAGGGTGGGGTTGCTGGTTGTCGCGCGGACTGCTGCCCGCCGAATACGCGTGGAACCGGCCCGGTGCCATGTCGTTGAGCAAGGCCTCAGCCAGGATGCTGCGGGCCGAGTTGTGGGTGCAGAGGAAGAGAACGTTCAAGGCGGTCATGCGGCGCTCTCAGCAGCAGCTGGTTTTGGAGTTTGTGGCCGTGGCCGGGCCGCAGCACGCCGCCCGAGGCGCCGCAGGCGCAGGGGCTGCCGCCGAAGGCGTGCAGCAGGCACCCGCTGCCGAGGACAGAGCCGCCTCGTTGAAAACAGGGATGTCCCCCAGGGTGTGAAAGTGCTCCCACGCAATGCCCTGCGGGTCGGTCACCCAGTGCTTTTCGCTGCGGGCGTAGCAGCAGGTGGTGTTGCCCTCGTCGAGCAAGGCCATGTCGGCGGCCTCGGCACGCGCCTTGAGTTCGGCCAGCTCCGCAGCGTCGTCGGTCTGCATGCCAAAGTGGTCCAGGCCTGGCGTGGCGCCCCGCGTGGAGATGGCGAAGTTGACGCGCGGGTCCTCCAGCATCCACTTGGCGTAGTCAGCCTCCACCCGCGTGGGCGCCGCAGCAAACAGCTTGGAATAGAACGCGATGCTCTGGGCCAGGTCATCGACATGCACATGGGCGTGGAAGCGTTTCATGGGGTTCTCCTCGGGGGGGTGGACAGAGACGGTCAGCAACGGTTAGCAATGGCAGGACGCGGCCGCGTCGGCAGGCGCGCAGCCCTGGCCTTCGCAGCAGTTCTCGGTAAGGTAGGCCAGCAGCGCATTCATGGTGTCGAACGCGGCGCGGTAGATCAGGTTGCGGCCCTGTCGCTCCTGGCTGATGAGCCCGGCATGTGACAGCTCCTTGAGGTGAAAAGACAAGGTGTTGGGCGCCACCTCCAGCTGAGCGGCCAGATCGCCGGGGGTCAACCCTGCAGGGCCCGCCACCACCAGCGCACGGAAGACCCTCAGGCGGACTTCCTGGGCCAAGGCGGCGAGGGCTCGGACAACATCGGTTTCTTGCATGAATCTATAATACAACGATTATTGAATTATTGAAAACAACATCGAAAAGATGTGCCCAAAATCCACGCCCGCCCGAGATGGCGGTCAACCACCCCGGAAAGCATTCCCGCCACAGGCCGTTACGCTTTGGCCCCACCCCACAGTCGTATGATGACCCGCGTACAAAAAAGGGCGGGAGCACGTGGACGATATGGTTTCAATCTGGCAGGGCGCCATGCAGGTGTTTGTGGTGGGGTTTCCGCCACTGCTGCAAAGCCTGCTGTTCTGGGTGTTTGCGGCACTGGTCGTGCACGTGTGCCAGCAGCTGGTGGAGCACACCGCGTATTCGGTGGACCCGTCCAGCCGCCGCATCAGCGCATCGCACGCAGCCCTGTGCATTGGCTCCATCGTGTGGGCGCTGGATGTGGTGGGCCTGTTCATGTACAACGAGCTGTCGCACCGTGTGCTGGAGCTGGTGCCCGCGCTCAGCGGGCTGGTCATCATGGTGGTGAGTGCGCGGCTCACCATTCCGGCCCTCAGTACCAGCGCCAGCAAACGCCGCATCGCACTGGCCAGCGCTTGGCTGGCGCTGGGCACGCTGGCGGGGCACTTCACCATCACGAGCAGCCATGTGCAGAGTTTTGGGCAACTGAACATGCTGGCCACCCTGCTGTCGCTGGGCATCGCCATCGGTATTTCTTGCTACTGCGCGATCCGCCATCGCGCCGCCAAGCTCAGCGTGCTCACACCCCGCTACCGCTCTCAGACCTGGACTGACAAGTTGCTGTGTGGCGGTGCGATCCTGGTGCTGCACTGGCTGTTGGTCAACACTTTTGCCATGCGCCTGAGCGACCCCGAGGCTGCGTCCGATGGCGCGGCACTGCTCTTCGTCATGCTGGTGTTTGCGACGGCGGTGGCCATGGAGCATCTGAGCAACCTGCGCTCGGACGCAGGACGCCAGCAGCTGCTGCGGCGCGGGTTGTCGATGATGCGCACCTCGGCGCTGGCCCACAACGCCCACAGCGACATTCAGCAGTCGCTGATTGCCGACCACCTGGACCGCCTGCTGCACCCCGAGAACCTGGCCCTGCATTTCCAGCCCATCATCCATACCCAGCGCAGCGGGGTGCAGCTGGAGGCGCTGCTGCGCCTGACCGACACCACCCTGGGCCGCATCAACCCCGAAACCTTCTTGCTGGTGTGCGAGTTGCAGGGCAAGACGGCGGAGGTGGACCGCATGATTGTGTGCAACGCGCTCGACCATCTGTGCGACTGGCGGGCGCAGGGGCTGGATGCCGTGACCATCAGCGTCAATGTGGCACCGGTCACGCTGATGCACGAGAGCTTTGCGCCGTGGCTGGGCCTGCAGCTGGCCCAGCGCGCCCTGCCCCCGCGCACCCTCAAGCTCGAGATGACCGAGCATGCCGTGATTGCGCTGGGCCCCCAGATGGTGGCGGCCATCAGCGCGCTGAGCGCCCTGGGCGTGGCCGTACTAATGGACGACTTTGGCGCCGGTTATTCGTCGCTGGGCATGCTGGCGGAGCTCCCCATTGCGGGCATCAAGTGCGACCGCCTGTTCGTGCGCCAACTGCCGCAAGACCGCCGACGCCAGAAGCTGCTGCGGCACATCAGCGCCCTGGCCCGTGACCTGGGCCTGTCGGTGGTGGTCGAGGGGGTAGAGACGCCGGAGGAGCTGCGGGCCCTGGCCGCCGCCGGACTGCACCACATCCAGGGCTACCTGTTCAGCCGCCCCATTGCAGCGCCTGACGTACCCACCTGGCACCGCACGCAACTGCAGTCGCAGCGTGCCGCCCTTCAGGCCCTGCTGCACACGCCGGGCAGTGGCAGGGGCAGCGATACCTCCTTTGTGCCCACGCAGCCCAGCATGCACTGGGCCTCGGGCGCATGACCGCCATGGCTGCATTCAAAACCCTGGTCCTGGGCGGCTACGGCAACTTTGGGGCGCGCATCTGCCGCGCCCTGGTGAGCGACGAGGCCACACGCCACCACATCGCCCTGCTGGTGGCGGGCCGGGATGCCTCGCAAGCGAAGGCCCTGGCCACGACGTTGGGCCACGGTGCCCAGGGCGTGGCGCTGGACCACCAGGCGCCCGGCCTGGCTGCCACCTTGCGCGAGTGGGGTGTGGGTCTGGTCATCCATACGGCAGGCCCTTTTCAGGCACAGGCCTACAACGTGGCCCAGGCGGCGGCCGAGGCTGGCGCGCACTACATCGACCTGGCCGACGGCCGCCGGTTTGTGTGCGACTTTCCCACCGCCATGCAGGCTGCATTCACTGCCGCCGGGCGCACGGCCGTTGCTGGCGCCAGCACGGTGCCAGCGCTGTCCTCGGCAGTTATCGACCACCTGTGCGCGGGCTGGCAGCACATCGACAGCATCGACATCTGCATTGCCCCTGCGCAACGGGCGCCCCGGGGCCAGGCCACGCTGGCGGCGGTGCTGAGCTACTGCGGCCTGCCCATCGACGTGTGGGACGGTGGCCGGTGGCGGCCGCACAGCGGCTGGGCGCGGCCCAGACCCGTTCAGTTCCAGCGGCTGCACCCTCGCCTGGGGGCGGTCTGCGACATCCCGGACCTCGAGATCTTTCCCGCCCACTACCAGGCCCGCGACCGCGTCACCTTCCGCGCGGCCCTGGAGGTCGGGCTGGCGCAGAGAGCCTTCGCCACCCTGGCCGCGCTGCGCCGTTGGGGCGTGCTGCCCCACCCCGAAAAGCTGGCCTGGCTGATGCACCACGCGGGCGGCGCGCTGGACTTTCTGGGCACGCCGCTGGGCGGCATGGTGGTGCGTGTGGCGGGCGCCGATGCACAAGGCCAGCCCCGGCGCCGCGCCTGGCACATTGCGGCCGATAACGACCATGGCCCCGAGATCCCCTGCATGGCCGCCATCCTGCTGGCCCGCCAGCTCGCAGCCGGTCGGCCGCTGCCCACCGGGGCGCACACCAGCACCAGCCTGCTGCCCCTGGAGGCCTTTGCCCCCGAGTTTGCGAAGTGGGGCATGGTGACCGATGTGGTGGAGGAATGAGCCCATGGCCCACCGGAAATTGACCTTCCCCATGCCAGCGCGGGCCGATGTTGTGTTCGATGCCTTCCACTACCACGAGTGGCGGTGCCAGTGGGATTCGCTGGTGCGTCGCACCAGCGTGGAAAGCAGTGCGCCCTGCCCCAGTGTGGGCGCCACCACCGAGAACCTGGGCGCCGGTGCATTGCGGGCGCTGTCCATGCGCACGCAGTTCGTCAGCTATGACCGCCCTGTGGTCGCGGCTGCGGCCATGGTTGGCCGGTCGTTTCCCTTCACCCAGTGGGCCGCCTCCATGCGCCACCAGGAGCAGGGCCCCCACCAGTCCCTGCTGATCTACACCTACACCTTTCAAGTCGGCCCGGCATCCTTACGGGCGGTCATGGAACCTTTGGTGGACTGGGTCTTTGTCCGCAAGACGCGCCAGCGGTTCCAGCGCCTGGCGCAGTTCCTGGCGGTCCGTGCTGCCGATATTGCAGATTGGCAACAAGCGCAGGGCGTCGCGAAATCCGCAGCGCAGAAGGCACGCCCATGAACCGCGGGTCGGCCCAGTTGTTGCGCGCCAGCCTCGTGGTCGTCTGGCTGGCCACGGCCGTGGTCAGCGTGTGGGAGCTGCACGGCCAAAGCCGCGAGTTGCTGGCAGGGCTGCCCACCGCGTGGGCCGGGGGCCATGCCCCGTGGCTGCCCACTGCCATCATCCTGGCCGGTGCGGCTGCCGATGCGGTGCTGGGGCTGTGGCTGGCACTCCGCCCCGGCCGCAAGGCGTATGGCGCTGCTCTGCTGATGATGCTGGCCATGACACTGCTGGCCACAGCCATACAACCCGCTTGGTGGCTGCACCCCTTCGGGCCGCTGACCAAAAACCTGCCGATTGCCGCCATCCTGTGGGTGCTGCTGCAAGACTAGGCCACTTCTCCGCAAAAGCCATGAGCCTGTACCTCACCCTCAAATGGCTGCACATCATCTCCAGCGTGCTGCTGGTGGGCACCGGGCTGGGCTCGGCGTTCTACATGTTCTTTACCAACCGCAGCGGCAATGTGCAGGCGCAGGCAGTGGTCACACGCCTGGTGGTGCGGGCGGACTGGTGGTTCACCACGCCCACGGTGTTCATCCAGCCGGCCACGGGGCTGGCCATGGCAGCCATGGCGGGCCTGCCCTGGAGCACGCCGTGGCTCGCGGTGTCGATGGCGCTGTACCTGGTGGCCGGTGCCTGCTGGCTGCCTGTGGTGTGGCTGCAGCTGCGCATGCGCGATATGGCGACAGAGACTGCAGAGGCAGCGCAGACCGCGCACGGTGATGGCGTGCTGCCGCCCCTGTACTGGCGCTACGCCCGCTGGTGGGAGGCGCTGGGCTACCCGGCCTTTGTGGCCATGGCCGTGGTGTTCTACCTGATGGTGAACAAACCCGCCCTGACCTTCTGAACCTATGATCGCCCCATGCTGATCGAGACCCTGGACACCGCCCGCGACCTGGGGCGCCTGAAGGAAATCCTGGGCGTGATGGTGCGCCACGGGTTTGGCGACACCGTGCGCCGCCTGGGCCTGACCGACCGCCTGGAGCGTGCGGGCCAGGCACTGAACTGGACCCACGCCGCCGATCTGGCCCGTGTGGAGCCGCCCGTGCAGGTGCGCCTGGCGCTTGAAGAATTGGGCCCCGCGTTCGTCAAGTTTGGCCAGATCCTCGCGGGCCGGGCTGACCTGTTCGGCCCGGAATGGATTGCCGAGTTCGAGAAGCTGCACAGCAACGTGCCCGCTCTGCCCATCGACGCCTTGCGCCCGCAACTGCGCGAAGACCTGGGCGCCGAGCCCGAAGCCGTGTTTGCCTGGTTCGACACCACGCCGCTGGCCGCCGCATCGATTGCGCAAGTGCACCGCGCCCGGCTGCAGGACGGCAGCGAGGTCATCGTCAAGATCCGCCGCCCCGGCATTGCCGACACCATCCAGGCCGACCTGCGCCTGCTGCAGCGCCTGGCCGCGCTGGCCGAGGCCGAGCTGCCTGCGCTCAAGCCCTACCGGCCCCAGCAACTGGTGCGCGAGTTCGCCCGCTCGCTGCGCCGCGAGCTGGATCTGGCGGGCGAATGCCGCCAGGCCGAGCGCATTGCCACCAACATGGCCGTGCTGCCCCACATCGTGATCCCGCGCGTGCACTGGGCCTACACCCGCGAGCGCATCAACGTGCAGGACTTCATCGACGGCACGCCCGGCGGCGCCCTGGCCGCGCTGACGCCTGAGGCAGGCTTTGACCGCACGGTGCTGGCGCAGCGCGGCGCGCAGGCGGTGCTGCAGATGATCGTCAAAGACGGCGTCTTCCACGCCGACCCGCACCCGGGCAATGTGTTTTACCTGCCCGGCAACCGCATTGCCTTCATTGACTTTGGCATGGTGGGCCGCCTGTCGCAGCGCCGGCGCGACGAGCTGCTGCAGCTGCTGTTGGGCCTGGTCGAGCACCAGCCCCAGGCCGTTGCCGACGTGCTGCTGGACTGGACGGGCGACGCGCAGGGGTTGAACCTGGGCCAGCTGGAGACCGAGATCGAGGCCTTTGTGGACCAGTACCACGGCGTGCCCTTGGCGCAGCTGAGCCTGGGGCAGATGCTGGCGGATGTGACGGCCATCCTGCGTGAACACCACCTAGGCCTGCCATCCGACCTCGCGCTGCTGATCAAGGCCTTCATTTCGCTTGAAGGCATGGGCCGCAACCTCGACCCAGACTTTCACATGGCGACCGAAGCCCTGCCGCTGCTCAAGCAGGTGGTGCGCGCGCGCTACGAGCCCAAGGTGCTGGCCGGGCGCGCCTGGAGCACCTTGCGGCGCGCGTTGGCCACGGTGGAGCAGTTGCCGGACGACATCGGGCGGCTGCTGCGCAACGCGCGGCGCGGGCACCTGCAGGTGGGCATCGAGCTGGCGCACCTTAAGCGTGTGGGCGACCAGATCGACCGGTCAGCCAACCGGTTGGCGATGGCGCTGGTGATAGCGGCGCTGATCATCGGCTCGTCCATCGTGATGACCGTGAAGGGCGGGCCTACGCTGTTCGGTCTGCCCGCGTTTGGCTTCCTGGGGTTCTTCGGCGCGGTGGTGTGTGGCCTGTGGCTGGTGCGCGCCATCTGGCGCAGCAGCCATCACCGTGATGACGACTGAGCGCAGCAGGTCTAAACGACACACGCCGCGCCGCCCCACCAGGCAGACAGACGCGGCGTGTGCACACACTCACAGCCAGATGGCAGTCCGTGTTCAGGGCTGCCCAAACCCCAACCGTCGCAACACCACCTGGGCGGCCGGTTGGCGCAGCGCACTGGCAAACGCCTCCGCCGCAGCAGGCGCGTCGGCACGCACGGTCAGCCCATAGGCAGCGCCCACCTGCAATGCGGCAGGCAGTTGCACCACGCGCAAGCGCGGTACCTCGGCCTGGGCGGCCACGGCGTTGGTACAGTAGGTCAGAAACACATCGGCCTGGCGCTGGTCCATCACCCAGGCGTAGGTGCCCCGGCCCGCAGGCGGCTTGGGCGAATCCGCACCGCCCGTGAGCTTCAGGGCCTTGGCGTCCAGCTGGGCGTAGGCACCGGGCTGAACCTTGTCGGCCTGGCGGAACAGCGCCCAGGCGTAGTCGCCCGACGGGTCGGCCTTGGGCGTGGACGTGCCCACGCGCACATCGCTGCGCAGCAACGTGGCCAGCAGGGTGTCTGGGGTGGCACTGATCTGCTCGCTGGTCAGCGCACACAGCGCATTGCGCGTGAACACCACGGGCGCCTGCCAGCCACCCCGGGCGGCCAGGCGCTGCGGGTGGTCCGTATCGGCGGAGGCAAAGACCTGTGCAGGCTCGCCCTTTTCGATGCGCTCGCGCAGCAGGCCCGAGGCGCCGAAGGTCAGCGCTACCTTCTGGCCCGTGCGGGCCTCGTGGTCGCGCGCGATCTCGATGAACGCCTCGCGCAGGCTGCCAGCGGCATACACCTGCACAGGGGCCGCATCAACCATGGGCACCTTGGCAGGGCCGGCGGAACAACCGGCCAGGGCCCAGGTCAGACCAGCGGCTGCAGCGGCGAGTGCCGCCTGTGAACGTGTTGCCATGGAGACCGCTCACTGCGTGGCGTTGGGGAAGAACAGCTGCTCGCCGCCGATCTTGTAGCCCGCAATGGCTTGCTGGCCAACGGGCGACACCACCCAGTCCACAAACTTCTGCGCGTCCTGCACCTTCACATGCGGGTGCTTGGCGGGGTTCACGACCATCACGCCGTACTGGTTGAAGAGCTTGGTGTCGCCCTCGACCAGAATGGCCAGGTCCGCGCGGTTCTTGAAATTGAGCCAGGTGCCACGGTCGGCCAGCACGTAGGCGCCGCTCGAAGCTGCGATGTTCAGCGCGGGCCCCATGCCGCAGCCGCATTCCTTGTAGCCGCTGCCCTTGGCGGCCTCGGCACCGGCCAGCTTCCAGTAGCGCAGCTCGGCCGCGTGGGTGCCGCTCTTGTCGCCGCGCGAGATGAAGTTGCCGTTGGTGGCGGCCAGCTTCTGCAGCGCCTGCACGATGTCCTTGCCTTTGGTGCCGGCCGGGTCGTTCTTGGGGCCGATGAGGATGAAGTCGTTGTACATCACGGGGTAGCGCTTCACGCCCCAGCCATCGGCCACAAACTTTTCTTCGGCCACCTGGTCGTGCACAAACAGCACGTCGGCGTCACCCCGGCGTGCCATGTCGAGCGCCTGGCCGGTGCCCAGCGCCACCACCTTGATGTCGAGGCCGCTGGACTTCTTGAACTCGGGCAGCAGGTAGCCAAACAGGCCCGACTGCTCGGTGGAGGTGGTGGAAGCCATGGTGATGCTCTGCGCGAATGCAGAACCAGACGCTACCAAAACGATAGCTGCCACCGCTTTGGACACTAGCGCTACTGCGCGAAAAGACCTAAAACTCGTCATACCAGCTCTCCTTTGACAAACAAACGGGCGGCCTCCGGCAAGGGGCCGTTGAAAAAATCGTGCACTGGCAAGTCCGCCACCAGGCGGCCGTGCTCCATGTAGATCACGCGGCTGGCCAGGCGCTTGACCTGGCCGAGGTTGTGGCTGCTGAACACCATGGTCACGGGGTGCGCCGGACCGGCAGCACCATGGCTGGCCGCAAAGTCGGCCATCAGGGCCTCGACCTCGCGCTTGGCGTGGGGGTCGAGGCTGGCGGTGGGCTCATCCAGCAGCAGCACGTCGGGCCGCAGGGCCCACGCGCGGGCCAGCGCCACCCGCTGCTGCTGGCCGCCCGACAGGGTGCGCGCGTTCTGCGCAGCGATGCCCTGCAGGCCCACCCGCTGCAAGGCCGTCAGGGCCAGGGGGCGCGCATCGCGCCAGCGGGTGCCACGCAGCCACAGGGCCAGCGCCACGTTGTTCTGGGCGCTGGTGCGCAGCATGTGCGGGCGCTGGAACAGCATGGCCTGGCGCAGCGATGCATCGCATTGCAGGCCGCCCCCATGCGTATCGGCCAGGCCATGCAGAACACGCAGCAGGGTGCTCTTGCCACTGCCGTTGGCGCCCACCAGCGCCACGCGCTCGCCGGGCGCGATGCGCAGCGTGACCTGGTCCAGCGCCTGCACGCGGCCGTAGCGCACGGTCACCTGGCGCAGATCCACCCAGGGGGTTGGCACAGGCCCGCTCATGCGGCCACTCCCACCGGCGTGCTGGAGGCCGAGCCATCCACCCGCTCGCGCCAGCGCCTCAGCAACGCAATCAGCACATTGAGCGCCAGCACCACGGCCAGCAGGATCATGCCCAGCGCCAGCGCCAGCGGCAGGTCGCCCTTGCTGGTCTCCAGCGCGATGGCGGTGGTCATCACCCGCGTGAAGCCATCGATGTTGCCGCCCACGATCATCACCGCGCCCACCTCGGAGATTGCGCGGCCAAACGATGCCAGCAGCACGGTGAGCAGCGCATAGCGCTCGTCCCAGGCCAGCAGCAGGCTGCGCAGCAGCGGGCCCGCGCCCATGGAGCGCAACTGCTCGCCATGCGCGCGCTCGGCGTCTTCCACCGTCTGGCGCGTGAGCGCGGTGACCACCGGCAGCACCAAGATAGCCTGCGCCAGCACCATGGCCTTGAAGCTGAACAGCCAGCCCAGATAGCCCAGCGGCCCGCTGCGCGACAGCACCAGGTACACCACCAGCCCCACCACCACCGAAGGCACGGCCAGCAAGGTGTTGAGCACGGCCAGCACGGCGCCACGGCCTGCGAAGCGGGCGACGCCCAGCCACGCGCCCAGCACCAGACCCACCCCACAAGCCATCACACAGGCGGTGGCGCTGACAGACAAGGAGCGGCCCACGATGGTCCAGAGGACGGGGTCGGACGAGAGGGTGAGTTCAAGCGCTGTGCTCGCGCTTTCAGTAAGGGTAGACATGCGCCAGGGGATCGGTTTGGGCTATCGTAGGCACCCATCCAATATCCAGCGATATGAACTCCCGTGCATAGGGTCCAACTTCACTACACACTCAGCCGCGACGCGGGCAATGCACTCATCCGCAACCCGCTGCCCGAGCTGCTGCAGGCCGTGGCAGAACGCGGCTCCATCTCGGGCGCCGCGCGCGCGCTGGACCTGTCCTACCGCCATGTCTGGGGTGCCCTCAAGCGCTGGGAAGATCAGCTGGGCGGCGAATTGATCATCTGGGGCAAAGGCCAGTCGGCACAACTGAGCGAGTTCGGCAGCAAGCTGCTGTGGGCCGAGCGCCAGGCCCAGGCGCGCCTGGCGCCGCAGATTGCCGCGTTGCACGCCGACCTGGAGCGCGCGTTCGCCGTGGCCTTCGACCCCAACGCCCACGTGCTCACCCTCTACGCCAGCCATGACGATGCGCTGGCGGCACTGCGTGCCCATGCCGCCACGCAGACGGATGCGGGCGCGCTGCACCTCGACATCCGCTTTACGGGCAGCGTGGACGCGATCCGTGCGCTGAACGAGGGACGTTGCACCCTGGCGGGCTTTCACACCGTGGCCGACGCGGCCGCGCAGTCACTCACGGCGCGCACCTACCAACCGCTGCTGCAGCCCGGGCTGCACAAGATCATCGGCTTTGCACAGCGCACGCAGGGGCTCATGGTGGCGCCCGGCAACCCACTGGGCCTGCACAGCCTGGCCGATGTCGCCCGCACGGGCGCCCGCTTCATCAACCGCCCGCTGGGCTCGGGCACACGGGTGCTGCTGGACGACCTGCTGGCCCAGGCCGGCATGGACCCAGAGAGCATCGTGGGCTACGCCCTCAATGAACCCTCCCACACCGCCATCGCCCAGGCCGTGGCCGCAGGGGCGGCCGACGTGGGCATGGGCATCGAGCTGGCGGCGCGCGCGCGCGGGCTGGACTTTGTGCCCCTGGTGCACGAGCGCTACCACCTGGCGTGCCTGAAAGACAGCCTGGACCAGCCTGCCACATTGGCACTGCGCACCCTGCTGCAGACGCCCGAGTGGCTGGCCCACATGGCCACACTGCCAGGCTACACGGCCTGGCACTGCGGCGAGGTGCTGGCCATGAGCACCGTGCTGCCCTGGTGGCAATTCGCGCGGAAAAAACGCACTTCTACGCCTAGGAAGAAACCCTAATTGCTCCAATTTTGATAGCTGAAGAATGAGCATTTGCTGAGGGATAACACCGTCACGCAGCTGTCAGACTCCGCCTACAGTGCTCCGTAGAATCGCGCCGTCGTCAAAGTGTGCCCAGCCCAAGCGCCTACCCGCGCGGGGGCGAGGCATCTCGCACACACAGCCTTTTTATTGGAGACACCATGCAGGCTCTATTGAAGCTATCAAGAGGGATCGACTGGCTTAACACCCAGGTCGGCAAGTACGTGGTCTGGCTGATCCTGGCCTCCACCGTCATCAGCGGCGTGAACGCCGTGGTGCGCAAGGCGTTGAACATCAGCTCCAACGCGTTCCTGGAAGTGCAGTGGTACCTGTTTGCCGCATCGTTTCTGCTGGCCGCTGGCTACACGCTGCTGCAGGGCGAGCACGTCAAGGTCGATGTGATCTCCAGCCGCTTTTCCAAGCGCACGCAGATCTGGATCGACGTGTTTGGCTACATCGTCTTCCTGACGCCGATGTGCCTGGCGGTGCTCTGGTACGGCCTTCCCTTCTTCACGCGTGCCCTGGCCTCGGGTGAAATGTCCAACAACGCCGGCGGCCTGATCCGCTGGCCTGTGTACCTGATGATGCCGCTGGGCTTCGCGCTGCTGTGGCTGCAAGGCATCTCCGAACTCATCAAGCGTCTGGGCTTCCTGCAAGGCCTGATCGAAGACCCCACGGTCAAGAAAGTCGAAAAGACGGCCGAGGAAGAACTGGCTGAATCCATCCGCAACCTGGCCGAAGCCGCCAAGGGCAACGGCAAGAACAAGACCGAGGCCGTCTGAGCGGAGCACACACCATGGAATTTCTCACCCACAATCTCGCCCCCATCATGTTCGCGGGGCTCATCTGCTTCTTGCTGGTGGGCTTCCCGGTCGCCTTCAGCCTGGGCGCCTGCGGACTTTTCTTCGCCTTCATCGGCATCGAACTGGGCGTATTGCCCGAGGCCCTGCTGCAAGCCGTGCCGCTGCGCATCTTCGGCATCATGCAGAACGACACCCTGCTGGCCATTCCGTTCTTCACGCTCATGGGGCTCATATTGGAGCGAAGCGGGATGGCGGAAGACCTGCTGGACACCATTGGTCAGCTGTTCGGCCCCATCCGTGGCGGCCTGGCGCTGGCCGTGATCTTTGTGGGCGCGCTGCTGGCAGCCACCACCGGCGTGGTCGCCGCATCGGTGATCTCGATGGGCCTGATCTCGCTGCCCATCATGCTGCGCTATGGCTATGACCGCCGACTGGCAGCGGGCGTGATTGCGGCCTCCGGCACGCTGGCGCAGATCATTCCCCCTTCGCTGGTGCTGATCATCATTGCCGACCAGATGGGCCGCAGCGTGGGCGACATGTACAAGGGCGCCTTCGTGCCCGGCCTGATGCTCACCGGCTTCTACGCGCTGTACGTCATCCTGCTGGCGATCTTCAAGCCCCAATGGGTGCCCGCCATCCCGCCCGAAGCCCGCACGCTGCGCGACGAGAACGGCAAGAGCGGTGTGACCTCCTTGCTGGTGCTGACGGGCATTTGCGTGGCCGCCTCGATGTATGTGGCCAAGAACATGGCGGCCCTGCACACCTGGGTTTCGGGCGAAACGGTGGAGCGCGTGGCCCTCGACGAAACCATTGTGGTGGCCATGTGCTTTGGCGTGGCCCTGGCCTTCGTGGTCGCCAGCATCAACAAGATCACCCGCCTGGGCCTGCTGTCCAAGGCGGCGGAACGCGTGACGTTCGTGCTGATTCCCCCGCTGCTGCTGATCTTCCTGGTGCTGGGCACCATCTTCCTGGGCGTCGCAACCCCCACCGAAGGCGGCGCCATGGGCGCTTTGGGCGCGGGCATCATGGCCATCTTCCGTGGCCGGTTGAGCATGTCGCTGCTCAAGCAGGCCGTGACCACCACCACCAAGCTGTCGTGTTTTGTGGTGTTCATCCTGGTGGGCGCCACCATGTTCGGCCTGACCTTCCAGGGCGTGGACGGCCCGCTGTGGGTGGAGCATCTGCTGACCGGTCTGCCGGGTGGCCAGCTGGGCTTCCTGATCGTCGTGAACATCATGGTGTTCTTCCTGGCGTTCTTCCTGGACTTCTTCGAACTGTCTTTCATCGTCGTGCCTCTGCTGGCCCCCGTGGCCAATAAGCTGGGCATTGACCTGATCTGGTTCGGCGTGCTGCTGGCCGTGAACATGCAGACCTCGTTCATGCACCCTCCGTTCGGCTTTGCGCTGTTCTACCTGCGCAGCGTGGCCCCCGCGAAGGAGTACATGGACAAGATCACCAAGAAGATGATCGCGCCCGTGACCACGCCCCAGATCTACTGGGGGGCCATCCCCTTCCTGATCATCCAGCTGATGATGGTGGGCCTGATCATCGTCTTCCCCGGCATCGTCTCCAGCGGTCTGGACAAGGAAGAGGTCTATGACCTGGACAAGGTCCGCATGGAGATGGAAGCCACCATGCCCGACGCAGCCGGAGCCCCGGAGGCCACCGACCCCACGGCCGGCATGGAGGGCACGGGCTCGACACCTGGGGCCGACGCTGCGGCTCCCGCCGCAGACGACCCGCTCAAGGCCCTGCAGGACTCGATGGCCAACGAGAAGAAGTGATCGGATAAACCCACAGGGCTGTTGACCAGCCCGTGACGCAAAAAAAGCCCCGGCAGATATCCGTCTGCCGGGGCTTTTTTCATGGGCTTGTCTCGCGCAGCGCGTGCCCGAGTGCAGAGCTGCTAACAGGCGGCTCTGCGCCGCCCTACAAACCTGAGGAACCCAACCATCATGATCGACCTGATCCCACAGTACGCAGGCCGCCGCGCGCTGAGGTGGGGCGCTCTGCGCACCGCTTAACCCGCTGGCAAGAGTCCACCAACGGCGCCAAACATCACGGCAGACAGCCGGAAACGATGGCCTCAACCACTCATGCGCCACGTCGGACCTTGCCCCGAGGGATGGTCGTGCGGACGCGCCGATCACAGCAACAGAGGCGACACCTTGAGCCCCAGCCGACCGAACATCGCCGCGTGGCCCGGCAGCGTCTTCTGCCCCGAAGCACCTCGGGACCGAGCACCCAGCCCCATACCACCAGACGCAAAAAAACCCGCCAGGCGAACCAGGCGGGTTTTCTGATCGGTATGCCCTGCGGCTTGCGCCGCAGCCAGGCAATCAGATCTTCTGGGCGGACATGAAGGTGTCGTAGCGGGCTTCAGCAAAGCGGAACCACAGAATTTGGTCGCGCTGGAACGCACGCATGTCGGCGTAGATCTTCTTCCACTCGGGGCTCTTGGCGTCGTTCTCGGCGAACACTTCCATCGAAGCCTTGAACGAAGCGTCCATCACGGCTTGCGAGAAAGGCAGCACCTTGGTCTTGGCAGCCACGAGTTGCTTCAAGGCCGTGGGGTTCAGTGCGTCGTACTTGGCCAGCATGTCCACGTGGGCCACGTTGGTAGCGGCTTCGATGATGGCCTTGTTCTCAGCCGACAGGCCGTCAAACGCCTTCTGGTTGACGAAGAAGTCCACTTCAGGACCGCCTTCCCACCAGCCGGGGTAGTAGTAGAACGGAGCGACTTTGTTGAAGCCCAGCTTCTGGTCGTCGTACGGCCCCACCCACTCGGCGGCGTCCAGCGTGCCCTTTTCGAGGGATTGGTAGATTTCGCCGCCAGGGATGCTCTGGGGCACAGCGCCCAGCTTCTGCATCACTTCACCGATCAGGCCGCCACCCAGGCGCATCTTCATGCCCTTGAAGTCGGCAGGCGACTTGATTTCCTTGCGATACCAGCCACCCATCTGCGTGCCGGTGTTACCACCTGCGAAGCTGATCATGTTGTAGCCACCGTAGAACTCGTTCATGAGCTTGCGGCCGTTGCCATGCAGCATCCAGGCATTCATCTGGCGGGCATTGAAGCCAAAGGGCACTGCCGAGCCCAGCGCAAAAGCGGGATTCTTGCCGTAGAAATAGTAAGGCACCGTGTGTGCCATTTCCACGGTGCCTTGCTGCACGCCATCGACCACGCCGAAGGGAGGCATCAGCTCGCCACCAGCGTGCACGGAGATTTCAAACTTACCGCCCGACATGGCCTTGACGGCCTTGGAGAACACATCAGCGCCGCCATAGATGGTGTCCAGCGACTTGGGGAAGCTGGAGGCCAGACGCCAACGAATGGCAGCCTGGGCGTGGACGGCGGGCGCAGCGCCTGCAGCCAGCACACCGGCAATGCCGGCGTGCTTGATGATTGAACGACGATCCATGAGGTTCTCTCCGATATATTGATTGCAAAACTTGGCCCGCACGCGTTGTGCACGGCCGGCCAAGGACATGTTTCAGCCGCGACCATTGTAGGAACATGACCCGGCGGACTTTTGCGGGTTTTCCCGCGAAAATCCCCTGCCATTGCCGACCTTCAGGGTTCTGCAAGCATCTGCGCGACAGTGGTGCGGAGCCGCCCCGGCGGAGCGCACCAGACAGGCGAGATGCTGCGCCTGCTGCCCTGTGGACTCAGTCCGCGCTGCTGGACAAAAACCGCGCGGCAATCGATGCGCGGATACCGGTCGCATCGAGCCCTTGCTGCGCCAGCAACTTGGCCGGGTCACCGTGCTCGATAAACACATCGGTCAGGCCGAGCTGCAGCACGGGGCGCACGAGGCCCATGGCGTTGAGCGCCTCGGTCACTGCACTGCCCGCCCCGCCCATGATGGCGCCCTCTTCCACCGTGACGAGGGCGTCGTGGCGCTCGGCCACCTCGCGCAGCAAGGCCTCGTCGATGGGCTTGGCCCAGCGCATGTTGACCACGGTGGCATCGATCGCCTCGCCCACTTCCAGCGCGGGATACAGCAAGGTGCCAAAGGCCAGGATGGCAATGCGGGGCGCCTTGCCGTCCGGCTCGCCCTTGCGCTCACGGCGAATCTCGCCTTTGCCGAAGGGCAGGCCATCGAGCGCTGCGAGCGGCGCCACGCCCGCGCCGCTGCCGCGCGGGTAGCGCACGGCCACGGGGTGGTCCTGTTCAAACGCGCTGCTGAGCAGCTGGCGGCATTCGCGCTCGTCAGCGGGGCAAGCCATGCTCATGTTGGGGATGCAACGCACGAACGGGATGTCGTAGGCACCTGCGTGCGTGGCACCGTCAGCGCCCACCAGGCCAGCGCGGTCCAGGGCAAACACCACGGGCAGGTTTTGCAAAGCCACGTCGTGGATCAACTGGTCGTAGCCGCGCTGCAAAAACGTGGAGTAGATGGCCACCACGGGCTTCACACCCTCGCAGGCCATGCCCGCAGCGAACGTGACAGCGTGCTGTTCGGCGATGCCCACGTCGTAGTAGCGGTCGGGAAAGCGTTTTTCAAACTCCACCATGCCCGAGCCCTCGCGCATGGCCGGGGTGATGCCCACCAGGCGCGTGTCCTGCGCCGCCATGTCGCACAGCCACTGGCCGAACACCTGGGTGAAGGTCTGCTTGGGGGGCGTGACCGGCTTGGTCAGGCCCACGCTGGGGTCGAACTTGCCGGGGCCGTGGTAGGCCACAGGGTCGGCCTCGGCCAGCTTGTAGCCCTGGCCCTTCTTGGTGACCACGTGCAGGAACTGCGGCCCCTTGAGGCTCTTGATGTTCTCCAGCGTGGGGATCAGCGAGTCGAGGTCATGCCCGTCGATGGGGCCGATGTAGTTGAAGCCGAACTTTTCGAACAGCGTGGCGGGCACCACCATGCCCTTGGCCTGCTGTTCGAAGCGCTTGGCCAATTCGAGCAGAGGCGGTACGGGGCGCAGCACGGTCTTGCCCACGTTCTTGGCGGCCGCATAGAACTGCCCGCTCATCAGCTGCGCCAGATAGCGGTTGAGGGCGCCCACGGGCGGGCTGATGCTCATGTCGTTGTCGTTAAGCACCACCAGCAGGTTGCAGTCGGCCACACCCGCGTTGTTGAGCGCCTCGAAAGCCATGCCAGCACTCATCGCGCCGTCGCCGATGATGGCCACCGCGTGGCGGTTGTCGCCCTTGCGCTTGGCAGCCAGCGCCATGCCCAGCGCGGCCGAGATGCTGGTGCTGGAATGCGCCGTGCCAAAGGTGTCGTAGATGCTCTCGGCGCGCTGCGGAAAGCCCGAGATGCCGCCCAATTGGCGCAAGGTGTGCATGCGGTCGCGGCGACCGGTCAGGATCTTGTGCGGGTAGGTCTGGTGACCCACGTCCCACACCAGGCGGTCTTCCGGGGTGTTGAAGACATGGTGCAGAGCCACGGTCAGCTCTACCGTGCCCAGGTTGGAGCTGAGGTGGCCGCCGGTCTGGGAGACGCTCTGCAGCACGAACTCACGCAGCTCGGTCGCCAGCACCTTGAGGTCCGCGCGCGAGAGCCGGCGCAGGTCCGCCGGGTCATTGATGGTCTGCAGCAGGGGAAAGGGTGTCGTGGACATTGACTATTCTTTTGATAGCTACCAGCGCAATAGATTCAAGCACTAGCAGGCATTTGGACATTGATTGAGTCGCCAGGAACCAGGACGGTGCTCAGTGCGAGCGGCGCACGACCATGTCCGCCAGGGCTGCCAGCGCACGGGTGTCCGGCAAACCACTGCGACCCAGGGCCGCATGCGCCTCGGCCAGCAGCTCCTGCGCGTAAGCCTGCGCACGCTCCAGACCGAGCAACGACACGTAGGTGGGTTTGTCTGCAGCAGCATCCTTGCCCGCCGTTTTCCCCAGGGTGGCAGAGTCGGCCACCACATCCAGGATGTCGTCCACCACCTGGAACGCCAGCCCCATGGCGGCGCCGTAGTCGGACAGTGCCTGGTAGGCCGTGGGCGCTGCGTGGCCACACAGGGCCCCCATAAGCACGCTGCCCTGGAGCAGCGCACCGGTCTTGAGGCGGTGCATCTGGCGCAGCTGCGCCTCGGTCAGCGCCACGCCCACACTGGCGAGGTCAATGGCCTGCCCGCCCGCCATGCCGGCCGAGCCCGCAGCCCGCGCCAGCAGTCGGCACAGGGCCGCCTGCGTGGCGGCGGGGATCAGGGTGTTGTCGGGGGTCAGCAATTCAAATGCGAAGGCCTGCAGGGCATCACCCGCCAGCAGGGCCTGGGCTTCGCCAAACTGCACATGCACGGTGGGCTTGCCACGGCGCAGCACGTCGTTGTCCATGCAGGGCATGTCGTCGTGGACCAGCGAATAGGCGTGGATCAGCTCGACCGCGCACGCGGCCCGCAGGGCAGCTTCGTCCAGGGCTGCATGCACCGCCGCGCCCTCAGGTACAGCGGAATCCGAGGGGCCGCTGCGTGCCGCCTCGTACGCAGCCAACACCAGCAGGGGCCGCAGGCGCTTGCCGCCATCCAGCACGGCATAGCGCATGGCGTCGCCCAGCCCCGCCGGGGCGCCATCGCCCACCCACCGGGACAGGGCCTGCTCCACGCGGGCCAGGTGGTTCTGACTCCAGAGATTCGTATCCAGGGGCTGACTCGCCACCGTCGATGGGGTCATTGGCAACGCGCTCATTCCTGGTTCCATGGTTGCAGCTGGCCGTCGTCCAGCACCTTGATCTGGTCCTGCACGGCATCGAGCCGGTGGCGGCAAAACGCCAACAAGGTGGCGCCGCGCTGGTAGCCTGCCAGCATCTGGTCCAGCGGCAGCTGGCCCGATTCGATGCGGGCCACAAGTTGCTCCAGCTCCTCCAGGGCTGCCTCGTAGCTGGCAGGTTCGGCGGGAAGAGCGGGTGTTGCAGGGGCCTTGGGCATGGAGGGGGCGGCAGTGCGCGGATGAAAAACCGATGATTTTAGGCGCAGCGCTGTGGCCCCCGTGTCAGACAGGGGCCGATCCGTGGGGGGCCTCTATTTTTGATGGAACCAGTGTTTTGTATTCACGTAGCGGGGGTGCGGGAATAACCCCACCGCCTATAATCCCATTCCCGTCGAGCCGGCTACCACCCTAGCCGGTTTTCTTTTTCCCGATGCGTCTTCCCGGGCGCACCTCCCGCACTCTCTCTGTGGGGAGTCTTTAGGTCAGGTCACCCATGTCTGATTTAAGTCTTCAACTGCAGCAGGCCGCAAGCCAACTACCAGTTTCGAGCTACTTTGACGATGCGCTGTTCCAGCGCGAGCTGGAGACCATCTTCCAGCGCGGGCCCCGTTATGTGGGGCATCAATTGGCTGTGCCCAACGCGGGCGACTTTTACGCACTGCCCCAGGAGGGCGAGGGCCGCGCCTTGGTGCGCAACGCCGAGGGAGCCATCGAGCTGGTGTCCAACGTGTGCCGCCACCGGCAGGCGGTCATGCTCAAGGGCAAAGGTTCGCTGAACACCCAGCAAAAGGGCAGCGCGGGCGGCAACATCGTGTGCCCGCTGCACCGCTGGACATACAGCCCCAAGGGTGAACTGCTGGGTGCCCCCCATTTCGCGCACGACCCGTGCCTGAACCTGAACAACTACAAGCTGCGCGAGTGGAACGGCCTGCTGTTTGAAGACAACGGCTACGACGTGGCCGCCGACCTGGCCCAGATGGGCCCGCGCGCCGACCTGGACTTTGACGGCTACGTGCTCGACCACGTGGAGCTGCACGAGTGCAACTACAACTGGAAGACCTTCATCGAGGTCTATCTGGAGGACTACCACGTCGGCCCCTTCCACCCAGGCCTGGGCAGCTTCGTCACCTGCGACGACCTGCGCTGGGAGTTCGGAACGAACTACTCCGTGCAGACCGTGGGCGTGGCCAACCGCCTGGGCAAGGCGGGCAGCCCCGTGTACGAGCGCTGGCACGAAGCCCTGCTGGCCTACCGCGAGGGCAAGCCGCCCAAGCATGGCGCCATCTGGCTCACGCTGTACCCGCACATCATGATCGAGTGGTACCCGCATGTGCTCACGGTGTCCACGCTGCACCCCATCAGCCCGACCAAGACGCTGAACATGGTGGAGTTCTTCTACCCCGAAGAAATCGCCGCGTTCGAGCGCGAGTTCGTCGAAGCACAGAAGGCCGCCTACATGGAGACCTGCATCGAGGACGATGAAATCGGCGAGCGCATGGACGCCGGCCGCAAGGCCCTGCTGGCACGCGGCGACAACGAGGTGGGGCCCTACCAGAGCCCCATGGAAGACGGCATGCAGCACTTCCACGAGTGGTACCGGCAGACCATGGGCAGCGGCACCCTCGACCCTGCCGCAGCAAAACGCTGAATACGGCGGCAAAACCCCGCCAATCTGCAGGCCCACCATGGCCTGCTCTCATTACAATAGCTGCCAGTGCTTAAAAAATAAGCGCTGGCAGCTATTTTCATTTCTGCACCGCTGGTGCAAACCATAAAGATCACAACCCGATGCAAGCCCTTTGGATGGTGTTGGCCGCGTTCCTGTTTGCCAGCATGGGGGTGTGCGTCAAGATCGCCTCGGACTTTTTCAATTCGGCCGAGTTGGTGTGCTACCGGGGACTGATCGGCATGTTCATCCTGTGGCTGCTGGCACGCTCGCAGAAGGTGACGCTGGCTACGCAATACCCAGGCATGCACGCATGGCGCAGCCTGGTGGGGGTGGCGTCGCTGGGCGCCTGGTTTTATGCCATTGCACACCTGCCGCTGGCCACCGCCATGACCCTCAACTACATGAGCAGTGTGTGGATTGCCGCCTTTCTGGTGGGCGGCACGCTGCTGGCCTGGCGGCCCTCCGCGGCCACGCCCCGGCCGGCCCTGCAGGGGCCGCTGGTGCTCACCGTGCTCGCCGGGTTTGTGGGCGTAGTGCTGATGCTGCGCCCCAGCCTGGACCAAAACCAGGCCTTCGCCGGGATGATCGGACTCATGTCCGGCCTGTCGGCCGCCTTTGCCTACATGCAGGTGGTAGCGCTGTCGCGCCTGGGTGAGCCCGAGTCGCGCACCGTCTTCTACTTTGCAGTGGGCTCCGCAGTGGCGGGTGGCGTGGCCATGCTGTTCACCGGCATGTCAGACTGGCCGGGCTGGCAAGCGCTATGGCTGTTGCCCATTGGAGTGCTGGCGGCTGGCGGCCAGCTGTGCATGACGCGCGCCTACGCCAGCGCCAAGACCCAGCGCGGCACGCTGGTGGTGGCCAACCTGCAGTATTCAGGCATCGTGTTTGCCGGCATCTACAGCGTGGCCCTGTTTGGCGACAAGATTCCACCCATCGGCTGGATCGGCATGGCCCTCATCGTGGGCAGCGGCATTGTGGCCACCATCCTGCGCGCGCGGGCTGCGCCGGGGGCCCCCGCCGAAGAACACTGACCGATACAAAAACCCATGCGCACTGGCCAGGACATACGCCATCGGGATAGCCACAATGGGGGCCTCTCCGTCCTGCCAGTTGCTTTGCACCTGATCTGCCGATGACCACCTACACCACGCTCATCTCCGCCCCCGACCTGCAAGCCCTCATCGCCAGCGGTGCACCGCTGATGGTGTTCGACTGCAGCTTCGAACTCATGCAACCGACGGCCGGCGCGCAGCAATACGCGCAGGCCCACATCCCCGGTGCGGTGTACGCCAACCTCGACAACGACCTGAGCGCCAAACATGGCGCGCCCGGAGCCGCCGGCACCTTGACGGCCCAAGAGGCCGATCAACCCGCATCGGGCGGCCGCCACCCGCTGCCCAGCCGCGAGCGTTTTGCCATGTGGCTGTCCAGCGTGGGTTTTGCCAACAACATGCAGGCCGTGGTGTACGACCGCCAAGGCGCCAACTACTGCGGCCGCCTGTGGTGGATGCTCAAGTGGGCGGGCCACGACGCGGTGGCCGTGCTCGACGGTGGGCTGCAGGCCTGGCAGGCCGCCGGCGGTGCGGTCCACAGCGGCGAAGAGCCCTCGCACTTCCAGTCCCACTTTGCACTGAACGAGCCCTTGCGCCAGCTGGCCACGGCCGGTGATGTGTTGGCCCGCCTGCAGCGCCCCGCAGACCAGACCGTGATCGACGCCCGCGCAGGTGCCCGCTACCGGGGGGAGGTAGAGCCGCTGGACCCGGTGGCCGGCCACATTCCCGGCGCGCTCAACCGCCCCTTTGCCGAAAACATCGGCGCCGACGGCCGCTTCAAACCTGCAGCCACGCTGCGCACAGAGTTCGATGCCCTGCTGGCCGGCCGCGACCCAGCGACCGTGGTCCACCAGTGCGGCAGCGGCGTGAGTGCCGTGCCCAATCTGCTGGCCATGGAGATTGCAGGGCTGGGGCACACCGCCCTGTTTGCAGGCAGCTGGAGCGAGTGGTGTTCAGACCCCGCGCGCCCGGTCGAAAAGGGTTGAACAGCGCTGACCGCGGGGCGTAACGGACGCCGCGGGTTGCAAAAGCGCAAAAAAGATGGTTTTGCAGGCGCTATCAAAACCATGAGCAGAATTCAGGGGCCGATGCCTGCCAGTGCAGCAGACGCCGCCCCCTGAAAAGCCAGCCAACGCCTGATCTGTATGTAGGGCAAATTCCTACACAGCCCACCACGAAACCAGACGCGCGGCACAGCCAAACCCCGACTTAATTTCTGATTGGGGCGGTTTCACAATCCATTTCAACGGATCACGCAAAACCTGCAGTCAGCAGGCAACGCAAGACCCGGTACTGGAAAAAAGGAAGCCGCCATGACCAACGAACAAATCCTCGCTGAAATCCGCGAAGCCAACCTCACCTACCTGATGCTGGCCCAAACCCTGATCCGTCAGGACAAGGCCGAAGCGGTTTTCCGTCTGGGCATGAACGAAGAGTCTGCCGATATTCTCGCTTCGCTGTCGGCAGCGCAAGTGATGAAACTGGCCTCCCGCAACACGCTACTTTGCAGCTTCCGCGTGGACGACAACCTGGTGTGGAGCTTGCTCACCAACCACTCGGCCAAGAAGGTGGGCAACGACGCCACCAACACCCTGCACGCCAACATCCTGATGGCCAGCCGCGTGTCTGAAGTGCTCTGAAGCATTCGTCTGCCGCCTCGTTCCAGTTTTCACCGAAAGCCAGCCATGTCCTCCACGACCACTGCCGCCAAAGCCCCCGTCAAAAGCGTTCTGAACGAATCCAAGCAGATCGAACGCGCAGCCATGCTGATCCAGATGGGCGCCCGCATGCAGGTGCTGGAGTCCGAGACCACGCTGTCGTATGAACGCCTGATCCGCCTCTACAAGGAGATCGCTGGCAAGTCGCCCTCCAAAGGCCAGTTGCCGTTTTCGACCGACTGGTTTCTGACCTGGCAAGAGAACATCCACAGCTCGCTGTTTTTGAACATCTACGAATACCTGTCCAAAGGTGTGGACCTAGACTCGGTGGAACTGCTGACCAAGGCCTACCGCCTGTACAACGAACAAGTCGCCACGGCCGAGATCGAGCCTCTTCTGTCCTTCACCCGCGCCTGGCGCCTGGTGAAATTTGTGGACGCCGGCATGCTGACCCGCACCAAGTGCAGCCAGTGCAGCGGCCAGTTCGTGACCGAGCTGTACGAAAACCGCCATTTCACCTGCGGCCTGTGCAACCCACCCGCCCGCGCAGGCAAGAGCAAGACCGCCGGCGCGCTGATGCTGCATTGATGCCTTGGCGTGATCTTTTGAGCCCAAAGCGCCCAATGCGCTAGTGCATATTGCCGAGATAGCTATCAATTAGATAGCGAACAAAAAAGGCCCTACTCGGGGCCTTTTTGCTTTCTGCTGTCTGCCGATGGAATGTGGCGCAAGGCAGAACACCGCACCGTTTCCCATCAACGCCCGGCCAGCAAGGTCCGCACGTTCTCGTCCGCAGGCACCGCGTAGTTGTGTGCCGCAATCACCTGGTTGCCCACCGGGTTCACCAGCTTGAGGCTGATGTACACCACCGAGGCCGACACCGCGTACGTGCCCACCACCACGGCCTGCGCGTTCTGGGCCTGGCTGACCTCCCGCACCTCACGCGAGAGCAGCAACTCGCCCTGTTCGCGATGCAACACCAGGTTGTCACGCAGCTTCACCTCCGTCACGCGCAACCCGCGCTGCACCATGCGCCCCGCGATCTGTTCCGAAAAGATGCGCCCCAGCCGCGACGACTCGTTGAGCCGGTCCACATTCACCAAGGTGGCCACCAGCAACGGCTGGCTCGCATCCAACGGCGCGCTGAGCAGCAGGGCATCCGTCGCCCGTTCGTTCACCTCGATCAGGTCGGTGCGCGACATGCCGCCCGCACGATCACCGTAGTAGTAGCTGTGGACTGGATTGGTTGAGCAGCCCTGCAATGCCAGGGCCGACACCGCGATCATGCCCAGGCACCACACAGACCTGAGCTTGCCGGGTTGGAAACGGCGCATCATGGTGCAACCACCCGCCAGGTTTTGACCGGGGTGGGTGGAGGAGGCGGTGGTGACGGAGGTGGTGGCAGCTGCGTCTTGTACAACGGCGAATCATCGGGTTCGACGTAGTAAACGTCTGCCGTGCTCGCCAGATAGCGGTCGCCGCTTTCGAGGGAGGTTGTGATGAGCACCTCTGTGCGCGTCGGCCCGCCTGCGGCAGATCCGTCGATGGCGTATTGCGTGAGGTCCGTCACAGCGCCCAGAGTGGCAACCCCCGCCAGCATGGAGCCAGCGCCCTGGCGGAACAGATACCAGTCTCGCGCCACGCCCACGCCCAGCGCTAAGCGTGTCCACGGCATGGGCCCCCAGGTTTGCACGCGCGCGTTGTGCTGGACCACCTGGGTTTCGAATGTGAGCGTGACTGCCGTCGGTTGCGTGGACAGCACTACGCCGCGATCCAGCAGGCGCGTGATCAGCAGCTTGCGAAAGCCGTTGTTGAAGCTGGTGTCGCCGGGGCTCGGAGCGAGATAGATGGGGTACTCGCCGGCTGGCCAGGCACTGATCTTGCCGGTAATGCGGCCCGCTACGTCGTCGGCCAGCACATCCCAGTGGTGCACGGCGCGCGCTTTCTTCTGGTCGGTGGCCGGATAGTTGTCGGCACGCGGAACATCCAGCGACGAGCATCCGCCCAGCAACACCGCCAGTGCTGCCGTCGCGAACACGCGCCCACGGAGGGAGTGTTGAGGATTCATGCGCACACGCCCCTTGTCATGTTGTGATGCCGTCCAATTGCATCGCATCATCCTAATGGCCTCGGCAAAGCACCATCGCGGGAACAAAGCCTGTTTTCCGTCGCACTTTGCCAACGCCGCCGGCGATGGGATGGCCACCTACAAAGCCAGCCACTGGGCTGCCGCACAATCCGCCCATGACCGCGCCCTCTGCCGACATCCACACACCCCAGCCTCCATCGGCAACGGCTGGCGACGCACCCCAAGCCTCCGATGCATCGTTGAGCAGCACGGCTGCGCAAGAAGCGACGGGCGCGCCATGCGCCGACGGAGCCGCTGCGATGCCCCCATTGATCAACGCGGATACGGCGGCCGCCCCCATCGCAGCGCCGCAGCAACCGGCCATGGCGGCCCCCCTCATGCTCCACATGCCCGTGGACGTGCGCAACCTGTCGCTCGCGCTGTTGGCGCTGTTTGCCAGCGTGGCATTGCTGCACTGGGCCAGTGCGGTGTTCATTCCCATCATGCTCAGCCTGCTGCTCACCACGGCGTTGCGGCCCCTGGTTGAATTCATGCGACGCTGGCATGTGCCGCGCTGGCTGGGCGCCGGGGTGCTGCTCATCGCCATCGTGGGTGGACTGGCCAGCACGGCCTGGTCACTCAGCGACGGAGCGGCGCAGTTGGTGGACTCACTCCCTGTCGCCGCCAAGAAGGTGCGCGACAGCCTGAAAACCCGCTCGGGCAACAGCAGCCCGCTGGACACCATGCAAAAGGCCGCGACGCAAATCGAGCAGGCCGCCACAGAGAATACCGCCGCGAGCCCCCCCCGGCGTGGGGTGCAACGCGTGGTGGTGGAACGCCCGCCATTCAACATCCGCGACTACCTGTGGAGCGGCACCATGGGCGTGATGTCGGCGTTGGGGCAGCTCACGGTGGTGGTGTTCCTCACCTATTTCGCGCTGGCATCCGGCAACCTGTTTCGCAACAAGCTGCTGCGCATTGCGGGCACCAGCCTGGAGCGGCGCAAGGTCACCATCCATGTACTGGAAGACATCACCAACCAGATCCAGCGCTATCTCCTGGTGCAGGTAGCCACCAGCGTGCTGGTGGGCGTGGCCACATGCCTGGCCTATTGGGCCCTGGGCCTGGAGAACGCAGCCGTGTGGGGCGTAGTGGCCGCCGTGCTCAACCTCGCACCCTACATCGGCTCGGCACTGGTCACGGGCGCATCGGTCCTGGTGGCGTTCCTGCAGTTCGGCACGCTGGACATGGCCATGGCCATTGGTGGTGCTTCGCTGGTCATCCACACCCTGGTCGGCAACCTGCTCACGCCATGGCTCACCAGCCGTACCAGCAGCATGAGCCCCGTGGCCGTGTTCGTCAGCGTGCTGGCGTGGGGCTGGCTGTGGGGCCTGTGGGGGCTGCTGCTGGGCATCCCGGTGATGATGGCCGTGAAGGCCGTGTGCGACCGGGTGGAGGATCTCAAGGCGGTGGGCGAGTTGCTGGGGGATTGAGGGACGACGCAGCAAGGCCGCCAACGCGGCCTGAGGAACGCCGTCGCCACGCCGCCGGGCGATCAGTTCTCGTCCCCGCCCAGTACCGCGTCAGTCCCACATCAAGGCGCTCTGTCGTGACCCAGGTCGACTCATCTATTGTTCTCAATACTGGAACAGTTAGTTTGCGACTGGGTGGTTTTTCCCTGAACACCATCGGCGTACAGTTCATCCCATCGATGAGCCGAACCCGCAAGGCGACTCACCGAACCCGGTTCAGGAATGGTTTTTGACCCGGCTTTTTTGAGACGCTTTTTTAGCCTTTAAGGATTTTCATCATGAACAAGACCGCCCGTTTCCTCTCCGTCGCCGCTGTTGCCGCTTTCGCCGCCTTTGGCGCCCATGCTGACGAAGCCGATGGCTCGCAATTTGCCCTGAAGTTCGATACGAACCGCACCCGCGCTGAAGTGGCTGCCGAAGCCGTCACCGAAGCCCGCACCCACAACATGGAACCCGCAGGCTCGCGCGTGGTGACCTACAAGTCCACCGCCGACCGCGCTGCCGTGCGTGCCCAGGCCGCCGAAGCTGTGCGCACCGGCCAGATCCCTTCGGGCGAATTCAGCGCCATGTAATTGACGCAGTTGCGGGACTTCCCATGGTGGTGGCACTTTGCATTTGCGGGTGCTGCTGCCATGGGGAGTGTTAACTGAACCGCAGGGGCGGGCAGGCAAAAAGGGCTCCCACTGGGAGCCCTTTTTGGTTATGGGTGCCCGCCGCGAACGCAGCAGGTCTGGGATCGAAGGCTCGAAGCGCTCCGCGGGTCCATCAGCCCGTGTTGCGCAACCCTGCCGCAATCCCGTTGATGGAGATGTGAATCCCGGTCTGCACCCGCTCGTCGCCCTGCCCTGCGCGCCAGCGACGTACCAGCTCGACCTGCAAGTGGTGCAGCGGGTCGATGTAAGGGAAGCGGTGCTTGATGGACCGCGCCAGCGCCGTGTTGTGCGTCAGGCGCTGCTTGTCGCCCGTGATGCGGGTCAGCGCATCGGCCGTGCGGTGCCACTCGGCCTCGATGCTGGTGAACACCTTTTTGCGCAAGCGGGCGTCGGTGACGAGTTCGCTGTAGCGCGAGGCCAGGGCCAGGTCGCTCTTGGCCAGCACCATGTCCATGTTGGACAGCAGGGTGCGGAAGAACGGCCACTGGCGGTACATCTTCTGCAGCAGCGCCAGCTGCGCCTTGGGGTCCTTGCCCTCGGCGTTCACAAACGCATCCACCGCCGAGCCGAAGCCGAACCAGCCGGGCAGCGTGAGGCGGCACTGGCCCCAGCTGAAGCCCCAGGGGATGGCGCGCAGGTCTTCGATCTTCTGGCTGGCCTTGCGGCTGGCGGGGCGCGAGCCGATGTTCAGCTCCGCGATCTCGCGGATCGGCGTGGAGTTGAAGAAGTAATCGGTAAAACCCGGGGTCTCGTACACCAGCGCACGGTAGCTGCCCATGCTGGCCAGCGAGAGCTGCGCGGCCGCATCCAGAAAGGCCTTGGTCGCCGGCTTGGTGGGCTGCAGCAGCGTGGCCTCCAGCGTGGCAGCCACTAGGGTCTCCAGGTTGCGCCGGCCGATCTCTGGGTTGGCGTACTTCGATGCGATGACTTCGCCCTGCTCGGTCAGGCGGATCTGGCCGCGCACGGTGCCGGGCGGCTGCGCCAGGATGGCCTGGTAGCTAGGACCACCGCCCCGGCCCACGGTGCCGCCTCGGCCGTGGAACATGCGCAGCTGGATGCCGTGGCTGGTGGCGAGTTCGTCGAAGAGTTCGACGAGAGCGATCTCGGCGCGGTACAGCTCCCAGTTGCTGGTGAAGATGCCTCCGTCCTTGTTGCTGTCGCTATAGCCGAGCATGATGTCCTGCTCGCCCCCGCTGCGCTGCACCAGCGCGGCCACGCCGGGCAGGCTGTAGAACTCGCGCATGATGGGCGCGGCGTTGCGCAGGTCTTCGATGGTCTCGAACAGCGGCACCACGATGAGATGGTTCTTCGATTCGGCATCGAGCGTGCCGTTCATCAGGCCCACTTCCTTCTGCAACAGCAACACTTCCAGCAGGTCACTCACCGTTTCGGTGTGGCTGATGATGTAGTGGCGAATCGCCTCGTGACCGAAGCGCTCGCGCATCACGCGGGCGGTTTCAAAGATGGCCAGCTCGCCCAGGGCGTGGGCGGAATACTCGGCACCCACCACCCGCAGCGGACGCGCGTCGTTCAGCAACTTGATCAGCAGTGCGCGTTTGGCGGCTTCTTGCAGGCCCGCGTAATGGGGCTCGATGCGCGCCTTGGCCAGCAGTTCGGCCACCACTTCTTCATGTTTGTCGGAGCTTTGGCGCAGGTCCACCGTGGCCAGGTGAAAGCCAAACACCTGCACGGCGCGGATCAGCGGGTGCAGGCGCTCGGCGGCCAGGGCCTGACCATGGTGCGACTGGAGCGAAGCCTCGATCACGCGCAGGTCGGCCAGGAACTCTTCGGCACTGGCGTAGGCGTTTTGGGGCACCACGGCGTGGCGCGCGGCCTCACCTCCGGTCAGATCCTTCAGCGAGGCAGCCAAGCGCGCATAGATACCCGTGAGCGCGCGGCGGTAGGGTTCGTCCACCCGGTGTTCATTGGTGTCGGGCGAGCGCAGGGCCAGGGCTTCCATCTCGGCCGACACCTGCACCAGGCGCGCCGACAGCGACAACTCGCCCCCCAGGTAGTGCACCTCGGTCAGGTAGTGACGCAGGGCTACCTCGGCCTGCCGGCCGAGCGCGTATTGCAAGGTCTGCGCGGTGACGTTGGGGTTGCCGTCGCGGTCGCCGCCAATCCATTGGCCCATGCGCAAGAAGCTGTGCACGGGGTACTGGCCCAGTTCGTTCTCCAGGTCGGCATAGATCTTGGGAATCTCGCGCAGGAAGGTGGCTTCGTAATAAGAGAGCGCGTTCTCGATCTCATCGGCCACGGTGAGCTTGCTGTAGCGCAGCAGGCGCGTTTGCCACAGCTGGGCCACGCGGGCACGCAGCAGGGCTTCGTTGGCGGCCAGTTCGCGCGGGGTCAGCGCGTCCTTGGCGCTGTTGTAAAGCTGGGCGCGCACCTGTATGTCGTCGCGCGTGGCCAGCAGCTGGGCGATGTCGCGCTCCGCGTCCAGGATGCTCTTGCGCTGCACTTCGGTGGGGTGGGCGGTGAGTACCGGCGCCACGTAGCTGCCCGCGAGGGTCTGCGAAATCGTCTTGGGCGCGATGCCGGCCCAGCGCAGGCGCGACAGGGCGACTTCGATGCTGCCCTCTTGCGTGTCGCCCGCACGCTCGTGCACGGCGCGGCGGCGGATGTGGTGGCGGTCTTCGGCCAGGTTGGCCAGGTGGCTGAAATAGGTGAAGGCGCGGATCACACTCACCGTCTGGTCGCCCGACAGGGACTTGAGCAGCTTCTTGAGCGCGCGGTCGGCCTCCTGGTCGGCGTCGCGGCGGAAGGCCACCGAGAGCTTGCGCACCTGCTCCACCAGCTCGTAGGCCTCCACGCCCTCCTGTTCACGGATCACATCGCCCAGAATGCGGCCCAGCAGGCGGATATCGTCAATCAGGGGCTGGTCCTTGTCGGATCGTTTCATGCAGGAGTCTCCGGGATGGGTGGGATGGCCTGGCGCCGAAAGCCCGCAGGGCCGCAGGCCGCACCAGCCCCAGTGCGGGCGCATGCTAGCATCCTGGGCCCCTGAATAATTACAAACAGGTTACGAACTTGAGCCCCTCCCAAACGCCCACTATCGTCATCGCCACCCGCGAAAGCCGCTTGGCGCTGTGGCAGGCCGAACACGTAAAAGCACTGCTCGAAGCCCGTGGCCACAGCGTGCAACTGCTGGGCATGACCACCAAGGGCGACCAGATCCTGGACAAGTCCCTCAGCAAGGTCGGCGGCAAGGGCCTGTTTGTGAAAGAGCTGGAAGTGGCACTCGAAGAAGGCCGTGCCCACATCGCCGTACATTCGCTCAAGGACGTTCCCATGGAGCTGCCCGAGGGCTTTGCCCTGGCCTGCGTCATGGAGCGCGAAGACCCGCGCGACGCTTTTGTCTCGCCCCACTACGAGAACCTGGACGCCCTGCCGCAGGGCGCCGTGGTGGGCACATCGAGCCTGCGCCGCCAGGTGCTGTTGCAAGCGCTGCGGCCCGACCTGAAGATTGAACCCTTGCGGGGCAACCTCGACACCCGCCTGCGCAAGCTGGACGAAGGCCAGTACGACGCCATCGTGCTGGCCGCCGCAGGCCTCAAGCGCCTGGGGCTTGAGGCCCGCATCCGCGCCACGTTTGCCCCCAGCGCCATGCTGCCCGCCGCAGGCCAGGGCGCATTGGGCATCGAGGTGCGCAGTGACCGGCAGGATCTGATCGACGCGCTGGCGCCGTTGGCCCACCAAGCCACCTGGCTCACCGTGGCCGCCGAACGGGCCGTGAGCCGCGCCATGGGCGGCAGCTGCTCGATGCCGCTGGCCGCACACGGCACGTTCACCCAGGACGTGCTGCAGCTGGACGCCGCCTGGGGCGAGCCCGAAGACAAGACCCCCTTGGTCCGCGCACAGGCCAGCGCGCCTGTCACCACGCTGGCGCAAGCCGAAGCACTGGGCGACGCAATTGCCCAGCGCCTGCGCGCAGGCGGTGCCCGGGGCGTGGCACCGGCCTGACATGGCCGCAGCAGCCCCCCGGGTGATCGTCACGCGGCCCAACCGCGAAGCCGCCCACTGGGTGGAGCAGCTGGGCGCCCACGGCATTCAGGCCGTGGCGCTGCCCCTGATTGCGATAGGCCCCTGCACCGACGCTGCCGCGTTGCGGGCCCTGGACGCCGCCCGCGCCAATCCCAGTGCTTACCGCGCCCTGATGTTTGTCAGTGGCAACGCCGTGGTGCACTTTTTTGATCAAAATCGCCCTGATGCGCCGGATTTTTATGCCTTTGTAGCTACAAAAACAAGAGCATGGGCACCCGGCCCCGGCACGGCCCGCGCGCTGGAGCAGGTGGGCGTTCCGCGCAGCGCCATCGATGGGCCCGCGCCAGATGCCCCGCAGTTCGACTCCGAAGCCCTGTGGCAACAGGTGGCCCCCCAGGTGCGGCCCGGCGACCGCGTGCTGATCGTGCGGGGGCGCTCGGCCACGCCGCAAGGTGCGCACGAATCCCCCCAAGGCAATGGCCGTGACTGGCTGGCCCAACAGATCGAGGCACGGGGTGGCCAGGTGGAGTTTGTGGTGGCCTACCAACGTGGCGCGCCCCACTTTGCGGCGCACGAGGTGGCGTTGGCGCAACAGGCGACGCAAGACGGCTCCATCTGGCTGCTGAGCAGCTCCGAGGCGGTAGCCCACCTGGCCCAGACCCTGCCGGGCCAGCACTGGGGCGCTGCGCAGGCTCTGGCCACCCACCCGCGCATCGCCGAAGCGGCCCGTGCAGCGGGCTTTGGGACGGTGAGGGAATGCCGTCCAGCGCTAGAAGACGTGGTGGCCTCGATAGAATCGGGCGCATGAGTTCTGCGTCCCCTCACGATCTACCGCCCACACCCCCAGCAGCCCCTGTGGCCGCCGCCGTGAGCGCGCCAGCCGTGAGCCCCGCCCCCTCTCCTGCCGCGCCCGCTGCCGCCACTGGCAGAGGTGGCGCCACGACCTTGCTGGTGGGTGCCGTGGCGGTGGCCGCGCTGGTCAGCAGCGGCCTGCTGTGGCAAAAGCTCAGCGCCATCCAGGAGCAGCTGGCCCGGCAATCGGCCGACTCAGGGGCCTTGGCCATCGAGGCCCGCACCATGGCCCGCCAGGCCGAAGAGCAGGTGCGCGACACGGCCGCTCGCCTGTCGGTGGCCGAAGCTCGCGTGAGCGAGGTGGCCTTGCAGCGCAGCCAGCTCGAAGAACTCATGCAAAGCCTGTCGCGCTCGCGCGACGAAAACCTGGTGGTGGACATTGAATCGGCCATCCGGCTGGCGCAACAGCAGGCCCAGCTCACAGGCAGCCTGGAGCCCCTGGTGGCCGCGCTCAAGAGCGCCAACCAGCGCATCGAGCGCTCCGCCCAACCCCGCTTGGCCCCGGTGCAGCGTGCCATCGGCCGCGACCTGGACCGCCTGACCCGTGCCACCGTGACGGACACCGCTGGCCTGCTGGCCCGCCTGGACGACCTGGTGCGCCAGGTGGACGACCTGCCCGTGCTCAATGCCGTGGCCCAGGCCGCCTCGACCAAGCGCTTGTCCACCGGCCCCGCAGCGCCTGGCAGTGCCCCCGCCCCCACCGACGGCCTGGCCTGGTGGCAGGCGGCCCTGCAGCGCAGTTGGGAGGTGGTGCGCGACGAAGCCCGCAGCCTGGTGCGCGTGAGCCGCATCGACCAGCCCGAGGCCATCTTGCTGGCCCCCGAGCAGACCTTCTTCCTGCGTGAGAACCTCAAGTTCAAGCTACTCAATGCGCGCCTGGGCATCCTGGCCCGCCAGTTCGAGTCGGCCCGCGCCGATTTGGCAGCAGCCACCGCCGCGCTCAACAAGTATTTCGACCCCGCTTCGCGCCGCACGCAGAACGTGGCCTCCATCCTGCAGCAGGCACAGGCCAGCATGAAGGCGGCCGAGCTGCCGCGCCTGGACGAAACCCTGGCTGCACTGGCCACTGCAGCCGCCGGGCGTTGACGATATGCGTGCTGCACTTTGGCTTTTGGCGCTGTTTGGTGTGGCTGTGGCTGCCGCACTGTTTGCGGGCAACAATCAGGGCACCGTCACCCTGTACTGGCCGCCGTACCGCATCGACCTGTCGCTCAACATGGTGGTGCTGCTGCTGGTGGGTGGCTTTGTCACCGTTTATGCGGCGCTGCGCGCGCTGGCCGCTTTGCTGGAGCTGCCGCACCAGGCCCGCCGCTGGCGTGTGCAGCAAAAAGAGCGTGCCATGCACGGCGCGCTGCTCGATGCGTTGACCCATATGCTGGGCGGCCGGTTCATCCGCTCGCGCAAGTCCGCCGTGGCAGCCCTGTCACAAGAACACGCCCTGGAGGCCAGCGGCGAAGCAGTGCCCCACGGCAAGCAGCTGCGGGCCCTGGCCCACATGATTGCCGCGGAGGCCTCGCACGCCCTGCAGGACCGCGCCACGCGCGAAAGCCACCTGCAGGACGCGCTGCAGGAAGCCCCCATGCGCGGCTCCATCAACGAGCAGGAAATGCACGAAGGCGCCCAGATGCGCGCTGCCCGCTGGTCGCTGGACGACCGTGACGCCAGCGCCGCCCTCGACCGGTTGGCGGCGCTGCCCCAGGGCGCGGCGCGCCGTACGTTGGCGCTGCGCATCAAGCTCAAGGCCACCCGGCTGGCCCGCCAGACGCAAGAGGCGCTGGACACCGCGCGCCTGCTGGGCAAGCACCGCGCGTTCTCGCCCAATGCGGCGCAGAGCATCGTGCGCGGCCTGGCCACCGAACTCATCAACAGCGCCCACGACACCGCCCAGTTGCAGCAGACCTGGCTGTTGCTGGAAGCCAGCGAGCGCAACATGCCCGAGCTGGCCATCCACGCCGCCGAGCGGCTGGCCAGGCTGGGCGGCGATGCCACCCAGGTGCGTGCGTGGCTGCTGCCCGTGTGGGAACGCATGGTGGACCTGCCCGACGCCCTGGCCGAGCAACACGCCCTCAAGCTGGTGCGTGCGCTGGAGGCGGGGCTGGACGCGCTCGACGGCCCCTGGCTGGCCCGCATCGAGTCGGCCCAGCAAGCCAATCCGCGCGACGCCCGCCTGCAGTACCTGGCCGGCATGGCCTGCCTCAAACGCCAGCTGTGGGGCAAGGCCCAGCAGTTGCTGACCCAGGCCGCCCAGCAGCTGACCGATCCCCAGCTGCGCGCCAGCGCCTGGCGCCATCTGGCTGAACTGGCCGAGCAGCGGGGCGACGACAGCGCCGCCGCCAGTGCCTGGAAACAGGCCGCACAGGCCCGCTAACCCGGGCTGGGCGAGGGCGCGGTGGCGCCGGTGCCCACGGCACCGCCCATGCTGCATGGCGATCACGGCATGTCATGCAGTCATATCCCTTTTTGCCACGGAGGGGCATCGATGCACCCAGCCGTGCCTTGCCAGTGCCCGGACCTACCGGCGCGGCAGAAATTGCACAGCATTGGGGAACTTTGAGCGCTCAAGACCTATCGATTCAATAAATTTGAATTGAGGCATCAATCTGCCTGAAGCAGACCGTGGGCAGCGCTTTCTACACTGCCCCATGACCCCGCCGTTGTGCCGCCGAGTCCGGCGGCCGTTGCAGCCTTTGATCACCTTCCTTTTTTGCACTGACCTCCAGATTCGCTGATGACAGCCACTGCCACCACGACCCTCGCCGCCCCACGCCGCTACACGCGCACCGCCATGCTGTTGCACTGGGTGCTGGGCCTGGCGCTGATCGCTCTGTTTGGCGTCGGCGTGTACATGGCCGACTTGCCCTTTTCGCCCCAACGCCTGAAGCTCTACAACTGGCACAAATGGGCCGGCGTGACGATCCTGGTGCTCTCGGCGCTGCGCCTGTTGTGGCGCGCTACACACCGCCCCCCGGCGCTGCCGGGCGCGGTCGAGAAGTCCATGCCTGCCTGGCAAAAGCTGGCGCACCACGGCACCCACCATCTGCTGTATGGGTTGTTCTTTGCCGTGCCACTGATTGGCTGGGCCTACAGCTCGGCGGCGGGGTTCCCCATCGTGTTCCTGGGCCTGTGGCAACTGCCCGACTTCGTGCCCGTCAGCAAGGACCTGGCCGAAGCCATCAAGCCCTGGCACCAGTACACGGCATTTGCGCTGGCAGCGCTGGCGGTGCTGCACATCGCAGCAGCACTCAAGCACCAGTGGATAGACCGCGACGGCCTGCTCTCGCGCATGCTGCCCTGGAAATAAAACGCGTCCTTGTCGCCTGCGACGCGTTCATCCGAACCGCTGCTACAGCCTTTACCTTCTGAGTTTGAACGGAGTTTCTGCATGAACGTGTCTTCTACCTTCTCCCACATCGTGCTGGGCGCCGCCCTTGCGATGGGCGCGCAGGCCGCACTGGCCCAGCAGCAGTTGGTGCCCGCCCAGAGCGAGGTGCAGTTCACCGCCCGCCAGATGGGCGTGCCGCTGGAAGGCCACTTCAAGAAGTTCAGCGCCCAGGTGGCGTTTGACCCGGCCAAGCTGGCCACCAGCAAGATCGCTTTCACGGTGGACACCGGCAGTGCCACGCTGGGCTCGCGCGAGACGGATGCCGAGCTGCCCAAGCCCGCATGGTTCAACGTGCCCAAGTTCCCGCAGGCCCAGTTCGTGTCGTCCAGCATCAAGGCGCTGGGCGGCGGCAAGTTTGAAGTGGCGGGCGCGCTCACCATCAAGGGCAACAGCCAGAACGTCGTGGTGCCCGTGACGCTCACCCAGGCCGGCCCCACCACCACGGCCACGGGTGCACTGCCCATCAAGCGGCTGGCCTTCAAGATCGGCGAAAACGAGTGGGCTGACACCTCGATGGTGGCCGACGACGTGCAGGTCAAGTTCAAGCTCGCGCTGACCGGCGTCGGCAAGCTCTGAGCCCCGCTGGACCGCATCCCACCCGGAGCCCTCGACCAGCTTTCGCGGCACGCGGGCGTGACTCCCGGTGCCGCGCCCCCCTTTTCCCTTGTCCTTTCCTTTTTGATCCTTCAGGAGTTCCCATGCGCAAGTCCCTCTTCGCCCTGGCTGCCGCCGCCACCCTGTTCGCTGGCGCCGCCCAGGCCCAATCGGCCAACTACGCCATCGATCCGACGCACACCTTTGCTGCGTTCGAGATCAGCCACTTTGGGGCAGCCGTGAACCGTGGCCGCTTCGACAAGAAGGAAGGTACCATTCAGCTCGACAAGGCCGGCAAGTCGGGCAAGGCCGAGATCACGTTCGACGTGACCTCGGTGAACACGGGCACCCCCGCGTTTGACAAGCACCTGCAAAGCGCCGACCTGTTCGACGCAGCCAAGCACCCCACGATGAAGTTCGTGTCCAGCAAGTTCGTGTTCAACGGCGACAAGGTGGCCAGCGTGGAAGGCCAGCTCACGCTGCTGGGCAAGACCGGCCCCCTGACCCTGAAGGCCAACCAGTTCAACTGCTACGAAAGCCCCATGCTCAAGCGCGAAGTGTGCGGCGGCGACTTTGAAGCCACCATCGACCGCACCCAATGGGGCATGAACTATGGCGTGGAATGGGGCTTCCCCAAGAACGTGCGCCTGGTGGTGCAGATCGAAGCCGTGAAGCAGTAAAGCAGGCCACGGGGCAGCGGCGCCGCCTTGCGCCGCCCTGCCACCCGCTCTTTGCGACCAGCCACCCGTGCGCCATGCGCCGGGTGGCTTTTTCTTTGGCCCTGCGTGTTTCCGTCACTTTACCGGGCAATTAAAATTAACTTAACGTAAATCAATTACGAATAGTAGAATTGCAATCACCGATTTGAGGAGACTCTGCATGAACGCCGTTCTGAACCCGACCGACCTGGCCAGCCTGCCCGCACCCGCCGCCATCCAGCAGTTGCACCACTACGCCTACAAGGCCCGCGATGCCGAGGAAACGCGCCAGTTCTATGAAGACGTCCTGGGCCTGCCGCTGTACCACATCATCCAGAGCGACTACGTGCCCAGCACCGGCGAGTACTGCCCCTACACCCACTTCTTCTTTCGCCTGCAGGACGGCTCTTTCATCGCCTTTTTCGACCTGGGCGACGACGTGAAGGCCGAGCCCTCGCCCAACACCCCCCTGTGGGTCAACCACATCGCGTTCCGCGTGAACACCGTGCAGGAGCTGGAGAACACCAAGCGCCGCCTGGAAGCGCACGGCGTGGAAGTGCTGGGCGTGACGGACCACCACATCTTCAAGAGCATCTATTTCTTCGACCCCAACGGCATCCGCCTGGAGCTGTCGGCCCAGCTGGCCAACGACGAGCAAATGGAAAAAGACAGCACCGTGGCCCACGCCCGCCTGCGCGAGTGGACGGCGCGCAAGGAGCAATGGCGCAAGGAGCGCGCCGAAGGCAAGGTGGCAGCGCCGCTCAAGCCCCAGCAGAACGACCGGCCGGAGTTTGTGCGCAAGTAAGCCGATCTGACCCAGACGCCCAACTGGCCAGGGGTTGGGGGGGCCTGGGGTGCTTGCCAAGCCTCTGGCGGTGCAGCACCCCACGGTCCACGGGGTTGGCTGCGCTGGATGGGGCGCGCGGCCCCGTCACACGGCCATCCGACCGCCTTGCATGGGATTTTTGGCCCTACAGCGCTGAAGCGCCACATCCCCTTGCCCCAGCAGCTATACAAAAGATAGCAACTATCCCGCTGCCTGTTGCTGCGCCCGCATGATCTGGTGGCGCTGCCAGTAGTGGCTGACCACGGCATTGAACTGGTCCTTGTCCTTCTTGAGGCCGGGCAGCTTGATCTTGCTGGTCTTGGCGCCCAGGCCCAGGGCGTTCTTCTCGGGGTGGGTCACGATCAGCGCGTTGCCAAAGCTGCTTTCCTTGAACTGCAGCGCCTTGACGGCGTCCCAGAACACCGTGGTCTCATCCGCCGAAGTGCGGATGCCTTCAATGCTCACCTCCACCGTCGCATCGCCCTTGAGGGCAAACACCACGGGCGGGAAATACTGCAGCACCAGGGCCCGCTCCTGGTCGTTGGCGGGCTCGTAGCGATAGGCGAGGCTGCGCTCGTGGTCTTGCGCAAACTGCTGTTCGTAGGCGCTCCACAGCCGCTGCTCAATCGCGTCGGCGGTCAATATCTCCTGCACCCAGGTGGTGGCAGGCGCACGCACGGCAATCGCGCCGTAGTCACGCTCTTTGAGGGCCATGCCCACGTTGCGCAGGCGCTCGGGCATGGCGGGGTGTGAGTCGAAGGGGTGCGGCACATTGGCCGTCTTCATCGCATCCACAAAGTCGGGCGATGCTGCGTACGGCGCCAGGCCCTGGGCCACAAAACTGGCAATGCCCAGCGTGCTGTTGTCGTGCCGCTCGTTGCGGCCGAACAGTTCGTCCTCGATGCGGTAGCGGTACTGAGCGTAGGCGGCAATCTTGACCAGCGACTGTGCGATTGCCGCTGGGCTCACCAGCTTGGCCGCCAGGCGGTCGGCCTTGAACTCGCGCTCGCGGCTGTCGCTGGCCAGGGCGATTTCGAAGATGGTGCGGTACAGGTCCAGCAGCGGCGACGCCATGGCCGACAGCCCGCCGGTGCGGATGGCGTGGCGGTAGTGGTCAAACTGCACCAGCTTGGGCCCCAGCTGCGCGCTGCGCCGCGTGTCGCCCCCGCGCAGGTGGGCCAGTTCATGGCCCAGCACGGCATCGGCCTCGGTCTGGTCCAGAATGCGCAGCAGCGGCAGGCTCACAAACAGCGTGCGGCCAGTGAGGGTCTGCTGGCCCACGGTGATCGGGGCCTCAGTCACAAAGAAGTTGGCATCGATCCCGGCCACGATGTGCCGGGGCGGCTCGGTCTTCAGGCGCTGTGCCAGGTGGCGAATGCGCTGCCACAGCAGCGGCGCATCGGCCTCGGCCACCAGCTCGCCCACCACCTGGTTGCTGGACTGCACCCGCTTGAAGATGCCCGCCACCGCCACCAGCACCCCCGCCCCCACGGCAAACCCCACAAACAGCACCAGCTTGGGCGAGTACTTGTGGAAGAAAAACGCCGTCACCCAGAACGACAGCCACACCGCCATCGTCCCTTGCACCACCAGCGCCGTGGCGCTGGCCCAGGACGTCAGGCGCCAGCCCGCCACAAAGCTCGCGTACTGCAGCGTGCGGTCGGCAAACGCCAGCGCCCCCAGCCCCAGCACCGCCAACAGCAGCGCCGCGCTGGCCACCAGCGTCCACAGCGACAGCTTGCGCGCCATGTGGAACTGCCAGACATCCGAGAAGGTATCGCAGAGCGCCTCGCGGTATTCGCGGGCGTCGGGGTCTGCATTGCTGCAAATGGTGGACGGCGGGTTGCTGCGGTAATAATCCTTGCGCGCCTGTTTCTCGTCGGCGGGCAGGCTCTTTTCGGCATCGATGCGCTGGCTGATGCCGGCCACAAAACGGGCGTCCTGTTCGGTCTGGGCATGGCGGGTGAACACGTAGGTCACCGCAGGCACCAGAAACAGCGCCAGCAGCGCATAGGCAAAGACCTTGACCAGGCCCAGGCGCCAGGCAGATTGAAACGTCATAGGTTCGGATGGTTGTGACGGCCCGGCTTCGTGGCGTCGGAGGGCTGAACATCCCCCGCAAGCCACTGCACCAGTCCTTGTTGTAGATCGTGATCCGTGCGCGGAGCCTGGTTCACGTTGCCGCGCCCTTCCCACTCCGCCGGCCGGGATTATCAGGATGCATTCACCTGCGCACCCAGGCTCAAGGTAACCATTGGAAAGAATCGGCCGACAGACGGCGCGCAGCCCCCGAACGGGCGAAGGCCCTGCGGGGCCTGCGCCGGGGTGGCGGTCCCTTAAAATATGCGGTTCACCCTCTTGTTCGTCGGAGCGCTCCCTGCGGCCGCTCCGCCCCACTGCCCCCACTGCGACACCCCATGAGCACGCCCCAACCACAACCCGGCCTCGAAAGCCTGTCCAAGTCGTTTGAACCTGCTGCAATGGAAGCCCACTGGGGCCCCGAATGGGAAAAGCGCGGGTATGGCACCGCAGGCCACCGTGGCACGGGCCAGCCCCAGGCGGGCGAGCCCGCCTTTTCCATCCAGCTGCCGCCTCCCAACGTGACGGGCACGCTGCACATGGGCCATGCGTTTAACCAGACGATCATGGACAGCCTCACGCGCTACCACCGCATGCGTGGCTTCAACACCGTTTGGGTGCCGGGCACCGACCACGCGGGCATCGCCACGCAGATCGTGGTGGAGCGCCAGTTGCAAGAGCAAGGCACCAGCCGCTACGACATGGGCCCCACCCCGCCCGAGGCGCGCAAGAACTTCGTGAGCAAAGTGTGGGAGTGGAAGGAAAAGTCCGGCAACACCATCACCACGCAGATGCGCCGCATGGGCGACAGCGTGGACTGGAGCCGCGAATACTTCACCATGGACGACAAGCTCAGCGCCGTGGTGACCGACACCTTCGTGAAGCTGTACGAGCAGGGCCTGATCTACCGCGGCAAGCGCCTGGTGAACTGGGACCCGAAGCTGCAGTCCGCCGTGTCCGACCTGGAAGTCGAGAGCGAAGAGAAAGATGGATCTCTCTGGCACATCGCCTACCCGCTGGCCGATGGCTCGGGCAGCCTCACGGTGGCCACGACCCGGCCTGAGACCATGCTGGGCGACGTGGCGCTGATGGTGCACCCCGAGGACGCGCGCTACACGCACCTCATCGGCAAGATGGTCAACCTGCCGCTGTGCGACCGCCAGATCCCGGTGATCGCCGACGAGTACGTGGACAAGGAATTCGGCACGGGCGTGGTCAAGGTCACGCCTGCGCACGATCAGAACGACTACGCCGTGGGCCAGCGCCACAAGCTGCCGATGATCGTGGTGCTGACGCTGCAAGCCACCATCAACGAGAACGCGCCCGCCAAGTACCAGGGCCTGGACCGCTTCGTGGCCCGCAAGGCCGTGGTGGCTGATCTCGAAGCCATCGGCGCGCTGGTCGAGGTGAAGAAGCACAAGCTCATGGTGCCGATCTGCACCCGCACCGGCCAGGTGATCGAGCCCATGCTGACCGACCAGTGGTTCGTGGCCATGAGCAAGGTCAGCGACCAGGACCCCACCGGCAAGAGCATTGCGCAAAAGGCGATCGACGCCGTGGCCAGCGGCGATGTGACCTTTGTGCCCGAGAACTGGGTGAACACCTACAACCAGTGGATGAACAACATCCAGGACTGGTGCATCAGCCGCCAGCTGTGGTGGGGCCACCAGATCCCGGCCTGGTACGACGAAGACGGCAACGTGATCGTGGCCCGGAGCGAAGCCGAGGCGCAGGCCAAGGCCCCGGGCAAGCAGCTGCGCCGCGACGAGGACGTGCTCGACACCTGGTACTCGTCCGCGCTCGTGCCCTTCAGCACCATGGGCTGGCCTGAACAAGGCACCGCCGAGACCGACGACTTCAACCTGTACCTGCCCAGCACCGTGCTGGTCACGGGCTACGACATCATCTTCTTCTGGGTCGCCCGGATGATCATGATGACCACGCACTTCACGGGCCGCGTGCCGTTCAAGCACGTGTACATCCACGGCCTGGTGCGCGACGCGCAGGGCAAGAAGATGTCCAAGTCCGAGGGCAATGTGCTCGACCCGGTGGACCTGATCGACGGCATTGCGCTGGAGCCGCTGCTCGACAAGCGCACCACCGGCCTGCGCAAGCCCGAGACTGCGCCCACCGTGCGCAAGAACACGCAAAAGGAATTCCCCGAAGGCATCCCGGCCTATGGCGCCGATGCGCTGCGCTTCACCTTCGCGGCACTGGCCAGCCTGGGCCGCAGCATCAACTTTGACAGCAAGCGCTGCGAGGGCTACCGCAACTTCTGCAACAAGCTCTGGAACGCCAGCCGCTTCGTGCTGATGAACTGCGAGGGCCAGGACTGCGGCCTGAAGGAGCACACCAAGGAAGAATGCCAGCCCGGCGGCAGCGCCCACGGCTACATGCAGTTCAGCCAGGCCGACCGCTGGATCAGCTCGCTCTTGCAAAAGACCGAGGCCGAGGTCGCCAAGGGCTTTGAAGAGTACCGCCTGGACAACGTGGCCAACACGATCTACGACTTTGTCTGGAACGAGTACTGCGACTGGTACCTGGAGATCGCCAAGGTGCAGATCCAGAACGGCAGCGAGGCCCAGCAACGCGCCACGCGCCGCACGCTGATCCGCACGCTCGAAGCCATCCTGCGCCTGGCCCACCCCATCATTCCGTTCATCACCGAAGCCCTGTGGCAGGTGGTGGCTCCCGTGGCCGGCATTACTGGCGAGTCGGTCAGCATCGCGCGCTATCCCGAAGCCCAACCGGCCAAGATCGACGAAGGCGCGATTGCCCACATGGGCCGCGTGAAGGGCCTGGTGGACGCCTGCCGCGCGCTGCGCGGCGAGATGAACGTGTCTCCCTCCACCCGCCTGCCCCTGTACGTGGTGGGCGACACCGAGTTCATGCGTGGCGTGGGCCCGGTGCTGCAGGCGCTGGCCAAGCTCAGCGAGGTCAAGGTGTTTGACGACGAGGCCGCTTGGGCCGCCGCCGCCCAGGCTGCGCCCGTGGCCGTGGTGGGCGACGCCCGCATGTGTCTGTACATGGAGATCGACGTGGCGGCCGAGAAAGCCCGCCTGTCCAAGGAAATCGCCCGCATCGACGGCGAGATCACCAAGGCCAACAACAAGCTGTCCAACGAAGCCTTTGTGGCCAAGGCGCCTGCGGCGGTGATCGAGCAGGAGAAAAAGCGCATTGCCGACTTCGGCACCACGCTGGGCAGATTGCGCGATCAGCTGACACGGCTGGGCTAAAACCCGGGCCATACTGCGCCATGGCGGCCCGTTTCGCACGGACCGCCTGCCTCGTTTTCATGTTCTGCCGGTGTGGGTTGCGGGCTGCGGTGCGGCCTGGGCGCACCGGCACCCATCCGTACAGAGGAGCCCCATGACTGTTGCCACCACCGTTCGCAAAGCCGTTTTCCCCGTTGCCGGACTGGGCACACGTTTTCTGCCCGCCACCAAAGCCAGCCCCAAAGAGATGCTGCCCGTGGTGGACAAGCCACTGATCCAGTACGCGGTCGAAGAGGCCTACGCGGCCGGCATCCGCCACATGATTTTTGTGACCGGCCGCAGCAAGCGCGCGATTGAAGACCACTTCGACACCGCCTACGAACTGGAAGCCGAGCTGGAAGCAGCCGGCAAGAAGGAACTGCTGGAGCTGGTGCGCTCCATCCAGCCTGACGACATGGACTGCGCCTTTGTGCGGCAGCCCCGCTCCCTGGGCCTGGGCCACGCCGTGCTGTGCGCCGAGCCGCTGGTGGGCAAGGAGCCTTTCGCCGTGCTGCTGGCCGACGATTTGATGGTGGGCCCCCAGGGCGGCGAGCCCGTGCTGGCACAGATGGCCTCCGCCTTCCGCCAGCAGGGCCGCTCGGTGATCGCCGTGCAAGAGGTGCCCGAGGACCAGGTGCACAGATACGGCATCGTGGCCGGCGAGCCCGCCGGTGGCCCGCTGATTCGCATCCAGCGCATTGTGGAGAAGCCCAAGGCCGCCGATGCCCCCTCGCGCATGGGCGTGGCAGGCCGCTACATCCTCACGCCCGGCGTGTTTGACGAGATCCGCAACCAGCCGCGCGGCGTGGGCGGTGAGATCCAGCTCACCGACGGCATCGCCCGCCTGATGCACAGCGAGGCGGTGTATGCGTTTCAGTACGAAGGCAAGCGCTACGACTGCGGCAGCAAGGAGGGTTTCCTGGAAGCGACGGTGGAACTGGCTTTGCAACACCCGCAGGTGGGGGCGCAGTTCCGGGACTACCTGAAGGGCCTGGCGCTGTAATCCACAGCCCGCCCAAGCCCCTGCCAAACTACAAAATCAATAGCTCCCAGCGCTTGTTTGACAGGCACTGGCAGCTTTTTTACTTTCAACGGCGACGCAGAACGTGGATGTACTCTTCGCCCACTGTCCGCTGCTCCACCAGCTCGTTGCCGGTCTGCTTGGCAAACGCCTGAAAATCGCGCAGCGATCCGTTGTCGGTGGCCACCACCTTGAGCAGCTGGCCGCTGGCCATGTCCGACAACGCCTTCTTGGCCTTGAGGATGGGCAAGGGGCAGTTCAGGCCCCGGGTGTCGATTTCTTTGTGAATGTCCATGGTCATCAATCCTTAGGCGGCGTAGCAGCCGGGGCTTGTTCGTCCAGACCCCGACGGCGCTCTGCATTTTCTTCGGCCGTGAAAAACACGGGCTCGTGGCCCCGTGTACGCAGCCAGTCGGCCAGCGCGTAGCCCGTGCCCGCGGGCCAGCATTTGAGGTCAGGCAGATCGTACAGCCGGTAGTCCACCAGCTCGGGCGATAGTTGCACCTGCCCCGTGGCCACCACATGGTAGGCAATGATGATCTGGTTCATGCGCAAGAACTCGTAGGCCCCCACCAGGGTGGTGGACTGCACATCGAGGTTGGTCTCCTCCTTGACCTCGCGCGCAATGCCTTCCTGGGGCGACTCGCCTGCCTCCATGAAGCCTGTGATCAGTGCAAACATCTTGCCCGGCCAGGCCGCATTGCGCGCCAGCAGCACCTTGCCGTCGATCTCCACGATGGCGGCCAGCACGGGCGTGGGGTTGTTCCAGTGTGTCCAGCCACAGGCGGGACAGCGCAGGCGCTCCTTATCGCCGCCATCTTCGGCCAGTGTGATGGGCTGCAGCTCGGTCGCGCAGTGGGGGCAAAAACGGACTTCGTAGTGCATATGCTATCTTTTATGTAGCTACTGAGGCATATTCAAATAGCGCTAGCAGCCATTTTGATTCAAAAACCTGTGCAAAGGCACCTGGCGACGCCCGAGGAGCCCATCCTGCACCCCGCACCACCGGTCATGCAGGAAACACCCCGGTCGACAAATACCGGTCGCCCCGGTCGCATACGATGAAGACGATGGTGGCATTGCTGTCGCGCGCGGCGATCTGCTGCGCCACCCAGCATGCGCCGGCGGCCGAGATGCCCGCAAAAATGCCCTCCTCGCGCGCCAGGCGGCGGCACATGTCTTCGGCATTGTCCTGGCTCACCGACACCAGCTCGTCCACCGTGCTGGCGTCGTAGATCTTGGGCAGATACTCCTGCGGCCACTTGCGGATGCCCGGGATGCGCGAGCCTTCTTCAGGCTGCGCGCCGATGATCCGAATGGCGGGATTTTTCTCCTTGAGGAACCGAGACACGCCGGTGATGGTGCCCGTGGTGCCCATGGCGCTCACAAAGTGCGTGATCCGCCCGCCCGTCTGCTCCCAGATCTCGGGGCCCGTGGTTTCGTAGTGGATGCGCGGGTTGTCGGGGTTGCCAAACTGGTCCAGTACCGTGCCTTCGCCGCGCTTTTGCATGGCCTCTGCCAAGTCACGCGCATGCTCCATGCCGCCGCTCTTGGGGGTGAGTACCAACTCGGCGCCAAAGGCCTTCATGGTCTGCGCGCGCTCGATGGACAGGTCTTCCGGCATCACCAGCACCATGCGGTAGCCCTTGATGGCGGCCGCCATGGCCAGCGCAATGCCGGTATTGCCCGAGGTGGCCTCGATCAGCGTGTCGCCGGGGCGGATGTCGCCCCGCTCTTCAGCGCGGCGAATCATCGACAGTGCAGGCCGGTCCTTGACGGACCCTGCGGGGTTGTTGCCTTCGAGCTTGCCCAGCACCACATTGCCGCGCGCCGCGTTGTCTTGGGCCCCAATGCGCTGCAGCGCCACCAGCGGCGTGTTGCCTACCGCGTCTTCAATCGTCGGATATTTCATACGCCCTACTGTGCCATAATTCAGGGCTTCACATATTCCGCCCGGGTGGTGAAATTGGTAGACGCAGGGGACTCAAAATCCCCCGCCGCAAGGCGTGCCGGTTCGATTCCGGCCCCGGGCACCACAGTCAACAAGGCCGGTAGCTTCCACGAGCTATCGGCCTTTTTGCTGGGCTGGACGATCTGACACCTGCACTGGGGCCCTGCACGCCCTTGCGCCGTACCGCACCACCCTCCATGACCGCCCAAGACCTGATCGCGCACGCCACGGTGCTGGCCTACCGGCTGGCGGGTTATGCCCTGCAGAACATGGCCGAGGATGCGGCGCTGCTGGCGATGATGTTCTGTTGACCTTCACGCCCCTGCTGCAGCAACGCTTGCGCATGGCCGATGGCACGGCACCTCAGCGCGCAGCCAGCAACAAAAAGTCCTGCTCATAGCCCTTGAGCGATTGCGCAGCGCGCAGCCGGTGGGCTGGCGTCATGGCGTTGTGCAGGCGCGCAAACCCCTCGCAGCCCTCGGTCACCAGCGCTTGCGCGTAGCGCTGGTAGGCGCCATCCGGCGACGTCACCACGCGGTCCAGAAAGCCCAACATCAGCGTGCGGGCCTGGGCGGTGTTGCCACGGTCGGCCTGGATGCTGCGCAGCACCTGCACCAGGTCCTTTTGCCGGCGCACGCGCTCGGCATAGGTGCGCTGCGGGTCGAAGGCCGACTGGGCGACGAAGGCGCGCAGCACGGCCTTCTGCGGCTCGTCCAGCGGGCCATAAAAGGTCTCGAGCCGGGACGAGAGGTCTTTGAAGCGGCGCTCGCGCAGCTTGTCAGGCGGCGGGTCCAGCCACTCGGATTTCCAGTCGGCATTGCTGTCGGCCTGTTTGCGCTCCAGGTTGCGGATCTGGGCCTCGGTCAGCTGCGAGGCCAGCCACACCACCTTGGGCTCGGCCTGGGCCAGTACCTTGTCTAGCTGGGCGCGGGCTTCCTCGTAAATGCGGCAGGCCTGCTCGGGGGTGATGGTGGCGGGCAACTGCTGCTGCACCCTTTGCAGCAGCTCGGCATGCTGGGGCAGCATGGTGTCGCGGTGCCAGCGGTGCAGTTCGCCCAGGTCGCCACGCACACGCTCTGTCTGCGCGTCCGACAGGTCAAGGTAGCGGTTGAGCTGCCAGTACGCCAGGTGGGGCACTTGGTTGTACGCCAGACGCACCGTGCTGCAGCCCGCCAGCAACGCACCGGCCACGGCCAGGGCGGCAATGCACAGGGTGGTGCGCAGGCGGGACAAAACAGCCACGGCAGCTCCAGAAAAGCGGGACCGCGCAGGATAGGCCCAATGCCCGCCACGCTGGCCGCAGGGCGCGGATACCCCGGTCCGCAGACCAGGATTGCGCCCAGATACGACCCTGCCCGAACCCAGTCAGCCTAGCCCCGTGAAGGCTGCGCGCCAGAGGCCGGGTGAGCGGGAAATCAGTTGTCCTGTCGCCGGATCAACTGGCGGCCGCTGGCGGTGATGGCCAGTTCACCGCCCATCCCCTTGGTGATGAACCCCCATTCAAGCAGCCGCCCGGAGACATGGTCTTTGAGCGCATGGGGCAGCGTGATGACTTCGCCCATCTCCAGTTGCTTGAGGGTCTCGATCTCGTCCACGGTGGGATCGAAATGCGGAGCGTGGTAAGTGGTCATGGTGGTCGCTCTCCAACAAGGTTGGTGAATGAAAGACAGACTTCCGCGCAGCCAGATTAGTTCACCGCCCGGACGGACGCAAGCGCGTCAACCCGCCACCGGGGCACCCGCCGCCTCGGCCATCTGCTGCAGCCAACGCGAAAAGGTGGCCAGCACCGGGGGCTGGGCCTGCGCGGGGCTGATGAGGTAGTACGCCCGCTCGCCGCGCAACGGTCGGTTGCAGGCCACCACCAGTTCGCCACTGGCAAGCTCGGCCTCGATGAGCAGCGGCGGGATCAGCGCCACGCCCATGCCATGCGTGGCGGCCACGGCCAGCATGGAGAACAGCTCGTAGCGCGGGCCATCCAGCGCGTGCGGCGCATCCACCGCCATGGCATCGAACCACTGGCGCCAGCCATACGGGCGCGTGCTTTGCTGCAGCAGCGGCAGCTCGGCCAGCGCCTCGGCGGCCACGGGCTGGTGGGCGCGGCCCCGGCCCCGGGGCGCGGCGGATTCGAGCAGGCGCGGGCTGCACACGGGCACCACGTCTTCGTGCATCAGCAGTTGCGCCTGCACGCCGGGCCAGTTGCTCACCTGCTCGGGCGTGCCCGCGTACAGCGCGGCATCGAAGGTGGTGTCGGCAAACAAGAAAGGCCGGGTCTGCGTGTCGATGTGCACCACGATGTCGGGATGCGCCTGCGCCAGTTGCGGCAGGCGGGGGATGAGCCAGCGCGTGGCAAAGGTGGGCACCGCCGCCAGCGTGAGGGTGCCGCCCTCGCCCTGGTGGGCCATCACGTCCAGCGTGTCGCGCTCCAGCCCCTGCAGCCAGCGTGCCACTTGGCGGCCGTAGTGTGCGCCTGCAGGCGTCAGCACCACGCCGTGGCGCGTGCGGCGGAACAGTGCCACGCCCAAAAATTCTTCCAGCGCCTGGATCTGGCGCGACACGGCGCTTTGTGTGAGCGACAGCTCCTGCGCGGCGCGGGTGTAGCTCTCGTGGCGGGCGGCGACTTCAAAACAGGCCAGGGCCTGGGTCGATGGAATGTTGCGGCGCATGATGAAGAGGAACTTGTGAATAAGCCACCAGCCCTTGACGCTGGCTGCGACAAGTATTCCATACATTCCAAAAACGCATGTCTGGATGAAAAGAACTCGCTTGCGGGCCAGCATCCCAAAGCCTACGATGCGTTCCAGATTCGTTTTTTTCCTCACCCCCTTTCCGACCTGGAGACACACATGGCCCACGCCGCTTTTCAATGGGATGACCCGTTCCTTCTGAGCCAGCAACTGACGGACGACGAGCGCGCCATCCGCGACGCCGCCGCCGCCTACTGCCAGGACAAGCTGGCGCCCCGCGTGCTGGACGCCTTCCGCCACGAAAAGATGGACGTGAGCATCTTCCGCGAGATGGGCGAAGTGGGCCTGCTGGGCCCCACCATCCCCGAGCAGTACGGCGGCCCCGGCCTGTCGTATGTGGCCTACGGCCTGATCGCCCGCGAGGTGGAGCGCGTGGACTCGGGCTACCGCTCGATGGCCAGCGTGCAGTCGTCGCTGGTGATGGTGCCCATTTATGAATTCGGCAGCGAAGCCCAGCGCCAGAAGTACCTGCCTAAGCTGGCCAGCGGCGAGTGGATTGGCTGCTTTGGCCTGACCGAACCCGACCACGGCTCCGACCCCGGCAGCATGGCAACGCGCGCCTACAAGGTAGACGGCGGCTACAAGCTCAAGGGCAGCAAGATGTGGATCACCAACAGCCCCGTGGCCGACGTGTTCGTGGTCTGGGCCAAGGAAGTGTCCGAAGGCGGCGCCGTGGGCCCTATCCGCGGCTTTGTGCTGGAAAAGGGCATGAAAGGCCTGACAGCCCCTGCCATCCACGGCAAGGTGGGCCTGCGCGCGTCGATTACCGGCGAGATCGTGATGGACGATGTGTTCGTGCCCGAAGAAAATGCCTTCCCTGAAGTGCAGGGTCTCAAGGGCCCCTTCACCTGCCTGAACAGCGCCCGCTACGGCATCGCCTGGGGCGCCCTGGGCGCGGCCGAGTTCTGCTGGCACACCGCCCGCCAGTACACGCTGGACCGCAAGCAGTTTGGCCGCCCCCTGGCTGCCAACCAGCTCATCCAGAAGAAGCTGGCCGACATGCAGACCGAGATCGCGATTGGCCTGCAGGCCTGCCTGCAGTTCGGCCGCATGAAGGACGCAGGCACGGCCAGCGTGGAGGGCACCTCCATCATCAAGCGCAACAGCTGCGGCAAGGCCCTGGACATTGCCCGCCTGGCGCGCGACATGATGGGCGGCAACGGCATCAGCGACGAGTTCGGCGTGGCCCGCCACCTGGTGAACCTGGAAGTGGTGAACACCTACGAAGGCACGCACGATGTGCACGCGCTGATTCTGGGCCGCGCCCAGACGGGCATCGCCGCGTTCGCCAACTGATCGGCCTGCGCCCCGAGAAACAGCAAAAACACCGCCTTTGCGGTGTTTTTGCCTTGTAGCGCTAGTCCATCATGCGCTGACAGCTATTAATTTCATAGTAAACACACCATGACCACCTCTTCTACCGCCCCAGGCGCCCTCGCAGGCATCAAGGTGCTCGACCTCTCCCGCGTGCTGGCCGGGCCGTGGTGCACGCAGATCCTGGCCGACCTGGGCGCGGACGTGGTCAAGGTAGAGCGCCCCGGCGTGGGCGACGACACGCGCCAGTGGGGCCCACCCTTCTTGAAGGACGCCGAGGGCAACGACACCAACCAGGCCAGCTACTACACCGCGTGCAACCGCAACAAGCGCTCGGTCACCATCGACATGGCCTCGCCCGACGGCCAGGCGCTCATCAAGCAGATGGCGCTGGAGGCTGACATCGTGGTGGAGAACTTCAAGGTCGGCGGCCTGAAGCAATACGGACTGGACCATGAGAGCTTGCGCGCACTCAACCCGCGCCTCATCTATTGCTCCGTCACCGGCTTCGGACAGGACGGCCCCTACGCCGAGCGCGCGGGCTACGACCTGATGGTGCAGGCCATGACGGGCCTGATGAGCATCACCGGCCAGGCCGACAACCAGCCCGGCGGCGGCCCGATGCGCGTGGGCGTGGCCGTCATCGACCTGTTCACCGGCCTCTACGCCAGCAACGCCATCCTGGCCGCGCTGCATGTGCGCGACAACGCCACCAACGGCACCGGCCAGGGCCAGCACATCGACATGGCGCTGCTCGATGTGGGCATGGCCGTGCTGGCCAACCAGGCCTCCGGCTTTCTTGCCACGGGCAAGGCGCCCGGTCGCATGGGCAACAGCCACCCCAGCCTGGCGCCCTACCAAGATTTCCCCACCGCCGATGGCAACATGCTGCTGGCCATTGGCAACGACGGGCAGTTCCAGCGCTTTTGTGCAGCGGCCGAACAGCCCCAGTGGGCCAGCGACCCGCGCTTTGCCACCAACACGCTGCGCGTGCAAAACCGTGCCGTGCTGATCCCTGCCATGGAGGCCGTGACCCGCACGCGCACCACGGCTGACTGGATCACGCTGCTGGAAGACAAGGCCGTGCCCTGCGGCCCCATCAACACGATTGCCCAGGCATTTGACGACGCCCAGGTGCAGGCCCGTGGCCTGGCCGTGACGCTGCCGCGCTGGAAGGACGGCGAGGCCGCCACCGACAACGTGCAGCAGATCACCGGTGTGGCCAGCCCGCTGCGCCTGTCGGCCACCCCACCCGTGCTGCGCAATGCGCCACCGGCCCTGGGCCAGCACACCGACGAGGTGCTCGCCGAGATGGGGCTGGATGCGGCGCGCATTGCAGCGCTGCGGGCCAGCGGGGTTGTGTAGTCAATCCCTCACCGCATCGGTCTGCGCGATGCCCTGACCACTGCACGGCCTTGCCCTCACCGGCAAGGCCGTTTTGTTTGGGCTGGCTGCATTCGATAAGTCACTTGTCCTATTCCGCGCACGCCTGCCCCACGGCAAAAAAGGCATGTACAAATATTTACATCCGTCTCCATAATCCCGAAGACACCCTGCCTGCGGCCCTGCCCCCTGCGCGCCGCTGAACCGGGATGGAGGGCCACCGGCCCCACTGCGATGTTTCTGGACCCTCAAGGAGTTCCTCATGAAGCTCAGCCTCAAGCTCCCCCTGGCCTTTACCGTGTCGCTGCTGCTCTTGTTTGCAGCGGCACTGTTTGGCATCAGCCGCCTGAACCAGGCGCTCGACACCTACCAGACCACCGTGGCCCAGAGCTTCGAGCACGAGCGCATGGCAGCGGGCATGCTCAACAACTTCAAGGTGCAGGTGCAGGAGTGGAAAAACGTGCTGCTGCGCGGCAAGGACCCTGCCCAGCTCACGCGCTACTGGGCCGCGTTTGAAAAGCAGGAACAGGCCATCAAGGACGAGGCGCAAAAGCTGGTGGCCGCCCTGCCGGCTGGCGAAGGCCGCGAACGCGTGCAGCAGTTTGCCCAGGCCCACGAACGCATGGGCACTGCCTACCGCAAGGGGTTAGAAGCCTTCAAGGCGGCCGACCACGACCCGCAGGCGGGCGACAAGGCCGTGGCGGGCATGGACCGCGAACCCTCGCAGTTGCTGGACCAGGCGGGCGAGCTGATCGCCAAGGCCAGCAGCACCGTGGCCGAGCGTGCCGCCGCCACCGCACAGCGCGCCACCACCATCAGCCTGGTGGTGATGCTGGTGGTGTGCGCGCTCGGCATTGCTGGCGCCATTGCCTTCAGCCGCACGGTGGTGAACCCGCTGGACAACGCGGTGCGCGTATCGCAGGCCGTGGCCAGCGGCGACCTGACCGTGGCGCGCCATGTGCAGGGCAAAGATGAAATCGCCCTGCTGCTCAATGCCTTGCACGACATGCAGAACAGCCTGTCGCGGGTGGTGAGCAACGTGCGCAATAACGCCGACAGCGTGGCCGCCGCCAGCACCGAGATCGCGCTGGGCAACAACGACCTGAGCGCCCGCACCGAACAGCAGGCCAGCGCGCTGGAAGAAACGTCGGCATCGATGGAAGAGCTGAGTTCCACCGTACAGGCCAACGCCGAAAACGCCCGCACCGCCAACCAGCTGGCCGTGAGCGCCAGCACTGTGGCCGTGCAAGGCGGCGACGTGGTGGCCGAGGTGGTGACCACCATGAAGGGCATCAACGACAGCAGCAAGAAGATCGCCGACATCATCTCGGTCATCGATGGCATCGCCTTTCAAACCAACATCCTCGCGCTGAACGCTGCGGTGGAGGCCGCGCGTGCGGGTGAGCAAGGCCGGGGCTTTGCCGTGGTGGCCAGCGAAGTGCGCAGCCTCGCCCAGCGCAGCGCCGACGCCGCCAAGGAGATCAAGACCCTGATCCACGCCAGCGTGGAGCGTGTAGAGCTGGGTACCACGCTGGTGGACAAGGCAGGTGCGACGATGAACGAGGTGGTGAGCGCCATCCGCCGCGTGACCGACATCGTGGGCGAGATCAGCGCCGCCAGCAGCGAGCAAAGCGCGGGCGTGGCGCAGGTGGGGGACGCCATCACCGAAATGGACCAGGCCACGCAGCAGAACGCAGCCCTGGTCGAGCAAAGCGCGGCGGCTGCCGACAGCCTGAAGGTGCAGGCGCAACAACTGGTGCAGGCAGTGGCGGTGTTCCGGCTGGCGGATGCGCAGACGAGCCCATCCGCAGCCTCCCGCATGCCCGCTGCAGGCCACCGCCAGCCCCGGTTGGCCGCAAGCTGACGTGGCGCGGCCATTTCAAGCCGAATCGACCTGAAGCGCTAGTGCATCATGCGGCAATAGCTACATAAATAGTAGCAACCGGCGCCTTCTCAGGCTTCGGCCAGCGCAGGCGTTGCCTGCTGCACGGTGGCCAGCGTGGGCGATGCCAGCTTGCGCAGGTAGGCCATGGTCTGCAGGCAGGCCTGGGCGACCTCGGTGCCCTTCTTCACGAAGTGCTCGCGGAAGAAGCGCACATGGTCCTCGTGGTCGTGGAAGTCGCGCGGCGTGAGCACGGCCGACATCACGGGCACCTCGGTGTCGAGCTGCACGCGCATCAGGCCGTCGATGACAGCGGTGGTGACGAACTCGTGGCGGTAGATGCCGCCGTTGACCACCAGCGCACAGGCCACGATGGCGTCGTAGCGTCCGCTGCGCGCGAGCTTGCGGGCCAAGAGCGGAATCTCGAACGCACCGGGCACATCGAACAGCGCCACCTGCGCGGGCGGCAGGCCGTGGCGGTCGAACTCGGCCAGGGCCGCGTCGCGCGCCTGGTGCACGATGTCCTGGTGCCAGCTGGCACTGATGATGGCCACGCGGGCGCCACGGTGGGCGGCGACAGGGGCCAGGGGAGAGACGGAAGAAGTAGCAGAAGACTGATTCATGGGTTCCTCAAAACAGGTCGTACCAGAATCAGGGCGCGCGCGAGCACGGCGCCTGCACAGGGCGGCGCAGGCCTCACGGCGCTGACCAGCGGGCAAAAAGCACGCAAGCAAACGCCAAAGGCCCAGCCACCCATGGCGGGTGCTGTGGGTATCGCGATCTCTTTCATCCGGACTGTGACCGTCGGCTCTGGCATCGCACCAGATCTGCTGACCCTGCAGGCCTGTTCCGAAAAACGGCACCGCAGGCGCTCGCGGGCTGTTGCGGGCTTTCCAGCCAACAAATACCGCCGGTGGGGAATTCCGCCCCGCCCTGAGAACGCTGTCGGCCCTGAAGGACATTCGGAGCCGACCGCGGGATTTTAGGCGGCGGGCAAGCAGCACGCCGTCGCGCAGGCGATTGCCTGCACTGGCAGTGGCGGCTTCTGGGGCTCCGGGGTGTGCAGAACGCCGATGTCTGCTCAGCGCACGCGCTGAAACCCGCCTTCGGCCCAGGTCGCCGCGCTGGCGGGCGTGAGCTTGAAAGTGGGCGGCGCAGACGCACGGGCAACCTCTTCACCCAGCTCGTCCTGCGCGCTCAGCGTGGCCGTGGCGCCTTCTTCATCGGGCACGATGGCCAGCGCCACGCGCAGGCGCTGGCCGTCGGTGCTGGTGATGTGCACGCTTTTGTTCAGCTGCGCGTGCAGTTGCTGCTCATGGCGGCGCACCACCTCGCTGGCGGTCTTGACCAGCGTGTGGAAAGCCGACACATCGAGCGGCTTGGGGTTCTTTTTGTCGCGGCCCATGGTCCAGGGGCCCACCAGCGCGGGCTCAGCCTCGCCCTTCAAGGTCATGGCCACGGCCCAGCCATCGTCGTCCTCGTTCTTAATGACCTGCGCCGTCCAGCGCCCGTCGCTCCAGCAGCGGGGTTCCTGGATGGTGTCGGGCGTGTCGGGTGCGTCGGTCATGGAGAAAAAGGCCTGGATTGCGGGAAAGGGCGCAGAGCATAACGGCAGGGCCCGTCGATCCCAATTTTCAATAACCGTTGGTTATCGAAAAGGCCACGCATGGCGCAGGCCTGGTTACTCCCCCAAAACGTCCGGCGCCACCCCCGCCGTCTCACGCAGCACGTCGATAAAGGCCTGTGCCGAGGGCGTGGGCGGCTCGCCCAGGCGGGTGATGAGGCCATAGCTGGGCATGCGGTCGGGCAGCTCGACAGGGATGCGCGAGAGCAGCCCCCGGTCCACGTATTTCTGGATCAGCGCAGCGGGCTGCAGCGACATCATGTGGGTGGTGTTCATCAGCTCCAGCGCAAACAAGAAGGACGGCGTCTCCACCACCCCCGCCGTGAGCGCCAGACCCGCGCCACCAAACAGGTCGTCCGACACCTTGCGCACGGCCGTGGAGGCGGGGTACAGAATCCACGGCCAGTGCGCCAACTCGGTCAGCGACAGGTCGGTGGCGCCGCGCAGCGGGTGGTGCTGCCCGCCCACCACATGCAGCGGCTCGGCCGACAGGTGCTCGTAGTGGAACTGGCTGCGCTGGCCTTCTGTGGTGAAGCGGCCAATCATCAGGTCGATCTTGCGTTCGGCCAGCCAGGCAATGAGCTGGTCACTGCTCTGTTCCAGGATCTTGATGACCAAGAGGGGCCGCAGGCGCTGGATCTCGACCACCGACGCCACCAGCACATGCGCGGCCGACCCGGTGATGGCGCCCACCGTCACATGGCCGTGACCGCCCTGCTTTAGCGCGTTGAATTCATCGACAAACTTGCGCTGCCCATCCAGCGCGGCGCTGGCGTAGCGCAGCGTAAAAAGCCCCAGCTCGTTGGGACGCATGCCGCGCGAGAGGCGGTCGAACAGGCGCGCCTCGAGGATCTCCTCGATGTCCATGAGGATCTTGGTGGCCGCAGGCTGCGTGACGTGCATCTGCTCGGCCGTGAGCCGCAGGTTGCGCGTGCGGCCCAGGATGTCGAGAAACTGCAAATGCCGAAAGCGCAGCCGCGCGCAGGCCTGCGCCAAAGACAAGGGTTTACCCGGAAATTCGTCTGGACTCATAAGCGTTTGGAATGGATTGTCGCAAAACATTCAGTGGACCCGCCGGGGCGTGAAACCTAACCTTGTCTCTGCGTCGATAACGGCTGGCCCCAAAAAGCCGCAGGCGCCGAAGGCCTCGCCAACGGGGTCAGCCATTCCAACGGAGACAAGACACCATGCAATTCACTTCCCTCGCCAAATCCTTGGCATTCGGCGCCACGCTGCTGGCCGCCCTCGCCACCCCCGTCGCCGCGCAAGTCAAGGAACACACCTTCAAGGTCGGCATCGGCCTGAGCGACGACCACCCGCAGGCCCAGGCCGTGCGCCACTTTGCCGAGCGCCTGCAGGCCAAGAGCGGCGGCAAGATGAGCGCCAAGCTATTTGCCAGCGGTGCCCTGGGCAATGACGTGAGCATGACCTCGGCCCTGCGCGGCGGCACGCTGGAGATGACGATTCCGGACTCGTCCACGCTGATGTCGCTGATCAAGCCCTTTGGCGTGCTGAACCTGCCGCTCACCTTCAACACCGAGGCAGAAGCCGACGGGGTGCTGGACGGCCCCTTCGGCCAGAAGCTGTTGTCCATGCTGCCCGACAAGGGCCTGATCGGCCTGGGCTTCTGGGAAAACGGCTTTCGCCACGTGACCAACTCGCGCCGCCCCATCAACACGGCCGACGATCTGGCGGGCCTCAAGCTGCGCGTGATCCAGAGCCCCTTGTTCCTCGATACCTTCAATGCCCTGGGCACCAACGCCACGCCCATGCCGTTCACCGAGCTGTACACCGCCATGGAACAAAAGGCCGTGGACGGCCAGGAAAACCCGCCCGCCACCATCCTGGCCAGCAAGTTCTATGAGGTGCAAAAGCACCTAGTGCTGTCGCGCCACATGTACAGCGCCTGGGTGCTGCTCATCTCCAAGAAAACCTGGGACGGCCTCTCGGCCGACGAGAAGAAGATCGTGCAGGAGGCCGCGCGCGAGGCCACGGTGTTCGAGCGCAAGACCATCCGCGCCTTCAGCGAAACCGCCCTGGGCGAACTGAAGAAGGCTGGCATGCAGATCACCGAGCTGCCCGCCGCCGAGCAGGCCAAGCTGCGCACCAAGCTGCAGCCCGTGTTGGCCAAGTACGGCAAGGAGTTTGGCGAAGAAACCACCAGCGAGCTGATGGGCGAGCTGGCCAAGGCGCGGGGCGGCAAGTAAGCCACTGGTTCGTTCCCCGGGGCGCAGCTCCTGGCTGCGCCCGGCCCCTCTTTTGCGATGCCCCGACCCCATGACAAAAACACCCCGCCGCCCCTTCCGCTCCCGCGAATGGTTTGCCGCGCCCGAGCGCTCGGACATGACCGCGCTGTACCTGGAGCGGTTCATGAACTACGGGCTGACGCCCGAAGAGCTGCGCTCGGGCCGGCCCATCATTGGCATTGCGCAGACGGGCAGCGACCTGTCGCCCTGCAACCGCATCCACCTGGACCTGGCGCGCCGCGTGCGCGACGGCATCCGCGATGCGGGCGGCATTCCGATGGAGTTCCCCGTCCACCCCATCTTTGAAAACTGCCGCCGCCCCACGGCCGCGCTGGACCGCAACCTGGCTTACCTGGGCTTGGTAGAGATCTTGTACGGCTACCCCATCGACGCGGTGGTGCTGACCACGGGCTGCGACAAGACCACGCCCGCGGGCGTCATGGCGGCATCCACCGTTGACATTCCGGCCATCGTGCTCTCTGGCGGGCCGATGCTCGACGGCTGGCACGAAGGGCAGCTGGTGGGCTCGGGCACCGTCATCTGGCGCAGCCGCCGCCAGCTCGCGGCGGGCGAGATCGACGAGGAAGAGTTTTTGCAGCGCGCTTGCAACAGCGCGCCCTCCGCCGGGCACTGCAACACCATGGGCACGGCCTCCACCATGAACGCGGTGGCGGAGGCGCTGGGCCTGTCACTGCCCGGCTGCGCGGCCATTCCCGCGCCCTACCGCGAGCGCGGGCAGATGGCGTACGAGACCGGGCGGCGCATCGTGGAGATGGCGTACGAAGACCTGCGCCCCTCGCGCATCCTGACGCGAGAGAGCTTCTTGAACGCGTTGTCGGTCGTCAGCGTGGCCGGCGGCAGCAGCAATGCGCAGGTGCACATCATGGCCATGGCGCGCCACGCGGGCGTACAGCTCGATGCACAGGACTGGACCGACCACGCCTACGACCTGCCGCTGCTGCTGAACATGCAGCCTGCTGGACAGTTTCTGGGCGAGCGCTTCTTCCGCGCTGGTGGCGTGCCCGCGCTAATGTGGGAGCTGCAGCAGGCAGGCAAACTGCATGCCGACTGCGCCAGCGTGACCGGCAAGACGGTGGGCGAAAACCTGCAAGGCCGCGAGACCCATGACCGCGAGGTGATCCGCCCGTTCAGCAATCCGCTGATGCACAAGGCCGGCTTCATGGTGCTCAGCGGCAACCTGTTCGACTTCGGGATCATGAAGACCTCGGTGATCTCCGAAGCCTTCCGCCAGCGCTATCTCAGCCGCCCGGGGCAGGAGGGCATCTTCGAAGCCCGCGCCGTGGTGTTCGAGGGCGCAGACGACTACCACGCGCGCATCAACGACCCGGCGCTCGATATCGACGAAGGCTGCATCCTGGTGATGCGCGGCGCCGGCCCCATCGGCTGGCCGGGCTCGGCCGAGGTGGTGAACATGCAGCCGCCGGACGCGCTGATCCGGCGCGGCATCAACACGCTGCCCACACTGGGCGACGGGCGCCAGTCGGGCACGGCAGACAGCCCGTCCATCCTCAACGCATCGCCCGAAAGCGCCGTGGGCGGAGGGCTGAGTTGGCTGCAAAGCGGCGACACGATCCGCATCGACCTGAACACCGGGCGCTGCGATGCGCTGGTCGCCCCCGAAGAGATCGCACGCCGCAAGCGCGACCTGCCCGCCCCACCCGTGCCCGCGAGCCAGTCGCCGTGGGAAGCGCTGTACCGCGAGAAAACCGGGCAGCTGGCCGACGGCGCCACGCTGGACTTTGCGCTGGAATTTCAGCGCATTTCTGAAAAGACGCCACGCCACAACCACTGACAACGACCAGGTGGGCCACCGGCGCCCGCCCGGATTTTTTCGAAGGACTTTCCATGAACAACATGACGGCAGCAGCAGTTGCCGAACGGGCCCGTGCGCCCAACGCCACATTGCAAGTGCTTCCCGACGACGACCTGCAAGGCACGCTGGTCGGCCGCGTGTGGGCACCCAGTGGCGCCGTTCCTGGCCCTGCGGTGGTCGCACTGCGGCCCGAAGGCGTGTTCGACCTGAGCGCGCACTTCCCCACCATGAGCACGCTGCTGGACACCCTGGCACCGGCCGAGGCTGCGCGCACCGCCACGGGCCAGTACCTGTGCAGCGTGGACGACCTGCTGGCCAACAGCCAACCCGGCGCGCGCGACGCCGCACGCCCCTGGCTGCTGGCACCGTGCGACCTGCAGGTGGTCAAGGCGGCGGGCGTGACCTTTGCTGCCAGCCTGATCGAGCGCGTGATCGAGGAGCAGGCGCGCGGCGACGCCACCCGGGCGCAGGGCCTGCGCAGTCAGGTGATCGGCCTCATCGGTCAAAACTTAGCGGACATCCGCCCCGGCTCGCCCGAGGCGATGCGCCTGAAGGCGCTGCTGCAGGAAAAAGGCCTGTGGTCGCAATACCTGGAGGTGGGCATCGGCCCCGACGCCGAGGTGTTCACCAAGGCGCCGGTGCTGGCCTCTGTGGGCTGTGGTGATGACATCGGCATCCGCTCCGATTCGGCTTGGAACAACCCCGAGCCCGAGGTGGTGCTGGCCGTGAACAGCCGGGGCCAGATCGTGGGCGCCACGCTGGGCAACGACGTGAACCTGCGCGACATCGAAGGCCGCAGCGCCCTGCTGCTGGGCAAGGCCAAGGATAACAACGCCTCGTGCGCACTGGGCCCGTTCATCCGCCTGTTCGACGCGAGCTTCGGGCTGGAACAGGTGCGCAATGAGACGGTACACCTGCGCGTGGCGGGCGTAGACGGCTTCGAGCTGCGCGGCATCAACACCATGGCCAGCATCAGCCGCGACCCCACCGACCTGGTGGCGCAGACGCTGGCCGCGCACCAGTACCCGGATGGGTTCATGCTGTTCATGGGCACGCTGTTCGCGCCCATTGAAGACCGCGACCAGCCCGGCGGCGGCTTCACCCACCACCTGGGCGACCTGGTGTCCATCCAGAGCGCCTGGCTGGGCGGCCTGCACAACCGCGTGGCGCACAGCGAGGCCGCGCCGCCCTGGCGATTTGGGCTGCGCGCCTTCATGGCCAACCTGGCGCAGCGCGGGCTGCTGCAGGGCGCGGTGCTCTGAGGCGCAAAAAGAAAACAGGAGACAACGATGCTCAATGCCTTCATCGACCGTTGCTGCCGCTGGATCAACCTGCTCATCGCGCTCGCGCTGGCCGTGATGGTGGCCATGGTGTTCGGCAACGTGGTGCTGCGCTATGCGTTCAACTCCGGCATTGCCATCAGCGAGGAGGTCTCGCGCTGGCTGTTTGTGTGGATCACCTTTCTGGGCGCCATCGTGGCGGTGCGCGAGCGGGGCCACCTGGGCACGGACTTTCTGCTGGCGCGCCTGCCGCCGCTAGGCCAGCGCATTTGCCTGGCCCTGAGCTACGCGCTGATGATCTGGTGCACCTGGCTGCTGTTCAGCGGCGCACTGGCGCAGGCGCGCATCAACTGGGATGTGGATGCACCGGTCACCGGCGCATCCATGGCCATCTTTTATGCGTCCGGCGTGGTGTTTGCCGTGGCGGCTGGCCTGCTGCTGGCGCTGGACCTGTGGCGCATCGTGTCGGGGCAAATGCCAGACAGCGAGCTGGTGCAGATCGCCGAATCCGAAGAACTGGCCGCCGTGGGCAGCCAGCTGCCGCACACAGCCCCCGCGCCCACGGCCTCACGCCAGTGAGCCCCACACCGCAATGACCTGGAGCGCACTTCCATGACCGTTTTTATCTTCCTCGGCTCCCTGCTGGCCGCCATGGCCATCGGCGTGCCGATTGCCTACGCGCTGCTGGTGTCCGGCGCAGCCCTCATGTGGCATCTGGACCTTTTCGATGCGCAGATCCTCGCGCAGAACGTGATCAACGGCGCGGACAGCTTTCCGCTGCTGGCCGTGCCCTTCTTCATGCTGGCGGGCGAGATCATGAACGTGGGCGGGCTGTCGCAGCGCATCGTCAAGCTCGCGCTCACGCTCGTGGGGCACAAGCGCGGGGGGCTGGGCTTTGTGGCCATCCTGGCCGCCTGCATGCTGGCGGCGCTGTCGGGCTCGGCCGTGGCCGACACAGCGGCACTGGCAGCCCTGCTGCTGCCCATGATGGTCAAAGCCGGGCACGATAAGGCGCGCGCAGGCGGGCTGATTGCGTCGGCCGGCATCATCGCGCCGGTCATCCCGCCGTCCATTGGCTTTGTGGTGTTTGGCGTGGCGGCCAATGTGTCGATCAGCAAGCTGTTTCTGGCGGGTATCGTGCCGGGGCTGCTGATGGGGCTGGCGATTGCAGTCACCTGGTACTGGGTCTCGCAGCGCGAAAACGTCACGCCACCGCCCAAGGCATCCACCGCCGAGAAGCTGCAGGCGCTCAAGGAATCCACCTGGGCGCTGTTCCTGCCGGTCATCGTGATCGTGGGCTTGAAGATGGGCGTGTTCACCCCCACCGAGGCGGCCGCGGTGGCCGCGGTTTACGCCCTGTTCGTGGCAACGGTGGTCTACCGCGAGCTGCACTGGCGCCAACTGGCCGAGGTGTTCACCAGCGCCGCCAAAACTACGGCGGTGATCATGTTCCTGGTGGCGGCCGCCATGGTCAGCGCCTGGCTCATCACCGTGGCCGACATCCCGCGCCAATTGGTGGGCCTGCTCAAGCCGCTGATGGAACACCCCACGCTGCTGCTCATTGCCATCATGGTGCTGGTGATGGCCGTGGGCACCGCCATGGACATGACGCCCACCATCCTCATCCTCACGCCCGTGCTGATGCCGGTGGTGAAGGCTGCGGGCATCGACCCGGTCTACTTTGGCGTGCTGTTCATCATCAACAACGCCATCGGGCTCATCACCCCACCGGTCGGCACGGTGCTGAATGTGGTGGCCGGCGTGGGCAAGATGCGCATGGACGACGTCACGCGGGGCGTCATCCCGTTCATGGTGGCGCAGTTCGCGGTGATGTTCTTGATGGTGCTGTTTCCATCGCTGGTGCTGGTGCCGATGCGGTGGTTTACGGGGTGAATCTGAGGGTTTGAAGCAAAAAATGCCGCAAGCGCTAGTGGATATTGCGCTTGCAGCTATCAAATCAGGAGTTAATCACTACCGGGCACTGTTCAGTTAGCCACCGTGAACCGCTTTTGCACGTGGCGTGGTGTCTCCAGTTCGTCCGCCATTGCCACGGCCAGGTCGGCCACGCTGATGCTGCCAGGCTGGTCGCCGTTCATCAGCGGGGCTTCGTCGCCCAGTCGGTACTGGCCGGTGCGCTCGCCGGGCTGCAGCAGGATGGGGGGCGAGAGGAAGGTCCAGTCCAGCGTGTTTTCGGTGCGAATCCAGTTCAGCGCCTCGCGCGCGGCCAGAGCGCCCTGCTTCCATTCGGCGGGGAACTGAGGGGTGTCCACCAGCTGCACGCCGGGCGCCACAAACAGGCTGCCTGCGCCGCCTACCACCAGCAGTCGGCGCACACCGGCGGCCTTGGTGCCGTCGATGATGGCGCGCGTGCCCTTGAGGAACTGGTCGTGAATGTCTGGCACCGTCCAGCCAGGGTTGTAAGCGCTGACCACCGCGTCGTGGTCAGCGACCGCCTTGGCCACCTGGGTGGCGTCCTGCGCGTCGGCGGCGACCACCGTGAGGCCTTCGCGGGGGGTGAGCTTGCCAGGGTTGCGGGCCAGCACGGTCACGCGGTGACCACGTTGCAGCAGTTCATTCAGCACGGCCGAGCCGACAAAACCGGTGGCACCAATCAGGGCGATGTTCATACGGTGTCCTTGGGGTCAAAGTTGCGATGCAGTGAGAATAGGAGCTTGTCAAATCAGGCGGTAGAGGGCTAAAACAGCCTTTTCTTTGAAGCCTCACTTCACAATCAACTCCTTACCACTCCCGTTGCCTCCTGATGGAAGACCTCAAACGCATGGCCGTGTTTGCCGCCGTGGTGCAGCACGGCTCGATGAGCGGCGCCGCCCGCGCCCTGGGCATGAGCACCTCGGCGGTGAGTCAGCAGGTGCGCAAGCTCGAAAGCGATGGCGGCGTGACGCTGCTGCACCGCTCCACGCGCAAGCTGGCGCTGACCGAGGCAGGCCAGCGGTACCACGCGCGCTGCGCTGCCATGTGGGCTGCGGCGGAGCAAGCGCGCGCCGAACTGGCGGCCTCGCGCGATGCGCCCAGCGGCGAGTTGCGAATGTCGGCCACCGTAGGTTTTGCGCGGCACATTGCGCCCGCCCTGGGCGACCTGCTGGCCGCGCACCCGACGCTGCGCCTGCGGCTGCTGGTGGACGACTCCACCATTGATCTCATCAACGCCCGCATCGATCTGGCCGTGCGCTACGGGCGCCTGGCGGATTCGACCTGGGCGGCTCGGCGCCTGGGGGGCATGAGTTGGTACCTGTGCGCATCGCCCGACTGGGTGGCCGCACATGGCATGCCCCAGCACCCGGACGCGCTGCTGTCCCACAGCTGGCTGGGCTTTGCGCGAGAGGGGGGTGGGCTGCTCATCGACGTGCGCAGCCCCACCGGCGAACCCCGCGCGCTGCGGGTGGAGCCGCGCATTGCCAGCAACAACCAGCTGTCGATCCAGCAGATGTGCGAGGCAGGACTGGGGCTGGCCCTGGTGGGCAGCATGGATTCTCACGATGCGCTGCAGGCCGGGCGACTGGCTCGGCTGCTGCCGGAGTGGTCGTTTGGCACGCTGGACGTCTGGGCCGTCACGCCCCAACGCGATGCACAGCCCGCCAAGGTGCGCCAGGCCATCGCGGCGCTGCATGCGTATCTGCGGCAGGTACCGGGCATTTCGGATTGATAACCGAGGCCTGCCAGCACCCGTGTGCAGTCTTTTTGACGCCCGCACGGGAGGGAGCCTGGCACGGCGCACCGCAACGGCGCAGCCACGCCAACTTGCTGCAGTGCAATATTCGGGTATTGCCTGAAGATTTAGCCCACTGCACACGGCGTTTGGGTCCTAGAATTTGTAAAGGCGCGTATCTCCATTACCTACCGCGCGAAGGACCCAACATGACAGCCATCCAGCAGGACATCGACGAGCGGACCAACCTCACCAGCACCAACAAGTTCGAACTGCTGCTATTTCGCTTGGGCACCGATAGCGCGCTGGGCAAATCGGAGCTGTTTGGCATCAATGTGTTCAAGATCCGCGAGATCGTGGCCATGCCGAGCATCACGCCGATCGCGGGCACCACAGCCCATTCGCTGGGCGTGGTCAACCTGCGCGGGCAGGTGATCCCGGTGCTGGACCTGCCCTCCATCGTGGGCTGCAAGCCCCAGACGGGCCTCAACATCATGCTGGTGACCGAGTACGCGCGCACCACCCAGGCGTTTGCGGTCGAGTCGGTGGAAGACATCGTGCGACTGGACTGGAAGCAGGTGCTGTCGGCCGAGACCAGCGGCGCCGCGGGCAAGCTGGTGACCAGCATTGCCCGCCTGGACGGTAATACCGATGAGTCCCGCCTTGCCCAGGTGCTGGACGTGGAAGCCATCCTGCAGATGATCTCGCCCTCGGACGGCCAGGAGGTCACCGAGGAGAAGGTGGGCGCGAAACTCAAGCTCAAGCCCGGCTGCATCATCCTGGCGGCCGACGATTCGTTCGTGGCCCGCTCGCTGATCGAACAAGAGCTCAAGGTGCTCAATGCCCCGTATGAAATGGTGAAGTCCGGCAAGGAGGCCTGGGACCGGCTCAACGCAATCGCCAGGAGTGCGGCGGCCGAAGGCAAGACCGTGCTCGACCGCGTGGCCATGGTGCTGACCGACCTGGAAATGCCCGAGATGGACGGATTCACGCTGACACGCAACATCAAGCAGGACGCCCGCTTTCATGGGTTGCCTGTGGTCATCCACTCGTCGCTGTCGGGCTCGGCCAACGAAGACCATGTGCGCAGCGTGGGGGCAGACGGCTATGTGGCCAAGTTTGTGGCGGAAGACCTGGCCGAAACGATCCGCAACGTCCTGCCCAAGTAAACCTGCGCGCGGCCAACCCGAGGGGCCCTGCGCGCCCCGACGCGGTGCACGGGCCTGGCAGAATTTTCGGACCCAAACAGCAGATAGCGCCATCAGCACATGGCTTGACTGCTATCGTTTTTGATGTATTCACGTCACATCCACTCCGGCTGACACGGGTTGTTACGGCGGCAAGCGGCACCTGCACCGGCGCAAAGTCAACCAAATGGCACGCCCGCGCGCTAAAGTGGTTGGTACCCCTGTGCCAGCCCTCCGAAATTTGTAACGCTCCACCGGAGCGCTTTTCAAGGGCTTTACGGACAAGGCGGAACGCGCCCAGTCGGCCGGAGTCTGATCACCATGACCTACACCATCACCCGCATCCTTTCCGCCACCGTCCTGGGAGCCCTGGTGACAGGGTGTGCCACCGTGCCGGGCGACCCGTACTACGACACTCCTCGTTACCCTGTGTACGAGCAGCCAGGCTACATCTACGGAGCCCCACAGCCGGCGTACCAGGCACCGCCCGTGTACCGTGCGCCCGGCGTGATCTATTCGGCCCCGCCGCCCGCCGTCTATTACGGTGGACGTGACCGCGACGACAACCGCTGGGACAACGACCGCAACCGCAATGACTGGCGCGAAAGAGAGCGTGAACGCGACCGCGCAGAGCGTGACCGGGCCGCCCGCGAACGCGACCGCCGCGATCAGCAAGCCCGCGAAGCCGACCGCCGCGCCCGCGAGCAAGACCAAGCCCGCCGCGAACAGGCCGAACGTGACCGCCGCGCTGCCGAAGACCGCCGCAACCGCGAGAACCGCCCCGGCCGGCTGGCGCCCGACAGCTACACCCCGAGCCCATACGATTGGCGCTCGCGCCAACAGTCCAACAGCCAGGAAAAACCTTGATGGCCTGGCGTTGAACCCGCTGCCCCCCACCACCTCCTCGTCACCATGAAGCCACGTAAACACTCCCTCATCGCTGGTCTGTGCGTGGTCTTCCTGGGTGCCCTGGCTCCCTGGGGAGCCCAGGCGCAAGTGATACGCTGCACCGACGCCGCCACAGGCAAGGTCACCTATACCGACGGCAAGTGCGCCAGCGGCGCCGCTGAGCGCGAGGTGGAGGCCCGTAAAACCCCGCAGGAGATCCAGCAGGAACGCGAAGAAGCCGCCGAAGCACTGGCCCGCAAACAGCAGCGCCTGCAGGCCGAGGCAACTGCCGCAGAGACCGAATCACGGCGCAACGCACCGCGGGACCACACGGCCCCGGCCAAAGCCACCGACTATGCGCGCTCTCCAGAATGCGCCCGCTCACGGCGGAACCTGGACGTGGTGCTGAGCAGCGCTACGGGCGGAGGCTACGAGCAAAACCTGCGGGTGGAGGCAGCACAGCGCCAGGTCGATCTGGACTGTCTGGGCCCCCAGGGCTATGCGGAGGTGGAGAAATCCCGTCCCCGGTCAAACACCACGGCGCCCGTGGTGGTCGTGCCCCCTCCGTACTACCCCGTGCGGCCCACGCCGGTGCAGCCACCGGCGCCTACCCCTGCCCCCAAAAAATTCACGCAGTGCAACGTGTTTCGCTGCTACGACGCCCAAGGCAACAGCTACCCCCGCTGATCTGGCGCCCGTTGCCGGCAGCATGAGAAAAGTTCGAAGTTCTTGCGCGGCTTCTCAGGCCCGCAAACCTTCGGCCACACTGGGATAACGCAACCGCAGCCCCAGCTCGCGCAGCATGCGCTGATTGTCCAGCCGGCGTGATTCGCTCATGAAGCTCAGCAGCATCAGCGACAGCTGCTCCTGCGCCGTGCTGCGCGGCACACGCGGCGGGCGCGGCAGGCCGTACAGGTCGGCCGCCAGGTCGAAGTAGTCCCCCATCTTCATCTGCGTGGAGTCACTCACGTTGTAGGCGCGCTGCGGGCGCCCTTTCCATACCGCGGCCATGCACGCCCGCGCCAGGTCGTCGGCATGGATGTGGTTGGTGAACACATCGTCTTCGGTCACCAGTACCGGAGTGCCCCGGCGCAAGCGCGCCTCCGGGGTGCCCCCCTCTCGGTCGGGCGCGTAGATGCCCGGAATGCGCAGCACGGAGGCCCGCACGCCGGCACGGCCCAGGTGGCGCACAGCCCGCTCGGCATTCACACGGCGCTGGGCACGCGGCGTACCGGGGGCCACGGAGCGCGTCTCAGCCACCAGGGCACCCTGGCAGTCGCCATACACTCCACTGGTGGACGCATAGGCCAATGACGCTGGCAGGCTGCGCAGCCGCAGTGCGCGGGTCAACGCCACGGTGCGCGGGTCGCGCCACCAGGCATCCCCTCCCGCGCCTTCCCCGGGCGGGGGCGCCAGATGCAGCACCCGCGTGGCCAGACCAGACAGCCTGCGCAGCGTGGCCGCATCGTCCAGATTGCCCACCAGAGGCCGGGCCCCTTGTGCCCGAAGCTCCGCCACCCGCCCGGCACTGGAGGTCAGTGCCAGCACCTGCATGCGCCCGGCCCCGGGGCCGGTCTGCACATTGCGCAGCACCCGTTGACCTACATCACCACAGCCGACGATGAGCAGACGTTCGCGGCGAAAGCGGGCCGGCAGGGCGCCAAGGGGGTTTTGGTTTGAAGGCAAAATCGGGGCCGTCCGTTGACTACTAGAGCCCCCGAGGATACCCACTCCATGACCAGCGCTGAGTCCGTTTTCCAGATCACCGTGCAGCCCAGCGGCCGCGCTTTCAGTGCCAATGCGGGCGAAGCCATCCTGGCCGCAGCCATCCGCAGCGGCGTGGGCCTGCCCTATGGCTGCAAGGACGGCGCCTGTGGCTCGTGCAAATGCAAAAAAATCAGCGGGACCGTCCAGCACGGCGCCCACCAGTCCAAGGCCCTCACGGCCGATGAAGAAGCGGCAGGCCTGGTGCTCACCTGCTGCGCCCAGCCGCTGTCCGATGTGGTGCTTGAATCCCGCCAGGTCACCGACGAAAGCGCCTACCCCGTCAAGAAGATGCCGGTGCGCGTGGCGTCGCTCGAAAAGAAGTCGCACGACGTGATGCAGGTGCGCTTGCAGTTGCCTGCAGCAGACAGCTTCCGCTACCACGCGGGCCAGTACATTGAATTCATCCTGCGCGACGGTGCCCGCCGTGCCTACTCGATGGCCAACGCACCGCACACCCAGGCCGAGACGCCGGGCGTGGAGCTGCACATCCGGCACATGGCGGGCGGCAAGTTCACAGACCACGTGTTCGGCGCGATGAAAGAAAAGGAAATCCTGCGCGTCGAAGGCCCGTTCGGCAGCTTTTTCCTGCGCGAAGATTCGGACAAGCCCATCGTGCTGCTGGCATCCGGCACCGGCTTTGCCCCCATCAAGGCGCTGATTGAGCACCTGCAGTTCAAGGGCATGACCCGCCCCACCGTGCTGTACTGGGGAGGCCGCCGCCCCGACGACCTGTACCTGGACGACTGGGCCAAGGCCCGCGTGGCGGAGCTGCCATGGCTGCGTTATGTGCCGGTCATTTCCAACGCCCTGCCCGAAGACGGCTGGACCGGCCGTACCGGCTTCGTGCACCAGGCGGTGCTGGACGACTTTGCGGATCTTTCGGGCCACCAAGTCTATGCCTGCGGTGCGCCCATCGTGGTCGAATCCGCCCGCGCTGCCTACAGCGCTCAACGCGGCCTGCCGCCCGAGGAATTCTTTGCCGACGCGTTCACGTCAGAAGCCGACAAGCACGGCGGCTGACCCGGCACATCCACGACACGAGCCACCCCACTGACCGTGCGCCCAGCGCCCGCCCAGCCCACCCCGCAGGGCGCGCCGCAGCGCTGGCCCCAGGCGCGGCGCGCGGGCTTCATTGCCACGCTGCTGTGCCTGGCGGCGCTGCTGGTGTGGGGTGCGGGTGAATGGGCTGAACAGAGCGAACGCGATGCCCAGTGGGACAACCTGCGCCGCCTTGGCGAGGTGCAAGCCCTGGCGCTGCGCGGCGTGGCCACGCGCTACAACTATCTGCCCTTCACGGCCGCGCAGCACCCGCTGGTGCGGCAACTGCTGCGCCAACCTGCATCGCAGGCTGTGCGCGACGCTGCCAACGCCTACCTGCAGGCGGTGAACCAGCATGCGGGCTCTGACATGCTGTACGTGATGGACCCGCAGGGCCTCACGCTCGCGTCCAGCAACTGGGACACCCCCAACAGCTTTGTCCACCAGAACTACGGCAACCGCCCGTACTTTCGCGACGCCCTCGCGGGCCAGACGGGCCGCTTTTATGGCGTGGGCAAAACCACGGGCGAGCCCGGCCTGTTTGTCTCCGCCCCGGTGGTCGAGGCGGGCCGTGTGATCGGCGTGGTGGCGGTCAAGGTGCGCATGGAGCCCATCTCAGACCCCTGGGCCCAGCTGCGTGACCCGGTGTTCGTGAAGGACGAGCAGGGCATTGTGTTTCTGGGCTCCGTGCCCGACTGGCTCTACCGCACCAGCCGCCCCTTGCCCACACCGCTGGTACAGCAGCTGCAGCACAACGAACAGTACGGCACGGGCTGGACCCCGCGCGCCGTGCCCTGGACCCTGCGCCCCCAGGACGACTCGCCCGGGGCCGAACTGCGCCTGGACGGCCCGGGCGGCAAGCGGTATCTGGCCTTTGAGGAGAAGCTGCCCGATCTGGGCTGGACCCTCACCGTTACCGCCGACAGCCGCGTGGTGGCATTGGCACGGCAGCAGGCCTGGGCGCTGGCCACACTGGCCTCGGGTCTGCTGGTGCTGGGCGCGCTCTACTGGCAACTGCGCGAGCGGCGGCTGGCAGAGACACGCCTGGCCCGCATCGAACTGGAGCAGCGCGTGCAGGAGCGCACCCACGCGCTACAGCAAGCCCAGGCGTTTCGCCAGTCGATGGAAGACTCGCTGCTGGTGGGCATGCGTGCCCGCGACTTGGAAGGCCGCATCGTCTACGTCAACGCCGCCATGTGCGACATGGTGGGCTACCGGGCCGATGAACTCATCGGCCAACGGCCGCCCTATCCCTACTGGCACCCTGACGAGCTGGACCGCCACTGGAACGACAGCGACACCGTGCTGGCTGGCAACGCGTTTCCCCAGGGGCGGGAAAACCGCCTGAGGCACCGCGATGGTTCGGACGTGTACACCATGTTCTACACCACGCGCCTTATCGACGGCAGCGGGCAGCACATCGGCTGGATGAGTTCGGTGGTCAACATCACCGCGCAAAAGCGGGCCGAGGAACAGCAGCAGCAGCGCGAGACCCAGCTGCAGCGGGTGCAGCGCGTCATCACGGTGGGCGAGATGGCCTCCACGCTGGCGCACGAACTGAACCAGCCGCTCGCCGCCCTGGTCAACTACGCAGCGGCTGCACGTGCGCTGGCCGCGCAGGGCAAGACGGGACCTCTGAACGACAGCCTGGAGGCCTTGTCGGCCCAGGCGCTGCGTGCCGCCGACATCGTGGGCCGCATCCGCCGCTGGGTGCGCCAGCACCCCGAGAGCCGCGAGCCCTGCGACCTGTCGGCCATCGTGGAGCAGTCATTGGAGCTGCTGCTGCGCGCCGAAGCGCGCCGGCAGGGGATTCCTGTGCGCGTCGATCAGGCCGATACCCCATTGAAGGTGAGCGCCGACCGCGTGCTGCTCGAACAGGTGGTGATCAACCTGGGCCTGAACGCCCTGCAGGCTATGCAGACGCACCAGCCCCCGCCCGAAGGGCACGAACTGCGGCTGCGCCTGGCAGCAGACCACGGCCACGCGCTGGTGCAGGTGCTCGACCGGGGCCCGGGCCTGCCGCCCGGCATCGCAGAGCGCCTGTTCGAACCATTCTTCACCACACGCTCCGACGGACTGGGCCTGGGCCTCAACATCTGCCGATCCATCATTGAGAGCATGGGTGGCCAGCTGCAGGCCCACAACCGCGAGGGCGGCGGCGCAGTCTTCGAGATCCGCCTGCCGCTCGCCAACGCCCCTGAGAATGCCGCCGCACCATGACCTACGACACCCTCCCCACCGCCGCCGAGTCGCCCGATGACACCGTGGTCTACATCGTGGACGACGACGAAGGCGTGCGCCAATCGCTGGCGACCCTGCTGCTGGCACGCGGATACACGGTGCGCTCCTTTAAGGGCGGTGAGGCCTTTCTGGCTCAAGCCGCCCTGGACCAGTCCGGTTGCGTGCTGCTGGACCTGCGCATGGAGGGCCTGAGCGGGCTGCAGGTGTTCCACGAACTCGGCCAGCGCCACAGCGCGCTCAAGACCGTTTTCCTGTCGGCCCATGGCGAACTGTCCTCCGCCGTCGCGGCAGTCAAGCAGGGCGCGGTGGACTGGCTCGAAAAGCCGTGCAACGAAGCCACCTTGCTGGCCGCTGTCGAGAAAGCCTCGACGCTGTCGAAGGCGCAGGCACAGCAGGCGCAGCGGCAGCACTTGCTGCGGGAGCGCTGGAGCGCCCTGAGCCCACGCCAGCAAGAGGTGGCCCAACTGCTGGGCACGGGCCTCAGCAGCAAAGAAGTGGCCCGCGCATTGGCCCAGCGAGACCCGGAGCGCCCCATCGACCCGCGCACCGTGGACACGCACCGGTCCGCCATCTTCCTGAAGCTCGACATCCGCTCGTCGCACGAACTGGGCATGCTGGTAGAAGACCTGGGTGTGACGCTCGGCGCACCCCGTTCCGCATGAACGTCGCCGCCTGACCATCACCGCCTCAGGGCTTCATAAGCTTTCTTACGAATTTTTTGCACAATGGCACCCATGAACCGCAGAAACATCCTCCTCGCCAGTGCCGTTGCCGCCGCAACGGTGTTTTCTCCCTCCATCGCTTCGGCGCAGGATGCCGGCCAGCCCATCCGCCTGATCGTGCCGTATGCACCTGGCGGCCCCATCGATGTGACGGCCCGCGCGCTGGCCGAGCGCGTGCGCGATTCGCTGGGCACGGTCATCATCGACAACAAGGGCGGCGCAGGCGGCAACATTGGCGCCGACGCCATTGCCAAGGCAGCACCCGACGGTCTGACGATTGGTATCGCAGCCACCGCCACCCATGCGGTCAACCCCTGGCTGTATGCCCGCATGCCCTACGACGCAGGCAAGGACTTCGCCGGCATCACGCAGATGGTGCGCGTGCCCAACGTGCTGGTCATGAACGCCGCCAAGGCCGAGCAGCTCAAGATCCACACCGTGGCCGACCTGATTGCCTACGCCAAGGCCAACCCCGCCAAGCTGAACTACGGCAGCGGCGGCAACGGCAGCGCGGGCCACCTGGCCGGTGAAATGTTCAAGCAGCGCGCTGGCATTTATGCCCTGCACATCCCCTACCGGGGCGCCAACCCGGCCCAGCTGGCGCTACTGGCGGGCGAGGTGGACTTCAACATCGACAACTTGGCCGCCGCTGCGCCCAATATCCGCGCGGGCAAGCTCAAGGCGCTGGCCGTGACCTCGCTCGACGCCTCGGCCTCGCTGCCGGGCGTGCCGCCCCTGTCTGCCACGTTCAAGGGCTTCTCCATCGACACCTGGTGGGGCCTGGTGGCGCCTGCCGCCACGCCCAAGCCCATCATCGACAAGCTGAACAAGGCCTTTGTGGCGGCGCTGAATGCGCCCGAGACCAAGACCCGCTTTGCCGCCCTGCTGGCCGAACCCGTGGCCACCACGCCGCAGCAGTTCGACAGCTTCATGGCCAGCGAACGTGCCAAGTACCAGCAGGTGGTGAAGGCGTCCGGGGCCAAGGTGGATTAAGAAGCGGGGCGATGGATGTACCGTGGTACCGTGTCGCGGTATCGCCCTCGCCTCGCGGGGCGGCATGGACGCTGCCCTTCATTGCGCTGACAGTCACGCCAAAATTTGCCCCATCGGCGCAAGACGCACGCGCGCAGCATGGAGAGTGTCCTCAAAAGCTTCTGCGCCAAGAACCTCAAGCTCTGCCTGCCGAGCCGCTGTCAGCAAATCATGCTCGCCTGGTGAAAGCAGCCCGGCATGGCACATCAGCAGATCGCCATGGCGAGCCGCATGCAGCCATGCATCGAGCCGGGCGCGGTACTGAGCAGCATCTCCACGGAAGTCATAGACACCCAGCAACCGCGCGTTTTGCCGCAGCCCCTGATGCTGCGCAAGTGCCGATAGCGCCCGTGCACCCAACCACGCAATGACGTGGCTCTTGAACCGAGTGCGCGCATCAAGATGTGCCGCTCCTTGCGGTGCATGCGTCGCGCGCAACCACAGCCCACCCGAGGGATATCTGTCGGCAAGTTCTTGCAGCAGCACATTGCGTACCTGCGGCAACTGATGCACGTGTTGATGCCCATCCACATAGGCGGGAGCGCAGCCCAGAGCCGCTTCAAAAGCGTCCAGTTGACTCGCTACCTCTGCACGCAGAGCTGCTGGGCCCAGTTGGTGCAGGTAAGCCTGCGCAATCAGGTGACCCAAGGGCCGGCGGCTTGCGGGGTTGATCGGACACTCTGTGAGGTCCAGGTGCAACCCTATTTCTACGCTACCTGTGCGTGCTACCTCAAACAAGCCCCGCGCGCCTTCTATCCACGCCGCGCCGCCCACCATGGCAGACACAGCCTGCACACGCCCCTGTCGCGCCAGGGCGAATACAGCCTCATTGATACCTTGGTGTAAACCAAAGTCGTCCACGCAAATGCTGATGCTGCGCCAACTGCTAAGCTGGTGTGCCCCACCATGATCCAAAACCGGCCACCCCATCTCCTGCGATTTGCCAACAAGCAGCGCGGCCGCATCGGCTGGTTTGTGGTGGTCGGATGCGTCGCCGCTGCTGTGCATTGGGGCGTCGCCACCGGCATGGTGGCGTTCGCGCATTGGGCGCCACTGCAGGCAAACGTCGTGGGCTGGATCGTCGCACTGACGGTGTCGTTCACCGGTCACCACCAGCTCAGCTTTCGCGGTCATGGTGCCTCCGTGGGCAGCGCTGGGTTGCGCTTCCTGTGTATTTCGGGTGGAGGCTTTCTCGTCAACGAACTCGCCTATGCATTGCTGTTGCGGTGGACCTCGGCGCGCTACGACCTGCTGCTGGCCTGCGTGTTGGTCTCGGTGGCCGGAGCGACCTACTTGCTCAGCCGCCATTGGGCGTTCCTGCGCAGCGCAGAGCGCTGAGCTGTGCGGGCTGGCGCACATCGACGCGCCACAGGGTTTCCCCACGCAAGGTGAGCACCGCTTCTGCTTGCGCCAGAAAATCGTAGCGCTTGCGCAATGCCTCAGACGCTACCACCCAGCTGACCGGCTGGCGGCAAAGCGCCGCAGGCAGCGCTACTGGCGTCATCAGCAACTGTTCTGCGCGCTGGCGAGAGAATCCGCCTGCATCCGACATCTCCTTGCGCCAGTTATCGCGCAATGCAATTTCTGGATCATCCCAATCATCAACCACCACCACAGGGTCTTGCAGACGCGCATAGAACGGTACGTCGTAGTGATAGCTCCGAATGAAATACACGGGCTCGCCGTCAGCCCGGTACTCGCGCAGAGCAAGCCCAAGGTTGCGGGTGGAATGGCGTTGATCCCACACCAACCCTGCCACCACACCCAGCCCCAACACTGCACTGAACGCGAGAGTGGCCCACCACCAGCGCTGGCGTGAAGCTCCCGTGGCTGATGCCCCGCTGGCGTCGGCCATCAGCCACGCCAAGGGAGCAACGGCAGGGAAGATATAGCCTAGCAACTTGGATTGCGGCATTGAAAAGAACAACACCACGCAAAACACCGCCAGCCCCATCAACTGGCGCACTGCGGCATGCTGAGGCGATACCGCAGCTATCCCCACAAAGTACCTCTGCGTCAGCAAGCTGCGGCTCCACAGCAGACAAGGCAAACTCATCAGCGCCAAAACCACGGGGTAAAACCATGCAGGTTGTACGTTGTTGAACCCGCCGGCTGCAAAGCGCTGGAAATGCTGCACCACAAAAAAATAGTGCAGGAAGCCATCGAAACGCTGCTGCATGGCAAGAAACCAGGGGGCTGCCCCCAGCAAAAACAGCATCGCCCCCGTTGGGGACATGAGCGCCCAGACCGTGCGCCAGCGTCTGCGCAACACCAGCCAGAAGCCCACCACCATGGCAGGTATCACAAAGCCGATCAGCCCCTTGGCCAAAACGCCCAAGGCGGACAGGCCATAGGCCAGCAGCAAGGCCCTGCGGTAAGCAAGCCCTTGCTCAAAACACAAGGCTGCATGGGCCAACGCCAGGATCGTGGCGGTGATACAGCCGGCTACCAGCATGTCAAGGTTGGCGAACTGCCCGCCCACAAAAAACAGAGGCTGAGCCAAGAGCACCCACAAGGCACGCCGTGCCGATGCCAAACCACACCAGTGCCTTGTGAAGAGGTACAAAGACAATGCGCCCAAGGTCGCTCCAGCAATGGATGCCGCACGGGCGGCAATCTCTGTCAATCCTCCCACCGACAACGCTGCGCCAGTGATCCAATAAAACAGGGGTGGCTTGTGGAAGAAGGGCAAGCCGTTGAGCGTCGGTGTCAGCCAATCACCAGAACGCAGCATCTCCCAGGCCACCGAGACATACCGCCCCTCGTCGGGCAGCATCAAGGGACGCGCCCATGCAGTGGCAGCCAGCCAAAAAAGAATCAACGCGGCGACAAGCACTCCATCACGCAGTCCGCCCGAACGCTTCCAATCATTCATGGAACGCCCCCAAACCACGACCCAAATCGGACTCCACGACATACAACGGCCGTCGCTTCACTTCCTCGTAGATGCGCCCCACATACTCACCGACCACACCCAGGGAAACCAACTGGATACCGGCAAACAGCATCAGACTCACAACAATGGTGGTCCAGCCACTCACGTCGTGGCCGTACAGGAAGTAGGTGACCGTGAGGTACGCACCATAGCCAAACGCCAGCAGCGCCAACACAAAACCCAGCGCAATCACCGCACGCAGTGGCCACACGGTGAAAGCCGTCAAACCATCCAACGCCAACCGGATCATGCGGATCGGACTGAAATGACTGTGTCCGTGAACCCTGGCATCAGGCACATAGGGTATTGCCACTGCCTCAAATCCCACCCAGGCGTACAAACCCTTCATGAACCGATTGCGCTCCGGTAGCGCCAGCAGTGCATCCACCACCTTGCGATCCATCAAGCGGAAATCCCCTGCGCCGGGCGGCACCTCAAACCGGTCTGCTCCATTGATCAGGCGGTAAAACCAGCGTACCCCCAAGCGCTTGAAGGCACTCTCGGTCTCGCGGTGCTTGCGCACTGCGTACACCACGTCGGCCCCGGCGCGCCAGTGGCGCACGAAGCTATCCAGCAAGGCAGGGGGATGCTGAAGGTCCGCATCCATCGTCGCCACCACGTCGCCCGCAGCGACCTGCAGACCGGCCGTGAGCGCAGCTTCTTTGCCAAAGTTGCGCGACAGCCGCACCCCCCGCACGCCAGGCTGGAGCGTCCATTCCCGCAGGCGCTCGGCGGTGCCGTCCGAGCTACCGTCATCGACCAGCACGATCTCCCACCGCGGGGCCAACCTGGCCAGCGCTTCGCACACCAACGGCAGCAGGCGCTCCAGATTTTCGGCTTCGTTGTAGCATGGGATCACGCAGCTGATGGACTGCAGGGTGCGCAGTTCACCGGAACGGTCAGCGACGGCGCTGTAGGCAACGGGTTGTTCGGCCGCTCGGTCAACGAGCGCGACGACTTCCTTTGCAATCAACGGGTGATTCACGCAACATTCTCCGCCCGTAGAAAAAGGGCAAGCAATGAATGTGTCTGCCGCCACTTAACTGCGCATTAAGAGCGGCGTCAAAACTCAGTGAACGGCTTCCGCTGTTCCTGGTCAAGCGCACGTTGCAGTCGACTTGAATAAGGACTCTGAGGCCCGAAAACTGCGCCCCGAGCATTTGTCCAGCAGCGTGAGCGGAAAAGCCCCTTGCGCTCAGTTCCGACATGAACAGGACAGGGAAAGCTCTAAACGGCCACTCTGGATGCGCAACGAATGAGCTTGCTTAGGGCACCTGGCGAAATTGTCCCGCGTACCTTGATCAATCAGGAGAATCTACCCAATCGGCCTTTGCAATGCAGCGAATGGACTGGTCTGCCACCCCGGACAAGGCGGACGCCGCCACCCGATCCGGCACCAGGTCGGCCAGGGGGCGCAACACAAACGCACGCTCGGCCATGCGGGGGTGGGGCACGGTGAGTGCGGGGGTGTCCATCACACAGTCGCCAAACCACAGGATGTCCAGATCCAGCGTGCGCGGGGCGTTGCGGTAGGGGCGCTCGCGGCCCGCGGCTTGTTCGATGGATTGCAATGCCTGCAGCAGGGCCTCGGGCGCGAGGGTGGTGGTTGCTTCGGCCACAGCATTCAGGTAGTCCGGGCCACCGGCATCGACCGGCGCGCTGCCGTAGAGGGGCGATACACGCAGAAGCTGCGTCCCGGGCAACCGGCCGATGGCGGCCAAGGCCGCGCGCAGGGTGGCTTCCCGGTCCCCCAGGTTGGCGCCCAGGCCGATAAATACGGAAACCGCAGGGGTTGCCCGCGGGGCGCCACCCTCGGCATCGCTCATCACCGGATGCGCCGGCTCAGCCACGGTCAAGGCAGCTCTCGGTAACGTCACTCGCCCGCAGTGGCGGGGGCGGCGCCTTCGCCACCACCCGGCTTGCGACGGCGGCGGCGGCGCTTCTTGGGGGCAGCACCGTCTGAGGGGAATTCGGTGTCGCCGTCCGCGGGCCCAGCATCCGACCCAGCAGCGACCGGCGCCGAGCCATCGGCACGGGGCACACGGCGCGGATCGGCCGCGGGTGCGGCGCGGGGTACGCGCTTGACCACAGGCTGCACTTTCTGGCGCGCCTTCTGCTCTTCCTTGGCCTGGTCCATCAGGTCATCACGGCGCTCGTCGTCGGCGGCCTGGAAGTCCTGCCACCACTCGGCCAGCGCTTCTTCCACCTCGCCCACATCGGCACGCAGACGCATGAAGTCGAACCCGGCCCTGAAGCGCGGCTGCATCACCATGCCGAACGGCGTATTGCCCACGCGCTTTTCAAAGCGCGGCTGCATGACCCAGATCTCGCGCATGTCGGCTGCGAGCTTGCCCCGGCCCGACACGTCGCCGATGCGCTTGTCGAACACCTCGTCGATGGCCTCCTGCAGCGCGGGCAGCGGGTGCTGGCGCTGGTTCAGGCGCTCCTGCCAGCCATTGCGCACGTCTTCCCACAGCACGCAGGCCAGCAAGAAGCTGGGGGCCACGGGCTTGCCTTCGTTCACGCGGCGGTCGGTGTCCACCAGAGCGGCTTTGACGAACGGGGTGTCGGCACGCTCCACCGCCACATCGAGCAACGGGTAAATGCCCTTGGCCATGCCCAGCTTGCGCAGTTGCTCGATGGTGGCAATGGCGTGGCCCGTCTGCAGCAGCTTGAGCATTTCGTCAAACATGCGGCTCTGGGGCACCTCGGCCAGCAGTGCCTGCGACTGCACCAGGGGCGCTGCCGACTTGGCGTCGATGCTGAACCCCAGCGGGCTGAGCTTGGCGGCAAAGCGCACCGCGCGGATGATGCGCACCGGGTCTTCGCGGTAGCGTGTGGCGGGGTCACCAATCATGCGCAGCGTCTTCTTCTTGGCGTCCTGCAAACCCTTGTGGTAGTCCACCACGACCTGGCTCACCGGGTCGTAGTACATGGCGTTCACGGTGAAGTCGCGGCGCGTCGCATCTTCGTCCTGCGGGCCCCAGACGTTGTCACGCAGCACGCGGCCGCTGGCGTCCACGGCATGCTGCATGCTGGACAGCTGCGCCTTGCTGGTCTTTTCGTTGCCCGCCACCTGGCCCGCGGCGGCGTTGTCGAGGTAGGCACGGAAGGTCGAGACCTCGATCACCTCGTGCTCACGCCCCCGGCCGTGCACCACGTGCACGATGCGAAAGCGCTTGCCGATGATGAAGGCGCGGCGGAACAGGCCCTTGACCTGCTCGGGCGTGGCGTTGGTGGCCACGTCGAAGTCCTTGGGGCGCAGGCCCAGCAGCAGGTCGCGCACGGCGCCGCCCACGATGTAGGCCTCGAAGCCCGCGTCCTTGAGCGTCTGCACCACCTCGGCGGCACGGCGGTCCACCAGATCGGGGTTGATGCCGTGCACCGAGGCCGGCACCTCTTCGCGCTTGCCGAAGTGGGGCTTGCCGCCCGAGGCTCCAGGCGTCGATTTGCCCAGCAGTTTGTCGATGAACTTCTTGATCATGGGTAGGGAGGTATCAGGGGGTCGGGCGCTGGGCGCAGGTGTCAGGAGGCATCCTGGCCTGTGGGGGCCGCGAACAGGTCCAGTATGCGCCAGCCGCGCTCCTGGGCGAGGGCGCGCAGGCGTGGGTCGGGATTGGTGGCGACCGGGTGGTTCACCTTTTCCAGCAGGGGCACGTCGTTCATGGAGTCGCTGTAGAACGTGCTCTCCACATCGGCCCAGCTGAGCTGCCGCTCGGCCAGCCATTGTTCCATGCGGCGCACCTTGCCTTCGCGCATGGTGGGGATACCGTCGATCTCGCCGGTGTACCAGCCACTGGCATCGCGCACCAGCTGCACGGCCAGCAGCTGCGGCACACCCAGTGCCTGGGCGATGGGCGTGGTCACGAACTCGTTGGTGGCGGTGACGATCAGCACCTCGTCGCCCGCCGCCTGGTGCTGGCGGATCAGTTCGAGCGCCTGGGGTTTGATGGCCGGGCTGATGACCTCGCGCATGAATTGCTGGTGCGCCACCGCTGCGGCCTCGGGCCCACGCAGGCGCACGGCCTCGGTGGCAAAGCGCACGTAGTCGTGGACGTCGAGCGTGCCGGCCTGGTAATGGGCATAGAACTCGTCGTTGCGGCGCGCGAACTCCACCGGGTCGTTCCAGCCGATGCGGATGGTGAACTCGCCCCACTCGTAGTCGGAGTCGAGCGGCAGTAGCGTGTGGTCCAGGTCAAACAGCGCAAGCCGCAGGCGGCGAGGTTCAGAAGTCATTCAAAGTCACAAAAAGGCAAAAGTAGGGCACGGCGTCACTCCGATTCGAGCATCGTCTTGAGCAACGGAATCGTGATGGCGCGCTGGGTGCGCAAGGCAAACGCGTCGAGCTGGTCCAGCAGCTGCATGAGGCTGCCCAGGTCGCGCGAAAAGCGGTTGAGCATGTAATCCATGACTTCATCGCCCAGAAACACGCCGCGGGCGTCGGCCTCCTGGCGCAGCACAGCGCGGCGCTCGGCCTCGCCCAGCAGCTGCAGCTGGAACACATGGCCCCAGCCCAGGCGGCTGCGCAGGTCGTCGCGCAGCGGCAGGTCGGCGGGGGGCAGATCGCCCGCAGCCAGCACCCAGCGCTGGCTGCCGCTGGCGGGGCTGATGGCGTTGACGAACCAGTTGAAGGCGGTGGCCTGCTGGGCGGTGCTGTACAGGTGCACGTCGTCCATGACGACGGCGGCCCAGCTTTCATCAAAATCCGGCGGCTCGGCCACCGAGGGGTCGAGCCAGCCCACGCTGGAGCCCTGCTCGCGCAGGGCCTGGCGCACGGCCTGCAGCAAATGGGTCTTGCCGCTGCCCGGTTCGCCCCACAGGTAGGTGGGGACCGGGGAACGGGTGGCTTCGCTGCTGCCTGCCCCGGCGGCCAGGCGCAGGTGCTGCAGCGCGGCCTCATTGGGTCCGGGGAAAAAACGCTCCAGAGTCGGCCCGGTGGCCAGGCCGATGTCCAGCGCCAGTTGCTTCATCGTCATGCGCGGCACCCGCACAGCGCAGGCTGAACCGTGGCGGAAGGTGCGGAAGCGGCGGTCAGGAAGAGGGTCAGCAGCGGCATCACAAGTGGGTGGGAAGGCACCGGGCCGTCGATGACTCCGGCCAGGCGCGGCGACAAAGTGGCGTACGGCGCGTGGTCACCGACCGGCTCCCTGGCAGGGGCTGGGCGACAATGGCCGCGATTTTAGTCTGCTGCCAGCCGCCGCTCGGCCTCACCCTCGCCTGCCTTGCACCATGACAGCTCCTGCCTCCCCCGCCAAGCGTCTGCCCGCGAGCATCTGGGCGCTGGGCTTCGTCAGTCTGCTGATGGACGTGTCGTCCGAGATGATCCACAGCCTGCTGCCCGTGTTCCTGGTCACCTCGCTGGGGGTCAGCATGCTGGCCGTGGGCCTCATCGAGGGCGCAGCCGAGGCCACGGCGCTGGTTCTGAAAGTTTTCTCGGGCGTACTGAGCGACTGGTGGGGGCGGCGCAAGCCGCTGGCGGTGCTGGGCTACGGGCTCGGGGCGCTGTCCAAGCCGCTGTTTGCCATCGCGCCCACCGTGGGCCTGGTGGTCACGGCGCGCCTCATCGACCGCGTGGGCAAGGGCATCCGCGGCGCGCCGCGCGATGCGCTGGTGGCCGACCTGGCGCCGCCCGGCATGCGGGGCGCGGCGTTCGGGCTGCGGCAGTCGCTGGACACCGTGGGCGCGTTTCTGGGCCCCTTGCTCGCCATGGGGCTGATGCTGCTGTGGGCCAATGACTTCCGCGCCGTGTTCTGGGTGGCGGTGATTCCGGCCGCCCTGTGTGTGGCCCTGCTGCTGGTGGGCGTGCAAGAGCCCGAACGCACCGCCTGCGCCGTGCGCACCAACCCCATCCGCCGCGAGAACCTGCGACGCCTGGGTGGCGCCTACTGGGGGGTGGTGGCCTTGGGCGCCGTGTTCACGCTGGCCCGCTTTAGCGAGGCGTTTCTGGTGCTGCGCGTGCAGCAGGGCGGCCTGTCCCTGGCCTGGACGCCCCTGGTGCTGGTGCTGATGAACGTGGTGTTTGCGCTGGGTGCCTATCCGCTGGGCAAACTGGCAGACAGCACCCGCCACACCACGCTGCTGGCCTGGGGGCTAGTGGTGCTGATTGCGGCCGATGCGCTGCTGGCCTTCAGCGACCGGGGCGCCGTTGCCTGGCTGGGCATTGCGCTGTGGGGCCTGCACATGGCCATGACGCAGGGGCTGCTGGCCACGATGGTGGCCGACACCGCACCGGCCGACCTACGGGGCACGGCGTTTGGCATGTTCAACCTGGTCAGCGGTGTGGCGCTGCTGGTGGCCAGCGGCCTGGCGGGCCTGCTGTGGGACCGGCTGGGCGCCAGCGCCGCGTTTGGCGCCGGAATGCTGTTTGCCACGCTGGCGCTGGCCGGCGTGCTGGTGCAATCTACCTGGCACGGTCGCACCCCAAAGCCCCCTGCCACACAGGGGTAAGAGCCTGTTCAAGGTCTTTTTGGAGTCGCACAAGTACCTTGCCGGGATGGGGTGCAAGGCGCGGGGCGCAGCCAATAGCCTGTGCTATTGGCAAGTGCCGCAACGCCGCAAACCGCCCGGCAAGGCACTTGCCCGAAGGGTTGGAGTGAAATCGGGCGATTGGACGCCCCGGCTGCTTGCATGGGCATGAGCCCATGCGGCGCATCCGAAGCATCCACTCATCCCGATTGCACTCCAATGCGATCTCCAAAAAGACCTTGAACAGGCTCTGTGCCGGGGCGCCGAGGCGTGCCCCTTAAAATCCCCGGATTCCAGCCCGCCCGGCGGGCCTACCAGCACCACACCATCCATGAGCTCTTCTGCCCCCTCCACCCCCATCTCCTACAAAGACGCCGGCGTTGACATCGACGCGGGCGACGCCCTGGTCGAGCGCATCAAGCCGCTGGCCAAGAAGACCATGCGCGAAGGTGTGCTGGCGGGCATCGGCGGCTTTGGCGCGCTGTTTGAGGTGCCCAAGCGCTACCAGGAGCCCGTGCTGGTCTCCGGCACCGATGGCGTGGGCACCAAGCTCAAGCTGGCGTTTGAATGGAACATGCACGACACCGTGGGCATCGACCTGGTGGCCATGAGCGTGAACGATGTGCTGGTGCAGGGCGCCGAGCCCCTGTTCTTCCTGGACTACTTCGCCTGCGGCAAGCTCGACGTGGACACGGCCGCCGCCGTGGTCGGCGGCATTGCCAAGGGCTGCGAGCTCTCGGGCTGCGCCCTGATCGGTGGCGAAACCGCCGAAATGCCCGGCATGTACCCGGCGGGTGAATACGACCTGGCCGGCTTTGCCGTGGGCGCGGTCGAAAAATCCAAGATCCTGACCGGCAAGGACGTGGCCCCTGGCGACGTAGTGCTGGGCCTGGCCAGCCACGGCGTGCACTCCAACGGCTTCTCGCTGGTGCGCAAGTGCATTGACCGCGCTGAAAGCCAGGGCGCCGTGCCCGCCACGCTGGACGGCAAGCCCTTCAAGCAGGCCATCATGGAACCCACCCGTCTGTACGTGAAAAACGTGCTGGCCGCGCTGGCTGCTCACCCCATCAAGGCCCTGGCCCACATCACTGGCGGCGGCCTGCTGGAGAACATCCCCCGCGTGTTGCCCGAGGGCACCGCCGCCCACCTCAAGAAGGGCAGCTGGCCCCAGACAGAGCTGTTCGCCTGGCTGCAAAAGACCGCCGGCATCGACGACATCGAGATGAACCGCACCTTCAACAACGGCATCGGCATGGTGGTGGTGGTGGATGCGGCCAACGCCGAAGCCACGGCCGCCACGCTGCGCGCTGCGGGCGAGCAGGTGTATGCGATTGGCACGATCGCCGCGCGTGGCGAAGGCGCCTCCGTGGTGGTGGCCTGATACCCGACCTGGAACACTGCCCCCTTACCGCGCATGGCGCAGCGCCCCGCTCCGGCACCCGCCCACTCAGCGCAGACTGAGCCCACGCCCACCACCCTGCCGCCGCGCGCCCTGAGCCAGAGCATCGTGGTGGCCAGCTACTTGCTGGTGGCCGCTGCGCTGCTGCTGGTGATGTGGCGCGGCCTGCTGCCCGGGCTGCTGTGCGTGTGCCTGGGCTTTTTGCTGACCCGCGCGCTCACGGGCTGGTTTGCCGCAGGGCTGGGCCGCGTTCAGCGCCAGGTCACGCCGTCCGCCACCCACCTGCGCGTGGCGCAGGTCACGGCGGCTGGCCTGGTGATGCTGCTGCCGCTGGCACTGCTGGCGGTGGGCTTCACGCATTCGCGCGGCTATCTCGTTAGCGCACCGCAGCAGTACCAGGAACTGCTCACCTACATGGCCCGCACGGTGCTGGAGCTGCGCCTGAAGCTGCCCGCCGACATGGCCGCCCACCTGCCCGAGGGCGTGGCGGACATCCAGCGCATCATTGCCAGCTACCTGGGCGCCAAGGCCGGTGCGCTGGCCATGGCAGGGCGGGCGTGGCTGGCCGGTGTGCTGTTTGCCTACGTGGGCCTGCTCATTGGCGCGCTGGCTGCGGTGCGTCCGCCGGTGCTGGCGCGCGGCCCGCTGGCCCAGCAGCTCAAGCTGCGCATCACGCTGTTCGGCGAGGCGTTCCGCCAGATCGTGGCGGCGCAGTTCTGGATCGCGGCCTTCAACACCCTGCTCACCGCCCTGTTTCTGCTGTTTGTGCTGCCGATCTGGGGGCTGCAGCTGCCCTACACGCCGGTGCTGATCACCTTCACCTTCGTGGCCGGGCTGGTGCCCATCGTGGGCAACCTGGTGTGCAACGTGGTGATCACCATCGTGGGGCTGTCGGTGTCGCCGCTCGCGGCCGCCGCCTGCCTGGGCTTCCTGATCCTGATCCACAAGGCCGAATATGTGATCAACGCCAAGGTGGTGGGCCGCCGCACCCAGATGGGTGTGTGGGAGCTGCTGTCCGTCATGTTCGTAGCCGAGGCCGTGTTTGGCCCTGCGGGGCTGGTGGCGGCGCCGCTGTTCTACGCCTACCTCAAGAAGGAACTGGTGGCCGCTCGGCTGGTGTGACCCCGAGGTTGCGCCCCCTGCCCAGGAGGCACCCCATGGCTTTTTCAGTCATCTTTTGATAGCAGCTAGCGCAATATGCACGAGCGCTTGCGGCCATTTTCTTGGCTATTTTCCGAATTGCCGGGCCACAAAGGCCCAGATGAGCGCCGACGCATCCGGACCGGCCGGGTCGCTGTAGGGCAACTGGGCGGTGCCGCCGCTCCAGGCATGGGCCAGCCCGACCACTTCGCGCAGGGCGACCATGGTGCGCCCGCGGGCCTTGAATTCGGTCACCCGCATGGGGTAGCGCTGGCCCCGCTGCAAGGTGCGGATGGCACCCGCCCGCGCGCCCAGCGCATCGGCCCACAACTGAGCGGTGGCTGCAGCATTGCGCACCGACACCACACCATCGGCATCGCCATGCAGGATCAACAGAGGGGGCAAGGCCGCAGGGGCGCCAACGGGTAGCACCGGGGTGGCTGCAGCGGTAGCCGCAGGGAGGTCGGGCAGATGGGCTTCGCGGCGGCCATGCATGGCGGCCAGGGCGGTGGCAGCCGATTCGGCCGTGCCGGGCGCCACGCCGGAATGCATGGCCACGGCGCAGAACCGGTTAGGGAACAGCGCCGCCATCAGCACTGCCATGCTGGCGCCTGCCGACAGCCCGGCCACCGCCACCCGCGCAGGGTCCACCGGCAGGCGGCGCGCCACCTTGTCCACGGCGGCCAGCAGCGTGGCGGCTTCGGCCTCGGCGCGGCCATTGCGGCGTTCAAACCAGTTCCAGCAGCCCTGGGCGTTGGCCACGCGCTCCTGCTCGGGATACAGCACCACGAACCGATGGCGCGCCGCCAGCCGGTTCATGCGCGACACGGCGGCAATGTCCCGCCCCGTCTGGCCGCAGCCGTGCAGCATGACCAGCAGCGGCAGCTTTTCGCCCGGACGCAGGGCCAGCCCGGTGGACACATACGCATGAAACCGCCGCGCCCCCGCCGGGCCGGGCGCAACGCCGGAGATCCACTCGCCCCGCACCGGCACCGGCTTGCCGGCCGAGCGCGGCGCACGGGCCGTGGAGGGCCCTTTGGCCACCGCCACCTTGCGCGGCGCCGCCCGCAGCTTGGACGCCGCCTTGGCCCGCACCGGCTGGGTGGTGGCCCGCGCAACCCGCGCGAAAGCCTTGAGATTGCGCTGGTAGGCCCGCGCCAGGGACGACAGCGAGAACAGGCGGGAGCGGCGGGGCATAGGCAGGTGGTCTTGCAGGCGATGTCGAAAACACAGGGAAAACCCTAGTCACCTTAACAGCTTCCTGCCTGGAATAGATGTCGCTACTTTTTTAATAGCTATAGAAGCATGATTCACGGGCGCCTACCAACGATTTGGCCTCAAAACCTCCTGGTATGGCATCCCCAGCGCATGAAAGGCGCCTGCACGCACAGCCAGGTCTGTCCACCCGCAAAATGATGATGGCTTAAATTGATCGAATCCTGTCTCCGTCGGTTCGGACCTCGCGCCTTTGAACAACGAACATAGGCACATCCCAACCACTTCCTTTGAAAGCGCATCATGAAAACCTGTCTGATAGTGATCGATGTCCAGGAATCGTTCCGCCACCGCCCTTTTTTCACCGAACACGACCTGCCCGCCTACCTGCAGGCGCAGAACGCGCTGATCGACGGGAGTGTGGCGCGGGGCATCCCGGTGCTGCGCGTGTTCCATAGCGAAGGCCCGGAGGTCACCGAGAACCCGTTCTCGCAGGCCTCGGGCCAGGTGCGCGCGCTTGACGGTCTGGCGCCTTTTGAGGCGGCGGCCACCTTCACCAAGTCGCGCCACAGCGCACTGGTGGGCACGGGCCTCGATGTGTGGCTCACGCGCCATGGCATCCAGCGCCTCATCATCAGCGGCATTCGCACTGAACAGTGCTGCGAAACCACCACGCGCCACGCCTCGGACCTGGGCTGGAATGTGGACTACGTGACCGATGCCACCCTGACCTGGGACATGGTGCAGCCCGACGGCCAGGTGCTGGCCGCAGCCGACATCAAGACCCGCACCGCCACCGTGCTGCAGGGCCGCTTTGCAACGCTGTGCACCGTGCAGCAGGCTCTGGACCGGGCAGCCGCATGAGCGCCGCGCCGGGCCGCCCCAAGCAAGCTCGCACCGCAGGCGAAGCCGAAGGTGCACCAGTGAGCACGCAGCCGTTGCAGGTCGCGATCCTGGTGTTCGACGACGTGGAGGCCCTGGACCTGGGCGGGCCCTACGAGGTCTTCACCACCGCCAGCCGCATGCACCAGCGGCAGCACCCGGAGGCTGCCGCACCGTTTGTGGTGCAGTGCGTAGCCCGCAGCATGGCCCCGGTGCGCGCCCGCGCGGGCCTGCGCGTGTTGCCCGATGCGGACTTTGCCTGCGCCACCGTGCCCGACGTGCTCATCGTGCCCGGCGGCGTGGTCGATGCCGCTGCCGCCTGCCCCGCCACCCGCGCCTGGGTGGTCCAGGCTGCTGGGGCCGCGCAGATCACGGCCTCGGTGTGCACGGGGGCCTTCATCCTGGCCGCAGCCGGTGTGCTGACCGAAGGCCCGGCCACCACGCACTGGGAGGATATTGCGGACCTGCGCACGCAGTACCCCGCGCTCAACGTGCGGGAGAATGTGCGCTGGGTGGACCGGGGTGCGCTGGTCACATCGGCCGGCATCAGCGCGGGCATCGACATGAGCCTGCATATGGTCACCCGGCTGCTGGGCGCGGCGCTGTCCGAGCGCACGGCCCGCCAGATGGACACGCCCTGGAACCCTCAGCCATGACACGCTTTTAGCCAATCAACGCCATCGATGCAGAACCCGACCTCCTCCTCCATCCACGTCTATTTCGCCCTGCTGCCGGGTAGCCTGGTGCTGGACTGGGCCGGCCCGGCCGAAGCACTGCGCATCGCCAACCAGGCCTTGGTAGGCCGGGGCCAGCCCGAGCGGTTTGTGCAGCATTTCGTGAGCCCCACCCCGCAATCCATGACTTCGGTGGGCGCCGTGCTGACAGGGCTGGAGCCGCTGCCTACCACCCTGCCCACGCCCGCCTGGGTAGTGCTGGTGGGACTGGCCGGCCAACACATTGACGTGGAGAGCGATGCGGCCCGCGCGCTGCTGCACTGGCTGCGCGGCCTGCGGCCCGTGGCCGGGCAGCTGGATCTGGTCACCGTGTGCGCGGGCTCGGTGCTGGCCGCCCACGCCGGCCTGCTGACAGGGCGCCGCGCCACCACGCACCACCAGCACCTGGACGAGCTGGCCGCCGTGGACCCGCGCTGCGACGTGGTGGCCAACCGTGTGTTTGTGGCCGATGGCGCGGTGTACAGCAGCGCGGGTGTGACCACCGGCATCGACCTGCTGCTGCACCGCATCTCGGACACCTGCGGCCCTGCGCTGGCAGCGCAGGTAGCGCAGGCCATGGTGGTGGCGCTGCGCCGCGGGCCCAACGACCCCGAGTTTTCGCCGTTCTTGCACCACCGCAACCACCTGCACCCGGCCCTGCACCGCGTGCAGGACGCCGTGGGCCAGCAGCCCCAGGCCGACTGGAGCGTGCCGCAGATGGCCGAGGTGGCACACACCTCGCCACGGCACCTGACGCGGCTGTTTCTGGAACATGCGGGCATCGCCCCGCTGCAGTACCTGCGCCGCATTCGCCTGGCCACGGCCGAGGCCGCGCTGCGCTCGGGCCAGAACGTGACGCAGGCCGCGCTGATGGCGGGCTTCAGCTCTGACACGCAGCTGCGCCGGGCCTGGCACCAGTTCGGGCGCGGCGGCACGCCGTCGCTGGGCAGCGCGCGCAGCCATTGATCGGTCACGCACACGAGACGGACATCGATGACCCGTCGCCGTGCAAATCAAACGGCACCGGCCGATAATCGGTGCGCTTTGCCGCACCACCCACCCGGGCCGCCACCATGCAAGAACCACCCCGCCCCGCCGACGAGCCCGACCGCCTGCAGGCCCTGCGCCAGTTGCTGATTCTGGACACACCGCCCGAGGAGCGGTTCGACCGCCTGACCGCGTTTGCCGCACAAGAGTTTGATGTGCCCACGGCGCTGCTCTCACTGATCGACGACGACCGCCAGTGGTTCAAGTCGCGGGTGGGCATGGACCAGTGCGAGACAGCACGCGGCATCTCGTTCTGCGGCCACGCCATCCTGCAGGACGACATCATGGTGGTGCCCGATGTGAACCAGGACGAGCGCTTCATCGGCAACCCGCTGGTGACGGGTGAACCTCACATCCAGTTCTATGCAGGCGCTCCGCTCAAGCTGCCCAATGGGCACAACGTGGGCACGCTGTGCCTGATCGACAACAAACCGCGCACCCTGGACGACATCGATCTGGCCATCCTCGGCTCCCTGCGCGATCTGGCGGTGGAAGAGCTGGTGCGGCGCGAACAGGGAGCGCCCGCCCCATGAGCGACCGCAGCCCCCAGGACATCCTGTTGGTAGAACCCAGTTCGCTGACCGGCAGCATCATCGTGGCCACGGCCCGCCAGCTGAACCTGCCCGTGGTGCGGCAGGTGAACAGCGTGCGCATGGCCCAGCAGCGGCTGAGCCATGAGAGCTATGCGGGCGTGATCGTCTCGCTGGACGAGCAAGAGCAGGAGGCCGTCGCCCTGCTGGAGCAGGTGCGCAACGATGCGCTGGCCGTCAGTGCCGATGTGCCAGTGGCCGTGACCACCACACAGGTGGATGCGTCCACCGCCGTGAAAATGAAGGCGCTGCAGGTGCGGCGTGTGCTGATCAAGCCCTTCAAGGTGCGGGACGTGATCGCCACCATTGCCCTGCTGAAGGACAGATAACCGCGCAGCGCGCCGGGTACCTCAGTAGATCTCTGGCACGTACATGCTGGCAGGCACGGGCTGGCGCAGGTATTCGGGGTTGCGCACGCGATCGGGCAGCACCACGGGCGGGTGCGGCACCTCCTGGTAAGGCAGCTGCGACAGCAGGTGGGCAATGCAGTTCAGGCGCGCCTTTTTCTTGTCCACCGCCTGCACCACCCACCAGGGCGCCTCGGGGATGTGGGTGCGCTCCAGCATGGTCTCCTTGGCCTTGGTGTAAGCCTCCCAGCGCACGCGGCTTTCCAGGTCCATAGGACTGAGCTTCCATTGCTTGAGCGGGTCGTGGATGCGACCCAGAAAGCGCAGGTGCTGCTCTTCGTCGGTGATGGAGAACCAGTATTTGACGAGCGTGATGCCCGAGCGCACCAGCATCTTTTCAAACTCGGGCACGGTGCGGAAGAACTCTTCGTATTCGTCGTCAGTGCAAAAGCCCATCACCCGCTCAACGCCCGCGCGGTTGTACCAGCTGCGGTCAAACAGCACCATCTCGCCCGCCGCAGGCAGGTGCGCTACATAGCGCTGAAAGTACCACTGCGTGCGCTCACGGTCATTGGGCGCTGGTAGTGCGGCCACGCGGGCCACGCGCGGGTTCAGCCGCTGGGTGATGCGCTTGATGACGCCACCCTTGCCTGCGGCATCGCGCCCCTCGAACAGGATCACCACCTTCTGGCGGCTGTGCTGCACCCAGTCCTGCAGCTTGACCAGCTCGCCCTGCAGGCGAAACAAGTCCTTGAAGTACTGCTGGCGCGCCAGCTTGTCGCCGGGGCTGGGGGCGCCGATGTCATCGACCTCGCGGTCTTCGATCTCCAGTTCCAGCTCTTCGTCATAGCTGTCAATCAGGTCGTTGGCGATGCGTTGCATCAGCTCCTGCGTGTCGAGGGCGTTATTATAGAACATGGGCAAGCATCCGGCGGTAGTGCAAAACAGATGCGCAATGGTGGTCGGCTGCGGTGACAACGCCGTGACACTGGCGTGATCTGTCACGACACTGTCATGCCCAGAGGCCAGCATGCGAGGCCGTGCCGCCCGCAGACCACACCCCCCTTTTGTCCGCCCCCCTCACCGCCAGCGCCAGCCAGAACTACGGCGGAGATGCCGCCGGGCTGATCTGCGGCTACCTGCTGGGCACCGACACCCCGCCGCACGAGGTGGATTCGGCCCAGGCCGCGCAATGGCTGGCCAGCCTGCAGGCGGGCGCAGCGCCGCCAGGCCAGTTCCTGTGGTTGCACTTCAACCTGAGCCACGCGCAGGCCGTGCGATGGATGGAGCGTCACGCAGCCCTGCCTGCGGCTTTTTTTGACGCCCTCAAGGACCGCTCGGTCTCCACCCGCATCGAGCGCGACGATGACACGCTGATTGCCGTGCTCAACGACGCCCACTTTGACTTTGCGTTCGAGCCCTCAGACATTGCCACCCTGTGGACCAGCGTGGCGCCCCATCTGATGGTGACGGGCCGCACGCGCCCACTGCGGTCGGTGGACGCATTGCGCACCGCTGTGCGCAGCGGCAACGCGCCCTGCTCCAGCGTAGCGCTGCTGGCCGAGCTGATGCGCACCCAGGCCTCGGGCCTGGTGGACATCGTGCGGGGCGTGACACAACGCATCGACGATGTGGAAGACGCGCTGCTGGCTGGCCGCCTGGACCACAAGCGCGCTCGGCTGGGTGTGTTGCGGCGCCTGTTGGTGCGCCTTCAGCGGCTGCTGGCGCCCGAGCCGGCGGCGCTGTTTCGCCTGCTGCAACACCCGCCTGCCTGGATGGGCGCCGACGACGCGCAGGAGCTGCGCGATTCGACCGAGGAGTTTTCGGTGGTGCTGCGCGACATGCAAGGCCTGCAGGAGCGCATCAAGCTGCTGCAGGAAGAAATTGCCGCCAGCGTGCAGGAGGCCAACAGCCGCAGCCTGTTTGTGTTGACGGTGGTGACGGTGCTGGCTCTGCCCATCAACATTCTGGCTGGCCTGTTCGGCATGAATGTGGGCGGCGTGCCGCTGGCGGACAACGGCCACGGCTTCTGGATCATCGTGGCCGTGGTGGCGGCCTTCACGGCCGTGGCGGGCTGGCTGGCCCTGCGAGGCACGGGCGACGCGTAGCCGCCAACGCAGGGCCTCTACAATCGCGCCCCTTGCCCAGATCCCCGGACCGCCTGCACCATGAACATCGTCGTCAACGAAGAACTCAAAGCCTACATCGAACCCCTGACCCCCGACGAACATGACGCGCTGGAACGCAGCATCCTGGCCGAGGGCTGCCGCGACGCGCTGGTGCTGTGGGGCGATGTGCTGGTAGACGGCCACAACCGCTATGGCATCTGCCAAAAGCATGGCCTGCCGTTCCAGACCGTGCAGAACCCGCGCTTTCAGTCGATGGAGGACGTGCACCTCTGGATGATCGACCAGCACCTGGGCCGCCGCAGCGTGTCGGACTTCCAGCGCGGCGTGCTCGCGCTGCGCAAGCGCGAGATCATGGCCGAGCGCAAGGCGCGCGCAGCCACCTCCACAGAGACCGCCGAAGCCGCTCCCACCGCTGACGCTTCCGAGGCCGCAGCCGCCCTGCCCGCCCCCGACCCGCTGAACAGCCGCGAGGCCATTGCCAAGGCTGCACGCCTAAGCAGCAGCCAAGTGGTGATGATCGAAAAAATCCAGAAGCAGGCCGCGCCCGAGCTGGTAGCCGCCGTCAAGTCCGGCACCATCTCCATCAACGCTGCGGCCGCTGTGGCCACCCTGCCCGCCGAGGAACAGGTGGCGGCCGCTGTGGCCGGCAAGGACGAACTCAAGCAGGCAGCGAAGCGGGTGCGCGAACTCAACAAGCGCAAGCCGCGCGAGGAGGCTCCGTCAGAAGACAAAGCTACAGCGGAACCGGCCGCCGGTGCCGAGGCCAATACTGACGAGTTGCACACGCTGCGCATCCGCGTGGCCGAGCTGACGGCTGAGAACACCGAACTGCGCCGGCAGGTGGCGCAATTGCAGGCGGCCCTGCCCGCAGACAGCACCCCGTTCTGAAACTGTTTTTGACGCCCGCCGCCGGGAATCACCCGTTGGCGTTGCGCAGGGCGCTCAGCCGGTCGGCGATGAGGTCGATGTCGAGCCCGTCTTCGCTGTGGGCCAGATAGGCCTCCAGGTCGGCCACGGCCTCGGCTGTGTTGCCGCGCTCGGCATGCGCGAGGCCCCGGTCGCGCCGCTCGCCCCAGGCCTGGGGCAACAGGACGATCAGCCGGTCCAGCACGGCAATCAGCCGCTGCCAGTCCTGCTGCGTACGGTGCACCTCCTTGAGGTTGCGCAGCATGCGCGCAATGATGTCGCGCGGCGTGGCCGCCTGCAGATACAGGCCGAGTGGCACGTCGTAGTCGTCCACCAGACCGTTGCGGCGCTTGTAGGGTTCCAGCCGCTCGGCCAGCTCCTCGCGGCTGAGTGACTGGCCCGAGATCGGGTCCAGCACCACCTGGCCCTTGGGCAGCAGCACCTTGACCATGAAGTGCCCCGGGAACGCAATGCCCCGCGCGTGCAGGCCCAGCCCCTGTGCCAGCTCCATCCACAGCACGGCCAGGCTGATGGGAATGCCCCGGCGCGTGCGCAGCACGGCGTTGAGGTAGCTGTTTTCGGGGTCGTAGTAGTTGTTGATGTTGCCGCCAAAACCCAGGTCGGCAAAAAAGAACTGGTTGAGCGTGCGCAGCCGCTGCAGCGCGGGCGCGTCGGCAGGCAGGCGGCGCTTGATGCGGGCCTGCAGCTGATCCACGTCGCCCAGCAGTTGCTGCACGTCGAACTCGGGGTACTCATCCTGCGCAAGGCTGGCGGCGGCCTCAAGCAGCGGAAAGTGGTCGTCGCTTTGCACCAACGATGCAAAGTACTCCAGCGAGGTGGGCACGGAAAGGCTCAGGGACATGGCAGCTTTGTACGGGGCCGTCGCCATGGCGTCAAGCCACAGAAGGACGGGCTTTGCAGGGTATTTCGGGGGCCAGATCTGCCACTGCCGCTCAGCGGCGCAGCAACTGGCGCAGCTTCAGGCCAGCCGCCCACAGGGCGCCGAAGTACAGCACCGCTGCGGCCACCATCATGGCGGCCAGCAGGCCAATGCGCTGCAGGCGCTGTGCCTTCATTTCCACCCAATCAAAATGCTGGGCACCCCACGCCAGCAGCACGGCCAGCAAGGCACTGGCCGCCACCACCTGCAGGGCAAACCGCCCCCAACCCGGCAGGGGCCGGTAGCTGCCACGCCGCAGCAGGCCCACCAACAGCCAGGTGGCGTTGATGATCGCCCCTACCCCGATGGACAGCGTCAGCGCCGCGTGCTGCAAGTAAGGCACCAGCACAAAGTTCATCATCTGCGTGAGCGCCAGCACCGCCACCGCAATCAGCATGGGGGTGCGCATGTCGTGCTTGGCAAAGTAGCCAGGCGCCAGCACCTTGATGGCCACGATACCCACAATGCCCACCCCATAGCCCGCGAGGGCCAGGGTGGTCTGCTGCACATCCCGGTCGGCAAAAGCGCCGTAGTGGTACAGCACGGCCACCAGCGGTTTGGCAAACACCAGCAGCGCCACCATGCAGGGCACCGACAGCACCACCACCAGCCGCAACCCCCAGTCGAGCATGGCCGAATAGCGTTCGTCGTCTTGCTTGGCGCGGGCGCTGGCCAGTTGCGGCATCAGCACCACGCCCAGCGCCACGCCCAGCAAGGCGGTGGGCAGCTCCATCAGGCGGTCGGCATAGGTGATCCAGCTCACGCTGCCGGTGGCCAGGTGCGAGGCAATCTGTGTATTGATGAGCAGGGACACCTGCGCCACGCTCACCCCCAGCAAGGCGGGCAGCATCAGGCGCGCCACCTTGCGGGTGGTGGGGTCGGCCCAGGCCGCACGGATGGCAGCCCAGCGCACGCCAATGCGGGGCAGCAGCCCCAGGCGCAGTAGCGCAGGCACCTGGATGGCCAGTTGCAGCAGGCCGCCCAGCATCACGCCCGCTGCCTGGGCATAGATGGGCTCGATGCCGTGGCGTGCAAACAAGGGCGCGCCCAACGTGATGGACAGGATGAGGGCGATGTTGAGCAGCACCGGCGACGCGGCGGGCACCGCAAACTTCTTCCAAGTATTGAGAATGCCCCCGGCCAGCGCCACCAGAGACATGAAGCCGATGTAGGGGAACATCCAGCGCGTCATCGTGACGGCGGCGTCAAAGCCTTGGGGGGACTGCTTCATGCCGCTGGCCATGGCCCACACCATCCAGGGCGCGCCCAGCACACCGGCGATGCAGAGCAGCACCAGCGTCCAGGCCAGCAAGGTGCCCACATGGTCGATCAGCGCCTTGGCGCCGTCGTCGCCATCTTCGGCCCGGGTGGCGGCCAGCACCGGCACAAAGGCCTGGCTGAAGGCGCCCTCGCCCAGCACCCGGCGGAACAGGTTGGGAATGCGGAACGCCACATTGAAGGCGTCCGTCATGGCGCTGACCCCAAAGACGGAGGCCATGAGCAACTCGCGCACCAGCCCCGTGATGCGGGAGACGAGGGTCAACAGGGAAACGGTGGAGGCGGCTTTGAACAGTGACACCGGCGGGAGTGTATGCGCTTGCAGGCGCGCACTTTCAGGAGGCAGTGCAGACCAATGAGGCGACAGACGCTTCAAGCGATGATCCTTCATGAGGGTGTGGATCACCCACTGTGAACAGTGCCTGTGAGGCGGGCAGGAAGTGGGGGAGGTGGGCGTGAACCGTTGTCGCAGTGGCGCAACGAAAGGCTCTGGGCTATAATCGCTGGCTTTGCTGGCATCATCCACAGACCCAAGGAACTAAACAATGGCATCCGCAAAACCCAAGAAGAAGAACCCGCGCCTGGCGTCGGGCCGCAAGCGCGTCCGTCAGGACGTCAAGATCAACGCTGCAAACACCTCGCTGCGTTCCAAATACCGTACCGCTGTCAAGAACGTCGAAAAGGCTGTTCTGGCTGGCGACAAGACCAAGGCGACCGAACTGTTCGCCAAGATGCAAGCCGTGGTGGACACCGTGGCTGACAAGGGCATCTTCCACAAGAACAAGGCTGCTCGCGACAAGAGCCGTCTGTCTGCCAAGGTGAAAGCCCTGGCACCCGCAGCCGCTTAATCAATTGACCGCCTGCCCCGGCAGGCAAACAGCCCGAACGGCACCTGCCGTTCGCCGTTTGTAACGGGTGCGCTGCCAGCAAAAAAACGAACAAGCCGCCTTCGGGCGGTTTTTTCGTTGAGGGCTTCCTCACGGCAACCGGCTACATTGCCCCGCAATACCCCCACTCCATGAGGCCCCATGATCCTGCGGCAGAAGTCAGCGTTGGATGGTTTTGCCTACGAGTTTCTGGATGGCACCGAAAGCCTGGTGGTGGGTGGATTCCACTACGCGTGGTTTGCGCAGGCCAAAAATGCCCGGTTGCGCGTCTTCAGCGCCGAAGATGCCGCCAAGGGCGACATTCAGATGACTTTGCACGGCCAGGCCTGGAGGGTGCGGCATTGCTACCTGAGCCGGGGGTACGTCAGCGATATCCGCTACACGCTCGAAACCGCCGACGAATCCATACACGCCCAGGCAGACGTTCTGAGCCAAAACACCGGTCGGCGCCTGCCGCGCATCGTGATGACGCAGCCGGCTGACATCGAGGTCGGGACGTCTTCCGGCTGGCTCACAAAGAACTTCCCCGTCACCCACCTCTCCACCGGACAACCGCTGGGGTGCATCCGGGAGAGGTCGGCCATCACCTTCAAACGGGAGCTTGTGATCGACTTGCCTGGCATGGAACCAGCGGTGGCCGCGTTCCTTGGCATCGTTGCGCTCATCGTGCGCTATTGAGGGGCTCCACGGCGCGCGCAGGCCACCGTCTGCGCCCCGGCAGGCGCACCCTCAGGGCTTTGGAAGCGGGGGAACGTCGGGCAGCAGGCAAGCCTCGGCCACCTGCAGGTTGTTGTCACGGGCGAAATTGATCACGAAGTCCCAGGCCATGGGTTCGTGCCCCTGCAGGTCGCGGTGCACCACCACACATTTCACGCCATTGAGCGTGGTGGGAATGCACCAGGGCGAATAGCTCAAATGGCTGCCCGGCCGGGCTCCACCGGGTCGAAAGCTGCTCATCACCCCGGCCAGCCGCTCGGCCCAGTCGCTGGGACGAAAGGTTTTCCCTTCGTGGGTGATGCCCTGGATGAAGACTTCTTTGGAGGAGGGGGAAACCATCGGGGATTGGAGTGGTAGTGAGGGCACAGACGCAGGATCACTGCATGTTGCACCGCAACGCGACATTCTAACTCTTATATAAGAGCTGGCTCCCTAATCCCTCTGCCGCGCTACACATAGCACCCCAAACTCAGGTAGTGGGCTGCATTGCACTGATGCGCAATCGTCAACAGACCGTCGCCCTGCTCCCCCTAGAATCGTGACTCGTTTTTTCGCCACTGCACCGTCTGGAGATTTCCGCATGACCGCTTTCATTGAGGCCGCTTCGCCCCACGTGATGAACACCTATGGCCGCGTACCCATCGCGCTGGCCCGTGGACAAGGCAGCCGCGTGTGGGACGTGAACGGCAAGGAATACCTGGACGGCCTGGGCGGCATTGCCGTGAACACGCTGGGCCACAACCACGCCAAGCTGGTGCCCGCGCTGCAGGACCAGATCACCAAGCTGATCCACACCTCCAACTACTACCACTCGCCCTTGCAGGAGCAGCTGGCCACCAAGCTGGTGGAGCTGTCGGGCATGCAGAACGTCTTCTTCTGCAACTCGGGCCTGGAGGCCAATGAGGCAGCCCTGAAGATCGCACGCAAGTTCGGCGTGGACAAGGGCATCGCCAAGCCCGAGATCGTGGTGTACGAAAAGGCCTTCCACGGCCGCTCGATTGCCACCATGTCGGCCACCGGCAACCCCAAGATCTACAGCGGCTTCGGCCCGCTGGTCGAGGGCTTCATCCGCGTGCCGCTCAACGACATCGAAGCCATCAAGAAGGCCACCGAAGGCAACCCTAACGTGGTGGCCGTGTTCTTCGAGACCATCCAGGGCGAAGGCGGCATCAACCCCATGCGCGTGGAATACCTGCAGCAGCTGCGCAAGCTGTGCGACGAGCGCGGCTGGCTGATGATGATCGACGAAGTGCAGTGCGGCATGGGCCGCACCGGCAAGTGGTTTGCCCACCAGTGGGCCGGCATCGTGCCCGACGTGATGCCGCTGGCCAAGGGCCTGGGCTCGGGTGTGCCGATTGGCGCGGTGGTGGCGGGCCCCAAGGCCGCCAACGTGCTGCAGCCCGGCAACCACGGCACCACCTTTGGCGGCAACCCGCTGGCCATGCGCGCCGGGGTCGAAACCATCCGCATCATGGAAGAAGACGGCCTGCTGCAAAATGCCACCACGGTGGGCGAGCACCTCAAGGCGGCACTGCAGCGCGAGCTGGGCAGCCTGCCCGGTGTGAAGGAGATCCGGGGCCAGGGCATGATGCTGGGCATTGAGCTGAACAAGCCCTGCGGCGCCCTGATTGGCCGCGCGGCCGAGGCAGGCCTGCTGCTGTCGGTCACGGCCGACACCGTGATCCGCCTGGTGCCCCCGCTGATCCTCACCACCGCCGAAGCCGACGAGATCGTCGCCAAGCTGACCCCGCTGGTCAAAGCCATCCTGGCTGAATGAAGAATAGTCCCACTGCCATGACGACGCTGAAACATTACCTGCAGTTCACCGACCTCTCCGCCGACGAGTACGCCTACCTGTTCGAGCGCGCCGCGCTCATCAAGAAGAAGTTCAAGGCCTACGAAAAGCACCACCCGCTGGTGGACCGCACGCTGGCCATGATCTTCGAGAAGGCCAGCACCCGCACGCGTGTGAGCTTTGAGGCGGGTATGTACCAGCTCGGCGGCAGTGTGGTGCACCTGACCACGGGCGACAGCCAGTTGGGCCGCGCCGAGCCCATCGAGGACAGCGCCAAGGTCATCAGCCGCATGACCGACCTGGTGATGATCCGCACCTACGAGCAGGCCAAGATCGAGCGCTTTGCCGCCAACTCGCGCGTGCCCGTGATCAACGGCCTGACCAACGAGTACCACCCCTGCCAGATCCTGGCGGACATCTTCACCTACATCGAGCACCGTGGCTCCATCCAGGGCAAGACGGTGGCCTGGGTAGGCGATGGCAACAACATGGCCAACACCTGGCTGCAGGCGGCGTCGCTGCTGGGTTTCAAGGTGCATGTGAGCACCCCGCGCGGCTACGAAGTGGACGAGAAATTGGCCGCTGGCGCCCATGGAATCAGCGCTGACAGCTATCAATTCTTTAGCAACCCCATGGAAGCCTGCCGAGGCGCCGACCTGGTCACCACCGATGTGTGGACCAGCATGGGTTACGAAGCCGAGAACGAAGCGCGCAAGAAGGCCTTTGCCGACTGGTGTGTGGACACCGAAATGATGGCCGCCGCCCAGCCCGACGCCCTCTTCATGCACTGCCTGCCCGCACACCGGGGCGAAGAGGTCGAGGCCGACGTGATCGACGGGCCGCAGTCGGTGGTGTGGGATGAAGCGGAAAACAGGATGCACGTGCAGAAGGCCCTGATGGAGTACCTGCTGCTGGGCAAACTGGCCTAAAAGCCCCCATGCCCTGGCGCCGCCAGCCCGCCCACAGCGCCGAATTGCTGGCGCACTGGCAGGCCCTGGGCCAAGCGCTGGGGCGCGACACGCCCGCTTGGCGTGCTGAAGGCCGGCGCCTGCTGCGCAGCTGGGCCCGCTGGCCCCGCGCCTACCACGACACCAGCCACCTGCGGGCCTGCCTGCGGCACCTGCAGACGGTGCAGAACCAGCAGCCCTGCGCGCTCCACAACTCCCATGCTGTGGCCCTCGCCCTGTGGTACCACGACGCCATCTACTGGCCGTGGAGCGGGCACAACGAGGCACACAGCGCCGACTGGGCGCGTCAGTTCCTGCTGGGTCAAGGGCTGCCCACCGCGCTGGCCGATACCGTGCACCAGCATGTGATGGACACCCGCCACACCCCGGGCCCGCTCACCGGCGATGCGTTGTGGGTGGTGGACATCGACCTCGCCATCCTGGGCCAAAACGACACGGTGTACCGGCAGTTCGAACGCAACGTGCGGCGTGAATACTTCTTTGTGCGCTGGCCGCGTTATGTGGCGGGGCGCAGCGCCGTGCTGCAGGGGTTTCTGGACCGCCCGCACATCTACGGCACGGACTACTTTGCGCAGCGCTACGAGGCCCAGGCGCGCGTCAACCTGCAACAGGCGCTGAGCGCGCTGGGCCAAGGCCAGCTGTACCAGTAGGCGATTGGAGCCAAAACGGCCTGTAGCGCTAGTGAATCATTCGCTATTAGCTATCTAAAAGATAGCATTCACTGAGAAGCAGATCCACGACGAACGGGCATTGCTACGGGCTTTGCAGTTGCTGCATCGGATGGCGCCGCGCAACTGCCGCAGCTGCTGCACCCACCATCGCTCGCGCCACAGCCCGGCGACTGGACCAACCCCGGGTGGACCTTGCCCAACCCCTGGCGCCAGCGCCCGGGCAGGTAACGCCAGAGCACATAGAGTGCCGCCGCGAGCACAATCAGACCAACGATGAATTGCTGGGCCATCACAACGTTCCTCCTCAGCCCCCGCCCAGCGCCAGCGCCACGCGGTAGGTCACAAAGCTGGCGGCATACGCCATGGCAAACAGGTACCCCACCATGAGCAGCGGGTAGCGCCAGCCATTGGTCTCACGGCGCACGGCGGCAATGGTGGAGATGCACTGAGGCGCAAACACATACCAGGCCATCAGCGACAGCGCGGTGGCCAGCGACCACGACCCCGCAATCAGCGACCCCAGCTGGCTGGCCACCTCGTCGCCCGTGGCAGACAGCGCGTACACCGTGCCCAATGCGCTCACCGCCACCTCGCGCGCCGCCATGCCGGGCACCAGCGCAATGGCAATCTGCCAGTTGAAGCCAATCGGCGCGACGATGACCTCCAGCAGGCGACCCAGCTGGCCGGCCAGGCTGTAGGTGATGGCGGGCTGCGTGGCGCCTTCTGGCGCGCCGGGGTAGGTGGACAGGAACCACAACAACACGGTGACGGCCAGGATGATGCCGCCCACCCGCTTGATGAAAATCACCGCCCGCTCGTACAGGCCATAGGCCAGGCCCCGCACGCTGGGCCAGCGGTACGCGGGCAGCTCCATCATCAGCGGCGTGGCGCGCGTGTCGCTGCGGGCCAGCTTGGCCACCGCCGCCACGGCCATGGCGCTGGCGATGCCCGCCACATACAGCGCAAAAAGCACCACGCCCTGCAGGTTGAACACCCCCGCCACGGTGCTCTCGGGGATGAAGGCAGCAATCAGTAACGCGTACACCGGCAGGCGCGCCGAGCAGGTCATGAGCGGGGCGATCATGATGGTCACCAGCCGGTCACGCCAGTGCGTGATGGAGCGCGTGGCCATCACGCCGGGCACGGCGCAGGCAAAACTCGACAGCAGCGGAATGAACGAGCGGCCCGACAGGCCCACTGTGCCCATCACGCGGTCCAGCAAGAACGCCGCACGCGGCAGGTAGCCCGAGTCCTCCAGCGCCAGGATGAACAGGAATAGGAACAGGATTTGCGGCAAAAACACCAGCACCCCGCCCGCGCCCGCCAGCACCCCGTCGGTCAGCAGACTGCGCAAGGGGCCGTCGGCCATGTGGGCGTTGACCAAGGCTGCCAGCCAGCCCACGCCATCTTCGATCCACGACTTGGGCAGCTCGGCCCAGCTGAACACCGCCTGGAACATCAGGAACAGCGTGGCCGCCAGGATCAACAGGCCCCACACCGGGTGCAGCACCACCGCATCGATGCGGTCGTCCGTGCGCAGGCTGACCACCGGCACGCGCACGGCCTGGTCCAGAATGCGCCGCACCTCCTGGTGGGTGCGAATGACATCGTTCTGCGCCTCCAGGTCGCTCGCGTCCAGCCGCGCCGCCGCATCGGGCGCCACCACGGGGCGCTGCAGCTGCTGCAGGTTGGCACCATCCAGCCACTGCACCAGCTCCTGCGCGCCGTTGCCGCGCACGCCCACGGTGGCCAGCACGGGCATGCCCAGCTCGCGCGACAGCACCTCGCGGTCAATGGCGATGCCCTGGCGCTCGGCCACGTCCATCATGTTGAGCACCAGCACCATGGGCAGGCCCAGGGCGCGCGCCTCCAGCACCAGGCGCAGGTTCAGGCGCAGGTGGGTGGCATCCGTCACGCACACCAGCACATCGGGCACGGGCTCGCCCGCGCGGCGCCCGCGCACGATGTCGCGGGTGATGGCCTCGTCCACGCTGTGTGCATGCAGGCTGTAGGCGCCCGGCAGGTCCAGCACGCGCACGCGGCGGCCAGCGGTGGTCTGCAGCAGGCCTTCCTTGCGCTCCACCGTCACACCCGCATAGTTGGCCACCTTCTGGCGCGCCCCGGTGAGCAGGTTGAACAGCGCGGTCTTGCCGCAGTTGGGGTTGCCCAGCAGCGCCACGCGCAGGGGCGCATCGGCGGCGTTGGGCTGCACAGTGGCCTGAGCGCTCATGCCAGCTCCTTGGCAGGCAGGGTGGCATCATCCAACGGCTGCACCTGCACCATGGAGGCCTCCTGGCGGCGCAGCGCAAACGTGGCCTGCCCGACGCGCACCGCGATGGGGTCGCCGCCCCAGCCGCCGCGTGCAACCACCTGCACGGTCTCACCGGGCAGAAAGCCGATCTCCAGCAAGCGCAGCAGCGTGCTGTGCTCTTGCGCGTCCTGCGCGGGCAACAAGCCCGTGACCCGGCCCAAGGCGCGGCGCGGCAATTGGTCCAGCCGCGAAGACAGGTTCTGCTGCGTAGGAAGATGCAACCGCGCCGCAGCGCCATCGTCCATGGTTTTCATGGTGACTGGCCTCGATACAAATAATAGTGATTCTCATTCTATCAATATCTGTATCGCAGTGGTCGCCGCCTCAATCTCTCCTTGATGCAGCGCAAGCTGCAATGCGCCCCGCCCCGCCAGGGCAGTCAGTCACATCGCTCAAACCGCTTGCACTCCGCCGTGACGCGGATGGACGTGAGCGTGTTTTCGCCGTCGATGTGCCGGGCAGTGAACTGGACCCAGGCCCCCTGCGGAATGCCGTGCAGCAAGGCAGGGTTGACGACCCGGAAGGTCTGTGTGGTGAACGGCAACTTGGCGCGGGGCAGCAGCTTGAGCCGCACATGCGTGGCGTTGCCGCCCGCATCCGCTTCCACAGACACCACCCGCGCCCGGGTGTAGACCGGAGCCGCAGGGGCGGCATCCTCAGCAACAGCCGAGGCGGCGCCCGCTGGTGCGACGGGCTGGGCACCTGCCGCACCACACACGGCGGCCAAGGCCAGTGCGGTGGCAAACCCGCAGCCGCGCTGCCCCCAGCGGGCAAGCAACCAAGTGACGGCCTGCCCCATCAGAACGCCCACGCGCCCAGCTGGTAGTAGTCAAAACCGCTGGTCCGCCCACCCAGGCATTGGGCGAGGAAGTCCTCGGTCTTGCGGTACATGGTGAGGTTGTTGGGCCAGCGCTGGTTGCCATGGCCATCCCCGGTGAAGGTGACGTAGTCCACCGGCTTGCCCGCCTTGCGCAGGGCCGCCACCATCCATTCGGACTGCTCCAGCTTCACGCGCGGGTCGTTCACGCCGTGCATGATCAGGATGGGCTTTTGCGCATGTTCCGCCCGGTACAGGGGCGACTTCGCGTCCATACGGGCGCGGTCTTCCGGCATGGCCAGGTTGCCCACATAGCGGTGCCACCAGGGCAGGCCCAGCTCCCAGTAGGGCGGTGCGGCCTCCAGCAAGCGCGCGATGTCCGTCACGCCCACCACATCCACGGCGCAGGCAAACACCTCGGGCGTGAAGGTGGCGCCCACCAGGGCCGAATAGCCGCCGTAGCTGGCACCGTAGATCGCCACGCGCTGCGCGTCGGCCACGCCGCGCTCCACCGCCCAGCGCACGCCGTCCACCAGGTCGTCGTGCATGCGGCCCGCGAACTCGCCCCGGGCCTTTTCCATATGGTTGCGGCCGTAGCCGCTGGAGCCCCGGTAGTTGACCTGCAGCACCGCATAGCCCCGGTTGGCCAGAAACTGCTGCATGGCGCGGCTGGTGGCGCCATCGCCCCAGCGGTCACGCGCCCACGGGCCGCCATGCACCAGCAGCACGGTGGGCAGCCGCTGCGGCGCAGCCCCCACGGGCAGCGTGAGGTAGCCGTGGAGGGTGAGACCATCGCGCGCGGTGTAGGTGATGGGCGCGGTAGGGGCCAGGTCCTTGGCAATCAGGCTCAGCCGGTTCTCGCCCAAGAAGCGGGGCTCCTGCCCATCACGCAGCAGGTAGTTGCGCGTGCCCCGGTCGGTGGCCACCGCCACCGTGAGCACCTTGTCGGTCTGGTCCAGGCTGGTCACCAGCACCTCTGCAGGCTTGTCACCGGCCAGCGCAGACAGCCGGGCATCAAGCGCGGAGTCAAACACCTTGCGTGCCGGGTAGCCCGGCATGAAGTACGCCAGCAGCGGCTCGCGGGTGCGGCGGCTCAGCGTCACGTTGTCCAGGTCCACATCGGGCGAGGCAAACCACTCTTCCTCGGTGCCCGTGGTCAGGTCCAGCCGCACCAGCGCCAGCTTGTCGCGCCCCCGGTTCGACAGGGCCCAGGCCTTGCGCCCCTCATCGTGCAGGCCAAAGATGTTCAGCGTGTCCCACCGGCTGCGCTCTGCCACCGTCACCCAACTGCCCGGCTCGGCGCCAGGTCGCTCCAGCAACACCTGTTCGCCCTGGATCCGCGCCCGGGCGCGCAGTTGGCCCGTGGTGTCCACGCCCCACCAGCCCACATTGCCGGGGTTCGTGGCCATGAGCACCGGCGCGCCACCCGCCGGGTTCACGCGGTACAGGTCAAACACTTTCTTGTCGCGCTGGTTGGAGGTGACGATGAAGTCGGACGAGGCATCCACCGCCTCCGCAAAATGCGCCACTGAACGCGGTGCAGGCATCAGCTCGCGCAAGTCGGTACCGGGGCCCTCGACCGCGCCCGCATAGATGCGGGTGTTTTCATCGCCCGTGGGGTCGGCCGTGATGCCGAGCCAGCGGCTGTTGGCACTGAAGCGGATGGCGCGCGCACGGATGCGAAACGCCTTGGCGTCGCCCCCATCGATGGACTGCACCCAGATCGCAGGCACCACGCCGTCGGTGCCAAACCAGGCAATGCGCTTTCCATCGGGCGACACGCGGTAGCCGCCGCTGGACTGGCGGCTGGCCACGAAGTCGCGCACCGGCACCAGGTCGGGCAGTTGCGCCCCGGCCAGCGATGGGTGCGTGGGCCCCGATGCACAGCCCCCCAAAGCCAATGCCGCAGCCAGCGCCGCGCCACCCCACCATCGCCGCATTCCCTCCTGCCTTGTCGTCGATGCCATTGCTTTCTCCCCCATGTGTTGAGCCATTGGATACGCCCATTGTGCAAAGCCCCGCCTTAAGGCCAGCCAAAGGTGCCGCTGCGGCACCACGCAACCGGGGCTGCTCCCGCCACAATCGCCCCATGCACATCCTGCTCATCGAAGACGACCTGGACCTGGGCCGCGCGCTGCAGTCCGCGCTGAAGGTGGAGGGCCTGACCAGCGAATGGCTGCGCCGCGCCGTGGATGCGCCCGCCACGGTCGATGCCACCACGGTGGACTGCGTGCTGCTGGACCTGACGCTGCCCGATGGCAGTGGCTTTGACCTGCTGGCGCGCTGGCGCAACCAGACCGGGCACAGCGGGCAGGTGCCCATCATCGTGATCACCGCGCGCTCAGCGGTGGAGGACCGGCTGGCGGGCCTGGACGGCGGGGCCGATGACTTTGTGATCAAGCCCTTTGCCACGGCCGAACTGCTCTCGCGCATCCGCGCCGTGCTGCGCCGCAGCGCGCGCCAGGCCAGCGAGCGCTGGGTGCTGGGCGAGCTGGTGATCGAGCCGCGCCGCCACGCGGTGCAGCGCAATGGCATGGTGCTGGATGTGTCGCCGCGCGAGTTCCAGCTGCTGCTGGAGCTGGCGCGCGAGCCCGGCGTGGTGGTGTCCAAAAGCGTGCTGTCGCAGCGGCTGGACCCGCTGGGCGAGCCCGTGGACTTTGCGGCCATCGAGGTGCATGTGTCCAACCTGCGCCGCAAGATCGGTGCCGAGCTGATCCGCACCGTGCGGGGCGTGGGCTACTTGCTGCAAGCATGAACACCTCCAAGCCTTCTCTGCGCGCTGCCTGGGACTGGCTGGCTGAGCCCACGCTGGTGCGCCGCAGCGTCGTGTCGGTGCTGCTGGCCTTTGTGCTGGTGTGGGCCGTGCTGCTGGGCTATATCTTTGCAACCTACAAGCAGACCATCACCAACGAGCCGGGGCTGCAGAAGTATGGCGATGCCGTGCTGGTATCGCTGCAAGAGGTGACGGACCCAGCCCTCGCGGCGGCGGCGCTCGCCTCGACCGATATCTGGACCAACATCCGCCGACGACAGTTGGCCACGCTGCCGGGCACATCGCTCTACGAACTGCGGGACGCTCAGGGCCAACGCGCGTATGCGTCGCCCGGTTGGGAGCCCTTGCCTGCCCGCGCGCCCGATGGCTCCATCACCGAGACGCTCGTCAACGGTCAGGTGCACCGCATCTACGCGGGCCGCAATGCACGCTGGGCACTCACCATCGCCGACCCCAAGCGCTCCGACGCTGCGTTTTTGTCACGCAATGCGCAGTCGCTGTTGCCCTACCTGCTGCTGGCCGCACCGTTTGTGCTGCTGCCCGTCTGGCTGTCAGTGCGCAATGGTCTGCGCCCCCTGCAGCAACTGGCCTACCGCATCGCCCAGCGCAACACCGACGACCTGCAGCCCGTGGGCTTCAACGCCCGCCACCGCGAACTCAAGCCCCTGGAGCAGTCGCTGGACCACCTCTTTGCGCAGCTGCGCCAGAAGGTCGAACGCGAGCGCGCCTTTGTGCAGGACGCGGCCCACGAGATCCGCACACCGCTGGCCGTGATCACGGCCCAGGCCCATGTGATGGCCCGGTCGCAGATCGCGCAGGAGCGCACCCAGGCGCAGGCCCACCTGGAGCAGGCCATCGCCCGCACCTCGCACCTGGCGCAACAGCTGCTGGACTTGGCAGCGCTGGACGACGCCCAGCGCCCCGCCCCGCGCAACCTGGACGTGGCGCATTGGCTGCGCGCCGCGCTGGCCCAGGCGGCACCGCAGGCCATGGCGCGGCAGATCGAGCTGTCGCTGGACGCCCCCGACACCCTGGACGCCCGGCTGGACCTGCCCGCACTGGAGTCGATTGCGCACAACCTCATCGACAACGCGGTGCGCTACACGCCCAATGGCGGCAACGTGGCGGTGGCACTGCGGCGCGAGGACTCGGTGCTGCACCTGTCAGTGCAGGACGACGGGCCCGGTATTCCGGCCACCGAGCACCAGCGGGTGTTTGAGCGCTTCTACCGGGGCCTGGGACATGTCGCCACCGGCTCGGGCCTGGGCCTGGCCATCGTGCGGCAGGCAGTGCTGCGCATGGGCGGGCAGGTGCAGGTGGGTGCGGGCCTGAACGGCCGGGGCGTGGGATTTTTTGTTCGCATTCCTCTCCCCCACGGCAGCTAGGAACCCTCTGCACGCATCGAGCAACAAAGGTGCGCTGCAGACCGAGCGAGACCCCCGATGCTCACGGCGCGGCTGGCGGGAGGCCTGGTTTTTTTTCTGGGTAGCAGCCGGGCTACTGCCTCATTCAAATAGTTTAGGCTTCAACAAAAAATCCGCCAGCTGTTGGAAATAACCGACACCACGGGTTTTTCGGGACATGCAAACTTTGTCCCATGTCAACGCCTTCCTCCCCCACCGCCCGCCAGCTTTGGGACATCTCGCCGCCCGTGCACGCGGGCAGCCCTGTGTTCCCCGGCGACACGGCCTACAGCCAGCAGTGGTGCGCCACCATCGGCCCAGGCTGCCCGGTCAATGTGAGCGCGATCACGATGTCGCCCCATGTGGGCGCGCATGCCGATGCGCCGCTGCACTACGACGCACAGGGCGCCACCATTGGCGACGTATCGCTCGACGCCTTTCTGGGCCCCTGCCGCGTGATCCACGCCATCGGCTGCGGCCCGCTCATCACCTGGGAACACATCGCCCACGCCGTGAACGGCACCCTGCCGCAGCGCGTGCTGGTGCGCACCTACGAACACATGCCCGTGGACCGCTGGGACGCCCAGCTGGCCGCCTACGCGCCCGGCACCATCGAGCGCCTGGCCGACCGGGGCGTGCTGCTGGTGGGCATCGACACTGCCAGCATCGACCCGGCCGACAGCAAGACGCTGGACAGCCACCAGGTCATCCGCCGCCGGGGCCTGCGTGTGCTCGAAAACCTGGTGCTCGACGCCGTGCCCGCGGGCGACTACGAACTCATCGCCCTGCCGCTGAAGCTGACCACAGCCGATGCATCCCCCGTGCGGGCCGTGCTGCGGGCGCTGGACTAGCGCGATACACAGAATTTCAAGCATTTTTGGCTGGAAGCGCCAGTAAAACATGCGCCAACAGCTATCAATAACATAGCAATCACCTCCCCCAACGCCCATGTCCATCACCCTTCAAGACTGCCGCACCCGCGACGCCCAAGACCCGCTGCGCGCCCTGCGCGACCACTTCGCCCTGCCGCCCGGCGTGATCTATCTCGACGGCAATTCGCTGGGCGTGGCCCCCAAGGCCGCCGCTGCGCGTGTGGCCGATGTGGTCACCCGCGAATGGGGCACCGACCTCATCAAATCGTGGAACACCGCCAGCTGGTTTGACCTGCCCCAGCGCCTGGGCAACCAGCTCGCCCCGCTGATCGGCGCGGGCCAGGATGAAGTGGTGTGCACCGACAGCACCTCCATCAACCTCTACAAGGTGCTGAGCGCGGCGCTCAACATCGCCCGCGCAGACAGCCCCGCCCGCAAGCGCATCGTGAGCGAGCGCAGCAACTTCCCCACCGACCTCTACATTGCCGAAGGCTTGTGCAAGGAGCGCGGCCTGGAGCTGGTGCTGGTGGAGCCCGAAGAAATTGCCGCGTCGCTGACGAGCGACGTGGCCGTGCTGATGCTCACCCACGTGAACTACCGCACCGGCGCCATGCACGACATGGCCGCCATCACCGCTGCGGCGCACGCCCAGGGCATCCTGTGCGTGTGGGACCTGGCACACAGCGCGGGCGCAGTGCCTGTGGACCTGAACGGCGCGGGCGCCGACTTCTCCATCGGCTGCGGCTACAAATATTTGAACGGCGGCCCTGGCGCACCGGCCTTTGTGTGGGTGCACCCACGCCATGCTGACCGCTTCTGGCAGCCGCTGTCCGGCTGGTGGGGTCACGCTGCACCGTTTGCTTTCACGCCCGACTACCAACCCGCCCCGGGCATCACGCGCTACCTGTGCGGCACGCAGCCCATCATCAGCCTGTCGGCCCTGCAATGCGGGCTGGATGTGTTCACCGCTGCACAAAGCCTGGGCGGCATGGCCGCTCTGCGCGCCAAGTCGCTGGCGCTCACCGACCTGTTCATCCAGCTGGTGGAAGAACGCTGTGCAGGCCACGGCCTGGGCCTGGCCACGCCGCGTGAGCACGCACAGCGCGGCTCGCAGGTGTGCCTGACGCGCGATGAAGGCGCTGGCGTGAACGGCCAGGGCAGCGGTGCCTACGCCATCGTGCAGGCGCTGATTGCGCGCGGGGTGATCGGCGACTTCCGCAAGGGCGACGGCGGCACGGGCCGCCACAAGGACATCCTGCGCTTTGGTTTCACACCCCTGTACCTGGGCTTTGAAGACGTTTGGAACGCCGTGGAACACCTGCGCCAGGTGCTGGAGGGCGGCGAGTGGCAAAAGGCCGAGTTCAACCAGACGCACGCCGTCACCTGATCGGAAAGGCAAACCACCATGTGCCCTTTTTCGCAAACCCCTGCGGGTGACAACAACAACGCGGCATCTGCCGCCCTGCCCGAATCCATCGTGCACGCAGAGCGCGCCCAGCTCGACTTCAGCCAAAGCATGAGCTACGGCGACTACCTGCAGCTCGATGCCATCCTCACCGCACAAAAGCCGCTGTCGCCAGCGCACGACGAGATGCTGTTCATCGTGCAGCACCAGACCAGCGAGCTGTGGATGAAGCTCATGCTGCACGAGCTGCGCGCGGCCATCGGCCACATTGCGCGCGACGAGCTGCCGCCCGCTTTCAAGATGCTCGCGCGTGTCAGCAAGATCATGGAGCAGCTGGTGCACGCCTGGGACGTGCTGGCCACCATGACGCCGCCCGAGTACAGCGCCATGCGCCCGTACCTGGGCCAGTCCAGCGGCTTCCAGAGCTACCAATACCGCTGCATCGAGTTTTCGATGGGCAACAAGAACCGCGCCATGCTCAAGCCCCACGAGCACCGCGCCGACCTGCTGGCGCTGGTGCAGGCGGCTTACGAGGCACCTTCGCTGTACGACGAGGCCCTGCGCCTGCTGGCGCGGCGCGGCTTGGACGTGCCCGCCAGCCACACCGAACGCGACTGGACACAGCCCTACGTGGAGAACGACGCGGTGGAGCAGGCCTGGCTCACCGTGTACCGCAACCCCGACAAGCACTGGGACCTGTACCAGCTGGGCGAGGAGCTGACCGATCTGGAGGACGCCTTCCGCCTCTGGCGCTTCCGCCACGTGACCACCGTGGAGCGCGTGATCGGCTTCAAGCGCGGCACGGGCGGCACGGGCGGGGTGAGCTACCTGCGCAAGATGCTGGATGTGGTGCTGTTCCCCGAGATCTGGAAGCTGCGCACCGACCTGTAAGCACAACGCCGCGCCGAAAAAAATAGGCCTGTTCACCACCCCGGTGAACAGGCCTTTGAACTGCCGCCTGCGCCCTACAGAAAAGCGCAAGCAGCTATCGTTTTTATAGTTCTCTCCCTGAGTCGCAACCGGCAGCGCTTCAGTCTCCGGCCCTGGTGAACACCTGGCCTCCCGAGAGCTGGTAAGCCACGTTGTCCACCTGCAGGCTGCGCTCGTTGGCGATGTCAAAGCGGCTGTACAGCCCGGGCGTGTCGCCGTTCAGGAGGGCGGTGGACACCACCATGGAGCGCTGGGCCAGCGCGCCGGTGGTGGTGTTCACCTCCAGCTGCAAGGCGCCCTGGTAGCCCCGCACGGGTGGTGGCGTGCCTACGCCCGTGGGTGCCTGGTAGACGCGGGCGGGAAAGGCGATGCGCACCTTGCCATCCACGGCTTGCAGGTTGAGCACTGGTCGGGTGCTGTCGAGCGTGGTGATGCTGCCCCGGCCGCCCGCCGCCTGCGTGGCCAGGCGCTTGCCCTGCGCGGCATTGCGCACGTCAAACACCGCAAGCTGAAGGCCGTCGGCCACACCGCCCTGGGCGCTGTCCTTGCCCACGCCCAGCAACAGGCCGTTCGGCAGCGGCACCAGGTGGTCGGCATGGCCGCCCGCCGCCAGCTCGCCCGCCACGGTGGGGCTGGCGGGGTTGGCCAGGTCCAGCACCCACACGGGTTCGGTGGTGGCAAAGGGGGTGGCATAGGCCCGAGGGCCTGCAAAGAACAGGTTGTCAATCTGCTGGTCGCCCCGCGCCGTGCGCAGCCGGATGGGAAGCTTGGCCTGCGGGCCCAGATAGCTGTCGCGGCCGCTGTCGCGCAGCACGGTCAGCAGCGCGGGGGAGGCCTGCTGGGCCTGAATGGTCACCGGCGGCATGCCGCTCTGGCCCGTCTTGCCGGTGAAGGTCAGCACGCGCAGATCGTTCTGGTATTCGTTCAGGCGCGATGGCAGGCGGCGCAGGTCCCAGCCCAGGTGGCCGTCCACGCTGCCCGATGCGTCGTAGTCCACCTGCGCGCCACGGAAGGTGAACTTGTGGATGTCGGTGCGGCTGTCGGCCGGGAACACGGCGTTGGCCACATCGCCGCCATAGCGGTACTGCCGCGAGCTGGCCACATACACGCTGCGCGCGCCCAGATGCACCGCCTCGCTGCCGCCCGCAAAGCAACGGCTGGTGCGCGCCAGGCTGGACGAGGTGAGGTCGATGGCCGTGATGGACGTGAGCTGCAGCGACAGCGACGCGTTGCCCGTCTGCACCAGGCAGTCGGCCTCGTTGACCAGCGGCTGCGGCTGGCCACCATCCACGCGCAGGGTGGGGACCAGCGCGGCGGTGTTCAGGTCCTTGAGTGCTGCTTCCACCGCCGATGCCGTGGCCCCTGCCGGTACGGTAAAACGTGTGAGGTCGGGCGACCAGGTGGTGACCAGGTACAGCGTGTTGCCAATCAGGCGGCTGCCCACCAGCAGACCATCGATACGCATCTGCTTGATCTGCGCGGGCGCCATGTCCTTGTGGATGGCAAACAGGTCCAGCGACAGCGTGCGGCTGTACTCCGGCAACACGGTGATACCAGCGTCGGCCGCAGCCACCACGGGCTGGCGGTCGGCATACGGGTCTCGCTGCGACAGCACGGCAGCGCGCGTGCCGCCGCCCGCCACATAAAAGCCCTGGGGGATGAACTTGGCGTCCAGCACCGCGCTGCCCACGCCGGTCAGGCTGCCGTCGGCCGCGCGGGCCAGGGCGGCCAGGCGCGGCGGCTCGCGGCCGGTGTCGGTGGCGTAGGCGCGGTGCAAGCCATACAGCATGTTGCCCTCGGCCTTGATGAGGCCGTCTTCCTCCACCGCCGTGCCTGCCAGCGGCACACCGGTGTGGGTGACCACGCTGCCCGCGCTGCTCAAGCCACCCACGGTGGGCACGGTGATGGCCGTGCCCGGGTAGCCCAGCGCCACCCGCTGCGCAATCTTGGCCTTGAAGTAGGCCACCAGATCGCCAGAACGCGCCACCTGCAGCCGCGCCTCGTTGGGGGTCTGCGGGTTGCCGCCCTCCCCGCCACCGCAGCCCGCCACGAATGCGGCGGTGGCCACGGCCAGCCATGCGGGCGACGCATGGGACATGCCCGCCAATGTGTTCATCAACCCTCGGTTCTTCATGTGCTTGTTCTCCCTGTGAATGCGGATACCCACGGCGAGGCGTCGGCTTGCGCCCACACCGCATCGTAGATGAGTGGGATAATATCCCACACAATTTCCAGCCGTCAACCAGATGACAATCACAGCCTGCACCTGACACCCGCCGCGTCTCGGCCCTTTTTTTTCATGCCCTCCCGCTCCGCCATCGTTCTGGCCTCTGCCCTGCACGTGCTGCGCCCTCTGGCGCGCCTGCTGCTGCGCAATGGCGTGGCCTACCCCGCGTTTGCGGCGGCGATGAAGAAGGTGTTTCTGGACGCTGCGCACGACGAGCTGCAGCGCACGGGCAAAAAAACCACCGACAGTGCAGTGAGCCTCATGTCGGGCGTGCACCGGCGCGATGTGCGCAACCTGGGCCGCTTGGCCGAGCCCACCGCTGAAGAAGAAGCTGGCGAAACCCCGTTGAACATGGCCAGCCAGGTGGCCGCGCGCTGGCTGAGCCAGACGGATTGCTTGGACGACGAGGGCCAGCCCCGCCCCCTGCCCCGCAGCGGCGAGCCCCCGCACTTCGACGGCCTGGTGGCCAGCATCAGCAGCGATGTGCGGCCCCGAGCGGTGCTTGACGAACTGGTGCGCCTGGGCATGGCCGAGGAAGGCGAGGACGGCCAGATCCGCCTGCTGGCCGCCGGTTTTGTGCCGCGCCAGGGCTTTGCCGAGATGGCGCAGCTGATGCAGGACAACCTGCACGACCATTTGGCCGCCGCCAGCCTCAACCTGGAGGGCGAGCACAACTACTTGGAGCAGGCCGTGTTTGTGGACCAGCTCAGCGAAGAATCAGCCCGCCGCCTGCACGCCGTGGCCGCCAAGGCATGGCGCCAGGCCTTCAAGACGGTGATGACCGAGGCCCAGGCCCGCTACGACCACGACCAGAAAAACACCCCACCTGGCGAGCGCAACCGGCGCGCCCGCTTTGGCAGCTACTTCTATGCCGCAGACCAAGATGAACGTCCTTCCTGAACTCTGGGCCCGGGCGGCCCGGCTGCTGGCCACCGCCGCTGCCCTGCTGGTGCTGGCCGCCTGCGGTCCCGGCACCGGCGGCACGGGCACTGGCCCGATCAACGGCACGGTCTATTTCTCGGGCGCGGGTTTCACGGTGGGTGCCCCCTGCGCGCTGCATTGCGGTGGCGCAGAGCTGCTGCTGGAAAACGAGCGGGTGGAACTCAGCATCAGCTGCCAGCGCTTTGTGTTCACCGGCCCGTGGCAGATCGATGCGCAGGGCGTGGCGCTGCTGCAGGGCACGCTGGAAACCACGGAATTTGCCAACGGGGGCGAGCCCCAAACCCGCACCGTGGCCGCCGAGATGCAATTGCACTTCAGCGACACCCGCGCCGACAGCAGCCGCGAGGTGGTCGTCACCGTGCGGGACGCACAGGGCAACCTGCTGGTCGCCCCCCGCATGCTGGAGCAGCGCCCTGCGTCTGCAGCAGCCGCCCCTGGCGCCTGCACGCCCGAGGCGCGCTGAAACGACACAGGGCCTGTGCAGACAGGCTGCACAGGCCCTGAAAAAAGCGAAAACCACACCAGCCCATCACAGGCTGGGGTCAAAGGGGGCAGGTTACTGGACGCCAGCCACCATCATGCCGCGGTTGCTGCGGCACCAGATCGGTGCCAGGTGTCCAATCTGGATCGTCAGCTCATTGCCCTTGCCCAGCACCGTGGTGGGGCCGTTGCTGTAGGCATAGCCGCTGTCAGCGGCCTGTTTGGGCAGTTCCACCGTCCAGCCGCTGCGGCGCATCACGCTGCGTCCCTGCTCGGGGTAGAACTGCATCTCGACCTTTTCACCATTGCCGCAGGCGTATTGCATGCTGCTGCCATCGGCGGGGGCGTTGAACGCCTGCATCACCGGGGGCTGGCTTGCGCAGCCCGACAACAACAAGGTAGCCAACGCACCCGAACCCAGCAAAACCATCGTCTTCATCGGTCACTCCTGACATCGCGGCGCAGCCTCGCAGCCCGCCCGACAACTTCCATCCAACGGCTTGTGGCCACCGGCCCACAGGGCCTTTTCAGCGCCCCTGCCTGCCACCTAAGCACAAACCTTGCCATTCACCACCACCTGCACCATCCTGATTGCGAGAGACCGAAATCTGCGATTCCAGAACCGTGGCCAACACCCGGTGCAGCGCATGGACACAAGATTGCCCCACGCCCCCGGCACCGTCATTGGGGTCATCCCCACATCGAGAGCCTCCTCTAAAGTCTGCCTACGCCCTGTGGCGCCCTCATGACGGCGCCTGCGACCTGCTGACAAGGCCCAATTGGGTGCATTCAAAAGCCCAATCCACGGTTCAAACCGCCGATTGCTGGCACAAGCGCCCCAAAACGGGCAACATCCGATGCGTTTGGTGGGGTATGTAGCGGGCGGACTGGGACATACCCTAAGAGCCCCCGAACCAGCCCACCTGCAGGCGCCGCCCCGGTGGCACCGCTCCGTCCGTCGGCGACAGCGGCGCCTGTGCTCTGCGGGTAACCTCGCCGGGCCTGATGGCCGAGGGAGAGCCCCTCCCGACAGCCGCCGGCATCTGCCCTGGAGACCTCCCCCCGTGCCCACATCGCAGCCCTCTGCACCGCTTCTTGCCCCCGGCGCCGCATGGACCATGCTGCTGGCGCTGGTGTCAGGCTTTGCGCTGAGCCAGGCCTTTCGCACCATCACGGCCATCATGGCGACGGGCTTGCGGGCCGAGTTCGGCCTGTCGGCGCAGGCGCTGGGGGTGTTTGCCGGAGCCTTTGCGTTTGCCTTTGGCACCATGCAGCTGTTCATGGGCATTGGCATCGATCTGTACGGTGTGCGGCGCACGCTGCTGTTGGCTTTTCCGCTCACCATTGCGGGCGCGGTGCTGTCAGCACTGGCGCCTGGCTATGGCACGGTGCTGCTGGGACAGGTGCTGATTGGTGTGGGCTGCGCGCCCGCGTTTTTGGTGTGCACCGTGTTCATCGCACGCTACTTTCCCGCGTCGCGGTTTGCCATGGTGTCGGGCGTGGCCATGGGGGTGGGCGGACTGGGCATGCTATTTACCGGCACGCCCCTGGCGTGGCTGGTGCAACAGTCGTCCTGGCGCATGGGGTTTGGCGTGCTGGCGGGCCTGGCGGCGCTGGCCTGGCTGCTGATCTTCTGGAAGGTGCATGAGCCCGCGCAGGCCGCCCATGAAGACGCCCCGCGCGAGTCGGTGCTGCAGGCGGTGCGCGGCTTTGGCGCCCTGTTTCTGCTACCGCACACCGCCGGCATCATGCTGCTGGCGCTGATGACGTATGCCTCTTTCCTCACGCTGCGCGGGCTGTGGCTGGGCCCACTGTTGATCGAGCGGCACGGCTATTCGCTGGTGGCCAGCGGCAACGTGGCCATGCTGTCGTCGCTGGTGTCGCTGTTCAGTCCGGCCTTTTTTGGTCGGCTGGACCCCGGCCCCACACGGCGCAGGCGCTGGCTGCTGGGCTTTACCGCCCTGCTGGGGGCCGTGTTTGCGGCCATGGGCTTTCTGCACGCCGAGTGGCTGGACGTGGGGGGCTCCATTGCCGTGGGGCTGCTGTCCGGCTACATGGTGCTGCAGTATTCGGACGTTCGCTCGGCCTACGCCCCCGCCGTCACGGGGCGCGCCATGGCGGTGTTCACCATGGCGATGTTTCTGGGCGTGGCGTTGATGCAGTGGGTGACGGGCGTGGCCGCATCCATTGCCACGGCGCGGGGCGCCGACCCCTATGTGGCGGTGATGCTGACCATTGCCACCATGCTGGGTGTCGGCGCGCTGGCCTTCAGGCTGCTGCCCGCGCCCGCGCATTGATCCGTGCGGGGCCTGGCGGGCACAGCGCTGCGCCGGTGCCCACCACGCGCCACCACTGCAGCACGCCAAACACCAGCTCGAATGCGGCAAAACCCAGCACGATGGCATTGGCCCCGTGCGCCACGGCATAGATCAGCCAGGCGGCAAACAGAAACCGCGCCACGCCATCCAGCCGCCCCAGCAACACCGTGGGCGCCACGATGCGCGCCACCGACCACACCACCACCACCGAGCCCAGCAGGTTGGCCAGCAGCATGTGCGTGGCGTCGAGCGGGTGCAAGATGCCTGGCAGCGCAAGCGTCTGGGCCAGCAGGTTCAGCTGGGCGTAGAGCCAGGCAAAGGTCCAGGGCAGGGCAAAAGGCCAGGTGACCAACAGGTCGTACCAGCCGCTGGCGCGCACGATGCGCAGGTAACGGTCGGAAGCAAAAGCGGGGATGTGCATGACAGGAAGCCTCTGAATGAATCAATGAGGCCCCTAGCTTCCACCTTGAAGTACGCTTCAGGGTCAAGCACTTTGTTCTTTGTTGTTGGAGGGAGCGTGGAATGCTGATCGGAGAACTGGCTACGGCCTCAGGTTTGAGTCGCGAGGCGCTGCGTTTTTATGAACAGCAGGGTCTCATCCGCGCACGACGGCTCGGCAACGGCTACCGCGACTATCCGCCCGAGGTGGTGACGCTGGTGCAGTACATCCGCACTGCGCAGCAGCTGGGATTTACCCTGGCCGAGATTGGCGACAGGCTGCCCGCCATCTGGGACGCCGCCGAGCCCGGCCCCGCGCTGGCGCAGGTGCTGGCTGCCAAGCTGCAGGAGATTGACGAACGCATCGCGGCGCTGCAGGCCCTGCGCCAGACGCTGGCCGAGCGCGTGGCCACCGACTGCCCGCTGCAGGCCCGGGCGCCCCGCACCCAGGCACTCTCACCCTTTTTTTGAGTCAAATTGGGCGATAGCGTTAGTGCAACATTCGCTTTCAGCTATCAAAACAAGAGCAAACACATCGCCCACCGCCAGCTGCAGCATCCCGAAGACGCGGCGGCACCAGGGCACACCGCTCATGCCGCTGCTGCGGGCACCTGGTGCAGCACCACCGCGTGGTTGCCATCGGCGTCCGCGCTCTCGATCTGCACCCCAAAGCCCCACAGCCGGGCCACGTGCTTGAGCACCTCGTGCGTGTCGTCGGCCAGCGGGCGGCCCTGGTACTGGGTGTGGCGCAGGGTCAGGCTGCGGTCGCCGCGCAGGTTCACGTTCCACACCTGGATGTTGGGCTCGCGCGTGCCCAGGTCGTACTGCTGCGACAGCAGCTGGCGCAGGCTGCGGTAGCCGTTTTCATCGTGGATCTCGCTGACCAACAGCTCGCGCTCATTGGCATCGTCGTGCAGCGCAAAAAGGCGCATTTCGCGCATCAGATGGGGACTGAGGTACTGGCCGACGAAGCTCTCGTCCTTGAAGTTGCGCATGGCATGGTCCAGCGCAGGCAGCCAGGGCGTGCCTGCGATGTCGGGGAACCAGTGCCGGTCCTCCGCCGTGGGGTGCTGGCAGATGCGCTGGATGTCGCGGTACATGGCAAAGCCCAGCGCGTAGGGGTTGATGCCGCTGTAGGCGCGGTGCCCCACGGGCGGCTGGTAGATGACGTTGGTGTGCGAGCCCAGCCATTCGATCATCACCCCATCGCTGAGGTAGCCTTCGTCGTACAGCGTGTTGAGCAACGTGTAGTGCCAGAAGGTGGCCCAGCCTTCGTTCATCACCTGGGTCTGGCGCTGCGGGTAGAAATACTGCGCGATTTTGCGCACGATGCGCACAATCTCGCGCTGCCACGGCTCCAGCAAGGGTGCGTGTTTTTCGATGAAGTACAGGATGTTCTCCTGCGGCTCCTGCGGAAAGCGGTTGTGCTCCTGCGCCGCATCCTCCTTGCCAGGGCGCGTGGGCAAGGTGCGCCACAGCTCGTTCACCTGCTGCTGGGCATAGGCCTCGCGCTGCTCACGCTCCAGGCGCTCGCGCGCCAGGTTCTTTTTGGAGGGGCGGCGGTAGCGGTCCACACCAAAGTTGGCCAGGGCATGGCACGAGTCCAGCAGCCGCTCCACGTCGCCCGTGCCATAGCGTTCTTCACACTGCGCCACATAGTCCTTGGCATACACCAGGTAGTCGATGATGCTGGACGCATCGGTCCACATGCGAAACAGGTAGTTGCCCTTGAAGAAGCTGTTGTGCCCGTAGGCGGCGTGGGCAATCACCAGCGCCTGCATGGCGGTGGTGTTCTCCTCCATCAGGTAGCTGATGCAGGGGTTTGAGTTGATGACGATCTCATAGGCCAGCCCCATGTGGCCGCGCCGGTAGCGCCGCTCGGTGGCCAGAAACTCCTTGCCGTAGCTCCAGTGCCGATAGTTCACCGGCATGCCCACGCTGGAGTAGGCGTCCATCATCTGCTCGGCGGTGATGACCTCCAGCTGGTTGGGGTAGGTGTCGAGGCCGAAGCGCTCCGCAGTAGCCGCAATGGCGGCGTGGTAGCGCTCGATCAGCTCGAACGTCCAGTCGCTCGGGTCGGGCAGCGGCTCTGTGGGCCGTGCCCCGGCGGGCAGGGGCTGACCGGGCACCGCGCGGTGGCGGCGCTCGCCCACGGCAGCGGTCTTCCAGGGGTTGTCGCTGAGGCGCCGCTCCAGCACGGGGTACTGCACAACGTTGTTCATGCGGCCACCCCTTCTTTCTTGAAGAGGTCGCGGAACACGGGGTAGATGTCTCCGGGTGCGGCGACCTTGCGCATCGCAAAGTGGGCGGACAGCGGCGCCAGCTGGCTGTACTCTTCCCACAGGTTCTGTTCTTCCTCGGCCACCTGCACATAGGCAAAGTAGCGCACCAGCGGCAGGATCTTGTCCACCAGCAGGTTGCGGCAGATGCCGCTGTCGTTGGTGAAGTTGTCGCCATCGCTGGCCTGGGCCACATAGATGTTCCAGTCGCCCTGCGGGTAGCGCGCACGGATGATCTGGTCCAGCAGCACGAGCGCGCTGCTCACCACCGTGCCGCCGCTTTCGGTGGAGTGAAAGAACTGCTCCTCGCTCACCTCGGCTGCCTGGGTATGGTGGCGAATGAACACGATGTCGATGGTCTCGTAGTGCCGCGTGAGAAACAGGTACAGCAGGATGAAAAACCGCTTGGCCAGGTCCTTGCGCGTCTCATCCATGGAGCCCGACACATCCATCACGCAGAACATCACCGCTTGGCTGCTGGGCACAGGCACCGGCGTGCGGGCGCGAAAGCGCAGGTCGATGGGGTCGAGGTAGGGAATCTTGCCGATGCGCGCCATGAGCGCATCGATGCGGCGCTGCAACTCAGCTACCGCCTCGCTGGTGCCGTCGTCCTGCGCCAGCAGCGCATCCAGCTCGGCTTGCAGCGCCAACAGCTCGCGGTGCGCCGACTTGCCCAGCGCAATGCGCCGACCTAAAGCACCGCGCATGGTACGTAGCACGGCCAGATTGTTGGGGATGCCGTCCTGGCTGAAGCCTGCGCGGCGCGACTTCCACTGCGGGTTCTCGCCAATGTGGGTGCGCAGCAGGTGCGGCAGCGCCAGGTCTTCAAAAAAGAGCTGCATGAACTCTTCCTTGGTCAGCGTGAAGGTGAAGTCGTCCTCACCCTCGCCGCTGTCACTGGCCTGCGAACCGCGCCCGCCCGCCCCACCCTGCGGCCGCTCGATGCGGTCGCCACGCACATGGTCCGCATTGCCGGGGTGCACCATGTCGCGGATACCGCCCTGGCCGTGGTGGAACACGGGCTCGCTGATGTCCTTGCGCGGGATGGTGATGTTCTCGGCTTGCTCCATGTCGCGGATGCCGCGCTGCGAAACGGCACGGCGCACCGCATCCGCGATCTGCTCCTTGTAGCGGCGAACAAATCGCTCACGGTTGCCCACCGACTTGTTCTTGCCAGCGAGCCTGCGGTCGATGATTTGCAATGCCATCCGTTGCTCCAGTTCCCCATGCAGGGCCTGTGGCCCTGGCACCGACCTTAGCTACTCTTACGCACGCGCAGGTACCACTCGCACAGCAGCCGCACCTGCTTGGGCGTGTAGCCCTTGTTGACCATGCGGGTGACAAAGTCCTCGTGCTTGCGGGCCTCTTCGGCGCTGGCCTTGGCGTTGAAGCTGATCACCGGCAGCAGCTCTTCGGTGTTGGAGAACATCTTCTTCTCGATCACCAGGCGCAGCTTTTCGTAGCTGGTCCAGCTCGGGTTCTTGCCCTGGTTGTTGGCACGTGCCCGCAGCACGAAGTTGACGATCTCGTTGCGGAAGTCCTTGGGGTTGGCGATGCCTGCGGGCTTCTCGATCTTCTCCAGCTCGGCATTGAGCGCGCCGCGGTCGAACACCTCGCCGGTGTCGGTATCGCGGTATTCGTTGTCCTGGATCCAGTAGTCGGCGTAGGTGACGTAGCGGTCAAAGATGTTCTGGCCGTACTCGCTGTAGCTTTCCAGATAGGCGGTCTGGATCTCCTTGCCGATGAACTCGGCATAGCGTGGCGACAGGAACTCCTTGATGTAGCCGGTGTACTTGGTCTCCAGCTCGGCCGGGAACTGTTCGCGCTCGATCTGCTGCTCCAGCACATACATCAGGTGCACCGGGTTGGCCGCCACCTCGGCGCTGTCGAAGTTGAACACCTTGGACAAAATCTTGAACGCAAAACGCGTGGAGATGCCCGTCATGCCCTCGTCCACGCCCGCGTAGTCGCGGTACTCCTGATAGCTCTTGGCGCGCGGGTCGGTGTCCTTCAGGCTCTCGCCGTCGTACACCTGCATCTTGCTGAAGATGCTGGAGTTCTCGGGCTCCCTCAGCCGCGTGAGGATGGCGAACTGCGCCATCATCTTGAGCGTGCCCGGCGCGCACACAGCGTTGCCCAGCGATGACTCGCGGATGAGCTTTTCGTAGATGCGCGTTTCCTCGCTCACGCGCAGGCAGTACGGCACCTTGACGATGTAGATGCGGTCGAGAAACGCCTCGTTGTTCTTGTTGTTGCGAAACGCCTTCCACTCGCTTTCGTTGCTATGGGCCAGCACCACGCCGTCAAACGGGATGGCGCCAAAGCCTTCGGTGCCCTTGTAGTTGCCCTCCTGCGTGGCGGTGAGCAGCGGGTGCAACACCTTGATGGGTGCCTTGAACATTTCCACAAACTCCAGCAGGCCCTGGTTGGCCAGGCACAGGCCGCCGCTGTAGCTGTAGGCATCGGTGTCGTCCTGCGCAAAAGTTTCGAGCTTGCGGATGTCCACCTTGCCCACCAGGCTGGAGATGTCCTGGTTGTTCTCGTCGCCCGGCTCGGTCTTGGCGATGCCCACCTGCTTGAGCACGCTGGGGTAGCGCTTGACCACACGGAACTGGCGGATGTCGCCGCCATACTCTTCCAGCCGCTTCACTGCCCAGGGCGACAGCACGCGCTGCAGGTAGCGGCGCGGAATGCCAAACTGTTCCTCCAGCACCGGGCCGTCTTCTGCGGCGTCGAACAGGCCCAGCGGCGACTCGTTGACCGGAGAGCCCTTGAGCGCATAGAACGGCACCTTCTGCATCAGGGCCTTGAGGCGCTCTGCAATGGAGCTCTTGCCGCCACCCACGGGGCCCAGCAGGTAAAGGATCTGCTTGCGCTCCTCCAGCCCTTGCGCGGCATGGCGGAAGAAGCTCACCACCTGCTCGATGGACTCCTCCATGCCGTAGAACTCGGTGAAGGCGGGGTAGCGTTTGATGACCTTGTTGGCAAAGAGCCGCGACAGGCGGGGGTCGTTGCGCGTGTCCACCATCTCGGGCTCGCCAATGGCGGCCAGCATGCGCTGGGCCGATGTGGCGTAGGCCATGGGATCACGTTTGCACTCGGCGAGGTACTCGTCGATCGACATTTCCTCTTCGCGGCTACGGGCATAGCGCGCGGCGAAGTTGCTGATGGCATCCATACGACCTCCTGTGGCGGCACCCCTGGCGGGCTCAGGTGGTACCACGGTGTTGCATTGGCAATCACTACCGGCTTGGTACGTTGTAGCACCACGAACTGCGCTTGAACAGCGAATTCGCGGGCATGTGACTGGCCTTTTTGTGGCGTTGCACACACAGTGGTAGAGCGTGGCACACTGCACGAAGTTCACCCTGCAAAACGCTCGCAGGGGTTGCCCCGGATAGGGAATGTCCTGACAACCGTGCGATGCCGTTCACCCACCCTGCTGGGTCAGGAAACGGACGGTTTCTGACGGGCGGTTGTCACCACCCGGTACCTCACAACGAGCTGGCGCTGGAGCCATCGCCCCGGTACAGCCAGGGCACATCCAGCACGCGCTCACCCAGCAAACGCAACGACAGGTCGCGCCCCCAGCGCACGGGCCCCGTGGCGTGGAAGATGCGACCATTGCGCGTGGACCGGGCCTGCACCCGCGCGTTGCGCTGCCAGCGGTTGAGCGCGTAGCGGCGCAGGCGCAGCGGTACATCGAGGTCGTGCATGGCCAGTGCACGCTGCAACTCGGCCGCGTCTTCGATCGCCATGCCCGCACCCTGCGCCAGGTACGGCCGCATGGGGTGCGCGGCATCGCCCAACAGGCCCACCAGGCCCTGCGCCATCTCGTCGGCGCTGCGCACCGGCGGGCGGTCGCACAAGGGCCACAGGCGCCAGCCTGCACCACCCACGGCAGTCACGCTGCGCACCACGTCTTGCAGCGCTGTGCAGGTGCCTTGCAGCGCGTGCTCCAGGCCTGCGGCATTGGCGGCGTGGTCCCAGTTCTCCAAGTCTTGCGGTGCGGGCCCTTGCACGATGACCACCAGGTTCTGCAACTCGCCCCGGCGCACGGGGTACTGCACCGCATGCAGGCGCGGGCCCAGCCACGCGGTGACCTGTGCCGTGCGCAAGGCGTCGGGCAGCGCATGCTGCGGCACCAGCGCGCGGTAGGCCAGGTGCCCCGTCACGCGCAGCGGCACAGCACCCAGAAGCTGGGTGCGGGTGCGGCTCCACAGGCCATCGGCACCGATCAGGGCATCGCCCTCGACCTGCTTGCCGCGGCTGGTGCGCACAGTCACCACGCCGTCGGCATCGGCAAAGCTGTCGATCGCATGGTCCAGGTGCAGTTGCGTGTCGGTGTATTTGGTCACGGCAGACAGCAGCAGGCCATGCAGGTCCGCACGGTGAATGGTGGCGTAGGCCGCGCCATAGCGTTCCACCGCCGTGGGCCCCAGGGGCAACACGGCCAGTTCTTTGCCGCTGACGGCGTTGCGCACCTGCAAGCGGCTGGGGAAGGCCGCCACCGCTTGCAGCGGCTGCTGCAGGCCCCATGCCTGCAAGCGGCGCACTACGTTGGGCCCGATCTGCACGCCCGCACCCACTTCGCTGAATGCAGCAGCGCGCTCGTACAGCCGCACATCCCATCCCGCCCGCGATGCGCCCAACGCAGCGGCCAAGCCGCCAATGCCGCCACCGGCGACCAACACCTGTTTTTTCATGGTGCGATTGTGAACTGCGCGCGCTGGCGGGCCTTTGCCTTAACGCAGGTCATAGCGCAGGCCGCAGTGCCCGCTCCAGCACTTCGGCAGGCATGGGCCGGCCAAACAGGTAGCCCTGAAAGGCCTTGCAGCCGTAGCGCTGCAGAAACTCCAGCTGGCCCGTGGTCTCCACGCCCTCGGCCACCACCGCCAGGTCCAGGCTGTCGGCCAGGGCCAGGATGGTGCGCACAATGGCAGCATCATTGGGGTCGGTCTGCAGATCGCGCACAAAGCCCTGGTCGATCTTGAGCTGGTCGAGCGGCAGCCGCTTGAGGTAGCTCAGGCTGGAATAGCCCGTGCCAAAGTCGTCGAGCGAGAAGCCCACGCCGTAGCGGCGCAGGTGCTCCATGCGGGCAATCACGTCCTCGACATCGGCCATCAACAGGCTCTCGGTGAGTTCGAGCTTCAGGCGCTCCGGGTTGGCGCCCGTGGCATCCAGCACGCCCAGCACCTGCTCCACAAAGTCGGGCTGACGGAACTGCCGCACGCTCACGTTCACCGACAGGAAGAACTGCCGGGTGAGCGAGCTGCGCGACCAGGCCACCAGCTGTGCGCAGGCAGTCTCCAGCACCCACTGGCCCAGTGGCAGGATGAGCCCGGTCTGCTCTGCCAGCGGAATGAATTCGGCGGGGGACACCATGCCCCGGCGCGGGTGGCGCCAGCGCACCAGGGCCTCGGCGCCCTGCAAGCGGCCTTTGCCGTCCACCACGGGCTGGTAGTACAGCACCAGCTCCTTCTCCTGCAAGCCCCGGCGCAGGTCGGCCTCCAGGGCCGAGCGGTTGCTCACGGCCGCCTGCATGTCGGGGTCGAAGAAGCGCTGGGTGTTGCGCCCCGCCGCCTTGGCCTGGTACATGGCCAGGTCCGCATGTTTGAGCAGCTCGTCCACGCTCACGGTCTGCTGGCCAAACAGCGCAATGCCGATGCTGGGCGTACTGTGGTGGCTGGCATCGCCCAGCGCATACGGCTTGCCGAGCGTAGTGGCGATGTGGCTGGCCACCAGAGCGGCCTCGGCGCTGGCGTGGGCGGGGTCGGGGCTGAGACCCTCCACCAGCACCACGAACTCGTCGCCCCCAAAACGGGCCACGGTGTCGGACTCCCGCACGCAGCCTTTCAGGCGCTGCGCCACCTGCAGCAGCAGCTGGTCGCCGGTGTCATGGCCCAAGGTGTCGTTGAGGTCCTTGAAATTGTCGAGGTCGATGAAAAGCAGCGCGCCCTGGGTGTCAGAACGCGCCACCGCCAGCGTGGCGTGTTGCAGCCGGTCCACCAGCAGGCGGCGGTTGGGCAGGCCAGTCAGTGAGTCATAAAATGCCAGGCGTTCGATCTGGCTCTCGACCTGCTTGCGCTCGGTGATGTCGCGGCCCACGCCCCGGTAGCCACGCAGGGCGCCATTGGCACCAAACACGGGTACACCGCTGACTGAGATCCAATGCATGCTGCCGTCGGCGCGTCGGCGTTGCAGCTCCAGGTCGCGGAACGGCTGGTGTGCCGCCAGCACGGCGCGGTGCGCAGCCCAGTCGACGTCGGTCATGTTCAGGGCGCCGATCTCCCAGCGCGTGCGCCCCATCACATCCGACAGCGGGATGCCGTTCACGCTCAGGTCCCCTGCCAGCTGCACGAAGCGGCCCTCGGCGTCGTGCTCCCAGTACCAATCGGACGACAGGTCGCTCAGCGACCGGAAGCGTGACTCGCTCTCGCGCAGCTCGTTTTCCACACGCACGTAGTCGCTCACATCGGCAAACGTGCGCACCAGGCTGCCGTCAGCCAGCGAGGTGGTGCGCACCTCGAAGGTACGGCCATCGCGCGTGGTGCGCCAGTACAAGGCCGGGGCGGGGGCCACAGCGCCCTGGGCCACGTAGTCGTGCCCGCGCCGGTCCACCAGGCGGTACCCCTCGCCGAAGTCCCCGCGCTCGGCCTGCACGCGCGTCAGGTCGGCCAGCGTGGGGCGCGTGGCCATCAGCGACTCGGGCAGGTTCAGCAGCTCCAGCACCCGCTCGTTGTAGACGGTGATGCGGCCGTCGGGCCCGGTCTTGAAGATGCCCTGGCTCATGCTGCCCAGCGTGGCCTGCAGTGCCGAGCGCTGCTCCTGCAGCATGGTCAGCGCCTCCTGCCAGATGCGGGCGTCCACCATGCGCACGGGCTGGCCCTGCCCTTTGGCGCCCTGCACCAGCGCCACCAGGCGGTTCAGCAGCTCGCTCAGGTGCGCCGCGCCATCGGCCTCGCGCAGCACGTAGTCGCCCAGCCCGCAACGAAACGCGCGCGCAGCCAGGGCCTCTTGCGCTGCGTCGATGCACATCAGCACCGGACGGCCCGCACACAGCTCCAGCAAGCCCGGTAGCTCCTGGTCGGTGGGCTTGAGGCACAGCACCACGGCGCCCCAGGCCTGGCTGGCCAGAGGCGCTTTGGCAGTTTCGGGCGTGGGGCTGTTGACCACGCGCCAGTCGGGGTAGCGCGCCGCCATGAGCCGCCGTGCAGCCGCCGCATGCTGAGTATCGATGTCCACCCACAGGATGCCCACGCCGTTCATGGATGCGGCCCCTGTTGTGCAAGGAGTGCCGCCGGCGGCCGTGCCGAGTGTCCGGGCAGATGTTCACGCTCAAACAACTCCGCAGGCCCGGGTCTCCCAAACAGATACCCCTGGAACCCCTCACACCCATGCAGCCTCAGAAAGCTCAGCTGCCCTGTCGTCTCCACCCCCTCCGCCACCACCTCCAGGTCCAGGCTCTTGGCCAGCGCCAGGATGGTCCGAACAATCGCCGCGTCGTTCGGGTCTGTCAGCACGTCCCGCACGAAGCTCTGGTCGATCTTCACCTGGTCCAGTGGCAGGCGCTTGAGGTAGGACAGGGACGAGTAGCCGGTGCCGAAGTCGTCGAGCGCAAAGCCCACGCCTTCGCTTTTGAGTTGCACCATGCGTGCAATGGTGTCTTCGATGTCTCCCAGCAGCAGGCTTTCGGTGAGTTCGAGCTTGAGTTGCCGGGGGTCTGCGTTGTGGTTCTTGAGGGTTTGCAGCACTTCGGCCACGAAGCCGGGTTGGCGGAATTGGCGGGCGCTGACGTTCACGGAGATAGACAGGTGGGCGGTGTCTGGGTGTTGGCTCCAGCGCTGCAGTTGTTCGCAGGCGGTCTGGAGCACGTATTGGCCCAGGGGGAGGATGAGGCCGGTCTGTTCTGCCAGGGGGATGAAGTCGCCGGGGCTGATCATGCCGCGCTGGGGGTGGCGCCAGCGCACGAGGGCTTCTGCGCCCAGGAGGCGGGCGTGGTGGTCCACGACGGGCTGGTAGTGCACGAGCAACTCGCCCCGGGCCAGGCCCTGGCGCAGGTCGGCTTCGAGGTTGGAGCGGGCGTTCACCGCCGCCTGCATGTCGGGGTCGAAGAAGCGCTGGGTGTTGCGCCCTGCGGCTTTGGCCTGGTACATGGCCAGGTCGGCGCGTTTGAGCAGTTCGTCCACCGTGAGGCGTTCGTCGCCAAAGAGGGTGATGCCGATGCTGGGGGTGCTGTAGTGCTGGGCGCCGTCCAAGTCAAAGGGCTGGTTCAGGCTGGCCAGGAGTTTCTCGGCCACGGTTTCTGCCTGGGTGGCGGCGTTTTGCAGGTCGGGGGCCAGGGCTTCGAGCATGACGACGAATTCGTCGCCGCCAAAGCGGGCGACGGTGTCGGCTTCGCGCACGCTGCCCACCAGGCGGGTGGCGACCTGGGACAGGAGCTGGTCGCCCATGTCGTGGCCCAGGGTGTCGTTGAGGTCCTTGAAGTTATCGAGGTCGATGAACAGCAGAGCGCCGAGGTTCTTGGTGCGCTGGCAGGCGGCCAGGGAGCGTTGCAGGCGATCTAGCAGCAGGCGGCGGTTGGGCAGACCGGTGAGGGCGTCGTAGAACGCCAGGCGTTCGATCTCTTGCTCTGCTCGCTTGCGGTCTGTGATGTCACGGCACACGCCCAGCAGACCCGTCACGCGGCCATGCAGGTCGCGGATGGGCGTCTTGATGGTCTCGAACTGCCCCTGGTAGCCGTCCTCCGCAAAAGTGAGCGTTTCTTCGTACACCAGCGGTTGCCAGGCCTGCATGGCACGCTGGTCGTACTTGCGAAAGCGCTCGGCGTCGGCGGGTGCCACCAGGTCGAAATCGCTAAAGCCCACAATCTGGCTCTCCGGGTGGCCCGCAAAACGCTCGAACACCGGGTTGACCGACAGGTACACCCCGTTGGTATCTTTCATGAACACCATGTCCGGCATGGCATTGACCACGCTGGCCAGGTGCGCCTTTTGCTGGGCCAGCTCCTGCTCGATGCGCTTGAGCGCCGTCAAGTCGTAGGCAAACAGCACCACGGCCGCCACCCCCAGGGCAGTCACGCTTTCGGGCGCGATGGTGGTGTGGCGAAACTGCATGCCGTCGGGGCCGTCGATGCGGTTTTCAAACACCGCCGTCTCGCCCGCAAAGGCTTTTTCCAGGTGCGGATGGATGCGTGCAAACACTTCGGGCGCAATCACGTCCTGCAGCCGCTGGCCTTCCAGGGCCTGCGGCGTGGTGTACAGCCAGCGTGCCTGCTGTTCGTTGACGTACAGGACGCGCAGGTCACGGTCAATCCGCGACACACCGCCGGGCACATGGCGCAGCGTATTGGCCATCAGTGCCTGCTGGGCGTGCGCGGCCTCTTCGGCCTGGTGGTGGGCGGTGATGTCCGTTTGCACGCCGTCCCACAGCACCCGGCCGTCCTGCAGTCGGCGCGGCGACGAACTCAGGTGCATCCAGCGCACCTGGCCATCGGTGCGCCGCAACCGAAAAACCGCCTCCAGACTGGTCATGGACAGGTAGGACTGGCGCTCGGCCTGGCGGAGCCGGTCAAGGTCTTCCGGGAGGATCTGCCGGTACAGCACACCCGCGTCCCGCAGCACGTCTTCGGCACTCACCCCATTGAGCCGCTCGATGGCTTCGCCCATGTGCACACAATGCACGCGGCCATCCAACTCGCGCACGATCTGGAACAACACGCTGTGCGGCAGGTTGCGCCCCAGCAACGACAGACGGCCCTCGCTCTCGCGCAACCGGCTCTCAGCCTCCTGGATGCGCGCAAACGGGCGGCGGATGCCCGCTTCAAACACCGCCTGGTACAGCAACGCGTAGGCCACCACCCGAAAACCATGGGCCAGTACCCCGCCCAGCGTTGAATGTCCGCCGAAAACACCCACGGTGACCTCGCCACCCACGAACGCGGTGGCCGCCCAGGCGAACAGGCGCTCGCGCGGAAACTCCTCGCGGCGGCTGCGCCGGTGCAGCAATACCGCGCAGGCACCCAGTGCCAGGGCAAGACCTGCGGCCACGGCCTGGCGCAGGGCTCCCTCCGCGGCATGCGCAAACCACTGCGGCAGGGGGCCGAGCGACGAGCCCGCCAGCACCAGCGTGACGCCCCCAGCCACTGCCAGCCAGGCGCGGCTAGGGCCCGGAGCCGACAGGCGCGTCGCGGTCAGGCCCAGCGTCAAGACCTCGGCCACGCGCGCCCAGGTGCTCAGCCACAGAGATATGTCGGCATTGCCCGACGGCATCTGTGCATCACCGGAATGCGCCAGGACCCCGTGCAGAAAATTACAGGCCGCCGCTATGCCGAAACCCACCACCAGTACATTGGCACGCGCCTGCTCCGGCGCCTCCAGGGCGTGCAAGGAGACCGACACCACCAGCAGCCCCAGCAGCACCGCCACGAGCTCCAAAAACGGCTCCAGCCCATGCTGTGTGCCAACCCCATCTCCCAGCATTTGAGCCAGTGGCAGCACCACCAGCGCAAGCACCGCCACGACCAGCACCACGGTGATGGCGGGCGCGTCCGACCAGGGCACGCGCACTGTCGGAGGTCTGTTGGGAGGGGGCATGGACAACGGGATGAAAGGCAGTGCCAGCGAAATGGCCGCACAACGTCACAAGTGTATCTACGCGTAAGGAAATGACCAGAGCGCTCGCCCCATGAAAAACGGGGCCGAAGCCCCGTCCACGACATCCCGGGGCGGCGCTGCGCCCCAGCGTTGCGCGCACGCATCAGCGCAGAGCGCGATGCGGCAGCTAAGGAGGGTGCTGCGGGCCCTCAACCCTCCAGCAGCTGGCGCAACACAAAGGGCAGGATGCCCCCGGCCTGGTAATAGTCCACCTCGATGGGGGTGTCGATGCGCAGGGTCACCGTCACCTCCCGGCGTGTGCCATCGGCATGGTGGATAACCAGGCGTGCATCGCTTTGCGGGGTGAGTGCAGCGTCAGGCACCACGTCAATCACCTCATTGCCCGTCAGGCCCAGTGTCTCCCACGAATCGCCTGCCTTGAACTGCAGCGGCAGCACGCCCATGCCCACCAGGTTGGAGCGGTGGATGCGCTCAAAGCTGCGCGCCACCACGGCCTTGATGCCCAGCAGCTGCGTGCCCTTGGCGGCCCAGTCGCGGCTGGAGCCCGTGCCGTACTCTTCGCCTGCGAACACCACGGTGGGCGTCTTCTGCGCCATGTATTGCATGGCCGCGTCAAAGATGAACATCTTCTCGCCCTGCAGCGGCCCCTCGTTCTGGAACACCGTGACGCCACCTTCCTCGCGCGAGCCGTCGGACTGCGGCGGGATCATGAGGTTCTTGATGCGCACGTTGGCAAAGGTGCCCCGTACCATCACATCGTGGTTGCCCCGGCGGGCACCATAGCTGTTGAAATCGGCCTTCTTCACGCCGTGCTGCAGCAACCACTGGCCGGCTGGCGAACTCTCCTTGATCGAGCCCGCGGGCGAGATGTGGTCGGTGGTGATGGAGTCGCCAAACAGCGCCATGATGCGCGCGCCGTGCACGGCAGACGCGGCCGCCGCGCCCTGGTCGAGCGCAAACTGGGCAAAAAACGGCGGCTCGGCAATGTAGGTGCTGGCGGGCCATGTGTAGGCGGTGCCGCCCACGCCCTTGATCTTCTCCCACAGCGCACCGGGGTCGGTGGCCACCTTGGCGTAGTTCTCGCGGAAGGCCTTGCCGTTCATGGCGAACTTCAGCAGCGCATGCACTTCGTCGCTGGTGGGCCAGATGTCACCCAGGTACACATCACACCCGCCCTTGCCTTTGCCCACGGGCTCGGTCATCAGGTCCTTGAGCACCGTGCCCGCAATGGCGTAAGCCACCACCAGCGGCGGACTGGCCAGGAAGTTGGCCTTGAGGTTGGGATGGATGCGCGCCTCGAAGTTGCGGTTGCCCGAGAGCACGGCCGCGCATACCAGGTCGTTGCTAGTGATGACCTCGTTCAGCTCGGGCGTGAGGTCGCCCGCGTTGCCAATGCAGGTGGTGCAGCCATAGCCTGCCAACGCGAAGCCCAGCTTTTCCAGGTAGGGCAGCAACCCGGTCTGCGTAAGGTATTCGGTGACGATGCGCGAGCCCGGCGCCAGCGAGGTCTTGATGTGCGGCTGCACCTTGAGCCCCGCCTCCACCGCCTTCTTGGCCAAGAGGCCTGCGGCCAGCAGCACGCTGGGGTTGCTGGTGTTGGTGCAGCTGGTGATGGCGGCAATCAGCACATCACCATTGCCCACGGTAGGGTCAGCCCCCTTGGCGGGCAATGTGGCCGTGCGGGCCTGATCGTGTGCGGTGGCCAGGGCGGGTTTGTTGGCCTCCATCTCCACCATCGAGCGCGGAGCACCCGCCGGGGTGGGCTTGCCGTCTGGCGCCACGTCGGCGACCACCTCGGCGGCGCGGTGGATGTGATGGCGCGTGTGCAGCAGCTCCGCCGGGCGGTTGAAGCCGTTTTGTGCATTGGGCTTGCTGAACAGATCAGCAAACTGGCTACTGACCTTGCCCAGCTCGATGCGGTCTTGCGGGCGCTTGGGGCCGGCGAGGCTGGGCGTCACGCTACCCAGGTCAAGCCTCACCACCTGCGAGTAGTCTACCTCGCCCGCCAGGGGCACGCCAAACAGTCCCTGCGCCTTGAAGTAGGCCTCGAAGGCCTCGATCTCGCCCTTGGTACGGCCCGTGCCCTTGAAGTAGTCGATGGTCTTTTCGTCCACCGGAAAGAAGCCCATGGTGGCGCCGTATTCGGGCGCCATGTTGCCGATGGTGGCGCGGTCGGGCAACGCCAGGGTGCGCGTGCCTTCGCCGAAAAATTCGACGAACTTGCCCACCACCTTGTGCTGGCGCAGCAGCTCGGTCACCGTCAGCACCAGGTCGGTGGCGGTCACGCCCTCGCGCAGCTGGCCCGTCATCTCGAAGCCCACCACATCGGGGGTGAGGAAGTACACGGGCTGCCCCAGCATGGCAGCCTCGGCCTCGATGCCGCCCACGCCCCAGCCCACCACGCCAATACCGTTGATCATGGTGGTGTGGCTGTCGGTGCCCACCAGGGTGTCGGGGTAGTAGACGCCATCTTTGCGCTTGTGCACGCCGCGCGCCAGGTATTCGAGGTTGACCTGGTGCACGATGCCGAAGCCCGGGGGCACTACGCCAAAGGTGTCAAAGGCCTGCATGCCCCATTTCATGAACTCGTAGCGCTCGCGATTGCGCTGGAATTCGAGCTTCATGTTCAGGTCGAGCGAGTTCTTCTTGCCGTAGTGGTCCACCATGATGGAGTGGTCTACCACCAGATCTACGGGCACCAGGGGTTCGATCTTCTTGGGGTTCTTGCCCAGTTTGGCGGCCACGCTGCGCATGGCGGCCAGGTCGGCCAGCAGTGGCACGCCGGTGAAGTCCTGCAGCACTACGCGCGAGACCACAAAGGGGATCTCGTCCTTGCGCTCGGCGTTCGGCGCCCAGTGGGCCAGTTGCTGCACATGCTCGGCCGTCACCTTGCGGCCATCGCAGTTGCGCAGTACCGATTCGAGCACGATGCGGATCGACACGGGCAGGCGCTGGATCTGCGGGAACTGCTTGGCCAGCGCGGGCAGGGAGTAGAGCTTGCCCTCCTTGCCCGATGCGGTCTTGAAGCCCTTGAGGGTGTTGGCAAAGACGTGGCGGACGGGCTTGGACGATGGGGTGGCTTGCAGCTTCGACGATGAGGCCATGGCGAACTCCTTGAAAAGGCAACAGCGTCTATTCTGGCAGTCCCCCATGACGGCGCAATCACCGGGGATATGCCGCTGCACTCCGCCCGCCGCGCCCGCCCCGCGCCACCGCCAGCACCCTGTACCACACCCCTTTTGAGATCAAAAGCGGCGTATGCGCTACATCTACATGCCTGCAATGCTATTAAATGTGCAGCATCAGCGATTCCAATGCCAACTACGCAGCAACCCAGGCGGGCAGGCGGCGCACCCCCATCCACTGCAGTTCGGCAAGCACCGCCACTGACACCACATGCACCAACAGATAGGCCTGGCCAAGCAACGTGGGGGCTACAGCGCTGCCGAGCAGCAAGGCCAGGCTGGCCAGCGCCCAGGCAAAGTTGGCAACGATCAGTAACCACAATCCGCCGCGTGGCATGGCGGGCGCGCGTGCAATGCCGATGGCCAGCGCCGCGTAGCCCAGCAGCATCACGCCCGACGCCACCAGCAGACCGGGCGGCAATCCCAGCCATTCGGTCAATGACGCCGTCAGCAGCAGATGCAAGGCGCCCAGCAGCAGCCCGGTGGACGCATCGAACCAGACCACAACACGCAAGAACGAGGGAGAAGACAGCAGGTTGAACATGACAAGCTCCTTGGGGGGTTGAAGAAGGCTGCATCGTTGCCGCTGCAGCGCATGGCGTCGATGACGTGCCAGGTAATGGCCTGCGCGCCGGTTGGGTCTAGGATGCAAGGCATGACATCCACACCGGCCACACCTGTCACCCCTTCCCGTCGAACCCCGCGCCATCCGCTGCCGCACCGGGCTGCGGCGGCGGGGCTTGCCAGTTTTGGTGACCACCTGCGCACGTGGCGCCAGCAGCGGCACCTGAGCCAGCTGGAGCTGGCCGACGAAGCGGACATCTCCACACGCCATGTGAGCTTCATGGAGACTGGCCGCACCAACCCCAGTCGCGACATGGTGCTGCGCCTGTGCGAGCGCCTGGCCATCCCGCTGCGCGAGCGCAATGCCCTGCTGGTAGCAGCGGGCTATGCCCCGATGTACCGCGAACGCGCGCTGGACGACCCCGCCCTGGCTGCCGCGCGCCAGGCGGTGGAGCTGGTTCTCAAGGGCCACGAGCCCTGCCCCGCCATCGCGCTCGACCGCTGCTGGAACGTGGTGGCCGCCAACCGCGCTGCGCAAGCCCTGCTGGCTGCGCACGTCAGCCCCGAACTGCTTGCGCCGCCCGTCAATGTGTTTCGCCTGAGCCTGCACCCGCAGGGCCTGGCTTCACGCATTGCCAATCTGGCGCAATGGCGCCACCACCTGTTCGAGCGCCTGCGCCAGCAGATTCAGGCCACCGCCGACCCGGCGTTGCTGGCACTGCAGGCCGAACTGCTCGAATACCCCACGCCCGATGAATCTGCTCCGCTCGTCATGGAGGGTGAAATGCTGGGGGTGGTGATGCCTTTTTGTTTCAAGAGCGTGCACGGCATGCTGTCGCTCATCAGTACCACCACGATATTCGGCACCCCGGTGGATGTGACCTTGCAGGAGTTGGCGGTGGAGTCGTTTTTCCCGGCCGATGCATTTACTGCAGAGGTACTGCGAAAGATGGCGCAGCAATATGGTGCCGGTTGAGCAACCAGCACAGGCTTACCGGCACCGCGCCGAGAAGGTTTTTGACACCCTGGTAAAACCCAGCTTGGGCAACTAGGGTTTGCGATAAACACCCCGCGAATGCAGATGGCAGATGCTTTGCCGCAGGCACCCGGTGCCGATTGCCAAGTGCAGAGGCGTCACAAATCAGAGCTGGCGCGGCAAGCTCTGCATCGAATGCCGGATTCAAAAAAATAGCCCGCAAAGGCGGGCTATTTTTCTAACGCAGCACATCTGCTTTTCAGATGGCGAATTTTTCGCGGTTTTCGTTTTGAATCCACTTGGGGGCCTTGCCGCGGCCGGTCCAAGTCTGGCCGGTGGCAGGGTCACGGTATTTGGGCGCCACTTTGGTGCCTGCAGTAGAACTGCGGCCAACCTTGCCTGCAGCCTTGCCCGCAGGGAACACGTCCTGGGCGGTCAGACCATATTCGGCCACCAGAGCGCGCACTTGGGCGACAGCATCCGACAATTCTCGGCGACGGGCTTCGCTGATTTGTTGCTCAAGCGCTTCACGCTGCTTCAAAAGTTCTTTGTAGCTGGTCATGGTGTCTGATTAAGGAAATGGGGTTGGAGACAGCGCGATTATATGGATAACCGCCTGTCACACACGCGAGGTAGCATTTTTTGTATTAAGAAGCCACAGTTTTTTGGCAAGGCATATTCATCCTTGGCTATCTCCCCCTTGGCCTCAGCGCTTCCCTGCTTTAACGGGCACCTCGGGAAGGACGAATACCCCGACCAAAGCGATTGCCCCTGGGCAAGCACCTCGAATATCCAGCGGGCCTACCCAGTTTGCACGCCTACTGCGCGCAAAGGTCCTGTTTCTGCCATCAAAATTTCGGCAGAGTGTTATGGCGCTCCCACAGCCACGGGGCCAAGCAGACCAGCGTTGGGGTGCCACAGTTCGCCACAGGCGGTTCTGATCCACGCCATCACGACGCCCTCAGTGCGATCAGCAGAAAATCGACGCTTTGCTGCATCACGCTCACCACCAAAAACCATCATGGCTCTTTACTGTATCGGCGATATCCAGGGCTGCGACAGCGCGCTGGAACGCCTGCTGGACACCATCGGCTTTTCTGCCAGCCGCGACACGGTGTACCTGCTGGGGGACCTCGTCAACCGGGGCCCCGATTCCGCCGCCGTGCTGCGCCGGTGCATGCGCCACGGCGACGCCATCCGCTGCTTGCTGGGCAACCACGACCTGCACCTGCTGGCCGCAGCGCACGGCGCGCGCAAGCCCTCCCGACGCGACACCTTGGCGTCGGTGCTGGACGCCCCGGACCGCAAAGCACTGCTCGACTGGCTGCAACAGCAACCCCTGGCACGCACGCACGCGCATGCCGGTCAGCCTCTGTTGATGGTGCATGCGGGCGTGGTACCCGACTGGACCACCGCCGACACCCTGGCGCGCGCACAGGAGGTCAACGCCGTGCTGCGCAGCCCGGACCTGCCCGCCTTCTTGCACACGATGTACGGCAACACACCAGACCGCTGGAGCGACACCCTCACCGGCACGGACCGGCTGAGGGTGATCGTGAACGTGCTGACGCGCATGCGCTTTTGCTCGCCCGAGGGCGTGATGGATTTTGAAAGCACCGAGAGTGCCAGCGCCGCCCCTGCGGGCCTGATGCCCTGGTTTGAGGCGCCAGGACGGCGCACGGCCGGCACGCTGACGGCCTTTGGCCACTGGTCCACACTGGGCTGGCTCAACCGCAGCGACCTGCTCGGGCTGGACACGGGCTGTGTGTGGGGTGGCTGCCTGAGCGCCGTGCGCTTTGGCGCGACGCTGGCGGAGCGCGAACTGCTGCAGGTGCACTGCGAGCAGGCCCAGGCCCCGGGCTGAGACCCTGTGGACGACCTCGCAAGCGCCCGCAAGCATGCCGCGAGCGCCGCGGGCTCAAGACGGCATGGGCTCCAGCAAGGCCGACATGGCAGCGGACTGCCAGACTTCGCCATCCTGCCCGGCGATCAACACGGCCAGCCCCGGCATGCGCTGCGCCAGCGCCCTGCCCGCCTGTGGGCCCCGCACCATCAGCGCGGCGCCCAGTCCGTTGACAGCTGCCACATCCCGCGCCACCAGACTCACGCCATGCACGCCCGATGCCGGACGCCCCGTGCGCGGGTTGAGCACATGGTGCTGGCGCTGGCCTTCGTGGAAAAAGAAGCGCTCGTAGTCGCCTGACGAAGCCACCACACCAGTACCCGCCACGGCCACGACACCCAGCAGGCGCTCGGGAGACCGCGGGTCGCGCAGGCCCACGCGCCAGGGCCGGCCTTGCCACAACCCCTGGGTCAGCACGTCGCCGCCGCCGTTGATCATGGCGTTCTCCACCCCCTCGGAGCGCAGCACGTTCATGCCCGCTTCGAGAATAGGGAGTTTGGCGATACCGCCCAGGTCCAGCGCCATGCCCTGGCGGGCCAGGTAGGCAGAGCCAGCGGCAACGTCCAGCACCAGGCTGCGCGCATCCACCAGCGGCAGTTGCCGCGCGATCTCGCTGGCGCCGGGCACCACCTTTTCGCCGGGGCCAAAGTTCCAGGACTTGAAAGCCCCCACGGTCACGTCAAAGGCCCCACGGCTCACTGCCGACACGCGCTGAGCGCTCTGCAGAACCGCCATGACCTCGGCCGGGACTTTCACCGGGGTCACGCCCGCCGCCAGGTTGATGCGACTGACCACGCTGAGCGACTGGTAGCGGCTCATGAGCGCTTCCAGCCTCTGCATCTCTGCATAGGCCCGGTCCATGGCGTGGCGCAGCACCAGGGCGTCAATGCCCTCCACCGCCATATCCACCTGCGTGCCCATCAGTGACCGCGAGCTGCGTTCAGACACCACCCGCGCGCCCGCGGACGCGCCAACAGCCCAGGCAGCGCCACCCAGCAAGGGCAGCGCCATCACCACGCGACGGCGCGACAGGCCGGCGGGGCGCAGAGAAGCTTGCTGCATGGCGCCCTCCGCTCAGAGCGACTTGTCGGCCATGAAGTCCACGGCGGCCTTGACCTCGGCATCGGTCAGATTGGCTGCGCCGCCCTTGGCAGGCATCATGCCCTTGGCGCCGGTAAAGCCCTCGATCGCGTGCTTGTACAGCGTGTCCTTGCCCTGGGCAATGCGCGGGCCCCAGTCGGCCTTGTCGCCCGGCTTGGGAGCACCGGCCACGCCCGCGGCATGGCACATGGCGCAGGTCTTGCCAAACACGCCCTTGCCCACTTCATTTTCTGCAACAGCCGGGGCGGCGGGGGCCGCTGCGGGCGCCGGGGCCGTCACCGCAGCGGGGGCAGCCGCTGCCGGTGCGGGCTCCGACTTCTTGTCGCCACAGCCGGCCAGCAGTGCGGCCAAGATCGCTACGGCGACCATCACGGTTTTCTTTTGCATCGCATACATCCTGTTCTTGGTGGTTGAAAAGTATCTGAGAGGGCCTGTGACTGCGCGCGAAATGCATCCAGCACCACTTCAGACCGGTGCATGGACTGTAGATGCAAGAGGCACTTTTGGGCAGGTGCAGGCCTCGCCGAAACATGATCCAGATCAAATTGATTCATATTACATGAATCTATTATCCACCCCATGCAAAGCCATCAAACCCTCCGAAACCTGCGCCTTTGGGTGCTGGCGTGGTTTGTCATGGCGCTCGGTGCGGCGGCGGCTTCGCCGCTGATAGCGCCCCGAGGTCTGGAGCTGGTCTGCTCCGGCACGGGCGGCACCCGGCTGGTGATGAAGGCCGCCGAGGGCCTGGTGGCTGCAGATGCCACAGGCCTCGATTGCCCCTTGTGCCTGGCGGCCGACGCGCCACCTGCCACCCCGCCTGCAGCCACTACCACCACCGCGGCCCCCACCTTTCAGCCCCGCTTTCACACCTCACTTTCCGCTCGCACAGGGATGGCGCTCAGCCCCCCTGCGCGAGCACCACCCCTTTTCAACTGAGCGATCCCAAAGAGGAAAACCATGACCGAGAGAAAAGACAGTCCCCTTCCCGCAGCTGGCCTGGGCCGACGCAGTTTCATCAACACGGCAGCCCTGGTGGGCCTGACCGCAGGCGTCGCCGCCTGCAATGAAAAGCCCAGCGCCGCCACACCAGCGGCTCCGGCACCGGCAGCCCCCGCGGCCAGCCATGCCGCCACGGGTGCCAACCCGCACCTCAAGCCCGGTGAGCTGGACACCTATTACGGTCTGTGGAGCGGTGGCCACACGGGCGACATGCGCGTGCTGGGCCTGCCCTCGGGCCGCGAAATCACCCGCATCCCCTGCTTCGTACCCGACGCGCTGGTGGGCTGGGGCATCACCAACGAATCCAAGGCCGTGATGGGCACCAAGGCCGACGGTCACCTCGAATACACGGTGGCGGATACCCACCACACCCACGCCTCGTACAAGGACGGCAACTACGACGGCCGCTACGCCTGGATCAACGACAAGATCAACAGCCGCGTCGCCCGCATCCGCCTCGACTATTTCATCTGCGACAAGATCACCAAGCTGCCCAACGTGCAGGGCTTTCACGGCATCTTCCCGGACAAGGCCGACCCGGTGGACCCCGCCATCAACTACACCACCCGCGTGTTCTGCGGCGGTGAGTTCGCCATCCCGATGCCCAACACGGGCATCGAAGACGCCAGCAAATACCGCTCCATGTTCAGCTGCGTCGACGCAGAAACGATGGAAGTGCGCTGGCAGGTGCTGATCGACGGCAACTGCGACCTGGTCGCCACGTCGTACGACGGCAAGCTGGCCGCCACCAACCAGTACAACACCGAGATGGGCGCGAAGTACGAGGACATGATGTCCGCCGAGCGCGACGCCTGCCTGTTCTTCAACGTGGCCCGCATCGAAGCCGCCGTGAAGGCTGGCAAGTTCAAGACCATCGGCACCAGCAAGGTGCCCGTGGTGGACGGCACGCACGAAGCCAACAAGGACCCCAAGACGGCCCTGACGGCCTACGTGTCGGTGCCCAAGAACCCCCACGGCGTGAACGCCAGCCCCGATGGCAAGTACTTCATCTGCGCCGGCAAGCTCTCGCCCACCGGCACCGTGATCGAACTGGCCAAGGTGCTCGACTACTTTGAAGGCAAGCTCGAAAAGCTGGACTCCGCCATCGTGGCCGAAGTGGAACTGGGCCTGGGCCCACTGCACACTGCATTTGACGGCCGTGGCAACGCCTACACCACCCTCTTCCTGGACAGCCAGGTCGTGAAGTGGAACGTGGAGGCCGCCATCAAGTTCCACGCGGGCGACAAGACCGCCAAGTACGTGGTGGACCGCCTGGACGTGCAATACCAGCCCGGCCACTTGAACGCCTCGCAGTCCGAAACCAAGGCCGCCGACGGCAAGATCCTGGCCGTGGGTTGCAAGTTCTCGAAGGACCGCTTCCTGCCCGTGGGCCCGCTGCACCCCGAGAACGAACAGCTCATCGACATCTCTGGCGAGAAGATGGTGCTGCTGGCCGACCACCCCGTGCGCGGCGAGCCCCATGACTTCATCATCTTCAAGCGCGACCTGGTGCGCCCCAAGCAGGTCTACACGCTCGACGAGTTCCCGCTGGCCGTCAAGGACCCCAAGGAATCCGGCGTGTTCCGCAATGGCAAGAAGGTCACCGTGAAGCTGACCTCGCAAGCCCCAGCCTTCAGCCTGCGCGAGTTCAAGCTCAAGAAGGGTGACGAAGTCACGCTGATCCTGACCAACCTGGACAAGATCGAAGACTTGACCCACGGCTTTGCGATCCCGAACTACAACGTGAACTTCATCGTGAACCCGCTGGAGACCAAGTCGGTGAGCTTTGTGGCCGACAAGCCCGGTGTGTTCTGGTGCTACTGCACGCACTTCTGCCACGCACTCCACCTGGAAATGCGCACGCGGATGATTGTGGAGGGGTGATTCGGAGCATCCCCCTGAGGCGCGACCGCTCGGTGCAGCCGCCAGAGGCGGCAGCTCTTCAGGACCGTCCAAGCCTGCGCAGGCAGGCTTGGAGCCGCGGCCCTCAGCCCCTTCTCTCTGCGCGCTTCGCGCTCCGGGAAGGGGGACGATGCACTCGCTGCGGGGCGGCCCTTGCTCTGCATCCCTGGCCTGGGGGCGCGCCAGTTGTCGTGTTTGCGCACCATTTCGAATCATATTGGCCGCTAGCGCTTGAAGAATATGCGCTGGCAGCTATCAAAAAGATAGTCCCATGATGTCCCTCCGTCGGCAGTTCGCCACGCTTCTTCTGGTCTTGTTGGCAGCACTTTGGCTGGCGCCGCGCGCGCATGCTGCGGCAGGCGCCTACGAGGCGGAGCTGCCTGCGGAACTCTCCACTGCGCGCGACATGTGCGCGCTGGTGCCCTGCAAGGACGTGTTTCCCGGCGCCAGTCATTTTTCTGAACGCAAGGGCCAGCCGCCCTATGTAGAGGCTTACGACAACGACGGTGCCCAGAAAAAACTGCTGGGTTACGTCATGTTGTCCACCGACATCACCGACACCCCCGCCTACTCCGGCAAGCCCGTGGTGACGCTGATTGGCATGGACACGCAGGGCCGCTTTGTGGGCGTGAAGGTGCTCAAGCATTCCGAGCCCATCCTGCTGCTGGGCATCCCTGAATCGGCACTGCTCAAATTCAACGCCCAGTACCTGGGCAAGTCGGTGTCCGACAAGATCGAGGTCGGCCAGTCGCGCCCCGATGAGAACGTGCTGGGCCTCGATGCCATCTCAGGCGCCACCGTCACCGTCATCGCACAGAACCAGGTCATGATGACCTCAGGCTCGGCCGTGGCACGGCAGGTGGGCATCCTCGCGCCCACCGTGCGCGAACCCGCTCGCTATGTCGAAACCGGCAAACGCCTGAGCTGGGCCGAACTGGTGCAACAAGGCACCGTACAGCGCCTGCGGGTGCTGCCCGAACAGGTGGGCCTGGACAAGGGCCCCGACCCATTCATCGAACTGTGGTTCGGTGACCTGAACCACCCCGACCTGGGCAAAAGCCTGCTGGGTGAGAACGGCTGGAACAACCTGCGCCTGCAGCTCAAGGAGGGCGAGCACGCCTTCTTCATCATCCGCACCGGCGGCAAAGAATCCTTCAAGGGCTCGGGCTTTGTGCGCGGCGGCATTTACGACCGCGTGCAAGTGCGCCAGGGCGCGGACTCATTCACCTTCCGCGATCTGGACGCGCTCAACCTCTATGGCATCGAGGCCGCAGGTGCACCCAGCTACAACGAATCGGTCATCTTCATCATCCGCTCACCCGCGTTCTCGGCCGCCTACCCATGGAAGCTGAGCTTTCTGGGCAACCGCGTAGACCGCGCCACCGGCACCCGCAGCTTCACCAGTTTTGACACACCCTACTGGCTGCCCGCCAGCACGCTGCAGGGCGGTCGCCCCACCATCGAAGAGCCCGACGCCCCCTGGGTGCGCGTGTGGAAGTCGCGTGCGGTAGAGATTGCACTGTTCGCCGTGCTGCTGGTCGCCGTGGGTGTGGTGTACGCGCTGCGCGAAAAGCTCACCCGCCTGTCCACCCACAAGAACAAATGGCCCGTCAACGGCTTCAAGTACAGCTTCTGGGCCCTCAGCATTGGCTGGATCGGCTTTGGCGCCATGGCCCAGCCCTCCATCACGCAGGTGCTGACCTGGTTCCACTCGCTGCTGTTCCAGTGGACCTGGTCGCTGTTCCTGTCCGACCCGTTCATCTTCCTGTTCTGGATCTTCATCATCGTCACCGTGTTCCTGTTCGGCCGTGGTCTGTTCTGCGGCTGGATGTGCCCGTTCGGTTCGCTGCAGGAGGCGATCTACAAAGTCGCCCGGGTCGTGGGCCTCAAGCGGTTCCAGACACAGCTGCCGCAAAAGTGGCACGACCGACTCAAGTGGGTCAAGTACGCGGTGTTCTTCGGGCTGCTGGTGGTGTCGATGTTCTCCATGGGCCTCGCTGAGAAGCTGGCCGAGGTAGAGCCGTTCAAGACCACCTTCCTGGTGGGCGTGATGAACCGCGCCTGGCCTTACAGCCTGTTCGTGGCGGCCATCCTGGGCGTGTCGATCTTCATCGAGCGGCCTTACTGCAAGTACATCTGCCCCCTGGGCGCTTCGCTCGCCATGCCCAGCACGTTCCGCTGGTTTGGCCTGAAGCGCAAGCAGGACTGCAACAGCTGCAAGGCCTGCGCCGTGGGCTGCGGCGCCCAGGCGATTGATGCCGATGGCCGCATCGACCACCGCGAATGCCTGCATTGCCTGGACTGCATGGTGCTGTACACCGACACCAAGGGCTGCCCGCCTCTGGCCAAGGAACGCAAGCGCCGGGAGAAGGACGGCCTGGAGATCACGCCCATCGGCAAGAACGGCTATTTCATCCCGATCCACCCCGCCACGGTGCAGGACCAGATCTCGGCCAAGGCCGCCAAGGGACCGGACCCACGCATGCCCACCACGCCAGCGCTGCCCGCGCACAAGGCTGATGCCAACGGCCTGCGCTGGATCTGGCTGGAACTGGTAGACCACCTGTGGCCCTGGAGCCGCGAAGGCTGGGCATCGCGCCGCGCGCTGCAGATCGCAGGCTTCTCGCTCGCCGTGGCTGCCAGCGTGGCCTGGGTGATGACCGCCATGGGCTCGCTGTCGTCGGGCGCCATCATTGGCTGGTGGTTTGGCTGGAGCGTGTACGAGGTGCTGATCCGCCTGTCGGGCAAGCGCTATGTGAAGGACGGCCCGTGGTGGCGCGACCAGTACCGCCGTGCGGGCGTGATGGACATGCTGAGCTATGTGGGCTTCAAGAATCTGTTGATTGGCGCGGCACTGTTCCTGGCCATCAAGACCCTGGTGGGGCTGGCGTAATGAAGCCCCCCCTTGCCCTCACCGCGTTCCTGGCGCTTGCGACGTGCCTGCTGGCCCTGCCCGCCAGCGCCGCCACCGTGCAGGTCCGCCCTGGCCAGGACCTGCAAGCCGCCATCCAGGCTGCCGCGCCGGGCGACACGGTGGAGGTACAGCGTGGCTTTTACCGCGTGAACCTGCGCATCGGCAAGGCCATGACCCTGCGCGGCATCGACCGCCCCACGCTCAGCGGCGGCCAGACGGGCGACACCATCCGCGTCACCGCGCCCGACGTGGTGATCGAGGGCCTGATCGTGCGCGACTCGGGCACCAGCCTCAAGGACCAGAACGCAGGCATCTATGTCTACCCCGGCGCCCACCGCACCGTGGTGCGCAACAACGACCTCACCTACAACCTGTTTGGCTTGTGGATCGAGAAGGCCAACGACGTGCAGGTGCTGCACAACACCATCACCGGCCTGCGCGACGTGGGCTCGTCGCAGCGCGGCAACGGCGTACAGCTGTACAACACCACGGGTGCCCGCATCGAAGGCAACCACATCAGCTTTGTGCGCGATGCGCTGTATGTGGACGTGTCGCACCACGCCATCTTCCGAAGCAACAAGCTGCACCACAGCCGCTACGGCACACACTACATGAACTCCTACTACAACCTGTGGGAGGACAACGACACCTACCTGAACAGAGGCGGCTTGGCCCTGATGGAGGTGCGCGACCAGGTGGTGCGCAACAACCGCGCGTGGGGCAACAGCGACCACGGCATCATGCTGCGCACCCTGCAGGACTCGGTCATCGAGAACAACGTGGTGGCCGAAAACGGCCGGGGCTTTTTTATCTACGACGTGGAATACATCACCCTGCGTGGCAACCTGGTGGCCCGCAACACGGTGGGCGTGCACCTGTCGGCGGGTTCCAAGAACAACAAGGTCAACGGCAACGACTTCATCGGCAACCGCGAGCAGGTCCGCTACGTGGGTGCTCGTGACGAGCGCTGGGGCACTGAAGGCGGCAACCACTGGAGCAACTACCTGGGCTGGGACCGCGACGGCAACGGCGTGGGCGACGTGCCCTATGAGGCCAACGACATGGTGGACCGCTTGACCTGGCGCCATCCCACCATCAAGCTGCTGCTGGCCAGCCCTGCCGTACAGGCGCTGCGCCTGGTGGGCCAGCAGTTTCCGGTGCTGCGCGTGCCCACGGTGGTGGACCCCCAACCCCGCATGCAACCGAACCAACCCCAACGGAAGTTTCAGCGTGACACGCAACCCTCCCCCCATTGACCTGAGCGAGCCCCCCGCCATCGAGGTGCAGGGCGCGCACAAGCACTACGGCGCACTGCATGCCGTGGACGGCATCGACCTGCGCGTGGCACGCGGCGAGATCTTCGGCCTCATCGGCCACAACGGCGCGGGCAAGAGCACGCTGTTCAAGATGATCCTGGGCCTGGTGCCCGCCACCTCGGGCGAGATCCGCGTGGGCGGCGCCACGGTGCAGGGGCGCGACTTTCGCGCCGCCCGCCGCCACCTGGGCTACCTGCCAGAAAACGTCGTGCTCTACGACAACCTGAACGGCCTGGAGACGCTGCACTTCTTCGCGCGCCTCAAGGGGTCGCCGCTCGCGCAATGCCCGGCGCTGCTCGAGCGCGTGGGCCTGGCCGGTGCCGGCAAGCGCGCCGTGCGCGAGTATTCCAAGGGCATGCGCCAGCGCCTGGGGTTTGCACAGGCCCTGCTGGGTGAGCCGCAGGTGCTGCTGCTCGATGAGCCCACCAACGGCCTCGACCCGCAGGCCATCCGCGACTTCTACGCCACGCTGCGCGAACTGCAGGCGGTGGGGGTCACCATCGTCATCACCTCGCACATCCTGGCCGAGCTGCAGGAGCGCGTGGACCGCCTGGCCATCCTGGCCTCCGGCAAGCTGCAGGCCCTGGGCAGCGTGCAGGCGCTGCGCGAGCAGGCGCACATGCCGCTGACCATCGAGCTCGCACTGAACGACGCGGACGTACCCGCCGCCGTGCTGGCCCTCGCGCCGCTGCAAGGCCTCACGTGCACAGCCCACGCTGGCGGCCTCACGGTCATCTGCCCGCGCGACGCCAAGATGGCCGTGCTGGGCGCACTGGCGCCGCTGGGCACGCGGCTGCGGGACGTGAACATTTACGAACCGTCCCTCGAAGACGTGTACTTCGACCTGCGCAAGGGCTAGCCATGGAATTCCACCAAATCTTCACCATCGCGGGCAAGGAGTTCCGCGACCGCATGCGCAACCGCTGGGTGCTGGCCGTGGCGCTGGTGTTCACCGTGTTCTCGCTGGCCATTGCCTACTTTGGCGGCGCGCAGCAAGGCACGGTGGGCTTTCGCTCCATCGAGTTCACCATTGCCAGCCTGGTCAGCCTCGTCATCTACCTGATCCCGCTGATTGCGCTGCTGCTGGGCTTTGACGCCATCGTGGGCGAACGCGAGCGCGGCTCGCTCGATTTGCTGCTGTCCCTGCCCATCACGCGGCTGGAGCTGCTGCTGGGCAAGTACCTGGGGCTGGCGGCGGCGCTCACGCTCTCCACGCTGGCGGGGTTCGGGCTGGTGGCCGTGCTGCTGGTCCAGCAGTTCAACGGGGCAGCGCTGTTCCACTACGGCGGCTTCATGCTCAGCTCGGTGCTGCTGGGGCTGGCCTTCCTGAGCATGGCCGTGCTGCTGTCGGTGCTCACCCACGAGCGCACCCGCGCTTCGGGCCTGGCGATTGCCGCCTGGTTCTTCTTTGTGCTGGTGTTTGACCTGCTGCTGCTGGGCGCCTTGGTGGCCACCGGCGGCAGCGTGGGCGGCGAGGCCGTGGCCTACCTGCTGCTGCTCAACCCGGCCGACGTTTTTCGCATCCTCAACGTGTTTTCGCTGGACGACGTGCGCACCCTGTACGGCCTCACCAGCATCGTGCCCCCCGCCCTGGCCAAGCCATGGCTGATGGGCGCGGTGATGGCGGGCTGGATCGTGCTGCCCCTCGGCCTGGCGAGCTGGAGATTCAAACCATGACAACCCCTTCATACCAATGCGCCTGCGCCACCCGGCGCCAACTGCTGGGCTGGGCGGCCCTCGCATCGCTGGGCACGCTCACGGGCCTCGCGGGGCTGACCGGTTGCAGCCAGGCAGACAACAGCGCGCAGTCCCTCCAGCCCGTGGAGATCGACCGCACCACCAGCTGCGAACTCGACGGCATGCTGCTGGCCGACTACCCCGGCCCCAAGGCGCAAGTGCGCTTTGCGGGGCAGGACAAGCCTTCGTACTTTTGCGACACGGTGGAGCTGTTCAGCACCCTGCTCGCCGGCGAGCAGGTGCGCGCCGTGCAGGCCGTGTACGTGCAGGACATGGGCCAGGCCGACTGGGACGCGCCCAAGGGCCACTGGATCGACGGCAAGACCGCCATCTACGTGGTCGGCGGCAAGCGCCACGGCTCGATGGGCCCCACCATTGGCAGCTTTGCACAAGAGGCCGACGCCAAGAAGTTCGCCGCCGAATATGGCGGCAAAGTGCTGCGCTTTGCCGAGATCACGCCCACCATGGTGGACCTGAGCGGCGGCGCGCAGCACGACACGCGCATGTGAGCAGCCCATGCCGGTGCTGACGCCACCTCCAAGCCCCACCACCCGGCGTGCCGTGCTCGCAGCCCTGCTGCTGGGCTCGACAGGCCTGGTGGCATGGCAATGGCCCCAGCGCACCCCGCCCCGCCCATCCGGCAACGCCGCCCTGGAGGGGATTGGCGACGATGTGTGCGTGGTGGCGCCCCCCACGCCCTACGACCCGGCCTTGGGCCAGCCCTTGGCCGCTGCGCGCGAGGTGCCCGCCGACGCACGCTGCCCGGTGTGCGGCATGTACCCGGCCCGCGCACGCGCGTGGGCGGCACAGGTCATCTTTGCGCAAGGGGATGCGTATTTCTTCGACTCGCCGCTCAGCCTGATGCTGTACCTGGGCAACGTGGCCCACTACACGCGGGGCCGCACGCCCGACGCCATCGTGGCCCGGTATGTGACCGACACCGACACGGGGGCTTGGCTGAACGCGCAGGAGGCGGTGTACGTGACAGGCTCTTCGGCCATGGGGCCGATGCGGGCGGGCAACCTGCCCGCCTTTGCCGATGCGGGGGCGGCGCAGCGGTTTGCGCAGCAGCGTGGAGGGCGGGCCGTGCTGTTCGGCGCCATCGATGCGCCCTTGCTGCGCGGGCTGGCCCCGAACCTCAGGGCCGACCACCGCCTGCATGCAGGCTGAGATGGATTGAATTGCTATAATAAATATAGCTACTAGCGCTTATTCTTCTAGCGCTACAGGCCAAAAAGGCCTGATTTTCATCACTGCACCGAAGTTTCGGGCTGGGCGGCCTTGAAGAGGGCGGCCACCTTGCGCTTGGGCTTGATGTTGGCCGAAATGCTGCTGCGCGCCGGCGACTTGGTGGCGGCCTCCCAGGCGGGTGCGGCATCCGCACTGCTGGGCTCGTAAGGCTTTTCAAAGAAGGGGTCGCGCGATGCCACGGCAGGGCGGAAACCCCGGTGGTGTTCACGCGGCTCACGGGGTTCGCGGCGCTCGCTGCGTTCGCGCACGGCGCCTGGAATCGCATCACGCGGGTCACCCGTCTCGCCCGCTTCACGCCAGGCACGGCGGCCGTCATTAATGCGACCGCGGGGGCGGTCTTCTTCGTACTCGATGGCTTCGAGGTCGATCTTTTTCTTGATCAACTTCTCAATGTCAGCCACCAGGCGGGCATCGCTGCCCGACACCAGCGTGACGGCCAGGCCCGAAGCCCCGGCACGGCCCGTGCGACCAATGCGGTGCACGTAGTCTTCGGCGTTGAACGGCACGTCGAAGTTGAACACGGCGGGCACGTCCTTGATGTCCAGGCCGCGCGCGGCCACATCGGTACACACCAGCAGATCGACCTCGCCACTCTTGAAGGCTTCCAGCGCCTTCAGGCGCTCGTCCTGGCTCTTGTCACCGTGCAAAGCGGCGGTCTTGAGGCCTTCGCGCTCCAGGCTGCGCGCCAGGCGGGCGCAACCGAGCTTGCTGTTCACGAAGATGAACGCCTGCTTCAGGCCCCGGCTCTTGAGCACATGGTGGATGGCACGGCGCTTGTCGTCGTCGTTGGCGCTGTAAAAACGCTGCTCCACCGTGGAGGCCGTCTCGTTCGGGCGGGCCACTTCGATGGTGATGGGGTTTTGCAGGTAGCTGCTGGCCAGACGCTTGATCTCTGGGGAGAACGTGGCGCTGAACAAAAGCGTGGTGCGCTGCTTGGGCAGATAGCTCAGGATGCGCTGCAGGTCGGGCAGGAAGCCGATGTCCAGCATGCGGTCGGCCTCGTCAAGCACCACGTACTCGACCTGGTTGAGCACCGCGTTCTTGGCCTCGATGTGGTCGAGCAGGCGGCCCGGCGTGGCCACCAGGACTTCGACGCCCTTTTTCAGCTCGATGGTCTGGGGCTTCATGTCCATGCCGCCAAACACCACGGTGCTGCGCAATTTGGTGTACTTGGCGTACAGCGCAATCTGTTGGGCGACCTGGTCGGCCAGCTCACGGGTAGGCAGCAGTACCAGGGCACGCACAGGGTGGCGGGCGGGGGATGTGGAACTGCTCTCGTGCTTGAGCAGGCGCTGCAGCAAGGGCAGCGAGAACGCTGCCGTCTTGCCGGTGCCCGTCTGGGCAGCGCCCATCACGTCCTGACCGGTGAGCACCACCGGAATGGCCTGCGCCTGGATGGGCGTCATGGACTCGTAGCCCATTTCGGCTACGGCGCGCGCCAGCGGCTCAGCCAGCGATAGATTGGAAAAGGAACTTGTCATTTAGCCCTCTATTGTCGCACCGGTCGCCAAAAAAGCGATTTCCAGGGCGCCGTACGACAAAAAATGCGGTATGCGCAGTCAGCGCGTTAACGGATAAATGCTATTTATTTAATAGCTATAACGTCATATAAAACGAGCACCACCGCCCGCTTTTGCCTCAACTCCACGGCTGAAAGGCACAGCGCCCCAACACCTTGTACCGTGTGCGGGCGTTGCCCTGATGACAGGCGATGCCTGGGCGATGGGCGCCTTGAAACCCCTGCACAGCGCCCCGGCCACGCCCTCGGCCCGGGTCTTGGAGCGTGTTGACGATCTCTCTGGGGTCGTAAACACGTTCTCAGTTCTTCATTCGGCTGCGCGCCGAAGCGTATCCACCACCGGGCGCAACAGCACCTCGCGCAGGCCCCACCAGCCTGCGGCCAGCGCCAGCACCGCCCCTGCCAGCGCACCGGCCAGCGGCACCCAAGGCGCGGCGGTCCAGGTGAAGTCAAAGACATAGCGAGCCAGCGCCCAGCCCACGCCCACCGCCACCGCGCTGGCCAGGAAGCCCGCCAGCAGGCCCACGCCCACCAGCTCGGCGCGCTGCACCTGGCGCAAGAGGCTGGCCCGGGCGCCCACGGCACGCATGATGGCGTACTCGCGTGCGCGCTCCTCGCGGGTGGCCGTCACGGCGGCAAACAGCACCACCAGCCCGGCGGCGAGCGTGAAGGCAAACAAAAACTCCACCGCCCGAATCACCTGCTCCAGCACCCGCTGCACCTGGGCAATGGTGGCGCCCATGTCCACGTTGGTGATGTTGGGAAACTGGCGCACCAGTGCGTTGTCGAAACCGTGGGTTTCGGGGGCGCGGTAGGCGGCCAGGTAGGTGACGGGGACATCCTTGACCTCTGCCACCGGGTACATCACAAAGAAATTGGCGCGCATGGAGCCCCAGTCCACCTTGCGCAGGCTGGTGATGCGGGCCTCGTCCTGCACACCGCCCATATCAAACAGCAAGCGATCACCCATCTGCAGGCCCAGCGTCTGGGCGATACCTTCTTCCACGCTGATGGCGCCCTCCTCACCCGGCGTCCAGCGTCCGGCCACCACCTGGTTGTGCGGCGGCGCCTCCACGGCGTTGGAGAGGTTGAACTCGCGGTCCACCAGGCGCTTGGCGCGGTCGTCGGTGTAGCTGTCGGGGCCCACCGGCTTGCCGTTCACCGCCACCAGGCGGCCCCGGATCATGGGATACCAGTCATAGCGCGCCACGCCGCTGTCCTTGAGCGTCTGCTGAAAGGCGTCAGACTGGTCTGGCATCACGTTGATGACAAAACGGTTGGGCGCGTCAGGTGGCGTTGCCTTGCGCCAGCTGCTGATCAAGTCGGTGCGCAGCAGCACCAGCAGCACCAGGGCCAGCAGGCCCACCGCCAGGCTGCTGACCTGCACCACGGCATAGGCCGGGCGCGCGGAGATCTGCCGCGTGGCCAGCACCAGCCAGCGCGGCGCGGTGGCCTCATTCACGCTCTTGCGCAGCAGCTTGACCGCCACCCACGACAACCCGGCAAACAGCGCCACCGCGCCTGCAAAACCACCCACGGCAATCAGGCCGAGCTCGATGTCGCTGCTCACGGCCAATAACAGCGCCGCAAAGCCCGCTATGCCGATTCCCAGCACCGCCAGCGAGGCAGGCTTGAGCCCGCCCACATCACGCCGGATCACCCGCAGCGGTGGCACCTGCGCCAGCTGCAGCACCGGCGGCAGGCCAAACGCAAACAGCAGCGTGAGCCCCATGCCCAGGCCAAATACCACCGGCCACAGGCTGGGCGACGGCAGGGCCGACTCCACCAGGCCCGCCAGCAGCAGTACAAAGGCGTAATGCACCACATAGCCCAACGCCACCCCCAAAGAGCTGGCGAACAGGCCAATGAGCGCGAACTCGGTGGTGTAGGCACCGGCAATGGTGCGCTGGCTTTGCCCCAGCACACGCAGCATGGCCGAGGCGTCGAGGTGCTCGGTCGCAAAGCCGCGCGCGGCCAGCGCCACAGCAACGGCCGACAGCAGCGCGGCCAGCAGCGCCACCAAGCTCAGGAATTTCTGGGCGCGGTCCAGCGTCTGGCGCATCTCGGGGCGGCCGCTTTCGAGCGACTCCACACGCACACCATGCACCTCGGGCTTCTTGGCCTCGGCCACCGCCCACTCGTTGAACGCCTTGATGGCCGATGCCGGGCCAACCACCGCAAAGCGGTAGGTCAGGCGGCTGGCAGGTTGCACGAGGCCCGTGGCGGGCAGATCGCGCTCGTTGACCATCACGCGCGGTGCAAAGCTCATGAAGCCCGCGCCCCGGTCCGGCTCAATGGCGATGATGCGTGCGATGCGCAGCTGGGCATCGCCCAGCAGCAGCTTGTCGCCCATGGCAAGGTTGAGCGATTCGAGCAGCGGAGCGTCCACCCATACATCGCCGGGCGCCGGGATGTCACGCGTGGTCTGCTCCAGCGCGCTGGGAGCATCCGCCACCGTGAGGCTGCCGCGCAGCGGGTAACCCGGCTGCACGCTCTTGAGCGCCACCAGCTTGCTGGCGCCGCCCTGTGCATCACTCGCGCGGCCCATGGTCGGAAAGCCCAACGTGGTCACCGACTGCAATCCCAGCGCCTTGGCGCGCTCTACAAAAGCTGCCGGCGTCGGGTTGTCGCTGGCCACCACCGCATCTCCACCCAGCAGTTGCAGGGCGTCACGCTGCAGTCCGCCCTGCAGGCGATCGGCAAAAAAACCCACCGAGGTGAGCGCGGCCACCGCCAGCGTGACCGCCACGATGAGCAGGCGCAACTCGCCCGCGCGCAGGTCCCGGGCCAGGGTGCGCCAGCCAAGGCGCAGGAAAGACAGGTTCATGGGCAGACCTTAGCGCAAAGCGAACGGGCTGGCGGGCCGTGGGGTGTTTGCGGAGAGCCGCGCTAAGGGGCACGGCCGACGGGGGCTTGCGCCAGCCGGGGGCTGCTGGCCTCCGGGTCCATGGTGGCCGTCTGCAGCCGCTGCTCCAGCGCCTGCAGCACCGGGGCGATCTGTTTGCCCAGGCGGATCTGCGGGTTCGAAAAACCATCGGCCTTGCCCGCTTCCACTTCACGCTGCTGGATCAGCGGCACGGCCTTGGCAAACGCCTCGGTGAACGAATGGGTCTGGCGCAGTTGCTCATGGAACACCGCACGGCCAAAGAAGGTCAGCTCTGACAGCCTGCCGCAGCCATACGAAGTGTGGGTGGCATCGGCCGCCGTCATGATCAGGGTGCTGTCGTTGGCCAGCGGTTCGATCCAGCCGCCCGAGAAGCAGGCAGACACCGCGATCACGCGATTGCGGATACCCGCTTCGTCCAGCGCGGCGCGCAGCATCTCCGGCGTCACGGGGGGCACCTGCAGCGGCCAGTGCGCCGCCGCCAGCTCATGGTTGCGCGCGCCGTGCGAGGTCATGTAGATCACCAGCACATCGTGCTCGCGGTCCATGCGCGCGGCCAGGGCGGCAACGGCACGCTGCAGATTCTCCGGCGTGGCCCAGGGATGGGTCTGAGCGGTATCTGCATGGTTGAGCAGGTGCAGCACCCGGCCCCGGGCATCAAACCGTTCCTGCAGCAGCGCGCTGACCATGGTGCTCTCGCGGCGGAACACGTCTTCATCGGCGTAGGGTGCAAACACCAGTCCATAGACATCCGTCACGCCGGGGCGTTCTGGCGCCAGGGCATCCACCTGTTGCTGCCACAGCTGCTGCTGGTCTTCAAACAGGCCCTGCGACAACGCCAGGTGCGCCGGCTCGGGGGACTGCGCTTCATCGGCCGCCGCGGCGGAGGCATCGGCCAGCGCCTGCGCGTCTTCCTCCCAGGGCTGGTCCTGGAACTGCCACATGCCCACCCCCACCACCGCAGCCATGGCCACCGCAAACACCACCGTGCGCATCCGAGAGCGGATGAAGCGTGCACTCACCACCACCAGTGCAGCCAGTACCCACACGGTGAGCACGCCGTAGGCCACCCAGAAAACGATGCTCGCCACCGTCCCATTCCACCACTCTGGCTGGTGAACCGCCGCCCCCATCAAGGCATAGAGCACCAGCAAGGGCGCCAGTGGTGCCAACGTAGACAGCACATACCAGGCCGCCAGCCCGCCCGAAGGGCCAGGCACACCCGGCTCTGGCACCGGGGCGGGTGCACGCTGGGCAGGCGCCATGGCCCACCATGCCAGCCACAGAAGCACCAGGCTGCTCCACATCGGAGTGAGCCAGCCGCGCACGTTGAACTGCGCCGGGCCCACCACCTGCCACCGGGCTGCCCCCACCAACAATGCGCCGCCCACCAATGACAGCACCAGCACCTGCCACGGGGTGGGGGTTGCCGCCCCCGTGCGTGGCGACAGGAACAGCGCGGCGCGCAGACCTTCGCGCATCCAGCCCCACAAAGAAAGCCGCTCCGAAGCAGGCACCGCCCGGGTCGCAGACGGTGGCTGAGGGTCTTTTGGCGGCCGGCTCAGTGGGACCTCGATCTCCGTCTGGGCCAGTTCCGGCCCCCATTGGCTGGGCAACGTGTCGGCCCAGGTGCTACTGCTGGCGTTCAGGTCTTTCATGCGCGCATCATGCCACCGTGGGGTGACGTATCCAGCTGCTGTGGCGCCGTGCCAAACCCAAGAACGCGAGGCCCCCCGGCTGGCGGGACCGAAGCAGGGTGTGAGTGATCGTTGGCCTGGGGCATACATCGACCCCTCAGTGTCCATTCCTGCGCTTTATGAGGATGCAATGCAGACGGCATACCGGTTTTTAAAACCAAAAATAATATTGAATTTACCTTAAATGCAAAATCAAATATACTTAAGGCTGTTGCGGTGACTGCCCCTGACGCGAGCATTCACCACAACACCTGCCTTGACGCGGTCAGCCGCTCCATCGCAGGCTGTCTTTCGCGACTTGTCGCCCCGTGGGTCTGAAGAGCTGCAGCCCACCGCGTTCCTCGATGCTCACGCAGGCCGATACAGGCCCGCGTTTCCGAATGCACCCGATTTCAAATACCGCCATCTCCATGGGCCAGTACGTCGTTTCGCCCGCGACACACCCCACCGACTGCGGCCGCTTCCGCGCCTCGTTCTCGGTCCAACGCTCCCAGGGCAACGGCAGCTACTGCCGAGTGTTCCGTTTTGACAAAGCCTTTGCCTCGCGCGAAGCCGCCCGGCTCTTTGCTGTTACCCAGGGTTGGCTGCAAACGTGCATGCGGCACCCGCCCGTGTGTTGACGGACGGATGTGCGGTCGCCAGATCGCCTGCGCTCGTCCCCCGCTCACCCCTTCAGTTGCTACGGCACCCGATCCGCGCAGCTGTGTCCCCACGGTACGCCACTCGTTGCGCACCACTCTTCAGAAAGGCTCCTCCATGAGCAGCAAAATCTACGTGGGCAACCTGCCCTACTCCGTCACCGACTCCATACTCGAAAGCAACTTTGCAGAGTTCGGGGGCGTGTCGTCCGCCAAGGTCATGATGGACCGCGAAACCGGTCGCTCCAAGGGCTTCGGGTTCGTGGAGATGGCCAATGCCGAAGTGGCCCAGGCCGCCATCAGCGCGCTGCACGGCATGTCCGTCGATGGGCGCTCGATCGTGGTCAACCTGGCCCGCCCTCGCGAATCGGCTGGCAGCTCCGGCGGCTACAGTGCTACCGGCTACAACACGAGCAAGCGCTCGGACGTGGGATATGGCAACGGTGGGTTTGGCGGCGGTCGCTACTGAACCCTGCCCTCTGCGCCATCAAAAGCCGGCTTCTCACAGCCGGCTTTTTTTCGTCCGCCTCCGACACCCACACAGGACTTCGCCCACGCCCACCTTCGCTTCAATGCGGGTTCAACACTTGCGCTGGCGGCACCACAGGCGGCTGGGCCAGCTCTGGCTGCAGCACCAAGCGGTGCGTGCCGCTGAAACAGACGAACCGTCGGTTGGTAGCCCGCCCGATGGCGCACAGGCCCAGTTGCTGGGCAACGGCATGGCCCATCTGTGTCATGCCACTGCGGGACACCACGATGGGCACCCCCATCTGCGCAGACTTGATGACCATCTCACTGGTCAGACGGCCGGTGGTGTAGAACACCTTGTCCGCCCCCGACATGGGAACAGCCAGGGCATCTGAGGCCGCATTGTCCGAGGCTGGTGTTTCAGGATTCATCCACATCCAGCCAGCAATGGTGTCGATGGCATTGTGGCGGCCGACGTCTTCCACAAAGACCAGCAGCTCCTCGCCCTGGAACAGCGCGCAACCGTGCACCGAGCCAGACGACTTGTAGGTAGTCTCCTTGAGGCGAATCGCATTGACGATGCCGTACAGCTGGCCTTGGGTCAAACGGGCTTCGGGCAACTTGATGCGGTCCACTTCGTCCATCAGGCCGCCGAACACGCTGCCCTGCCCGCAGCCCGTGGTGACGACCTTGCTGGCCGTGCGCTCTTCAATGCGTGCAATACCGTGGCGCGTGCGCACGGCGGCAGCGTGGACCTCCCAATCGACGGTGATGGATTCGATGTCAAGCACCGACTCGACCAGCCGCTGGTTGCGCAGGTAACCCAACACCAGCAGCTCGGGCTGCGCGCCCAGCGTCATCAGCGTGACCAACTCGCGTTTGTCCACATAGATCGTGAGCGGGCGCTCGGCGGGAATCTGCACCTGCTCGCGTTCCCCCAGCTCGTTGACGATCTCCACGGCATGGGTCAGCGGGGCACGGGCCTGCGTCAGGCGCGGCAGCACAGGCGCGGGCATAGGCAAGCCAGAGGGAGATGGAGAGGAACTCATGGGGTAAATATACGCAGTGTGGCTCGGCGGCGATCCGTGCAGGGGCAATGGACTATTGCGCGGCCGGGTCAGCACGCGGGGTGGCGCAACCCGGCGTTGCAGCGTGGTGCACCAGGCGTCGGTGCTCCGCTTGGGCATCAGCGCCCATAAAAAAGCCGCGCCCCACCCGGGAACGCGGCTCGGAGCCGAGCGCCAATCGGGGCGTCAGGGCTTGGAGGCGGGTGCCGCCACTGCGGCAGGCACCTGCGTGCTTGGTGGGCTGCTGGCAGTGCCGGGTGGCGAATGCGCACCGGCAGCCTCGGCGGGCTTGTCGGCGGGTGGCGTGTAGGCGAATGGGCCAGGGTCGGCGCATGCCGCGGCAGTGGCCGTGGCTGGCTTGGCAGAAGGCGTGGTCTTGCGGTAGTGGGCGGCCACCTTGTCTTGCGACAGGCACAGCTTGTAGTTGTCCACTTTGCCAGCCCAGGCCGCCTTGGCCGCAGCTTCCGCAGCCTTCGCAGCGGCCTCGGGCGAGGGAGCCGGCAGTTTGGCGGATGCCAGGGTACAGACGCTGGCTGCGCACAGCGCCAGCAGGGAGGGTCGGAAAATTTGCTTCATGGTGCGAAACCTCAAACCTGCGCGGGCTGGCCCGCAGATGGTGTTGCTGCTGTATCGGCGGCCGATGGATTGGCGCTGCGCTGGCGGGGGATCTTGCCCGCCTGGACATCGTCGTACCAAAGCTCGTGGTGCTCCTGGGCCCACCCCTCGCTCACATACCCTGTCTTCATGGCCTTGTAGGCGCCGCGCATGCCCACCGTGCCCATGTAGATGTGGCCACAGATCAGCGCCATCATCCAGATCGCCAGGGTGGCGTGGATCATGTGGGCGATCTGCATGTCGCCACGCACATCACCGAAGCCAGGGATGAGCTTGTCGAGCACCAGCCCCGTTCCCACCACAAAGATGCCAGGAATGGTGATACCCCACCAGAACAGCCCCTTCTCGCCCGCATTGAAGCGATGGGAGGGAACCTGGTGATCACCGCCCAGCATGCCGCCGCCCTTCGACAGCCACACAAAGTCTGCCCGATTGGCGATGTTGTCCTTGACGAACGTGAGGATGATCACGGCCAGCGAGACAGCAAACAGCGGTCCCATGAAGTTGTGCACGTTCTTGAGCGCGTAGGTGAGCCACCCAAACAGCGTCGCCCCCATGATGGGCAGCAGAAAGAACTTGCCAAACGCCATGACGATACCGGAAATGGCCAGCGTGATGAACGCAAAGGCGTTGGACCAGTGCGCCGCGCGCTCGAAAGGCGTGAAGCGTTCGATGCGCCGGGCGCTGGCATCGTCGGGGTGCTCGTGCCCCAGCGGGCCTTTCACAAAGTAGAAGATACCCAATGCCAGCAACACAATGGCGAACAACGCAGCGCCGTAAGGAATGATCCAGTGGTTGCGCACCTGCCGCCAGGCTTCGCCCGCGTTGGTCACCCGTGAACCCGGGTACTGCACAAAGCGCTGGATGAGGTTGCCAGCCTCGGGCGCCTGCGTGACGGGCAGGCTGCTGTAGCCGGTCACGCCCTGCCCCACCTGGCGCCACATGGGGGCGTTGTTGCCGGGCTGCACCTTCATGCGTTCGCCGTTGGTCTGCTCGGCGTATTTGGGGTCGGCACTGGCGTCGGGTTTGACCTGAAAGATATTCTGGCTTTGCACGCCGCCCACCGCAGTCGGTGCGGCGGGCGCAGCCGCAGCGGACGCGTCCGGCGCCGCTGGCGGCGTCTGGGCGCTCGACGGCCCCCAGGCCAGGCTGGCCGCCAGGGCCATGGACCACACGATGTATTTCATGGTGGACCTCACTTCGCCTGGGTGCGGGTGTATTCGTTCTGGCCGTACTGCTGGCGCGCCTTCAACTGCGCTTCCCAACTGGTTTTGTCGCCTGCTTTCCATCCAGGCTGCATGAAATTGCTGCCCGTGCCTGCGTATGCAGGGGCATCAGTGCGGATGCCTACACCCGTCTGCGGCTTCTCGCTGCAGGCGCTGAGTGACAGCACCGCCGCCGCGGCAGCCAGGGTCCAGGAAACGGTACGCTGCATCATGACTTGCCTCCTGCAGACTGGCCTGCCTGTTGCGAACCGTAGGCCGTGCCCCAACCCCACACCTCGGCGCCTTTGCCGCGCTGCACCACACGGTTACGGAAGATGTCAGCCACCACATCGCCGTCGCCAGCCAGCAGAGCCTTGGTAGAGCACATTTCTGCGCACGCGGGCAGCTTGCCTTCGGCCAAGCGGTTGCGGCCATATTTCTCGAACTCTGCCTGGCTGCCGTGTGTCTCCGGGCCACCGGCACAGAAGGTGCACTTGTCCATCTTGCCGCGCACCCCAAAGGTACCTTGCGAGGGGAACTGGGGCGCACCGAACGGGCAGGCATAGCTGCAGTAGCCGCAGCCAATGCACACATCCTTGTCGTGCAGCACCACACCTTCTTCGGTGCGGTAGAAGCAGTTGACGGGGCAAACCGCCATGCAGGGGGCATCGCTGCAGTGCATGCAGGCGACCGAGATGGACTTTTCGCCCGGGACGCCGTCGTTGAGCGTGACCACGCGGCGGCGGTTCACGCCCCAGGGCACCTCGTGCTCGTTTTTGCAGGCGGTCACGCAGCCGTTGCACTCGATGCAGCGCTCTGCGTCACAGATGAATTTCATTCGTGCCATGTGTGTCTCCTTGCGTGGCGCGATCAGGCGCGTTCCACGTTGCAGATCGTGGTCTTGGTTTCTTGCATCATGGTCACGCTGTCGTAGCCATAGGTGGTGGCCGTGTTCACAGCCTCACCGCGCACCACAGGCGCCGCGCCCTTGGGATAGTGCGCCAGCATGTCCGCTCCCTGCCAGCGGCCCGAGAAGTGGAAGGGCATCCACACCGTATCGGGTGCCACGCGCTCGGTGACCAGCGCCTGCACATTGAGGCGGGCTCCTGTGGGTGAGCTCAGCCACACGCGCTCGCCGTTACGGATGCCTCTGTCGGCAGCCGTCTTGGGGTTGATCTCGACAAATGCCTCTTGCTGCAGCTCGGCCAGCCAGGGGTTGGAACGGGTTTCCTCGCCGCCGCCTTCGTACTCGACCAGACGGCCCGAGCTGAGGATGAGCGGGAACTTCTCGGCCACCTTGTCGGCCACGTTCTTGTCCTGGATGCTCTTGTAGAGCGTGGGCAGACGCCAGAAAGCCTTCTTGTCGTCGTGCGTGGGGTACTTGGCCACCAGCTCGGGCTTGGTGCCATAGATCGGCTCGCGGTGCTGCGGGATCGCATCAGGGAAGTTCCACACCACGGCACGGGCCTTGGCGTTGCCGAAGGGGTGGCAACCATGCTTCATGGCCACGCGAATGATCGCGCCCGTGGGGTCGGTCTTCCAGTTCTTGCCTTCGGCCTTGGCCTTCTCGGCGTCAGAAAGATCGTCCCACCAGCCCAGCTTCTTGAGCAGCACATGGTCGAACTCGGGGTAACCCGTGGTGATTTCCGAACCCAGCGAATGTGAACCATCCTCGGCCAGCAGGTTCACGCCATCCTTCTCCACGCCGAAGTTGGCGCGGAAGTTACCGCCACCATCCATCACATGCTTGGAGGTGTCGTACAGGTTGGACGAGCCCGGGTGCTTGAGTTCGGGGGTGCCGTAGCAAGGCCATGGCAAGCCGAAGTAGTCGCCCGTAAAGTCGTAGCCGGTTTCCTTGTCCTTGCCGCCCTTGGCCTTGAGGGTCTTCACATCGAACACGTGCATGTTCTTCATGTGGGCCTTCAGGCGCTCGGGGCTCTGGCCGGTGTAGCCGATGGTCCAGACACTGCGGTTGATCTCCCGCAGGATGTCTTCCGGCACAGGCTCGTCCATGCCCTTGACCTTCTGCATCTTGTAGTTCTTGGACAGCTCGGCCGCAAACCCCAGCTTCTCGGCGAATTGGTGCATGATCATGTGGTCCGAGCGGCTTTCCCACAGCGGCTCGATCACCTTCTCGCGCCACTGCAGCGACCGGTTCGACGCCGTGCACGAGCCGCTGGTCTCGAACTGGGTGGCCGCCGGCAGCAGGTACACCGCGCGGTTGGGGTTCAGGTCTTCGGCCTTGCCGGGCATGGCCGCCATGGCAGCGGTGGCCGATGGGTAGGGGTCCACCACCACCAGCAGATCCAGCTTGTCCATGGCCCGCTTCATCTCCAGACCACGGGTCTGCGAATTGGGGGCATGGCCCCAATAGAACACACCGCGCAGATTGGAGTCCTGGTCGATCAGTTCGTTTTTCTCCAGCACGCCGTCGATCCAGCGCGACACGGTGATGCCGTTCTTGGACATCATCGCGGGCGAGGCGTACTGCTTCTTGATCCATTCAAAATCCACGCCCCACACGGCTGCGAAGTGCTTCCACGAGCCTTCGGCCAGGCCGTAATAGCCGGGCAGCGAGTCGGGGTTGGGGCCCACATCGGTAGCGCCCTGCACGTTGTCGTGGCCACGGAAGATGTTGGTGCCACCACCGCTCTTGCCCACGTTGCCCAGCGCCAGCTGCAGAATGCACGAGGCGCGCACCATGGCATTGCCGATGCTGTGCTGCGTCTGGCCCATGCACCAGACGATGGTGCCGGGGTTGTTGTCGTGCAGCATCTTGGCGACCTTGAACATCTGGTCTTCCTTGACGCCACAGGCCTCTTCCACCTTGTCGGGCGACCACTTGGCCAGCACGTCCTCGCGCACCTTGTCCATGCCGTAGACACGGTCGTTGATGTACTTCTTGTCTTCCCAGCCGTTCTTGAAGATGTGGTACAGCAGGCCAAACAGGAAGGGGATGTCGGTGCCCGAGCGGATGCGCACGTATTCATCGGCCTTGGCCGCCGTGCGGGTGAAACGCGGGTCCACGACGATCATCTTGCAGCCGGTTTCCTTGGCGTGCAGCATGTGCATCATGCTCACCGGGTGGGCTTCGGCGGCGTTGGAGCCGATGTACAGAGCGACCTTGCTGTTTTGCATGTCGTTGTACGAATTGGTCATGGCGCCGTAGCCCCATGTGTTGGCCACGCCCGCCACGGTGGTTGAGTGGCAGATGCGCGCCTGGTGGTCGCAGTTGTTGGTGCCCCAGAAGCTCACGAACTTGCGCAGCAGGTAAGCCTGCTCGTTGTTGTGCTTGGAGGAGCCAATGAAGTACACGCTGTCGGGGCCGCTGGCCTTGCGCAGCTCCTGCATCTTGGCCGTGATCTCGTTCAGGGCCGTGTCCCAGCTGATGCGCTCGTACTTGCCGTTGACCAGCTTCATGGGGTAACGCAGGCGGTACTCGCCATGGCCGTGCTCGCGCAGGGCCGCGCCCTTGGCACAGTGTGCACCCAGGTTGATGGGTGAGTCGAACACTGCCTCCTGGCGCACCCACACGCCGTTCTCGACCACGGCATCCACCGCGCAGCCCACCGAACAGTGGGTACACACGGTGCGGCGCACTTCGATCTTGCTGTCGCCCATGCCAGCCTTGGCACCTTCGGCGGCGTTGGATTTTTTGACCAGTGTGAGCTGCGATGCAGCAATGCCGACGCCCACACCCAGGCCGGAGCGGCGCAGGAAAGAGCGGCGGTCCATGGTGGGCAGGGCCTGCGACAGGCCACGGCGCAGGCTGTGCACAAAGGGCGATGCAGAGCCGTTGCCCTGCACGGAATGGGAAGACTTCTTGGTTAGCAACATGGCGCGCCCCGCTGTCAGAGTTGGGTGGTCTTGTAGTACTGCTTCACACGGGCAGACAGGTGGTAGCCACCGCCCTTTTCGGGAGCCACGCGGGCGGGCTCCGACACCACGGCATCGGTCGGCGCAACATGGGGAAGTGCCACGACAGCTGCGGCGGCAGCACCGACGGTGGCGGCACCGGAGAAGAAGCTCCGGCGTGAGGAATTTGGCTGGCGGTTCTGCATGCTTGTCTCCAGAAAGGCTGGCAGCTATGAAACGGAATTCATACAGTCTATGTCAGTGTGTAAAAACCTGCCATGGGGCTATACAACTCCCAGTAACAAACTCATCTTTTGTAGCGACACATCAAGGGTTTACGAGCATTCCGAGGTGTTAATCCAACATGTCAAAGCCCTGGGACTCCACCGATACAAAGGCACGGGTGAAATGGGCCACCGCAGCATAAAACGGTGCCTTCGGCTGCGCCGCCAGCACATCGCACAGTTGCAGGACCCAGGGCTGCAAATGGGTTGAGAAAAATTCACGCTGCGATGTCAGGTTGCAGACAGCCACATCGTCTCCCGCAATCAGGTAGCGCATCACCTCCAGCAGGTAGGCGACATGGTCTTCGGTCTCGGGCATGGCCTCATCCCGCGCCAGGCCCAGTTGCTGCAGATCGGTGCGCAAGCGCGCCAGCGGCTTTTCATTGAGAAACCCGCTCAGGTAGTGCGAGCCGTACAGAAACACCTCGGGCTTGCCCACGCCGCCGAACAGCCGGTCAAATTCCTGGGCAATGGCGGCATCGCTGAGCGCACGCGAAGCCGCCACCAACTGCTGCCATGGCTCCTGCAAGAAGCCCCCGTCGGCAGGGGCCTCCGTCACCGCCACCCGCAAGGCAGACAGCAGCTCAGGGCCAGGCGCTGCGTAGTACAGCTGTGACAGCAGACCATACAACTCGGCACGTGCGGTCTCCTCGTCGAGCGCAGAACTGCCGCCCAAGGGGGTCAATGTGGATGGGGCGCTCACAGGTCGGTCACTTTCGTTTCGCTTTGGGAGGAATAGAGGTCGATCACGCGGCAGTCGCTGCACATCTTCAGCCGCTCCAGCGCCTCGCCCTGGAACATGGGGTGGCCCGACAGTTTGCCCAGCATGGCCTCGATGGCCTTGACGGTGCCAAAGGGTTTGCTGCAGCGCACACAGGCCCAGGGCTTGGCCTCGTTGAGCACACGCAGTTGCGCGCGTTCGGGTGTGAGCAGCAGGCGCGGCTGCAGGGTGATGGCGTCTTCCGGGCAGGTGGTGGCGCACAGGCCACACTGCACGCAGTTCTTTTCGATGAAGCGCAACTGCGGCAGCTGCGGGTTGTCCTGCAGCGCACTGGCCGGGCAGGCGCTCACGCAGCTCAGGCACAGGGTGCAGCGGTCCTTGTTGACTTCGATGGTGCCCAGCAGTGATCCCACGGCCGGCAGCGCAATGGCCTCGGGCCGCTCGGCCGCAGGCGTCGGAGCCTGCTCGATGAGGTGGTCCAGCGCCATCTCCAGCGTGCTGCGCTTTTCCTGCGCCACGGCAAACCGCGCAGCCACGGCAGGCGTCTTCTGGCGTGTCTGGCCCAGGGCCTGCAATGCGGCATCCAGCTCGGTGGGGTGCTTGGCGCGCAGCAGCTGCAGGTGCGTGCCGGTGTAGCCCAGACCACGCAGAATGGCCTGCGCCACCTCCATCTGTGCCTGCAGGCCTTCAAGGTACTGGGGGGCCTCCTCCTGCGTCGTCAGCACCACCACCTGCGAAGCACCGTAGGCAATGGCGCTGAGCCACAGGTCCACCCCGGTGCTGGCCGTGTGCCACAGCGCCACCGGGATCACGTGGGCGGGTACGCCCTGTGCCAGTTTGAGCTGGGCGGCACGGCCCAGTTCTTCCACCAGCGCCTGGCCACGCTCCTGGCTGTGCAGCAGCAGCACGGCGTCCTTGCCGCCTGCAGCGGCGTAGGTGGACAGCAGCGTCTTGAGCTTGGTGCCCTGCTCCGTGGCACCGGGGTAGGCATAGGTCAGCGCACCCGTGGGACACACGGTGGTGCAGGCGCCGCAGCCTACGCACAGGCTGGGGTTCACCACAATCCGCTGACGGCCCTTGTCGCTGGCAATGGCTTCGGCCGAGCAGATGTCCACGCAGGCGTTGCAGCCCACGGTTTCGTTGCGACTGTGGGCGCAGAGCTTTTGCTTGTAGGCAAAGAATTTGGGCTTCTCGAACTCGCCCACCAGCTCGCGCAGCTTGAGCAGCGTGCCCAGGTCCCGCCCGTCCCAGCGCAGGTAGCCCTGCGGCAGCGCATGCTGCAAGAAGGTAGGCGTGGCGGTGGGCGACCGCAGGTCCAGCACCAGGTCGAAGCGCTCCGTCTGCGCAGCCGCATCGCGCGTGAAGTCGATCGCACCGGCCACCTGGCACACCTTCACGCAGGCGCGGTGCGACTGGCAGGCGGCCATGTCGATCTGGTAGTCGAGGCCAATGGCGTTCTCGGGGCAGGCGGCCACACAGGCGTTGCAGCGCGTGCACAGATCGAGGTCGATGGGGTTGTCGGCCGCCCATTGCAGCTCGAACGCACCCAGCCACCCGGTCAGCCCTGTGATGCGCCCACCCAGCACCGGAAAGCGCCGTGCCTGTGCGCCACCGGCGTTGCCAGGACCTTGCGTGAACAGGGTCACATCCAGCACATCCGACACCAGGGCGGCGGCCTGCTCGGCCTGGTCGAGCGGGCCGATGATGAGCAGACGGCCCGTGCTCTTGTAGGTCACCGTAGGGACGGGCGGCGGGTCAGGCAGACGGGCGGCAGCCAGCAGCGCGGCGATCTTGGGGCTGGCCTTGGCGGCGTCGCGGCTCCAGCCACCGGTTTCGCGGATGTTCACAAACCGGATGGGCGACACCGCGCCTTCGGTCTGCTGGCCCAGGTCGCCAAACAGGCGCTGCTCCTGGGTGCAGGCCACCACCACATCCTGCCCGGACTGGATGGCTTTCTGGAACGCCCCCGCGTCGCGCCGGCACAGGGTGGAGTGGAGGGTCAGGTCTTCATGCAGTGCCTCGCCCAACGCCTTGGCGTTGAGGGGCATCGTCTGGTTGCAGTCGCAGATGAGCGTCGTGGTCATTGTGGGTGTGGCTGGCTGGCGTGGCCACCGCATCCTGTGCGGATTTGGTGACCAGCGCAAGCTCGCTGGAGGGGTCGCTAGGAATAGCGTTGCATACCCCGGACTGTGCCACGTCTGCGACGCCGCTCGCCTCCGCATCATCCCGAGGCTGAGCAATGGCAGGGGCTATTGTGTCTGCTTGCGTATCTGCGATGGCCTCTGTGGCGGCGCCGTCCACCGGCACGTCGGGGGATACCTCGGAGTCGGCCTTCTTCTCATGGTCAAAGAAGCCCAGTGCGTGGGCACTGGCCATCTCGCGCAGCATGCCCGCGGGCAGCGGGTCGGGCTGGGTGTAGTCGCCGATGTAGATGTCCAGGCCGTCCATCACGTTGAAGTGCGGGTCGGTAAACAGCTTCTTCATGGCCAGGTTGCGCACCTCGGGCGACACGGCGCGCGCCACGAACGGCTTGAAATCGGATGCGGGCGTGAGGGCCTCTGCATCGGCCAGTGTGGGCGGCGGTGGAGCCTCTGGAGCACGGGCCGCCGATACGGGGGGCACTGCCCCGGCAGCCGCCGGAGCAGGTACGGGCGCAGGGGTGGCCGCCTGCGGAGCGGGCGCGGGCGGCGGCGGGTCCTGCACGGGCTTGCCCGCCAGCACATTCTGCTTGCGGCGCGACCAGCGCCCGAGGAATCCGTCAGCCATGGCCGCCCCCTCCTCCACCGCCGCCGCGCTGTTTGTCGGTGGACACGGAGGCCGGGTTACCAAACCGGTCCTGCAAAGGACGGAAGCTGTCCGGGCGCTTGCGGCGCTTGGGTTCGGGCTGATAGTGCTCGGCCACGAAGGCACGCAGGGCTTCCACCACTTCAGGGGCTGCAGGCACCTGCTCCACGGTTTCCTGCGCGTCCAGCCAGCGGCCCGCATCGTGGTAGCTCAGACTCACCGCCACCGGGCGGGCCAGCGGGATTTCGCCGGTGCCCGTGTCTTCATCACGGCGCCACATCACAAACCAGCAGGGGGCTGGCGAAGTGAGATTCAGGTGGTAGCCCTCGGCGTCGTCGCGGAACAGCTCCACGCGAAAGCCTGGGAACAGCCAGCGCTGCTCGCGCTCGCCCTGAACGATCTGGCGCGGCGCGGTGCCAAAGGCGGGCTCGTTGATTACCACCTCGGCCAGCGACCACCGCCAGGGCTGCCAGCGGTTGTCGATGTGCTCGCACCGCATGATCACGGCAACGTCGGTGTAGGGGCGCTCAGTCATGGGCGCAGACTTTACCCCGGCGCGCGGCCAGGGTCAGCACGGCCTGCAAAGCCCCTTGAGTCACCTCAGAAGGTGTGAATGAATCCGGCTTGCCCGAGCAGGCCGCCACAACGCGCCCGATCTGGACGCCAAGCGCAGCCATAGCTCGGGCCATGGCGAGCATTTGTAACAACGAGCGGGCGTGTTTGGGCGGGATGAGCGGGCATGGCGGGCCCGTTCACACCTTCTTAGCTTGCAGAGACTTGCAGCCGTTCCACGGCCACTGCGCAGTACTTGAACTCCGGAATCTTGCCGAACGGGTCCAGTGCCGCGTTAGTCAGCAGATTGGCCGCCGCCTCCACATACGCGAACGGCATGAATACCGTGCCGCGCGGCGTGCCGTCGTCGCGCCGCACGCGCACCTGCACCATGCCGCGCCGCGAGCGGATGCCCACCAGCGCACCGGGCTCCACGCCCAGCCGCGCCAGTTCGTCACCGTGCAGCGATGCGGTGGCCATGGGCTCGATGGCGTCCAGCACGGTGCTGCGCCGCGTCATGCTGCCGGTGTGCCAGTGCTCCAGTTGGCGACCGGTGATGAGCACCAGGGGGTAGTCAGCGTTGGGCGTTTCGGCCGCCGGGATCACGCTGGCGGGCACAAGCTGCAGGCGCCCCGTGGGCGTGGGGAACTGGTCTTTGAAAACTATGGGCTGGCCGGGGTCCTCCTGCGTGAGGCAGGGGTAGGTCACGCTGGACTCGCGCTCCAGCCGGTCCCAGGTGATGCCCTCGATGCTCGCATGCATCGCCTGACGCATTTCGTCGTACACGGCGGCTACGCCTGACTCGTCCCCTTCGTAATTCCACGCCAACCCCATCCGCGCAGCGATCTGCTGGATGATCCACAGGTCGGGCCGCGCATCGCCCGGCGGGTTCAGCGCGCGGCGGCCCATCTGCACCATGCGGTCAGTGTTGCTGGCCGTGCCGGTTTTCTCAGGCCAGGCGCTGGCGGGCAACACCACGTCGGCCAGCCACGCGGTTTCGGTCAAAAAGATGTCCTGCACCACCAGGTGCTGCAGGCTGGCCAGCGCGTGGCGCGCATGGTTCAGGTCAGGGTCGCTCATGGCGGGGTTCTCGCCCATGATGTACATGCCGCGCACCTTGTGGGGGTCGCTGTCGGGCGCCAGGGCCTTGTGCATGATCTCGACCACCGTGTAGCCCGGCGCCTCGTCCAGCTTCGTCCCCCAGAATTCTTCAAACCACGCATGCGCCCCGGCGTTGTCCACGCGCTGGTAGTTGGGGAACATCATGGGGATCAGGCCCGCGTCGCTCGCGCCCTGCACGTTGTTCTGGCCGCGCAGCGGGTGCAGGCCCGAACCGGGCTTGCCGATCTGGCCGGTGACGGCGCACAGCGCAATCAGGCAACGCGCGTTGTCCGTGCCGTGCACATGCTGGCTCACGCCCATGCCCCACAGGATCATGGACGCCTTGGCCGTGGCAAATGCCCGCGCCACCTCGCGCAGCGTCTCGGCCGGGATGCCGCACACCGGGGCCATGGCCTCGGGGCTGCAGCCCATCACATTGGCCTTGAGGGCCTCGAAGTTGTTGGCGCGGTCCTTGATGAAGGCCTCATCCACCAGGCCTTCGTCGATCACCGTGTGGATCAGCGCATTGAGCATGGCCACGTCGGTGTCGGCCTTGAACTGCAGGGTGCGCCATGCGTGGCGGCCGATGTCGGTCACGCGCGGGTCGGCCAGCACGATCTTCGCGCCGCGCTTGGCCGCGTTCTTCATCCAGGTCGCGGCCACCGGGTGGTTGGCCGTGGGGTTGGAGCCGATCACGAAGATCAGCTCCGCATGCTCGACGTCGTTCACCGGGTTGCTCACCGCGCCCGAGCCCACGCCTTCGAGCAGCGCGGCCACGCTGGACGCATGGCACAGCCGCGTGCAGTGGTCCACGTTGTTGCTGCCAAAGCCGGTGCGCACCAGCTTCTGGAACAAATAGGCCTCTTCGTTGCTGCCCTTGGCCGAGCCAAAGCCCGCCAGCGCCTTGTGGCCGTGCGTGTCACGCAGGCCCTTGAGCTGGCCTGCCGCCAGGTCCAGCGCCTCGTCCCAGGTCGCTTCGCGGAAGGTGTCGCGCCAGTCGGCACCGTAGGGCCGCACCTCCTTGGGCACGCCGCTCTTGCGGATCAGCGGCACCGTGAGGCGGTCGTGGTGGTGGGCGTAGTCAAAACCAAATCGCCCCTTCACGCACAGGCGGCCGTGGTTGGCCGGGCCGTCGCGGCCTTCGACGCTGATGATCTTTTCATCGCGCACGTTGTAGGTGATGAGACAGCCCACGCCGCAGAACGGACAGACGGAATCGACTTGGCAATCCACTTTTTGGGAGCCGATGTGCGTCTTGGGGCTGAGCGCGCCCGTGGGGCAGGCCTGCACACATTCGCCGCAGGCCACGCAGGTGCTTTCGGCCATGGGGTCGTCGAGGTCGAAGACGATCTTGCTGTCTGCCCCGCGCAGCGCGTAGCCGATCACGTCGTTGACCTGCTCCTCGCGGCAGGCGCGCACGCAGCGGTTGCACTGGATGCAGGCGTCCAGATTCACCGCCATCGCCGGGTGGCTCAGGTCGGGCGCGGGTTGCTCGCGGCGCAGGGCTTTCAATGCGGGGCGCACCGACACTCCCATCCGATCCGCCCATTCGCTCAGCTCGCCGTGCTGCCCCACCGCTTCGGCAGAATTTGAATCAAATGCGCCTCTAGCGCTTGATGGATAAGCGCCAGCAGCTATTAATTCAGGAGTATTTGGCTTGTCATCATTCCATTGGTAACCCACATCCGGCATGTCCGACAGCAGCATCTCCACCACCATCTGCTGGCTCTTGCGCGCGCGCGGGCTGGCGGCCTGCACCTTCATGCCGTCGGTGGGTGCGCGACAGCAGCTGGGGGCCAAAGTGCGTTCCCCCGCAATCTCGACCACGCAGGCGCGGCAGTTGCCGTCGGGGCGCAGGCCGTCGGTGTAGCAGAGGTGCGGAATCTCCACGCCGTGGCGCTGCGCGGCTTTCAGGATGGTCTCGCCTGGGTGGGCGGTGACGGGCTGGCCGTCCAGCTCAAAGGCCACGCCGGGCTGCCCAGCAGCAGAGGTGTACACGGCGCTCATGGCTTCACCCCTGCGGGCAGTTGCTCGGTCAGCGGGCTGTTGCGCGGCTTGGGCAGGTCACCCGGCCACGGCCCCTCGCCCACTTCGTGCGCAAAGTATTTGTGGATGCAGCGGATCGGGTTGGGCGCCGCCTGGCCCAGGCCGCAGATGGAGGCATCACCCATCACCTGCGCCAGGTCGTCCAGCAACTCCTCATCCCACTGCGGTGCCTCCATCAGCGTGGCCGCCTTGGCCGTGCCCACACGGCAGGGCGTGCACTGGCCGCAGCTTTCGTGTTCAAAGAATCGCATCACGTTCAGCGCTGCGTCGCGCGCGCTGTCGTGCTGGCTGAGCACGATGACGGCAGCCGAGCCGATGAAGCAGCCGTAGGGCTGCAGCGTGTCGAAGTCCAGCGGTATCTGATTGAGGCTGGCGGGCAGGATGCCGCCCGACGCTCCGCCGGGCAGGTAGGCATACAACTCGTGGCCTTCCAGCAAACCGCCGCAGTATTCGTCGATCAGCTCCTGCACCGTGATGCCCGCAGGCGCCAGCTTGACGCCGGGGTGCTTCACGCGGCCGCTCACGCTGAAGCTGCGCAGCCCCTTGCGGCCGTGGCGACCAAAGCTGGCAAACCACTGCGGGCCGCGCTCGACGATGTCGCGCACCCAGTACAGGGTTTCAAAGTTGTGCTCCAGTGTGGGCCGACCAAACAGCCCCACCTGCGCGATGTAGGGCGGACGCATGCGGGGTTCGCCGCGTTTGCCCTCGATGCTCTCGATCATGGCCGACTCTTCGCCGCAGATGTAGGCACCCGCTCCGCGCCGCAGTTCGATGTGCGGCAGCGGGCATGGCGGCTGCACGCGCAGGTCATCGAGCGCGGCCTGCAGCAGCGCGCGGCAGCCGTGGTACTCGTCGCGCAGGTAGATATAGACGGCCTCGGTGCCCACCACCTGGGCGGCGATGAGCACGCCTTCCAGAAAACGGTGCGGGTCACGTTCGAGGTAAGTACGGTCCTTGAAGGTGCCGGGTTCGCCTTCATCAATATTGACAGCCATGAGCCGCGGCGCGGGCTGGTCCCGCACGATGCGCCACTTGCGCCCGGCCGGGAAACCCGCGCCGCCCAGGCCGCGCAGCCCCGAGTCCTCCATGGCGGACAGCACCGCCTCGGCATCCATCTCGCCGTTGACCAGCGCAGCGGCGGTCTGGTAACCGCCGTGGGCGCGGTAGGTGGCGAGGTCCGTGTACGCAGGGCTGATGCCATCCGGCTGCGCAGGCACGCTGTGCTCTGCCAGCCCAGCAATATCAAAATTGATAGCACCTTGCGCATAAGGATGTAGCGCCACCGACCGATTGGGCTTCAGATCGGCGGCTTCCAGCACCCCATCCACCGTGGCGTAGGGCACCGGGCACTGGTGCACCACAGCCACGGGCGCCTGTTCGCAGCGGCCCACGCAGGGCACGGCCTGCACCTGCACGTCGCCCTGGCCGGCCGCACGCAGGCGTTCGGGCAGCGCAGCCAGCAGTTCGCGTGCCCCGGCCATGCTGCAGCTGAGGCTGTCGCACACCCGCAGCACCAGGCGCGGCGCCTGCGCCTCTTCGCCGCGCAAGATCTCGAAGTGGTGATAGAAGCTCGCCACCTCGTACACCTCGGCCATCGGCAGGTTCATTTGCTTGGCGAGCGCGACCAGGTGCCTGTCGTGCAGCACGCCAAGGTGGTCGTTCAGGCGGTGCAGGTATTCGATGAGCAGGTCGCGCCGAAAGCCGGTGGCCGGGCGCGGGCCCAGCAGCTGCGCCACCTCGGCCATGGCAGCGTCTTCGGGCTGGCGGCCCTTGAGGCGGCTTTTGCGGCGGATGCGCTCGCGCATGTCGTTGACCGACACGGCGGCGACGGTGGGGGCTTCGGGGGCAAGGTGCATGGACCGGGGGCGTGGAGGCGTTGATCGGGTTGTATGCAGGCACCTGCATAGGGTGCCCGGGCCGCCGCAGTGTCGGCCAGGGGTGCAGGCGGCGTCAAATTGCCGATGCACATGGGTCGATCACAAAAACAAATGAAACAGCCGCATTAGCAACGGCCCATGAATCAACCACCGCAACCCTCGCGGTCAGCGCTCAATGGGCGATCAAGAGCCCGCTGTGCGCTGCCGCGTGCTGCAGCCAGTCCGGGTCCTGCGCCAGTGCCAGCGCCGCGTCCAGCGCCCGCGTGGGCTGCACTTGCCGATGGGACATGAAGCCGATGGGGGTGGTCAGCACTGGTCCCGTCAGCGGCAGCGCCTCCAGCCCGTCATGTCCGCGCACGGCATCGACCAGCGCACCAGGCAGCACGCTGCACACGTTGCCCGCCACCACGCTCAGCGCCAGGGTCAATACCGAATCCGTTTCCATCGCAGGCAGCACCGTAGCGCCTGCGCTGCGAAAAGCGCCATCCACCAGGCTGCGGTTGTGCATCTCGGGGGTGAGCAGGCACAGCGGTAGCGCCGCCGCATCGGCCCAGGCCATGGGCGGGCCGATCTGCAGTCCGCGCGCTGCGCCTTTGGGCGGGCGCGACGCGCGGCGCAGCAGAAAGTAGTGCTCCACATACTGCGGCCAGGCCCGCAGCGGACCGCCGCGTGCGGGCATGCGTTCGGTGTAGCCCAGCGCCAGGTCCAGCGAAATGTTTTCCAGCCCCGCCTCCAGCGCCTGCGAACTCATCGACAGCGCCACCGGCACGATGCCAGGGTGCCGCGCCTGCAGCTGCGCCGCAAACCGCGCGAGGATGGGCATGGCCGTGGGCACGGCGCCCAGGCGCAGCGTGCCGCGCGGGTGGGCAGCGTCGCTGCTCAGGTCCTGCTGCAGCACCTGGTGCTCGTGCAGCATGCGCTGGGCCGAGGCCAGTACCCGTTCGCCTTCGGGCGTGAAGCCTTCAAAGCTGCGGCCCCGGCGCACCACCACCACGCCAAACTCTTTTTCCAGCGCGCGCAGCGCGTTGGAGAGCGCCGGCTGCGTGATGTGGCAGGCCTGCGCCGCCCGGCCAAAGTGCCGGTGCTCTTGCAGCGCCACCAGGTAGCGCAGGGACGCGAGCAGGTTCATGGCACGGTGGGGCGGCTTAAAAAGATCAGGTGTTCTTGCTGATCGAGATGGTGGGGAACTTGCTGGAGAAGTCCTTGGCCTGCTGGGCGATCTTCACCGCCACGTCACGCGCCACCTTCTTGTAGATCTGAGCGACTTCGCCGTCGGGGTCGGCCACCACGGTGGGCTTGCCGCTGTCGGCCTGCAGACGGATGCTCATGTTCAGCGGCAGTGCACCCAGGTAGTCCATGCCGTAGTCGGCGGCCATTTTCTTGCCGCCATCGGCGCCAAAGATGTGCTCCAAATGGCCGCAGTTGCTGCACACGTGGGCAGCCATGTTCTCGACGATGCCCAGGATGGGCACGCCCACCTTCTCGAACATCTTGATGCCCTTCTTGGCGTCGAGCAGGGCGATGTCCTGCGGGGTCGTAACGATCACGGCGCCGGTCATGGGCACGCGCTGGCTCAATGTGAGCTGGATGTCGCCGGTGCCGGGCGGCATGTCGATGATGAGGTAGTCCAGGTCTTTCCAGTTGGTCTGGCGCAGCAGCTGCTCCAGCGCCTGGGTGGCCATGGGGCCGCGCCAGATCATGGCTTCGTCCTGGTCCACCAGGAAGCCAATGGACATGACCTGCACACCGTAGTTCTCCAGCGGCTCCATGGTCTTGCCGTCGTCGCTTTCGGGGCGGCGGTTGATGCCCAGCATCATAGGCTGGCTGGGGCCGTAGATGTCGGCGTCGAGCACGCCCACACTGGCGCCCTCGGCGGCCAGGGCCAGGGCCAGGTTGGCCGCCGTGGTGCTCTTGCCCACGCCACCCTTGCCCGACGCCACGGCGATGATGTTCTTGACCTGGGGCAAAAGCTGCACACCGCGCTGCACGGCGTGCGCAAGCACCTTGGTGGTGATGTTGACCGACACGTTGTCCACCCCGGCCACGCCCTTGGCGGCGGCCACCAGGCTGCGGCGCAGCTCGGGCACCAGGCTCTTGGCGGGGTAGCCCAGTTCCACCTCAAACGCCACGTCGCCACCGGTGATCTGCAGGTTGCGCAAGGCACGGCTGCTGACAAAATCCTTGCCCGTGTGGGGGTCCAGCACGCTGGAAAGTGCGGCCAAAAGGCCCTGTTCGGTGACTGCCATTCAATTAACTCCTGTGGGGCCGGTAGTCTATTCCCAAGCTCCCGCCCCCTGCCGCTGAAGGACAATGCGCACCGCATTGCATCGTCGCTCTCTCTCCAAAAGGCCTCCCGTGAAATTCAAGATGTCCGAAAACTCCCTGTTTGCCGTGCTGCTGCGCTCGCCGTGGTGGATCAGCTTTGTGGTGGTGGGCCTCATCACGCTGGCGGCCGGGGCGCTGTTGCCCAAGGAATACTTTGTGGTGGGCACGCTGGCGGGTTTCCCCATCTTCGTGGTGGGCTGCATGGCCGCCTGGCGGCAGCTGCGCGCCCCCAACCCTGCCAAGGTGGTGGAGATGCTGGAGGCCGTGGGCAGCATGCCCTGGCGCAGCTTTGCCGACACCCTGGCCACCGCCTGGGAGCGCGCGGGCTACCGCGTGGAGCGCCTGACCGGCAGCAACGCCACCGGGGCCGACATGCGCCTGAGCCAGGGCGGCAAGACCACGCTGGTCAGCGCCAAGCGCTGGAAGGCAGCCACCCACGGGGTGGAGCCGCTGCGGGAGCTGCACACAGCCATGACCGCAGCCGATGCTTCGGCGGGCGTGTATGTGGCCGCTCTGGGCCAAGTCAGCGAGAACGCCCAGGCATTTGCCCGCGAGCACGGCATCGTGGTGCTGCAGGGTGACGCGGTGGCACAGCTGCTGCTCAAGCAGCGTTAAGAGCCTGTTCATCCCCTGTGGGGCGGCCCGCACATGCGGGTTTTCCCACATGATCCGCGCCGGGGCGCCCCTCCACACTCGGAGCCTTACACCGCCCCACCGTCCATGCCCCTCACAACCCCCACCGCAGCCCCTGGCACAACCTCCCCAACGCCCGCCACAGGCCTGCTGCTGACGGGCGGCGGTGCCCGCGCTGCCTACCAGGTGGGGGTGCTCGAAGCCATTGCCGACCTGCGCCAGGCCTGCGGCGAGGCGAATGGCCCCAACCCCTTCCCCATCATCACGGGTACGTCGGCCGGAGCCATCAACGCGGCCGCGCTGGCTTGCGGGGCCGACCACTTTGACCGCGCCGTGCGCCGCATCGCGCGTGTGTGGCGCCAGTTCCATGCCAGCCAGGTGTATGGCGCCGACTCGCTGAGCGTGATGCGCAGCGGTGCGCGCTGGCTCACGCTGGTGTCGCTGGGCTGGGCGCTGGCGCGCTGGCGGCGCATGCGGCCCAAGTCGCTGCTGGACAACTCCCCGCTGGAGAAGCTGCTGGTCAAGATGGTGCCGCTGGTGCGGCTGCCCCGGCTGATCCGCAAGGGGCATCTCACCGCGCTGGCCGTGACGGCGTCCAGCTACAGCTCGGGCGAGCACGTCACCTTTTTTGAAGCGGCCACGCCCGTCAAGCCCTGGGTGCGCTCGCAGCGCAAGGCCGCCAGCGACCGCATCACGCACGAACATCTGCTCGCGTCCTCGGCCATTCCCTTCATCTTTCCGGCCAAGGGCATCGAGGTGGATGACCACGTCGAATACTTTGGCGACGGCTCCATGCGCCAGTCGGCGCCCATCGCCCCCGCCATCCACCTGGGGGCCGAGCGCATCCTGGTGATCGGCGCGGGCCGCATGCACGAGCCCAAGGGCGATGCCGCCGCCAACCCCACGGCCACCTACCCCACGCTGGCACAGATCGCAGGGCATGCACTGTCCAACATCTTTCTGGATGCGCTGGCGGTGGACGTGGAACGCGTGCAGCGCATCAACCAGACCCTGTCCCTCATCCCCGAGGAAAAACGCCTGCACAGTGCGCTGCGCCCCATCGAGCTGCTGGTGATCGCCCCCTCGCAGCGGCTGGACGCCGTGGCCGCGCGCCATGTGGGCGACCTGCCTGGCCCCGTGCGTACCATGCTGGGCGCATTGGGTGTCACGTCCAACATGGCCGATGTGCGTGGCGCGGCGCTGGCCAGCTACCTGCTGTTCGAATCTGGCTACACGCAAGAGCTGATGGCCCTGGGCCGGGCCGACACCCTGGCCATGCGGGCCGAGGTGTGCCAGTTTTTTGGCTGGACGGACACCGGTGTCGAGGTCAAGACCCGGCACCACGGGGAGCCCGCCTGAGGCGCCCCGTGGCTTGAGCCCTATGGCTTGGGCAGCCACCCCAGGCCGTGCGCGTGCAGGCTTTGCACATACAGCCGATCGGCCGTCTCAGTGACGGCCGTGGTCTCAGGGTAAGCGCCACTCGGGTCTTGCAGGTCGGCCACCACCTTGCCATCGTCGGTGAACGCGATCACATGGCCGTAGGGCTGGGGAATGGGCCACAGCGCACGCGGCAGGCGCAGGGTCAGGCTGCGCAGCCAGGGCTTGCCCGCCATGTTGTCAATGGCCGCCCCGCGCGGCTTGGCAAAACCCAGCCACACCTTGCCGCCCTGCCCGCGCATCAGGTTGTCGGGGTAGCCGGGCAGGTTGTCCAGCAGCACGCGGGCCTGGGGGCCGGGCTGGGCGATGTCCAGATCATTCGCGTCCACCGCAATCTTCCACACCCGGTATTTGCCGGTCTCGTTGACGAACAGGTGCTTTTCGTCCTGGCTCAGCGCCACGCCGTTGGCAAAGCTGATGCCGCGCGCCACTACCCGCGTGCTGCGTGTGGTGGGGTCGTATTCGATCACACGGCCGGTGCTGGCCTGCTCCAGGATGTCGAGCACGCTGGCTTCAAACGTACCGCCCCAGTCCTTGGGGGCAAAGCGGGTGGAGGCATCGCTCAGGTACATCTTGCCGTTCTGGGCCACCACCACCGCGTCGGCATAGCGAATGGGGTCGTTGCCGCCCACCTTGTCGGCCAGCACGGTGACCTTGCCATCCGGCGCGATGGACAACAGGCCCTTGACTGCATCGGCCGCAATGAAGTGGCCCGCCGCGTCAAAGTCAAACCCCAGCACCCGCCCGCCGGTGTTGGCAAACACCTCCTGGCCCGAGCCGTCGGGGTTCATGCGCAGGATGTTGCCGCTGAGCACCGTGGTGTAGAGCTTGCCGTCCTTGCCCAAGGCGATGTGCTCCGGGCCCACCTCGCCCTTCAGGTCGATGATGTTCAGCCGGGCCAAGCGCTGGTTGGGCGCATGCACGCCCTGGTAGCCAGGGGCCACAGGTGCGGTCCATGCCACCGGCTGAATGGGGACCGGCCACGCCGCCAGGTATGCGGCCACCGCCACCACGGCGCCACCCGCGCCCCATCCCACCCGTTTTGCCCATGTGCTGGCCATGTGTTGTCTCCTGTTGATTGTTGGAATGCGGGGCATTGTGGCGCCACCGGAGGCCTGCACGCACGCCCTGATTGGCGCCTGCGCGACCTGGGCAGGCCTGTGCAGGGCCCGCAATGGCCAGGGATGCTGCCGACCGCCTAAAATCGCGGGTTCCGCCTGAGAAAGCCGCTTTTCATGACGTCATCCGCTCGCAAACTCTTCGTTACCACCGCCCTGCCGTACGCCAACGGCAACTTCCACATCGGCCACATCATGGAATACATCCAGGCCGACATCTGGGTGCGGTTTCAGCGCATGCAGGGCAACGCGGTCAACTTTGTGGGGGCCGACGACACCCACGGCGCACCCATCATGATCGCCGCCGAAAAGGCCGGCAAGACACCCCAGCAGTTCGTGGCCGACATTGCAGCGGGCCGCAAGCAGTATCTGGACGGCTTTCACATCAGCTTTGACAACTGGCACAGCACCGACGCGCCCGAAAACCACGAGCTGGCCCGGCAGATCTACCGCGACCTGCGCGACCGCGCAGACGGCAGCCTGATCGAGGTGCGCACCATCGAGCAGTTCTTCGACCCCGAGAAGAACATGTTCCTGCCCGACCGCTACATCAAGGGCGAATGCCCCAAGTGCCATGCCAAGGACCAGTACGGCGACAACTGCGAGGTGTGCGGCTCGGTGTATGCGCCCACCGACCTCATCAACCCCTTCTCGGCCCTGAGCGGCGCCAAGCCCGAGCTGAAACACTCCGAGCATTTCTTCTTCAAGCTCTCGGACCCGCGCTGCGTGGAGTTTCTGGAGAACTGGACCCAAGACGGCAAACTGCAGCCCGAGGTAGCCAACAAAATCAAGGAATGGTTCACCGTCCGCACCAACCCCGATGGCACGACCAGCGAAGGCCTGGGCGACTGGGACATCAGCCGCGACGCGCCCTACTTCGGCATCGAGATCCCCGATGCGCCGGGCAAATACTTCTACGTGTGGCTGGATGCGCCCGTGGGCTACCTCGCATCGCTGAAGAACCTGCTGGAAAAGCGCGGCGAAAGCTACGACGCCTACATGGCCGACCCGGCGATGGAGCAGTACCACTTCATTGGCAAGGACATCGTCACCTTCCACACCCTGTTCTGGCCCGCCATGCTGCACTTCAGCGGCCGCAAGACGCCCAACAACGTGTTCGTGCACGGCTTCCTCACGGTGAACAACGGCGAAAAGATGAGCAAAAGCCGTGGCACCGGCCTGGACCCGCTCAAGTACCTGAGCCTGAACATGAATGCCGAATGGCTGCGCTACTACCTGGCGGCCAAGCTTAGCGCGCGCAACGAAGACATCGACTTCAATGCCGAAGACTTCATGCTCCGGGTGAACAGCGATCTGATCGGCAAGTATGTGAACATCGCCAGCCGTGCGGCGGGCTTCCTGACCAAGCGCTTTGACGGAAAGCTGACCCACAACTTTGGCACCACAGGCGCTGCCCTGTTGGCCGAGGTGCGCGGTGCCAGCGACGCGATTGCGCAGATGTACGAAACCCGCGAATACAGCAAGGCCACGCGCGAGATCATGCTGCTGGCCGACAAGGTCAACGCCTACGTGGACCAGAACAAGCCCTGGGACCTGGCCAAGGACGCTGCCAACAACGAGGCACTGCACCAGGTGTGCTCGGTGCTGGTCAACGCCTTCGCTGCGCTCACCCGCTACCTGGCCCCGGTGCTACCGGGCCTGGCCCAGGCGGTGCAAGGCTTTGTGGGCGTGAACATGCAGCAGTGGACCCTGGCGGGCGAAGTGCAGGCCATTCAGCCCTACCAGCACCTGATGCAGCGCGTGACGCCAGAGCAACTCGAGGCATTGTTTGAGCCTCCAGTGCAGGCAGAATCTGCACCGACAGCTACTGAAACCGTAGCAGCCCCCGGTGGCGAGGAACTCGCCCCCACCATCACCATCGACGACTTCACCAAGATCGACCTGCGCATTGCGCTGATCGTGAACTGCGAGCTGGTCGAAGGCTCCACCAAGCTGCTGCGCCTGACGCTGGACGTCGGCGAGGGCCGCACGCGCAACGTGTTCAGCGGCATCGCCAGTGCCTACAAGCCCGAAGATCTGGTGGGCAAGCACACCGTGATGGTGGCCAACCTGGCCCCGCGCAAGATGAAGTTTGGCGTGAGCGAAGGCATGGTGCTGGCCGCCAGCCATGGCGACGAAAAGGCCAACCCCGGCATCTACGTGCTCAACCCCTGGCCGGGCGCCACGCCCGGCATGCGCGTGCGCTGAGCGCGCAAGGCGCCGCTTAAACCACAAAGGCCCTTAACGGGCCTTTGTTTTTTGTCCGTGCGGCGCCCAGTGCGGGGGGCCTGTTCAATGCCCCACATACCGCCCCGGCCGGTGGCTGATCCACAGGAACCCGCTCATCACCAGCACTGCCAGCACCGAATACGCCACGCGCTCCACCGGCACCACGAACAATGCCAGCAGCACCACGGTGCCGTCGATCATCATCTGCACCTTGCCCGCACGCATGCCGTAGCGGCCTTGCAGGTACAGCGACACCACCGTAGCCCCGCCCAGGCTGGAGCGGTGGCGTGCCAGAAACAGACAGCCCGTGCCCAGCAGCAACCCGCCCAGCAACGAGGCGAACAGCGGGTTCAGATAGTCCACATGCATCACGTGCGGGAACAGCTCGGTCAGCAGCGACAGGAGGCCCACGCAGACAAAGGTCTTGATCGTGAACTCGCGCCCCATGCGGGTCCAGGCGAACCAGTAGAACGGCAGGTTGACCACAAAGAACAGCTTGCCGAACGAAATGCCGGTGACGTAGTGCAGCAAGAACGCCACGCCCGCCGTGCCGCCCACCAGCAACCCCGCCTGGTTGAACAACATGAGCGCCATGGCCACGAACAGGGTGCCCGCGAACAGGGCCTGAGCGTCTTCAAAGGCGCCATGGCGCAGGGTGGACACCTGCGGGGCGGCGTCGTCGGCGGTGGGCGGGGTGTCGGGCATGGGCGTTCAGTGATGGGGTGCGTGGGCAAAAGCGCGGGGGTCTTCTCATCGATGGAGTGCTTGGCACCCCGTGACAACCCGGCGCGCAGTCGGCGTTCTGTACACAAGGCAAGAAGCAAACAACGCGCCAGGCGGCGCCAGCGCCGCTACTGGCCGCCCTTGAACTCCGGCGCCTCCGTGTCCGCACCCGTTTGCGTGCGCAGCACAAACTGGTCGGGCCCATAGACCACCGTGAAGACCTTGGACTGGTTGGGTGCCTCCAGGAAGCGCCAGTCGGCCCAGGTCTCCTTCTTCAGCTCGTAGGGCGTGACCTTGGCGGGCTTGCCGAGCAGGCGGCGCACCTCGTCCATGCGCATGCCGGGCGACACGCGCGCAAAGGTTTCGGGCGTGAGCACCTGGCGCAGCGCGGTCATGCGGCCGTCGGGGCCGATGGTGATCATGTAGTTGACCTGGCCGGCAGGCTGGCGGTTGTACTCGAAGGTGCGGGCGCCGCCGGGCTCGTCCCACACGTTCTCGGGGGCGCCGAAGCGGTCGCGCACGTCGGCTTCGGTCGAGACGCCCTCCTTGAGTTCGCTGATGCGTTGCGGGTCGCAGGCGGTGAGCGCCAGCACGGAACAGGTGGCGGCTGCCAGGGCAGCGGCACGATATATCAAGCGCATAAATTCGTCCCGGTAAAATCTTGGACCTTCGGTGCATCACTGTGCCTGACGCGTTCCAAGAAAGAGTTCACAGTCCATGTCTATTTTCCGCCGCCCCGACTACCAATCCGACGCCACCCAGTTCATCAACCAGCTCAAGGCGAGCCGCCCCGAACTGGACCAGCAGCAACAAACCGGCCGTGCCCTGCTGTGGGACAAGCAGGTGGACCGCAAGATCTGGGGCGAGTATCGCGACGCCCAGGTGCCCCAGAAGCCCTACGTGTACCAGACCAACGCCGATTGAACATCATTTGAGCCGCTAGCGCAGGTATTCATTGCGCTGGCAGCTACTGATTCAATAGCAAACCATGACCACCGCGCACGCAGCCGCAGCGGCAGACTCGCCCGGCGCGCCCTCGCTGGACGGGGCGGGCATGCCCGATGTGGTCGATCAGGTGGCCCTGGCGCGCCTGTACGGCGAGCCGCTCTTTGCGCTGCCGCAGGACCTGTACATCCCGCCCGACGCGCTCGAAGTCTTCCTGGAGGCCTTTGAAGGCCCGCTGGACTTGCTGCTGTACCTGATCCGCAAGCAGAACTTCAACATCCTCGACATCCCCATGGTGGGGGTGACCAAGCAGTACCTGGCGTATGTGGACGAGATCCGCAGCCGCAACCTGGAACTGGCGGCCGAGTATCTGCTGATGGCCGCCATGCTCATCGAGATCAAGTCGCGCATGCTGCTGCCGCCCAAGAAGCAGGAAGGCGGCGAGGAGCCCGAAGACCCGCGCGCCGAGCTGGTGCGCCGCCTGCTCGAATACGAGCAGATGAAGATGGCCGCCGCCCGCCTGGGGCAGATGCCGCAGTACGGCCGCGACTTTTTGAAGGCCCAGGTCTACATCGAACAAAGCCTGCAGCCGCGCTTCCCAGACGTGCACGTGGTGGAGCTGCAGGACGCCTGGCGCGACATTTTGAAGCGCGCAAAGCTCGTGCAGCACCACAAGATCACGCGTGAAGAGCTGAGCGTGCGCGAGTACATGAGCATGGTGCTCAAGACCCTGCAGGGCCGCCGCTTTGTGGAGTTTGAAGAACTCTTCGAGCCCGAAAAAGGCAGCACCGTGCTGGTGGTGACCTTCATCGCGCTGCTGGAACTGGCCAAAGAGACGCTGATCGAGATCACGCAGGCCGAAGCCTTCGCCCCCATCTACGTGCGCCTGGCCTACACGCCGGCCTAGAGCCACCCCACTGTTCACCGCCCTGGCCGGTGGCCGTGGCATTACCCCCTCACCCGCAAGCCATGGCATCCCACGACTTTGACGTTCTCATCGTAGGCAGCGGCCTCGCAGGCCTCTCCGCCGCCCTGCACCTGGCGCCCACCCACCGCGTGGCCGTGATCACCAAGCGCACGCTGCAAGATGGCTCCAGCGGCTGGGCCCAGGGCGGCATCGCCGCCGTGCTGGCCGATGACGACAGCTTTGCCGCGCACATCGAAGACACGCTGGTGGCCGGTGCCGGCCTGTGCGACTTGGCCACCACGCGTTTTGTGGTGGAGAACGCGCCCGAGTCCATCGCCTGGCTGCGCGGTCTGGGCGTGCCCTTCACGCTCGAAGGCGACCAGCTGCATCTGACGCGCGAAGGCGGCCACAGCGCGCGCCGCATCGCCCATGTGACCGACGCCACCGGCGCCGCCGTGCAGCGTACGCTGATCGACGTGGTGCGCAGCACACCCGGCATCACGCTGTTTGAGCAGCACACGCTGGTGGACCTGATCACTACGCGCAAGCTGGGATTGAGCGGCAACCGCTGCCTGGGCCTGTATGCGCTGGACAGCGACACCGATGAGGTCGTCACCTTCCGCGCCCCCCAAACCATTCTGGCCACGGGCGGCGCGGGCAAGGTGTACCTGTACACCACCAACCCCGACACCGCCACCGGCGACGGCATTGCCGCCGCCTGGCGCGCGGGCTGCCGCGTGGCGAACATGGAGTTCATCCAGTTCCACCCCACGGGCCTGTACCACCCGCACGAAAAGTCCTTCCTCATCAGCGAGGCGGTGCGCGGCGAAGGGGGGCAACTCAAGCTGCCCCCCTCGGCGGGTGGCACACGCTTCATGCTCGACCACGACCCACGCGCCGAGCTGGCCCCGCGCGACGTGGTGGCCCGCGCCATCGACTTCGAGATGAAAAAGCACGGGCTGGACTGCGTGCACCTCGACATCTCGCACCAGAGCCCCGCGTTCCTGCAAGAGCACTTTCCCAACATCCTCGCGCACTGTGCGTCGCTGGGCATCGACATCACGAAGGAACCCATCCCCGTGGTACCCACGGCCCACTTCACCTGCGGCGGTGTGCTGACCGACCTGGCGGGCCGCACCGACCTGCCCGGCCTTTACGCCGTGGGCGAGGTGGCCTGCACGGGGCTGCATGGCGCCAACCGCCTGGCCAGCAACTCGCTGCTCGAATGCATGGTGTTCGCGCGCGCCGCCGCGCAGACGATTGCAGCAGCCCCGGCCACCGAGCTGCCCACCGTGCCCGCGTGGGACGACAGCCGCGTGACCGATGCCGACGAGTCCGTCGTCATCTCGCACAACTGGGACGAGCTGCGCCGCTTCATGTGGGACTACGTGGGCATCGTGCGCACCAACAAGCGCCTGGAGCGCGCCGCGCACCGCATCGCCATGCTGCAGGGCGAGATCCAGGAGTTCTACGCGCACTTTCACGTCACACGCGATTTGCTGGAGCTGCGCAACCTGGTGCAGGTGGCCGACCTGATCGTGAAAAGCGCCCAGCTGCGCCGCGAAAGCCGGGGCCTGCATTTCAGCCGCGACTACCCCGAAGTCGCCGCCCCAGCTGCCCCCACCATCCTCGTCCCCCCGGTGAAATGAAACACCCCCTGAGTCGCTTCGCGCCTTCCCCCTCAAGGTGGACGACACCCTCACTGCGGGGCGGCCCTTGCTCGGTGTCCCTCGCCCTGGCCGCGCCAGTTGCATGGGCCGATGCCTCAGCAAACAACGCGCAAGGACATGCATGACATATAGCGTCAAAGAAATTTTCTACACCCTGCAAGGCGAAGGCGGCCAGGCGGGCACGCCCGCCGTGTTCTGCCGCTTTGCGGGCTGCAACCTCTGGACGGGCCGCGAGCAAGACCGCGCGCAGGCCATCTGCCAGTTCTGCGACACCGACTTTGTGGGCACGGACGGCACGCTGGGCGGCAAGTTCGAGACGGCCACTGCACTGGCCGAATTGATCGCAGCCCAATGGCCTGCGGGCGCGGGCCACCGTCTGGTGGTGCTGACGGGCGGCGAGCCGCTTCTACAGGTGGATGCGGCGCTGATCGACGCGCTGCACGCCCAGCAGTTCCGCATTGCCGTCGAAAGCAACGGCACCGTGGCCGCTCCCGAAGGCATCGACTGGCTGTGCATCAGCCCCAAGGCCGGCGCGCCGTGGGTGCAGCGCAGCGGGCAGGAGCTGAAACTCGTCTGGCCCCAGCCCGGCTTTGACCTGCAGGCGCTGGAGCAGGACACGCAGTTCACCCACCGCTTTCTGCAGCCCATGGATGGACTGCTGCAGCGGCAGAACACCGCCGCTTGCATTGACGCCTGCCTGGCCCACCCCGCATGGCGCCTCAGCCTGCAAACCCACAAGCTCACCGGCATCAGGTGACGCGGTTTTCTTTTCTGGTTTCCGTATGTTGTTCACCATCTCCCAGCGCTTCTTCTTCGACGCCGCCCACACCCTGCGCCGCGAGATCGAGGCCGAAGGCAGCCGCCGCGTGCACGGCCACACCTACCATGCCGAAGTGTTCCTGACCGGCCCGCGCGACCCCGCCACCGGCATGGTGCTGGACCTGGGCCTGCTGCGCCAGGGCCTGGCCGTGGTGCGCGAGCAGCTGGACCACCACATGCTGGACGAAGTGCCCGGCCTGGGCACGCCGACGCTGGAAAACCTCTGCCTGTTCATCGCCCAGGCCCTGCCCGCCGACCTGCGCGCCAGCGTGAGCCGCGTGCGCGTGTGGCGCGAGGCACTGGGCGACAGCTGCGCGCTGGACTTCTCCCAGCCCTGACTGGCCACGGCACTGCCGCCGGCAGGCCCTCCCCCATTCACAGACTTCACCCAAGGAAGCCGATGTTCCGCACCCTGCTCAAATCCAAGATCCACCGCGTGGCCGTAACCCAGTGCGAGCTGCACTACGAAGGCTCCTGCGCCATCGACGAAGACCTGCTGGACGCCGCCAACATCGCCGAGAACGAGCAGATCCACATCTGGAACATCAACAACGGCGAGCGTTTTGTCACCTACGCCATCCAGGGCCAGCGCGGCAGCGGCATGATCTCGGTGAACGGCTCGGCCGCACGCCGCGCATCCGCAGGCGACCTCATCATCATTGCGGCCTTTGCGCAGGTGCATGAAGACCAGGTGGGCACGCACCAGCCTCAGTTGGTCTTCGTGGACGAGCACAACCGCCAGACCGCGCTGCGCCACGCCGTGCCCACCCAGGCCGTCTGACCATGCAGCCCACGCACGACGGGCTCGTGGCCCGCAGCCTGGCCAGCGTCTGGCACCCTTGCACGCAGATGAAGCGGCACGAGGCCCAGCCGCCCGTGGCCATCACCGGCGCCCAGGGTCCATGGCTCTATGGCACCGACGGCCAGCGTTACCTGGACGGCATCAGCTCCTGGTGGGTCAACCTGTTTGGCCACAGCCACCCGCACATCCAGTCCGCGCTGGTGGACCAGCTGGGCCGGCTGGACCATGTGATGCTGGCGGGCTTCACGCATGCGCCCGTGGTGGAACTGTCCGAGCGCCTGGCCGCACTCACCGGCCTGGGCCACGCGTTCTACGGCAGCGACGGCGCGGCCGCCACCGAGATTGCGCTCAAGATGAGCGCGCACTACTGGCGCAACACCGGCCGCCCCGCCAAGAGCCGCTTTGTGGGCCTGGCGGGCGGCTACCACGGCGAAACCGTGGGCGCGCTGGCCGTGACCGACATCGCCATCTTCCGCGAGGCCTATGCGCCCCTGGTGCGCCTGGCCGACACCGTGCCCAGCCCCGATGCACGCGGCGCAGGCCCGGGCGAAACCGCGCAGGATGTAGCCCGACGCGCCGCTGCGGCGCTGGAAGCGTGGCTGCAAGAGCTCCACAGCACCACCGCCGCCTTCATCGTTGAACCCCTGGTGCAATGCGCAGCAGGCATGGCCATGCACGACCCTGAATACCTGCGCCTGGCGCGCGCACTGTGCGACCGCTACGAGGTCCACTTGGTGGTCGATGAAATCGCCGTGGGTTTTGGCCGCACAGGCACGATGTTCGCGCACCAGCAGGCGGGCATCCGGCCGGATTTCATCTGTCTGTCCAAGGGCCTCACGGGCGGCACGCTGCCCCTGTCGGCCGTGCTGACGACGGACGCGGTGTATGCCGCGTTCTACGATGACGACGTGGCGCGTGGCTTTCTGCATTCGCACTCGTACACCGGCAACCCGCTGGCCTGCCGCGCGGCGCTGGCCACGCTGGAGTTGTTTGAGCAGCTGGATGCGCTGAACGCCAACAGGGCGTTGGCGCAGCGCATCGACGCCGCCTGCGCATCGCTCAACCAGCACCCGCGCGTGCGGCATGCGCGCCACCTCGGAATGATCTGGGCCTGGGATATAGACACACCCCTTCCCGACTTTGCGCGCCGCTACCACCAGCACGCCATGGCACGCGGCCTGGTACTGCGGCCCATTGGCAAGACGCTGTACGCCATGCCGCCCTATGTGCTCGACGACGAGGCGGTGCAATGCCTGGCCCATGGCGCGCTGGAGGCGCTGAACGCCACCCTGCAGGAGGAAAGTTGATGATGGGATGTTTTGTGACCGGCACCGATACCGGTGTCGGCAAGACGCTGGTGTCCGCCGGGCTGCTGCACGCGCTGGCGCGCCACCACGGCCGCGTGGTGGGCATGAAGCCCGTGGCGGCTGGCCTGGTGCCCTGGGGGGACGACTGGGCCAGTGAAGACGCGATCGCCCTGCGCTCGGCCTCCACCCTGGCCGTGCCGCCAGCGCTGGACAACCCCGTGCTGCTGCCCGACCCGCTTTCGCCCCACATCGCGGCGGCGCGGGCGGGTGTGCAGATCGACATCGCCGCCATCGTGCGCAGCTACCAGGCGCTCGCCGCGCAGGCCGACGCCGTGGTGGTGGAGGGTGCAGGTGGCTTTCATGTGCCCCTCACCGACGCACTCACGGGCGCCGACCTCGCCCAGGCCCTGGCGCTGCCCGTGGTGCTGGTGGTGGGCTTGCGCCTGGGCTGCCTGAACCACGCCCTGCTCACGGCCGAGGCGATCCGCGCACGCGGCCTCACGCTGGCGGGCTGGGTGGCCAACCGCATGGACCCCGACATGGAGGCGGTCGAAGACAACGTCGACTACCTGCGCGCGCGCCTGAATGCACCGCTGCTGGCCGATGTGCCGTACCAGGAACTGCCTGAACCCGGCAGCCTGGTGTTTAACCTGCCCAAGGACTGGCAATGACAAGCCCCACGGCGCCACAGTCGTCATGGCTCGACGAAATCCCCGCGCGCCTGGCAGACATTGAACGCGCCCACCTGCTGCGCCGCCGTCGCGTGGTCGAACCTGCAGATGGCGCCCGCCTGTTGGTGGATGGCCAGCCCATGCTGGCCTTTTGCAGCAACGACTACCTGGGCCTGGCCAGCCACCCCGCACTGGCCCAGGCCGCGTGCGAGGCCACCCAGCGCTTTGGCGTGGGTTCGGGCGGCTCGCCCCTGGTCAGCGGCCACAGCGCCGCCAACGACGCGCTGGAGCACGAGCTGGCCGCCTACGTGCAACTGCCCCGCGCGCTGTACTTTTATGCGGGCTATGCCACCAACACCGGCATCATCCCTGCGCTGGTGGGCGACGGCGATGCGCTGTTCTCCGATGCGCTCAACCACGCCTGCCTGATCGACGGCGCCCGCCTGTCACGCGCCACCATCCACCGCTACCCACACGCCGACCTGGCTGCGCTGGAGGCGCAACTCGCCGCCAGCCCTGCACGGCGCAAGCTGGTGATCAGCGATGCGGTGTTCAGCATGGACGGCGACCTGATCGACATCCCGGCCCTGCTGGCGCTGTGCGAGCGTTATGACGCCCTGCTGCTGCTGGACGATGCCCACGGCTTTGGCGTGCTGGGCCCCCAAGGTCGAGGCAGTCTGGCACAGGCCGGGCTGACGGGGCCCAACGCCTCACGCCGCGTGCTCTACATGGCCACGCTGGGCAAGGCAGCGGGCGTTGCCGGTGCCTTTGTGGCGGGTGACGCGGCCCTCATCGAATGGCTGCTCCAAAAAACGCGTACCTACATCTTTGCCACCGCCGCCCCGCCGCTGCTGGCGAGTGCGCTGCGCCAAAGCCTGCGGATCATGGAGGTGGCCGACGACCGGCGCGCACATCTGCACGGGCTTATCGCGCAGCTGCGCCAGGGCCTGGCCACACTGCCCGCACCGCTGGGCTGGCACCTGCTGCCCTCGCATACGCCGGTGCAAGCGCTGGTGATTGGCAGCAACGAAGCCGCGCTGGCGCTGATGGATGGCCTGCGCGCCCGGGGCCTGTGGGTGCCTGCCATCCGCCCACCCACTGTGCCAGCAGGCACGGCGCGGCTGCGCATTGCGCTGTCGGCCGCTCACACCACCGACGACGTGGCGCAGTTGATAGAGGCGCTGCATGCGCTGGCAACGCTGTCACTCAGCCGTTGATGCACCGCAGTACCATGCACAGCCCAGGCCACCTGCCTACGCAGGCCCTTCCCCATCCATCCAACGAGACGATTCCATGCCCCACCTGACCATCGAATACTCGGCCAATCTGCCCCACTACCCCGAGGCCGAAACGCTGACCGCCCTCAACGCCGCCCTGTGCGCCCATCCCCAGGTGCAGGACGAAGCCGACCTGAAGACGCGCTTTATCGTGGCCGACAGCTTCGAGATCGGTATTGCGCCTGCCAACCGCGCGTTTGTGCATGCCCAGTTGCGCTTGCTCGCCGGGCGCACGCCCGAGGCCAAGAAGGAACTGTCTGACCTCATTGCCGCAGTGCTGCGCGAGCGCACACCCCGGCCGCAGGGCGTGCTGGTGCAGCTGAGTGTGGAGATCGTCGATATGGACCGGGGTTCGTACGCCAAAGAGCGGCTCTGACGCGGCCCGCGTTCACCGGCCTCAGGCCCCGTCGCCTGCGCTGCCGGTGATCGGCAGCACGATGCCCGTGACGTAGCTGGAGCAACACGGCGCCGCCAGGAACACGTAGGCGGGCGAGATTTCCTCGGGTTGCGCCGGGCGGCCCAGGTGCGTTTTGGCACCAAAATTTTCCACCTCCCCGGCGGGGCGGTCTGCGGGGTTCAGCGGTGTCCACACCGGCCCCGGCGCCACCGCGTTCACGCGAATGCCCCGGTCGGCCAGGTTGTGCGCCAGCGCCTTGGTAAAGGCACGGATCGCGCCCTTGGTGGCCGAATAGTCCAGCAACTCCTTGCTGCCCCGCAGGCCCGTGACCGAGCCCGTGTTGATGATCGAATCGCCGCGTTGCAGATGCGGCAGCGCCGCCTTGGCCATGTGGAAGTAGCCGTAGATGTTAGTGCGGAACGTCTCGTCAAACCGTTCCTCGGTCAATTCGTCGAGCGAAGCGGCATGCTCCTGGAACGCCGCGTTGTTGATCAGCACATTGAGCTTGCCAAACGCCTTCACGACCTGGCCGATCGCCTGGTTGCAGAAGTCCACATCCTTCACGTCGCCCGCCAGCGCCAGACTGCGCCCGCCTTCAGTCTCGATCAGTTCACAGGTCTTTCGCGCGTCCTCGTGTTCATCCAGGTAGGCAATGGCCACATCCGCGCCTTCACGGGCGCAAAGCACGGCCACCGCCCTGCCAACGCCGGAATCTCCTCCCGTGATCAGCACCGCCATGCCATCGAGCTTGCCGCTGCCCCGATAGTGCTGGGCCTGGTAGCGGGGTTTGAGCTGCATGTCGGCTTCGAGGCCGGGTTTGTCCAGATGCTGGCGCGGCAAGGGTGGGGTGGGCTCGTCATGGCCTGGCCCGGGCGCAGCGCGCCGGGTGCGGGCACGTGTGGTGGTCGCCGATGTTGCCTGGGCAGCAGCGGCCTTTTTCTGCGCAGCCTTGTCGTGGTCGCGCAGGTCCTGACGGGCCTGGACCGCGCGGTGTTTGTCTGCAGTCTCTTTCGCCGTGGCGCTGGCAGTGGTTGCCCTGGGTGGGCGGGAACGCGGGAGGGTGGAGGTGGTCATGGCGTCATGTCTTTCTGCCGCAAGGAAGGCGTTGGGATAAGGGAATCAATACAAGCCAGGGCGCTGCGGGCAGCATCAGTCCGTCTGCCCGCCACCCGCAGCACCACTGGCTGCGGACAGTCCGCCGCGATGGGGCTGCGACGGCTCGGAAATGCCACGCAGTGCGCTCGCTGTCTGGTCGTCCTCGTTACCCCGGGTGGCCAGGTCGCCCAGCGACACCATTCCCACCAGCCGCTGTTCCTTGTCCACCACCGGGATTCGGCGCACCTGCTGGCTGCGCATCGACTCGAGCACGGCAGACACTGCGTCGTGCTCATGGCAATACAGCATGCCCTCAGACATCAGTTCACTCACCAGTGCATGCACGCGCTCCTGCGCCACGCCACGTACCACGATGTCGCGGTCGGTCAGCATGCCCATCAGCCGTACACCGTCGCAGACCGGCAGGGCACCCACGTCCAGTTCGCGCATCGCTTGCGCTGCCTGCGTCACGGTGTCGCTCGGAGCGACAGTGCGTATACCCCGGGTCATGACATCAACGATGGTTTGCATGGGGACTCCTTGAAGCTGCTGTGGGATGAGAACGAAGGGAAAACAAAGAAAAGCCGTTGACCGGTAGGCAGGGCCAACCCGGCCGGTGATCGGGCCGGGGGTCGCAAACGCATCCCCCGGCCCGAGAGCCGGCATCCGCCCCCGTTCGGGCGGGGTCAGGCGCCACGGTCAAGTCGCGTCCTTGGATTTGGCGGTGTTGCCCTGGGAGCCGCTGGACGTACCGCCGGAAGCGTTGTTCGCGCCCGAGCCCTTCTGGTTGTGCTGGCCTTGCGACGACTGGCCCGATGTACCGGGGGTGCGGCTGGATCGCCACTGGCTGAAGTCATCGGAGAACTTCTGGTAACGCTCCTTGCGCCAACTGTCGTAGTCGTCATCCAGCATGCGCAGTTGCTCGTCGCGCCACTGCTGGTAGTCGGGATCGCGATGACCCCGGTTCTGAAGCGCGGGGGGCGCGTTGCGGGTGAAGCCGTAGGCATTGCCATCGGAGCCCTGGCCCCGGTCGCCCTCGCTATAGGGCGAAGCAAAACGACCTTCTGCGTCGCGAAAAGCCTGGCTCTCGTACGGCGCGGCCCACGCGCGCTGTGGGCGGTCAAGGTCCTGGTCATAGCCAGAGCGGCTCTGCGAGCCATACCAACCACCCGCATCGCGGCTGGCGCGCGAGGGGTAACCTTGTGATTCACTGCGGTAGGCACCGCCACCGCCCCGGGTCAGGCCGTACTGGCCGTAGCGTTCGTGGTCATACCGGTCGCTGCGATGATCGTTGCGGCCCTCGAGCTCTTGGCGGTAACCGCCAGGGCCGCCGCTACGGTGGTCGTCGCTGCCGTAGCCCTGGTGGTCACCGCGCTCGTTAAAGCGCATGTCATCGGCATCGCGGCCCATGCCGTGACGCGAAAAATTGCTGTCGTCGCTGTCTCTGTAGCCCATGGTGTTCTCCTTGCGGTCAATGGGAAAAGTGAAATAGAAGAAAACTGGAGAAGGCGGAGGGAGGCCGCGTGGCGCGGAGCCGTGCCTTTGGGCAGGCCGCAATCACGTAGCCATCGCGCCGCCTTCCATCACGGCCTCAAGGCTGGCTTTTCTGCGAATCGCGGCCGCCCTGCTGCTTTTGGTCATGGCCTCGCTGTTGCGAGTCGACTTCGTTCTGGGCGCCTTGTTGGCGCTGGGAGTTGCTGCCCGTGCTCTGCTCTGCCTGGCGCTGCTCCGCCGGAGACTGGCGCTGGGTGGAGGGCTTGCTTTGCGGGTTCTGCTGGTTCTGCTGAGACATGTTGGCTCCTGTCGAAGGGTTGAATGAAACGTTCCACACGAAGCCTTGGAGAGGCGCCGTGTGTAGGTTCATGTTCGCGGGGCACTACAGCGCTTTTTGTAGGCCGTGTCCGATAGGCCTGTGGGCCTGGTGCGATGCGGTGTAAGCAGGCACACAGGAGGTAGCGGGATGCAAGCGAAGGGTTGCCAGACAGCGTCGCGGGGCCTGGCAAGGCTGAGGTCCGTGCAGCAATCTGCAGTGCCACAGCGGGCTTCGCTCACCTGGGGAGGGCGCGGGGAGGGCGCGCTACCTCCGCCACATCCTGGCGCCCTTGGGCGGGGCGCCGCGCCTGCGACCTGGGCGCATTCAGCCCCTCGGGTGAACCGCTCCGCCACCATCACCGAAGCCCTGGAAGCCAGCGGCGCGGTGGCGGGCGAAGGGCCGTCCTATGCGTCCAGCGTGGCGGCCAGCCAGCCGCGCAGGCTGTTGATGAACGCCCAGCCTTGCACGCGGGGCACATCGGCCACGCGCAGCACGGCCTCCGTCACCCGGCCCTCGCGCAGCGCCACGGCGCGGCCCACGCCGGGCAGCAGACCGCAGGACAGTGGCGGCGTCACCCAGCGCCCGTCGATGAGCGCAGCGATGTTGCCAAAGGTGCTCTCGGTGATCTCGCCTGCCGCGTTCCACAACACGGTGTCGAACACACCGGGCATGGTGGGGGCAAACGCCGCGTAGTGCGCGCGGCGCGTGGTCTTGTACCGCACAAATTCGCTGTGGGCCTCGGCCAGCGTGCGCGGGGCCAGTTGCAGGCGCACGGGCTCGGCTGTGGGCTGCAGGGCAAAGGCCTCGGCCCGGGGTGTGCCCGTGGCGCCCAGCAGCAGGCGCACGCGCCATGCGCCTTCGGCGTGGCCTGCCGCCAGTGCCTGCAGGCATTGCGATACCGCCGCCGCATCCCAGGGCACACCGAAGTGCGCCGCCGCCGACTGCAGGCGTGCCAGGTGCTCATTCCGGTGCCGGAAGGTCCCGGCCTGCAGCGCCATGGTTTCGAGCAGGTCAAAGGGCTGGCTTGCGCGCTCGACAAACGCGCGCTTGTGCTGCCACTCATTCCACTCGGCATCGGCCAATGCGCCCGAGGTGATGCCGCTGCCAATGCCGCACGTGGCGCGGGTCTGCGCCCCTTCGGCCCGCAGCACCACGGTGCGTATGGGGACGTTGAAGGTCGCGGCCACGGCATGCTGGCCCTGCGCATCGGGCAGCCCGGCCGGACGCACCACACCCACGGCGCCGCAATACACCCCGCGCGGCGCGGGCTCCAGTGCGCGGATCGTCTGCATGGCGCGCACCTTGGGCGCCCCCGTGACGGAGCCACAAGGGAACAGCGCCGCAAACACATCCGTCAGGGTGGTGCCGGGCCGCGTGCGCGCCGTCACGTCCGAGGTCATCTGCCACACCGTGGGCAAGGCCTGCGTGGCAAACAGCGCGGGCACGTGCACGCTGTGCGGCAGCGCAATGCGCGACATGTCGTTGCGCAGCAGGTCCACGATCATCACGTTCTCGGCACGCTCCTTGGGCGCCGTGCGCAGGTGCTCGGCCTGCTGCGCGTCCTGCTCGGGGGTGGCGCCGCGCGGGGCCGTGCCCTTCATGGGGCGGGCCAGCAGGGTGCCGCCTTCCGGCGCGTCCTGCCAGTCAAAAAACAGCTCGGGCGACACTGACAGCACCTGCTCGTCACCCGCCTGCAGGTAGGCAGCATAGCCCCCGGGCTGGGCGCGCAGCAACGCAGAAAACAAGGCCTGAGGCGAACCCTGCAGCGTGCCGCGAAAGGGCGCGGTGTAGTTGACCTGGTACAGCTCGCCCGCTGCGATGGCCTGCTGGATTTGCGCCAGCGCGGCGTCAAACGCCTCGCGCTCGGGGCTGTCGTTCCACACCACCTGCGCAGGGGCAGCGGCCGCTGCAGCATCCGCCGCATCGTCTGCCCCGGGCTGGGGCGCGTCGTACACCGCAAACCAGGCCAGCGGGCCATCGGCCGCGTGGGTCTGCAATGCGGCATCAAAGGCCGGCGCGGCCTCGTAACGCACATGGCCCACGCACCAGCGGCCCTGCTGGGCGGCGGCGAACACGGCGTCGAGCACGCTGCGTACCTCGTGCAATGCATGGGCCACCAGCACCTCGCGCGGTGCCTCGAACCGGTGGCGCAGGCGCGCGGCTCCCGCAGTCAGCGGCTGGGTAAAGTCAATGCGGCAACTATGGGTCAAAGCAGGCGGAGGCGCTAGTGGATCATGCACCTATAGCTATCAAAAAATGAGCAAACATCAACACGTCGTGCGCTCTCAGGCAGCGCCCAAATGGGGCACCAGTGCGCCGGTGGGCTGACCGTTCTTGAGCGCCGCCGTGAAGGCCAGCATGCGGTCAATCGGCTGGCGCGCACGCGGGATCAGGGCAGGGTCCACATGCACGGCGTTGGCACTGGTTTCCAGCACCCGCGCCACATCGGCCAGGCCGTTCATCGCCATCCAGGGGCAGTGCGCGCAGCTCTTGCAGGTGGCGCTGTTGCCCGCCGTGGGGGCTTCGTAGAACGTCTTGGCAGGGTTGAGCGTGCGCAGCTTGTGCATCATGCCGTTGTCGGTGGCCACGATGAACTCGGTGGCATCCATCTCGCGCGCAGCCTTGAGGATGGCGCTGGTGGAGCCCACGGCGTCGGCCAGAGCCACCACGTCGGCGGGGCTTTCGGGGTGGACCAGCACCTTGGCGGCGGGGTGCTGCTGCTTGAGCAGCTCCAGCTCCAGCGCCTTGAACTCGTCGTGCACGATGCAGGCGCCGTTCCAGAACACCATGTCAGCGCCCGTTTCGCGCTGGATGTAGGCGCCCAGGTGGCGGTCGGGCGCCCACAAAATTTTCTGGCCTGCCGCCTTGAGCGCACTCACGATGTCGAGCGCGCAGCTGGAGGTCACCAGCCAGTCCGCACGCGCCTTCACGGCCGCGCTGGTGTTGGCATAGACGACCACGGTGCGGTCGGGGTGCTGGTCGCAAAACGCGCTGAATTCGTCGATGGGGCAGCCCAGGTCCAGCGAGCAGGTGGCATCCAGGTCGGGCATGAGCACGGTCTTTTCCGGGCTCAAAATTTTTGCCGTTTCGCCCATGAAGCGCACGCCGCTCACCACCAGCGTCTGCGCCGCGTGGTCGCGGCCAAAGCGGGCCATCTCCAGCGAGTCGCTCACCAGGCCACCGGTTTCCTCGGCCAGGTCCTGCAGGTCCGGGTGCACGTAGTAATGCGACACCATGACCGCATTTTTTTCCTTGAGCAGGCGGCGGATCTTGTCTTTCAGCGCCGCACGCTCTGCCTGCGAGGGCTCGGGCGGCACGCGCGCCCAGGCGTGTTTGGTGGAGCAGACGGCGCCCGATGCCGCCTCGTCGGGCTGCTCGTATTCGACGTCGATGCGGTTCAGGGTCGCGGTGCTCATGCCAGCTCCTGCAGGCGCATCGAAAAGTCGGTGGCCTTCACGTCCTTGGTCAGCGTGCCGATGGAGATGCGGTCCACGCCGGTCTCGGCCAGTTCGCGCAGGCCGTCGAGCGTGACACCGCCCGAAATTTCCAGAATGGCCCGGCCTGCATTGATGCGCACGGCCTCGCGCAGCATGGGCAGCGGCATATTGTCCAGCAGCACCATCTTGGCGCCCGCGTTCAGCGCCTCGGTCAGTTGCTCCAGGGTTTCGACTTCGATCTCGATGAAGGTCGCCTGCGCGGCCACGGCCTGTGCGGCGCGCAGCACCGCCGTCACGCCACCGGCGGCTGCAATGTGGTTCTCTTTGATCAACACCGCATCGTGCAGGCCAATGCGGTGATTAGTGCCGCCGCCCACGCGCACGGCGTATTTCTGCGCCAAGCGAAGGCCGGGAATGGTCTTGCGCGTGTCCACGATCTGAGCGCGGGTCCCAGCCACCACATCCACATAGGTGCGGGTCTTGGTGGCCACGGCCGAGAGCAGCTGCAGAAAGTTGAGTGCGGTGCGCTCGGCGCTCAGCAGTGCGCGGGCCTGGCCTTCCATCTCCAGCACCACCTGGTCGGGGGCGCAGCGCTGGCCTTCTGCTACGTGCCAGGTGATCTGCACCGTGGGGTCGAGTGCGCGCAAGGCCGCTTCGGCCCAAGGGGCGCCGCAGATCACGGCGGTTTCGCGCGCCAGGATGCGCGCACGGGCGCGGCGGGCGGGGTCGATCAGGCCGGCGGTAAGGTCGCCAGTGCCCACGTCTTCAGCCAGGGCGCGGGCCACGTCGGCCTGGGCCAGGGCGTCTACATCGTTGTCTCTCATGGGGCTTATTTCTGGGGGTAACGCTGCTTTCATGGGCCGCGAGCATACCGGGAACGCAAAGGCCACTGTGCCAGCGCAGGCCCGCCCTGCCCGCGCCGGAAACCAATAAGTACACCCAGTATTGGTCGCATAGACTCGCGGCAATTTTTTGGCCCCACTGCGCTCCATGACCGCCACCAGCCCTGTTTCTGCCACGCCCTACGGCACGCTGCCGCCTGCATCGCCCCTGCCCCAGCGCCGCCTCGTGAGCCTGCCGCGCCTGGCGCAGATGCGCGCAGCGGGCGAAAAAATCACCATGCTCACCGCCTACGACGCCACCTTTGCCGCCGTGGCCGATGCGGCGGGGGTGGAATGCATTCTGGTGGGCGACTCGCTGGGCATGGTGTGCCAGGGCCTGCCGAGCACGGTGGGAGTGACGCTGGACACCATGGCTTACCACACGGCCAGCGTGGCGCGCGGCCTGCACCGCGTGCAGGGCACGGCCTGGCTGGTGGCCGACCTGCCCTACGGCACCTATGCCGAAAGCCGCGAACAGGCGCTCCGCAGCGCCTGTGTGCTGATGCAGGCCGGGGCGCACATGGTCAAGCTCGAAGGTGGCGGCTGGACCGCGCCCACAGTGGAATTCCTGGTGCAGCGCGGCGTGCCGGTGTGCGCCCACCTGGGCCTGACGCCACAGACGGTGCACGCGCTGGGCGGCTACCGCGTGCAGGGCAAGACCGACGATGCCGCCCGCACGCTGCGCAAAGAGGCGCATGAACTGCAGGACGCAGGCGCCGCCATGCTGGTGCTGGAGATGGTGCCCGCCACACTGGCAGCCGACCTCACGGCCGAGCTGCCGCACTGCCACACCATTGGCATCGGCGCGGGCAACGGCACGGCCGGGCAGGTGCTGGTGTTGCACGACATGCTGGGCATGAACCTCGGGAAGATGCCGAAGTTCGTCCACAACTTCATGCAGGACGCGGGCAGCGTGCGCGGCGCCATGGAGGCGTATCTGCAGGCCGTGAAGCAAGGGCGCTTCCCGGACAACGCTGTGCACGCCTGGTGAGCCTTTTTCCTATTTCTCTGACCCTTCCCACCCCATGCTGATTGCCCGCTCGATTGCCGACCTGCGCCAGGCCCTGGCCCCCTACCGCCGCCCGGCTTTTGTGCCCACCATGGGCAACCTGCATGAGGGGCACATTTCCCTGGTGCGCCAGGCCCAACCCCTGGGCGACGTGACCGTGGCCAGCATCTTTGTGAACCGCCTGCAGTTCTTGCCCCACGAGGACTTTGACAGCTACCCCCGCACCTGGGAGGCCGACTGCGCACAACTGCAGGCCGCCGGATGCGATGTGCTGTTTGCCCCGCGCGAGACCGACCTCTACCCCGAGCCCCAGACCTTCAAGGTGCACCCCGACCCGCGGCTCGCCGACATGCTCGAAGGCCACTTCCGCCCCGGCTTTTTTGTGGGTGTGAGTACGGTGGTGATGAAGCTGTTTGCCTGCGTGCTGGGCCAGACTGGCGGAACGGCGGTTTTTGGCAGGAAGGACTACCAGCAGCTCATGGTGATCCGCCACATGGTGCGGCAGTTTGCGCTGCCCATCGAGATCGTGGCGGGCGAAACCTGCCGCGCGGCCGATGGCCTGGCGCTGAGTTCGCGCAACGGCTACCTCAGCCTGGAAGAACGCCAGGAGGCCGTGGCCCTGTCGCAGGCCCTGAAGCGGCTGGCGCAGCAGTGGCTGGACGCCAGCGACCGCAGCGCGCTGGAGGCCCAGGCGCAAGACGCGCTGCGCGCGCGGGGCTGGGCGCCCGACTACCTCACGGTGCGCCGCCGGGCGGACCTGCTGCCCGCCACGGCCGACGATGTTGCAGGCACGCTGGTAGCGCTGGGTGCTGCGCGGCTGGGCAGCACGCGGCTGATTGACAACTTGGAGTTCTGATTAGCTACCATTTTTATAGCTACTCAGGCATGATCCACTAGCGCTTCCAGCCAAAAACGCTTCAACTCACTCACATCCACCCGCTGCGGGCCAGCCACTGCACCAGCAAGCCGGTCACCACCTCGGGCTGCTCCATGGTCAGCATGTGGCCGCTGTCGGGCAGCAGGTGGTGCTCGGCGCCGGGCACCAGTGCCGCGATCTCTGCAGAACATTCGGGCGGCGTGAGCTGGTCGGCTGCGCCACACACCACCAGCACGGGGCAGGCCAGCTGGGGCAGGTGCAAGCGCGCATCGGGGCGGTGGATCACGGCGCGGTTCTGGCGCACCAGGTGGTCGGGGCCCGCATCCAGCACAAAGTCCAGATAGGCCTGCACCAGCTCAGCCTTGGCAGCGTTCACGGGGTGGAAGGCCAAGGCCACGTTGGGCTCGATGACCTCGCGCACGCGGCCCTGTTCAAACAGCGCGATGGCGCCTTCGCGCAGGGCGCGCATGTCGGGTGTCTCGGGCCGCGCGGTGGTGCCCAGCAGCGCCAGCCCTGCGACCCGTTCCGGCGCCTGGCGCGCGGCCTCCATGGCGACCATGCCGCCCATCGACGCGCCGGCCAGCACCAGCGGCCCCGCGTGCTGCGCCAGCAGGCGGGCGGCAAAGTCCTCGATGCGATGCAGGTTCACATCCTGGTGGGCGATGGCGACCTCGGGGCGCAGCGCGGCGGGCAGCAGCGGCAGCACGCCGCGCCACATGCGTTCATCGGCGGCCAGACCGGGCAGGAGCAGAAGTTGGGGGGATTGGGACATGGGTAAAAAAAAAGGGCGTCACCAAGTTGGTGCGCCATCGCAAGCATGCAGACAGCCCCGGCAGCGGGGCACGGACCGCACATTGTGAACAGCCGATGACCACTTGTCACCGCCCCCGGAATAGTTGCCCGCGATGGCTCGGGACTTGCTAGCATGGTCTGCATATGCCCATCCACGCCGCGCTCCACCACGTCACGCATTACCAATACGACCGGCTGGTCGGCCTCGGGCCGCAGACGATCCGATTGCGGCCTGCGCCCCATTGCCGCAGCAATGTGATTTCGTACTCGCTCAAGGTCGAGCCCGCGCAGCACTTCATCAACTGGCAGCAGGACCCGTTTGCCAACTACCAGGCGCGGCTGGTGTTCCCAGAGAAGACGCGCGAGTTCAAGGTCACGGTGGACCTGGTGGTGGAAATGGCGGTGTACAACCCCTTCGACTTCTTCCTGGAGCCCGAGGCCGAGCACATCCCCTTCAAGTACAGCAGCGATGTGCAGCAGGAGCTGGCGCCCTACCTGGCCACCGACCCGGTGACGCCGCTGGTGCAGGCGTACCTGGACAAAATCGACCGCAGCAAACAACGCTCCATCGACTTCCTGGTCAAGCTCAACCAGCAGGTGGCGCAGGACGTGCGCTACCTGATCCGCCTGGAGCCCGGCGTGCAGACGCCCGAAGAGACGCTGCAAAAAGCCAGCGGCTCGTGCCGCGACTCAGGCTGGCTGCTGGTGCAGCTGCTGCGTCACCTGGGGCTGGCGGCGCGCTTTGTGTCGGGCTATCTGATCCAGCTCACGCCCGATGTGAAGGCGCTGGACGGCCCCAGTGGCACCGACCACGACTTCACCGACCTGCACGCCTGGTGCGAGGTCTACCTGCCCGGCGCGGGCTGGATTGGCCTGGACGCCACCAGTGGCCTGATGGCGGGCGAGGGCCACATCCCGCTGGCCTGCACGCCGCAACCCTCGGGGGCCGCGCCGATTGAAGGCGGCGTGGACAAGGCCGAGGTGGAGTTCAGCCACGAGATGCGCGTGACACGCATCTTTGAATCGCCCCGCGTGACCAAGCCCTACACCGAAGACCAGTGGCAAGCCGTGCTGGCCCTCGGCGAGCAGGTGGACGCCGACCTGGTGGCGGGCGACGTGCGGCTGACGATGGGCGGTGAGCCCACCTTTGTGGCCGTGGGCGACCGCGACGCGCCGGAGTGGAACACCGATGCGCTGGGCCCCACCAAGCGCGGCTTTGCCACCGAACTCACGCACAAGCTGCGCGCCGAATACGGCCAGGGCGGCTTTCTGCACTTTGGCCAGGGCAAGTGGTACCCGGGCGAGCAGCTGCCGCGCTGGGCACTGTCGATCTGCTGGCGCGCCGACGGCCAGCCCGCGTGGCAGAACCCCGCGCTGTTTGCCGACGAGCGTGACCCATCCCACTACACCAGCGCCGACGCCGAGCGTTTTGTGCGCCACCTCACGCGCAAGCTGGGCATCACCGACCGCTACATCCAGCCCGGGTATGAAGACACCTTCTACTACCTGTGGCGCGAGCGGCGCCTGCCCATCAACGTGGACCCGTTCGACGCGCGCCTGGACGATGAGCTGGAGCGCGCCCGCCTGCGCCGCGTGTTCGAGCAAAAGCTCGACAGCGTGGTGGGCTATGTGCTGCCGCTGCAAGCAGGTGTGGGCGCGGGCACGCTGGCGGGCAGTGTGTGGAGCACGGGGCCCTGGTTCTTCCGCGACGACCGCATGCTGCTCATCCCCGGCGATTCGCCCATGGGCTACCGCCTGCCGCTCGATGCCCTGCCCTGGGTGAAGGCATCGGACACCGAACACCTGATCCCGCAAGACCCGACCGCACCCCAAGGCCCGCTGCCCGCTGCGACCACGCTGCGAGCGCGGTATTCCGTGCCCGCAGGCCCCGTCACCGGCGACCGCGACCTGCCCTACCTGGCAGGTGCCACCGCACCGGGCGAAGCCCGGCGCGTAACGCAGGGCACTGCGGGTGGTGACCACGCGCGCCAGGCCGGGCAGCCCGACCCCCATGCGGGCATGCAGCCCCCAGGCAAGTTCCAGTCGGCGGCAGGCCTGTCGCGCACCGCCCTGTGCGTGGAGGTGCGCGACCAGCGCCGCGCGAGCGGCCCCAAGGCCGAAAAGGTGGGCGAGAAGTACGGCGTGCTCTACGTCTTCATGCCGCCACTGGCGCGCCTGGATGACTACCTGGACCTGCTGGCCGCCATCGAAGCGACGGCCGAAGAACTGGGCATGAAGATCGTGCTGGAAGGCTACCCGCCGCCACGCGACGCACGCCTGAAGGTGCTGGCGGTGACGCCCGACCCCGGCGTGATCGAAGTGAACATCCACCCCGCCACCCACTGGAAGGAGCTGGTGCAGCACACCGAGTTTCTGTACCAGGCCGCGTGGGAGACGCGCCTTTCGGCCGAGAAGTTCATGACCGATGGCCGCCACACCGGCACCGGCGGCGGCAACCACTTTGTGATGGGCGGCGCCACCCCGGCCGACTCGCCGTTTTTGCGCAAGCCCGAGCTGCTGGCCAGCCTGCTGCTGTACTGGCACAACCACCCCAGCCTGAGCTATTTGTTCAGCGGCCTGTTCATCGGCCCCACCAGCCAGTCGCCGCGTGTGGACGAGGCACGCAACGACCAGCTGTACGAGCTGGAGATTGCCCTGCGCGAGATCGAGGCCAACCGCGCCGTATATGGGCAGGAAATGCCGCCCTGGGTGGTAGACCGCACGCTGCGCAACATCCTGGTGGACGTGACGGGCAACACGCACCGCAGCGAATTCAGCATCGACAAGATGTTCTCGCCCGACAGCAGCACCGGCCGCCTGGGCCTCTTGGAGCTGCGCGCGTTCGAGATGCCGCCCCATGCCCACATGAGCGTGGTGCAACAGTTGCTGCTGCGCGCCCTGATCGCCCGCTTCTGGAAGGCGCCCTACCGCGCGCCCGCCGCCCGCTGGGGCACCGAGCTGCACGACCGCTGGATGCTGCCCACCTTCATCCAGCAGGACATGCACGACGTGGTGGCTGAGATGAACGCCGCAGGTTATGCGTTCGACCCCGCCTGGTTTGCGCCGCAGTTCGAGTTCCGCTTCCCCATGGTCGGCACGGTCCAATCGATGGGCGTGGAACTGACCCTGCGCAACGCGCTGGAGCCCTGGCATGTGATGGGCGAAGAGGGCTCTGCGGGTGGCACGGTGCGCTACGTGGACTCGTCGCTGGAGCGCATCGAGGTGCGCGTGACGGGCATGAACGAAAGCCGCCATGTGGTCACCGTCAACGGCCAGCCGCTGCCGCTGCAAAGCACGGGCACGACCGGCGAATTTGTGGCCGGTGTGCGCTACAAGGCCTGGAACCCACCTTCAGCCCTGCACCCGACCATTGGCGCGCACGCACCACTCACCTTCGACATCGTGGACACCTGGATGAACCGCTCTTTGGGTGGCTGCCAGTACCACGTGGCGCACCCCGGCGGGCGCAACTACGACACCTTCCCGGTCAACGCCTATGAGGCCGAAAGCCGCCGCCTCGCGCGGTTCTCGCGCATGGGCCACACGCCGGGCCGGCTGGCGGTGCCACCGGCGACCATCGAGCTGCCGGGCAGCCGGGAGTTTCCGTTCACGCTGGATCTGCGGCGCAAGATGCGGAGGTAGAGAAGCCCCCCTGAGTCGCTACGCGCCTCGGTGCCCCCGCCAGAGGCGGCGGCTCTTCGGGCACGTCCAAGCCTGCGCAGGCAGGCTTGGAGCCGCGGCCCTCAGCCCCCAAAGGGGGACGACGCCCTCGCTGCGGGGCGGCGCTTGCTTGGCGTCTCTGGCATCGGTCGCGCCGGTTTTGCAGGCTGTGGGTTACCCGCAGAGTGTTGTCGACCAAATGCCCGAAAATCGAGCGCAGTGAACCACCTCAACGACAGCCCCCCCACCCCCGACCCTTCCGACAGCGCAGCCCAGTTGGCGGCTGCACTGGCGCCTGCTGCGGCGGCCGGGCATTTTGACGAGTTGCGGGGTGCCAGCGTGGCGGACACGCCCAGCGCCCCCGGCACCGCTACCGCACCAATCGCTCACAAATCAATAGCAAACAACCCCAATATCACTAGCACCTGGGCCCAATTTTTTGATCAATTGGGGCCCGAGGGCTTCCAGGACCTGGACCGGCGCATGGCGAGCCTGCAGCGGCAGGTGCGCGACAACGGCATCACCTACAACGTCTATGCCGACAGCAATGGCCCGCAGCGGCCCTGGTCGGTGGACCTGTTCCCCCTCATCCTCCCGCAGGGCGACTGGGCCCATATTGAACGCGGCGTGTTGCAACGCGTCCGCCTGCTCGACCGCGTGATGGCCGACGTGTATGGGCCGCAGGAGCTGCTGCGCAAAGGCCTGCTGCCCAGTGCCCTGGTGCAGGGCCACCCGGGCTATCTGCGCGCCATGCACGGCGTGCAGCCCGTGGGCGGCACCCACCTGCACATCGCGGCGTTCGACATGGCGCGCGACGCGCAGGGCGACTGGTGGGTGGTCACGCAGCGCACACAGGCGCCGTCGGGCCTGGGCTACCTGCTGGAGAACCGGCTGCTCATCTCGCGCCTGTTCCCCGAGGCCTTCAGCCAGATGCATGTGCAGCGCCTGGCCGCCACCTACCGTGCACTGCTCGACGGGCTGCGGCGGATGAGCCCGGCCGGGCAGGATGCGCGCATCGTGCTGCTCACACCCGGCCCGTACAACGAGACCTACTTTGAGCACGCGTACCTGGCGCGCTACCTGGGCCTCACGCTGGTCGAGGGCAACGACCTCACCGTGCGCGATGCCCGCCTGTACCTCAAGACGCTGCACGGCCTGCAGCCCGTGCACGGCATCCTCAAGCGCCTGGACGACGAGTTTCTGGACCCGCTGGAGCTGCGCAGCGACTCACGCCTGGGCGTGCCCGGCCTGCTCCAGGCCCTCCGCGCGGGCAACGTGCTGGTGGCCAACGCACCCGGCTCGGCGTTCCTTGAATCGTCAGCGCTGCTGGGTTTCATGCCCGCGCTGTCGCGCCATCTGCTGGGTGAGGAGCTGGCCCTGCCGTCGCTGCCCACCTGGTGGTGCGGCGAGCACACAGCCATGCAGGCGGTGCTGCCGCAGCTGGCCCACAGCGTGATCCGGCCCACCTGGCCCATGGCGCAGCGCGTGCCCGTGCTGGGCGGCGCGCTGTCGGCGCCAGACCTGGCGCAGTGGTCCGCACGCATCGAAGCGCAGGGCGATGAATACACCGTGCAGGCCCACCTGCCGCTGTCGCAAATGCCCACCTGGCGCACCAAGGACACGGAGGATGCAGCGCCGGATAGCAGCCCCATCGCGCCCCGCTCGGTGATGCTGCGCGTGTTTGCGGTGTGCGATGGCCCCGGATCGTGGCGCGTGTTGCCGGGCGGGCTGGCACGCCTGGCCCAGGGCGACAGCGGCATCACATCCATGCAGCGCGGCGGCAGCAGTGCCGATGTGTGGGTGCAGACCGATGGCCCCGTGGACACCACCACGCTGCTGGCCCACAACCAGGCCGCGCCCGCCGTAGTGCACCGCAGCCGCCAAGTGACCAGCCGCGCGGCCGAAAACCTGTTCTGGCTGGGTCGCTACACCGAACGCACCGAGAACGTCACGCGCCTGGCGCGCACCACGCTGCAATGCCTGAACGGCGAGGACCAGACCTCGCAGCCACTACTGGCCTGGCTGAGCGCCATGGGCGTGAGCCAGGGGCTGGTGCTGCCCACGGTGCCCGCCGCGGGGCAGGCACGGCGCGTGTTCGAGCGCTCGCTGATCGCCGGGCTGACGCTGCCCGAGCAGGTGACCAGCGTGGGCTTCAACCTGCGCGGCATAGTAGGCGCCGCATCGGCTGTGCGCGACCGCCTGTCGCAAGAGCACTGGAACCTCATCGTGCGGGCCGAGGCGGAGTTTTTTGCACCCCGCACAGACGCCGAAGACGACGGCGACTATTCGCCGCTGGATGCGCTGCGCCAGCTGGAAGTGCTGAGCGGCCACACCGCCGCCATGACGGGCCAGCAGACCGACCGCATGACCCGCGACGACGGCTGGCGCCTGCTGTCCATAGGGCGGCATCTGGAGCGCCTGGGCTTTTTGGCCTCGGCACTGGAAAGCGGCCTGCAGACCGGCGCCGTGCACGATGAAGGCGGCTTTGAGGCCATGGTGGCGCTGTTTGACAGCACCATCACCTTCCACGCGCAGTACCAGCAGCGGCGCGACATGCCCGCCCTGCTGGACCTGCTGGTGATCGACCGCGACAACCCCCGCTCGCTGGCCTGGGTCGCGCAGACGCTGCGCGGGCGCATTGCCAAGATCGAAGCCGCTGCAGGTACGCCCGGCGAATCCGCCGCCACGGGCATTCCCGACGCGTCCGACCTGTCGCTGGCAGCCCTGTGCGCACAGGATGCCGACGGGCGCCATGCCGTGCTGGAACAGTACCTGCGTGGCTGTGTGCAGGGCGTGGTGGGACTGTCGGATGTACTGGCGACGCGGTATTTCACCCACTCTGCCGACGCGCTGCGGCACAGCGTTGGAGTTTGACCATGCGTCTGCGTGTCGTCCACGAAACGCTGTACCGCTACAACCCGGCGGTGCAGAACGCCCAGCACATGGCCCATCTGCGCCCACGCACCGGCCCCGTCCAGCGTGTGCTGACCCATGCACTGCAGATCGACCCCGCCCCCGCGCAGTGCGAGACCACGCAGGACGTGTTTGGCAATACCCGCGCATTCTTCAGCCTGCCGTTCACCCACGAGCAACTGCGCGTGCGCGCCGAGACCCTGCTGGACACCACGCCGCCGCCGCCCGCTCCGCCCGGCGAGCCCTGGGAGGCCGTGCGCGAACGCCTGGGCTACCGGCGCGGCCAGCCCTACCAAGACGCCACCGAGTTCAGCTTTGCCTCGCCCTACATCCCCCGGCACGCCGACTTTGTGGCCTATGCCGCCGCGAGCTTTGCGCCGGGCCGCCCGCTGATGCAGGCCTCCAGCCATCTGATGTCGCGCATCCATGCCGACTTTGCCTACACCGCCCACGCCACCGATGCGGGGACGCCCGCGCTCGAATCGCTGCGGCTGCGCCGGGGCGTGTGCCAGGACTTTGCCCACGTGATGATCGGCTGCCTGCGCAGCCTGGGCCTGGCAGCCCGGTATGTCAGCGGTTACCTGCTGACAGAGCCCCCACCCGGCCAGCCCCGGCTCGTGGGCGCCGACGCCTCGCATGCCTGGGTGTCGGTGTGGTCCCCCCCCCCCGCCGATGGGGGAGACCGACCGGGCCACGAGGAGTGGTTTGACCTGGACCCCACCAACGACCGCCCGGCGGGCGAGGACTACGTGACGCTGGCCATTGGCCGCGATTTTTCGGACGTATCGCCGCTGCGCGGCGTGATCCACGGCGGCGACCACCATGTGCTGCAGGTGGGGGTGACGGTGGAGCCCTTGCACAGGGAGCCCCACCCCGTGGCGGGATCAGAGCAACCGGGCTGAATCGCAGGCCGTGGCTACCCCTGGCGGGCAGCGACCCGCTCCATCAAAAGCCATGCACACTCCTCGGTGGCAAACTGCCCGATGCAGGGCCAGCGCAGCCCGCCGATCCGCTACTTCGCCGTCTTTTTACGGGCGCCTGGAGTCGCTTTCGCGGCAACTGGAGTCGGCATCGGAGCCACCGTAGCGACCGGGCGATGCGCCGCCGCGCGCACCAGGTCGTGCACAAAGCGCAGCTTGGCCAATACCTGCTCCGCCAGCGCAAACGGGTAGGCGTCCGGCTGCCCCAGGCTGCGCGTGAGGCTGTTGAGCAGCAGCGTCAGCGGCACCAGGTGCTGCACCATGGACTGAAAGTCGGGTGCCGGACTGGCAAAAGGGTCGATGGCGCTGCTGCGCTGTGCGCCGTAGATGCCGGGAATGGTGACCTCGGTGGCATAGCTGGCCGAGGTTTCCAGCAGGTCGATCATGTGCAGGTAATGGGCCCAGGTCTCGGCCCAGTCTTCCCACGGGTGGGCGGCTGCGTAGGCGCTCACGTGGTGGTCGGCCCAGTCGTTGCCCTCGTTGCCTTTGGCATAGTGCGCTTCCAGCGCCGCTGCGTAGTCCTGGCGTTCATCCCCAAACATCTGGCGGAAGTCGTCCAGCCGGTCGCCGTCGCGCACGAGCTGATCCCAATAGAAGTGGCCAGACTCATGACGCAAGTGGCCGATCAGCGTGCGGTAAGGCTCACCCAGCGCGATGCGTCGGCGCGCACGCTCGTCGTCGTCTGCCTCGGCCACGTTGAGGGTGATGGTGCCGTTGTTGTGGCCCGTCAATACGGGCGGACCGCCCGGCACCTCGGCCAAGAATTCAAACACCGGGCTCGTACCGCCGGGCGCGGGTTCCAGGCCCAGGCGGGCCAGGCTGTAGAACAGCCGCCGCTTGGCAGCCTCGATCTGCATCCAGCGACCCATGTTCGCGGGTTCGGACAGGTCGGGCATCACACGGGTCTGGCGGCACGACACACACAGCTCTGTGAAATCGTGGACAGGTATCGCAAAGTTGCAGGCTTGGTGGTCCGTGTGGTTTCGGCACATGCGGTACAGGCGCCCGCTGGAATGGGCGCCGCCCTGCCTGCCCCTGCGGCGCCACAGGTCGGCACCATCCTGCGGCGCAGGGGTCAGTGCGGCCATCGTCAGCACATCGGGCAAAAACGCCAGCGCACTGCCGCAATGCAGGCACTGCACGCTGTCGAAAAACACCAGATGACCGCAATGGTCGCAATTGAATACCCGCATGGTGTGGAGCTTATACCCCGTGGGTCAGAAGAATGGTTGGAACATGGCGTGGGCCACTGCCACCGCAACACGCGGGGGTGGAGGTCCATAAAAAAGCAGGCGCCAGGGCATGCCCGGTGCCTGCTTCGTGAGGGATGACCGCTGCGCCGGGGCACTCAACCCCAGGAGCGCAGCATCAACCCGCGCTGGTCAGGGACGCACAACAATGCTGTTGCGCACTTCGCGCACATGCTTGGTGTTGCGCGCAATGTTTTCAGCCTGGTTCTTTTCTGCTTGCGACTTGGCGAAGCCCGACAGCTGCACCGTGCCATTGAGCGTTTCTACGCTGATGGCCGTGGCCGACACGGTTTTGTCTTCGGCCATCTTGGCCTTCACGGCGGTGGTGATGCCTGCGTCATCGACGTAGGAGCCAACGGTCTGTTGTTCGCGGGCGACCGAGCAACCGGTGGCCGTGACGATGGTGATGCCGGCAACTGCGGCGAAGGCGAGGGCACGTGCGTATTTCATGGTGTTTTCCTTGTTCAAGAATGGTTTGGGAACGCGGGTGCTGGGACAGATTCAATCTACCGGTCTGTTGCACCCTCCGCGACCGGCGGACTGTGGGAAAAGGGGCAGCGCTGGCAGGGCATCAAAATGCCGCACTGCTGACAAGGCGCCGGCGTGCGAACCGGTGCGCGAGCCCTCAGTATGCATTGCGCCGGCGGGACATCCACATCGCGACCGTCGCCAACAAGGCGCCGGATGCGGCGGCAATCACCAGCGACTTGCCGGGTTGCTCGGCCACGTACTTGCCAGTGACTTCAGCGGCCTGCTGGATCTGTTTGCGGGCCCGCGCGCTGGTATCTGCACAGTAGTCGATGCTTCGGGCAGCAAGGTCCTGGGCGCGCGCGGCCAGGTCGTCAATCGCGGGGTCGGCCTGGCGGCGCAAATTGCGCACGCCCGCTTCGGCTTTGTCCAGCGACTGGTCGGCTGCGGCGCGGGTGGTCTGCACGGCATCTTGGGCACTTTGCAGCACGTCATCGGTCAGGTTACGGACGCCGTGGGTCACTTTGTCGGTTGCGGTCTGAAGGCTCATGGGGAAACTCCTTGGGGTACGGGTAAAGAGAATGCGCTTGGGGCCAGAGGCGGTACGGGCTGTGCGGCCAGCCTCACCCCTTCTTGAGCAGCCCCAGCACAAAGGTGACCACGGCCATGATCACGAACACGAAGAACAGAATCTTCGCAATGCCCACGGCACCAGCAGCAATGCCGCCAAAACCGAAGAGGGCTGCAATCAGCGCGATCACCAGAAAAACAACTGCGTAGTGCAACATTTCCTTCTCCTTATGGGGGGCCGGCTTGCCGGCGGATCGGATGGCGCCAAAACCTCAACGCCTGGAGCTACTGTAGGCACCGCAAAGGCCGCCGAATGCCGGTGTCTGGCGCGCCCCCGTGTCGGCGGCGCAGTGGGCCCGTTGTAGGACGACACGCACGGGCCGATGCACAGCCCAGAACGCCGTCGCGCGCACTAGGCCAGCGCCGCAGGCAACACCCCACGGTGCACGAACACCAGGCGTTGGCCACCGCAACAGCCCGCACGCGGAGCGCCCCGCAATGCAGAGGATGGGAAGAGTGTCGGAAAAGAGGCGGCGTGCGCCTCACGCGTCGTGCGCGGCGGCGCTGAGGCGCGGCTCGGACGGCGTACGCGGCAACGGCAAGACGGCAGACAAGACCGTGCCATTGCCGGGTCGCGAGGTGAGCGTGAGACGCCCGCCAGCGGCCTCGACCCGGTGGCGCATGCCCGCCAGCCCGTGGGAGGTGGGTCGCACGGTGGCAGGGTCAAACCCTACGCCATCGTCGCGCACATGCACCGCCACGTGCGTGGGGTAGCCGTGCACCGATACCAGTACCTTGCTGGCCTTGGCGTACTTGCCTACGTTGGTCAGAGCCTCCTGCACCATGCGGTACACCGTGAGCTGCACTGCATCGGGCAGCTGTACGGGCTCCAGGCTGGTCTCGACCTCGATGCCCGCGCGCTCGGCGTATTCACGCGTCAGGATCTCCAGCGCGGCCGTGAGCCCCAGGTTGGACAGGGACGACGGGCGCAGGTCTTCGATGATGCGGCGCTTGAGCGCAATGCCGCTGTTGAGTGTTTCCGTGAGGTGCTTGAGCCGTTCGGAAATATCGGGTGCAGTGGCGTCGATCTTGGACTTGAGGCGCGCCACATCGAGCTTGGCGGCCGTCAACAGAGCCCCCAGTTCGTCGTGCAGCTCACGGGCCAGATGGCCTCGCTCTTCTTCGCGCACCTGCTGCAAGTGGTTGGCCAATTCAGACAGCGTGGCCGTGCGGTCGCGCACCAGCCCCTCCAGGCGGTCGCGCTCGCGCTCGAGCACCTCCTGCTCGCGCAGGTTGACGGCCTGCACCGCCTGGGTCTGGCGCAGGTACATGTAAAACGCCAGCAGGCCAATGGCGGTGACCGTGGCAATGCCGATGCGCGACAGCATCAGTGACTGCTCGATCTGCTCGCGGCCATGCTGCAGGCGCTGGTCGCTGCGGGCGATGAGCGCTTGGGCATGCTGCCGGATCGCCTCCATGTGCTCCTTGCCCACGTCCGTATTCAGGATGAACTTCCAGGCGTCTTCGTTGCCCTGGCGGCGCAGGCGCAGGCTGAGTTCCATCTCGGCGAGCTTGCGCGATATCTGCCGCGACAGCAAGGCAAACTCCTGCATGTCGTCAGGCGAGGCCATGAACTGGGTGCGCAGACGATCAAGGTTGGTCTGCACGGTCGCCACAGCCTTGTCGTAGGGCTCCAGGTAAGTCTCGTTGCCCGTGAGCAGATAGCCGCGCTGGCCGGTCTCTGCATCCAGCATGCTTTGCAGCAGCTTGTTCACATCCGCGCGGGTGGTGAGCCCCTGGGCCAATTGCTCCACCGCGTCCTGCGATCGCATATGCCCGGTTTCATTGATGCCCACCAGCACCATGGCCGCCAGCAGCGCCATGGGCAGGCTCAAAGCCATCTGGCGGACTTTTGGTAACCAGCGCCGGGTGTTTTCTTGGAGATTCATACGCATATTCTGGATAATGACCGACTACTGTTTTGACGCCCCGTGCCGTGCAGTGGCACGACGGGGCATCTGGACTTCAACACACACCGGCAGTCCCTGGGCAGCCGCCTCGAAAGAAGCATCAATGATCAAGATCGGCATTGTGGATGACCATGCGATTGTTCGTTCCGGACTCAAGCAGTTCCTGTCCGAGCATGTGGACCTGCGGGTGGAAGGTGAGGCCGCCAACGGCCGCGAGGCCATCGACCTGGTGCGCAACAAGGAAATCGATGTGCTGCTGATGGACTTGTCGATGCCCGGCCAAAGCGGGCTCGACGCCCTGGCCATGCTGCGCGCCAAAGCTCCTGACATGGGCATCCTGATCCTGAGCGGCTACCCCGAAGAACACTATGCGATCAACCTGATCCGCCAGGGCGCGAGCGGCTACCTGAACAAGGAGTGCGAGCCGTCGGAGATCGTGGAGGCCATCCGTACCATCGCGCTGGGCCGCCGCTACCTGACGCCCGCCGTCGCCGAGCTGCTGGCACAGCAACTCAACCGCAAGGACGACGCACCGCCGCACGAACAGCTGTCGGAGCGCGAGTTTCAGGTGTTTCTCAAGCTGGCCAAGGGAGAGACTGCGGGTGACATTGCCAAGTCGCTGTCGTTGAGCGTGAAGACGGTTAGCACCTACCGTACACGCCTGATGGAAAAGATGAGCCTGTCGTCCAACAGCGACCTGACCTACTACGCGCTCAAGAACCGCCTGATCGACTGACATTGCGAGCCCTGCTTGCGCCCGGCGGTGCCGGGTCCGGGCAGGCCTGGCCGCAACGCTCGCTACAACGGAAAAAGGAAATAAAGAGCCCCGACTGCCGCACGCGCCCGCAGCGGCGGCGGGTGGAGTCACTGGGGAGCGCCCGATGAAGCGGCCGATGCACCGCCACCGCTGGCGGGCTCCATCCCGTGGGACGGACTGCTGTGTTGCACGCAGTAATCCACCAGCGCGTCGATCTCGTTGGATTTGTCAAACACCGCATCCACACCCAGCTGCGCACAGCGCATGCGCACGTCCGGTGTGGCGTAATTGCTCAGCACCACCATTTTTTGCCCCGGGCGCCGCGTGCGGCAGGCAGCCAGCACGCCCAAGCCGCTGCCTTGGCGCAAGAACAGATCAACGATGGCCAGGTCCCATTCCTCGGGATGCGCGGACAACCAATGGGTGCCCTCGTCTTCGGTTTCTGCCACCCCCACCGCTTCCACAGACGCCAGCTCCTCCAGAGTTCCGATGAGGTTCTCGCGGATGGTCGCGTTGTCTTCAACAATGTAGGTGCGCAGTTTCACGGGCGGGGTCCAGTGTGCGGACAGTGTGGGGCCGCTGTCCTAGCCTTGAATTTAAGGCTTTCATGGGCCGAATTCTGCCAGCCGCCACACGCTGGCCACGTAGGAAAATTCCTACCGCGCCACACACACCGCGCAGTCGGTATGGCGCTGCACGCGCAGGGTGCTCCACTCCATGGCCCGGCCATCGAGCATCAGCAGCCGCCCGGCCAGCGACTGCCCCACCCCAGCCATCAGCTTGAGCGCCTCGGCCGCCTGCATGGCGCCCACCACCCCCACCAGCGGGGCGAACACACCCATCGTGGAGCAGCGTGCCTCTTCAAACTCCGCATCGGGCGGAAAGATGCAGGCGTAGCACGGGGACTGCGCATCGCGCGGGTCCACCACCGTGATCTGCCCATCAAACTGGATCACCGCGCCCGCCACCAGTGGCCTGGCATGGCGCACGCAAGCGGCGTTGACAGCCTGGCGGGTGGCGTAGTTGTCGCTGCAGTCGAGCACCACCGTGGCGTCCTGCACCAGCTGGTCCAGCGCTGCAGGATCCACCCGGGTTTTCAGCGCCGTCACGCGCACTTCGGGATTGATGGCGGCCATGGCCTCAGCCGCCGAAGTGACCTTGGGGCTGCCCACCCTTGCGGTGGTGTGCGCGATCTGGCGCTGCAGGTTGGTCAGGTCCACCACATCGTCATCGACCAGCGTGATATGGCCCACACCGGCGGACGCAAGGTACAGCGCGGCGGGCGACCCCAGGCCCCCGGCACCGATGATGAGGGCGTGCGCCGCCAGCACGCGCTCCTGCCCCTCAATGCCCACCTCGTCGAGCAGGATGTGGCGGGAATAGCGCAGGAGCTGGTCATCGGTCATGGGAGGGCTGGTCTGTAGCAACCAGAAAATCAGCGGTGAAATAAGCCGAAAAGAAAAAGGCTGGATTCCTCGCGAAATCCAGCCTGGGGTCGGAGCGCGAAGGGCTCAATTCTCTTTCTTTTCTTCCTTGCGTTCTGTCAGGGTCTTGCTGACCAGCACCGGGCGGCCCTTGAGCTGGTTGAGTGCCTGCACCAGCTGGAAGTCCTTGTCCGAACCGAACTCGGGCACTTTGCGATCCGCAGCCGGCTTCTTGGCCTCGTCTTCCATGCGTTTGCGGGCTTCCTCGCGGGCCTTTTCACGGGCTTCGTCCTTCTTCTCTTCACCCTGGCCACTGTTCAGGTGCTTGTCCAAGTCGGCCTCGCGCATGCGCAGGGCGGCAAAGATGTTGCCCTCTTCCGACTCATCGATCATCACGTCGGGCACGATGCCCTTGGCCTGGATCGACTTGCCGCTGGGGGTGTAGTAGCGGGCCGTGGTCAGCTTGATGCCGGTGTCAGGGCCCAAGGGCCGCACGGTCTGCACCGAGCCCTTGCCGAAGGTCTGGCTGCCCATGACCGTAGCACGCTTGTGGTCCTGCAGCGCGCCCGCCACGATCTCGCTGGCAGAGGCAGAGCCTTCGTTCACCAGCACCACCAGCGGCACTGCCTTCAGGGATGCAGGCAGGCGTTTGAGCGGATCACCGCCTCCCCGGCGCTGGTAGTAGTCAGGGGCGGCCTTGTAGGTGGCCTTGCTGTCGGCCAGCTGGCCATTGGTGGTCACCACCGTCACGTTCTCGGGCAGGAAGGCCGCAGAGATCGCCACGGCCGCATCCAGCAAGCCGCCCGGGTCGTTGCGCAGATCGAGCACCAGGCCCTTGAGGTTGGGTTCCTGCTTGTAGACCTCTTCCACCTTGCGCACAAAGTCGTCCACCGTGCGCTCCTGGAACTGGGACAGGCGGATCCACGCGTAGCCGGGCTCGATCACCTTGCCTTTGACGGACTGGGTCTTGATCTCTTCGCGCGTGATGGTGACGGGGAAGGTGCGGTTCTCGTCCTTGCGGAAGATGGTGAGCGTGACCTTGGTGCTGGGCTCGCCACGCATGCGCTTGACGGCGTCGTTGAGCGCCAGGCCCTTGACGGCGGTTTCGTCGATCTTGGTGATCAGGTCGTTGGTCTTGAGGCCGGCACGGAAGGCGGGAGAGCCCTCGATGGGCGACACGATCTTGATCAGGCCGTCTTCCTGCGTGATCTCGATGCCCACGCCCACGAAGCGGCCCGAGGTGCCTTCACGAAATTCCTTGAAGGACTTCTTGTCGAAATACTGGGAATGCGGATCCAGACTGGAGACCATGCCGGAGATGGCGTCGGTGATGAGCTTCTTGTCGTCCACCGGCTCGACGTAATCGGTCTTGACCAGACCGAACACGGCAGACAGCTGCTGGATTTCTTCGAGCGGCAGCGGGGTCATGGCACCGCGCGCCACCGTTTGCAGTGACACCGTGGTGAGCGCACCCGCCACCACGCCTACCGACACCCATCCCGCAATCTTGAGTTTCTGGCCCATACAACACCTTTTACCGCTTCAAAACCAATATACACCTTGGAAGGGCCAAACCCGCCGCAGTTCCGCTTGGATGCTCACTTTGGCAGGGATAAGCGGGGTTTTCCCCGCTCTTTACCTGCAATTTACGCTTTGCCCTGCGACGCCACGGCGGCTGCGGCCTTAGCCGCCGCTTCGGCATCGCCCAAATAGTAGTGACGGATGGGCTTGAGGTCGGCATCAAGCTCATATACCAGTGGAATCCCGTTGGGAATGTTCAGGCCCACGATGTCAGTCTCGGAGATGTTGTCCAGGTACTTCACCAGCGCGCGGATGGAGTTGCCGTGCGCAGCCACCACCACCCGCTTGCCCGACCGGATGGCGGGCGCCATGGCCTCGTTCCAGAACGGCAGCACGCGGGCCACGGTGTCTTTCAGGCACTCGGTCAGGGGCACGTTCTCGGCCGCCACACCGGCGTAGCGGCGGTCGCCGCGTTCGCTGCGGGGGTCGGTGGCTTCCAGCGCTGGCGGGGGCGTGTCATAGCTGCGGCGCCACACCAGCACCTGCTCGTCGCCGTACTGCTTGGCCATGTCGGCCTTGTTCAGGCCCTGCAGGGCACCATAGTGGCGCTCGTTCAGGCGCCAGTCCTTGACCACCGGCAGCCAGGTGCAGTCCATTTCGTCCAGCGTGTACCACAGGGTGTGGATGGCACGCTTGAGCACGCTGGTGAACGCCAGGTCGAACTCGTAGCCCTCGGCCTTGAGCAGCTTGCCGGCCGACATGGCCTGGGAAACGCCAGTGGGCGTGAGGTCCACATCGGTCCAGCCGGTGAAGCGGTTTTCAAGGTTCCAGGTGGATTCGCCGTGGCGGATCAGAACGAGCTTGTACATGGTTTCCCCAGGAAAGGCAGGTCAAAAAATGCGGGCCAAAACCCAGCATTCTAGAATTACGCTGTTCGCCAACCCAAGGAAGCTTCGTGAAATTCATTATTGATAACTGGTATCTGTTCCTCGTTGCACTGGCTTCGGGCAGCATGTTGCTGTGGCCGGTCCTCAAGAACGCCAGTGGCGGCTCGCTGACGCCAGCGCTCGCCGTTCAGCTCATCAACCGCGAAAAAGCGGTGGTCATCGACGTGTGCGAGGCCGAGGAATTTGCCGCTGGCCACGTGAACGGCGCCAAGAACGTGCCCCTCTCCCAGCTCGAAGAGCGCCTGCCCACCGTGGTCAAGAACAAGGCCCTGCCTGTGGTGCTGGTTTGCGCCAGCGGTGCCCGCTCCAACCGCGCCGTCGCCATTGCCAAGAAGCTGGGCTATGAAAACGCCCAATCCCTGGCCGGTGGCCTCAAGGCCTGGCGAGAGGCCAGCCTGCCTGTGGAAAAAGCCTGATCCGCCCCCAGTTATTCGGTCAGCGCTAGTCTTGCGACTGGTTTTTCAGTCCCACAGGAAGAAAGAGGAAGGTTCGCCATGCAACCCGTGAAGATGTACACCACCGCCGTCTGCCCCTACTGCATCCGGGCCAAGCAGATCCTGAAGTCCAAGGGCGTGGAGCAGATCGAGGAGATCCGCATCGACACCGACCCCGCCGCGCGCAGCCACATGATGGAGATCACCGGCCGCCGCACGGTGCCACAGATCTACATCGGCGACACCCACGTGGGCGGCCACGACGACCTGGTGGCACTGGACAGCCGTGGCGAGTTGATGCCCCTGCTCGGCGCCTGACCCCCTCTCCGGGCGCTGCATAATGCAGCCCCATGTGCCCGCTGCGGGAGCTGCTCCCCGGCGGGTTTTGTTTTGCTAGCAATTTCGTAAGAGCAAAGAGACTTCACCATGGCCGACCAAGAAAACCCCGTGTTCCAGATCCAGCGCGTCTACCTCAAGGACATGTCGCTGGAGCAGCCCAACTCCCCCGCCATCTTGCTCGAACAAGAGCAGCCCAGCGTGGACATCCAGCTGGGCGTGGAAGCTACCCCCGTGGCCGAAGGCATCTTTGAAGTGGCCGTCACGGCCACCGTGCAGACCAAGATCAAGGACAAGACCGTGTTCCTGGTCGAGGCCAAGCAAGCCGGCATCTTCGAAATCCGCAACGTGCCCGAAGACCAGATGGGCCCCATCATGGGCATCGCCTGCCCCCAGATCGTGTACCCCTACCTGCGTGGCAACGTGGCCGACGTGATCAACCGCGCTGGCTTCCCGCCCGTGCACCTGGCTGAAATCAACTTCCAGGGCATGTACGAGCAGCAGCAAGCCCAGGCCGCCGGCCAGGCTTCGCCCATCATCACGCAGTAAGCATTCACAGGCATTTGTGCCTGTAGTGCTGGATGAATAAGCGCAGACAGCTATGAAAATCATAGTATTGGGCGCTGGAGCCTGGGGGACGGCGGTGGCCATGAGTGCCGCCCAGCACCCCGCAGGCCATGCTGTCACGCTCTGGGCGCGCGATGCTGCGCAGGCGGCCCGGATGCGCGACGAGCGGCAGAACACACGTTATCTGCCCGGCATCACCCTCCCCCCCTCACTCACCGTGGTCGATGGCGACTTTGCAGCGCTGTGGCCCGGGGCCGACCTCGTCATCGTGGCCACGCCCATGGCGGCGCTGCGCGGCATGCTGCAGGCACTGCACGGCTGCGCTGCGCCCGTGGCATGGCTGTGCAAGGGGTTCGAGGCGGCAGCGTCAGACAGTTCCCTGTCTTTTGGACTGCTGGCGCATGAAGTACAAGCCCTGGTAGCTCCTGAACTGATAGCAGGCGTGTTCAGCGGCCCCAGCTTTGCGCAAGAAGTGGCGCAGGGCCAGCCCACGGCCTTGGTCGCTGCCAGTACACATGCCCTCGTGCGCGATGCACTGGTCAGCGCCTTTCACAGCCCCAGCGTGCGCGTGTATGCCAACGAGGACATCGTGGGCGTGGAGGTGGGTGGCGCGGTGAAAAACGTGCTGGCCATTGCCACCGGCCTGTGCGATGGGCTGGCGCTGGGGCTGAACGCCCGCGCCGCACTCATCACGCGCGGCCTGGCCGAAATGACGCGGCTGGGCCTGGCGCTGGGCGCGCGCCCCGATACCTTCATGGGCCTGTCGGGCCTGGGCGACCTGGTGCTGACCGCCACGGGCGACCTGTCGCGCAACCGGCGCGTGGGGATGCTGCTGGCCGAGGGCAAAACCCTGCCGCAGGCCGTCGAGTCGCTGGGCCATGTGGCCGAGGGCGTTTACAGCGCCCGCACCGTGGCGCAGCGGGCGGCTGCGCTCGGGGTGGACATGCCCATCACCCGCGCGGTGGTGGCGCTGCTGGATGGCCAGCTCACCCCAGCCGACGCGGTCGTCACCCTCATGGGGCGCGGGCCCGCATCCGAGCTGATGTAAGCACATCGCGCACCATCAAAACAAAAGGCCCCTGCGGAATTCCACAGAGGCCTTTTGTTTGGCAACGCCGATGTCATGCGCGCCGGGATGCGGGGTCAGAACACCCCAAACAACATCAGCAGCAGCACAACCGACAGCGGGACGCCAAGTAGCCAGGCAATGAGAGGCATGGGGAACTCCTTGAAAGGGTGAGAAGGTCAGGTGGTTTCACTGTATTTCTCACCCCCGCCGGCCCTTGTCCGGCTTTGCACCCCAAACCCGTAGGCCCTCACCTACCTGGACCTGTGGCAGATCCACCCCTCAGCGTAGGAGGCCAGCGCTGCGGCCTGGTTTACAGCCCCAGCTCCAGCGCCAGCAGCTCGTCCACCGTCTGGCGGCGGCGGATCAGGCGGGCCTGGCCGCCGTCCACCAGCACCTCGGCAATCAAGGGCCGCGTGTTGTAGTTGGAGGACATGCTGGCGCCGTACGCGCCCGTGTCGTGGATCACCAGCAGGTCACCCACCTGGGCGGCGGGCAGGTCGCGCGGCAGCACCACGCCGCCGTCGCCCTGGGTGAACACGTCGCCCGACTCGCACAGCGGGCCTGCCACCACCGTGGGCTGCTCGGCCGCCGTGGAGCCGTCGCGGCGCAGCACGCTCATGGCGTGGTAGCTGCCGTACATGGACGGGCGCATGAGTTCGTTGAAGCCGGTATCGACCAGCACAAAGTGGTTGTTGCCCGCGTTCTTGGTGGCACGCACCTGGCCCAGCAGCACGCCCGATTCGGCCACCAGGAAGCGGCCGGGCTCGATCTCCAGACCGAGCTTGTGGCCCACGATGGCCTCGGCCTGCTGGCGCGCGGCGTCCCACAGGCCGTGGTAATGCTGCGTGTCCACCACCGGGTCACCGCTGCGATAGGGAATGGACAGGCCACCACCGGCCGAGATGGCGTGCAGGTCATGCCCCGCCGCATGCGCCGTGCGCACCAGATTGACCATGGCGCCGCACACTTCCTGCAAGTGGCTGTAGTCCACGCCCGAACCGATGTGCATGTGCAGGCCCACCAGCTTCAGGCCGTGCTGCGCAATCGCCGCCAGCGCCGCAGGCAGGTCGGTGTGCCAGATGCCGTGCTTGCTGTGCTCGCCGCCCGTGTTGGTCTTGTTGCTGTGGCCGTGGCCAAAGCCGGGGTTGATGCGCAGCCACACCGCATGGCCCGGCGAGCGCGCGCCCAGCTGGTGCAGCATGTCGATGGAACCCGCGTTGACGGGCACGCCATGCTCCACCACGCAATCGAGCGTGGCGGCGTCGAAAAGGTCGGCGGTAAAGACGATCTCCGACGGTTCACCACCCGCCACATAGCCCGCCGCCAGCGCGCGCAGGATCTCGCCGCGCGAGACGGCATCCACCTTCACGCCCTGCTCGCGCATGAGCTTCAGGATGTGGATGTTGGAGCAGGCCTTTTGCGCAAAGCGGATGGTCTCGAAGTTGGACACCTGCGCGATGCGCTGGCGGATGGTGGCCGCGTCATACACCCACAGCGGGGTGCCAAACTGGTCGGCCAGTGCCCAGAGCTGGGCGGGGGAAAAAGGGTTGGACATGGGGAGGCTCCAAGGACACAAAGCGTGAACGATGCACGGATGATGCCGCTATCCGCGTATTCAGTCGAATGCTTTGATTTACGCCATCCATTCAATATGGATATGCTCTGTGCATGACTGGCACGACCGAGCCCCCACTGAATCACCGCACCACCCACCGCATCACCCACCGCCACATCGAGGTCTTCCGTGCGGTGATGACCGCAGGCAGCGCCACCGGCGCGGCCAACCTGCTGCACAGCTCGCAACCGACTGTGAGCCGCGAACTCGCGCGGCTCGAATCGCTGCTGGGTTACGACCTGTTCGAGCGCGTACAAGGCCGCCTGCGTCCCAACGCGAGGGCGCTGGCGCTGTGGGACGAGGTACAGCGGTCCTGGCAGGGGCTGGAGCGCGTGGTGGACCGGGCCGTGGCCCTGGGCCGGTCAGGTGCGGTGCAGTTGTCGGTGCTGTGTCTGCCCGCGCTTGCTCATGCACTGCTGCCGGGTGCGGCAGCGCGGCTGATGCAGTCGCACCCCGAGGCACACTCCACAACCCGCTTATCCGTCACGCCACAGGAATCGCCCCTGCTCGAAGAATGGATGAGTGCCCAGCGGTTTGACCTGGGCCTGTGCGAGCAGACCACCGCCCCACCCGGCACGCGCGCCGAAGTGCTGCTGACGCTGGACGAGGTGGCCGTACTGCCCGCAGGCCACGCACTGGCGCACCAGCCGGTGCTGAACCTGGCCGACTTTGCCGGCGAGTTTTTTGTGAGCCTGTCGGCCGACGACCCTTATCGACGGCTGATCGACGCCCGGTTTGGAGAAGCGGGTGTGGAGCGCACGCTGCGCGTGGAAACCCACAGCGCCGCCGCAGTGTGCGCCATGGTCGAGCAGGGCCTGGGCATTGCCATCGTCAACCCCGTTACCGCCTTGGCTGCGGCCAGCGAGCGGCTGGTGCTGCGGCGGCTGGCGTTTTCCATCCCGTTCAGCGTGACAGCGCTGCTGCCGCTGTACCGCCCCCCGCTGCCCGAGGTCGCGCCCATGCTGGAGGCCCTGCGCGTGCAGGCCCAGGCCATTGCGGCGAGGCTGCCGCTCGCCATGAACTGAGGCTACAGGATCTAAAACTACTATTTTGATAGCAGCCCGGGCATATTGCACTGGCGCTATCGGCACAAAAGAGCCACAACCGGGGCTCTTGGCGCGTTTCGGGCAGTGTCCTCAGCCCCCCGGCGCTGCCAGGCTACGCACCTTGACCGCCAGCCGCTCTTCCACCGAGGGTGACACGAACTTGGTCACCTCGCCGCCCAGCACCGCGATCTCGCGCACAAAGGTGCTGCTGATGAACTGGTACTTGTCGCTGGGGGTCAAGAACACGGTTTCCACCTGCGGCATCAGGCTGCGGTTCATGCCGGCCAGCTGGAACTCGTAGTCAAAGTCGGTCACGGCGCGCAGGCCGCGCACCATGGCCTTGCCACCGCGCGACACCACAAAGTCGCGCAGCAGGCCCGAGAAGGGCTCGACCTGCACCTGGGGATACATCTTCACGGCATCGCGCACCATGTCGATGCGCTCTTCCAGCGAAAAAAGGGTCTTCTTGTGGTGCCCCGCCGCCACGGCCACGATCACACGTTCAAACAACTGGGTGGCTCTGCGCACCACATCTTCATGGCCCAGGGTGATGGGGTCGAAGGTTCCGGGGTACACGGCGAGCACGTTCTGGGCCATGGCTGGTTGTCTCCTGTCTGGCTGTATGGACGTTGGCCCGGGCCCGGGGAGCAGGTGAATCACCCGTTCTGCCGGGCCTGCGGGCCGCGTGCGCGCATTATGCAGTGCAGTGCAACATGAACCGGTGCGGGCTCAGGCTGCGGCGGCCACCATGGGGCGCAGCAGGTGCGCGTGCACAGCGCCCGCCTTCAGATGCCGGTACACGGCCAGGCCGTTCGCCGCCAGTTCGTCGTCCGTCCAAGCGCGGGGGGCTTCGAGGTAGATGAAGCCTTGAGCGGCCACAGCCTGGGCCGCCGCCTGCAGCGCGGGCGCAAACAGGTCACCATCGAACGGCGGGTCCAGCAGCACCAGGTCCAGGCTGGCGGGTGCGGCCTGCTTCAGTGCAGACACGCCATCACCCCGCTGCACGCGCACGGCGCTGGCCTGCAGTTTGGCCTGCAGCACCTGCAACTGGGCGACCAGGGCCGCATCGTTTTCCACCAGCAGCACCGATGCGGCGCCGCGCGAGGCGGCTTCGAGCCCCAGCGCGCCCGTGCCAGCAAACGCGTCCAGGCAGCGCCAGCCCGCCAGGTCCTGGCCCAGCCAGTTGAACAGGGTTTCGCGCACGCGGTCGGGCGTGGGGCGCAGACCGGGGCGCTGGGCCACGGGCAGGCGGGTGCGCTTCCATTGCCCGCCAATGATGCGGATTTCGCCCGCGCCCTGGGGGGTGGCCGCCGCCGCAGCTTTGTCCTTGGCGTTTTTCTTGGCGGCCTTGGGGTCCACGGGGGCCGCAGCGGCGGCGGCTTGGGCCTTGCGGATTTCGGCGGTGATGGCGCTGCCGCGCAGGGTGGATCGGCTCATGGCTGCTTGCCTCCCACCACTACGGTCACCATGCGGTCGGGCTGCAGCTTTTGGGCCATGGCGGTGCGCACGTCGGCCACCGTCAGGGCCTCGACCTTTTTGGCCCACTGGTCCAGGTAGTCCAACGGCAGGTCGTTCCAGGCGATGTTGGCCACGTTACCCAGCAGCTTCTTGTTGCTGTCGATGCGCAGCGCAAAGCCGCCGATGAGGTTGTCCTTGGCGGCGCGCAGCTCGGCCTCGGAGGGGCCTTCGGCCAGAAAGCGGGCGATCACGTCGCGCGAGACCTGCACGGCCTGGACGGCCTGGTCGGGGCGCGTCTGCAGGCCCACGCTGAAGGCCCCGGCGTGCAGACCAGGGGCAAAGTAGCTGTAGACGCTGTAGGAGAGGCCGCGCTTTTCGCGCACCTCGTGGGTCAGGCGCGAGACAAAACCGCCGCCGCCCAGGATGTGGTTGCCCACCAGCAGCGCGAGGAAATCCGGGTCGCGGCGTTGGAAGCCCGGCTGGCCGATCAGCACATGGGCCTGGGCCGACGCGAACGGGATAGCCTTCTCGGCAGGTGCCGTCAGCGCCGCCACCTCGCCCACCGGCGGAAGCGGTGCGCAGCCTGCAGTGGCGGGCAGGCGCGACAGCAGCGTGGCCACCAGTGTCTGCGCCTGGGCGCGCGATACAGCGCCCACGATGCTGACCTTGGCGCGGCAGGCGGCCACGTACTGTGCGTGAAAGGCCTGCATGTCGGCCACGCTGATGCGGGCCAGCGTCTCTTCGGTGGTGCGTACGCCATAGGGGTGGCTGCCATACACCGCAGCGGCAAACGCATGGTTGGCGACGGTGGCGGGGCGCGTGTTGGCTTCCTTCAGGCTGGCGCTCCAGCGGGCGCGATCGCGTTGCCAGACGTCGTCGGTCGTCACGGGCTCGGCAATCTGGCGGGCCGCCAGGCGTGCGGCGCGCTCCAGCAGCGGCGGGTCGGTCAGCGAGCGCAGCACGTAGTGCAGTGTGTCGTTGTCGGCATTGGCTTCAAAGCTGGCGCCCAGGTCGGCCCAGGCCTCGCCCAGGCCGTTTTCGTCCAGCGCGGGCTCGGCTGTGGCGTCGCGCCCGGCTTTCACGCCCTTGCTCGCCATGGCCGCCACCGCATTGGCCAGGCCGGACTGGCCTGCCGGGTCGCGGCGCGTGCCGGCGTCAAAGTCGATCTGCACATCCACCATGGGGATGACCGGGCTTTCGACCAGGTAGACCTTGGCCCCATTGGGCTCCGTCCAGTGCTGGATGGGCAGCAGCGCCCAGGCCGAATTGGAAGAAAAAAGGGCGATAGCGCTAGTGCATAAAGCACGGACAGCTATGTTTTTGATAGTAATCATGGGCAGTTTCCGCAGGGCGGTTTCAGCGGATGGCAGCGCCCGCAGGCAACTGGGGGCGGGCACGAGGGGCGTCCAGCGGCTGGGGCAGCAGGGTGGCCACGGTGAGCTGGTCGTCACCAAAATACTTGGCGGCAACGGCCTGCACCTGCGCCGGGGTCACGGTGCGCAGCAGGGCCAGCAGGCGCTCGTTGGCATCCAGCGGAAAGCCCTGCACCCAGTTGCCGCCCAGCTCTTGCGCCTGGCTCATCACCGAGTCGCGCTCGTACACGGTCGAGGCGATCCATTGCGTCTTGACGCGGTTCAGCTCGGCCTCGCTCACACCATCCTTTGCCACCCGGGTCACCTCGGCGCGCAGCGCGTCTTCGACCTGCTGGGCGGTCTTGCCTGCAGCGGGCACGCCGCTGAGCATGAACAGGCTGGGGCCGCGCCCCGTGACCATGGCGGAGCTGCTGGCGCTGTCGGCCACGCGGTTGGGCCCCTGGGTCAGTGCGCGGTCCAGCCGGGCACCGTCGTAGCCGTTGAACACGGCCGACAGCACCATCAGCGCGAGGGCATCGCGGTCTTCGTCGGTGAGGTTGTCCACGCGGTCCAGACTGGGCGCGCGGAAGGCCAGGGCCACGTAGGACTGCTCGGCCGGGGCCTTGACGGCGATGCGGCGCAGGCCCTTCTGCTCGGGCTCGGTGCGCGGTTTGCGCGCGGGCAGCGCGTGCACGGGCAGGCTGCCGTAATACTTCTCGGCCAGCGCACGCACCTGGGCCACATCCACATCGCCCGCTACTACCACGGCGGCGTTGGTGGGTGTGTACCACTGGCGGTGGAAGGCGCGCACGTCGTCGGGCGTCATCGCGTCCAGGTCGCTCATCCATCCCACGATGGGGCGGCGGTAGGGCGACGCGTTGAAGGTGGCGGCAAACAGTTGCTCGGCCAGCATGGCGCGGGGCTGGTCTTCGGTGCGCAGGCGGCGCTCTTCCTTGACGACCTCGATCTCTTTCTTGAACTCCTCGTCGGGCCAGTGGTTGTGGGCAAACCGGTCCGATTCGAGCTTCATGACGTCTTCCAGCCGGTTGGACGGGATCTGCTGGTAGTAGCCGGTGTAGTCGCGGCTGGTGAATGCGTTCTCCCGCCCACCCAGCGCCGCCACGCGGCGCGAGAACTCGCCCGGCGGCAAGGTCTTGGTGCCCTTGAACATCATGTGCTCCAGCGCATGGGCCACACCCGAGGTGCCGTCCACCTCGTCCATCGAGCCCACACGCACCCAGACCATGTGCACCGCCGTCGGGGCACGGCGGTCGGGCTGCACGATGAGTTGCATGCCGTTCTTGAGGGTGAACTGCTGCGCGCCAGAGGCCGTGGCGGACGGCGCGCTGGAGGGTTGAGACACCGGGGTGGTGGCCGCGAAGGCAGCCCCGGACGAGAGGCAGGCCAGCAGGCCCAGAAGGGTGAAAGCGCGTTTCATAGAATGGGGAGATTCTAAGAACCCGCCAATGTTCAGTTTTTTCAAGAAAAAGCCCGCTCCTTCGCCCGCCCCCACCGATGCGCCCGCTCCGGCCCAGCCGGTAGGCGCACCGGCGCCCGCTGTGGATGCGCCAATGGCGCCCCCCCCGCCCGCCACGCCGCCCGTGGCTACCCCCATCGCACCTGCGCCGATCCCAGCGGCTCCCGCTGCAGCACCTGCCCCGGCAGGCTTTGGCTGGCTGCGCAACCCGTTTGGCAGCAAAGCTCCGGAGCCCGCTGCGCCGCCCCCCACAGCACCCGCGCCCGCTATCGAGCCCCCTCCATCGCCCGTGGCGATGCCACCGGTGGCGCCGGTCGTCACACCGCCCCCTGCTGCGCCTGCAGTCACCGTACCGGCCGCTGCCCCAGTGGCCGCAAGCCCTGCATTGCCCCCCGTCGCGCCCCCGGTTCCCGTTGCCGCACCCGCGCCGGTTGCTACGCCCGCGCCCGTCACGCCAACGCCTGCGCCCGTGGCGGCACCCGTGGCCTCGGCTGCTCACCCTGCACCGGCGCCCGAGCGCAAAGGCTGGCTCGACCGCCTCAAGGCCGGCCTGCGCAAGACCGGCACCAGCATTGCCACGGTCTTCACCGGCACCCAGATTGACGACGCGCTCTATGAAGAGCTGGAAGAGGCCCTGCTGATGGCCGACACCGGCGTGAAGGCCACCACGCATCTGCTGACGGACCTCAAGCGCCGCGTCAAGGACAGCAAGACCACCGACCCTGCGGCCGTCAAGGGCCTGCTGGCCGATGCACTGGCCGATCTGCTGCGCCCGCTCGAAAAAGCCCTGGTTATTGGCGAGCACACGCCCACCGTGATCATGGTGGCGGGCGTCAATGGCGCGGGCAAGACCACGTCGATCGGCAAGCTCACCAAACACCTGGCAGACGAAGGTGCCGCCGTGCTGTTAGCGGCGGCAGACACCTTCCGCGCCGCTGCGCGCGAGCAGCTGGGCGTGTGGGCCGACCGCAACACGGTCGAGATCGTGAGCCAGGAAGGCGGCGACCCCGCTGCCGTGAGCTTTGACGCCGTCACCGCTGGCAAGGCGCGCGGCAAGGACGTCGTGCTGGTGGACACCGCCGGCCGCCTGCCCACGCAGCTGCACTTGATGGAAGAGCTGAAGAAGATCCGCCGCGTGGTGACCAAGGCCGACGCCACAGCCCCCCACGAGGTGCTGCTGGTGATCGACGGCAACACCGGCCAGAACGCACTGGCCCAGGTGCGCGCATTCGACGACGCGCTGCAGCTCACCGGCCTCATCGTGACCAAGCTCGACGGCACGGCCAAGGGCGGCGTGCTGGCGGCCATTGCGCAGGAGCGCCCCATTCCGGTGTATTTCATCGGTGTGGGCGAAAAGCTCGAAGACCTGGAAACCTTCAGCGCCCGCGAATTCGCCCAGGCTTTGCTGAGCTGAGCCGCAGCGGCACAGCCTTCCCCTCAGAAATGGCCCCATCCGGGGCCATTTACACATTTACGGATCGCAACGTTTCCTCCATCATGGGCTTTCCCCTGGAAATGCACGGAGGCCCATGTTCATTGAGCTGGTCAAAGGCGTTGCGCTGCTGCTGGCGCTGTGCTTTCTGCATGGTTTCAACATCCGCGTCTGGCGCCAGCACCCGTGGGTGGGCCAGGTCTTTTCAGGGCTGATCTTCGGCGGCATCTGCGTGGTGGGCATGCTCATCCCGGTGGTGCTGATGCCGGGTGTGATCTTCGATGCGCGCTCGGTGGTGCTGAGCATGGCGGGCCTGTTCGGCGGCCCGCTGGTGGCGGGCATTGCCGCGCTGATGGCGGCCACCGGCCGCCTCTGGCTGGGTGGCGCGGGCGCCGAGGTAGGCCTGATGGTGATCGGCCTGTGCACCGCGCTCGGGCTGGTGTACCGCGAAGGCCGCGCCCGGGGGCGGCTGGGGGTGGAACCCGTTGCCCTTGCGCTGTTTGGGCTGCTGCTGCACACGGCGGTGATTGCGCTGTTTCAGCTACTGCCTGCCGAAGTGGCGCAGCGCATCAACCAGACGCTGGCCCTGCCCTACCTGCTGACCTTCACCCCGGCCACCGTGGTACTGGGCCTGCTGCTGCACGATGTGGAGCAGCGCATGGCCACCGAACGCGCATTGATCGGCACGGCCGCGCGCCTGCGCGCCATCACGCAGGCCATCCCGGATGTGCTGCTGGTGCTGGACGCCCAGGGCCGCTATGTGGAGGTGCTGTCTCCCGACGACGACGCGCTGGCCGCCAGCGCACCGGTGCTGGTGGGCAAGCGGCTGCACGACGTGCTACCCGCCGAGCAGGCCGAACGGTTCATGGCGCTCATCCGCGACACACTGCAGTCCGGCCAGACCCACAGCGTGGAATACGAGATGCAGACCCTGTCGGGACTGCGCCAGTTTGAAGGGCGCACCCAGCCCCTGGGCGTGCAGGTGGGCGGCCAGGCGGCCGTGGTGTTCCTGGCCCGGGACATCACCAACCGCAAGCAGGCAGAGAGTGCGCTGCGCGAATCCGAACTCCGCTTTCGCTCGCTGCTGCGCAATATCCCGTCCATCTCGGTACAGGGTTACCTGCAGGACGGCACCACCAGCTACTGGAACCAGGCGTCCGAACAACTGTACGGCTACACCGCCGAAGAAGCCCTGGGCGGCAACCTGCTCGACCTCATCATCCCCCCGCCCATGCGCGACGACGTGCGGGCCCACATGCAGCACATGTTCGCCACCGGCGAGGTGATTCCGGCCGGTGAGCTGCAATTGCGGCGCAAGGACGGCACGCCGGTGCATGTGTTCTCCAGCCACGCCTACATCCAGGTGCCCGGCCACCCCCCGGAGATGTTCTGCATCGACATCGACATCTCGGGCCGCAAGGCCGCCGAGGACGAGGCACGCTACCTGGCGTTCTACGACGCACTCACGCAACTGCCCAACCGCCGCCTGCTGGTGGACCGGCTGCAGCAGGTGCTGGCCAACGGCGCACGCTCGGGTCTGACCACGGCCGTGCTGTTTGTGGACCTGGACAACTTCAAGACCTTGAACGACACCCGGGGGCACGAGGTGGGCGACCTGCTGCTCAAGGACGTCGCCCAGCGCCTGCGCAGCTGCGTGCGCGAGCAGGACACCGTGGCCCGCCTGGGGGGTGACGAGTTTGTGGTGGTGCTGCAGAACCTGAGCAGCGACGCCCCCGAGGCCGCCGCGCAGGCGCGCACGCTGGGCGAGCTGATCCTGGCGCAGCTGCGCCAGCCGTATGAGCTGGCGGGGCACGAACACCACTTCACGGCCAGCATTGGGGTGACGCTGCTCACCCACCAGCGCGACTCGGTGGACGAAGTGCTCAAGCAGGCCGACATGGCCATGTACCGCGCCAAGGACGCCGGGCGCAACACGCTGCGTTTTTTTGACCCGGATATGCAGCAGGCCGTGAACCGCCGCGCCCTGCTGGAGACCGAGCTGCACAACGGCTTGCGGCACGCGCAGTTCCTGCTGCTGTACCAGCCTCAGGTGGACAGCCAGGGGCAAGTGACCGGCGCCGAGGCCCTGGTGCGCTGGCAGCACCCGGTGCAGGGCATGGTGCCGCCCTCGGAGTTCATACCGCTGGCCGAAGAGTCGGGCCTGATCCTGCCGCTGGGCCACTGGGTCATGGAAACCGCACTGCGCCAGCAAGCCCGTTGGCAGCACGACCCGCTGTTTGCACACCTGAGCCTGGCCATCAACGTGAGCGCGCGCCAGTTTCTGCAGGACGATTTTGTGACGCAGGTGTTGGCACTGGTGCGACAGACCGGTGCCAACCCTGCGCAGATCAAGCTGGAACTGACCGAAAGCCTGCTGCTGGACAACGTGGACAGCGTGATCGCCACCATGCGCGCCCTGAAGGCCCATGGCCTGGGGTTTTCGCTGGACGACTTTGGCACGGGTTACTCGTCGCTCAGCTACCTCAAGCGCCTGCCGCTCGACCAGATCAAGATCGACCAGGGCTTTGTGCGCGACGTGCTGCTGGACGCCAGCGACGCAGCCATCGCCCGGTCCATCATTGCGCTGGCCGGCAGCCTTGGCCTGTCCGTGATTGCCGAGGGGGTGGAGACCACCGCCCACCACCAGTTTCTGCTGGCCCATGGCTGTCAGGCCTTTCAGGGCTACCTGTTTGGCCGCCCGCTCACGCTGGAAGACTTTGAAAGCCGGGTGCGGCAGGGCGTGTAGCTGGGGTTGGCGCCGCCCCTGCTCTGTCCATTGGGCCACGGCAACAGGAAAAGCAGGATTCAAGTTCTGGGCCCAGGGCGTCGATATCCCTCTGTGGAAGCCGTGGAGGTATCTCATGAAGATTGAATCGTCCGCCCTGCAGATGCAGGCCCAGCATGTGGCCAGCCGTGTGCACACCCAAAGCAGCCGCGTCGAAGCCTGGGTGAGCGATCGCCGCCCCGCCAGCGCCCCTGGCCTCGCCCGAGCGGCCCCGGCGGTACAGATCTCCAGCGGCGCGCGCCTGGCCCGCGCCGCCCAGGAGGCCGCCGCCTCCACCCCTGCCGCAGATGCCGTGTCCAATAGCGGCCCGGACGACGGCCTGACGCCCCAACTGGCCATGATCCGCGACCTCATCGCTCGCATGACGGGCGTGCAGGTGCAGGTGTACACCGGCCAGACGGAACCGGCTCCATCAGGATCCGCCACACCCGCGAATCGCCCACCCACACCGCCGCCCGCCGATGCAGGTCGCCCCCGTGCCGGGTGGGGCCTGGTGGTGGAGCAACGCGAGGTGGTCGTAGAAACCGAAAACACCCAGTTCGCCGCCCAGGGCATGGTGCGCACTGCCGACGGGCAGGAAATCCGCTTCAGCCTGCAGCTGGACATGCAGCGCAGCTACCGCCAGGAATCGTCGTTCAGCCTGCGCCTGGGCGACGCTGCGGCGGTAGACCCGCTGGTCATCAACTTCGACGGATCGGCTGCGCAGCTGCAAAACCTGCGCTTTGCGTTCGACCTCGACAGCGACGGCCAGACCGAAAACGTGCCCCTGCTGGCAGGCAACCGAGGCTACCTGGCTCTGGACCTGAACCACAACGGCCGCATCGACAACGGTCAGGAGCTGTTTGGCCCCGGCACCGGCAACGGCTTTGCCGAACTGGCCGTATACGACAGCGACGGCAACGGCTGGATTGACGAGGCGGACCCTGTGTTCCAGCAGCTGCAGGTATGGACGCCTGAGGCCGAGGGAGCCGGCAACCTGCGTACCCTGGCCGACGCAGGCGTGGGCGCACTGTCCACCCGTGCCGTAGCCACCCCGTTTGCCCTGCGCACCGCCGACAACGCCAGTCTGGGCACGGTGCGGTCCACCAGCGCCTACCTACGGGAAAACGGCGGCGCAGGCACGGTGCAGCAGGTAGATCTGACTGTCTAAAAGAGGTGGCGGGGTGGTCGTTTACTATTATTTGTATAGCTACAAAGACATGATTCACTGGCACCTGATGGCGATTTCGCTCAAATTATGTCAAAGGGTTTCGATGAGCAACCCGACGGGAACTCCGGGCTTAGCACTCAATCACAGAGAGTGCTAACATCATGGCTTAGAGGAAAGGATTCCCGGAATGAACATTCAATCTGGAACCGCGACGATGTCTCTGGCACCCGCCAATCCGTGGGCGCTGGTGCCCCCCTTGGGCAACCTGGACGCCTATATTTCGGCCGTCAACCGCCTGCCCCTGCTCACGCACGAAGAAGAGCAGACCTACGCACGCCAGCTCAAGGACAACAACGACCTGGACGCCGCCGGCCGGCTGGTGATGTCGCACCTGCGCCTCGTGGTTTCGATTGCACGCCAGTACCTGGGTTACGGTCTGCCCCACGGCGACCTGATCCAGGAAGGCAACGTGGGCCTCATGAAAGCCGTCAAGCGCTTCGACCCCGATCAGGGCGTGCGGCTGGTGAGCTATGCCATGCACTGGATCAAGGCCGAGATCCATGAATACATCCTGAAGAACTGGCGCATGGTCAAGGTGGCGACCACCAAGGCGCAGCGCAAGCTGTTCTTCAACCTGCGGTCCATGAAGCAGGGCTTCAAGGCCGACGCCTCGGCCGCCGACGCTGCCACCCACCGCGACACCCTGTCCGACCACGAGATCAGCGCCGTGGCCGCGCAGCTCAATGTGAAGCGCGAAGAAGTCATCGAGATGGAAACCCGCATGGCGGGTGGCGATGTGCTGCTGGACCCGGCCCCGGCCGATGACGGCGAGCAGGCGTTTGGCCCCATTGCCTACCTGGCAGATGCGTCGCACGAGCCCACCGCCATGATCGAGTCGCGCCAGCGCGACGCCCTGGCCACCGACGGCATTGCCAACGCCCTGGCCAGCCTGGACGACCGCAGCCGCCGCATCGTGGAAGAGCGCTGGCTCAAGGTCAACGACGATGGCTCCGGCGGCATGACGCTGCACGATTTGGCCGCCGTGTACGGCGTGAGCGCCGAGCGCATCCGCCAGATCGAAGTGGCCGCCATGAAGAAGATGAAGAAGGCGCTGGCCGAATACGCCTGAGTCGGACAGGCAGCGGGGTTAACATCCCCGGCTGCAGAAGTTGCCTCGCGGGGCCCCAGTTCTGGGGCCCCGCGTCGTTTGGCCCCCCGAATATTCTCAAGGAGATTGCACCCTATGCCGTCACGTTCCGCCCTTTCTGGCCGTGTGTCCCGCCGCGCTTCGCTGCTGATTGCGCTGGCTGCCGCATCCCCGTGGGCTCTTGCGCAGAACACCGGCAAGACCGCCGCAGCGCCCGCCCCGCTGGCGTGGCCGACCAAGCCCCTGAAGATCATCGTGGGCTTTCCGGCAGGCTCGTCGCCCGACCTGACGGCGCGCACGTTCTCTGAGCCCCTGTCCAAGGCTTTGGGCCAGCCCGTCATCGTGGAGAACAAGGTGGGCGCGGGCGGCAACATTGGCGCCGATGCGGTGGCCAAGGCCCGTGACGACCACACCATCGGGCTGATGATCAACGGCAACATGACGATTGCCAGGCTGTTGAACCCGGCCGTGCCGTACGACCCGATCAAGGACTTGGCCCCTCTCAGCCTCATTGGCACCTCGCCGCTGATCCTGACCGCCCCCATCAGCCAGCCTGGCGTGCCCGCCAACAGCAGCGCCCGCGACTTCTTCGTGGCCGCGCGCAATGGCGGCGACAAATGGAGCTACGGCACGCCCGGCGTGGGCACGGTGGGCCATATCGGCACCGAACTGCTCAAGGCGCGCAGCAACATCAACCCCGTGCATGTGCCCTACCCCGGTTATCCGCAGGTGGCCAATGCCATGCTGGGTGGCCAGCTGCAGATGGCGCTGATGCCCCCGGCACTGGCCCAAGCCCAAATGCGTGCGGGCAAGCTGCGCGCGATTGGCGTGACGTCCTCGGGGCGCAGCCCCCTGGCGCCCGAGGTCCCCAGCCTGGCTGAGGCAGGCATCACCAACTTCAACCTGGAGATCTGGAACGCCTTTGCAGCACCCGCCACCATGCCCAAGCCCATCCAGGCCAAGCTGGCTGCGCTGATCAGCGAGATCGCACGCAGCGAGGACGTGCGCAGCAAGCTGTTCCAGCAAGGCTGGCAAACGGTGGGGTCGTCACCCGAGGGCCTGGCCAACCGCATCAAGGCCGACACCAACCTGCTGGGCGGGGTGATTGCGATGCGCGGCATCAAGGTGGAGTAAGCCACCGCTGGGGTCTGCGACATACATTTTGTTGCAGTGCGCCAAAAACCCGGGTAAGGTCCAAACACCTTCCCGGGTTTTTTCATTCCGGGTGCCCTGAATGCCCTTTACCCGGTCAATGCCCCTTGCCACTGCTCCATGAAATCTGAACCTCTCGCCCGCAGCGGCGGGTGCGCGCTGTGCGCAGGGCAACAGCAATGCCTGCTGGGACGACAAAACGAAGAGTGCCGCAGCCAATGGATGCCTTTGGTGGTGGAGCGACCCATGTGCAAAGGGGAGCTGCTTTTGCGGCAAGGTGAACTGCCCCATACCTTCAGGATAGTCAAAACAGGTGCCGTCATGCTGTTGTGCAGCGGCGAAGACCGTGTGGAGCGGCCTGTCGGGCTGTTTGGCCCCGGACAGCCCGTGGGCACCACCGGGCTGGTGCAGCAAACGGCAGCCGTATCCTGCCGCGCGCTGACGGCGGGGCGGCTGTGCGAAGTACAGATCGCGGCCGCCAGTCAGCGCGGCCTGCTTAACGAGGCATTTCTGCGGGGGCTCGCGCAAAGCTACGCACAAACCAATGCCTGGCTGGCCGAGTGGGCCCGCATCGTGCGTATCCGGGGCGTGGCGGGCCAGTTGGCCGCCACCTTGCTGCAGCTGGCTCGCATACAGCGCAGCACCCTGGTGCGCCTGCCCAGCCACGTGGTTCTGGCGGACCTGCTATCGACCACGCGCGAAACCATTGCCCGTGCCCTGCGCCAGTTGGCGCAACACCAGGGGCTGGTGCGGCATGACCGCTGGCATTGCGAGATCCAGCGCGAGGTCTTGCTCGGCTTGGCCGGGGGACACCGGCCGTCGTCGTAGGACAGGACCGCCGTCCCGCCCATCAGGCGGATACAACGGTGGCCGGCCCGCGCAAAGCCCCCTCCCCCGCCGGCATGGCCGTCGCCTGCGCTGCCTGCAGCAGCGCCGCCACATGGCCAGGGGGCACCGCCCTGGAAAATAGCCAGCCCTGGTAGGCATCACACCCGAAGTCAGTCAGCAGGTGCAGTTGTTCGGCAGACTCCACCCCTTCCGCCACCACATGAAGGCCCAGGGTTTGCGCCAGCACGACGATGGCCTGCACCAGCGTGGCATCGGCGCTGGTGAGCAGTAGCGGGCGCACAAACTCGCGGTCGATCTTGATGCGGGAGACCGGCAACTGCTTGAGATAGGCGAGCGAAGAATGGCCGGTGCCGAAGTCATCGAGCGCAATGCAGACGCCCAGCGCCTGCAGACCGCACAACACACGCCGGGCCTGCTCAGGGTCTGCCATGGCCTCGGATTCGGTCACCTCGATCTCCAGCAGGTCAGCCGGTGCTCCGTGCAGCGACAGGCTGCGCTCGATCTGCTCGACCAGGTCCGTCTGCCGCAATTGCTGCGCAGACAGGTTCACTGCCACCCGCAGCGGCATGCCCGCCCCCGCCCAGGCTGCGATCTGCCGGCAGGCGGTGTCCAACACCCAGGCGCCCAGCGCAAGGATCAGGCCGGTGGCCTCGGCCACGGGCACAAAGCGGTCAGGGGGTATCTCACCGAGCTGCGGGTCGGTCCAGCGCAGCAGGGCCTCGACCCCGTGCACGCAGCCGGATCTCACATCCACCTGGGGCTGGTAATGCAGGGCCAGCCCCCCGTAGGCCAGTGCCATCTTCAGGCGTTCATGCAACTGCAGCTTCTCCGCCATGCGAATGCCCAGCGGGGGGGCATAAAAGGCGTAATGCGCGCGCCCCGATTCCTTGGCGTGGTACATGGCCATGTCGGCGTAGCGCATCAGCGTGGCCGCGTCCTGCGCGTCGTTGGGGTACAGGGCGATCCCCAGGCTCGCACCGAAGTCCAGCTCGAAGCCATGCATCTGGTAGGGGCGGCACAGCACATCCAGCAGCTTGGCAGCGGTCTGCTCGGCATCCTGCGCTTGCGCAATGTGCGGCAGCAGCACGGTGAACTCATCACCGCCCAGCCGGGCCAGCGCGTCACCTGCGCGCAGCGCGCTCTTGAGTCTGCGCGCCACTTCCAGCAGTACCTGGTCGCCAGAGGCATGGCCATAGCCGTCGTTCACCGCCTTGAAGTCATCCAGATCCAGCAGCAGCAATGCAAAAGACTGGCCGGAGCGCGCCGACTCGGCAATCGCCTGTTCGAGCCGCTGGCCGAACTGCCAGCGGTTGATCAGACCGGTCAACGTGTCGTGGGTGGCCTGGAAATGCATCCGAGCCTCCAGCCGCCGCACCTCCGAGATGTCGCGCACAAAGGCCACCGCCGTGCCGCCCTGTGCGTCCGTGTGCCCCAACGCAATGTCCACCGGCACGGAGCTGCCGTCCTTGCGCATGATCCAGAGGTCCCGTCCCATGCCCATGGGTCGGCGCGATGGGGCTCGGAAATAGCCCTCCAGGTGCTGGGCATGCGCATCGCGCAGGGCGGGGGGCAGGAAGATGCCGACCGAGCGGCCGCACAACTCGTCGGCCGAATAGCCGGACAGGCTCTCCATCGCGGCGTTGACCATCACGATGCAGCCGGCGCGGTCCACGAGCAAGATACCGTCCGGTGCCGCATTCATGGCCGCCAGGATCAGGGAGCCATCGCCCCCGCTGCGCGGCGCCTGCTCCGACGAAGACGATGCGGCAGGCAGGTCGGGCCCAAGGCCAGCGGACCTCATCGCACAGTGCCCCGTGGCTGGAACACAGAGGCGGCTTCGTCCAGATGCCGCGCCTGCTGCGCCAGCGAACCACTGAGTTCAGCGCTGCGGCGCACCAGCGTCGCGTTTTGTTGCGTCATCTGCTCCAACTGGGCCACCGCGCTGTTGATCTGCCCCACGCCCAGTGCCTGCTCGTGGCTCGCCTGCTGGATGTCCTGCACCAGCTCGCTGAGCCCGTGCACGGACCGCACCGCGCTGTCCATGGTCTGCGCTGCAGCCACCGCAGCGTCGGTGCCACTGCGCACTTCGGCCAGTGAGGCATCGATCAACGCCTTGATGTCGCGCGCAGCACGGGCGCTTTTTTGCGACAGCGCCCGCACCTCGGTCGCCACCACGGCAAAGCCCTTGCCATGCTCACCGGCGCGCGCAGCCTCTACGGCTGCGTTGAGCGCCAGCAGATTGGTCTGGAACGCAATACCGTCGATCAGCGTGCTGATCTCTGCCACGCGCTGGCTGGCGCTGGCAATGCCTTGCATGGTGTGCTGCACACGCTGCACGGTGTCAGCGCCCAGCGCGGCGGCCTGCGCCCCCAGGCCGGCGCGCTGCGCGGCCAGTGCGGCCTTGTCGCTGTTGGCACGGATGGCGGCTGTCAGCTCGTCCAGCGCGGTGGCCGCCTCTTCCAGGCTGCTGGCTGCTTCTTCGGTGCGCTCTGACAAATGCGTGTTGCCGTCCTGCAGCTCCGTGGCGCACTCGCGCACCTGCAGGGCTTTGCCCTGGATATCGCTCACCAGGGACATCATGTTGAGCCCGGCCTGCTGCACGCTGCGCATGAGCCCACCAATCTCATCCACGCGCTGCAGCATCAGGGGTTCGGCCTTCTGGCCGCTCGCAACGGCTCGCGCCTGCGCCAGCACCTCGCGCAGCGGCGTCACCACCCCGGCCTGCAGCCACCAGGCTGCCGCAGCACCGGCCGCACACCAGGCCACTAAACCCGCCAGCCACCAGCCTGCCCCGGCGGCCTGGCCGCCCGCACTGGCATTGGCACCCACGCTTGCGCTGCCACCAGCCACCAAAGCCAGTGCGCCTCCCAGCAGCAACGCGCCCAGGGCGCCGTGCAATCGCACCCCCAACGACAGAAACCGCAGGCGCGCCCACGCGGCAGCCAACCCCTGCACGCCCACCACAAAGCCGCGGTACACCCGCAGATGTCGGGCCCCTGCATTGATGCGCTGGTACAGCGTTTCGTGCGTGCGAATCTCGTCGTCCGATGCCTTGGTGCGCACCGACAGAAAGCCCACCACGGTGCCGTCCTGCCGGATGGGGCTGGCATTGGCACGCACCCAGTAATGGTCGCCGTCCTTGCGCCGGTTCTTGACCAGCGATGACCACGGCAACCCTCCGCGTATCGTGGCCCACATGTCCTCGAATGCAGCGGCAGGCATGTCGGGGTGGCGCACCACGTTGTGGGCCTTGCCATACAGCTCCTCGCGCCCAAAGCCGCTGACCTTGATGAAGGCATCGTTGGCATAGACGATGCGCCCCTTGAGATCGGTGGTGGAGAGCAGGGTGTCACCCTCGGACAGCGGGTAGTCGCGCTGGGTTACGTACACTTTCGAGCGCATGGAGGCCTGGTTCCTTCACAGAGTGGTGTGATCGAGGCGCAGATGCAGCTTGCGGCCGCATCAGCGCAAAGAAAACGCCACCGCCCGGCGCACCGCAGCAGATGGCTGTAACCACTCTAGGGAATCAGACCAGGATAGGCATCAAGGACGCCCCGGCATGTGCTGGCAACTTGGTGCCAATGTGATGCACCGCGCATTCTTGCCTACCCCAGTGAGGCAAATCTGCGACAGCCCAAGGGTCTGTAAAAGGCTCAGCCCGCTTCGCTCAGCAGGGCTTTGACATCGGCGGCCAGGGCCTGCGCACCGCTGCCGTAGCGGTTGTACACCCGCAGGCGACCCGCAGGGTCGTACACGTAGCTGCCGGCCGAATGGTCCATGGTGTAGCTCGTGGGCGTCTTGCCATCGACCTTCTTGTAGTAGATCTTGAAGTCCTTGGCGACGGCGGCCAGCTGTTCGGGCGTGCCGTACAGCGCCAGAAAGCTCGGGTCAAAGTTGGCCATGTAGGCCTTGAGCACCTCGGGCGTATCGCGCTCCGGGTCCACCGTCACAAAAACGCCCTGCAGCCGGTCGCCGTCCTTGCCCAGCATCTGCTTGACCTCGGCCAGCTCCTGCATCGACGTGGGGCACACGTCGGGGCACTGGGTGTAGCCGAAGAACACCACCACCACCTTGCCGGCAAAGTCCTTGATGTGGCGCGGCTGGCCGTTGTGGTCGGTCAGGGGAATGTCGCGGGCGTACTCGGCGCCGGTGACATCCACGCCCCGGAACTCGGGCTTTTTCTCGGAACATGCGCTCAGGAGGCCTGTAGCGCAGATAGATAGTGCGCCAGCAGCTATCAAATGAAGAGCATTACGTTTCTGCATGGAGATCACAGCACATAGTGGTCCACCAACAGCGCCGCAAACAGCACGCTCAGGTGGATGAGAGAAAAACGGAAGGTCTTGCGCGCCAGGGCGTCCGAATAGTTGCGCCACAAGGCGAACGCGTAGCCGCAAAAGCCCAGGCTCAGCAGCACGGCCGCAACCAGGTAGATCCAGGAGCTCATGCCATAGATGAACGGCATCATGCACCCGGCCAGCAGGATCAGCGTGTACAGGAACACCTGCAGGCGCGTGAACTCGTTGCCATGCGTGACGGGCAGCATGGGCAGCCCGGACTTGCGGTAGTCCTCCACCCGGTACAGGGCCAGGGCCCAGAAGTGCGGAGGGGTCCACAAAAAGATGATGAGAAACAGGATGAGTGCCTCAGGCCCCACGTCGTTGGTCATGGCAGCCCAGCCCAGCACCGGGGGCATGGCCCCCGAGGCGCCACCAATCACGATGTTCTGGGGCGTGAGGGGCTTGAGGATCACGGTGTAGACCACCGCGTAACCCACAAAGGTGGCAAAGGTCAGCCACATGGTCAGCGGGTTGATCCACACATACAGCAGCACGGAGCCTGCGGCACACAGCACGGCCGAAAAGAGCAGAGTCTGCGCGTTGGACAGCTCGCCCTTGGCGGTGGGGCGCCAGGCGGTGCGCTTCATCTTGGCGTCGATGCCTTGCTCGACGATGCAGTTGAACGCGGCAGCGGCACCCGCCACCAGCCACACGCCCACGCTGGCCAGGACCATGTGGCCGAGTTGCGCAGCGCTGGGCAGGCCGGGCACGGCCAGCACCATGCCGATCAGTGCACAAAAAACGATGAGCTGCACCACACGGGGCTTGGTCAGCGCATAAAACTGCTGGAACCGCGAAGGCGGCGCAGCAACGACGGGGGGGGCAACACTCATGCAGATACTCTCGATGCGCCCGTGGGCGCAGAAAACTCGCGGGGCGCAGTCGCCGCGCGGCTGGACACCAGGGCCCAGGTCAACACCACCACCAGGGCTGCAGCACCTCCGGTGTGCAGCACTGCAGCCACCAGAGGCCAATCCAGCACCACGTTGGACAAGCCCGTCATCAGTTGCAGCAAAGCCAGCCCGGCGAGCCAACGTGTCTGCGCGGGCAACACGCCCCGGCGGTGAAAACGCCAGGCCACCAGGCCCAATGCCAGCAGCACCACGTAGGCCATCAGGCGGTGCACATAGTGGATGGCGGTGAGCGCGGCAAAACTGATGTGGCTGCCATCTTGCAGCATGCCCAGCTTGCGCCAGATTTGAAAACCCTGGGCGAAGTCCATCGCGGGCCACCAGCTGCCCTGGCAGGTGGGGAAGGTGGTGCATGCCAGCACCGCGTAGTTGGTACTGACCCAGCCTCCCAGCACCACCTGGAACGCCAGCAACAGACCGGTCACCACCAGCGCCCAGCGCAGAGCGGGCGGCAGGGTCACCGGTGCACGCCCCTGGGCGCTTTGGGTATGGCGTACCGCCTGTACACACAGCAGTGCCAGCAGCACCAAGCCGCCGATCAGGTGCAGGGTGACGATGGCGGGAAAGAGCTTCATGGTCACGGTGAGCGCACCAAACGCACCCTGTAGGCACACCCACAACGAGGTCACCGTGGGCCACCAGGGGCTCAGCGGAGGCGCTGGCACGGCATCACGCCGGGCGCGGCGCTGCTGCACCCAGGACGACACCGTGAGCACAATGATCAGCACCCCCACTCCCGTGGCGAGGTAGCGGTGGATCATCTCGATCCAGGCCTTGCCATGGGTCACCGGGCCCGTGGGCATGGCCTCTTGGGCCGCCGCAATCTCGGCCCGGGCCCCTACAGGGCTGGAACTGCCGTAGCAGCCCGGCCAGTCGGGACAACCGAGGCCCGAATCCGTCAGGCGCGTGAAGGCGCCGAACAGCACCAGATCAAACGTGAGGAACAACGTCAGCACCGTGAGTGCCTGCAGGCGCCGCATGGGCGAGTTGCGGCGGTTGCGCGCCCACACCCAGGTCAGCGGCCCCAGCGCAATCACCAGGCCCAGCAGCATCAGCTCGAGCACGGGAGCGAGGTCGTACAGCGGTTGGGCGTTGGTCATGGCTTGATTGGCCGCCCCGGCTCGTCCCACGAAGACGAAGCGCGCAGCAGGCGCTCCAGGTCACGCTTGGCCTTGGCGGCGCCGTCTGTGTCCATGGCCGCCGGAAAGCGCATCATCCAGTTGCCCATGGGGTCCACGACATAAATATGGTCGGCCAGCTGCTGCCCTGGTGCGGGCTCGATCCAGGCCTTGAGTGCATCGGGCTCCACCCGCAACACGGTCGCCTGTTGCAGGGCGGTGGCCAATGACGCCGGCGGCTGGGCGTTGTCGCTGACGAGCCAGACCCAGTCCACGCGGTCTTTTTCCTTGCCCAGGCTTTCGCGCAGCTGGCGCTGCAGGTACAGGTGCTTCTGGCAGGCCGCGTCGCAGTCACCCCCGGCCACGCTGACCAGCAGCCACTGGCCCTTGAGCGACTCCAGCCGCGTGGTCTCGCCGCTGAGCGTGGCCGCCGTGAGCGCCGGCACCGTGCGCTGGGGGTTGATCAGCTCGCCATAGTTGCGCCGCCCCTCGGGGCGGATCACGTAGTAGGTGAAATACGACGCAACCACCGGCGCTGCGCAGATCAGCAACACCCCCAGCATCTTCCAGCGCCCGTAGCGTGCACGTTGCACGGTGGCGACGGCATCACCCGCCTCGGGCAGGGTGTGCACGGTCAGCCCCAGGGGGTGCTCCGCACGGGCCCCAGGCTGAAAATCAGGCGGCTGGCTGGCTGCGCGGGCGAATGAACCGTCGGACGATTTGGAACCAGACATAAAGGAGTGCTATCAGGCCACAGAGCCCGAACCATTGAAATGCGTAACCGTAGTGCTTTTCGACGCCTGCGCCGACCACGGGCCAGTCGCGTTGCAGGCCATCGCCCGCTTCGCCCGCTGGGCCCGTCTGCAACACCGTGAGGGGGGCAAGCGCCAGACCGGTTTCGGTCCGGTACGCCGCCAGGTCGAGATTTTGCCGGATGCGGGAAGACCCCTGCGCGCTATTGCCCCCCTGGAACTCGTACAGCCGCGAAGGCGCGGCGGCCACGCGGCCTTGCACCCGCACGTCTGCACCCATGGGCGTGTTGACCGGTGGCAGCTGCGTGCGGTCCTGAAAATTGCGTGCCACCCAACCACGCTGCACCAGCACCACCCCGGCACCCGGCCCGGCGAGCTGCAGCGGCGTGAGCACAAAGAAGCCAGGGCGACCCTGCATCTGGCGGTTATCCAGATATACCGTGTGCTCTGGCAACCAGCGCCCCTGCAGCTCCACGGCGCGGTGAACCAGGGCCTGTTGTGCCTCAGGCGCCGTACTGGCAGGGTCCGTCAGCGTGCGCCCATCGATGGCAGGCAGAGCGCCACGGGCATCCAGCATCGCCTGCAGCGACTCTTTCTGTGCGGCGCGCGACAGCTGCCAACGCCCCAGCGAGGCGGTGACGAGCATGCCCACCACGGCAGCCAGGGTAATCAGCCAAAAACGCAGGCCCACAGGACGGCGAAGGGGGGTCACGGGATAATGCGCTCCATGAAATACCTCGTAGTGCTGGCGTTCATCGCCATTGTGGCCAGCCTGGCATCGGCCCTGTTCTTCATGATGCGCAATGGGCGCGATGACAAGAGCAAGGGCAACCACATGGCCAAGGCGCTGGCAGTGCGCGTCGGGCTGTCGATCGTGCTGTTCTTGTGCATTCTGGTAGCCTGGCAACTGGGTTATATCCAACCCACAGGCCTGCCCGCCACGCGTTGATCTGTCCGGCGATCCGCGCACCCTGCCTGCGCCAGAGCCTCCAGCGGGCCACACCAGATCGCCTGCGCCAGGAGAGAATAAAAAAAGCGCCGCGAGGCGCTTTTTTCATGGCGTCCGGGGCCTGGCTTACATCCAGTACACCAGCACGTACAGGCCCAGCCACACGACGTCCACAAAGTGCCAGTACCAGGCGGCACCTTCAAAGCCAAAGTGTTTGTCGGCCGTGAAGTGCCCCTTTTGCAGGCGTAGCGTGATCACCAGCAGCATCAGCATGCCCAGGAACACGTGGAAGCCGTGAAACCCCGTCAGCATGAAGAACGTGGAACCGAACACACCCGAGCTCAGCTTGAGGTTCAAGTCGGTGTACAGGTGGAAATATTCGTAGCCCTGCACCAGCAGGAACACGAAGCCCAGCAGCACGGTGGCCCACATGAAACCGATGGTCTTGCCACGGTGGTTTTCACGCAGAGCGTGGTGGGCAATGGTCAGCGTCACGCCGGACGTCAGCAGCAGCGCCGTGTTGATGGTGGGCAACCAGAAGGGGCCCACGGTCTGGAAGGGCTCGATGATGCCTGCAGGCGAAGCGGTGACGCCGGCGGCCATGCTGGGCCACACTGCCTTGAAGTCGGGCCACAGCAGCGCATTGTCCAGGCTGCCCAGCGCTGGCACCGAGTGCGAGCGCGCCCACCACAAAGCCGTGAAGAAAGCGCCGAAGAACATCACCTCGGAGAAGATGAACCAGCTCATGCTCCAGCGGTACGACAGATCGATCTTGTGACCGTACAGGCCACCTTCGCTCTCGCGCACTGCATCGCCAAACCATTGGTACAGCGTGAACAGCCACCACACCAGCCCCAAGGCCAGGGAATATTTGCCCCAATCGTGGCCGTTGATCCACTGGGCTGCGCCCAGGATCACAAAGAACAGGCCGGCAGCGGCCATGACCGGGTGACGGGACTCGGCGGGCACATAGTAGTACGGGGTTCCGCCGTGGGTTGATGCACTCATTTCAGCTCCTGACTCTCAAAATCTTTGTTTTCAGTATTTGTTCGCACGAACCAGTCAACACACATTCACACGATCCAGTTCACCAGCCCGATCAGGCCCATCACCAGCAGAAAGACAGCGATCAATCCCACCACAATGATGTGAATCGGGTTGAGCTTTTCGACATCTTGCTGGTACTCGCTGCCTTTGCGCAAGCCAATCAGCGACCATGCCACCGCGCGCACCGTGCGCAGCAGCGAGCCCTTGCGGCGCACTGGCTTGATGTCCGAAGGCTGATCGAGCGGCGCACTCATGAGCCCGCTCCTTGCGTGCCACCTGCAGACGTCGACCCAGGCAGCACCACAGCCGCCGTCGATTCGGGCGCTGCCGGGGTCTTGCCACCCACCTCGAAGAAGGTGTACGACAGCGTGATGGTGGTGACGTCTTTGGACAATTTAGGATCAATCACAAACGCCACGGGCCAGGTTTTCTTTTCACCGGGCTCCAGGGTGTATTGGTTGAAGCAAAAACATTCCAGCTTGTTGAAATGCGCAGCGGCCTGGCGAGGCGCATAACTGGGAATCGCCTGGGCGGCCATGCGGCGGTTCTGTACGTTCTGGAACTCGTACATCACCGTCGTCAGTTCACCGGGGTGGACCTGCACGGAACGCTGCGCGGGCTTGAAGTCCCACGGGCCGCGAGAGTTCGCATCGAACTCCACGGTTACGGTGCGCGACTTGTCCACCTGGGTGTTGGCAGGCACGCGCACATCCTTGCCCGCCACGCCGTTGCCTGGCACTTGCCGCTCGGCCAGCGACAAGATGTTGATGCCCGTCATTTCGCAGATGTGCTTGTAGATGGGGATCAGCACATAGCCGAAGGCGAACATGCCAGCCGCGATCACGACCAGCTTTCCGACCATCTTGGCGTTTTCGCGGTGCAGGCTCATGGGGTGGCCAGTGGCTTCAGCGGGACAGCAGCACTACCTTGACCATGAACCCGACAAAGAACACCACCGCCACAGACGCCAGGATCAGCGCCAGCCGCAGGTTGCTCTTTTTTTGTTCGGGGGTCATGGGCATGGTGTTCAGCCAATCACGCGGGTTGCGGTGGCATCCAGCTTGGGAGGATTTTCAAACGTGTGGAAAGGCGCGGGGGAAGGCACTTCCCACTCCAGGCCCTCGGCACCGTCCCATGGCTTGGCGGGGGCCTTGGCACCCTTGCCACGCATGGCGGGAATGACCACTGCCACGAAGAAGTACACCTGCGCCAGGCCAAAGCCGAACGCACCCACCGAGGCGATGGCGTTGAAGTCGGCAAACTGCATGGGGTAGTCTGCGTAGCGACGTGGCATACCGGCCAGGCCCAGGAAGTGCATCGGGAAGAAGGTGATGTTGAAGAAGATCAGCGACGCCCAGAAGTGAATCTGGCCACGTGTTTCGGAATACATCACGCCCGTCCACTTGGGCAGCCAGTAGTACACGCCAGCGAACATGGAGAACAGCGAACCGGCCACCAGCACATAGTGGAAGTGGGCCACCACGTAGTAGGTGTCTTGCAGCTGGATGTCAATGGGCGCCATGGCCAGGATCAGGCCAGTGAAACCACCCATGGTGAACACGAAGATGAAGCCCACGGCAAACAGCATGGGGGTTTCAAACGTCATGGAGCCGCGCCACATGGTGGCAATCCAGTTGAAGATCTTCACGGCCGTGGGCACGGAGATCAGCATGGTGGCGTACATGAAGAACAGCTGGCCGGTCACGGGCATGCCGGTCGTGAACATGTGGTGAGCCCACACGATGAACGACAGGATGGCGATGGACGAGGTGGCATACACCATGGAGGCGTAGCCAAACAGCTTCTTGCGGCTGAACGCGGGCACGATCTGGCTGATGATGCCGAAGGCCGGCAAGATCATGATGTACACCTCGGGGTGACCGAAGAACCAGAAGATGTGCTGGTACATCACCGGGTCGCCGCCACCGGCGGGGTTGAAGAAGCTGGTGCCGAAGTGGCGGTCCGTCAGCGTCATGGTGATCGCGCCAGCCAGCACAGGCATCACGGCGATCAGCAGGTAGGCGGTGATGAGCCAAGTCCAGGCGAACATGGGCATCTTCATCAGCGTCATGCCGGGGGCGCGCATGTTCAGGATGGTCACGATGATGTTGATCGAACCCATGATGGACGAGGCACCCAGGATGTGCATCGCGAAGATGCCGGCATCCATGGAGGGGCCCATCTGCAGGGTCAGCGGTGCATACAGCGTCCAGCCCGCAGCGGGCGCACCGCCAGGCATGAAGAACGAGCTGACCAGCATGGCTGCGGCAGGAATCATCAGCCAGAAGCTGAAGTTGTTCATGCGTGCGAAGGCCATGTCGGATGCGCCGATCTGCAACGGGATCATCCAGTTCGCAAAGCCCACGAAGGCCGGCATGATCGCGCCGAACACCATGATCAGGCCGTGCATGGTGGTCAGCTGGTTGAACAGCTCGGGGTTGACCAGCTGCAGGCCAGGCTGGAACAGCTCGGCACGGATCAGCAGGGCCAGGATACCGCCCACCATCAGCATGGTGAACGAGAACAGCAGGTACAGCGTACCGATGTCTTTGTGGTTGGTGGCAAACACCCAGCGGCGCCAGCCGGTGGGGCCATGGTGGCCGTGGCCGTCGTGTGCGTGGTCGCCAGCGTGCCCGTGGTTGTCGAGTACTGCGCTCATTGTGAATTCCTCAATACGATGGGGCGATGATTACTTGCCACGCTGGGCCACAACTTCAGCTGGCTGTACCAGCTGGCCGGTCTTGTTGGACCAGTTGTTCTTGGTATAGGTGACCACGGCGGCGATGTCGGTGTCGCTCAGCTGTGCCCATGCGGGCATGGCACCGTTGTTCTGCCCCTTGAGCAGCACCTGGATCTGCTTGGCATGGTCGGCATCCAGCACCACGGCAGCGCCGTCCAGAGGTTTGATGGGGCCAGCGCCCTTGCCGTTGGCCTGGTGGCAGGCTGCGCAGTTGGCTGCGTACACCTTTTCGCCACGCTTGAGGATGTCGTCCAGCGCCCACACCTTGGTGGGGTCGTCCAGCTTGGCGGCGGCCTTCTTCTTCTGCTCGCCCACCCAGGCGGTGTAGTCCTCGGCAGACACGACCTTCACGTGGATGGGCATGTAGGCGTGCTCCTTGCCGCACAGCTCGGCGCACTGGCCGTAGTAGTCGCCAATCTTCTCTGCGCGGAACCAGGTGTCACGCACAAAGCCAGGGATCGCGTCCTGCTTGATACCGAAGGCAGGCACCATGAAGGCGTGGATCACGTCGTTGGCCGTGGTGATGATGCGAATCTTCTTGTTGACCGGCACCACCATAGGGTTGTCCACCTTGAGCAGGTAGTTGGCGGGCGCGTCCTTGACGTTGCCGCTGTCGGACATCACGCGGTGGCTGCTGTCCAGCGTGGAGATAAACGCCAGGCCTTCGCCTTCGCCAGTGATGTAGTCATAACCCCACTTCCACTGGTAGCCCGTGGTCTTGATGGTGAGGTCGGCATTGGTGGTGTCCTTCTGGGCCACCAGCACCTTGGTGGCGGGCAAGGCCATGAGGATCACGATGATGAACGGAACGATGGTCCAGACCACTTCGACCGTCACCGACTCGTGGAAGTTGGCAGCCTTCGCGCCCTTGGAGCGGCGATGCTTCCAGATCGAGTAGAACATCACGGAGAACACTGCAACAAAGATCACCGTGCAGATGATCAGCATCATCCAGTGCAGAAAGTGCTGCTCTTCTGCGATCTTGGTGACGGGCGGCGCCAGGTTCAGCTGGTTGACTGCAGGGCCGCCAGGCAGGTCCTGAACGGCATGGGCTGCGGAGCCCACCCATGCACCGGCAATCAGCAGCAGAGAAGCCAGCTTGTTGGAAATGCTCTTCATAGTTCTCACTTACTTCTAAGCCTCAATTTAACCAATCCCTTTCGCGCGCCTGCGTGGGGTCAGGCAGCGCGCAAGGCCATGCGGATCTCCGATGCCAGGGCCGGTCGAAGCTCGGGACGCATGTAGCGCCCCACCTCCACCGAACGGCCCTGTGCAGACAGCGTGATCAGCGAATGGTCTCCCGTCTTGGGCTCTACGCGAACCCGGCTCCGGTCAAACTCCGCGCGCTCCAGCCTGCCTGCTGTCTCCAGCTCCACCACAAGGCGCGAGCCCTGCAATGAAATCCTCTCGCCATCCGCCGCATGGCGACCGTACATGGCGAACGCAATCCCTACTGCCAAGATTTCGAGCCACGCGAAGGGCATCACCAGGTGGGTGCCAAGCATCCAGAAGCCCGTCGCGATCCCCAGGGACACCACACACAGCGACAGATACATCCAGCCCAATTGCGTCGGAGTGACCGAGCAATTGCGAACCAGACGCCAGTCAATGCGTTGACCCGACACCGTGGCAAAACGAAAAACCAAGCCCGTCACCGTGAGTGCTCACAAGACTGCCGACTGCAGCACACGTTGCGCCTTGGGCACAACAGGCACAGCCTGCCAAATTGCGCGGGAAGATGCCCGAAATCTCAATAACCAAGAATTGTAGCGTGCCTTGTTCCAAGTCATTGACAGGCCGTTACAGGTTAGTTCTCTTTGCCGCCCTTACGCAACATGGCGCGCATGTCCTGCAGCGAAACAGCGCTGCTGGAGCTGACACGCACCCGGGGTGCAGGCTTGAAGGCATGGCCATAGATGATTTCAAAAGTCAGTGCGAGCTGACCACCTTGACCAGGATCAACCAGGCGCTCAGACAGCACTTGGTAGAGCTTGTCGCGCCAACGCCGTCCGCGCAATGAGGGAAAGCGATCAGGGTGCAAATTGACACCGAGCTCGCGCAGCTCTTGAACCAGCCGCTCGGGTGTGGCAAACGTGAGCGTGATGCGCTCCATGTCCATCACCGGCTCGGCAAAACCCGCGTGCACCAGCATGTCGCCCCAGTCATGCATGTCGGTAAACGCGTGGCCCGCCGGTGGCCAGCCCATGGCGGCATACACGCCATGCAACTCACGCAGCGTGTCCGGTCCGAGACACGAGAACATCAGGTAGCCATCCACCGCCACGGCGCGGTGCCAGCGACCGATCAGGTCTTGGGGGTCGGCCGCCATGTGCAGCGCCATGTTGGACCACAGCATGTGCACACTGGCATCGGCCGGCGCGCCCATCTGCAGGGCCCCTGCAGACCAACGGGCAGGGCTCCACCACGGTTTGGCCAAGGCCTGCCGCGCGACGGGTTCGCTATGGGCGCTGGTTTCGTACACCTGGCAACGCGCCTGTGGGTAGCGGGCACTCACCAACCCATGCGCCTGCAAGCCGCCACGCACCGGGTCCCAATGGCACCAGGAAGCCGGGGCCTGGCGAATCCACTGCAGGCGGTCCTCCATGCGGCGGGCCACTTCTTCATGAAGCCAGGGAGACACGGCGGGAGCCGCAGCGTGCCAGCGGGCTGCGGCAACAGGATCAATGGTGGGGGGACGCTCGGAGGACATGGGCGGGGCAGAAGGACGCGCGAGTATATTGATTCATGCTTTTTTCGGGTTTGCCAGGGATTTCACGCCGCCTCCACAGGTGGGTGGACAAAGTGCCCAGCCAGTGCGCGGTCTGCCACGCCTGGCCATCGCAACGCGTCTGCAACGCCTGCGTGGCGCGGTTCGCCCAGCCTGCCACGCGCTGCCAGCGCTGTGCACTGCGAGTACCAGCAGGGGTGGCGGTCTGTGGCGCCTGCCTGCAGAACCCGCCCGGCTTCGATGCCTGCATTGCCGCCGTGGACTATGCTTACCCGTGGGCCGACGCACTGGCGCAATTCAAGTTTCGCGGCGATCCGGGGTGGGCCAGGGCCTTGGCCACGCTCATGCGCAGCACGCCGTGGATGGAGCCTGCGCTGGAAGCTGCCGACCGCGTGCTGGCGGTACCCCTGTCCACCGGTCGCCTGCGCGAGCGCGGCTTCAACCAGGCGGCCCTGCTGGCCAGGCACTTGGCGGCCGCCAAGGCCGACCACCAGAGCCTGCTGCGCCTGCACGCCACCGAGGCACAAAGCAGCCTGCCCAGGGCCGAGCGGCTGCGCAACCTGCGCGGCGCGTTCGCCATCGAGCCCGCCCGCGCGGCCGCCCTGCGCGGCCAGCGGGTGGTGCTGATCGACGATGTGATGACCACCGGTGCAACGCTGCACGCAGCCACCCTGGCGCTGCGCGAGGCGGGCGTAGCCCATGTCACTGCCGCGGTGCTGGCGCGCACGGGTCGGGACTGAAAAGCGCCAAACAGGTACCAAAGGGATACTTTTGATTACGAGCGGTTGCTCAACTCACAGGTGCAACGATGACAATGCAGGCATGTTCCATATCGTCCTCGTCGAACCGGAGATCCCGCCCAACACCGGCAACGTGATTCGCCTGGCGGCCAACACGGGTTGCACGCTGCACCTGATCGAGCCCCTGGGTTTCTCGATGGAAGACCGGCAGATGCGGCGCGCGGGACTGGACTACCACGAATACGCGCAGGTGCAACGCCACAGTGGCTGGACAGCCTTTCTGCGGGATGCGCAGCCCGACCCGACACGCATGTTTGCAATGACGACGCACGGCTCGCAGCCCGTGCACTCGACCTGCTTCCTTCCCGGCGACTGGCTGGTGTTTGGGGCCGAAACCCGAGGCCTCCCGGCCGAGCTGCGCGAGAGCTTTCCACCCGCCCAGCGCCTGCGTCTGCCCATGGTGCCGGGGCAACGCAGCCTGAACCTGTCCAACGCCGTGGCCGTGACCGTGTTCGAGGCCTGGCGCCAGAATAGCTTTGCCATGCCCGACGGGCAGGTGGTGGTCGAGCCCGAAGGCACGATCATCAGCGGCTTTGCACAACTCAGCTGAACTGGCCGGACTTTTGCGCCACGGCGCGGGGCACGTGTTCGGTCAGGAAATCCAGAAACACCCGCGTGCGGGCCGGCAACATGCGGCCTGAAGGCAGTGCCGCGTAGATGGTGTAGCGCGAGAAGATCCAGCCCGGCAGGATGTGCACCAGCTCGCCACGGGCCAGGTGCTCCTCGGCCAGCAGGCGCGAGGTAACAGCCACGCCGGCCCCATCCACCGCGGCACGCATCAGCAGTTCGGTGCTCACGGATTGCAGCACGGCTGGTACATCCACTTCCTCATCGGGCACGCCGGGCTGCAGCGACTGCAAGCGCAGCTTGCGCCCCGGCCCCGACTGCAGGCGCACTGGCGCACTGGAGTCGCGCAGGTGGTCGTGGTGCACCAGGTCCTGCGGTTCGCGCGGAATGCCCCGGCGCTCCAGGTAGTCGGGTGACGCCACCACGATGGCTTCGCCCTGCACCAGCGAGCGCGCGACGATGTTGGCGTCGAAGTCTTCGCCCGCGACCATGATGGTCACATCGAACTCATCCACCCGGCTGGCGGCATAGGCGTCCATGCTGATGTCCAGCATGAGCTTGGGGTAGTGCGCGTGCCACAGCGCCACCATGGGCGCCAGGAAGTTGGTCGCCAGCACAGGCGCCGCCACGATGCGGATGGTGCCGCGCAGGTCGCGCGTACTGGCGGCAGCCGCCGCCTCGGCATCGTCGATCTCGTGCAGGATGGCGCGCACCCGCTGCAGGTACGACTCCCCCGCATCGGTCAGTGCCAGCTTGCGGGTGGTGCGCTGCAGCAGGCGCGTGCCCAGGTGCTGCTCCAGCTCGGCCACCATGCGGGTGACCACGGGGGGCGACATGTCCATGGCGCGGGCGGCGGCGGCAAAGCCGCCCTCCTCCACCACACGCTCGAAGATTTTCATGGCTTGCAGGCGGTCCATGGTTCAGACCTCCTGCCCGAAGGCGACCCGGCTCAGGCCGGGGCGCCGAAGTTGCGCGCCAGCGATTCGGCCACGCACACCGGCTTGTCGCTGCCCTCGCGCTCCACGGTCACCAGCCAGGTCATCTGCATGCCATCGGGCGCCACGGGCTCGGCAGCCTGCAGCGTAAGGCGCGCGCGCAAGCGGCTGCCCACTGGCACCGGCGCCGTGAAGCGCACCTTGTTGAGCCCGTAGTTCACGCCCATGCGCGCCCCCTCGATCGTGAGGCCCAGCTCGAAGAACTTGGGGATCAGCGACAGCGTGAGAAACCCGTGCGCAATGGGCGCGCCAAACGGCCCGGCCTTGGCACGCTCGGGGTCCACATGGATCCACTGGTGGTCGCCCGTGGCCTGGGCAAACAGGTTGACCTGTTCCTGCGTGATGGTGATCCAGTCGGTCACAGCGACCTCTTGCCCCACGCAGGCGCTGACTTCGGAATAAGAGCGGAAGATTTTCATCGTTGCAATGTAGCCCCGCGCTCCTGAGCGCCTTGTCTGCCGGGTGACAGGTGTTTTCCCGGGGGAATGGATGTACGTCGTGCTTCACGCTGTCCTTCAAGAATTGAGCCACGTGCAGATCCCTTGCCACTGCTCCAGGTCTCGCGCCACGCGGCCGGGGGCCACGTCAAACAGCGTGAGGCCGTGCGCTGCCAGGTGGATGTAGTTTTGCGTGTCGCGCAGATAGCCCAGCACTGGGAACCCCAGGCTGTCCACAAAGTGGTGCAGTTGCTCGGCCGCCTTGGTGCGCGCATCCACCCGCATGCCAACGATGCCCACGGGCACCCCGGCGGCGTGGCGGTGCTCGGCCAGCTGGTCCAGAAAGGCCCGCGTGGCGAAGATGTCAAACACGCTGGGCTGCAGCGGCACGATGACCTTGTCGGCCAGCTTGAGCACATCGTTCAGGCGCCAGCCGTGCAGGCCGGCGGGCGTGTCGAGCACCGCATGCGTCGTGCCCTTGGGCGGGCGGCTGATGACGTCCGAGCTGGTGTCCCAACTACCAATGGGGCGCGCAGCGGGCGGGCGCAGGCCCAGCCACAGCCGGGCGGACTGCTGCCGGTCGGTGTCGCCCAGGATCACGGGATGCCCCTGGCTGGCAAAGTAGCCCGCGATGTTGGTGGACAGCGTGGACTTGCCCACTCCGCCCTTCGGGTTGGCGACAACAACTACTGGCATGACAAGCTCCTTGGAATCTGCAGGTCCATGAAAATACAAGCCAAATCAGCCTCAAGCGCAATAATCATATGCGCTAGCAGCTATCAAATGAGAAGCACCCTCTGACACCCTGGCGGTGCCGCAGCCGCCTCAGGCGTGCTGACCGCCGCGCTTGACGAAGAACAGCCCCGCCCCCACCGCCATCAGCAACCCGCCGAACACGCGGTTCTGCGCCCGCACAGCGCGCGCACTGCGCATCAGGCGGCGCAGAGCACTCGCCCCCGCAGCGTAGCCGTGCATGACCACCACGTCCACCGTCACGGTGGTGGCGGCCATCACCAGCAGCTGCGTCCACAGCGGGCGCGTGTCGGTCATGAACTGGGGCAGCACGGCCACCATGAAGATGATGCCCTTGGGGTTGGTGGCGTTGGTCAGGAAGCCCGTGAGGCAGCGTTTTTGCCAGGTGCCGGCCGGGGTCTCCTCGTCGCCTTGCACCGGCGATTTGTCGCCCGCGCGCCACTGCGCAAAACCCACATAGATCAGATAGCAGGCCCCCAGCACCTTGACGATGCTGAACGCCACCTCGGACGCCAGCAGCAGCGAGCCCACGCCCGCCCCAGCGATCAGCAAAATCAGCAGCAGCCCCAGCTGCAGGCCCAGGATGGTGGCGCCCGTCTTGCGCACGCCGAACGACAACCCATGGCTCATCGACAGCACGGCCCCGGAGCCCGGAGACACCGCAATCAGGCAAGACGCCGCAAAAAAAGCCAGCCAAGTCTGCAAATCCATGGGTCACCGTGCCTGTGTGCGAAGAAGGGCCCGCATCTTAGCAACGCAAGGCCTCATGCACCACGATTGGCACAAAAACAGCCGCATGCGCTAGATAATCATGCCTGCAGAGCTATCAAATTAAGAGCGCCACGCATCCAACACACGGCAACCGCCCCGAGGCCTTGCTGCGGTGCCAGAATCTGCAGCGCAGGCCCACGCCCATCCGGGCGCACGGTGCCCCTCTCCCGCCCCACGACGATCCCACAGCGCACACGCCTCCATGGAACACGCCCCCACCTGGCTCACCTACGGTTTTCTGTACCTCACCGCCGCCGTGCTGGCCGTGCCCATTGCCAAGGCGCTGGGCCTGGGCGCCATCATTGGCTACCTGGCGGCAGGCATCGCCATCGGCCCCTGGGGCCTGGGCCTGGTGAGCAACGTGCAGGACATCCTGCATTTCGCCGAATTCGGCGTGGTGCTCATGCTCTTTCTGGTCGGGCTGGAACTGCAGCCCAGTCGGCTGTGGGCGCTTCGCCGGCCCATCTTCGGAACCGGTACCGCGCAGGTGCTGGGCTGCGCAGCCATTCTGTTTGCGCTGGGCGCACTGGCCGGCCTGCCCTGGCGCGTGAGCCTGGTGGGCGCTTTGGGCCTGGCGCTGTCGTCCACCGCCATTGCGCTGCAGGTGCTGGCCGAGCGTAACCTCATGCGCACCAGCAGCGGGCAAGCAGGCTTCTCCATCCTGCTGTTCCAGGACGTGGCGGCCATCCCCATCCTTGCCATGCTGCCGGTGCTGGGCGCCGCTGCCGGTGAAGGCGCGGGCCACACGCCCGCCGATGTGGCACTGGAGGCGCTCAAGATCGTGGGCGTGATCGCAGCCATCATCCTCGGCGGGCGCCTGCTGCTGCGCCCCGTGCTGCGCTGGATCGCCAAGAGCAACACCCCCGAAATCTTCACCGCCGCCGCGCTGCTGCTGGTGGTGGGCATTGCCTACCTGATGGTGCTGGTGGGCCTGTCGATGGCGCTGGGCGCCTTCCTTGCCGGCGTGCTGCTGGCCGACAGCGAATACCGGCGAGAGCTGGAGGCCGACATCGAGCCCTTCAAGGGCCTGCTGCTCGGGCTGTTCTTCATCGCCGTGGGCATGAGCATCGACTTCGGTGTGATCCTGCGCTCGCCCGGGCTCATGGCCGCCATCCTGGTCGGCTTCCTCGCGGCCAAGGCGGTAGTCATCTACGCCCTGGCCAAGGTGGTCGAGATTCCCTACCAGGAGCGCCCCGTCTTCACCCTGCTGCTGGCCCAGGGCGGCGAGTTCGCGTTTGTGGTGTTCCAGGCCGCTGCGGGCGCCAGCGTGTTCCCGGCCGAGACCGCATCGCTGCTGATTGGTGCCGTGGCGCTGTCCATGCTGATCAGCCCGCTGCTGCTGGTGCTGCTGGATCGCGTGCTGCTGCGCCGCTACGCCCAGCTCAAGACCGCCAAGCCCCAGGCAGAAGAAATCTCCGAGCCGCAAGAGGCGCCCATCATCATCGCGGGCTTCGGCCGCTACGGGCAGATCGTCTCGCGCGTGCTGCTGGCCCAGGGCATTTCGACCACCGTGCTGGACCACAGCGTGGACATGCTGGAAGTGGCACGCACCTTTGGCTACCGCGTGTTCTACGGCGACGCCACCCGGCTCGACCTGCTGCGCATCGCCGGGGCCGAACACGCGCGCATCCTGGTGGTGGCCGTGGACGATGCCGAGCAGTCCCTGCAGATCGCCAAGCTGGCGCGCGAGCACTTCCCCCACCTGCAAATCGTGGCCCGCGCACGGGATGTGACGCACTGGAACAAGCTGCGCGACCTGGGCGTGACGCTGGTGCAGCGCGAGTTGTTCGAGTCCAGCCTGCAAAGCGCCCACACCGTGCTGGAGCTGATGGGCCTGCCCCCCGCGCAAGCCACCGCCATCACCCAGCGCTTTCGCACCCACAACATTGCGCTGGCCGACCGTATGTACCCGCACCACAAGGACCGCGCCAAGTTCATCGCCGTGGCGCGCGAAGGCCGCAACCAGTTTGCGGAGCAGATGGCGCGGGAGCGGCAGGAGAGTGCGGCACTGGGTGCCGTCGAGGGGCAGTACCCGGGATATGGCGGGGTGGCAAATGGCGGAGGGGTAGACCAAGCGGCCAGCGCCCGAGATTTGGACAAAAAAGGCTCCTAGTGCCTGAAAAATATTGATTGATAGCTATATTTTTAATAGCAAAATCATCAAGCAACTGTCACTCGCCGCCCTTCGCACTACACCGCCCCACCAGCGCCCATGACCCTGCCACTCGACGCCCCCTGGATTCACACCCTGCGCTTTGTGCTGGAAGTGGCCGCCACCGTGGCGTTCGCGTTGTCGGGCGTGATAGCGGCTGCGCGCAAGCAGCTGGATGCCGTGGGCGTGTGCGTGGTGGCCTTTGTGGCCGCGTTTGGCGGGGGCACGCTGCGCGACCTGTTGCTGGACCAGCGGCCCTTCTTCTGGATTCGCCACACCGAATTTGTGTGGGGCATTCTGGCGCTGTGCATTGGCGCCATGCTGTTCATGCGCCAGCGGCACTTTGAGCCCACCGAACGCGCCATGCTGCTCCCCGATGCCATCGGCCTGGGCCTGTTTGCCGCCGTGGGTGTGGACATTGCCACCGCCATCGGCATGCCACCCCTCATCGGCGTGATGATGGGCGTGATCACCGGCGTGTTTGGCGGTGTGCTGCGTGACGTGCTGTGCAACGAGGTGCCACAGGCCTTCAGCGACCACCGCCCCTATGCGCTGTGCGCGTTTGCGGGCGGCTGGGCCGATGTGGCCCTGCGCCACCTGCAGGCGCCCGACTGGACGCCGCTGGTGGCTTGCGTGGTGCTCACGGCCGGGCTGCGCGGGCTGGCGGTGTGGCGCAACTGGGAGCTGCCCGCCTGGCGGGTGTGACAGGCGCATACAGCCCTGCCGAGCAAGGCTGGCGCGCCTGTGACAGCATCAGGGGCCCGAGGCCCGCACACTGGCCTAAGAACCTGTTCAAAATCTTTTCGGGGATCGCATTGGAGTGCAATCGGGATGAGTGGATGCTTCGGATGCGCCGCATGGGCTCGTGCCCATGCAAGCAGCAGAGGCTTCCAATCGCCCGATTTCACTACAACCCTTCGGGCAAGTGCATTGCCGGGCGGTCTGCAGCGTTGCGGCGCTTGTGGATAGCCAAGCTATCCACTGCGCACCGCGCCTTGCATCCCATCCCGGCAAGGTACTTGTGCGACCCCGAAAAGATCTTGAACAGGTTCTTAATCCGACTGCAGGAGACACACCACAATGACCACCGCCCCCGCGCCCGCCCATCTGCTTGCCACGGCCCTCATCGACAGCGACGCCCTCGCCGTCCAGACCTTTGCCGCCCAACACGCGCGCGGCATCACCGACCGAGAGCGCGCCGTGGCCCTGTACCTGGCTGTGCGCGACGGTTTTCGCTACGACCCCTACCGCATCGACCTCTCGCCCCTGGGCATGACCGCCAGCACCGTGCTGGCCAACGGCTACGGCTGGTGCGTGCCCAAGGCCGCGCTGCTCACAGCCGCGTGCCGCGCGGCGGGCATCCCGGCCCGCATGGGGTTTGCCGACGTGCGCAACCACCTCAGCACCGAGCGCATGCGCGAGACCATGAAGACCGACCTCTTCATCTGGCACGGTTACACCGACATCTGGCTCGATGGCGCCTGGCGCAAGGCCACACCGGCCTTCAACATCGAGCTGTGCGAGCGCTTTGGCCTGCTGCCGCTGGAGTTTGACGGCGAGAACGACTCGATCTACCACCCGTTTGACAAGTCGGGCGCACGCCACATGGAATACGTGCACCAGCGCGGCGCGTTTGACGACATGCCCCTCGCGCAGATCGTGGCCGACTTTCGCACGGTGTACAGCGGCTGGCTGCAGGGCGACGCCACGCGCAGCAGTCTGCAGGACGCCAGTTTTGCCAACGACATTGAAAAGGAAGCCCGCTGATGACCCCCGCCCCCGAGAACGCCACCAACGTCCCCATTCCCGAGGGCTTTGCCCCGCTGGTGGCGGGCGGCCCTTACATCCAGCACAACGGCCCGCTGTATGTGCTGCACCAGGGCAACGTGGTGAAGTTCGGCTTTCTCGTGGAGCCGCGCCACACCAATCCCATGGGCAACCTGCACGGCGGCATGATGGCCACCTTTTGCGACATGCTGGTACCCCTGTCGGTGCACCGCAAAAGCGACCAGGTGTCGAACCGCTTCCTGCCCACCATCAGCCTGCAGATCGACTACCTAGCCCCCGCCCCGCTGGGCGCCTGGGTGGAGGGTGAGGCCGAGCCGCTACGCATCACACGCTCGCTGGTGTTTGCGCAAGGTCTGGTCACCGCCGACGGCGTGCCGTGTGCGCGGGTGAGCGGGGTGTTCAAGATCGGGCCTGAGGTGCCCAGCAACGCGGTGGAGTGAGTGGCCCTGGGCCGCAGGCCACAGTAGTCCAAACCTGAACCGCACCGCTCAGGCTGCGCCCAGCGCACCCACCACAAACTCCACAAACCGCGCCAGCTTGGGCAGTTGCCGCCGGTCGGGCGCATACACCAAGTGCATGGGGCGCGGCACGGGCAGGCAGGACTGCATCGCCGGCATCAGCGCACCGCTGGCCAGGTCGTCGGCCAATAGCACTTCGGGCTGCATGATGAGCCCCAGGCCACGCAGCGCAGCCTGGCGCAGGCCGTCGCCCTGGTTGCACACAAAGCGTGCGTTCTCAGGCCAGAAGAACTCCTCCTTGCCGTCGCGCAGCGTCCACTCCACCCTGCGTTGCCACACCGAGTGGCTCAGGCACTGGTGCCGTGCCAGGTCGGCCGCGCGCTCGGGCGTGCCATGGCGCTGCAGGTACGCGGGTGCGGCGGCAATCACCATGCGGTAGGGACGCAGCGGGCGCGCCACCAGGCCCTCGTTCACCACCTGGCCAATGCGCACCGCCACGTCAAAGCCCTCGCCTGCCAGGTCCACCACGCTGTCGGTCAGCTGCAGGTCCACACGCACCTGCTCGTGGCGCTGCAGAAAGTCGGCCACCAGCGGGGCGATCACGTGGTTGCCCAGCGTGAATGGCGCACTGACCCGCAGCAGGCCCTGGGGTACGGCTCGGCTGCGCTCCACGGCGGACTCGGCCCAGCGCACCTGCTCCAGCACGCGTTTGCTGTCTTCGTAGAACGCGGCGCCCACCTCGGTCAGGCTGTTCTGGCGGGTGCTGCGCTGGAAGAGGCGGGCGCCCAGGTGGACTTCGAGCTGCTGGATGTGCTTGCCCACCATCACGGCGGAGATCTGCAGCTGGCGCGCAGCGGCGGCAAAGCTGCCCGCTTCCACCACCGCCACCATGACTTCCATGTTGCGCAGCTTGTCCATGGCAACCCCCTCAATTACTAATCAATAGTTAGTTCAAGCATAACTTGAAGGCACTTTATGCATTGATTGATTAGCAAAAGAATCGGGCTGTCAGTTCCTCATCAACCCCTTTTGACACCCAAGGAAAACACCATGTCCAAGATTCTTCTCATCGGCGCCAGCGGCACCATCGGCCAGGCTGTGCTGGCCAACCTGGGCACGCGCCACGACGTGATCACCGTGGGCCGCAGCAGCGGCACACACCGTGCAGACTTCTCGCAGCCGGGCGCGGTCGCCCAACTGTTCGAGGCGGTGGGCAAGGTGGACGCCATCGTGAGCACGGCGGGTAACTTGCACTTTGGCCCGCTGGCAGAGATGACGGCCGAGCAGTTCAACATCGGCCTGCAAGACAAATTGCTGGGCCAGGTGCAGCTGGCGCTGATCGGCCAGAAGTATTTGAACGACGGCGGCTCCATCACGCTGACGGCGGGCATCCTGTCGATCGAGCCCATCCGCAACGGTGCCAATGCCACGGCGGTGAACGCGGCCATCGAAGGCTTTGTGGCCGCCGCCGCCATCGAGCTGCCGCGCGGCCTGCGCATCAACGCCGTGAGCCCCACCATCCTCACCGAATCGGTGGGTGTGTACGGCCCGTTCTTCCCGGGGTTTGACACGGTGCCTGCCGAGCGCGCCGCGCGTGGCTACCAACGCAGCGTGGAGGGCGGGCAGACCGGGCGCGTGTACCGGATGCAGTAAGCCCAGCGGCCTGAGATGAAATAAAAATAGCTGCTACCGCCTGATGTACATGCGGTAGCAGCTATTAATTTGGTAGCTGCAGAACGTCTGGACGATGCTCAGTCCAAACTCGCTCCCGACTCCTTGACGACCTTGCCCCACTTCACCGACTCGGCCTGGATGAAGGCAGCAAACTGCTCGGGCGTTTCGCTGTAGGTTTCAGCGCCCTGTTCGTTGATCTTCTTCTTCACGTCGGCCTGGTTCAGTACCTTGACCAGTGCGCTGTTGAGTTTGGCCAGCACCGGTGCAGGCGTGCCCGCAGGCGCAAACATGCCAAACCACGACGTGGCCTCATAGCCAGGCACGCCGGCTTCGGCGATGGTGGGCACATTGGGCAGCTCGGGCGAGCGCTTGGCGGTGGTCACGGCAATGGGCACCAGCTTGCCGCTGCGCACATGCTGGATGGCCGAGGGCATGTTGTCGAACATGATGCCGATCTGGTTGCCCAGCAGGTCGGTCACGGCCGGGGCGCTGCCCTTGTAGGGCACGTGCACCATATCCACCTTGGCGAGGCTCTTGAACAGCTCGCCCGACAGGTGGATGGAGCTGCCGTTGCCCGACGAGCCGAAGTTGACCTTACCGGGGTTGGCCTTGGCGTAGGCGATCAGTTCCTTCACCGTCTTATAGGGCTGCGCGGGGTTGGCCACCAGCAGGTTGGGCACATTGGCCACGCGCGTCAGCGGCGCGAAGTCCTTGATGGGGTCGAACGGCATCTTCTTGTACAGGCTGGCGTTGATGGCGTGGGTGCCCACCGTGCCCATGAACAGGGTGTAGCCATCCGCCGGTGCCTTGGACGCCATGGCGCCGCCGATGTTGCCGCCCGCGCCCGCGCGGTTGTCCACGATGACCGACTGGCCCAGCTCGGTGGTCAGCGCCTGGCCGATGATGCGGGCCAGGATGTCGGTGGTGCCGCCTGCGGCAAACGGGACGACGATGGTGACAGGCTTGCTCGGGTAGGCCTGGGCCAGTGCAGCGCTGCTGCCCAGCAAGCCAGCACCAGCGATGGCGGCGATGCCAGCGCAGGCGGCAGCCGACAGCGCGAAGCGGCGGGTGATGTGGATGGAACGGGTCATGGTTTGTCTCCTTCAAGAAGGTGGATGAAATGGGTCTCACGGACGCGACATCCGGCCGCGCCGTGGCCTCAACCGGGCGCCGAGGCCTCCGGGTGAGAACAGGGGTGCGCCCCTTGCGGGGCGGCGGGGAAGATCAGTTCAGATTGCTAAACAGGCGCCACTCCCAGCGTGGTGCCGCCGCACACGTACAACACCTGCCCGGTCACGAAGCCGTTGTCGGACGAGAGGAAAAACAGCGCCGCGCGCGCCACGTCATCGGGCGTGCCCATGCGGCCTACGGCGATGCTGTTCAGGATGCGCTGGGTCTGCGGTGCACCGTCCGGGTTGCTCTGGCGGAACAATTCAGTGGCAATCGGCCCGGGGCCAATCGCGTTGACGGTGATGCCGTCACGCCCCAGCTCCATGGCCAGCGTGCGCGTCATGCCGATCATTCCGGCCTTGGTGGCCGAGTAGACGATGCGCTCGCCCTTGCCCAGCGCCGCACGCGACGACATGTTGACGATACGGCCCTGCCCGCAGGCGCGCAGCGTGGGCAAGAATGCTTGCACCAGCAGCATGGGCGCACGCAGGTGCAGGCCCACCACGTCGTCGAGCTGCGCAGTCGTGGCAGTGTCGATGGTGCCGGGGCGCGTGGCGCCCGCGTTGTTCACCAGCGCCGTCACGTTGTGCTTGGCCGCAATCTCGGCTGCGCGTTCACGGGTTGATGCTTCGGCGGTCAGGTCGCCCTGGTACGAGGTGAGTTGCGGGTGGCTCCAGCTGGGCAGCACGTAGTCCAGGTTGACCACGGCGTGACCCTGGGCCAGCACGGCTTCGGCAATCGCGCGGCCGATGCCGTTGCTGGCACCCGTGATGACGGTGACTGGTGTGGGGTTGCGCTCGATCTCGGTCACACGCGCTCCAGAATCACGGCAATGCCCTGGCCCACGCCGATGCACATGGTGCAGAGCGCGTACTTTCCGGCGTGTTCGTGCAGGCGGTTGACGGCGGTGGTGACCAGGCGCGCGCCGCTGGCGCCCAGTGGGTGGCCCAGTGCAATGGCGCCGCCCCAGGCGTTCACGCGCGCGTCGTCGTCCTTGACGCCCAGCGCGCGCAGCACGGCAAGGCCTTGCGCGGCAAAGGCTTCGTTGAGTTCGATCACATCCATGTGGTCGATGGTCAGGCCTGTCTGCGCCAGCACCTTCAGCGTCGCGGGCGTGGGGCCAAAGCCCATGATGCGCGGCGCCACACCGGCCACGGCCATGCCCACCACGCGGGCGCGGGGCTTGAGGCCGTACTTGGCGGCGTTGGCTTCATCGGCCAGCAGCAGCGCGCAGGCGCCGTCGTTCACACCACTGGCGTTGCCCGCCGTCACCGTGCCATCGGGCCGCACCACGCCCTTGAGCTTGGCCAGCGCTTCCAGGCTGGTCTCCCGCGGGTGTTCGTCCTGGCTGACGATGATGGCGTCGCCCTTCTTCTGCGCGATGTGCACGGGCACGATCTCGCGCGCCAGGTGGCCGGCCTTGATCGCAGCCACGGCGTTGAGCTGGCTGCGCAGGGCCATCTGGTCCTGGGCTTCGCGCTCAATCTTGAAGTCCGTCGCCACGTTTTCGGCGGTTTCGGGCATGGAGTCCACACCGTACTTTTCCTTCATCAGCTTGTTGATGAAGCGCCAGCCGATGGTCGTGTCATACACCGCGTTGTTGCGGCTGAAGGCCGACTCGGCCTTGGGCATGACGAAGGGCGCGCGGCTCATGCTTTCCACGCCGCCCGCAATCATCAGGCCGGCCTCGCCCGCCTTGATGGCGCGTGCGGCGGTGCCCACGGCATCCAGGCCCGAACCGCACAAGCGGTTGATGGTGGCGCCGGGCACGTCCATCGGCAGGCCTGCGAGCAGGCTGCTCATGTGGGCCACGTTGCGGTTGTCTTCACCGGCCTGGTTGGCGCAGCCGTAGAGCACGTCGGTCACCGCCGCCCAGTCCACGCCGGGATTGCGCTCCATCAGCGCCTTGATGGGGATGGCACCCAGGTCGTCGGTGCGCACGCTGGAGAGCGCGCCGCCGTAGCGGCCAAAGGGGGTGCGGATGGCGTCGCAGATGAAGGCTTGGCGTTGTGATTGGCTCATGGTTTTGTCTCCTCGTTTCGGGGGGTGGATTCAGGCTGCGGGGCGGATGGGCAGGCCCACCAGCCGCTCCAGCTCGGCCAGTGACAGGTCGGGCACGGTGTCGATGAGCTGCAGCCCTGTGGACGTGCAGGCCAGTGTGCACAGATCGGTGTAGATGCGCTTCACGCACGCGACACCGGTGAGCGGGTAGGTGCATTGCGTGACGATCTTGCTCGCGCCCTGCTTGGTCAGCAGGTCCATCATCACCCAGGTCTGCTTGGCGCCGATGGCCAGGTCCATCGCCCCGCCCACGGCGGGAATGGCGCCGGGCTCGCCCGTGCTCCAGTTGGCCAGGTCGCCCGTGGCCGACACCTGGAACGCGCCCAGCACGCAGATGTCCAGGTGGCCGCCGCGCATCATCCCGAAGCTGTCGGCGTGGTGGAAGTACGCACCGCCGGGCAGCAAGGTCACGGGCTGCTTGCCCGCGTTGATGAGGTCGTAATCCTCCAGCCCCGCAGCGGGCGCCGGCCCCATGCCCAGGATGCCGTTTTCGCTTTGCAGGATGACCTCGCGGCCGGCAGGAATGTGGTTGGCCACCAGGGTGGGTTGGCCGATGCCCAGGTTGACGTAGGCGCCGTCGTGGATGTCTTGTGCCACGCGTTTCGCCAACTCGTCTTTACTACGCTTTTGATAGCTGCTCATGCTCATTCTTTCTGCGCTTGCGGCCGATATCACGCGGATTTCTTGAATCCGCCCGCCTGCGTGGCTGTGCGGTCGATCTTCACGACATGGGTCACGTAGATGCCGGGGGTTACGATGGCCTCCGGGTCCAGCGCGCCGAGCGTGACCACCTCGTGCACGGTGGCAATCGTGGTCTTGGCGGCGGTGGCCATCACGGGGCCAAAGTTGCGCGCCGACATGCGGTAGGTGAGGTTGCCCCAGCGGTCGCCCTTTTCGGCTTTGATCAGGGCCACGTCGCCATGGATGGGGTACTCCAGCACGTAGTGTTTGCCGTTGATCTCGCGCGTTTCCTTGCCAGCAGCCAGCTCGGTGCCATGCGCCGTGGGGCAGAAGAAGGCGCCGATGCCCGCACCCGCCGCGCGCAGGCGCTCGGCCAGATTGCCCTGGGGCACGAGTTCCAGCTCCAGCTTGCCGCTGCGATACAGCTCGTCGAACACATAGCTATCGACCTGGCGCGGAAAGCTGCAGATGATCTTGCGCACCTGCCCGGCCTTGAGCAGCGCGGCCAGGCCCTGGTCGGCATTGCCAGCGTTGTTGTTGACCACAGTGAGGTCACGCGCACCCTGGGCGATGAGGCCGTCGATCAGCTCGCCCGGAATGCCGGCCGTGCCGAACCCGCCTATCAACACCGTGGCACCATCCTTCACCCCCGCAAGGGCCTGGGCCACCGAGTCCGCCAGTTTGTTGATCATTGCAACGCTTTCTTGGTTTGCTTGTTTGCTGTCTCGTCTCTCCGAAATTTGTTCGTATATAGAACAAATGTTCGCTTAAAGAATTATAGTTGGCATACGTATGAATTCCCAAAGCCCTGAAGCCAAAGACCCCAAACCGAGCGACAGCTATGTGCAGTCATTCGCGCGCGGGCTGGAGGTGATCCGCTCGTTCAGCGCGGCCACACCGCAGCAGACCTTGAGCGAAGTGGCGGCGCAAACCGGCCTGACCCGCGCAGGCGCGCGCCGCATCCTGCTCACGCTGCAGACGCTGGGCTATGTGGAGACGGACGGCAAGCTGTTTCGCCTGAGCCCGCGCATCCTGGACCTGGGGTTTGCGTACCTGTCCTCGCTGCCCATCTGGAACCTGGCCGAGCCGGTGATGGAAGACCTGGTGGAAGAGGTGCGCGAGTCGTCATCGGCCGCCGTGCTCGACGGCCTGGACATCGTTTACGTGCTGCGCGTGCCCACGCACAAGATCATGCGCACCACGCTGGGCGTGGGCTCGCGCCTGCCCGCGTGCTGGACCTCCATGGGCCGCATGCTGCTGGCAGGGTTGCCAGACGACGAACTGCAGGCCCGGCTGCAGGGCCACCCCCTGCAGCGCTTTACCGCGCACACCACCACGGATATGGAGGCGCTGCTGGCTCACATCCGCCAGGCGCGGCAGCAAGGCTGGTGCCTAGTGAACCAGGAGCTGGAAGAGGGATTGATTTCGATTGCCGCGCCGCTGACCAACCGCACGGGGCAGACGGTGGCGGCGCTCAACATCAGCGGTCAGGCCAACCGTACGAGTGCGGCCATGATGCAGGAGAGCCTGTTGCCCGCGCTGCTGAGTGCGGCGCGGACCATTTCGCGCATGATGGGAGCGCCAAGGGGGTAGGAGTCCTGGAGAAAGCAGGACGACGCCCGGCGAACTTTGGGGATCACCCATCGCAACGAGCGCCTAGAGATGAACCTCAGACACTCGTCTTACGTGGATAGGGCAAGAGCCGGAGTCGCAGCCCCAGTCGCTCGCCACGACGGGTGAAATTAGTTCTTGCGAAAACCCAGCACCAACACCACGCCGCCCAGCACCATCGCGCCCAGGCTCATCCACTGCGGAATGTTGACGGACTCTTTTTCCTTCACAGTGAGCTCCAGCGGCCCCAGCTTGGCCTGCGTGGTGTCCTTGGTAAAACTGAAGCCACCGGTCAAAAACCCGGCCAGCCCCAGCACCAGCAACAGCACACCCACAATTCGCATTGCCTTCATGACAGTTCTCCCAATGCCGGGTTTTGAGGACTGCGACAAAGGGGACCCGGCTCCCTGCCTTTGCGCCAGCCCAATGTAGGTGCGCGCGCCCGCCGCCCGCGTAGGACGCCGCCCCGGCGCCGCGTAGCGGGCGGGCGCGACCCGCACGGCCGTATCGGTCCACGCTCCCCTGCGCATGCCGGCTTGTGGCCTGCGTGCTACCCTCACGTCCCATGTTCAGCCCCTCTCAAGCCGATGTGCGCCGCTTTCTGTGCGGCGTGCACGCCAAGACCCAGAGCGGCGCCCCCATGGAAGCCATCGAAACGCTGGCCAGCCTGTGGATCGCCGAGCACCCCGAATACCACGCCGACCTGTCCGACGCCGACGCGGCCGTGGCGCGCAACTACGACGAAACGCCGGGGCAGACCAATCCGTTTCTGCACCTGTCGATGCACCTGTCGATCAGCGAGCAGTGCAGCATCGACCAGCCCCGCGGCATCCGCCAGGCGGTCGAGCTGCTGACCGCGCGGCTCGACTCGCTGCACGACGCACACCACGCCGCCATGGACTGCCTGGGCGAGATGCTGTGGGAAAGCCAGCGTGCAGGCCGCCCGCCCGACGGCGACGCCTACATCGCCTGCGTGCAGCGGCGCGCCACGCGCGACTGAGACCACAGCCCGGCGCCCCACTACCAGCCCCCAGCAACAAAAAAAGGCCAGCACCCACCCGGGGTGCTGGCCTTACTTTTCATGAACACTGCGCCGCACTCGGGCGCGTGCAATTCAACCGGCTTCGTAGTGCGCCTGGCGCTCTTCCATGGCCTTCCAGCCAATCACTTCCTTGAAGTCGGCCATGCTGGTCTGTCCACAGGGCAAACCGTCTACATCGCCCGTGCGGCGCGCCGACAGCGTGGCCAGGTTCTTTTGCAAGGCATGCACCGTGCTCATCAGCGTCACCACCGGGTAGGTGGCAAAGGCTGCCACCTCTTCGATCTGCGAGCGCGTCAGACGCGACATCCAGAGCCCCTGCATGAGCTGCAGCGACAGTCGGCGGCCCGAGGCATCGCGCAAGCGCACCAAGTCTTCATAGCCCTTGAAGGTGCGCGAGATGGGCTGGATCAGGTCCGCACCAGCCTCGGCAAAGCGCACGGCACGCTCAATGGCCTCCTCGGGGTCGGCCACATCGGTGCGGGCCACGATCAGGAGGTCCGGGTCCCGACGGGCATCCACCGCCGCCTTGATGCGCGCCACGGCGTCGGGGATGGACACCACGGGCGTCACGGCCGCGGCCGCCGGGCAGCGCTTGGGGCTGATCTGGTCTTCGATCGAGATGGCCGCCACACCGGCCTTCTCAAACTCGCGCACCGTGCGGGCCACGTTGATCACGTTGCCGTAGCCGGTGTCGGCATCAGCAAACACGGGCTTCCTCACCACGTTGACGATGTGGTGCACCACACCCACGTTCTCGCTGAGTGTGTAGACCTCCATGTCCGGCTGCCCCAGCAGCGATGCCGAGATGCCGAAGCCCGTTGTGAAGATGCCGTCAAAGTCCGACTGGTCCACCAGCAGGGCCGACAGGGCGTCTTGCGCGCCCGCCATCCAGAAGGTCGGGCCTGACTGGATGCGCGCGCGCAGCTGTTGTCGCAAGCTCTTGGTCATGGTCAGGTCCTCAGCGCTTCACAGGGTCGATATAGCTGCCCATGGACACGAACTTCTGGTCCTTGAGCTCCATCAGCGCCACGCCTGTCTGGCCGCGCCGCGCATAGCCACCAGCACTGATAGGCTGGAAGGTGATCTTGGGGCCAATCTTCTGGTCAAAGTCCTTCATGCCATCCAGCTCGGCCACCACCTTGGCACGGCTGGGCTCGGCACCGGCACGCTTCAAAGCCTCGACCGTCACAGCGGCTGACGAATAGCCCATCAGCGCCATCGACGTGGGCGCCGACTTGGGGTACAGCTTGGCGTAGCGCTGGAAGAACGACTGGATGGCCGGGTTGTTGCCGTCCACGGCGTCGTAGTACGAAGCCACGTACAGCTTGGACTGCGTCTTGCCCAGCAGCTCGATGAATTTGGGGTCGTTGAGCCCGCCCGCACCGAACACCGTAGGCTTCCAGCCCAGTTTTTCGGCACCGCGGAAGAACTGCACGGCCTCCTGACCCAGCGCGTAGACGATGACTACATCGGGCTCGGCCTGCTTGAGCTTGAACACCTGCGAGGTGAGGTCGGTCGCAAACCGCTCGAAGGTCTGCGCCTCCACCAGCTTCAGGCCGTGCTTTTCCATGCGCTGGACGGCAATGTCGTAAGCTGGCTTGCCCCAGCCGTCGTTCTGGTAAAGCATCGCGATCTTCTTGGCCTTGAGCACCTCGACCGCATGGTCGATGTAGGCCGCCGTCTCGGTGGATTGGGGCGATGGCAGCACGTACAGCAGGTCGCGCGGCGGGTTGGAGGTCAGGTCCGAGATGCTCAGCGCGCCAATGGTGGGCACCTTCTTGGTGGAGCTGTATTTGTAGGCACTGATGTTGGTGGCGTGGCCGATGTTGCCCACCATGGCAAACACCTTGTCGCGCTCGACCAGCAGCTTCGCATTGGCCACCGACTTGGCGGGCTTGAGCTCGTCGTCATAGGTAATGAGCTTGATCTTGCGGCCGTTGACGCCGCCTTGCTCGTTGACCATGTCGAAGTACGTGCGCATGCCTTCGTCCACGGCCTTGCCCATGTAGGCCAGCGTGCCCGACAGCGGTTGCGAGGAGCCCAGAACGATCTCCTGGGTCAGCACACCTTCGTCCTTGTTCTCGAAAGCCTGCACGCCCAGCGTGGTCGCCATCAGGCAGCTTGCTGCAGCGGCAGCCAGCAGCGTACGGCGTGGAATGAAGTGACTCATGGTTTGTCTCCTGTGTTTATCGGTGGGAAGGGAACATGGGAAAGGAACTTGGGGGTCTGGGTTGGCGATCAGCCGCCCAGGTAGGCGCGGCGGATGTCCTCATTGCCCGCCAGCTCGGCGGCCGGGCCTTGCATCACCACGCGGCCGGTCTCGATGACGTAGCCCTCGTCAGAAATGTCGAGCGCAATGTCGGCGTCTTGTTCCACGATGAGCAGCGTGAGGTTTTCGCGATCGCGGATGTCGCGCAGCGTTTCGAAGATGGCGTCCTTCAGGATGGGGGCCACGCCCATCGAGGGCTCGTCCAGCATCAGCAGGCGCGGCTTGGCCAGCAGGCCCCGGGCAATGGCCAGCATCTGCTGCTCGCCGCCCGACAAGGTGCCGGCGCGCGAGGTGATGCGCTCCTTGAGCCGGGGGAAATAGCCCAGCACACGGTCGATGTCGTCGCGCACCTCGGCGGCCGGGCGGGTGTAGCCGCCCAGCACCAGGTTGTCGCGTACGGTGAGCTGCGCAAACACCATGCGGCCTTGCGGCACATGGGCAATACCGCGGCGCACCAGTGCTTCGGCAGGCACGTTGGCGATGGACTGGCCATCAAAAATGGCCTGACCCTCGCTGACCGGCAACAGGCCCGAGAGCGCACGCATCAACGTGGTCTTGCCAGCCCCATTGGCGCCCAGCACGCACACGATGCGGGCCTGCGGCACACGCAGGCTCACGCCGTGCAGCGCGCGGATCTTGCCGTAGCCCGCGCTCAGGTTGTCCACGCTCAGCAGTGCCGGTGCACTGGATGTCTCAACGCCGTTTGCCACTCTTGCCTCCTCCGAGATACGCCTCGACCACGGCGGGATGGTTTTCGATTTCTCTGGGTGTGCCCTGTGCCAGAAACGCGCCGTTGTGCATCACGGTGATCGTGTCCGAGATGGACATCACCAGCGGCATGCTGTGTTCGATGAGCAGCAGCGTCGCTTGCGTGCTGGCCTGCAGCCGCTTGAGCGTTTCACCAAGGGCATCGATCTCGCGGTTGTTCATGCCGGCAGCGGGCTCGTCCAGCAACATCAGGCGCGGCTCCAGCGCCATGGCGCGGGCCAGCTCCACCAGCTTTTGCGTGCCATAGGGCAGGTCGCGCACCAGCGCATGCGCATGGACTCGCAGGCTGAGCTTTTCAAGCACCGCTTCCACACGCTCCCGTTCTTCTCGCTCCTCTCGGCGCTGGCGTGGCAGGCTCAGCAGGGCCTCCACCAGCGTGGCGCGCATCGCCATCGACCGTGCAATCAGCACGTTGTCGAATACCGTGAGTTCCGCAAAAAGCTCCAGGTTCTGGAACGTGCGGGCGATGCCCAGACGCGCCACCTGATGGGCTTTGCAGCCCAGCAGTTCTACGTCGCCAGAAGCCGTGCGGTAGCGCATAGCGCCCTGCTGGGGCGTGTAGAAGCGGCTGATGCAGTTGAGCATCGTCGTCTTGCCAGCGCCGTTGGGGCCGATGAGCGCATGCACTGTGCCGGGCATCACGTCAAAGCTCACGTCCTGCACGGCCACGATGCCGCCGAACGCCATGCGCACGCCCTGGATGCTGAGCAAAGGCTTTGCCTGGCCTGGTGCTGCCGCCACAGGCGCCTGCGACGGCAAGGTCTTTTCGTCCATCACTCTCATCGCACACCCCCGCTCTGCGCTGCATCCGCACCGGGCAGACGCTTGCGCTTGAAGAGGCTGGCCAACCCGTCGGGCAGGAACATCAGCGCCAGGATCATGGCCACGCCATACAGCGCGCGCTGGAACTGATCGAACCCCAGGTAGGTGAGCAACTGCGGTGCGCCAATGACGAACACTGCACCCAGCACCGAGCCCAGGATGGAGCCCAGCCCGCCCACGATGACCATCGAGACGAAGCTGATCGACACCATGATGCTGAACAGCGAGGGGTCGATAAAGCGCACCAGTGGTGCATACAACGCGCCCGACAAGCCGGTGTAGAAGGCACACACGCCAAACGCCACCAGTTTGAGCGCCGTGGTGTTCAGGCCCAGCGCCCGAGCAGCTGTCTCACTGCCTTTGATGGCCAGAAAACCCCGCCCAAACCGGCTGCGCGCCAGGTTGCGCGCCACCCATAGCGCGCCCGCCAGCACGACGGCAGTGAACACGTGGTACGCGCGCTCGTCCAGCGCCCAGCCAAACAAGGTGGGGCCAGGCGCGCCCATGCCGTTCTCGCCGCCCGACATGTCGCCGCTGGACTTGGCGATCTCTACCGAGATCATCACAAACCCCAGCGTGGCGATGGCCAGAAAAACCTCTTCCAGACGCAGCACGGGCAGCGCCAGCAGCAAGCCCACCACGGTGGCGATGCTGGCGGCAATGAACATCGACAGCACCAGCGGCACGCCAAAGTGCGTGGTGAGGATGGCCGAGCCATAGGCACCGATGCCGAAGAACACGGCACCCGCCATGGAGATCAGGTTGGTGTAGCCCGTGAGGATGTTGGTGCCGAACGAAGCCAGCGTGTAGATGATGACGAGCGTGAAGATGTACAGCACGTAACCACCGGGCACCAGCGGCGCCAGCACGAAGGCCAGCACAAACAGCACTGGGCCGAGCCAGGAGTATGTGTCAAAGACTTTGGTCATGGCGGCTCCTTAGACCTTCTTGATCTGGGCGCGGGCCAGCAAACCGTGGGGACGCAGGATCAGGATGACCAGCATCACGATGAAGGGCACGGCGTCCTTCCAGGCCGAGGACACATAGGCGCCAGTGAGGTTCGACGACACACCAATGATCACGCCGCCCAAGAGCGCGCCTGGCATGCTGCCAATGCCACCCAGCACGGCAGCAGCGAACGCGAAGTGAAGTGCGTGCTGCATCATCGAAAAGTGCACGAAAGTCAGCGGCGCAATCAGCAAGCCCGCCGTGGCTGCGATCACGTGCGACAGCGCCCAGGCCAACGCATAGATGCGCTTGATCGGAATGCCCATGAGGCGCGCAGCCGTGGGGTTTTCCATCGTCGCCTGCATGGCAATACCGAGGCGCGTGAAGCGGAAGAACGCAAACAGCAGGGCGGCCAGCGTGGCGCACACGGCCACGATGCCCAGGTCAATGCCCGAAACGATCACGCCCCCGATGTCGATGGGCGCGGCCGGGAAGATGCTGGGCAGCTCCTGCGTGTCCTTGCCCCACACCCAGATGGCCAGATCGCCAAACACCAGGAACAGGCCCAGCGTGCAGATCGCAGACGACAGCAGCGCCTTGCCAATGAAGCGGCGAATGATGAACCGCTCGATCGCCATGCCCAGCGCCGCGCCAAAGAGCAGCGTGAGCGGCACCACAGCCCACAACGGCAGGCCCAGCTTGAACAGCGTGTAGGCCACGAAGGCCGAGAGCATGGCTGCCTCGCCATGCGCGAAGTTGAGGATGCCCGTCGCCTTGAACACCATCACGATGCCCAGGGCGATGAGCCCGTAGATGGCGCCCAGGGCGACGCCGCTGACAATCATCTGCAACATGGTGTGCCCCTGCCCGTCACGCCGCCGCCGCGGCCGCGGCAGCACGCTCGCGTGCCAGCCGGGCCTTGAGATAGGGCGTGAACCCACCCGCCTCGATGGTGGCGCGCTCGGTGGACGACCAGGGCTCGAACGGCAGTGTCTGCCCCGTGCGCTGGTTAACCACCACGCCGCGCTCCCAATCCACCTGCAGGGTGTCCCACCGCTGCGTCGCCGCGCGGATGCCCGGGCAGGTGATCAGCGGGAACCCCATGCTGATCTCGCCCCGGAAGAAACCGGGAGAGAACGACTCGGCAATCACGCCTGCCACGCCCAGGTGGCGCATGGCGCGCATGGCCGGGTAATGCGGGTGGCCATAGCCAAAGTTCTGCCCGCCTACCAGCAGATCGCCTTTGTTGACGGACTGGGCAAAGTCAGGGTCGTAGCTGGTCATGGTGACCGCTGCCAGCTCGTTGATGTCGGTGATCTTGATGTTCTTGATGCCGACGATCAGGTCGATGTCGTAGTCGTCTTCCGTAAAGACCCAGGCCGCGCGGCCGTGCAAGGTGGGCAGAGTCATGCTGCACTCCCTTCGGTGTTGGAGAGGTAAGGCCGGGGGTCGGTGATGCAGCCTTCCAGGGCCGATGCAGCCACCACGGCGGCGTTGCAGATGAAGATTTCAGAATCGGCACTGCCCATGCGACCGGGCGTGTTGAGCGTGCCGGTGGAGACAGCGCGCTGACCATCCGTCATGGTGGCAATGCGGCCATAGCAGTAGTCGCAGCTCGACGAGCTGATGAACGCACCGGCATCTACCAGGGTCGAGATCAGGCCTTCGCTGGCGGCCTGCGACATGATGGCCTGCGAGGTGGGCACCACATGCAGCTGGAAGCCCGGCTTGATCTTGCGGCCCTTGAGCACCTGCGCTGCAACGCGCAGATCCTCCAGCCGGCCGCTGGCACAGCTGCCCAGATACCCCATGTGCACTTCCAGGCCCGCGTATTCGGTCAGGTCCCGCGTGTTGGCGGGGCTGGGTGGTGCCACCACGATGGGGGCCAGGTTGCTCACATCCACCGTCACCACGCGGTCGTAGTGCGCGTCGGCATCGGGGTAAACCGGGTCCAGGGCGATCTTGGCGCGGCCCTTGGCATATTCGAGCGTCTTGGCATCGGGGGCGATCAGCATCGTCGTCGCGCCCAAGAACATGGCCTGGCCGCAGATCGTCTGGCGGCCTTCGATGCTCATGGCGTCAATCACAGGGCCGCACAGCTCCACCACCTTGAAGCGGCAGGAGGAAGGCCCCATCACCCGCACCAGGTGGTGGAAGATGTCCCGCGCCATCACGCCGGGCTGCACCGTACCGGTGACTTCGATCTTGACCGTGCCGGGCACCACGAGCGCCATGCGCTCGGAGACAAAGGTCTCCAGCACGCTCTTGCGGGCGCCCATCGCCAGGGTACCAAACGCGCCCAGCTGGCTCACATGCCCGTCAAAGTGCACTGCAAAGGCACCCGGCGTGGCGTAACCCAGCTCGGCCGACACCTGGTGGCCGATGCCCTCGCGCTCATGCACGGGCACGCCTTGCTCCTTGCCCCAGGCACGGGTGATCTTGTGGAGTTCTTCCTCTTTGGGGGCAGCAGCCGGGACCATGTGGTCGATGAACAGCACAAAGCGCTCAGGGCTTGGCACCTTGTCCACACCGAACTCCTCCTTGGCCTCCTTGAAGAACACATCGGTGTAGCCCGGAAAGTCGTAGGCAATCACGAAATCCGGCCGCGCCAGGATCTCGTCGCCCGCCCTGACGGCAGGCACCCCTGCAACCCGGGCGAGGATCTTTTCAGTCATCGTGTAAGACATGCGGCTTTACCCAGTTATCCACTATGTGGAAGTTGAACAAATCGTTTGATCACTTATTAAAAAATCAAACGCCAGTTCAACTGCCTGGGTAAACCCTATATTGCCCACCATGTGGATACAAACTACAAACACAATATGAATAAAAACACTACAACAGTCCCCTTTGAGACAAAAGAACCGCCACATAGTGGAAATTCAAAAACTGGCACCCAGAGCATTGAGCGCGTGGTGCAGATGCTCCGTATCGTGGCGTCTCGTGGAAAAGGCGGCATGCGCATCGGCGAGATCGCCACCACCAGCGGTCTGCCGCAATCGACCTGCTTTCGCATGCTCCACCGGTTGGAAGCCGAGGGCCTGCTGAACCGGGATACGCACACGCGCAAGTACTACCTCGGCCCCTTGCTGTACGAGCTGGGCCTGCTCGCGCGGCCACGCTACCGGCTATCGGAACTGTGTGACGGTGCGCTGCAGAAACTGGCCGAAGTCACGCAGGACACCATCTACCTGAGCGAACGCAGCGGGCTGGAGGCGGTATGCACCCACCGCGCACTGGGCGACTACCCCATCAAGTCATTGGCGCTGGATGTGGGCATTCGCCGCCCGCTGGGCGTCGGTGCGGGCGGGCTGGCCATCTTGTGCGCCCTGCCGCCGGACGAGGCAGAGTCCATCATCGAAGCCAATGCACCCAAGTACGAGAAGTACGGATTCGTCACAGCCCCCTACCTGCGCGAAGCGATCAAGGTAGGGCGCGAGAAGGGTTACGCGTTTCTGGACAGCGTGGTCACGCCGGGCACAGCCGCCATTGGCATTGCGTTTCCGCCGGACAATCCCATCGCCGCCATCAGCGTGGCCGCCATTTCAGGAAGGCTCGAATCGCACCGGCGCGACGAGGTGGCCCGGCTCATGCGCCCGCAGATCCGCGCCATCTGCGAGGCCATGACCAACCAGGCGGTGCTGGCTGATCGCTGACCGCCTGGCAACTACAACACCCGAAACGCGATCACCGCCACCAGCGTGGGGGGCAATGCCCCCAGCAGCAGGCCCAGCGGGTTGATGACGCCGTCCGAAAACTTCTCCTTCAGGATGGATGCCCCGGCCGGGTTGGGCGCATTGGCAATCACCGTCAGGCCGCCCCCCGTGACGGCGCCCGCCACCAGGGCCACCTTGAACTCGTCGCTCAGACCTTCGACCAGCGAGCCCAGGTAAGTCAGCGCAGCGTTGTCCGTGAACGCGGTGAGCGCTGCGGCGCCAAAGAACACAGCGTTGGCATCCATCTTCATGAGCACGGGCTGCAGCCACCATTGCTGCAAGCCGCCCAGCACCACCAAGCCAGCCAGGAAGAACGCCACCAGCAGCGCCTCGCGCAGGATCAGCGGACTTTGGTAGCGCTGGTAAGCGGTGGTGAACCCCATGAAGAACAGGAACAGGCCCAGGAACACGGCCGGATGGTGAGCAAACACCACCACCAACACCAGGAAGGTAAGGTGCACGCCCGTCACGGTCCACGGCACGGGGGACTCGGAGGCGGGAATCTTGCGGCCCATGTGAGCCAGCTGGTTGCGGAAGATCAGCATCGCAATGGCCGCATTGATGAGCACGGCCACTGCCGCCTTCCAGCCGAAGTTGGACAGCATGAACCCAATGTCCCAGTTCCACTTGGCAGCCACCATCAGCACGGGAGGCGCTGCAAAGGAAGTGAGCGTTCCACCAATCGAAATGTTCACGAACAGCACACCGATGGTCGAATACTTGAGCCGGCTGGAGATGGGGTGAGAGAACAGCGTGTCCCGAAGCATCAGCGCGGCCAGCGTCATCGCTGCTGGCTCGGTGATGAACGACCCGAGCAAGGGCACGAACGCCAGGACCACAAAGTACATGGCCATGCCGCGCTGCACTGGCAACAAGGCGGCGAGCGCCCGGACTAGCGCCCCAGACAGTTCCAGGATGGGCCTGGTGGCAGCAATCACCATGATCGCGAACACGAACAGCGGCTCAATGAAATTGCGCGAGTCCAGGTAGGCCGTGGCCTCCTGCTTGCCGCCGATGGCAAACATGACCAGCATGAGCACCATCGCCCAGAAGCCGAAGACGACCTCTACCTCGCCCAGCAGATGCCAGATGCCCGCATGCCGGGGCTGCGTGTGCGCAAGGTGCTCGAAATACTTGGTGGAGAAGGTGTGAAGAATGGCCAGGCCGAACAGGACGGCGCCAACCACCTGGATCAAGGTGGGGGAGGAGTTCATGGGTCGCAGAAAAACCGCGCGGCGGCCCGACCAGCGCATGAACCTGCCGGGCCACCCTGGCGCCGACACCCAGTTCCTATTTTAACTGGCGATACCGGAGAGCTCTGTAGGCGCAGGGCTTGAGACTTTCGCGAAGCGCCGGGTGGGTGGCACACAACCATGCATGGCACTCGGGAGTCCCGGTTTCCAGACAATGCGAGCACCCTATCTGGAGGCCTCCATGTCGACTCACATCCACCGGTCCACACAACCTTTGCCTTCGCCCTCCTCTGCCCCCACCCCGCCGGTTGTGGCCTGGCTGGGATACGGTGGCCTGCTGCCGTTCCTGGCGCTGGCAGCGGTGGGCCTGTGGGCGCCGGGCACACCGTGGTGGAGCGCAGCGCTGCTGGCCTACGGCGCGGTGATTTTGAGTTTTGTGGGTGCGCTGCACTGGGGCTTTGCCATGGCACAAAGCGGGATGAGCGCCCCAGAGCGCACACGCTGCTTTGTGTGGAGCGTGGTGCCATCGCTGATGGCCTGGCCCGCCATGCTATTGCCCCCTGCAGCAGGGTTCATGCTGCTGATCGCAGGCTTTGCAGTGCACCTGGTGCAAGACCATCGGCTGGCTGCGCGCACCTCGCTTCCCGCGTGGTACTTGCCGCTGCGATGGCGCCTGACGGTCACGGCTTGCGCGTGTCTGGCGGTGGGCGCGTGGGCCGCCAGCCGTTGACGAGTCAACCGCCCAGCAAAAAGCCCGCCGAAGCGGGCTTTTCTTGTCGTGGTCAGCGCGGCTGCTGATCAACGGAAGGGCGACTGCCGCACGGTGTGCAGCTCGCTGTCCAGGCCGCTCACGTAATTGGCCAGCGCCTTCAGTTCGGCATTGGTGAACTGCTTGGCCACACCACCCATTATGGCGTTGCCACGGCCCACGTTGGCGTTCTTTTCGACCTTGTAGGACTTCAGGGCCACAAACAGGTAGTCAGCGTGCTGGCCTGCAATCTTGGGGTAGGACGGGTCGATGGGCTTGGAGAAGTTGTCGCCGTGGCAAGACACGCAGGCGCCCTTCTTCAGCAGCTCGGCCACTTGCACGCTGGGTTCACGCGAGGGCTTGGCGGGCAGCTCGGCACCGGTCTTGCCGTGTTGTTCGTAATAGGCCGACACGTCAGCGATGTCCTTCTCGGACAGCGACTCGGCGATACCGCGCATGGTGGGGTGCTTGCGCTCACCCTTCTGGTAGGCGACCAGCGCTGCCGAAATGTACTTGGCGCTTTGGCCCGAGATCATGGGCACCTTGTGTACCTCGGGGAAGCTGGCCTGGTAGCCGACGATGCCGTGGCACCCAATGCACATGGCAATCTTTTGTTTGCCGGCTTCCACGTCGCCCTTGGCTTCCTGGGCGTGGGACAAGGCGGTCACGGAAGCGACAGCCAGGGCAAATAGCGTGGTCAACGTTTTGTTCATTTTGCGCGCACAATCTCGTGGAAGTTCAGCTCTGGGCTCTGATCAGCCGTCGATTATAGCCAGCGCCCTGTCAAGCCCATTCATCAACGATCCGGTGTTTTCCCCCATGAAATTCCAAGGCTCCCAGAACTACGTCGCCACCCAAGACCTGATGCTTGCCGTGAATGCCGCCATCACGCTGCAACGGCCGCTGCTGATCAAGGGTGAGCCCGGCACGGGCAAGACGATGCTGGCCGAGGAAGTGGCGCAGGCGCTGGACATGCCACTGTTGCAATGGCACATCAAATCCACCACCAAGGCCCAGCAGGGCCTGTATGAATACGACGCGGTGAGTCGCTTGCGGGACAGCCAGCTCAACGACGGTGACAGCGCCGAGCGGGTGAAGAACATCCGCAACTACATCATCCAGGGCGTGCTGTGGCAGGCCTTCACGGCCGACCGGCCCGTGGCGCTCTTGATCGACGAGATCGACAAGGCCGACATCGAATTCCCGAACGACCTGCTGCGCGAAATCGACCGCATGGAGTTCTACTGCTACGAAACGCGCGAACTCATCAAGGCCAAGCACCGCCCGCTGGTGTTCATCACCTCGAACAACGAGAAGGAGTTGCCCGACGCCTTCCTGCGCCGCTGCTTCTTCCACTTCATCAAGTTCCCCGAGGCCGACACCATGCGGCAGATCATCAACGTGCACTTCCCCACGCTCAAGAGCGAGCTGCTCAGCGTGGCGATGAAGACGTTCTATGACGTACGCAACCTGCCCGGCCTGAAAAAGAAGCCCTCGACCAGCGAGCTGATCGACTGGCTCAAGCTGCTGGTGGCCGAAGACATCCCGCTCACCGCCCTGCAAAGCGCAGACAACAAGGTGGCCGTACCCCCGCTGGTGGGCGCGCTGCTCAAGAACGAACAGGACGTGAGCCTGTTTGAAAAGCTGGTGTTCATGAACCAGAGGAACCGCTGAGTGAGCCACGGCAACAGCAACAGCAACGGCAACGACGACACCCGCCAGCTGCTGGTCAACGGCGTCGCAGATGCCGTTGGCTTTGTGGGGGGTGCGCTGCTGGGCTTCTGGCTCGGCCAGCTGCTCGGGCTCGACATCTTCGCGCCCGGCTACGGCACCGGCAGCCTGGTGGGCATTGCCCTGGTGGGCCTCGGTGGTGGCCTGGGACTGCACGGGGCCCGGCGCTGGCAGAACAGCCGCCGCAGCCAGCCGTCCCAGGATTGATGATCAAAGGGTAGAGACCCATGGCTTTTGTAGAACCTGTCACGCTGCGGGATCGCGGCGTCCGCCTGGAGCCCCTGGCTCTGACCCACGAAGAAGGCTTGCGCGCCGCTGCCTCCGATGGCGAGCTGTGGAAGCTGCGCATCACCTCGGTGCCCGAGCCGCAGGACACGCGTGCGTACATCGAAGCCGCGCTCAAGATGCGCGAAGACGGCAACCGCTTTGCTTTTGCCGTGGTGGAAGACGCCACCGGCACGGTGCTGGGCACCACGAGCTACCACGACATAGTGCCCGCCGTGAAGCGTGTGGAAATCGGGTGGACCTGGTACCGCCACAGCGTGCAGCGCACCCACGTCAACACCACGGCCAAGCTGCTGATGATGGGCCACGCGTTCGACACGCTGGACTGCCATGTGGTGGGCTGGCGCACCGACAACTACAACTTTGCGTCGCAACGCGCCATCGAGCGCCTGGGCGCCAAGAAGGACGGCGTGCTGCGCGGCCACGCGCTGCGCCGCGACGGCACCATCCGCGATACGGTGATGTACAGCATGCGTGCTGGCGAATGGCCGGAGGCCAAGGCACAGTTGCTATATCTTTTAGAGCGTCACGCGCAATAACTACTAGCGCTGGAGGCCCAAATCATGCTCATCGACTTCTTCTACACCCTGCGCTCGGCCAAGCTGCCCGTGTCGGTCAAGGAATACCTCACCCTGCTCGAAGCCCTGCAGGCCGGTGTGGTGGGCCCCAAGTCGGATGACGCCTGGAGCCTGGACGACTTCTACAACCTCTCGCGCCTCACGCTGGTCAAGGACGAGAAGCACTACGACAAGTTCGACCGGGCCTTCGGCGCCTACTTCAAGGGCGTCGAAATGGTGGCCGACTTCACCAAGCAGATCCCGGCCGACTGGCTGCGCAAGATCCTGGAGAACGAACTCACGCCCGAGCAGAAAGCCGCCATCGAGAAGATGGGCTGGGACGAACTCATGGAGACGCTGAAGAAGCGCCTCGAAGAACAGAAGGAGCGCCACGAGGGTGGCAACAAGTGGATCGGCACCGGCGGCACCAGCCCGTTCGGCCACGGCGGCTACAACCCGCAGGGCGTGCGCATTGGCGGTGCAGGCAAGAACAAGAGCGCGGTGAAGGTGTGGGAGCAGCGCGCCTACAAAGACTACGACGACCAACAGGAGCTGGGCACGCGCAACATCAAGGTCGCGCTGCGCCGCCTGCGCAAGTTTGCGCGCGAAGGGCATGAGCTGGAGCTGGACCTGCCCGACACCATCCGCAGCACGGCAGCCAACGCAGGCTACCTGGACATCAAGATGGTGCCCGAGCGGCACAACAACGTGAAGGTGCTGCTGCTCATGGACGTGGGCGGCACCATGGACGAACACATCCAGCGGGTGGAAGAACTGTTCAGCGCCGTGAAGAGCGAGTTCAAGCACCTGGAGTTCTATTACTTCCACAACTGCGTCTATGACTTCATGTGGAAGAACAACCGCCGCCGCTTTGCCGAGAAGTTCCCGACGTGGGACATCATCCGCAAGTACAACAAGGACTACAAGCTGATCTTTGTGGGCGACGCGACCATGAGCCCGTACGAGATCCTGCAGCCCGGCGGCAGCGTGGAATACAACAACGAAGAGCCGGGTGCCGAGTGGATCCAGCGCCTGACCCACGCCTTCCCCAAGTTTGCGTGGATCAACCCTGAGCCACAGGGCGTGTGGCAGTACCGCCAAAGCATCAGCATCATCCAGCAGCTCATCGGCAACCGCATGTACCCGCTGTCGCTCAAGGGCCTGGAAGAAACCATGCGGCTGCTGTCCAAGTAGCCCCTGCGGCGGGGCCAGGTGCCTTGTGAGCATCTGTCCGACAGGGGGCGCTCCCGTTTCAGGGCATAGTCGGGGATGCATCGGGCGGGCTGGCAGGCTTGCCCTCCCCCACACGATCCCCTGACACATCCTCCCGCACCGTGCCCCTCCGCGTTTTGCGCCCCGCCACTGTTAGTACCCCAACGCCGGCCCTGTGGTCGGCGTTGCTGCTTTCCGGCGCACTGTGCCTGAGCGGCTGCAGCCTGCTGCCGCGTGCCGACGAGCCCACGACCGGCGACACGCGCAGCGACCTGGCCAGTCCAGAAGCTGGCAATGGCGCACCATCGTTTGACGTGGTGGTGCGTGCCCCCGACGCGGTGCGCGAGACACTGGAGCGCCACCTGGAGCTGCAGCGCTTTCGCCAGCTGCCCGACCTGCAGGCCAACGAGCTGCAGCGCCTGCTGGGCGCCACCGACGCCAATGCGCGCGAACTGCTGGGCACCCTGGGCTACTTTGCGCCCACCATCACCGTGGAGCTGACAGAGGCGCAAGAGACTGCGGGCACCCGCAAGGGCGCACCCCGCACCGTCACGGTCACCGTGGAGCCCGGCCCCCCAACCCGCATTGCCCGTGCCGACATCACCGTGGCGGGCACCGACGAGGCCGACAAGGACACCCTGGCGCGACGGCAGCAACGCCTGCAGCGCAACTGGTCCCTCGCCCCCGGGCAGCCCTTTACCCAGTCGGCCTGGGACAGCGCCAAGACCGACGGGCTGCGCCAGCTGCAGGCCCGGCGCTACCCCACGGCCCGCATCGCCAACAGCCGGGCCGAGATCGATGCCGACCGGCACGAAGCCCAGCTGGGCGTGAGCTATGACCCCGGCCCCGCCTACCGCTTCGGCCCCTTGCGCGTGCAAGGCAGCCAGCGCTACGACAGCGACGGTGCGCGACGCCTGGCACGACTGCCCACGGGCGCCGTGTATGACGAGGCCGACATGCTGGACGCCCAGCTGCGCCTGGCCAGCAGCGGCTACTACGACGCCGTGTTCCTCACGCTCGACACCGAAGGCACCGACCCGCAGGCCGCCCCCGTCGTGGCCCAGGTGCGCGAGGCCCCGATGCAAAAGCTGGTCTTTGGCCCGGGCTTTTCGACCGACAGCGGCGCACGCCTGTCCCTGGAACACATCCACAACCAGATGCCCGTGCTGGGCTGGCGCGCGGTGACCAAACTCGCGCTCGACCGCGAAACCAAGCTCGCCAACACCGAATGGACGGACCTGCCCAACGACAACGGCTGGCGCTGGTTTGCGGGCGGCCAGTTGCTGCGCGAGGCCACGGGCGACTACGACGTGAACAGTGGCCGCGTGCGCGCGGGCCGCAGCAAAAGCACCAAATCCATCGACCGCAATTACTTTCTGCAGTACGACTACGCCAACAGCCAAGGCCTGACCGACAATACGCGGTCGCCCTCCGACACCAGCACCGCCCTGAGCATCAACTACGGCTGGACGGGCCGCTACTTCAACAGCCTGACCGCCCCCACGCGGGGCCACGGCCTGGCGGTGGAGCTGGGCCTGGGCACCACGCTGCGGCCCGAGCGCGACCCGTTTGTGCGCGCCCTGGTGCGGTGGCAGTCCTTCATCCCCGCAGGGCGCGTGCAGGACGACGCAGGCATCGGCCGTAATGCCCGTGTGGCCCTGCGGGCCGAGGCAGGCGCGGTGCTGGCGCGCGAGGGCGCGCAGATCCCCGTCACGCAGCTGTTTGTGACGGGCGGCGACACCACCGTGCGCGGCTACGGCTACCGCAGCATCGGCGCGCGCACCGACAACGGCCAGCTGTACGGGGGCCGCTACCTGGCCGTGGGCAGCGTGGAGTGGCAACGCCCCATCGTCTACAAGGGGGCCATGACCGACTGGGAAAGCACGCTGTTTGTGGATGCCGGTGCCGTGGCCGACAAGGTGGGTGACCTGAGCCCGCGCGTGGGCGTGGGCGCCGGTGTGCGCTGGCGCAGCCCCGTGGGCCCGCTGCAGGCCGACCTGGCCTATGGCGTCAAGACCAAAGAGGTGCGGCTGCACCTGCGCCTGGGGTTCAGCTTCTGATGGCGATGAGCGACGCCCCCCACACCCCCAAGCCCCGCGCCCGCGCGTCGGACTTCAGCGCCGGGTCCTCGTCGGCACCCCGCCCTCAACCCCCTCGCACGCCGCGCTGGCTGCGGGCCTTGGGCTGGCTTGTGGCGGCCCTGGTGGCCTTGCTGCTGGCGACCAGTGCGCTGCTGTGGTGGTGGGCGGGCAGTAGTACGTCGCTGGCAACCACGCTGGCCCGCGCGGCGCAATACCTGCCTACCAACCAGACATTGGAAAGCCGCGATGTCAGCGGCTCGCTGCGCAGCGGCGGGCGCATTGGCTGGCTACGCTGGAGCAGCCCCACCCTGGCGGTGGAAGTGACCGACATCCGCCTGGGCTGGCAGCTGGCCCCCTTGCTGCAGCGCCGCCTGGAGCTGGGCGAGGTGCATGCCGCCCGCGTGGCGATCACACCCCAGCCCAAACCCATTGACACACCCGAGCCACCACCCACGCCCCCTACCAGCCTGGTGCTGCCGCTGCAGCTGGGCGTGCCGTTCCGGGTCGACCAGCTTGTGTGGGCCGGGTCACCCGCCGTGGAAGCCCAGGGCTTGGTGGGCGACTACCGGTTTGATGGCCACCAGCACCGCCTGAACATAGGCGCAGTGGAGTTGGCCCAGGGCAAGTACAGCGCCCGCGCCACGCTGGACGCACAAGCCCCCATGGCGCTGGATGCCACCGTGGACGGCACTGTGCGCACCGCCGTGCCCGGGGGCGGCGCTGCGCTGCAGGTGGGCGCCCACGCCACGCTGCAGGGCACGCTGGCCAACGCAGCCCCCCAGCTGCAACTGCAGGCACGCCTGAAGCCCGAGCCGACCAGCGAAGCCGCCACACCACCCGCAGCCGCGCCCGCCAGCAAACCGGGCGCATCAAAACCTCCTACCCCACGCACAACCCCTGCACCCGCTGCAGACCCCATGCAGGCCGATCTGGCCGCCACGCTGGCACCCTGGACGCAGCAACCCCTGCAGTCCGCCAACGCCACGTTGCGCGCCGTCAATCTGGCGGCCCTGTGGCCGCAGGCACCGGTCACGCAGTTGCACGGCACGCTGCAAGCCGGGCCCACATCCGGCGGCGCAGGCACAGCAGGCACAGCAGGCACAGCAGGCTGGAGCCTGCAGGCCGCGCTGCGCAACGACCTGCCCGGCCCCTGGGACACCAACCGCCTGCCCCTGACCGCGCTGGACGCCAGCGCAAGCTACGACGGCACCCGCTGGACCGTGCCCAGCGCCACCCTGCAGGCGGGCACGGGCAGCATCACCGCGCAGGGCCACTACACCCCTGCCACCCACGCGCTGGAGGGCCAGGCGACCCTGCGCGCGCTGCGCCCCGACGCCCTGCACACGCTGCTGGCCGCCGCCCCGCTCTCCGGCCGCGTCACCGCGCAAACCCAGGGAGAGGCCGTGCGCTTCAGTGCCGATGTGCGGGCAGACACCGGCACTGCCGCGCGAACGGCAACCGCAAAGACCCCGGGTGCAGCGGGCGCACCGCTGCGCATCAATACCTTCAGCACACGAGGCACCTGGCAGGCCACCGACGGCGGCACGGTGCGGCTGGACCGCCTACTGCTGGACGCACTGCAAGCCCGCGTGGAAGCCACCGGACTGCAGGTCGCACTGGGCACGCAGTCTGCGCAAGGCAAGGTCACCCTGGTAGTGCCCGGCGCCACCGCACAGGCACAAGGCACGCTGGCCCCGCGCAGCGGCGCGGGCGACCTGCAGGTGCAGTGGGCAGACGCCTCGCTCACGCAGCGCTGGCTGGCTGGGCTGCCGGTGGTGGGCACCGCCGTGCAGCGGGCGCTGCAAGGGGCCAGCGCCCAGGGCACGGCACAGATCACCGCGCGCTGGAAGGGTGGCTGGCAGACGCTGACGGAGCAACTTCAGACTGCCACCGCCCACAGCGCACCCGCCCGCAACCCCGACCGCTTTGATCTGCAGGCCACGCTGAACACCCCCCAGCTGGACCTGACACTCCCGGCCAGCACCAACGCCAGCGGCGGCACCTCCGCCGGGCAAGCCCTGCAACTGCGCGCCTTCAAAGCCGAACTGGGTGGCAACCTGGCACAGGCCTCTCTGGCGCTAGCCGGCGAGGTCCGCACACCAGCTCCCCAGGCCACGCAGGCGATGGTGCAGACCCGCCTTGCCAGCACGATGGTGGGTGCCGGGCAATGGCAGCTGCAAGTCAGCGAACTGCGTCTGCAAGCCCAGGCCGCTCAGCGCCCCGGGCCGTGGACGATGCAACTGGCAGAGCCCCTGGGCCTGACTGTGCGCACCGGCGCCCCTACCCCCAGCCCCCCCCCGTCACTGGCCAGCGGGCGTGCGGCACCATCAACCACCACATCCCTCAGCCTGCAGGCATCGGCCGGTCAGGCCCGAATAACCGGTCCCTTGCCAGGCACCGTCACCCTGCGCTGGTCGCCGGCGCAATGGTCTGCCGCTATGGCACCCAACGCCCTCGCGCGATTGCAAACGCAGGGCACGCTGCAGGGCCTGCCCATGGCCTGGGTGGATGCGCTGGGCCTGGGCGAGACGCCCGCCGCCGCAGGCCGGCCCGCGCAGCCGCTGCTTGCGCGCATGGGCCTGGCCAGCAGCATCGTGCTTGACGGGCAATGGAGTGTGGACACCACGGGCGACGCCCTGCGCGCCAGCGCCAGCCTGCGCCGTGCCAGTGGCGACCTGCGCATCCTGGCGGGCGATGCCACAGCCGTCACAGCAGTGCAAAGCAGCGGCCAGGGCACCGGTGCAGGTGCCACCACCGTGCTGGCCACTGCAGCCACACCGCCTGCAGGTGCATCAGGTGCAGCAAGCGCATCGAGCGCCCCGGGCACGCCCGCCGGTGTGCGCCAGGCAGAAATCACGGTCACCGCCGAAGGCGACACGCTGCGCGCGCGCCTGCTCTGGGCCAGCGACCGCGCGGGCGAGATCGACGCCACCGCCAGCACACGCCTGTCCGCGGCCAACGCCGGTGCCCCGATCACCTGGCCTGCCGACGCACCACTGGCCGGCACCTTGCGCGCCCGCCTGCCCGACGTGGGCGTGTGGTCTGCGCTGGCGCCGCCCGGCTGGCGCGTGCGCGGCACGCTGGACGCCAGTGCGACCTTGTCGGGCACGCGCGATGCGCCGCGCTGGGCGGGCACCCTGGGGGCCGACGACATGGCAGTGAGATCGGTGGTGGACGGCGTGGACCTGCAAGGTGGCCGCCTGCGCGCCACGCTACAGGGCAACCAGCTCAACATCACGGAGTTCCGCCTGCAAGGTGGTCGGGGCAGCAGCGCGCGCATCGCAGGCTTTAGCGGCAACCGCACGGCCGCAGCGCAAGACGGCGGCACGCTGACTGCTACGGGCCGCGTGGCCTGGGGCGACAGCGCCACGGCAGCCACCGGCCTGTCAGGCATCACCATGTCCCTGCAGGCCGAGGCCAAGGCCCTGCAAGTGCTCGTACGGGCCGACCGCCAGGTCAGCGTGTCGGGCCAGTTGCAGGCCCAGCTGCAGCAGGGCCAGATCAGCCTGCGCGGCAAGCTCACCACCGACCGCGCCACCATCATCCTGCCCGATGAATCCGCACCGCGACTGGGCTCGGACGTGGTCGTGCGCTCTGCCGCCAAGGACCGCGAAGACCAGGCCAAGGCCCAGGCCGCCGCCAAGGCCAACCAGGTGGCCGCGCAGGCAGAGACCGCCAAGCCGCCCGACATCGCCATCACCCTCAACCTGGGGCGCGACTTTGCGCTGCAAGGCCAGGGCATCACCACCCGGCTGACGGGCGAGGTGGACATCCGCAGCAGCGCCGTGCCCGGCGCCCCGCCCCGCGTGACCGGCGAGGTCCGCACCGACCAGGGCCGCTACCGCGCCTGGGGCCAGATGCTGGACGTGGAGACGGGTCTCATCCGCTTCAACGGCCCGTACAACAACCCCTCGCTCGATATCCTGGCGCTGCGCCCCAACATCAGCGTGCGCGCGGGCGTGCAGGTCACTGGCAGCGCGCAGGCGCCGCGCGTCACGCTTTACTCGGACCCTGAACTGCCCGATGCCGAAAAGCTGTCGTGGGTGGTGCTGGGCCGCAATGCCTCCGCCGGAGGCGCCGAAGCGGCCGTGCTGCAACAAGCGGCGTTGGCGCTGCTGGGCCGCAACGGCGGCCAAAGCCCCACGGCCAACGCCGCCAGCCGCCTGGGCCTGGACGAAATCGGCTTTCGCGGTGCCACCACCGGCGAAGACGCCAGCGCCGCCGCCCTCACCTTCGGCAAGCGCCTGTCCAAAGACCTGTACGTGACCTATGAGCGCAGCCTGTCGGGCACGCTGGGCACTCTCTACATCTTTTACGACCTCTCCCGCCGCCTCACCCTGCGCGGGCAAACTGGCGAGAAAAGCGCGGTGGACATCATCTACACCGTGAAGTACGACTGAGGGCCAGGCGGCCAGGGACGCTCCCGCGCGCCACTACAATGCGCGGCTGCCTTGCCTCCTCGTAGTTCAATGGATAGAACGAGTGCCTCCTAAGCGCTAGATACAGGTTCGATTCCTGTCGAGGGGACCAACTGGCGGAAATGCGGGGAAATAGCGACGCCCTCACAGAGGGAGAGTGCTAGAGTTTCGGGCAAGAAATCAATACCTCCCCGCACGCATCCCGCACACAGGTCCGCACAACATGGCATCCATCCGCAAGTACCGCGACAAGTGGCGGGCAGAGGTTCAGCGTCACGGCATCCGGGCCTCTCATGTAGCCGACACCAAGCGCGAGGCGCAGACCTGGGCGCTTGCCAAGGAGGCCGAGCTAGACCGGCTGAAAGGCTCTGGTGGGAAAACTCTGGGTGATGCTGTGGCCGACTACGTGAAAACCGTCAGTCAGACCAAGAGCAAGCCTGAGTGGGAGGAAAAGCGCTTCCAGGCCTTCATCGACTACATCGGGGAGAAAGCGCCGCTCTCCAGCATCACTAGCGCGGACATAGGCCGGTGGCGTGATTTCCGTTTGCAGACGGTGACAGGTGCGACGGTGCAGCGCGAAGCCAATCTGTTGCGCAACCTGTTCACGGTGGCGATGGACGAATGGCGCTGGATTGACTCACACCCATTCCGAGGCGTTCGGATGCCCGAGCAGATCGAGGCACGCAGGCAGGTGTGGGGGTGGCGGCAGATCAAGCGCGTGCTGCGCTCTGGCCGCGAGAAGAAGATGGGCGAGGTGGTGAAGGCGTTTCACATTGCCTTGCACACCGGCATGCGCTTGGCCGAGGTGCTTACAGGAACCTACGACCCTAAGCGTCGGGTGTACGTGCTGGCGAGAACCAAGACAGGCGGCTATGTCGAGGTGCCGATCCCGCGACGAGCATTGAAGCTCTTCCCGGTGACGTTCACTGTTGGCCCCAATGAGGCAAGCGTCCTGTTCGCCAAGCTACGTCGCCAACTGCTGTTGGACGACTTGACCTTCCACGACACCCGCGCTACGGCATTGACGCTGTTAGCGCGGAGAGTGGATGTGATGACCCTGGCGCGGATTAGCAGGCACAAGGACTTGTCGATGCTGTTGAATGTGTACTACCGCGAGACAGCAGAACAGATTTCAGCGCGGCTTTGAGGGCCACGCATCACAAAGGATTGAGCATGATCAACCACGAGCAGCTAGACGGCCTACGCAGTATTTTTGAAACCGCAGACGATGATTGGCTGCTGGAGAAATTCAGCATCGTTCCGGCTGGCACTCGCGGGTTCGTCCTGACGATTGACAAGATTTCGTCGCAGGAATTCGAGCAAATTTTCCCTGGCGTTAAGCCGTGGGAAATTGGCAAGTCTCCTGCAGCTTGGGATAGGGATGGCGAGGCGCCTGTTCTTGGGCCTAATTTGGGCGCGCCATTTAAGGACGAAGCCTGAGCAATGTGTTCTGGCCTACTTAGGCCACGCCTGCTGCAGCATCAGCGCGTCCCCAGCGTGTCGGTCAGCCGCTTCTGCCACTGCTCGATATTCACCGACGCACGCTCCGAGTAGCTCTGCTGCGGTATCGGCTCGCGCAATGAGGGCACTTGTGGAAGCGCTGGGGAGACTTGCACGGAATTCGTAGAGGGTGCCGCGCAGGCCGTCAGCAGTACGGCGGGCAGTAGCAGCATCAGCGCGCAGCTTGGTTTCGCGTTTCGTGGCTTCATTTTGGGCGTCCTGCAGTTTCTGGTTGAAGGCGAGTTCTTTGGCCCGGGTGTCGACTTGGGCCTTGGCGGAGTCGGCGGCTTGTTGGGCTTTGATGCCGTTGATTTCGTTGCCCAGTCTCCAGCCCTGCACCTGCCAAGCTCCAGTAGCCGCAACGGCACCCGCTACCAAAGCTGTAGCGACATAGGTGTACAGGCCAGGAATCATGATTTCCCCTCGCAGACTGCACGCTCAGCGGCGCGACGACGAACCAAGCCGGGAAGCTCCTTGCCTCCGGCCAATGTCCAGCGGGACAGCTCCGCACAGGCTCCGGCCATGTCGCCAGCGTTTGCCTTGCGCACCAGAGTCGAGCTGCAGAATGCGCCGTTGCCCACGTTGAAGGCGAACGACAGGAACGCGGCCTTTTGACCATCGGTCAGCGGGCGTTTGATGCAGTCGATGGCCTCGGCGTGCTTGAGCAGGTCGCCCAACAGTTGCGCATCGCATTCCTCCTTGGTGAAGGTCTGCCCCATGCGTAGCTCTGGCCCAGTGTGGCCGGTGCAACTCGTGATTACGTTGATCGGGTCGCGGTAGGTGCGGTACACCGTGCCCTCAAAATGCGCCACCAGAGGAAGCGCGAGCGCAAGCGCACCGCCGCCGATCTTGGCGGCCAGCCTTTGGCGCGGCGTCATTTCGGATGCACCCCGGACTTCATGGCCGTCCAGAACGCAGCCATGGACGCGCCGAGCCCGACAAGATAGCCCAGCGGTTTCGCCGCTTTGCCAATCCACGTCAGCACTTTCATTGCGCCCTTCCAGCTCTCGAACACATCCAGCATTTCCGCCGTGTTGGCCTCAATGCGTTTTGTGGCGTTGGTGTTCTCTGCCAGCTCTACCCGGAACTGGGCCTGTTCCAGCTTGATCGCTGTCACTTCATCTGTGAGGGAGTCCATGCGCTTGTCTCCTTCTGCCAGTTCGTCGTGAATCTGTTGCAGGTTTTCATCGTTCATCAGGCCCTCCCAGGCAAAACAGACCACGTAACCGGCGCCCGCAGGTCTGCGCCTGAAATCGGGAACCACAGTTGCGCACCGTCCGACTCGCGCCAGAGGTTGCTGATTTCGTAGCCGATGCGTACCACGATGGGGATGAAGAGGAGCTTGTCCTGCGCGATCAGCTGCCACGCATCGCCGCAGCGGTAGACGGTGACGCAACCACCGCGCCAGACCTGCACGCCTTTGGACAGATCCACCGGAACGCCCAGGCGCCAGGCGCGGTACTCGCCCGCGTTGCGCCTGTACCAGGCCTTGCGGCTCTCCGGGCTTCGCGGGTGTGTGCCTGGCAGCCAGTAGTTAGCCGCCACGGCCTGCGCGTCTGCAGGATCCAGCCACTGACCCGGCGCGGGGCGCCCGCCCTCGGGTGTCATCACCCATGGCACGTTGTCGCCATGCGCGGTGATGTTGACCATGGGGGCTATGTCCCAGTCGGCAAGATCGGGGCGCACGTCCACCAGGCGCTCGGCCGTCCAGGGCAACAGCTGGGCGATCTTGCCCGCCTTGAACAGGCGCACGCGCCACTTGGCCCAGGTGAGGCCCTGCGCGCGCTCGCGGGCGCCCTCCAGGGCGGCAATGGCGGCCGAATGGTAGTGATCCGGCACACCGGCCGCCCGCAGGTGCTTGAGGTAGTTCATGGGGTTCCTTCAGGCAAAAGAAAACCCGCCGAGGCGGGTTGCTGTGGGTACATGCTGAGCAGCAGCGCCGCCAGCCCGTTGGGGCCCAATCGCCAGGGCTCCAAGATGCCGAGCGCTGCGCCCTCGGCCTCGCTGCAAAACCAGCCCTCGGGCGCCTCGCGCACCAGCCAGCACACAAAGCGCAGGTTGCCGGGCAGGTCGTAGGGCTCGCCCTCGTGCGCCTCAAACCAGGCGCGGGCGGCGGCCTCCAGGTGGTCGGGCAGTTCGATGAAGTCCCAGTGATCCGGGTCGTAGTCGATGCGCTTGAAGCGCACACCACCATCCATCCAGCTGGCACTGGCGCTCATCCCATCGGAGAACACCAGCTCGCAATGGCTGTAGGGGCCACGGTCCACCCAGCGCACGGCGTGGCTGTACACGGACTGCACGCCGGGGCGCGTGCCTTTGTAGAAGGCGGCGCGCATCACTGCCCCCGGTAGCGTTCCACGTCCGTGATCGGCGCGGTCAGGATCTGCTCAGCCCGACCCGCAGCCAGCAGGCCAGCCGCCTCCAGCGCCTGCACACCGGCCTGCAGATCGGCGCGGGCCAGGTCGATGTGCTGGGCGGAGTTGACCTTGTGCAGGTAGCGCCGTAGGCCTGCCGCTTGCACCGTGGCGCCGAGGCTCGCCAGATCGATGGCCACAGCCTCGGCATCGGTGAAGCGGTCGAGGAACGCCAGGCGGGTGATGCGCTGGTCTTCGATTGAGATCACATCTGCCTGCTCACCTGCGATTCGCCAAGAACCCGGATATTGCTGCTCAGCAAACTCACCATCCGCAAAAATGCAGCGTAGGACAGCGCCAGTTTCATCAAGGATTTCAATCCGCATGTCATGCCACCTTTTCAAGAAATATCACCACGGCGTATGGCAGCCCTCCAGAAGCGGTAGCCCCCCCTGTAGTTCCCGGCGCTGAGTTACCGCCAGAACCTGCACCAAAGCCTGGCAATGCAGCGCCACTAGAACCTCCAAGGGTTCCCCCAGTGCCACCAAAATTTCCAGCCAAAACAGAGTTACCCATCGTGGATCCGGCACCGACACCGCCGCCAGGGCCGGAAGCCTGAGGGCTTGACCCGGAAGCACTACCGCCACCGAAATAGTCAATTCCGTAAACGGCGAGCAAAGACAAAATATCGGCGGGGCTTGCCGTTGTCGCAGTCCCCTTGATATTTCCGCCGCCTGTTGTTGCATTGTTCGGCGCAGCCGCACCAGAACCACCCCCGCCAGTCAACACGGAACCCGTGGTTACGTCTCCGCCATTGCCGCCCACACCGCCGCCACCAGTTGCGCTGTTTGTTGCGCTGGTGGCACTTGAGCAATCCCCACCACGGGTTGTCGTGCTGTTTGCGAACCCCTGGGGATTTGCGGCACCCCCACCCGTGGCTATCCGTGCCGCCCCAGCTGCAGCCGAAATGTTCCCGCCACGGGCTCCAGGGAATCGAAGCACCTTGGCGCTTCCACCAGTACCACCAGTGCCACCAGCTCCACCTGCAAGCGAGGCTACTGAGCTAGCCGCAAGCCCCTTCTTCCCGCCCACAGCTGTGCACGAGTAGGAATTTGGGCCGGTCACACTGCTGTTCGTTGCGTCATTGCCGTTGACGGTTGCATTCACCGAGCCGACACCAACGCCGGGAGCGCCATGGGTAAAAGTGAAGCTGTCGTTTACACCCACCGAAACGACATCAAAGACGATTTCACCAGCGCCACCACCTGTGGCCAATCTCTGCGCGCTGGCTGCGCTATCGATGAATCCCCCGGACGCGCCGGGAGCGATCATCATGTACACCATAAGTCCAGCTACGGGTGACACCACCACCGAAGAGAGCGGCAGAGGCCGGACTGCACGGACCATGTATCCGCCGCCGGCGGCTGCAGAAAACGCTTGAGAAAAAGTGATCATGCGAACGTGCTCCCATCAAAAACCGCCTGAAACCGCCCCTGGTTCGGCCACACCATGGGGGACTCGGGCGTATCACCTACTAGCGTGTAAGAACCCCAATTGATCGAGCAATTGCTACCCGAAGCATTGCGTCCACCCACTTGATCGTCCGCAGCCCAGCCAGCGGGGATCGTTAAGGTGATTCCTGGGGTGGCAGCGATGTAAAAGACACCCGCTACTGCATTCGTGTTGGAGTTGATGCGTGCCGACACCTGCCCCACGTTGAGAGATGTCCAGTCCGCCGATACGCCGGGCTGGCTGGTGGTGACATCGGCCAGGTTGTTGAGAAGCATCCAGAACCGGCCGTTGTGCTTGACGCAGGCTGGCGTGCTCAATGGCCCTGTCAGGGTCGGCCACAACCCCTTGAAGTTGGCGGCGGCAACAGCTTGGCTTGCGGCAGTGGATGCGGAGGCTGCGGCACTGACAGCTCCAGTGCTTGCAAGGCTTGCCTCGATGGCGTTGTTGTTGACGTTCTCGGCCAGCGCATTCATCTGCGTGCGATAGGTGCCGCTGAGCGCCTGCTGATACGGGTAAGCCAGCGGGTCAAACGTGGCGCGGTCATTAGGGTCTGGCGCCGTAGGCAGCGCATCAACCGGGGTTGGGGCAACGATTGCCATCAGATGAGTCCTTTCACATTGACCTGCAGGGTGGCGATGCCGAAGCTGTCGTAACTCATGGAACAGCTGCCGATGCCAAAGACGTTGAGGCCGTCGAAGCCTTGGGAGGTAGTGGCGATCCACGACACCGGCACATCGAGCACTTGCTGCACCGTCGCCAGGGCTGCGTCTGCCTTCTGGCGGGGGAGGACCACCGTTGCGCGCAGGTTGGTGGACTTGCCGCGTCGCTTGATGGTGGTGGTGCCGTCGTCGTTGGTTTTGATGTAGCTGTAGCTGGTGGGCTCTGCCGATGCGCCACCCGTGACCCCACCCCACTCAGCATCGCCGAGTAATGGCGTGAGGTCGCCCACGTTGATCATTCCGATGCCGACAGCAGCACCCGTGGCGGCGGTGACTGTGATGGTCAATTCGGCGGTGGGGCGGATAGGGAGATTGCTGAGCACCAGCTTCTGGATCGGTCGGCGCTTGCCGAACATGTAGTCGTACCAGCCGGTGGGCGGCTCGGTAAGGCTGGCAGCACCTGTGGTGGGATAGCGGTAGATTTCTGTTCCGCCGGGCGCGTCTTTCACGCTCACCACGATCTGCGTGCCGGTGAGGCCGTACAGACTGATGGCGTTAAAGTAGCCAGGGCTCAGCACGTAGGTGATGCTGGTGGTGGTCGTGGCCGCCGTGTTCGTGTAGGTGTCGAATGGGGCATAGCGCTGGGTTGGCCCTGCGTCGAGCCAGTAGGCCGTGTCAACCTCTGGCAGCGCCGTGCGCCCGGTGTGCGCCTGGACGCATTCGTACACGCGGTGAGTGGTAGCGCGAATTCGGCGGTCGCCCAGCACGTAGTTGCCAGCAGATACCCAAGCCGTTTCACTAGCCGCAGGCTCTGCGATGGTGGTGCCCGCGCCGATCATGGCGTCGGTGATGGTGATGGGGACGAGGATGTTCATACGGTTTCGTCCTCAACAAGCGCCATGGGCACCGGGGAAACCGGGTTTCCATTGGTGGCGCGGCTGGTGTCCTGGGTGTGCCCCTCAATTGCGGCCAGCCGGGTTTCCAGGCGCGCGTTTTGCTCCAACAGTGCAGCCAAGAGCGCTTCCATCTGTCCGTTGCCACCGCCCATGCCAGGATTGGCGGCCGGGTTGTAGGCCTTGGGGACGATGGCCTCGCCCTCATGGATCTGGGCCAGCATGTCGCGGGGTACGTAGTTGGTGCCAACGTCATAAGAAGGAACGTTGCCAGTGCCTGCCGCCAGCTTTCGCCACCACTCCGGGTCCTGCTCCTTGTAGAACGCGAGCATTTCTGGCGAGATCGTCTCTTTGGACCCGTCCGCATAGACCCGCACGCCTTTTTCGTAGTCCAGATACGCACTGGGCCCGGTGGTCGCAGGGCGAGCAGCACCGCCGCCGACTACGAAAATGTCACCGCCCGAGCTGGCCTGGCCGCCCACCTGCTCCGGCTTGAGCTTCCCGACCTCCGGAAACATCAGCGATTCCAGATGCTTGACCGCATCAGCCACGCTCACCGTCGCCTCATACGTGCCGTTGGCGATGTCGATCTGCTGTTTCCAGTAGTCGAGCGTCTTGTCCAGCTGCTCGCTTTGGGCCTCCAGCTCCTTCACCGTGCGTTCTGCGCTGGTGAGTTGCTTGCCTGTCAGGCCTTCCAGCTCGGACAGCTTGCCGGCCAGCACCAAGCGGTCACGATCAAACTCGAACTGGCTGGCGTACCCACTGGCGTCCAGCCCGTTGCGCGCGGCGCTGATGGCGTCGGCCAGCTGGGTTTCGTCGGGCAGGTAGCCGGTGGTGCGGGCGTTTGCCAGCGCCTGGGTGATGAAGTCGTTGCCCTGGGCCGCCAGCATCGAGCGGGTGGAATCCACTTCGCCGTACAGCTCGCGCACGTTGGACTTGAGCAGGTCGAACAGGCCGCTCATGGTGCTGGCCACTTCCTGCGCCACGTCGATCTGCGACTGCAGCGCCTCCTTCTCCTTGGCGATGGCGCGCTCCAGGCCGCGCAGGGCCTTGTCGCGGGCGTCGGCCTGATCCTTGGCGATGCGGGCTGCGGCTTCTTCTGCGCTCTCGTTCAGGCCAGCAAATACACCCGACAGGCCCAGCAGCGTGGCGGCGGTCTTGGAGGCATCTTTTCCGATGCCAAGCACCTCGGCGTTCATGTTGATCAGCCCCTCGACCCCCTTATTGAACGCGTCGGGGTCCAGGCCCTGCTTCGAGAGGTCGGTGATGCCCGACAGGAAGCCGTTGAGCTTGCCTGCCACGGCAGGGTCTGCCGCCCCGTTGCCCAGCAGCGCAGGGTCGATGCCAGCGATGATGCTGCGCCCGCCCATGTCGGACAGGCTGAGCTTGCCGTTACCGGCGGCCAAGGCATCGTTGATCTGCTTGGACAGAGAGGCCTTGGCCTTGTCCTGCACCTCCACTTGCGAGAGGGTGTCTTCGACCAGCTTGCGGAACTCTTCGCGGTTCTTGGGCACGTCGATGCCCAGCTCGGCGAACTGCTTGTCCACCTGCTTTTGCAGGTTGGCCTTGCGCTCTTCTTCGCTGTAGAAGTTGTCGTAGAACGTGTTGAGGTTGCCCTGCAGCTTGTCGAACCCACCCGCAGCGGCAGCCAGGCCCGCAGCAGCGTCGAATCCCATCTTTGCCAGCTTGTCCAGGCCCATGGCCTCAAACGAGGTGGTCAGGTTCTGCACCCCAACGATTTGGGCGTTGATGGACTCCAGCAGCGCGTTGGCAGCCTCTTCGCTCAGGGCCTCGGCATCCACACCCTTGAGCATCTTCTGCACGGTCTGCGGGATATCGGTAACCGACTGCAGCGCCTGGATGGTGGACTGCTTCAGGTCGAGCGTGAAGTTCTCCAGCGCGGTCTTGAAGTCCGGGCTGTTGGTGCTGAATTTCTCGTACAGCGTGCCCGCGTAGTTGTCACCCTTGCCGCTTTCGCCGAAGGTGGTGCCATCCGACAAGATGCCGCCAGCGAACACACCGCCCCGGCCCTTGCTGGACGTTTCCAGGCCCGCAGAGAAACCGGTCAGCGTGGCCTTGCTGCCCAGCGCCTTCAGGAAGGCATTGATGCCGCTGGCCGTGCCCGAGACCGCATCGCGGATAGCCTGCTCGTTCTGCACCGGGTCGCCTTCCAGGCGGTAGGCCTGGCCCGCGATCAGCGCGTTGCGCTGGCCGTTGGAGAAGTCGCGGTCGAACTGCTGGCCCTGGTAGGTGTAAACCTGGTCGCGGCGCTGGTTGGTCACGGTGCCATCGAACGACACGCCGAATTGGCCGCCGGTGCGGGTTTCGCCCTTGGTGCTTTTGAGCAGGGAGTTCAGGACCAGCAATCCGCCGCCCACCAGGGCAAGGGGGCCAGCCAGCGTACCCAGGCCGCCAGCGATGTTGCCCGCGCCGATAGCGGTTGTGCCAGCACTGATCGTGCCCGCCAGACCAGCCTCGCCAAACAAGCCAGACAGGCCAGCGCGCAGGCCCATGCCGAAAGTGCCGGTAAGGGCAGACAGGCCGCTGGCAGCATTGCCGATGGTGCCCAGGGCAGAGCCGCCAGAAGCCGCGCCAGCGACAGCTTGGGCGGCGCCACCGCCGACAAGGCCCAGCAGGTTACCGACGATGTTCACCACGAAGGGCTGGGCGAACATCTTGTAAATCTGGTCTGCGACCGTGGTCTTGAAGGTAGTCACCAGCGAACGGGTGAAAGACTTCCAGCCGTCTTTGCCGTTGTTCAGCATGTCGGCGAAGCCTTGGCGGAAGATGTCGTCGTACTTGCCGACGGAGGTCTTCCACTCGTCCAGGAAAGCTTTGTTCGCTGCGTTGGCCTTGGCGATGGATGCGCTGGCCTGCAGCTTTGCGATGTCGGCCGCCTGCTTGTCGGTGTCGGCCACGTTGGCCTTCACGAAGGCAATCTTCTGCTCCAGGTCGAGCTGGATACGCAGTTGCTCCAGTGCGGTCGTACGGGCCTGCTCCGACATGCCCATGAGGCCGATTTCGGCCTGCAGCAGCTTGTTGCTATCGTCGATGCCTTTGGCGTACTCGTACACCATTTGGGCGGCACGGTTCTCGCCCTGCGCTTTGGCCAAGTCGCGCATGGCCTGGATCTGATCGCGCGCGGCGCGGCCCAGGTCGCCCAGCGCGCCGGCTTGATCTGCCCACGCGGCTTGCATCTTGAGCGCCAGAGGGATGCTGCTTTCCAGCTGCTGCTGGTTGAAAACGCGCAGAGCGTCCCCGGTGAGACCGATGGCCTTGCCTTCCAGCTCTGCCATGCGCACCTGCTCCATGGCGGCGCGCGAAGCCTTCTCTTGGCCCGCCACGCGGGCTTCCAGTGCATCCAGGGACTTGGCGTCAGCAAGCGCAGATTCAGCACGCAGCTTTGCGATGTTCTGCTCGTAGTCGCGTTCGGCGTCCTGCATCTGGCCGGTGATGCGCGCAACTTCAGCTTGCGAAGTCTTCTTCTTGGCGGCCTGGGCCAGCTCTGCTTCGAAGTTGGCCTTGCGTTGGGCCCAGACCTCTTCTTCCTTGGCCATGCTCTCGTCGATGGCGTCCAGCTCCGACTTGCCGCCCAGCTTCACCAGTAGGGCCTGCGCGTCGTAGAACGCCTTGCGGCTGTCAAGGATGGCCTTGTCGTTGTTCTTGTAGGCTTGGAGCTGGGCCGCCAAAGAGTCGTTCAGGGCAGCGTTTGCTCCAGCGTCCGGCTTGGCAGTGCCGCTGTCTTTGATCAGCTTGGCAACCTGCTTCTGGTAGTCGGTCAGCCCGATCAAGCCGTTCTTGTACCCCGCGTACAGAGAGTTCAAGTCCTTGTAGAAATCGTCCTTGACGCCAGAGAGGCCGTTGACGACCTTGCCCATGGCCGCCTGAACGGCAGCAAGCCGATTTGCTTCAGCGGCATAGGACTGTGTGCGCGTTGGGAATCCAGTCTGGTCACGGGGATTGGTGCCGCCCGTAGCCGCGTTCAACTCGTTGAATCGCCGCTTCGCTTCCTCCAGCCTGACATTGATCCTGTCGAGCTCAGCCTGAGCATTTGGGCCAAGCACGCCGCTTTGCATGCCCGTGCGCAGCCTTTGCGCAGCCGCGTCCAAGTTGATCACCTCGCGAGCAGCGCTTCGCAGAGGCCCCTGGCTTCCAAGCTTTTCTACATCCTTAGACAGGAAATCGATCCCCTGCGAAAGCTTGGTGATGAACCCAGAAATGAACGAGGTCGCCCCCGACAGCTTGTCGAACGCTCCTACCAACCGCAACACGCTGTTCGCGGCTTGAGTAGAGGCCTGCTCAACGGTGACAGCCATCTTGCCGAATTCAGCTTCCACCTTGGCGGCCGACTTTTCCAGAGCGCCGAGTACCTTTTCGGCCGTCAGTTCGCCCGCTTGCCCCATTTCACGGAGCTTCCCAATACCTACTCCGAGGCCATCTGCGATAGCCTGAGCCAGCCTTGGCGTTTGCTCCATGACAGAGTTCAGCTCTTCGCCACGCAAAGCCCCTGCGGCGAAGCCTTGAGACAACTGCACCAGCGCCGCCTGTGCAGACTGCGCAGATCCTCCGCTGATGGTTACAGCCTGGCTGACTGTCTTGATGATGCCCAATAGAGAGGACTGGGAGACACCCAACTCCTTGGTAGACCGTGCAATCTGCGCGTAAGTCCCAGCCAGGTCAACGAACGACACGCGGGAAGATTGCGCGATGTCGAACAACCGGCGCTGCACCTGCGCGAGCTCTGATGCTGACGTGGTGACCAGAGAAAGCCGTGAGGCGACGTTTGTGCTCGCGTCGGCCATCTTTACCAAGTCGCTTACCGTCGTGCCGATGCCGATTGCTGCCAGCGCTGCACCCGCGTACTTCGCTGCCCCACCGAGCCCAACAAAGGCTTCCGCACTTGCGCCAGTCGCCTTCTTTACCTTTGCACCTTGCTCCGATGCGGCCTGGAGCGAAATTGCCAGTTCTTGGGCGCTTTTAGCGGCGGCTGCATTGGCAGCGTTCAATGCCGCCACCCCAGATTGCAACCCTGTGAGCGCAGCAGCTTCTGCCCGGATGGCAGCAGTCACTTCATTGGCGGCCGAAGAGAGGCTCCGCATGCCTGTAGCGGCCACAGATGCGGACTTGTTCAGCGCATCCAGACCGGAGGAGCCTGCGCCGCCTAGGCTCTTCACACTTTTGGCGGCGGAGTCTGCGCTCTCGTCAACTTTCTTCAGGCCTGATGCCGCCGCCGGCGCGCGCTTCGCCAAATCATCGATGCCCTTGGCAGCCCCCTCGCCCAGAGATTTGAGGCTTTTGCCAGTGCGATCAGCGGCGCCTTCGATACCAGCCATCGCTTTTTCAACAGGCGCACCCTTCCCAGCGAGCACATCGAGGGCCTTGATGCCCCTTTCCACGCCACTGGTGTCCATCCCTAGACCGATGGATTCGATTTCTTGCGTCATGCGAGCGCCCAAAGAAAAAGGCCTCGCGACATGAGCCGCGAGGCCTTCAATTGAAAAACCCGCCGAAGCGGGTTTGTGATGTGTCTACTTGCTCACTGAGGGATCAGGGCGGTCCCGCAGTGCTTTCCCTTTCGTGCGTCCTTGCGCACAAGTTCCCGGCAGTCCGGGCACCGGACATGCGAATCGGCTGTGATCTTCTGCCCCGTCTCATCCACTGCAGCAGCAGCTTGGCCCAGTTTCGGAAACACGAGTACCAGAATCAACCCAATCAGCGGCGACAGCAGCGCGGCGATCAAGAACCAGGCGAATCCACTGCGACCGCGCGAGCTAGCGATAACGCCGATGACGATTGAGCAGACCAGCCAACCCAAGAAGATTTCCATATCCCCTCCATGTAGAAGCCCACATGGTAGCGAATCAGTCCGTCCGGTTCATCTCTTCCAGTGCCGCGCGCTCAATCAGCTGCAGGTCAGCAAAGATGGCGTCCCGCTCTGCATCCGACTTGCCGCGATGCATGCTGGCCAGCGTGGCAAAGACGGCCTGGTAGTCCAGCCCAGGAGCACCGCCCATTCCGCCTACCCGCCATTGCGTGGACACAGCCACGAAGGACCGGTAGGCATCAAAATGTTCCGGCCAAATTTCTACGATCTTGTCTGGGTAGTCCGAGGGCTTCAATCCCCAGACCGCCAGCTTCTTGGCATCGGGCGGTTTCTCGTAGATGGCCCGCCCGATGTCCTTTAGTTTTTTGTGCGGGTTCCCTCGCGCGTCTCGTTGTAAGTCCTGAACACCGCTTCGGCCGATCCAGCGTATTGGTCGCACATTTCGGTGAGACTGGCAACGGAGAGGGGGTCGTCCAGATCCCAGCCCATCACGATCTTGAAGATCAGTTCACCGGTGAACTTGGCCTTCAGCGACTCCAGTTCGCTGCTCTTCACCGGTTTCATCAGCGCCAGGATTTCCTTCTCTCGCTCTTCTTCGGTGGTCGCCACCTTTGGACTGTTTTGGGCGGCCAGCGTGTGGTCCCGGGTTGCTTCTAGCTTTGCGGCGTCGAACAGCTCCTGGACTGCCTTGCTGGTCGCCTCCGCGTGTTCTTCGCGCAGCTTCGCCCACTCCGTGGAGGACATGTACTTGGCTTCGAAGTTGATCTCACAAGGTCCGTGGGGCGTCGGCACTTCGACCTTCATGGGGAAAGACTTGGGGGCAGACTTGCCGATGACGAGTTTGGTAGCCATGGTGAATTACTTTCTTCGCAGGGTTGAACAGGCCCGTGCGCACCCCGGCCGTCCCTGCGAAGGAACGAACCGGGATGCGTCGGTGCTGGGTTGGCCGTATGGCCGTGGATGGGTGCCGCTTAGTAGCGGGTGGGGCGACCTTGGAGCGAGACCGTCGCGCGGACTTGCATCACGCTGCCCTTGGTCAGGGTTGGCGTCTCGTTGAACGACACGTAGCCGTTGTAGAGCAGCACGGAGCCATTCGGCAGCGTTACCTTCAGCGCACGGATGGCGCGGGCTTCACCAGCGGCCTTCAGGGCGATGTACCCAGCCAGCGTCGGGTCGTCGGCAATGCCAATCTGGATCGACTGGGCGCTGGTCACGGTAGGCAGCTGGCGTTCGAAATCTTCTTCCAGGAAGGAGAAGTTCGAGAACTGCTGGTCGCCGCCGTTGGTGGTGAACTCCAGGATTTGCGCGATCTGCGTGAACGCAGTGATCTCGCGCAGGCTACCGGTGCCAGAGCCTGCAGGGAAGCGCGTCGTGTCCGTGGTGTCGATGCCGGTCAGGTCCGTCGCGTTGGTGGCCACGTTGGCAGCCTTGAACACGCGGCCATTGACCTTTTGCCAACCGGAGGTGAGTTCGTAAAACGCGCCGTTGGCCATGCCGTGGGCGGCTGCAGTGATCACGCCAGGATTGGCATTGGTGATGGCGGAAACCGCCTTGGCAGAGCCGTAAGCAGTTGCGAGGGCGACGGTTGCGCCGTCAGGGAGGAATGCCGACATGGTGGGCCTTTCTTGGGTTCAGTCGCCCGCAAGGGGCATAAAAAAACCCGCAGGGCCTTCGCCGTGCGGGGTGCTGTGAAGCCCTTGCGGGCACAAAAAAGCCCGCACGCGGCGGGCCTTGTTGCTGGTGGGGCGGCCTAACCGAAGGCGCGCCAGTAAATGGACACCGGCACCATGTAGCGGTCCCCATCCGGGTAGCCGCTGCCGATGCTTGGCGTCTTGGTGATTTCGACCTTCACCGCGCCCTTGGTGAGCGTCAGCGGAGGCTTGAACTGGTCGCGGATCAACTGGGCCCGCGTCTTGGCTGGCACCCGGCCCTTGTCCAGTGGGTAGAACAGCGACACCTGCAGGATTCCCCGGTCCTCGGTCACGTCCAGCGTGACGGCGTGATCCACAGGGGTGTTGGTCAGGTGGTTGATGCGCTGGTATTCCGTGCCAGCCACGGGTGTGTAGGTCTTGTTCTCGAACGCGGTGGCGATGGCGGGCGTTATGGCCAGCAGGCGCTCTTCCAGCGCGGCTTCGATCAGGGCGATGGTCACTTGATGCTCTCCACGGCCTTCTTCACGGCGTCGCTGTAGGCCTGCACGGTGAGGCGGACCATGCCGGAGGGCGCCTGGTCGGACCAGCCGTTTTCCAGGCGCTTGGCATAGGGCAGGCTGTTGGACAGCACGATGGTCTGGCCGGGCTTCCAGCCCTGCAGCGTGGTGGCCGTGCGGCCGAGCGCGCCCTGCCCGCTCTTGTCTTCGTCCTGGCTGGTGTCAGTGTTGATCGTGCCGATGCCGCACTGCCAGTTGCCCTTGAACCTGCCGGTATCGACAGGGCTGCGCTCGATCATCCCGCTCTGCAGCTCCAGCGCGGCGCGGCGCACCACCAGGGCAGCCTTATCGACAGCGCGCTCGCAAAGCTTGTTCAGGTCGGCAGCGAATCCCATGTCAGCGCCTCACGATCAGCTCGACCAGCACCGAAGTGCCGGCCGGGGCAAGGTTCTTCACGCTGACCACCGTGCGGGCAACGCCGCCCAGCGTTAGGACGTGGGTCGGTTCAGGGATGCCCAGACCCACGGCTGACAGGTACGCCTGCTCGTCGGTGGCCAGCACCGTGGTGCCGTCCACCAGCTTTTGGTCAACTGGGAACACCGCGGCGGTGCAATCCTGCGTCACCTCGACTTCTGGGTAATCGCCCAGGTCTGGGTCGTATTGACCGCTGCGGGTCTTGTAGGTGAGCGTGCCCGCGGCGCCGAACTCGCGCAGGATCTCGTCGGCAACCTGGGCCATCTCGGCGTAGAAGGTCATGCAAACGCTCCCATTCGGTGGAGCCGGTCGTTGATCTGCTGCGCCAGGCAGCCTACGGTGTAGGCGAGCGCCTCTTCATTGGCGTGCACCGAAGCGCCATCACCCTTCTCTTGGACGTTTAGGCCATGGTTTGCCATGTGACGCATGGCCGCATGCACGCATTCATGGGTAACGATTTCCGCCCCTCGGGCCCGGAGGTCATCGCGGTTCAGCCACATGCAGGCAAACCGCCCGGTGAGGCGGCCCGCGCGGTTGTAGTGCCGCAGGCCAGAGCATTGGCCGTGAGCGTTCAGGCTAGGGCCGAATTGGCAATCATCGATGTCTTTGCACATCTCGGCGCGCGTATCGAACACCCGCACCTGAACGTACGCATGACGCACACCGCGCCATTCGTCGGCGTAGGCGCGGAATGCCTTCATGCCCGCACCACCCTCACCTGCCCGGCGCTGCCCAGCAGATACGGAGCCAGCAGGGTTTCGGCGGATTGATACCGCGTAGCCTGCCGCGTGCCGGCCGCGTAGGTGGTCTCAATCGGCCCCACCTTCACGCTCTGCTTCTTCGGGCCCAGGTCGGGTTCGATGTCACCGGCCGATGCCTTCAGCGCCAGCAGCGCGCAGGCGTTTGCGATGGCAGCCGGGACCGTCTCCCAGTTGATCTCGTAGCCGTCCACCACCACGCCAGCGCGGGGCCAGTCCAGCACCTGGCCGGCGTTCAAGCGCTCGCCTTTCCAGCGGCCAGAGTACCGGCCCATGTAGTCGGTGGCCTTGCGCAGGGCTTGCTCCTTGGCCTCGGTGGACAGGAGAGCCCAGGCGGCATTGCCTCTTGCGGCGTGCCACGCATCCGCATTTGCAACAGACACGTACGACTCCGCGCCAGCGGTGGGGGCGACGATCAGGGCCATGGATCAGTAGGAGACGCGGTTGGCGCGGTCTTCTTCGGCCAAGTTGTTCCACTCTGCGCCGGTCAGGCCTGAGCGCTCAAAGGCGGTCAGCAAAGCAACTAGGTCGGCCTTCTTGGCGCCGTCGGGCACCGTAACGCCAGCGGCTTCCAGGGTGGCCTTGATCTCGGGCACCGTGGGGGCCTTCTTGGCGCCGTCGGGCTCGTTGTCGGCAGGCTCCTGACGAGCACATTTCACCCAGCCAAGGGCTTCATGCTGCGAGAGGGCCACGGGGTGCACTTCGAGGTACTCGCCGTGCTTGGTCACAGGGATCAGTTCGTTGTCGGTCATGGTGTTCTCCGGTTCGCAGGAAAGAGGCCGGGGGCCGAAGCCCCCAGCAGCTAATCAGCCCAGCAGAGTGGCGATGTGCTCAGGCTTGGTCACGCCAGTGCCCCAGGCCATGCAGATCTCGAACTTGACCTGGCGGTACTGGCGGTACACGCGCACCTCGAAGGTGAGGCCGGTCACAGGGTCCGTGATCATCATGGAGTCGTCAGCCGAGTCGCCGCCATCAGGCACGGCAGGAGCGCGGCAGGCCAGCACCAGGGCGTTGCGGCTGAACGCGAAGTTGCCGGTGTAGCTGTTGCCCACGGTCAGCGCGTTGGCCGTTGGAATGGTCATCAGCGCGCCTGGGCGGTTCAGGCTGATCGTGCCGGGAGCAGCCACGCCAGTGCCGATCACATACTTGTTGGCAGAGTCAGCGGCGAAGGTCACCACGTCACCAGCCAGCACCGTGCCCGTGCCAGTCACCAGTGCGATGTCGCGCACGCCAGCGGCCGTGCTGCCCGAGGTCACATAGCTGGCGCCAGTGCCCTTGACATGCTGCTGGATGCCGGCCGAGTAGCGCACGGCCATGTTCTGCAGCAGGTCGGTCATGCCGGTGCGCAGCATGTCGCTGGAGCCAGCTTCGTTGACCTTGAACAGAACCGACTGCTTGCCGCGCAGGTTGGCGATGGATGCCGAATTCAGCACCAGCTGGCGGTTGACCACCGGGGCGCCGTTGTCGTCCAGGATCTTCGCCACACCGGCCAGGTCGGACAGGTCGCCAGCAGTGCCCAGGGGCGTGGTGCCAGCGGTGCCGTAGGCGCGGGATGCGCCGGTCTTCGCGGACGCAGCCAAGTCGATTTCCATGGCGTTCACAATCTTGCGCATGCCGTCGGCAAACTGATCGGCCAGGATCTGGTTGTAAGTACCAGTGGAGCCCACAGCCTTCTGCTCTTCGCCGTTCCAGCGGATGGGCGCAGCCTTGGACTTGCTGATCGTGATGTCGGCAAAGCCCACGGTGGTGTCACCGCTGTTGGCAGGGGTCGCGCCAGGCGTGATGTCTTCCAGCGCGCCGGATTCACCCAGGGGGATGCGAACCGTCTGGCCAACGGCCGCGCGCTCTGCGTTGCTGTCACGACGAACGGCAGGGATGAAACCCACCATTTCGCGGGACACCACATTCAGCGCCTCGTACAGCGTCGGAATCAGACCGGTGAGCGTGTTGGCGCCCAAGGCGAAGTCCTGCTTTTTCTGGGTCACCCAGGAGTGCGTGAACTCGAACACGCGGGCCGCAGCAGCAGCGACGGTGGCCATGGGCAAGATGGCCGCGACAACCGCGACCAGGGCGAGAGCGACAAAGCGCAGTTTGGAGAGAGTGGCTTTCATGATGGCCTTTCGGAAATGAAAAAGGCCGCACATGGCGGCCCGATTGGGGATGGTTGAAACGTGGTCAGTCGGTGATCTGCACGGCATCCTTGCCGGTGACCGCTGCGGCCTTGGCTGTCGGGTCCAGAGCATCGAACTGCGCGCGGGTCATGGTCTTCTTCCCGCCAGCACCTTGATTGCCGCCATGGGCGCCGCCACCAGATGCGCCAGTGCCCTTCAGGATCTGGTCCTTGTAGGGGTACTGGTCCACCAGAGTTTCCAGGGCCTCTTCGAAGTCGGCCAGCTCACCGGGGCGAGCGCGGCTGAAAATCTTGTTGCCTTGGGCGTCGTAAGCGACTGTCTTGCCTTCTTCGATCTTGAAGGCGTTGCCGAAACGGGCTTGCACCAGATCCGCCGGGATGGCGAATTTGTCAGCGATGACCTTGGAGCGCGCGAACGCACCGCCGATCTTTTCGCCGTACAGGGCTTGCTCCAGCTCGGTCGCCTTCTTCACCACTGGAGCGTATTTGTCCTCTACGGCCTTGATGGCTTCGGCCTTCACCTTTTCGACTTCGCCGGCATCCACCAGCCTTTTGTCGTCCAGGTTCTTGATGGTGCTCAGGGCCTTCGCGGCTGCCACGGGGTCTTCGATCCCTGCGTCCTTGAATGGCTTCAGCGCACCTTCAGCTGCTTCTGCGCGCTCGCGGTGGCTCTTGGCCTCGCCGTTGAGTCGGGAAATGGTGGCGATGGTGCTGTCACCATCGAAGGCCGTTTCCTTGCCGTCGGCGTGGACGAACACGGGGAGCTTTTGGCCGTTGACTTCTTGGAGAACGATTGCGCCGTTGGCGTCGAATTTGAATGGCATGGTTTGAGTGCTTTCTTCACAGGCATCCACCTGTGGACGGGTGAGCCATCCGGCCCGATGCGCCCTCAGCCATCCGGCGTCTGGGCATGAAAAAACCCGCCGAGACTTGCGCCAGGGCGGGTTGTTGGGGTGCGCAATGCGCATTAAAACTTGAGGTGTAGATATATCTCACCCTGGGACCATCGGCATGGGGCAGACAGAACAGTCATCGTCTTTGTAGTAGGAGCGCTACTCCAACAGCCGTCAAACGTGTCACCTACTTGAAGGCGCTGCAAAACATCAACGAATTCTTCCGTGGTTTCCGGTAGGTAAATCACCTTCACCGAATTGGGATACACCTCATAGACGCGGCCTTTCCCAGATCCGAATGTCAGCCAGAGCTTAAATGACGTGAAAATGTCACCCTTCATTTCACGGCCTTCGGTTTCGTCCGCCTGGGCTTCGGCTCCTGCACCAGCTTCGGAGGGTCTTGGACCATGAAGCTGAGGATTCCCTTCTTGTCGCAGTGGTAGCAGACCTTGTCAGCCGTTACCGTCCCGCGCTTGATCTTGCCGTCCTGGCCGATGTAGGAGCCAGTGACCACCGTCATGGTGTCGCGGCCGCCGCACTTCGAGCATTGCAGCATGCCCGGCGCGCGCTTCATGGCCTTGACGCGCTCGATGGCGGCCTGCTTGGCGTCGGGTTCGGCGGGAGGGACTATGCGGAGTTCTGGCACTAGCAGGATCTCGCCTGTACACACCGCGCCTGTTCAGCCCATTTCTGCAAAGCAACCAGCTTGTCCTGGTCTCCTTTGATCTCATCTAGCTTCGGCAATGACGCGCGAGGCCCCTCGAACTCCCAGACTTCCAACGGGAGCCTGGCTTCTACAAGCGCCGTAAGCGGTCGCCCTGGGATATGTACCGACAGGCCAGATTCAATGTCAAAAATCTGGTCTTGGCTCAATCCGTGCATCGTCTCTTTTCCAGAGTTGATGCGCCCAGCCGTGACTACTCGGTCATAGCTCTTGATTGTTACTGTGAACATCCCGCCATTTTGCCTACAACCCCGCCCGCTTGAAAGCCTCCGCGTCCTTCTCCCTGAGCTGGTCCAGCGTCAGATACCGCCCGTTCTGCGAGTACATCCGCTCCAGCGGCAGGTTGCCTTCGCTCATCAGCCGCGCCCGCGTAGGGCCCAGCACCTCGATCTGCCGCGCCGACGACTGCTTTTTCAGCCACTCCGCGTAGGTTGTCTCTGCCGGCACTTGGCCGTCCATGCTCGCCCGGGTCTTGCCCACCACCACAACCTCGGGAACATCAATACCCAGTTCCTGGTGCGACTTCAGCACGTAGGTCGCATGGCTGCGGCAGCGCCAATGCAGCGCCCCTGGGCCACCCAGCCACGGCAGCGCGTGCCCGATGGGCTTGTGCGCCGTCGTGTACTGCTTGCCGTCACGGGCCCGGCACGGTGGCGAGGTCCGCAGATCAATGGTCGATGACCACACCAGCGCCTTGATCAGGTCGGTGTTCGCCTCCACCGTCATGTCCTGGGCGAACCGTGCCATGTGGCCCAGCGCCGTGCGGGTCACCGCTTCGGCGTCGCGCCGCGTGACCTCTATCAGCCCGTCAGCGAATCCCTTCGCCCGGGTGCCTCGCAGCTCACGGATGATCTGGTCCGTGGTCTTGCCTTCCACAAACCCGCTGGCGATGGCCTGGCGCACCTGGCGCATCTTCTTGGCGTCCAGCTCTTGCCACACCTCACGCAGCATCACGCCCTGAAACGGCCGGGCCATGGCCGCCGCATACACAGCCTCGGGCGCCACACTGGCCACCTGCACCACCACGGGCACATGGGCCACCAGCACCTGGTTCTGGTACGCAGCCTCATAGGCTACGAAGTCCCGCAGCTCCTGCGTCAGTTCCCGCTCCACCTCGGCGAATGCCTGGGTGTTCATGCTGCGCACGCTGGTCAGCATGGACTCCAGACGCTCGATGGAGAAGCTGGTGGCGTCCATGCGCTCCAGCCGGTCGGCCAGCTCCGCGAAGATGCGCTTGTCGCTGCGGTTGAGCACGGCAATGATCCGCGCCACCACGTTGTTGCTCAGCCCCTGCAGCGCCACCTGATGGCGGATCGCTTCGGACTGCAGCAGGTCGTTGACCGAATCCATCAGACCGCCCCGACAGTGCCCAAGGCTGGGCCTTCCTCCTGCACGGCGTCAAGCTCCACCAGGGCGTCGATGTCAGCAGCCAGCATGCCGCGCCGCTGCAGTTCCTTGATGGCCGTGGCCTTCGTGATGTATCCGGCCTGCTGCATGGAGATCACCAGCTGGGCGCCCGACTCGGTCAAGGTGGCCGCGCCGAAGTCCTTGAACAGGCTGGCATGACCGCCCTGCTGCTCCTTGACCCAAGCCGCCATGAACTGCAGGGCCTGGTCGAGCGAGTCCTCGAACCCCTCGGTGATGCGCTGCAGCTCTGACTTGTTCGCCTCGGCGTCGTTGCTCGCTTCAGTGGCGCTACGCTGACCGGGCTTCTGCACCAGCAGCTCGGCGCCGGTCTGGATCATCTGGTCTTCCAGCGCCTCCAGGGACTTTGCCCCGGCCTCAATGGCTGCGCCCGTGTGCTCCACGAACTTCAGGTCGCCGTCCTTCGGCAGCCGAACTGCAGCGGATGCGCCGACCGTGAGCTGGGTTCCACCCGAACCGTCTGGTGCTGGATCATCCCCGCCGATCAGCGCCAGGATGGGCACCCGGGCGACATGCAGGATGGTGTCCTGGTCGCTCTGGCTCTGCCAGTGCTTGACGTTCAGGTAGGCCAGATCCAGCAGCGGGGAGACGCCATCCATGAACCCGCGCTTGCGGCCGTAAACCGGCGCGAACGGGATGGCCTGCAGCGTTGTGGTGCCCTCTTCTTCCAGCACCCAGTCATCCTCAGCCTTCGCCCCGGGCATGTAGACCGCCCACGCGCCCGGCGTCAGCACGCGCACACGCGGCTCATGCTTGATGCCGAATTCTCCGTCGTCCTCTTCTTTGGTCTCGGCCAACCGCAGCTGGGTCAGCACCGTGGCGCCGTTGCTGCGCTGAGCCTTCCAGCCCAGGATCTGGCTGTGCCGGACGGCCACCATGTACGGGCGGGCACCAATGGCTCGCTCGTCGGCCAGGGTCCGGGCACCCGACACGCGAGGGTAGTCCACCAGGATGCCAGCCAGGCCGAAGCCCAGGGCCTCATCCATCATCATCGCGGCGAAGGTGTGCAGGCTGTTGCCCTGCAGGTCCACGTCTTCGCACCAGGCCTTGATCTTGTCCGGGGTGTCTTCGCCCAGTGTGATCTGCTTGCTGAAAGGCTTGCCGGACATCACGCCCAGCGTGCGGCCGAAGGCTGGGAACAGCGTGGCCGTGGCCAGGCGGGCTTCGTAGCTCTCCTTTTCCTCGCCGGGCCACTTGGGCAGGAACGTGGTTCCCGCCTTGCGCATGGCCGCAGTTCCGCCCAGCAGGGCTTCGGCGATGGGCCAATTGGCCGAGAGCGCCTGCACTTCGCTGGATTGGTTCTGTACTTTTTGGGCCATGTCTTCTTTCACACGCGCAGAGGCGCCACCGAAACCGTCCGTTTCACAATCGGCCAGCGCTTCACCAGGAAGTAGCCGACCGCATCATTCGGGTGGTCATGCCCCGTTGTCTTGTCGGGCTCGCCATTCGCGCCCCATGCCTGCTGTTCCAGCGCCTCAGTGAGCGCGGGGCAGGCATCCGTGTTGATCTTCCAGCGTCGCGCGCCGTCGGCGTTCAGCGTCATCGCGTCCACTGCGTTTACCCGGTCCTTCACAGCAGGATTCGAGGCGTTCACGCTGATCTGCAGCCCCGCCTGCTTGAGGATCGTCAGGTCCGACTCGCTGGCGTTCTTGCTGCTGGTGTTGCCGCCGCTGGCGTCAGGGTAGACCACCACCGGGTGGCCCTTGTCCACGTACCGCTCTTTCAGCATGCGCGCCATGGTCGGGGTGTCCCGCACCTTGGTCAGCTCTTCCAGTGACAGCGGCAGGTCGGCACGGATCACGCTGACCACCGCCGTCATGTTCAGCACGTTGAAGTCCAGGCCGATGTGCAGCGCCTCTTTGTCCTTGATCTTCTCCGGCGTGTGGTTCAACTTCCGGTCGAAGTTGGGGTACACGTTGCCGCTGGCAAGGTTCACGAACTGGCCGCGCAGGTACGCGCTGATCAGCTGCGGCGGGTAGCTCGCCAGCAGACTACTGATGTAATCCTCTGGCAGGTTGTCTTCGTTGTCGTACGTGCTGGCCTGCACCATGCCGTACATCGAGGCAAGCTCTGGCTTGTCCCGAATCGCCTTGACCCACTGCTGGTAGACGAACTTGAAGCCTTCGGGCGTCGTCGTCACATCCAGGCCGTTGAGCCCGTCGAACCTCAACCGCAACCGCGCGATGGCCTTGCGCCAGGCCAATTCGGCCTTGGGCAACTTCATCACATCCAGCTCGTCCATCAAGCCGCGCGCGATCTTGAAGCCGATGATGGTTTCCGGCTTCTCCAAGGACCGGCAGATGATCGTCCCGCGATACACCCGTCCGCTGTAGACGTGGATCTCGTGGTTGCTCTGGTTGATCTCTGCCCGCTGCCCCCAGTCGAAGGCGACCTCTTCAAAGGTCGGGTAGTAGATGTCCCGGATCTGCGCGTAGGTCGGCGCGAAGTAGCCCAGATGGGCCTTCGGATGCTCCCAAAAGTGCTTGCACTGGCTGGCGGCGCCAACCCACGTCTTCCCGCTGCCGAAGCCAGCCACGAAGGCCCGGAACTTGTGCGGCAGCGTGAGAAATTGCGACTGCGGGACGTTCAGCGAAGGGTTAACCGTCGCTGACATGCTTGCGCGCGTCCTTCACTGTGATGACTACCTGCGTCGGTTGGGGGGTGTCTCCGCCCTCCTTGCCGTCCGTCTTCTGGCGGTTCACGTAGGCGTCGCCTACTTCTTTGGCCGCCTGCTCCAGCACCTGCAGCGTCAGAGCCATGTTTCGCATGTTCTCGGCCTTGGTGGCGATCCGCTGCAGAGCCCGGAGTCGAAAGGCACGCTGCGCAATCGGGATGTCGCTGACCTCGTCCTTGAACTTCGCCCGGGTCGCCTCGAAAACTGCCCGCCATTTCTTGGACAGGTTCCGCCCGGTGTGCTTTGTTGGGTCGTAGGTGGCCACCTGCTGGCGCACCACCACGATCCCGAATTCCTCTTTTACCGCCTCAGCTACCTGCGAAGGGGTGTCGTAGCACGCCAGCGCCTGTACGACGAAGCGCTTCACGTCGTCGGAGAGTGCTGCCATGCGAAACCACCTGTAAACCGCCAGTCAATCAGGCTGCGCGCAACAGACACGTCCCACATGCTCCTGCGATGTTTGCCTTGCTGACCTCTGGTTGTGCGCCCGCAGCCCGGGCCAGCTTTCCAATCGCGCCGCCAGGGTCGCCTACCCCGTAGCGCCTGACAACACCCACGAACTCTTCAACGTCATGGCCCCGGATGGTCAGCTTAGGCGCTCCATCCTTGGTGAACTTGGGCGCCCCAAATTCGTCCAGCGCGTGGGCAACGTGGTACAGCTCATGCTCCACCAGGGCGCACCAGTCGGCGTCGCTGCAGGTCGCACAGTAGCTGGCGTCCAGGGTGATGATGAAGGCCGGCACCCGCCCGAACCACTCACATAGCTGCTGCTCCTGGCGGGCCTTCTGCCATCCCCCGGCGCGGATCATTACTTCTTCGGCCTGACCAATGACGGTGCGCATCTGCTTGGTGAAGCCCATCGGCGCCCACAGGAACACCAGGTCGGAGTCGATCAGGTGCGCGTGCTCCGGGTTGTGGATGCGGCCGTCTTCGGCCAGGATGGTTGTCTGCACCCACTCGGCTACCCCATCCGCAGGCCGGAACCTGTCTAGGTCGGCGGGTGGCATGGGCCTTTGGAACACATCAAGCCTTCAACAGGGCCACCAAGTCAGGAGCGGCGGAGATCACGCGCAGCGTGCCGGGAGCTATCGAATCGCCGAATAGCTGCTGGAACGTCGCAGCGAAGCCGCCTTCGTATCCACGCGCCACGATCATCTTGCGGCCCTTATCGTCCTTCCACTCCTCCATGCCGTTCCACTTTGAAACGCAGGTGAAGCGGATGCCCTTCACCTCGAAGGACTCGACGCGGGTGTATTCCAGTTCCATGGTGGCCTCAAGGCAAGTAGCGCCAGATCAGCATGCCAACGCTCACGACGACACAGGCAGATCCCGACAGGTAGCCCAGCGCCAGCCAATACATCGGCACAGCCTCGGGCGATCCATGCTTGGGCAGCGTCCAGCCGCGTCGGTACAGGAACACCATGCCGCACAGCTGGGTGATGGCCAGGATCACGATGCCTACGATGAAGATCATCCGTCTCTCCAGTTAAGAGCCCTTCGGACAACCCACATGGGCAGGGCTTGCCGTTGCACCTCTGCTGGTAACGGCTGGGCAGCCGCAGGAGTTCAGCGCCTGGTCAGGGCGCTCCCGTCCAGCTTCCGGGGTGGTTGTGTGTTGCGAATGCAGGCCAGGCTGGGCGAACCACTTGGCCGCGACCGATCACCTATGGCGTCGGGGCGGGCCCTGCCAGCAATCGGTCAGGATGCTGAGGCATTGGCCTTGGTGCCCAAAGGCACTTCGGTGACTTTGATTTCGTTGCCGCTGTGCACGTACATCTCCATTTCGTCACCGGGCTCCAGCACCGCAGGCGCGGCGCCGCCGGTCTGCTCGACCTTGGCCTCGTAGGGGCCGGAGTTCTTTGGAACTTGGATGCGTACTTTGAGAGTCATGGAGCGCTTTCTGTTCGGAAACGAAAAAGCCCGCAGGGCAAACCGTGCGGGCTTCAAAAATTCAGGGCGAGTTGTGCCATCAGCATCTACCGCAGTCGCTACAGGCGATGGCCAGGCTGTGGCTGCGGGCATCCGGCAGAACTTCGAGGCGCGAGAGAATCAGCATTCTCTGCGGCCCTCTACCGCAATCATACACGCCCGGCGGCGGGGTGCAAGCGTTTCTTGATCGACTGGCGCGCGCGGTGGACACAATCGTCCATAAAATTTGCCAGCTTGCGCCCTGCCTCCCCGTGCGGAATCCGTAACTTTCCCGTCGCGCCGCAGGGCTTGCAGTGCTTGCTGGAGAGGCGCCCGGTGTCCGGGATCACCTCGAACTTGCGGCCATGGCAAGCGTGGCAGTTGGGTGCCAGCCACCAGCGCAGCAGCGCGCCGGCCACCTGCTCGGCGTCTTCCACCTTCCACTTCAGAAGCTGCAGGGTCAACTGCTCGCGGACCACGGGCATGGTCTTCAGACGCGACATCAGTAGCTTGGCCTGCTGATGATTGAATTCTGCGGCCAGCTTGTCGGCAACAGCACGGGCCATGGGCGGCGTTTGCGAGAGCGCCACAGGCTGGCGCGCGCGGGCCGCCTGGGCGAAGTCGGCGCCGGCTGCCGGCCGCAGGTGTTCAGCTCCATCCCACTCGGTGTGCAGGCGCAGCAGAGCGGCCCCGATGCGGCTTGGCGACCAGCCAGCGGCGATCAGCAGGTCCGTGTCGGAGCGCGGCGCGCCCTCGCGGGTGTCGCAGCGCAGGTCGGAGCTGGCCGTGGCCGATGCGTAGCTTTCCTCAATGGTGCGGCGGTCGTCTTGGTACATGGTCTCCCTTTCAGTTCATCGAAATCGTTGCCGTCGCATTCAGGCGCTCCAGCGCCCACTCAGCGGCGGCCCGGTCACGCGGCTGGCTGCGGCTGTCGAATGCGATGGCCCGCCACTCCAGCACCTGGGCCAGGTGGGCGGCCATGAATGCGGCGGCCTTCTGCGCGCGCGGCGCAGGCCCCTGGTCCAGCCACTGATGGCACGCAGCGCAGCCCCAGACGCTGTAGTGGTCGTCTGCCTTGCGGGCTCCGGCCTTGCCGTGGATGCTCAGGTTGCTGTGGCAGCACACCACGGTGGCGCGGTCTTGGGTGCACACGCCGGGCACGCGCAGCAGGCAGGGCATGCCCCGGGCCATGTCGCGCAGGTGGGCATTTCGCTGGGCAGTCGACTTCGGCGCGGCGGCTGTCGCGGCCACCACCGGCTGAGGCGCGCGGAATGCTCCAGGCGTGACGGCTGGCATGGAGCGCACTCGGTCAGGGTCGCGCTGCTCGCGGCGGGGTGCGCGGGGGCGGAAGCCGGTGCGCTTGAGTGGGGCGCCCCGGTTCATGCGTTTCCCAAGTAGTAATAGGCCGCCCCAATGGCCACAAACACCACGCTGCACACTTGCGCATACCGCTTGTTGAGAAACGGGGCGGCATAGATCGTCCCCAGCAGGACGAAGAATTGCCAGTCTTTCATTCGTTGAACCCCTGCAGGATGGTTTCGATCATCGTGATGCGGTCCACCGGCGACAGATGCCGCCACAGCGTCTTGCCCGCGTGCTCGGTGCGCAGGAACTCCACTGCGTCGTTGTGGAACTGCTCCATGGCGCCCTGCTCCAGCTTCGCGTAGCTGGTGGAGTCGGGCACGGGGAACACTCCACCCTTCGGGCCGGGATACCACTGGCAGTGCCCGGCGCCGACCTTGAGCCAGTCACGGAAGCCCGCAAAGTTGTCGAAGCGCTCCTGGCTTTCGAACACCGCCTGCTCCATGGCCATGTGCTTGCGGTGATACCAGCCCAGCCGGGCCTGGTGGGTCTTGAGCTCCACCATCTCGCCCGGCTCCAGGCGCAGGATGTTGTTCCAGAGGCGGCGCCACTGCTTCTTGCCGCGCTCGCCCAGGCCGTCCACGATGCCAAAGATGACGCGGCGGGCCACGGCCTTGTCGGCCTCGGTGATATGCACGGGCTCCTGGCGAACGAGGGTGATTTCAGCCATGGACCACCTCCTTCACCGACACGCGCAGCATCCCGCCGATGGGCCCGCGCTCAATGCTCAGGCTGTCGATCTGCTGGTCATCCAGCCAAACCCCGGCATGCGTCATGGCGTCCAGCGTGCTCTTGAGCAGGTTGTCCAGATCGCGGCGGCGCTGGTCGGGGACGTGGGCGGTGATGGCCACGGCCAGGCGGCCGGCGAACAGCTTGGCGCCGCGCTGGATCAGCACCTGATCGGCAACCGCTGCGCGGTACTGGCGGCCCTTCTCGCTGATCAGGGTCTTGCCGTTCACGTTGCGGTAGTAGGTATTGACCGTGGGCGGCCATGGGAGGGTGAGGTGCAAGACTGTCATGCGTGCACTCCCTGCGGCGCTGGCGTCTTGGCCCACGCTGTCGCCAGCGTCGGAACCGGCCCCGCTGATTTGGCGTACCACTGCTCACCATTCACCAGCACCACATGCACCCGCTCGGCTTCCATGAGTTGGATCAGCACGCGGTGCAGTGCGTTGACGCCTAGGCCAGATTCGCGGCGCAATGCTGTGGGGCTGACCGGCTGGCCGGAGCTAAGCAGGTCCATGACCTTCCGCTGGCGCAATGTGAAGCGCTTTTCAACGTCGGTCATGCCTCCACTCCCTCACGGCTGGGCACCGGGAGCCAGGACAGGGTTTCATCATGGGCGTCGTCGCCGGGGTCGCGGATGGGACGGAGATTGCTATCCGCAACCAGCCCAATCTCCAGCGCGGTGCCCTTCTTGGAATGGAAAATTGGCACATTGCTCTTGCAGAACCAATGCACGCCCTCTTTCACGGATGTCCAACGGGTTTTCCCGTCAGGAGAAATGGCGGAAATCCCTTTGCCGTTGCAAGCAAAAGACAGCACCTCCAAGAACCGCCCATTCAGTTCGGTATTCACAACCAGGCCTTTGAGTTGCGCCAAATCACCGGGCTTGCAGTTCATTTCATCCCCCATTCCTTGGCCGTGAGGCTGACTACTTGACAGGCGCTAGCTGCCACTCGGCACGCTTCGCCATTGATCTGATTTCCGCCTCGGGCAATCCAAGCTCCAATGCCTGGGCCAAAGCTGAACGACAGCGCGCTGCCTTGGTTTGCTGGTCCAGGGGCAACCGGCGCTGGATGTACTGAATACGCCTCGCGGCACAGTGCAAGCAGCCGTCTGCGAAAAGGCGGTAGTTGGCCGGGTCGGGCCGCGCGTCGTTGCAGCAGTGGCATGTCATGCATGGGCACTCCCGAACAGATCCAGGGTGCGTGTATCCCGGCATGCCTCAGACGCCCGGCCCCGGCGCTTGGGCTCGATCAGTCCGGCCTTGCGCGCGCACACGCGGCCAAACGGCTGGGCGCCGATGACCACGGCGGGGCGCAGGGTGACGCGACCGCAGCGGGCGCAGTGGAGCTTCTGCGGCATGTCAGTACCCCGTCTCGCGGTGCGGCCAGTTGCGGAAAAACATCAGCGGGTCATTCGGGTCGCCCTTGAACTGCTTGGAGTCCCGGTCGAACCACAGCCGAATCGTGGGTTCGTCCTCGCCGTTGCGCTGCTTACGGCACAGAATGGCGGCGTCGTGCTCGTCCTTCTTGGTTGAGGCGCGACCCTTGGCCTTCACGTCATCCTCCTTGCCCTTGTTGCGCCACACCAGCATCAGGTTGTCCACAAGGTCGGTGATAGCGCCGGAGCCCTTGGTGTCGTGCTTGTCCGGGATGTCCGTTTCCTTGCTGGGCTTGCGCAAGTGGTGGATCAGGTGGACGTGCACCATGTTGTCGCGCGCAAGGGCCGTCAGCTCGTCCACAAAGGCCTTCTGGCCGTTGTAGTCGTCCTCGCCCATCACGCACTTCATCAGGCTGTCGATCACGATGTGGGTGACGCCCAGCTCCTTGGCGCAGTAGCGGGCCATGCCCAGCACCTGATTTGCGCTCACCGTGCCCTGGCGGTCGTACACCCAAAGGCGGTTATCGGTCCACTCGCCGAACTCCTTGTACAAGTCGGTCAGGATCTGAACGCCCTGCTCCCCCTGGTACTCCGGGCTGAACGGGTTGGTGCCCGCATACATGCGGCACATCATCGCCAGCGTGGTGCCGGGCTTCATCTCGAAAGAGCCCACCACCACCTTTTCCTCCTGGCCCATCAGGGACAGCACCACCTGCGAGACGATCTGGGTTTTGCCGTGGCCGTTCTGGCCGGCCCACAGCGTCACTTCACCTGGGCGGAATGCGAAAGCATCGCGCGCCTGCTCCCACGGCAGCCGCACCTTCTTGGTCTGGTCAGGGTTCTGCAGCTTGAAGATCAGCTCGTCCATCCAGACGGATGCGGGCTTGACGTTCGCGCGTGCGTCGGTTTCCCGCTCGTAGGCGGCAAAGTCGATGTCGTCAGTGAGGAATTGCATTGATGGTCCTTTGAAGGCGGGCCAGGATTTGTTCGTGCTCTGCGTTCAGGCCGGCGATGCCAGCGCGGCACAGCAGGCCGATGGAGCGAGGCTTTCCGGTTTCTGCGCACTGCACCGTCTCGCGGTACAGATCGCCCTGGTCCCCCACTTCGACCACATCGACATGCAGGCCGATCAGGGGGCGCCAGTCGATGGCGCGTGGGTTGCGTTCGACCACGATCACATCTGGGCCGGTCTCAACCGACTTCGGCGGAGTGCCGACGAACACGAACACCGAAACCGGGGAGTAGCCGGTGCGGCGCAGGCGGGCGAGTTCTGCGGTCATCAGTTCACCGCTCCTGCCCAGATGTCAGCGGTTGCTGGCGCCACAGATTCCGCTCCCTCCCACCGACGCTGGTTCAGGTAGACCAGCGGAGCGGGGATGAACTCGCCGCCGTTTTTCATCCACGACGCAGAGCTTTTCAGAGATTCGACATGGGCCAGGACCAACGCAGCATCACGCTCGGCGTGTGCCTTTTTCCAAGCGTCCAGGCATTTGCCCTTGGCTTGTTTCCGGTCGTTGGATGGCCAGGTTTTCCAGAATTCGGCGAAGCCAGGAGGGTCAGCGGGCTTGCCCGCGCTCTTCTCTTGGTCCTGTTCTTGATCCTGTTCCTGTTCTTGGCTTGCAAGGGCCTTCGGAGGGGCTTTCGAGGGGCTTGTGTTATTGCCATCCATAGGCATGTGGAACGCTACTGAATACATAGCAAAGAACGCTTGTTTCAAAAGCGCTGGCCCGATGTTTTGCCACTCACGTTCCACGCCCTTCACGCGGTTGTCACCTGGCTTGAGGGACTCCGCAACTTGGTACGCGGCCATACGGTGCACAAAAACGGTCTCCGAAGCCTCGTCGTAGGTGCAATACCCGGCTTCAATGAGGCTTTGAAGGGCCTTCGAAGCCCCTTCCATGCCCAGCCCGGTTTCGTGTGCCATGTACAGAACAGGGCAGTGAAAAACGCCGATCATGTTGGCGTGTGGGCAGGTCATCAGGTACAGGGCCAAGACCTGCGCAGGGGCGTTCCCGCGCAGTGCCTTGCCTGTCTCTCCAATCCAGAATTTGGGCGATACCACCCCGTAATCCCGCATCAGTGCGCCCCCATAGCCCGGCACATTGCAAAGCGTGCAGCCTTGCGTGCCTCTACCTGGGCCGTCATTTCCTTGAGGGCGCGCTTCGCCGCTTCGCGGTCACCAACGGACATGGCGATCTCAAGATCGAGGCCAGCGACCTTGGCGGCCAGCTCGCGGCGCTGGTCGATCAGGCGGGCGAGTTCTGCGTCTCCGCTCATACAGCCTCCCAAACCCGCGCTTTGCCGCGCATGAGGTCCATCCCGCCACGCTGCACGACCTGAGCTTTGCCGGCCTTCTGAAGGTCGGGCAAACGGCGGTCGATCTGCACCACGGTCAATCCGGTGGTAGCTTCCAGTTCGTGGGGAGTGGCTTGGCCTGCTGCCTTGAGAGCTTTCAGGATGCGCTCGCAGTGGTTGCCTGCAAACTTGATTGCGCGCTCGGCTGCGAGAACGCTGGAGAGTGGGTCGCTTGCGCGGACCAGGTGCTGGGCTTCCATCACTTGGCGCCCCCTTTGCTGATGCGCTGGCGCTTTGCCAAGCTGGCGGCGCTCTGCTCGCGGGTTTCGATGGTGATCGCGCCAGCAGTCCTGGGAGCGAGACTCACCGTGCGCCGGCCGTTGCGGTCCAGCGCCTGCTGCACATTGCCCTCAATGGGTGCTGCGCTGCGGTTGGTCTTGCGGGGTGGGACTGCTGGGATATCGAGGTCGGGGCCGCGTGGGCGCACCGACTGGAAAGCGTTGAGTGGGAGGCCATGGTTCATGCCGCAACCCTCCCGGCGAGCAGTTGGCGCATCAGGCGGTTTTCAGCCTCTGCAGCCTGGGCGCGCTGCTCGGCCAGCTCGGCGCGGCGCTCCGCCTCGGTCTTGATCATCACCAGAGTGCAGCCGACTTGAAACGCGGCCCACTCGGGATAGATGGTGTTGCCCACCACCTCGCAAAACTGCGCCACCAAGTCGGCCTGCAGGGTGGCCTTGCCCTTCTTGATGTTGGAGAAGTACCCGGCATCGATACCGATGGCCAGATAGATCTCCTTGTCTTCCAGCCCAGAGACGCTGCAGGCCAGCGTGAAAGCTGCGGCTGCGGTCTTCTGGGCGCGGATCATTTCGAGGGGCACAGAGGCCCGCTGCGGGGCACGCGCCAGGGCCAGTTCGTGCTGGTCTTCAATCGAGGTCATGATGTTTGAACCGGGTTGAGTACCCTGTCAGGGCAAAAAAAAGCAACCATCTGGGCCATGCAAAACGAAACACAGATGGAAATTCATGGCTCAGGCTGTTTGGGTGGCTTCAGCCTTGCGCGGTGCGGTGGCTGCATCCAGATCGCAGCCAGCGAGGGTCTTGCGATGGGCGGCCCGCAGGAACATCACTCGGGCATGAGGGATGCCGTCATGCTTCCAATCGCTGACGCTCGGCATGGAAATACCGAACATGCGTGACACCTTTGCAGTGCCTCCGAGTCGGTCAATGATTTCTGTGGCGGCTACGTTCATGCCCCACATATTAGCCAAGGCTAAGAATAAAAGCAAGCCCAGGCTAACAAAACAAAAGTTAGGCTAGGCTAACCATGACATTACAAAGCCGCCTGGCAGAAGTCTTCCCTGAACCACAGGAGCGCGGGTTGCGCACTGAGATCGCGCGTCTTTGCGGCGTTGCGGCAGCTAGCGTCTCAAACTGGTTTGGCAACCCGGAAAAAGTAGCCACTATCAGCAGAGAGAACGCCGAGAAGCTGATCGCTCGGTATGGCCTTGCCGTCACGCCTGCATGGCTCGCAGAGGGGAAATTGCCAAAGTTTTCCAATGGAGATGCTGGGCATCTGCCATCAATTGCACCAGCTCCCCACGAAGCTCCATCCGCTAGCCCCGGGGCGCCTGCAGACCTGGTGATTACTGAGTACGACACCGGCGGCGCCATGGGCCACGGCTACGCGCTGGAAGAAAACCCTCCGGGACACATAAAGGCCTGGAGAGTTACGCCGGAGTGGCTGCGAATGAACGTTCCGGTTTACAGCAGCTTGGCAAACCTCTGCATCGTTACCGGCTTCGGCCCGTCGATGAAGCCCCGATACAACCCAGGAGATCCACTGCTCTGTGACAGAGGGTTCAACAAGGTTGATTCAGATGGCGTGTATTTCTTCCGAGTGGACGGCCACGGCTTCATCAAGCAGCTGCAGCGCATCCCAACCGAGAATGGCCTGATCCTTCGGGCCAAGTCATTCAACCCTGACTACGACCCCTTCGACATCACGAACAAGATGGATTTTGAGGTGTTTGGGAAGATTCTGACCGTCTGGCGCAGCGAGCAGTTTTGATTTCGTAGCGCGTAGCACCAGGAGAAATTCATGAAAAAGCTCTTTTGCTCTGTCGGCCTGGCCTTGATGACGGCCGGCGCGCAGGCGCAGGCCCCTGCAGTCTTGATCGAAGCATGCAATTCGATTGCTGACGCAGACAAGCGCCTGGAATGCTTGAAGGCGGCCATGAACGTGGGCGGCGCTTCGGCGACGGCGCAACCATTGAGCGCAGTGACCCGCGCATTCGTCGGGATGGAGGCCAGCCTGAACGCTGGCATCTCGTACAACAACTACCAACTCGCTGTGCTGGATTTGGCGAAGGCTGTAGCTGCGTTCAAGCAGGACTCCGGCGAGGCTGGGGCTGCTTCCGCGCCCCTGTTCGAGTCGGCCGTGGAGGCATACAGCGACGCCGGTGTGCTCTGGGAGCGTTCAATCTCGTTCTACGCCCGCCGAGGCAACGACATTGCCTATGCCGGTGGGTTGCCAGTTTCCATGAACGGCCTGGATTGGCTCGTCACAAAGTACAGCTTGGCAACTGGGAAGTCTGACATTTGGGGCCTGGAGCGCGGGCTACCTGTGCAACCGGCGCGTACTGAGATCTGGCGTTTTGCAAAGGAGAAAGCGGAGGCCGGAGCAAAAGCGTACGGGGCAAAGCCAGGGGCGCCAGCGAAGCCAGAGCCAGCGAAAGACGCGAATATCGTGGCTGTGGAAGACGCAGCAAGGCAGGCCAATTGCAGCAACGACCCAGCCGCAAGCCAAACCGGCGTGATTGGACCATCGCGGCTCTTCTCGGTCTACTGCTCGAACAGGCAGACCATGAGCTTCGAATGCGTGGACGGATCGTGCAAGCGGCTCAACTGAAGCGCGACGTCCAAAAGCTCTGATTGCTCATTGGGCTACGCAATATGCAGCCAATGAGTATTAAGAAGCGCAATTAGAACAAGGAGAGAGGGATGGCATTTGAGATTCGCGTTGACCCCAAGCCGACCGTGGTAGCTCAGGAGCGGACATGCCGCTACGGCCATGGTCCCCTGACCAAGATTGAATCGGTAGAGGGCAACAAACTTTTCATCGTGATGAGCTACGGGCTGGAGAACGTAGCACTCGATCGCCCCAGATATGTCGGTCCTTTTCAATGGCACCTCTGCGCCACATGCGGATACATGGAGATGGTGGATCTGACTCCAGATGCAACTATTGCGCTCATGAAGGTGTCAAAGTGAGCCAAGTATTCGACTTTCCACACAAGGGCAATCGCGGCGGCGGCGACTCGTCAGGTCAGCCGCCCCATAATGAAGTTATGGAATCACGAGTTAGCAAGCTGGAAGACTTCGCGGTTGAAACCCGCGAACGGCTTGCACGCGTGGAAACTAAGTTGGATCACATCGACAAGGAAGTCTCCAACTTCAAGTGGTGGGTTGTCGCCCAAATAGTGGCTGGCCTGTTGGCCGTGCTCGGAACTGGCATTGCTATTCAGCAAATGACCGTCGCATCGTTCCAAGGCGCAGCCCAGGTCGCAAAGGACGCGGCACCACCTGCGCCCGCGCAGCAACCCATCATCATCAATGTTCCCCAGGGCTACGAACTCGGCAACGGGAAACAGACGCCACCTGCCAAGCCTTGACGGCTGCCGCCCTCCTCTGCCTCGTCATCGCTATCACAGACGGTGACACCCTGACCGCCCGCTGCGGCGAGCCCGGGGCCTACGAGCAAGTCACCGTCCGCATCAGCGCCATCGATGCGCCCGAGAAGCGTCAAGCCTTCGGCCAAGTGTCGCGCCAGAACCTGGCCCAGCTCTGCTTCGAGCAAGTCGCCACCATCACCCCTCGAACCCACGACAGGTACGGCCGCACCGTTGGCGATGTGGGGTGCCAGGGCCAGGACGTGGCCACCGAGCAGGTGCGCTCAGGGATGGCCTGGTTCTATGTGAAGTACGGGAAGGGGTATGAGCAACTGCGGGGGCTGGAGACTGAGGCCCGGGAAGCGCGACGGGGGCTTTGGGCTCAGGTGGCGGTGGCGCCTTGGGAGTGGCGCAAACGTCCCATCAGAGACACCCCCCAACAACAAGGTTTACATACTGCCCCTCCGTAGCTATATCTTTGATAGCTGCGACACTTTGTAGAACGGTGCCTCTAAGGTGTTGCAATTGCAGCATCTGCTACAACATTTTGTTGACCTGACCGGCAATAGCTTGTACCCTCAACCAGGGAAACGGACATATCTGGTAACAAGAAAGTTGCTGATATAATTGAGGGCTTTGCCCAAAAAATAGAATATCAGGATGGGCAATGACGACTAACGTATATGACAGCAAAGCAGGAGTTATGGCGACCGACTCCCGCTGGTCTCACCAGTTTGGATCTCGTATCGTTTATGTAGACGATGCTCATTTTTCAAAGATTGAGATCTTTGGCGCATGGGCAATCATGTTCGCTGGTGACGGGGTAAAAATTCAACAGTGGAAAGATTGGATTAGGTCTGGGCCTACAGACTTCTCATCGATGCCTGACTACGATGGGATTTGTGTATGCATCGTTAGCTCTGCTACCAAGCAAGTTCGTTTTAAGCAGCCGCAGGACATCACAAAGGACGGCGGTTACTTTGCAGGCTCTGGGTCCATGCACGCCTACCTTTGCTGGTCGGTTAACGGAGATGCGAAACGAGCAGTTGAATCCGCGATTCAGGCGGACGGCTACTCAGGCGGTTTGGTGAAGTTCGTAAATTTGAATGATATGAGCAACAACTTGAGCGCTCCCGGGCCCATCAATCAGTGGAGGATTGATGATGTGCGCGATGCGGTCTTACAAAGGGGAATGGTTATGAATCTTGCACAGAACTCTGGAGCGCCGTTTCAGCTGTCTAAGCTGGCGGCCAATGATGCTGAAGTAGCCAAAATTCAGGCGATGATCGCTAGCGGCGAAGTTGCACCTACAGCCCCTTGCGACGGCATGTACACCGAGTGGACCGAAGATCAAAAGGTCGAACTTAAGTCTGCTTTAGCTGACGTTTTTGGTTGGAGCAAGTAGGCCAACCTAGCCGATCCATAAACCGCCCCACTGGGCGGTTTATTTTTGCACCACAAGCCACCTCCGGGTGGCTTTTTCATGCCCGGTCACTTCTTTGCCCCGCGCGGCCAGGCAGCGTCCTACTCGCCCACCTGGCTGCAGGATGCCAGCGCTTCGCTGCCATGAGCCTACGCACCTCAGCCTGAAACGTCACTGGGTCAGGCGCGCAGTTGTGCCGATGGGCATGCCTTTTCCAGTTGCACCACTGGCATGCTGTAGCGATGTTCACGGGCGCATCTGGCCCGCCGTCCTGCTGGGCGACCAGATGCTCAGCGGTGCTCTGGAGGTACGGAACCAGCGATTCGGGAATTCCGAGCGCTGATACCAAGCGGTCTTTGTAGGGGCCTTCCCAAATCGGAAGGTGACAGTAGATGCAGCGGCACTGCTGCGCGAAGAATGCACGGGTACGGAGTTTTGCCAGGCGGGTCACGGTCAACGGAATAGGTTTGAAGCTATTCCCGCTGCCAGACGCTGGACAAGGCGGGCGCCAGGGCGAAGGCCACATGGCTGAGCGATGGGAGCGCCCAATCGCGGCCGGGTGCGCGTGCCCGGACAGCGCAAGTTTACCGTACCCCTCCGATGTGGGGCCCTTTTCCTGCCCACTCGCCCAACTCGGGCGTTACCCCTGGCGGCCGCGATGAACTGTATATTCATACAGACATCATGTCGCCCATAACCATCTCATCCCCCGTCAAGGCCACCATCCTGACCCTGTACGCAGGCGGCAGCAGGCGTCCGTTCGCCAGCAAGATGCACCAGGACACGGGCGAGCTCACTGTGGTGCGCCTTGAGGGCCGATTCGGCACAGTCCCTGCCCTACACCTGGCCAGCTTCCACCCCCACCGCCTGTTCGAGCCACGCATCGTGGACATGGTGGCAGGCGAGCTGGAGATCCATGGCATGGAGCGACTGACCGATGGCAGTTGGGTCGCCCAGGCCTGGCGGTTGCGATTCGGAGACTGAGCCGCACGACGCGGCATAGTCTGACAAACACCGGCCGGCAGCAGTCCTACTATTTCCATGCCGCTAGTCGCTTGCGGCATCCCCTCCCCTCGCTGCAAGAGCGGGGTTCAAGCCCACCCACTGAGGTGAGCTTTTTTTCGTTTGTCCGCTTCAGGCTAAAAATTCACTCAAATACTTAGCTCAGGCTATTGACAAATACTTAGCCCAGGCTAATAATTCACCCATCGCAGCAAACCGCAGCGGTCGGGTGAAGCGGCATCGAACGATCACCGGCAGGGTCTTTAACAACTGAGGGTGATGTGATGGGCGGCGGCGTGGAAGGACACGCTAGGCACGGTGCAGAAACATTCAACTATGGGCGGCATGGGTCAATGCGTGCAAACCCTCCAAGCGTTCTGGTTGCTCCGATCAAACGCAAGGAACCGAGTGACATAGCTGCGAAGGTGCTGATAGGAAATTGGAGTTGGCTCTGGGGACGCCCAACCAACCGGCGGCAGCGGCTAGTGGGCTGTCAAGCTGGAATCAAGCCCAGCCCGCCCTTCACATCACCCTCACCCATAGAGACCGAGCAATAGCCGCCCGCAGTGATCAACAGCGCGTGGCGCGGGAAACCGTCTCCAGCCCCCGAAGTGGGTACACGGAGTAAGCGAAGGCGCCGCGAGGTGCCGACGACGCGGCAGAGCACTCCGCGTGAGACCAACGAGCTGCCCCTACCGGTGCGGGCGATAGCACCTCAACCACCAGGCAGCCCAGCGCTGCGAAGGAGAACACATGCAACCCACCTGAGCCGGATGACCCGGCCACACAGCAACAGCACGCGAAAGCCGCGCGACAGACGGCATGGGATTCAAGTTGGCCGATGGCTGCGGGAGCGCCCACCCCGTGATAGCCAGGAGACGCCACCCTACTGCACACAGCCTCAGAGCGTAATAGCTTGGGCCCGACCCTTCCCGCAGTGGAGCCGGATTGAGTAACCGGCACGGCCTTCAAACGAGGGCCATCACATCAGCGTCACGAGCTGGCACTGATGTGATGGTCAGCGCAGGCGCCCGTTGCCTTGGAGTGGCGCGGGCCGGAAGTACGGCAGTGAACAGGTTTGCAAGACGCTACCTCGGGTTTGTATCCCTGCGGGCCTGTGTTCGACCATCAACTTGCGCAGTGTGATTCACGGCGTTGCCCATGTGCTGCGCCTCGGGGTGCCAAGCCGTGAATTGCCCCACCGGAGCTGATAGCCGGTGTTCGTCAGCAGATGCCATTGGTAGCAGCAGGTGGAAGCCCTGCACCTTTTTCGGGGCGGCAACGCCGAGCGGATTGACCCTGTGGCTGCTGTGAAGGTGGAACGCCGACAGAGCCGCGAGTACGGGATACCGGCATACAGGAACCACCGCACGCCGGGCTGAGAAAGCCGCGCCGCCCCACCCTCACCCTCCCCTCCTGCCTTGCGCAGGGGTTCGCCCACCTCGCGTGGGCTTTTTTATTCCCCACCAGCCCACCACCGCGTGGGCTTTTTCTTTGGAGCAATCATGCCGAACTGGGTCACCAACAAAATCAGCGCCTCGCCCGCAGTCATTACCGCCATGTTGAACAGCGATGGCCGCATCGACTTCAACACAATGGCGCCCTTCCCTGGCGATGACAAATGGAACGGCATTTCAATGGCCGCCGAGGAAGCGGCCCAAATTGTCATCGGGGCGCCACTTAGCGATCACCCTTTGCTGGCCAGCCTTGAAGCCAGCAACCGCAGCAACTTCGATATCAAGAAACTGTCCGAAGAATGTTTCGAGCAGTTCGTGGGCATGCTGCGCAACCATCGCAAATGCGGCTACCTGCACAGCATGGACTTTGCCCGCAAGGTGTGGGGCACAAAGTGGAATGCATGCGATCAGTCCCACGACGTGGACCAGGGAACGGCCACTTTCGACACAGCGTGGTCTTGCCCAGAAGGCGTTCTCGTGGAGTTGTCGAAGCGCTTCCCCGATGAATCTATCGCCATCGAATTTGCCGACGAAGACATCGGCAGCAACTGCGGCAGCTTCACCTTGAAAAACGGCGTTGCGATCACCTCAGACATTGCGCCCGCATGGCGAAACCAGACCGAAGAAATGCGAGCGAAGTGGAAAGCGTTTGCTCACAAGGTCAAGGGCACCGACCCGGCCGACTACGAAGACTGAACCCAGCCCGCACCACGCGGGCTTTTTTACGCCCAGGAGGCGCAATGCAAAACGTACACACCACTGTGCAGCCGCTGCTGCGCATCCCTGGCGCACCGCCGCCTATTTCCGAGCAGGAGCTGCAGCGCCAGCGTAATCAGGCCTGGGCCGATGTGGCGGCTCTGGAGGCCAGCGATCCCCGCTATCACCGCGCCCTGGTGGATCAGGTGCAACACAGCGCGCACATGGGGGTGCAGTGATGGCCAAAACGATCAATGACGGCGGACCAGCTTTCCCAATTGTTGGCACTCATGAGCAGGTTCTCGAAACAGGAATGACTCTGCGGGACTACTTTGCTGCCAAGGCAATGCCGGTTGTATGGGTCGAAATTCCAGATGACGCAGATCGGGACTTGGCGCTTGATCGCCTTGGAAGGTATGCCTACGAGATGGCCGACGCAATGCTCAAGGCCCGGAAGGGCGGTGCAGCGTGATCGACCCCATCAACGCCCCGCACTTCACCACCGCCCACCGCGATGCCCTTGCCGCATCCATGGCGGCACAGGCTGAAACCAAGCGCCGCAACGAAGAAGCCGCACGCGCGGCAGCACTCCGGGCTGAGGCTGCGGCCATTGGCGCGGAGCTGGACCCGGAATCTTTGGAACAGGAGAGCCTTCCATGAACTACTCCATCGCCCTGATCGCAGTAGTAGCCGCCCTTGGCCTGGGCGCCGTGGCTGCCCATGAGCCCGACCCGATACCTGAAAACGAGGAACTGCGGGCCGCACAGCACTCGCGGGACTGGGCGCTCCAGCAGTTCCAGCGCCGTGCCTGCCGCCCTGGCGAGACAGCCGTGTGGGTTGCTGACAAAGAGGCTGATTGCCTGCGTGAGGTGCGGCCATGAACCGCCTGCGCGACTTCGCAATGCTGTACCGCATCTACCGCCAGTGCAACGGGCCGATCCGCGCACTGCGCATGGCGTGGCTGGTGGCGCGGGACTGATGCCATGGACTGCCCCACCGGGAAAGTGGTGCACACCCTCAAAACCGCCAAGGCCGCCAGCAAGCGCGCCCGGCGCCGCACCGACAAGGCCCTTGCTCCATACCGCTGCACCGTCTGCGGCCAGTGGCATGTGGGCCAGGCCAGCGGGCTCAAGCGGCCCATCAAAACGATTTACGACAACCACCAATTGAGGTTTTCATGAGTGATTCAACTGCCATCGCAACACGCCAGCAATTTGACCTGAGCCCCCAAACTTTTGAGCAGGCCCTGACGTTCAGCAACTACCTTGCCGACAGCGACATGGTGCCCAAGGATTTCAAGGGCAAGCCCGGCAACTGTCTTGTGGCGATTCAATGGGGTATGGAAATCGGCCTCAAACCACTGCAGGCCATGCAGAACATCGCCGTGATCAACGGCCGTCCATCGCTGTGGGGTGATGCCGTCATCGCCCTTGTGCGGTCCAGCCCTCTCTGCGAATCCATCATTGAGGAAGACGATGGCCGCACGGCCACCTGCAGGGTTAAACGTCGGGGAGAACCCGAGCAGTCCCGCTCGTTCAGCATGGATGACGCGAAGGCGGCCGGCCTACTGGGCAAGCAAGGCCCATGGACGCAGTACCCCAAGCGCATGCGCCAGATGCGCGCACGCGCCTTCGCTGTGCGCGACGTGTTCCCCGATGTGCTCAAGGGCTTGCCCGTGGCTGAGGAAGTGATGGATACGCCCACCGAGCGGCACATGGGCCAGGTGGAGCGCGTGGAGCCTGCAGCCCCCCAGCCCGCTTACACCCCCGAGCAGTTCGCCCAGCTGCTGCCCAGTTGGCGCGCTGCCATCGTCGCAGGCAAGGCCACGGCCGACAGCGTGATCGGGAAGATAAAGACCAAGGGGACCATTTCGCCAGAGGAGGAGGCCGCCATTCGCGCGCCAGCCGAGCCGCCAGCACCCCCGCCCACGCAGCAAGCCGAACCCGTCACCGATGTGCAGCCCAAGGGCGAGCCGCAGGTGATGCTCGAAAAGACCGTGGGCGACCAGATGCAGGCCGCCGCAACGCTGGACGCGCTGTATGAGGCGGCGGATTTGATCGGCGAGGTGGCAGACGCCGAGGCGCGGGCGCGCCTGACCGCCTACTTTGAAGGACGCCAGTTCGCGCTGGAAAGCGCCTGAAAGGAACACCATGTACCAACCACTTGAAAACGCCCCCCAAGGTTCAGCTGCGTGGCACGCCGCGCGCGCCAAACATTTCTGCGCATCGGAAGCAGCCGCAGCACTGGGCCTGTCCAAGTACACGACCCGCGACGAGTTGCTGCACCAGAAGGCCACGGGCCTGACAGAAGAAGTCAGCCCGGCCAAACAGCGCATCTTTAACGCCGGGCACGAAGCCGAGGCGCTGGCCCGGCCCATCGCCGAGGAAATCGCGGGCACCGAGTTCTATCCCGTTGTGGCCACGCGCGAAGTGGAAGGCATGGCGCTGCTGGCCAGCTTCGACGGTATCGACCTGCTGGACGAGGTGATCTGGGAAAACAAGCTGCTCAACCAGTCGCTGGTGCAGCAGGTGCAGGCCGGCGACCTGGAGCCACACTACTACCTGCAGCTGGAGCACCAACTTCTGGTCAGCGGTGCGCAGCGCGCCCTGTTCACCACCAGCGACGGAACGCAGGAAGGCACGCACCCGCTGTGGTACGAGTCCAAGCCCGAGCGCCGCGCCCAGCTGATCGCCGGGTGGAAGCAGTTCGCCGCCGACCTGGCCGCCTGGGTGCCGCCCGAGGCCAATCCCGCGCCCGTGGTGGCCACGCCAGTGGAAACGCTGCCAGCCGTCTCGGTGCGCGTGGATGGCCAACTCGCCATCGTTTCCAACCTGCCCGCCTTCGGCGCCGCGCTGCGCAACTTCATCGACCGCATCCCCACGGCGCCCAGCACCGATCAGGAATTCGCCGACACCGAGGCCGCCTGCAAGGCACTCAAGCAGACTGAGGACGCCCTGGAAGCGGCAGAGAGCAACGCGCTGGCCCAGCTGGCCGACGTGGACACCATGCGCCGCTTTGTCGCCGACTACCGCGCGCTGGCGCGCACGACCCGGCTGCAGCGGGAGAAGCTGGTTGCACTGCGCAAGGAGGAAATCCGTGGTGAGATCGTGGCCGGTGGCATTGCCGCGCTGCGCGAGCACATCGCAAGCCTGAATACCCGCCTGGGCAAGCCCTTCATGCCGCAGGTGCCAGCCGACTTTGCCGGGGTCATCAAAGGCAAGCGCACGGTGGACAGCCTGCGCAGCGCCGTGAATGATGAACTGGCCCGCGCCAAGATCGAGGCCAGCGCCATCGCTGACCGTATCCAGATCAACCTAGGCACGCTGCGCGAGTTGGCCGGTGCACATGCCTTCCTGTTTGCGGACGCGGCGACCATCGTGCTCAAGCAGCCCGAGGACTTGACCATGCTGGTGAAGGCGCGGATTGCCGAGCACCAGGCGGCCGAGGCCCAGCGCCTGGAAGCCGAGCGCGAGCGCATCCGGCAGGAGGAAGCGGCCAAGCTGCAGCGCGAAGCCGAAGCGAAGGCCCGGGCCGAAGCGAAGGCGCGGGCAGAACAAGCCGCCGATACTCCCGTACCAGCTCCTGTAGTAGTTGCGCCAGCTCCGGTAGCAGCACCAGCGCCCGCCAACGTGGTGCCCATGCACCCGGCGCCATTACCCGCCGAGCGCGGCACGCCGACGCTCAAGCTGGGCCAGATCGGGGAGCGCCTGGGGTTCACCCTCACCGCCGACTTTCTCAAGGGCTTGGGCTTTGAGCCCGCAGCCACAGACAGGGCCAGCAAGCTCTACCACGAAGCGGACTTCGCGCTGATCCTGGCCGCGCTGGTTCGGCACATAGAGCTGGTCCAAGCCAAGGCCGCAGCCTGACCCACCCAGCAACCCCAACCCCCAAGCCCGCCAAGTGCGGGTTTTTTTACGCCATGACTAAACCCAAGAAACCCGCAGGCTTTGCCCTGGCCAACCCAGTCCCACAGACCAAGTGGGAGGCCCAGCGCGAAAAGGAACGGATCGACTTGTCCGACCACCAGACCATCCCCCACCTCAACAGCACGATGCGCGGGCGGTATGAGGGCAAGGAGCTGCAGTACAGGGGGCGACAGTGAGAAAGACCAGCGCCTACGCCAGGAAGCGCGCCCGCCAGTGCGCTTTTGACAAGAACCGGCACGAAGTCATCAACCCGGTGACCGAGGCCGTGATTCGCAGCCGTATCGAGGCTGACATTCAGCGCCTGCGCACCGACACCGGACTGCAGGCGTACATGGGTGACGACGCGGCGCGGGTGGCAACCATGGCCAGGCGGCTGGTGTATATCGTCTGCCACGCGGCCGGTCTGCATGGCCTGGGTGAGACACCAGAGGCCCGCATTCTGGCTGGCACGGCAAACGCCCTGGCAGACATTGCAGAGACACCTGCAGAGTTGGACCGCCAGCGCGGCACAGTGATCGCAGGCCTGCAGGCCATAGACAGGCTGATGCCCAAGCTGCACACGTTCAGCCTGGCTGCTGGGGCCTTGCAACTCGATCAGCTACTCGCCAGCACGGCGGGCATGGGTACTGCCGATGTTCGGCGGGCGCTTGGGATGCAGGCATGACCGAACCCCGCGAACCCACCATCAAACAGTGGAAGCGCCGCGCCCTGCAGGCCGAGCAGCAGGTGGAATTCCTGCAGGAAGTGCGAGCCATGGAAAGCAACAACGAGCTACGGAAGTTCCGCGAGTTGGCTGCACTGCGCGTTGCGCTCACTGAGGCGCGAGAAATCATCGACTGGGCACTGCAGCAGCAGTCCTGACACCACAAGGAGGCCGTATGGCTGAGAACACGAATACTGAGCGCGACTATCCAGAGTTTCCTGAAGGCTGGCCCGCACGGTTCAGATGCGATTCCTGCGATGGGAATGGCGAGGTAGGCGACCCAATCAGCATGGGCTATTTCCAACCACCAGAACGCGAACGCTGCCCAGATTGCGACGGCAAGGGCTGGTGCAGCGAGGAAGCAGCATTCAGCACAGCCCATATGCGCGCTTACGTCGATGCAGACCGGAAAGCCCGCGCATCCCTGTCACTGCCTGCTGCGGGACAAGAGCCGGTGGCGCAACTCTGGGTGAGTCGCTTCGAAACGGACGCGAAGGTGCTACCCGCTGCCAATGATGTGAGACCTTATGGCGGCCACATGCTGTATCTGGCCGCCGCCCCACAGCCTGCAGTAGCAGCGGGGTGGGTGATGGTGCCGATTGAGCCGACGCTCGAAATGATCACAGATGCGACCCGCGCTTACCAACAAGCCGCGCAGTCACTCGGAGCGTGCAACGCGCCGTGGGCGGCATATCGGGCGATGCTCGCCGCCCTCCCCCCTGCTCCATCTACTGAGGGAGAGGGAAATGGGTGACATCCGCAAGATCAAGTTTCCATTTGTCCGCCATGAATACAGCGGGCCAATGGACGGTGAGTTTGTTGATGGCGTGAAGACCTGGAAGCCTGGAACCCGCTGCGAGTACGGGGACTACGAGTATTCGGATGAGCAATGGGTGGCGGATGGAGAAGGCTTCATGGTGCTGGAGGTGCTGGGCTCCTTCAAGCCTGGGAAATACCCAGAGCGCACTTTCTACCTGCGCCAATTTATCGACCCAGATGGCCGCCAGTTCGGCAAAGAAAAGGTGCGCGTCATGGCGTCCAGCGCATTCAAGCGCATGGCACGCGGCTATCGCCACCAGTACGTGATGAACGATCCCGAGGAAACAACATGACAACCCCCACCCCCACCGTATCGGCAGAACTGCCGGAAGCGCTGCGACTGGCTGATTCATATGCCAAGGCGCACGCGATGTACGTGATGGAAGACCTCTACGGCACCAGCAAATCCTACACAGCCGAACTTCTGGCAGATCGCCACGCAACCCGAGCAAAGCTCGAAGCCGAACTGCGCCGCCTGCACGCCCAAATCATAGATGACAACAACACCATCATTGAACTGCGGGCCCAGGTCGAGGCACTCAGCGCAGCGCAGGCAGGGGTGCCAGCCGGGTATGTTCCTGCCGCCGCTTTCGACCGCTTGCACGCCCACGCTGAACAGCTTGCAGCGCGACTGCTTGCCGAACCCCAGCCCAGCCCATCCCCTGCGCCAGCCCAGCCGGTTCATGTTCAAAACTCGCCGGTAATCGAACATGTCGCAGATGACGTGTCGAAAAACGGGCGGGAATTGAACATGACAGCCCAGCCGGGGCAGGAGGGGGAGTCTGGAGCGCATCAAATCGCGGTCGCCATGCTCAATGAAATGCACGAGCGCATGGGCGCCGAGTTGGTGAGGAAGTGCAACTTTGACAGCCTAGCGTTCGAACGCATCGCACAGCGGCATATTGAATCCGCGATTGGGTTCCGTCATGCGCTGCAGGCCAAAGGAAAGCACCCTGCCCCGTGCGCGAGATTTTGCGAAGCTCAGGCTTTTGGCATTGAAATTCGCAACCTTAAATCGCAACTCGCAGCCCGTGCCGCACCACAGCCAGCAACGGCAGATGCACTGGATGCAGCACGGTATCGGTGGCTGCGTGAACAGCATGAGGGTGACGATGCAGAAGAAACCTGCTGCGTCTTTGCCCCCAACGACATGCGTGAATGCTTGGTTCCAGTCGGCAGCTTGCGGGGAGAGCTTGACGAATTCATAGACGCCGCCCAGCATGCCACCCACCAAGGAACTCACAAATGACCGACATCAAAACACCGAGCCCGAGCGATGCGGAGATAGCAAAGCTCTACGAAGATGAAACAGGCTTCGATATAGATGACAGTCCCGTAGCACTGTATGGCTTCGCCCGCGCAGTCCTCGCAAAGTGGGGTCAGCCAGTTCAGGCGGGAGAGCCGGTGGCGCGACTGGAAATTGGGAAAACAAAAGGTGGCGTTTCGCTCACTCACATAGCCGAGCCAGCGGCCTTTCAGCTTCAAGAAGGCATGTACGCACTCTACACCACCCCGCAGCCCACCCAGGCGCAGGCCGGGGCGGTGCCGCAGTACAGGCTTTTGCATTCTGGCGTGGACCGTATTGAGGATGACGATGAGTTCCTCTCGGACGACACCACGACATGGGCCATCGACCCGAACGGCATTTTCTCGGGCAACATTTACGGCGGCCATGTGCTTCGGCCTGCGCGCCGTCGCATCAAAGGAGGCTAGCATGTTGGCAAAGTGGACTGAACTGCTGCCACTCTTTGTTGTTCGCTGGCTTGCATTGAGGATGTGCGAACGTGTGCCAATGCGTAGGGAAGGTAATGATCGGGTTGTGGCTGTAGCGCGGCCCGATGTGTACATCAAGATTGGAGGCCAGCATGGCGCTGAGTGACGAACTGGAAGCGCTGGCCAAGCGCCATGGCGCACTGAGCTACCGCAACCGCGCGGACACACAGAACCCGGCCTTCGGGTTTTCAGTGGCGGGGTTAGAAAGCCTGCTGGCCGAGGTCCGCAAGGACGACGAAGCGCTGATACGGAGATTGCTGGAAGCGCTGGTAAGCCCGGGTGGTGAACATGCGCTATTGCGTGAGCGAGTGGCGGTTGTCAAAGCAGCCCGCGCCCGCCTACAGGAGAAAGCGCCATGCTGACAAACGAACAGATCGTTGCGCACTGGAATAAATACCAAAGCCCTTTGATGCTTGGCCGCTTTGTCGAGGCCGAAGCACGGCGGGATGCGCTGGAAGAAGCGGCGAAGCTGTTTGACGGAGAAGGTGAAGAAGCCTACTCCTATCACGCAGCAGAGCGTATCCGCGCCCTCAAGGAGACTATCCAATGAGCATCTTTTTGATATTGGCATGGTCTTCGCCATTTCTGATTTTCATCTTTGTCGTGCTCTACCAGATTGACAAGTTTGAGCGCAAATTTAAGCCGCCAAAAGGAAGGCCGGGATTACCCGCTTGGCACAAGGAGAAGCCCTAATGAGCAAACCAATGAGCTACTGGGAGCATTTCAAAACTCAATATGCAGCCATCAATCAAGAAGCTGAAAAGCCATGCAAAGGGCCTTTGTCTACCGAAGACTTCTTGCGCGAGATCGGCATGACTGATGAAGCGCAGATCAAGAAAACGGCTGATGACATGCGCCGGATTGATACTGCTCTTTTTGCATCGTACAAGGACGAACAATGAGCAACTACACAGAACTGACCAAGCGGCTTCGCATGGATGGCGCAAATCTGCCGCTTTTCGACTTGGCAGCCGATGCCATAGAGGCATTGCAGCAAGGGAACGCGGAGTTGCGCGCGGAGGTTGATGCATTGAGCCAGGACGCGGCTTGCTTCCGCTTCTGGGTGCGTGAAGCCGCTCAGTCTCCATGCGACATGGCAAAGCTCATCATGCGGTGCGTGACCGAGCAGGACTATCGAGACGTCATCATGCCCATTGCCCTTGCAGCAGATAAAGCCATAGCGTCCGCAAAAGGTGGCACCGATGGCTAGCCGCCGAGCCCGAGAGCGCCAAGACGCCTGCCCCATCTGCTCCGACTCAGGCTGGGTCTGCGAGGCGCATCCTGACAGACCATCCGAAGTCTCCAGCCTTGGGGGCTGTATGTGCGGTGCACCGGCCCAGAACTGCGCGTGCAACCCAGACGGACTGGTGCAGTGGGCGGTGGTATATGCCTCAGTTGACCCGCCCAACGTAAAGGAGTGGATTCAATGAGCTGCCAATCCCGCGAACGCCAGAAGGCCATTGAAGCCAAGCGCAACCCAAAGCCATGGGAGCTTGAGCGCGATGAAGAACTAGACGACCTTGAGTTTCCGGCTCCGGACTACGAGCCAGAGCCGATCCACACAAACCACTAGCCGCCGATGAGCGGTTTTTTTATTGGGGAAATGAGATGAACTCAACAGCTTGGATTTTGATCTTGTTTGCGCATGTCGGCCCGATGGGTGACGGTAATTCGAACGCCCTGACTACTGCCGAGTTTTCAAGCCAGCAAGCCTGTGAAGCCGCTGGCAAAGCGGCCAAGGCAATGGCCGGAGGCACTGTCAAGCGAATCGAATATGTTTGCGCAAAGCAGTGATATATCCGCCCCTCCCAAGGGGCGTCTTTCATAGGGGAGAGAGATGAACGACCTGATGACTTTGGCGGACATCGCCATCATGAACAAGTGCAGTGAGCGACACGCGCGGGATGTGCTGGTGAAACTGCCCGGTTTCCCAGGTGAGGCGCCCACTTCAACCCCGCGTAACCGGCTGTGGTTGCGCAGTGAGGTGCGGGCCTTCATTCACAGAAAACCCGCGCAAATCACGCACATACGCCTGAAAGCCGCATGAATGCTTGCTTTCGATTCCTGTCGAGGGGACCAGATTCATAGCCAAAATGGCCACAAGCGCTAGTGAAATATGCGCTGGCAGCTATCAAATTTGAAGCATCCGCACGCAATACGCGCACTGCCCCAATCAGCGCGCAGCCGCCTTGGCGGCCTTACTTCGAGTCTGTCTTGCCTTCTGGCCCTCACGCAGACTACGCAGGGTGATCGCCTTCCACAGCCTCGGCCGAAGGATCATCCGGGCTGACCATGGTGCCCGCAGCGGCACCTCCCAGCGCACCGGCAATGCCGCCCAAGGTGCTACCGACCACAACACCCACCGGGCCCGCGACGGCCACGCCCACGGCAGCGCCGGCTGCGGCGCCGGCCATCATGCCGCCGCCCATCAGGGCGGAGTGGGCTTCGCGCTCTGCGTCTTCGGGCTCCAGCGCGGTCTGGGCGCCGGTTCGGGGATCTTGCGACGGGATGCCGTAGCCGGGGCGTGCTTGCTCGGCCAGGTCTTCGTCCACGGGTGCGGTGACCGTAGTGGAAGGGGTGGTGGAGGGAATCATGATGGGCTCCTTGGACAGGGGACGACGGCGCCAAGGGGGTGCCGTCACAGTCCTTTTTTAGCCCTGCAACCCAACCAATCAAGCCAGCCGGCAGACCGCACGCCTGTCAGGCAATGCGCCGTGCCATGGCACCACCCGCTTGGCAGCACCGCTCCGCCAGCACGCACCTTCAGGCCGCTTGCGGCGCCGTGTGGTCGGCAGCAGCGGGGCGCGCAGCCGTCATGGCACTGCCCATCGACGCGGCCATGATGCAGCCGATGGCGAGCCACTGCGCCGCGCTCAGGTGCTCGCCCAGCAGCGCCATGGCCACCAGCGCGGCCACGGCGGGCTCCATGCTGATCATGATGCCGAAGGCCTCCTTGGGCAGGCGCTTCAGGGCCATCATCTCCAGCGAGATCGGGATGGCGCTGGACACCGCCGCCACGGCCACGCCAATGAGCAGCACGGTGGGCGACAGCAGCGCCGCGCCCGCATGCACCACGCCCACGGGCACCACCACCAACGCGGCCACCAGCAGGCCCAGCGATACCGAATGCCCCGCGTGCAAGTGCCCGGCGCGCTTGCCGAACACGATGTACAGCCCCCAGAACACGGCCGCGCCCAGGGCGTAGAAGACGCCCACCGGGTCCAGCGTGCTGCCGTTGAGCCCCAGCGGCAGTAGCATGCCCAGGCCGGCGATGGCCAGCGCCACCCACACAAAATCCACCGCGCGGCGCGATGACCAGATCGCCACCGCCAGTGGTCCCGCAAACTCGATGGCCACCGCAAGGCCAAACGGCAAGGTACGCAGCGACATGTAAAACATGAGGTTCATGCCGCCCAGCGCCGCGCCGTAGAGCATGACGGCCCGCGCGTCCGCGCGCGACAGGTGCCAGCGCCAGGGCCGCCACAGCAGCAACACCAGCAGTGCAGAAAAGCCCACGCGCACGGCGGTGGTGCCCTGCGCTCCCACCACCGGGAACAGCCAGTGCTTGGCCCATGAGGTGCCGATGCCCAGTGCGGTGACGGAGCCCAGCACGGCCAGGAAGGGGAAGAAACGGTGCAAAAGAGAACGGAGGGGGGAAGCGCTCATGGGCTGAAAATATAGTGCGACCCCGACGCGTTTTTGGCTCGAATTTCGGGGCTTGCGCGCAACTTTCGCTCACCCTGAGAACCTGTTCCGAGGAGCCCCATGACCACTCCGGCAGCACTTGACCGCTTTGACCTCGCCATCCTCGACATCCTGCAGGCCGACAACACCACGCCCCAGCGCGCGATTGCGCAGGCAGTGAATCTGTCGGCGCCTGCGGTGCAGCGGCGCATCCAGCGGCTCAAGGACAGCGGCGTGATCCGCGCCAACGTGGCCGTGCTGGACCCGGTGAAGGTGGGCAAGCCGCTGACCATCGTGCTGGAGGTGCACCTGGACAACGAGCGCCCCGACCGCACCGCCCCGCTGCGCGCGCGCATTGCGGCCGAAGACGCAGTGCAGCAGTGCTACAGCGTGACGGGCGAGGCGGACTACCTGCTGGTGGTGAACGTGGCGTCGATGGCGGACTACGAGGCGCTGACGCGGCGGCTGTTTGAGGGGGACGACAACATCAAGCGCTTTCGGACCTCGGTGGCGCTGGCCAGCCTGAAGACGGGGCTGCGCGTGCCGCTGGACAGCGCGGCAACCGTGGCCTGATCACGAAGCCACAGCCGCAATCACAGCCCCAGAACCTGGCGCAACTGTTTGCCCGTGAGGCGCTGGCGCGGCCCGCCCAGCAGCTCGCACATGCGCGCATTGAGCGGCGCTGCCATGCCCAGTGCCGCCGCCAGCCGCACCACGGCGCCGCACAGCGCGTCAATCTCCGTCACGCGCCCGGCTTCCAGGTCGTCCCACATCGACGAGCGGGCCGTGGCGTCGATCTGCAGCATGCGCTTGGCCAGCCGGGTGAACAGCCAGTTGGGCAGGCGCAGCACATGGGGCAGCAGCGTGGGCGACACGGCAGTGACCTGGGCGGGGGTGATGCCCGCCCGCGCCATCACGCGCAGCGCCTCGGTCTGCAGCGCGGCAAAGACGCGGCGGCAGTCGCGGTCCAACAGCTCTTGCCGCAGGGGCAGGTCGGACAGCGCGTTGACCGGGTTGTTGAGGTTGAGCAGCAGCTTGCCCCACTGCACGGCGCGGATGTCTGGCGGCAGCGTGGTGGCCAGGCCGGCGGCGTTGAACAGCGGAGCGATGCGCTCGGTGACCGAGTCACGCTGCAGCTTCAAATGGCCTGCGGTGGCGCGGTGTACGTGCGCGCCACGCAGCACCACGTTGTAGGGCACCATGCCCGCCAGCACGTTCAGGCCGGGCGCCAGGGCTGCGATGCGGGCCACATTGTCCACGCCGTTTTGCAGCGAGATCACCGGCGTGCCGGGCGCACAGGCCGCCGCCAGCTCGCGCGCGGCCGACTCGGTGGCGCCGCTTTTGACGCACAGCAGGATGACGCTGTCGGCACTGGGCGCAGCATCGGCCAGCGTGGGGGCCAGTTGCAATGAGGACGCGGGCACGGTGCGGTCAAAGCCGTCCAGGTCGGTGACCTTCAGGCCGTGCAGCGCGATGGGCTCCAGCGCATGCGGGCGGCCCACCAGGCACACGGGCTGGCCGTGCGCGGCCAGGCGCCCACCCACATAACAACCAATGGCGCCTGCGCCCAAAACGATGAAGTTCATGCCGATGCGTGTGTGCTGAGGTGGAAGTGGGTGCAGGCAGATCGGGAACTGACACAGCCTGCGCGCTACCCCCGCATTGTGCGGGGCAGGCCTCTGGCGGCGTGGCGCACACGTGACGAGGCGTTTTGAAGCACTCTGCGGGTGCTTTTGAGGGATTTTTGGCTGGTAGCGCTAGTGCAATATGCCTGACCAGCTATCCAATTAATAGCAATCAGTCATCACACAGCTCAAGGCTTGGCGGCCGCAAACCGAACAGTCACCCGCAAGCCGCCCAGGCGCGGCGAGCTGTCCAGCGCCACGGTGGCGCCATGGCCCTGTGCAATGGCCTGCACGATGGCCAGGCCCAGGCCGCTGCCGGGGGCACCGTCGGCGGTGACGCGCACAAACCGCTGCATGGCCCGCTCACGGTGCTCGGAGGCGATGCCGGGGCCGCTGTCTTCCACGGTGAGCACGGCGTGGTCGCCCTCGCGGCGCACCTGCAGGTCCACCTGGCCGCCGGGAGGGCTGTATTTGATGGCGTTGTCCAGCAGATTGCGGGCCAGCATGCGCAGGGCCTCGGCGTTGCCGGTGACGGTGGCAGCGTCAGAGTCCAGCAGGCCCACATCCATGCTGCGCGCCTGGGCGGCGGGGGCCACATCGGCCAGCGCCAGCTGCGCCGTGGCGCGCAGGTCCACAGGGTCATTCACGGCCGTGCTGGCCTCTTGCCGCGCTAGGGTGAGCAGCTGCTCGACCAGCCGCGTGGCGCGCTCGATGCCGGCCGACAGGCGTTCGACGGCGGCCGCCCGCGCGGCATCGTCGCCCGCACGCTGCAGGCCTTGCAGTTGCAGGCGCAGTGCGGCCAGGGGGGAGCGCAGCTCGTGCGCGGCGTCGGCCACAAAATGCTGCTGGGCCTCGAACGCGTGCTGCACACGCTCGAACAGCAGGTTGAGTTCGCTCACCAGCGGCTGCACCTCATCGGGCAGCTGCGCATCGCTCACGGGGGAGAGGTCGTCGGCCTGGCGCTTTGCCAGCTGGCGGCGCACGCGCTCCACCGGGGCCAGCGACCGGCTCACGCCCCACCACACGGCCAGCACCAGCAGCGGCGCCATGATGGCCAGCGGCGCCAGCGTGCGCAGTGCCAGGCTACGGGCCATGTCGCGCCGCGCGGCCATGTTCTGCGCCACCTGGATGACCTGCGAGCGGGTCTGCATCGAGAACACCCGGTAGGTGCCGCCGCGCGCCTGCACGTTGGTGAAGCCCAGCACGGCAATCTGCGGCAGGGCGGCGCCCACGGCGGATTCAAAAATGCGCAGGCCCTCGTTGGTCCACACCTGCACGATGAATTCGTGGTTTTCGTCCTCGGGGTCCAGCCCCGGGCCCAGACCCTGCGCATCCACCGGCAGGCCCGAGCGCAGGGCCAGCGCGGTTTGCTGCATGTGGTAGTCGAACAGCGCATCGGCCTCTTCCAGCGCCCCCCGGTAGGCCAGTGCGCCCTGCACCGCCCCGGCCAGCACGATGGCGGCGAGCAGGAACATGAGCAGCCGCATGCGCAAGGAGCGCGGGAGCAGGGCCTGAAAGGTGTGTGAGATTTTTTCCATCACATCTTCGGTACCAGATACCCGACACCGCGCACGTTCAGCACCAGCTCGGGCCCCAGCTTCTTGCGCAGGCCGTGGATGTAGACCTCCACCGCGTTGCTGCTCACCTCATCACCCCAGCCATAGAGCTTGTCCTCCAGCTGCTGGCGCGACAGCACCATGCCGGGCCGCGCAATGAGTGGCTCCAGCACCGCCCATTCGCGCCCCGACAGCACCACGGGCGTGCCGCGCACGGTCACCTCGCGCGTGGCGGGGTTGATGCTGACGCCCTGGTGCTCGTACACCGGCTCGGCACGGCCCGCTGCGCGGCGCAGCAGGGCACGGATACGGGCCAGCAGCTCATCCAGGTCATAGGGCTTGAGCACATAGTCGTCGGCCCCGGCATCCAGCCCCTCGATGCGTTGCGCCACGGCATCGCGCGCGGTGGCCACCAGCACAGGGGTGCGGTTCTTGCGGGCGCGCAGGTCGCGCAGCACGGCCAGGCCGTCGCGTTTGGGCAGGCCCAGGTCCAGCAGCACCAGGTCGTATGCCTGGGTGCGCAAGGCCGTGTCAGCCGCATCGCCATCGCGCGCCCAGTCCACCGCGTACTGCTCAGCGCGCAGCAGGTCCAGCACGGCTTCGCCGATCATGGAATCGTCTTCAACAAGCAGCAGGCGCATGGCAAGGGGGCAGAAAGGTCGGTCGGTCAGGAGTGCAGGAAAAGGGCTGGCTGCCAAGGATAGCGGCGGCATGGACGCTGGCACAGCACCGGGCTGCCAGAACGACTTGAATTTGACACATCACTGTCACAATGAAAGCGCCACGCGCACACCGCCCGCCCCAGGGGCCGGGCCATTACGACAAAAGACAAGGAGCAAGACCGATGGCAATTCCAATCACATTTCCCCCTCTCCACCACGTTGCTGCGGCCGTTGCGCTGGCGGCACTGTCTGCCACGGGCGCCCAGGCGCAGGGTGTGGTCAACGCGCTGTGCAGCACCGACGCGCCCTGGTGCGAAGCAGCCGCCAAGGAGTTCACCCGCAAGACGGGCATCAAGGTGAACCAGGCCCACAAGGGCACGGGAGAGATTGCCGCGCAGCTGCGCGCCGAGGCCAACAACCCCAAGACCGACATCTGGTGGGGCGGCACGGGCGACCCCTTTTTGCAGGCGGCCGAGCAAGGCCTGCTGGCCGAATACCGCCCCGCCTACCTGCATGACCTGCACAGCTGGAGCGTGCGCCAGTACGCCATGTCGGGCCACCAGGTGGGGGGCTTTTACAGCTCGGCCATCGGCTTTGGCTACAACACCGAAACGCTCAAGAAGAAAAAGCTGCCCGAGCCCCAGTGCTGGTCCGACGTGATCAAGCCCGCCTACAAGGGCGAGGTCGAAATCTCGCACCCCGCCTCCAGCGGCACGGCCTACACCGTGATTGCAGGGCTGGTGCAACTGATGGGCGAAGACAAGGCTTTCGAATACCTCAAGGCCCTGCACAAGAACACCACCACCTACACCCGCAGCGGCCAGGCGCAGGCGCCCAACGTGGCCAAGGGCGAGGTGGGTGTGGGCATCACCTTCATGTTCAACTTTGAGAAGTGGAAGGCCGACAAGTACCCGGTGAAAACCCAGGCGCCTTGTGAAGGCACCAGCTACGAGGTGGGCGGCATTGCGCTGGTCAAGGGCGCGCGCAACATGGACAACGCCAAAAAATATTACGACTGGCTGATGAGCCCCGAAGGCCAGGCCGTGGGCGCCCAGGTGGGCAGCTACCAGGTGCCTGCCAACAAGACCTTCAAGATGGACCCTCGCATCCCGACGCTGGACAACGTGAAGCTCATCAAATACGACTTCGAGAAATACGGCAAGGCCGCCGAACGCCGCCGCCTGATCGACCGATGGACGAAGGAAGTGGAGCCCCTGCCGCGCTGATGCGCAGCGCCCGCCGCAGGGTAGCAACCGACGGCGGGCGCAGGCCATGGATCAGCCCAGGCGCACGGGCACAAAGATCTTGTCGCCGTCGCGCTCAATCAGCAGCGCCACCGACTTGCCCGCCTTGGCCATGGCGGCACGCACCTGCGTGATGTCCTTGATGGGCGCACCGTTGATGGCCAGCAGCACGTCGCCCGGCTGCACACCGGCCGCAGCAGCAGGGCCGCGCGCCTGCTCGATGACCAGGCCTTCATTCAAGCCCGCCGCGCGCCGCTCCTGCGGGTCCAGCGGGCGCAGCGACAGGCCCAGTTGGCCCTTGCCCACGGCGTCATCGTTGCGCGCCTGCTTGATTGCCTTGTCGCTGGCGTCGCCCAGGGTGGCGGTCAGCTCCAGCGGCTTGCCCTGGCGCCATACCGACAGCTTGGCCTGCTGGCCCGGCTGCGCCTGGCCCACCCAGGCGGGCAGGTCGCCCGAGGCCACGATGGGCTGACCGTCCACCTGGCGGATCACGTCGCCCGCCTGCAGGCCGGCCTTCTCGGCAGGGCTGCCCTTGCTGACGCTGGCCACCAGCGCGCCTTCGGGCCTGTCGAGGTTGAACGACTCGGCAAACGCCTGGTTCACCTCCTGCACCGCCACGCCCAATTGCGCGTGGCGCACCTTGCCGGTGGCAACGATCTGGTCCTTGATCTTGGCGGCCAGCTCGATGGGGATGGAGAACGACACCCCCTGGTAGCCGCCCGAGCGGCTGTAGATCTGCGAGTTGATGCCCACCACCTCGCCACGGGCGTTGAACAGCGGACCACCGGAGTTGCCGGGGTTCACCGCCACGTCGGTCTGGATGAAGGGCACCAGGCTGTCGTCGGGCAGCGACCGGCCCTTGGCACTGACTACGCCGGCCGTCACGCTGTTTTCAAAGCCAAAGGGTGAGCCGATGGCCAGCACCCATTCACCCACCTGCAGGTCGCGGGTGCTGCCCAGGCGCACGGTGGGCAGGTTCTTGGCGTCGATCTTGAGCACGGCCACATCGGTCTTGGGGTCGGAGCCCAGCACCTTGGCGCGGAACTCGCGCCGGTCGGTGAGCTTGACGATGACTTCGCTGGCACCCTTGACCACATGGGCGTTGGTCAGCACCAAGCCATCGGGGCTGACGATGAAGCCCGAGCCCTGGCCGTGCGTGGGCACGTTGGGCTGGGCCTGCGGGCCCATGCCGCCCGGAAAGCCGAACTGGCGGAAGAACTGGTAGAAGGGATCGTTCGGGTCCATCTGCGGCGCCCGGCCCTGGCGCGCGGCGGGCTGGCCTTCGTCTTCGCCGTCGTCATCAGCCATCGCGGCCTTGGTGCTGCCCGTCACGCTGATGTTGACCACTGCCGGGCCGTTTTGCGCGGTGATCTGCGCGAAGCTGGGCAAGGCCCCGCCGGGGGCGGCGGGCGTCTGGGCCACGATGGCGGGGGGCGGGGTCAGGGCGCGGGCCTGGTGCCCGGTGATGAAGCCTGCGCCCGTGGCACCCACCGCACCAGCGGCCACCAGGGCCAGGATGAGGCGGCGGGGGGTAGAGGTGAGCGTTGTCGTATTCATGGTGTGGTGCCTTTGCCATCGGAGTTGCGATGAAAAGCAGTGTGGGCACCAACACTTAGACGAAACTTAGACCCCGATGGCCCCCGGCGCCCCCGCCAGGCCACACCACCGCCACCGCCAGCTTGGCGCCGCATCACAGGAACATGCCGCCCGATGCCTCGATGCGCTGCGCGTTCACCCAGCGCGTGGCGGGCTGCAGCAGCGCTGCGACCAGGGGGCCGATGTCCTCGGTCACGCCCACGCGGCCCAGCGCGGTCTGGCTGGCGACAAAGGCGTTGAGCTGCGCGTTGTCGCGCACGGCGCCGCCGCCGAAGTCCGTCTCGATGGCGCCCGGGGCCACCACGTTCACCGCGATGCCGCGCGGTCCCAGCTCCTTGGCGAGATAGCGGCTGAGCACCTCGATGGCGCCTTTCATCGCCGCGTAGGCCGCGTAGCCGGGCAGGGCGAAGCGAGCCAGGCCCGACGACAGGTTGAGGATGCGGCCGCCGTCATTCATCAACGGCAGCAGGCGCTGCGTGAGGAAGAACACGCCCTTCAGGTGCACATTGACCAGCGCGTCAAACTGCGCCTCGGTGGTCTCGGCAAAGGGTGCGTGCACGCCCATGCCCGCGTTGTTGACCAGAAAGTCCAGACGATCACGCTGCCAGCCGGACTGCAGGGACTGCGACAACCGGCCGGCAAACGCCTCGAAGCTGCTGACGTCGCCCACATCGAGCGGCAACGCCACGGCGCGGCGCCCCAGGGTTTCGATCTCGGCCACCACCGCCTGGGCCTCGGCGGCCTGCTGGCGGTAGGTCAGCACCACATCGATGCCGCTCTTCGCAGCCGCCAGCGCGGCGCTGCGGCCCAGGCCCCGGCTGCCGCCGGTGATGAGAACGATGGGGGTGGAGTGAGTGTTGGCGGGTGCGGTCATGGCAAGGTCCTCGGTGTGGGGCTTGGGCGCCTGCCGCAGGGTGCGGCGGGCATGGGGAGAACTTTATTGACTCCCAAGAAAAACATAAACCATGCAAAATTGAATTGATTGTTCAAACCAAACAACCAATCCAAGCCATGAACCCCCTGGACCGCATGCAGATCTTTGCCCACGTGGCCGAACTGGCCAGCTTCACGCAGGCGGCCCAGGTGCTGGGCATCCCCAAGGCCAATGCCTCGCTGGCCGTCCAGCAACTGGAGGCGCAGCTGGGCACGCGCCTGCTGCACCGCACGACGCGGCGCGTGCAGCTGACGCAGGACGGGCAGGTGTACTACGAGCGCTGCAAGGACCTGCTGGACGACGTGGAGGAGCTGCAGACCCTGTTCGCCCACCCCGAGGGCGCCGACCTGCGCGGGCGCGTGCGCATCGACATGTCCACCGGCATCGCGCGCCAGCTGGTGCTGCCGCGCCTGCCCGAGCTGCTGCAGCGCCACGCGCAGCTGCAGGTGGAGCTGAGCAGCACCGACCGCCGCGTGGACCTGGTGCGCGAGGGTTTTGACTGCGTGATCCGCGTGGGCCCGGTGGCCGAGCCCGGCCTGGTGGCGCGCCCGCTGGGCGTGGTGCGCGTGGCCACCTGCGCCAGCCCCGACTACCTGGCGAAGAAGGGCACGCCCCGCACGCTGGCCGACCTGGCGCAGCACGACCTGGTGCACTACGTGAGCACGCTGGGCACGCGCTCGGCGGGGTTCGAGACCGCAGAGGCGGGTGGCGCGCCCCAGTTTCACGCGATGGGCGGGCGCGTCACCGTCAACAGCGCCGAGGCCTACCTGGGTGCCTGCGCCGCCGGGCTGGGGCTGATCCAGGCACCGCTGCTGGGCGTGCGCGAGCTGATCGACAAGGGGCTGCTGGTGGAGGTGCTGCAAAACCACCCTGCCCCGCCCATGCCCGTGACGCTGCTGTACGCCCACCGGCGCCACCTGCCGCAACGCGTGCGCGTGGTGATGGACTGGCTGGCTGCCGTGGTACGGGACCACCTCCTGCGCGAAGCCGCTGCAATCCAGTAAGTGACGCTATCAATTGAGTAGCTACCAGCGCTTGTGAAACAAGCACCAGGTGCCAAAACCTTCCAAAATCAAACGCCCGGCAAAAGAATCAGCCGGTGAAGCGATAGACGATGGCCCCGCGAACCACCTCGCCCGGCTGCCACCAGCGGGCTTTGAAGCCGGGGTGGTTGGGCGCGTCGGGGTATTCCATCGGCTCCAGACAGAGGCCGTGGCCGGCGTACACCTGCACGCCCGGCGCGGTGGCCCACACCTGCAAGGCGCGTCCGCTAGCTGGGTCGCTGAGCAGCGCTACCGGGCGCAGGCCTGCGGGCGTGGTGGGCAGCGCTTGTGCCAGTGGCTGCAGCGACCCGGCGGGCTGCGCACCGAGGTGCACATCGCCGCCGACATCGCCCAACACCAGATAGTGGTCCAGCCCGCCCGCGCGCTCCAGTTGTTCACTGCGTTGCGCCACGGCATCCCCCACCCGGCGGGGCTGCTGGAAGTCGAACGGCGTGCCCTGCACCGACTCCAGCACGCCGGTGGGGCAAACGTCGGCCGCCAACGGCACGTAGCGGCTGGCGGGTACCTGCAGCACGTGGCCATGCGTGCTCCCCGCCCCGGCCAGGTTGAAGAAGGCGTGGCCGGTGATGTTGACCACGGTCGGCGCATCGGCCACCTCGGCGGTCCAGGCCATGTGCAGCGCGTTGTCGGGCGCCACGGCCAGGTCCAGCGTCAGCCGCACCGTGCCGGGCACGCTGTCGTCCTGCGTGCGAAAGATGTGCTGCAGGCGCAGTGCATCGGGCCGCACCTCGGTCACCGTGAACACCTGGAACCGGCTGCCCAGCGGGCCGCCGTGGTGGTGGTGCGGGCCGCTGTTGGTGGGTAGTTGCAGCACCGCACCATCGGGCAGCGCAAGCTGTCCGTGGCGCAGCCGGCCGGCCCAGCGGCCAATGAGAGCGCCCATCGACAGTTGCCCATCCAGGTAGCCCTGCAGGCTGTCGTAGCCCAGCGCAACATCCACCAGGCCGCCCTGCCCGTCGGGCATCGCCACCTGCACCAGGCGGGCGCCGTAGTTGCTCACCGCCACCTGCAGCCCACCGGCGCCGCGCAGGGTGTACAGGTCAGTGGGCTGACCGTTGAGTGTTTGCCTAAAAGCGTCGCGCGAAAGGGAATAAGCCATGGCCGCCAGTTTATTTGGCGGCGGGCGGTGCGGCAGGCGCATCGCGCGTCACCAGCCAGATGCCGGCGCACACCAGCACCAGGGCCAGCAGATTCTTCCACTCCCACAGCGCCTCGCCCAAAAACAGCGCCGACAGCGCGGCACCGAAGACCGGCACGGTGAAGTTGAACACCGTGATCTGGCTCACGCGGTTGTGCTTGAGCAAGATGCTCCAGAGCGAAAACGCGGCCGACGACAGCAGCGCCAGGTACACCAGCAGCACCGTCGATCCCCAGGTGATGCCCGCGAGCGAACCGCCCAGCGTCCAGCCGATGGCCAACAGTGCCACGCCACCCAGGCCCAGTTGCCAGCCCGTCATCACCACCGAGTCCATGCGCTGCGACACCTGCTTGCCGTAGATGCTGGCAGCGGCCAGCACCAAGGCGGCGATCACCACGAAGCCTTCGCCCAGCAGCGTGAAGTCCAGGTCCAGCGCGCCGCGCCCCAGGTTCACCACCATCACGCCCGCAAAACCCACCAGGCAACCCCAGAGCTTGGCGTGGCTCAGGCGGTCGTTGTGATACACCCAGTGCGCCAGCAGCACGCTGAAGAAGGTGCCCGTGGCGTTCATGATCGAGCCCTTGACGCCCGTGGTGTGTGCCAGGCCCACGTAGAAGAACACGTACTGCAGCGTGGTCTGCGCCAGGCCCAGCACCACCAGCGGGCGCCCGGCACCGGGCCCCAGGCCCCAGATGGCCTTGCGCATGGCCACGGCCCAGGCCAGCAGGATCAGACCTGCGCCCAGAAAGCGCCAGCCTGCGAATACGAGCTGCGTGGGGATGTCATTGCGTGAGATGCCGAACCAGGCATAGCCGGTCTTGATGGCCGGGTACGAGCTGCCCCAGAGCAGGCAGCAGAGCAGCGCCAGCGCCACCACGACCTTGCGGTCGGAAAAACGAGAAGATCCCATGCGAAGCGGTCTTTCAAGGACAACAGCCCTTGCAGGCAAGGGCTGTTGGAGGGGAAACACAAGGAGCCATAGCCCCTAAAACTTCAGGTCACCGGCGCCGGGTTGAACAGCACCAGCGCGTTGTGCAGCTGCCACTGCTCGGCCCAGGTCTTCTTGCGGCCACTGGCCACGTCGAGCAGCAGGTGGAACATCTCCCAGCCCAGGTCTTCAATGGTGGCCTCGCCATCGGCGATCTTGCCGGCGTTGATGTCCATGAGGTCGTGCCAGCGGCGCGCCAAGTCGCTGCGCGTGGCCACCTTGACCACGGGGCATTCGGCCAGGCCGTAGGGCGTGCCCCGGCCGGTGGTGAACACGTGCAGGTTCATGCCCGCGGCCAGTTGCAGCGTGCCGCAAATGAAGTCGCTCGCGGGTGTGGCGGCGTACACCAGGCCGCGCTGGTCGCTGCGCAGCTTCTCGCCCGGGGCCAGCACGTGCGCAATGGGCGCGGTGCCGCTCTTGATGATGGAGCCCATGGCCTTCTCGGCGATGTTGGACAGCCCGCCTGCCTTGTTGCCCGGCGTGGTGTTGGCCGCGCGGTCTACGCGGCCCCGGTCCAGATAGCGGTCGTACCAGCCCAGCTCCCGCACGATAGCGTCAGCCACTTCGGGAGTGGCGGCGCGGCTGGTGAGCTGCTCCACGGCGTCGCGCACCTCGGTGTTCTCGCTGAACATCACCGTGGCGCCCGCGCGCACCAGCAGGTCGGCGCAAAAGCCCACGGCCGGGTTGGCTGTGACGCCGGAGAACGCGTCGCTGCCACCGCACTGCACGCCCAGCACCAGCTCGCTGGCTGGGACAGTCTCGCGGCGGCGCGCGTTCAGGCGCTCCAGGTGGGGACGCGCACTCTGCACGATGTGGTCGAGCATGGACATGAAGCCCACATGTTCGTCAGCCTGCAGGCACACCGTCTCGGGGCCCAGCGCCGCGTCGCGCTCGTCGGTGATGGGGAAGCTGCCCGGGGGCAGCAGGCGGTCGGGCTGCAGCTTTTCGCAGCCCAGGCTGACCACCATGACCTCGCCACCGAAGTTGGGGTTGAGACTGATGTTGCGCAGCGTGCGGATGGGGATGATGGCGTCGGGCGCATCAATGGCCACACCGCAGCCGTAGGTGTGCTCCAGGCCGATCACGTCGTCCACCTGCGGGTATTGCGGCAGCAGCTCGGCCTTGATGCGGCCCACCGCCTGCGCCACCACACCGGCCACGCATTGCACGGTAGTGGTGATGGCCAGGATGTTGCGCGTGCCCACCGAGCCATCGGCGTTGCGGTAGCCCTCGAAGGTATAGCCCGTGAGGGGTTCGAGCACCGGTGGCTTCACGGTGGCCATGGGCAGGCCTTCGAGCGCGCGGGCTGATGGCATCTGGAGCAGGCGCTCGTGCACCCAGCTGCCGGCCGGGATGGCCTTGAGCGCATAACCGATGGGCACGTTGTAGCGTCGCACCACATCGCCCTCGGCAAGGTCCTGCAGCGCCACCTTGTGGCCCTGGGGCACCTTGTCGCGCAGCGCAATGCCTGCGCCCGGCACGCCCGGGGGCAGCACCGTGCCGGCGGGCAGGCCACCGTCGTTGGCGACGATGGCGACGTTGTCGTCCGCATGCATGCGGATGGTGAGGGGTTCTCGCATCGGATCGTTCACTTCATGTCCACTTCATGTGCTGCATGGCCGTGCTCAGCCACCCGCCTTCAGCACCAGGTCCGGCAGCCACATCGAAAACTGGGGCACGTAGGTCACCAGCATCAGTGCCACGATGAGCGCACTGTAGAACGGCCAGATGGTCTTCATCACCTCGCCCACGGAGATACCGCCGATGGTGCAGCCGATGAACTGCGTGGTGCCCACGGGCGGCGTGTTCAGGCCCAGCGCGCAGTTGATGAGCATGACGATGCCGAACTGCTCGGTGCTCATGCCGAACTGCTGGCAGATGGGCAGAAAGATGGGCGTGCAGATGAGGATGGTGGCCGCCATGTCGAGGAAGGTGCCCAGCACGAACAGGATGATGTTGACCGACAGGAAGATCACCCAGGGCGAGGTGCTCATGGACTTGAGCGCATCGCCCGTGAGTTCGGCCACGCCGTACAGGCCGATGAGGTAGCCAAACATCGACGAGATGCCGATGAGCAGCAGCACCGTGCCCGTGGTCTTGACGGCTTTGGACGCGGCCTTGAGGAACTGCTCGCGCGTGAGCTTCTTGTAGACGAACACCGAAAGGATCAACGCCCACAGCACCGCCACCGACGCCGACTCGGTGGCCGTGAACGCCCCCGACAAGATGCCCGCAATGATGATGACCACCACGGCCAGGCCGGGGACGGAGGCGCGGAACGAGATCCACACGATCTCCCAGCCGGGGAAGGTGCCGGCGGGGTAGCCGCGCTTGACGGCCACGAAGTAGGCGGCAGCCAGGTTGCAGATGGTGAGCAGCAGGGCCGGCACGATGCCCGCGAGGATCAGCGCCGCAATGCTCACCTTGCCGCCAGCGGCCAGCGTGAAGATGATGAGATTGTGCGACGTGGGCATGAGCGCACCCACCAGCGAGGCGTGCGTGGTCACGTTCACCGCGTAGTCGGCGTGGTAGCCCTCTTTCTTCATCTGCGGAATGAGCACGGCGCCCATGGCAGACACGTCGGCCACGGGCGAGCCCGAGACGCCGCCAAACAGCGTGCAGGCCAGCACATTGCTCATGCCCAGGCCGCCGCGCACGTGGCCTGCCACGCTCTTGGCGAAGTTGACGATGCGGTCGGCAATGCCGCCGTACATCATGATCTCGCCCGCGAAGATGAAGAACGGGATCGCCAGAAACGAGAACGGGTTCATGCCCGAAATCATCTGCTGGAAGCCCACCGCCAGCGGCAGGCCTTCATACAGGATGGTGGCCAGCGAGGACAGGCCGATCGAGAAGGCCACGGGCACGCCCAGCAGCAGCAGCAGCGTGAAGCTCACGCACAGGATGGTCAACGCCATGATGGTGATGGAATTTTTATGAAGACGTTTAAGGAGCGGGCTTAGAGGCTGGGAATTCCTTGGCTGTGCCCGAAAGGCGCGCCACAACGCCCCGGATCTAGGCGCAAAGCGCAGCCATAGCCAGCGCTATGGCGAGCATTTGCAACGACGAGCCGGGGCGTTTTGGCGTGCAAGGCGGGCATGGACAAGGGATTCCCAGTCTCTTTAGTGCCAGGCAGGCTCGACTTCAACGCCACGCAGGATGGCAAGGATGTGTTCCAGCGAGAACATGGCCACCAGCACGCCGGCCATGGCGGGCGGCACGTACTTGAAGGCTTCGGAGATGCCCAGCGTGGGAATCTTGTAGGGCGCCACCGATTCGGCCAGCACGCCGCAGTTCCAGGCCATGACGATGCCGAACAGCAGCACCAGCGCATGGATCAGCAATTCGAGCTTGGTGCGCAGCCCGTCGGGCGCCAGCACCAGGAAGGATTCGAGGCCGATGTGGCCCGCGTCACGCACACCCACGGCCATGCCCAGCATGGTCACGTACAGCACCAGCAGCACGGCGCCGCTCTCGGCCCAGGTGGGGGTATCGTTGAAGATGTAGCGGCCGATGACCTGGTAGAGCACGGCACAGACCAGAAGGACGAGCCCCCCCACGCCGAGCTGCAGGCAGGTGCGCGCGATGAAGGCGCAAAGTCGCGTGTACATAGAGAACATTCAGAGGACAAAAAATAGAACCTGCCGCAGCGCACACGGCCCTGCGGCAGGGACCGCCAGGATCACTTCACCGCGTCGATGCGCTTGACCATGTCCTGGAGCTTGGGGTCCTTCAGGAACTTGTCGTACACCGGCTTCATGGCCGCCTTGAAGGGCGCCTTGTCCACTTCCACGATGTCAGCGCCACCAGCCTTGACGACGGCCAGCGACTTCTCCTCCCGCTCGTCCCAGAGCTTGCGCATGTACACCACCGACTCCTTCGCGGCTGCGCGTATCGCCTTTTGCTCGTCGGCGCTCAGCTTGTCCCACACGCGCTTGCTGAACAACAGGATCTCGGGCGCCATCGAGTGCTCGGTCTTGTTGAAATACTTGGCCACCTCAAAGTGACGCGAGCTTTCGTAGCTGGGGTAGTTGTTCTCGGCAGCGTCCACCAGGCCGGTCTTGAGCGCGGTGTAAACCTCGCCAAACGGCATGGGAGTGGCGTTGGCGCCCATGGCTTCGAGCAGCGAGACCCACAGGTCGCTCTGCTGCACGCGCACCTTCAGGCCCTTGACGTCGGCCAGGGTCTTGATGGGCTTCTTGACGGTGTAGATGGAGCGTGCGCCGGAGTCATAGAACGCCAGGCCCACAAAGCCCTGCGATTCGCAGTCCTTCAGGATCTCGTCGCCAATGGCGCCGTCCAGCACCTTGCGCATGTGTTCCTTGTCGCGGAACAGAAACGGCATGGTGGGCACCATGGTGGCGGGGCAGATGTTGTTCATGGGCGCGACGTTCACGCGCGTCATGGCGATGGCGCCCAGTTTGGTCTGCTCGATGGTGTCCTTCTCGATGCCGAGCGAGCCCTTGGCGTAGACCTTGATGCTGTGCTTGCCGCCGGTGGCCTTGGACAGCGTCTCACCCATGTGGCGCACGGCCAGCACGGTGGGGTAGTCCTCAGGGTGGATGTCGGACGAGCGGAACTCGGTGGCCTGAGCGGCCAGGCTGCCGAGCAGGATGCCGGCGGCGATGGCCACGCGGCCAAAGAGGTGTGGAACGTTCATGGTGCTTTGTCTCCGGGGTTGAATGGGGTTGGCGCGCTGCGCTCAGGCGGGCTGATGCGGGACTTCTGCGAGCCCTTGGGCGCCCGGGCGGGTCACGAAGACCGCGCCGCCGTGGGCTGCATCGTTGCCCTGCGGCTGGCCGGGGCGGATGGAGGTGATGAACAGCAGGTCCATGTCGGACCCGCCAAAGCTGCACATCGAGGGCTTGCTGACCGGCACGGGCAGCGAGCGGTCCAGCACGCCCGATGGGGTGAAGCGGTGCACCAGACCTGCATCGTTGGCGCAGATCCAGTAGCAACCGTCGGTGTCGATGGCAGCGCCGTCGGGCCGGCCTGGCAGCTCGCGCATGTCCACGAACTCGCGGCGCGGCCCCAGGCTGCCGTCGTCGTGCAGGTCCAGCGACCAGATCTTCTGCACGCTGGGGTGGCTGTCGCTGAGGTACATGGTGGCGCCATCGGGGCTGAAGGCCAAGCCGTTCTGGGTGACCAGGCCCTGCACCTGCGGCGCCGAGAGGCCGCGTGCATCCTGTCGGTACAGGCCGCCCGCAGGCTGGGCCAGCGACATGTCGCGCACCATGGTGCCAGCCCAGAAGCGCCCTTGGCGGTCGCAGCGGCCGTCGTTGAAGCGCATGCCAGCTTGCGGGTGCTGCACGGCAGAAATGAGAGTCCAGACCAAAGTGCCGTCGTCGGCAGGCTGCAGGTGGAAGACACCGGTGTCCATGCCGGCGATGAGCCCACCGCTCGCATGCAACGCAATACAGGCCAGCCGCTCAGAGGTCGTCCAGCTCATCAGTTTCCGGTCGGCCCAGCGCAGGCGGCGCAGCGCGCGGCCTTCAATGTCCACCCAGTACAGCGCCTGCTCGGCAGGGCTCCACAGCGGGCTTTCGCCCACCTGGTCCTGGTGGTGAGGCAGCAAGAGTTCCATGGGTTCGCTCACTCGAACGGACCGGTGCGCACAAACGGCCCGCCCTGGTAGATCACGGCCGGGTCGGTCAGGTCGGGCTGCGGGTCTGCGGCCTCCACCTTGGCGCGGAAGGGCTCGGAGCTGTCCTGCGGGCGGTAGCCAATGTGGCGAGCGAGTGTGTTGTCCCACCAGGCAGTGGTGTTGTCGCCCATGCCATAGATGATGCTGTGGCCCACCACTGGTGCCGTGAGGCTGGCCACCACCAGGCGCTCCAGGTCGTCGTAGCTCATCCACGTGGCCAGCATGCGGCGGTTGCGCGGCTCGGGGAAGGAGGAGCCGATGCGCAGGCACACGGTTTCGATGCCGTAGCGGTCAAAGTAGAAGCGCGAGAGGTCCTCGCCAAACGCCTTGGACAGGCCATACAGGCCATCGGGCCGTGCCGGGTCGCGCAGGCCCACCACTTCGTCCTGGCGGTAAAAGCCGGTCACATGGTTGGAGCTGGCAAACACCACGCGCTTGACGCCTTGCTTGCGAACGGCCTCATAGAGGTTGTACGCCCCCACGATGTTGGCCTGCAGGATGGGGTCCCAGGGCTGCTCGGTGGACACGCCCCCCAGGTGCACCACGGCGTCCACCCCTTCGAGCAGCGGCAGCATGGCACTGGCGTCTTCCAGCCGCGCGGGGCGCAGTTCTTCGCCGGGCGCCTCGCTGCCCAGGTCGGCGATGTCGGACAGACGCAACGTGGTGCAGTACGCCTTCAGACGCGTGCGCAGCTCACGCCCCAAGCCCCCGGCGGCTCCGGTCAGTAACAAACGCTGGAAACGGATCGGTGTCGGGTGACAGGGCATGGCTTTTGTGGAGGTTCTTGGTACAGTGGCGTTACAAGCGGTTGAACGTCATCAGTTGTCATACAACGAAGAGGCAATGTACTCCTTTCAACCCCGCCAATACATAGGGATAACACCAAGAGATGAGCACCGACATCGCCCCCCGCCGCAAGCCCCGCACCCTGGCCCTGGAGCTGGTGGACTCGTTGGGCGACCGCATCCGCGACGGCCGTCTGGGGCTGGGCGACAAGCTGCCCACCGAGGCGGCCATCATGGCCGAGTTCAATGTCAGCCGCACCGTGGTGCGCGAGGCCATTTCCAAGCTGCAGGCCTCGGGACTGGTGGAGACGCGGCACGGCATCGGCACGTTTGTGCTGGGCCTGGGGCAGGCCCCGGGTTTCAAGATCACGCCCGACCAGTTCAGCACGCTGCGTGACGTGATTGCCGTGCTGGAGCTGCGCATTGGCGTCGAGACCGAGGCAGCCGCTCTGGCTGCGCTGCGCCGCACCGAGGCCAACCTGAAAGTGATGCGAGAGGCGCTGGACGCTGTGGCCGCCGCCGTGGACGCGGGGCGGGACGCCGTGGCCTCGGACTTCCAGTTCCACCTCGAAATCGCACGCGCCACGCAAAACAGCCATTTCGCCGAGCTGATGGGCACGCTGGGCAGCATGATCATTCCGCGCGCACGCCTGGCCGCCATGGATTCGGCGAACGATGAGCGGCGGCAGTATCTGCGGCGGGTCAACGGCGAGCACGAGAGCATCTACGACGCCATCGTCGGCCAAGACCCGGACGCCGCCCGCGCCGCCATGCGCACCCACCTGGCCAACAGCCGCGAGCGCCGCCGGCGCGCGCAGGCCGAGGCCAGCTGACGCAGAAGGCCCGTGCCGGTACCACCCACCCTGCGCGCCCGCCTGCTGCCCCGTGGGCCGCGCAGGCGTGCAGTGGTCCCATGAGTAATTACCCGCAGTACCCAAGATCTCACTTATGTTGTACGATGACATACAACAATGAACCTGCAGTGGCCGAACCCCGGCGCACGGCGCTTGCCTGGATGGCAGCCGTCTGCGGCGAGCAGTTCTCTCAGCGAAATGATCCCGGCACCGGGGCTTTGATTCGACTTTTCTCAACCACCCACACACCTACACAGCCATGCATGCAAACCTGATCGCCGGCACCTGGACCGAAGGCGTCCGCACCTACCAGAACACCAACCCGTCCGACACGCGCGACGTGATCGGCGACTACGCCGTGGCCAGCCGCGAGCAGGCGCTGGAGGCTGTCTCGGCCGCCCACGCGGCCTTCCCAGCCTGGAGCCTGTCCACGCCCCAGCAACGCTTTGACATCCTCGACGCCGTGGGTAACGAAATCATCGCGCGCAAGGCCGAGCTGGGCGACCTGCTGGCCCGCGAGGAAGGCAAGACCCTGCCCGAAGCCATCGGCGAAGTGGGCCGCGCGGCCGCCATCTTCAAGTTCTTTGCGGGCGAAGCGCTGCGCCCCGGTGGCGAAATGATCCCGTCCGTGCGCCCCGGCGTGGGCATCGAGATCACGCGCGAGCCCCTGGGCGTGATCGGCATCATCACGCCGTGGAACTTCCCCATCGCCATCCCGGCCTGGAAGATCGCCCCGGCCCTGGCCTACGGCAACACGGTGGTCTTCAAGCCCGCCGAGGTGGTGCCGGGCTCTGCCTGGGCGCTGGCCGACATCCTGCACCGCGCGGGCCTGCCCGCCGGCGTGTTCAACCTGGTGATGGGCCGGGGTTCGGACGTGGGCGCCGTGCTGCTCGAAGACGAGCGCATTGCGGGCGTGAGCTTTACCGGATCGGTGGGCACCGGCCAGCGCGTGGCCGCCGCCTGCGTGCCGCGCGGCGCCAAGGTGCAGCTGGAAATGGGCGGCAAGAACCCGTTTGTGGTGCTGGACGACGCCGACCTGAACGTGGCCGTGGGCGCGGCCATCAACAGCGGCTTCTTCTCCACCGGCCAGCGCTGCACCGCCAGCAGCCGCGTGATCGTGACCGAAGGCATCCACGACCGCTTCGTGGCCGCCATGGTCGAGAAAATGAAGGCCCTGAAGGTGGATGACGCCCGCAAGGCCGGCACCGACATCGGCCCCGTGGTGGACGACCGCCAGCTCGCGCAAGACCTGGAATACATCGGCATCGGCCAGCAAGAGGGCGCCAAGCTCGCCTACGGCGGCGAGGCACTGGAGAAGAACGCCGACGGTGCGCCCGGCTTCTACCTGCGCCCTGCCCTGTTCACCGAGACCACGCCCGGCATGCGCATCAACCGCGAAGAGATCTTCGGCCCCGTGGTGAGCGTGCAGCGCGCCAAGAACTATGAGGAAGCGCTGGCCCTGGCCAACGACACGCCCTTTGGCCTGGCCAGCGGCATTGCCACCACCAGCCTCAAGCACGCCACGCACTTCAAACGCCACGCCCAGGCTGGCATGGTGATGGTGAACCTGCCCACGGCGGGTGTGGACTACCACGTGCCGTTTGGCGGCCGCAAGAGCAGCAGCTACGGGCCGCGCGAGCAGGGGCGCTACGCGGCGGAGTTCTACACCACGGTGAAGACCGCGTATACCCAGGCTTGATGGGTGCGGGGCTGGTCCACAGACCCCACCCCTGAGTAGCTGCCGGGGCGCGAGCGAAGCCCGGCGTTGCCGCCACAGCATGCACGCCTCCCGCGCACAGGATTGAAGCAAAACTGGCCGAAGGCGCATGTGAATCATGTGCTTACAGCTATATTTTGTATAGCAAACACAGCCACTCCGCCGTCCCCGGCAGAAACAAGGGGTCTCGTTGTCTGTGGGAACTGGCGGCCCCTGCCAGGGTGTCGCCCGTTGTAGAACGTTCTGCTCATTGGGCGGTGCCCGGGCGGGTCGGCAGTGCGCCTGGCCGGCGTGGTGATGGAGTCCCGCAGGTGGGGTGCCCAGCTCGGCGACTTGCCGCGCGAATCACCGGCCTGCGGTCCGCGCGGGCCGCAGGCCTATGATGGTTGCAGTTGCTTACTTAAACACTCGCCCATGACGGCCCCTGCCTCGCCTTCCGCAGCCCCCCCAGCGCATCAGCCCCCCGACGGCCCGTCCTTGCAACCCAAGCGGCCGTCGAGCCTGCCCTTGCGCACCATGGTGGCATGGGGCACGGCCCTGGTGCTGCTGCTGGCCTGGACCACGGTAATCGTCCTGCTGAATGTGTCCTGGCGCGATGCCATGAATGCGCAGGTCCGACAGAACAGCAATCTGGCGCTGAGCCTGGGCGAACAAACTGTGCGGGTGATGGCGGCGGTGGACCAGGCCACCATCCGCATGCGCGACGCGGTCCAGGCCAACGACTTTGAAAAGGCCGATTTCACGCGGTTCGCCAATGAAACCGGGCTGGCGCCCCAGATCCTGACCCAGCTCTCTCTGGTAGGACCCGACGGCCGGTTCATCGGCAGCAACATCGACCCCACGGGCGAAAAAACCGGCCATGTCGATCTGTCGGAGCGCGAGCACGTACAGGTGCACCTGAACCCGAAAGCGCCGGAGGCTACGCGCCTGCAGCAGACACCCAACGGATTGTTTGTGGGCAAGCCGGTGGTGGGCAAGGTCTCTGGCAAAGCCACCATCCAGCTATCGCGAAAGATCCCGGATGTCAACGGCGGCATCGCGGGCCTGGTGGTGGCCTCCGTGAACCCCGGCTATTTTGAGGACGTCTATCGGGGTGTGCAGCTGGGGCACATCGGGGTGGTGACCCTCATCGGCAACGACAGGACCGTGCGCGCCCGTGTCTTGGGCGGGCAGAGCGCGGGCATGGGCAGCGTGATCGCGCGGGCGGCCAACAACAACATGGAGGAACTGGGGAGCAACGGCAACTATGTGCGCTCCAGTGGACTGGACGGCGTCGAACGCATCTATGCCTACAGCCGTGTGGGCGAATATCCGCTGCTGGTTGTGGTGGCCACGAGCACCGACGAATCCTTGCAGGAATGGCGCGCCAGCCGCAACGTGGCCTTGTTCACCATGGCGCTCTTCAGCGTCGCGCTGGTGGGTGCCGCGATCATCTTTGTGCGCAGCGTGCGCCAGCTGGAGAGCACCAATGCTGCCCTGCGCGTCAGCGAGGCCGAAGCCCGCTCGGCCAGCCAAGCCAAGAGTGAGTTCCTGGCGGCGGTGTCGCACGAACTGCGCACGCCCCTCACCAGTATCCGGGGGTTTGCCGAGCTGATGGAACTGCGGCTGGACCAGCCACGATACAAAGAGCAGGCTGGATTGATACGCAAGGCGGCCGAACACCTCAACGCCCTGCTCACCGAAATCCTGGACCTGGCCAAGGTGGAAGCAGGCGCCATGCCCCACACGCCCACCGAGCAGAACGTGGCAGAGATCGTCCAGTCCACGGCTGATTTCTTCGCCGTCACGGCGGCCAACAAGAACCTGGCGCTCCACGTGCGCATCGACCCCGAAGCCCCCCACACCCTGCTGTGCGACGGACTGCGGCTCAAACAGGTGCTCAACAACCTGCTCTCCAACGCCATGAAATTCACGACCGAGGGCTCGGTCGCCATCGAGGTGGACACCGCCGGTGACACCGTGCGTTTCCACGTGGTGGACACCGGCCCCGGCATCCCGGCGCACCTGCACGAAACGGTGTTTGAAAAATTCCGCCAGGGCAACGACCAGGTGAGCTATCAGCACGGCGGCACCGGCCTGGGGCTGGCGCTGTCGCGGGCCCTGGCGGCGTTGATGGGCGGCACACTCACGCTGTCCTCCGCGGAGGGCCAGGGGTCGCGCTTCACCCTCACCCTGCCCCGCAACCCAGGTACCGCGCCTCAGTAAACAACGCCGCCCAGCGCGATGCGCGCGCCACGGCGTTGTTGGGTCAGTGCCGCCGACTGCGCAGCGTCCGGCTGAGCAGAATCACCGGAACCAGCCCCACCGCCACCAGCGCCAGCGACGGCAGGGCCGCCTCGCCCAGCCGCTCGTCACGCGCGAGCTGGTAGGCGACCACGGCCAGGGTGTCGCTGTTGAAGGGGCGCAGCACCATGGTGGCGGGCAGCTCCTTCATCACGTCCACAAACACCAGCAGCGCGGCCGCTGCGGTAGACCGCTTGAGCAGCGGCCAGTGCACGCGTGCCAGCAGGCCCGCGCTGCCCGTGCCCAGCATGCGGGCCGAGTCATCCAGGCTGAGTGGAATCCGCGCGTAACCGCTCTGCATGGACTGCAGGGCCACCGCACAGAACCGCACCAGATAGGCCCAGACGATGCCCAAGGCCGTGGCCGTGACCAGCCCTCCCACGCCCCACTGCGGCATGGCGGCCTGCAGCCAGCCCACGGGCAGCAACAGCCCCACCACCACGACGGCACCGGGCACGGCATAACCCACGCTGGCCAGTTGCACCACGCCGCGCGTGATGGCGTCGGCCTGACGGCGCACCGCAAAGGCCAGAGCGAGCGCGATGGCAACGGCCAGGGCGGCAGTGATGCCCCCGAGGCGCACGCTGTGCCAGGCCCATTCCAGAAAACGCCCCCACGGCAGCACCGACCAGTCGGCCGCCAGCGGGCGCAGCATGAAGAGCACAGGCGCCACAAAGCCCATGAGCACTGGTAGCGCGCACACACCCCAGGCGGCCCAGCGCCGCACACCACGAAGTTGCAGCGGCTGGGCCTCGGCCGAGCCTGCGCGCCCGCCGCCGGTGGCAAAACGCATGCGCTTTTGCGCGCGGTGCTCCAGGTGCAGTAGCGCCATCACCACCACCAGCAGCATGGTGGCCAGCTGCGCGGCAGCCAAGCGGTTGTCCATGGACAGCCAGGCCTTGTAGATGCCGGTGGTGAAGGTCTGGATGCCGAAGTAGCTGGCCACGCCGAAGTCGGCCAGGGTTTCCATCAGCACCAGCGCCACGCCCGCCGCCACAGCCGGGCGCGCCAGCGGCAGGGCCACGGCGCGGATGCGGCGGGATAGCGGTGCGCCCAGCAGGCGAGCGGCCTCCATGAGGTGGGCGGCGCGCTCCCCCAGGGCCGTGCGTGCCAGCAGGTACACGTACGGGTACAGCGAGAAGATGAACACCCACACGGCGCCGCCCAGGCTGCGTACTTCGGGCAGCAAGCGGCCTTCCAGGCCGAAGGTGTTGCGCAGGCCCACCTGCAGAGGGCCGCTGAACTGCAGAAAGTCGGTGTACGCATAGGCCGTCACGTAGGCGGGCATGGCCAGGGGCAACAGCAGCAACCATTCAAAGGTGCGGCGGCCCGGAAAGTCGAACAGCGTCACAGCCGCAGCCGCCACGGTGCCCACCACGGCGGCGCCCAGCGCCACCAGCACACTCAGCCACAGCGTTGTCCACACGTAGCCGGGCAGCACGGTGGAAGCCATCTCGCGCAGGATGGCGCCCGCCTGCGCATCGCCCTGCCCCGTGGCCGACAGCGGCAACCACGACGCCAGCACCGCCAGCACCGGCAAGGCCAAAAAGCCTGCAAACAGGATCAGCGGGATGCTGCGAAGAACAGAAGACGGCGTGCGGCGCAAGGCAGGGGGCTCGGCAGAAGGAAGAAAGCGCACACCTGCCCAAAGGCATGGACACCGCAGCGCCCAGGAATGCAAATGCGAATTTTAAGCATTCACTCCACCCCGCCTAAAATGCGTGGATATGTTTCTTGAGGTCTCCCAACTCGAAGTGCACTACGCAGGCCGTGCACAGGCCGCCGTGCAAGGCGTCACGCTCAGCCTGAAAGCGGGCGACATCGGCGTGCTGATTGGCCCCTCCGGCTGCGGCAAGACCACCCTGCTGCGCGCCGTGGCCGGTCTGGAGCCCGTGACGGGCGGCGAGATCCGCCTGACCAAAAGCGTGGTCAGCAGCGCCACCCTGAGCGTGCCGCCCGAGTTGCGGCGCATCGGCATGGTGTTCCAGGACTACGCGCTGTTCCCGCACCTGTCGGTGGGCCGCAATGTGGCGTTTGGCATCCACCAGCTGCCCCGGGCCGAGCAGGCCGCGCGCGTGGCTGAGGTGCTGAAGCTTGTGGGGCTGGAGGGCAGCGAGCACCGCTACCCGCACGAACTCTCTGGCGGCCAGCAACAGCGTGTGGCGCTGGCCCGCGCGCTGGCGCCGCGCCCGCAACTCATGCTGCTGGACGAGCCGTTCTCCAACCTCGACGTGGACCTGCGCGAGCGCCTGGCGCACGAGGTGCGCGGCATCCTGAAAGCCGCTGGCGCCACGGCCCTGTTCGTCACCCACGACCAGTTCGAGGCGTTTGCGATTGGCGACGTGATCGGCGTGATGAACGAGGGCCACCTGCACCAATGGGACGACGCGTACACCCTGTACCACCGTCCCGCCACGCGGTTTGTGGCGGACTTCATCGGCCACGGTGTGTTTGCGCCGGCCACGCTGGTGCAGCGCGGCCATAACGTGGTGGCCCAAACACCTTTGGGCGATCTGACCGACCTGGATGAGTGCCCCCTGCCCAGCAGCTACCCCGGTGGGGAATGTGATGTGCTGCTGCGCGCCGACGACATCGTGCACGACGATCATGCGCCCGTGCAGGCGCAGATCGTGCGCAAGTCGTTCCGGGGCTCGGAGTTTCTGTACACCCTGCGCCTGGCCAGCGGCCACACGGTGCTGGCCCATGTGCCCAGCCACCACGACCACGCGCTGGGCGAGTGGATCGGCATCCGCGCCCAGGTGGACCACGTGGTGACGTTTCCGCGTGGCTAAGGGGGTGTTGGGATCAAAATCGGTCGGATGCGCTAGTCGAGCATGCCTGAATAGCTATTGAATCAATAGCAACTACCCTTCCGCTCAGGACTTGCCCTTGCGCTGCAGGCCCTCCAGGCCGTTCAGGTCCACCTGCGACATCAGGGCTCGCAGCTCTTTCACACCGATCTTGTCGCCCTCGATACTGACCACGAGGCCGTTCTTCAGGATGGTCTTGAACTCGGCGTGGCTGCCGTCCTTGTCGTAGCGCTGGTGCAAGGTGCGGCCGCCTTCCTGCCAGGTCTTCTCGGCGCTGGTCTGGTCTTCCTTCTCGCCCTGCGCCATGCCCATGGCCATCACCGCCATCTGCCCCAGGCCGCCCACATCCACGATCTCCAGGCGCAGCTGCTTGTTGTCGTTGCCATATTGCGCGCTGGCCTGGCTGGTGGGCAAGCCCAGGGCGGCACCGTCCTGCACATCAAAACCCGTGCGGGGCAGGCCTGCCAGCTTCTCCGGCAGGGCCGCCTTGAGCGACTGGGCCGCAATGGCCTGCCCCCCACCCAGCACACCGGCAGCGGCCTTGGCGGCGTCGCCCGTGGCGGCGGCGATGGCGGCCGGGTCCTGGCTCTTCTGGGCCTCTTCCATCTTGCGGGCGGCTTCTTCCATCTTCTTGCCCGCAGCTTCCAGGCCGGCGGTGTCGATGGAGACCTTGCCGCCGGGTGTGTTCATGGTGATGGCAGGGGCGTCGGCACCGCCAAACAACGCACCGCTGCGCGGCATGAACAGCGCACTGACGGCACCGATGACCACACCCATCACGATGGCCGCAATGATGACCACGACCGTGTAGCCCACCGACTTCTCAGGCGCACTGCGCATGAGCACAGGCAGGCCGGTGTAGAGCAGGTAGATGGAGTACAGCGCCGCAAGCAAACCCAGCATGGCCAGCGATGGCAGCAGGCTGAACACACCGCCCAGCAAGGCGGCCGTGCTGGCGTACACCGCCACCTTCTGTGCCTGGATGGCGTTCTTTTGCCCGCCAAAGGTGGGCGCCAGCGTATCGATGATGAAACCGAGCACCAGCAAGCCCACCAGACTCAACCCGTACGACACGACCATGTTCACCAGCCCGGACACGAAAGGCACGCGGATGGTGACGCCGAAGCCGCCAAAGCCGATCAGCGACATGCCGATGAAACCGCAGACCGCCGGGATGGCCGCCAGGACCATGGCGTAGCGGGTGAACAGGGTGGCGGTGTCGGTGACTTCCGCATCGATGGTGGCCCAGGCCTCCTTGGGTTGCAGAAGAATGCTTTTGGCGCGTTCAATCAGGTTCATGGTGCCCTCCCGGCAGTGTGCAAAGGCCTGCGATGAACCGCAGGCAAATGGAAAGCGCGGACGATACGGGACATTGCGCCGGGCAGACCACCTAGACGACCACCTGCCGGGCTCAAAGCGTGGAATATGCACGCTTTTGCCGCACAAAGACAGCTCGTTGGGAACCCAGGGAACCTGTGTGCGTTCTCAGGCCTTGCGCAGTTGATCGACCGTGTCGTGCAGGTGCTGCGTCCAGGTGCGGCGGTCGCGCTCGCCTGCCAGCTCGGGCGGGCCGTAGTGCACCACGGCCTCGATGGGCGGGGCGCTGAGCGTGCGCCAGATCGAGCCCACCAGGGTTTCGTCGCCGATGTAGCTCGGCGCAAAGCTGGTGGCGCCGGTGGCCTTGTCGGCAAAGCGCAGGCCCACGGGCTGCACTGGCGCCTGCGCGGCCACAGCGGCCTGCAGCAGGTTGGCATGGAAGGGCAGCATCTCGCGCCCGTCACCCGTAGTGCCTTCGGGGAACACGGCCAGCACTTCGCCACGCTCCAGCGCCTCCTGCATCGAGCGCACCATGCGCAGCGCATCGCGGCGCGAGCTGCGCTCGATGTAGAGCGTGCCTGCGGCCGTGGCCAGGGTGCCGATCAGTGGCCAGCCCTGCACGTCGGACTTGGAGACAAAACGGCAGTGCCGCGCCGCATGCATCACGGGGATGTCAAGCCAGGAGATGTGGTTGGCCACCAGCATCACCGGCCCGGTCACCGGGGGTTGCCCCAGGATGCGCAGGCTCACGCCCGCATGGGCCAGCAGCTCCAGCGACCACACCTGCACGCGGGCGTGCTGCTGGTCGGGCGACAGCGCTGGAAAACGCAGTGCCACGATCCACAGGCCTTTGGCAATGTGGCCCAGCAGCCGCAGCAGCCGCCAGCAGGCGCGCAGGGATCTCATCACAAGGCCCGGCCCTGGGCCTGGCTGCAGCGCGCCACGTCAGCCCCGGTCAAAAGCGACCTGTCCGCCGACCAGGGTCATGCGCACACGGCCGGGCAGTTCATAGCCCGAGAACGGCGTGTGCTTGCCCTGGCTGGCGAGCGCGTCGTCCTGCACCGTCCACGCGGCCTGCGGGTCGAAGATGCAGAGGTCACCCACGCCACCTTCCACGATCTGACCTACGCTGGCCTGCAAGGTGCCCAGCGCATTGCCCAGCACGCGTGCGGGCTCGGCAGTGACCACAGCCAGCGCGCGCTGCAAAGGCACGCCGCTGTCCTGCGACCACTTGAGCGCGAGCGACAGCAGCAGCTCCAGGCCCGTGGCGCCGGGTTCGGCCTCGGCGAACGGCAAGGTCTTGGCATCTTCATCGACGGGGGTGTGGTCGGACACCAGCGCGTCGATGGTGCCATCGAGCAGCGCCGCGCTCAGGGCATCGCGATCGCGCTGCTGGCGCAGCGGCGGGGTCAGGCGCGCGCGGCTGTCGAAGAAGCCGATGTCGTTTTCGGTGAGGTGCAGCGTGTTGATGCTGATGTCGCAGGTGACCTTGAGGCCCTCGGCCTTGGCGCGGCGCACCAGCTCGACACCCGCAGCGCTGCTCAGGCGGCACAGGTGCACGCGTGCGCCGGTGGTCTTGAGCAGTTCAAAAATGGTGTGCAGCGCAATGGTCTCGGCCGCCACGGGCACGCCCGACAGGCCCAGCCGCGTGGCCAGCGCACCGCTGGCAGCCACGCCCTTGCCCAGGTGCATCTCTTGCGGACGCAGCCACACGGTGTAGCCAAAGGTGGCGGCGTACTGCAGCGCGCGCTGCAGCACCTGGGTGCTGGCCAGCGGCACCTCGGCCTGGCCAAAGCCCACGCAGCCGGACTCGGTCAGCTCGGCCATCTCGGTGAGCACCTCGCCCGCCAGGTTGCGCGTGAGCGCCCCGAGCGGAAAAAGGCGCGACTGGTGCAGCTTCTCGGCGCGGAACTTGAGCATCTCCACCAGGCCGGGCTCGTCCAGCACGGGGTCGGTGTCGGGCGGGCAGACCAGGCTGGTCACGCCACCGGCCACGGCGGCGGCCATTTCGGATTCGAGCATGCCTTCGTGCTCGTGGCCGGGCTCGCGCAGGCGCGCCGCCAGATCCACCAGGCCAGGCAGCACGATGCAGCCCGTGGCATCCACCACGCGCTTGGGCGCAAAGTCGGGCGGCACGCGGTTGACCCCCACGATGCGGCCTGCAGCAATGGCGATGTCACAGGTCTGGTCAAGGCCCGAAGCGGGGTCGATCACCCGGCCGTTTTGGATCAGTATCTTCATGATTTCAAGTCAAATAGGCCGATAGCGCCGGTGATATATGCGCTAGCAGCTATTAAAACAGGAGCATTCACCCGATGGGTCACGCTTCATTCCCCGCGACGATGGACATCACTGCCATGCGCACCGCGATGCCGAAGGTCACCTGCGGCAGGATCACGCTTTGCTTGCCATCGACCACGGCGGAGTCGATCTCCACGCCGCGGTTGATGGGGCCGGGGTGCATGACGATGGCGTCGGGCTTGGCCAGTTGCAGCTTCTCCTGCGTGAGGCCAAAGCTCTTGAAGTATTCCTGGCTGGACGGCAGCAGCGCGCCGCTCATCCGCTCGTTCTGCAGGCGCAGCATGATGACCACGTCGGCATCCTTGATGCCCTCTTCGAGCGTGTGGCACACGCGCACGCCCATCTGCGCCATGTCCGACGGCACCAGGGTGCGCGGGCCCACCACGCGCACTTCGGCGCAGCCCAGGGTGGTCAGGCCGTGGATGTCGGAGCGCGCCACGCGCGAGTGCAGCACGTCGCCCACGATGGCCACGGTGAGGTTGCTGAAGTCCTTCTTGTAGTGGCGGATGGTGTACATGTCCAGCAGCCCCTGCGTGGGGTGGGCATGGCGGCCATCGCCGGCGTTGATCACGTGCACATGGGGCGCCACATGCTGCGCAATCAGGTACGGCGCGCCCGACTCGCTGTGCCGCACCACGAACAAATCGGCAGCCATGGCCGAGAGGTTGGCGATGGTGTCGAGCAGCGACTCGCCCTTGCTGGCCGAGCTGCGCGCGATGTCCAGGTTGATCACGTCGGCCGACAGGCGCTTGGCCGCGATCTCGAAGGTGGTGCGGGTGCGCGTGCTGTTCTCGAAGAACAGGTTGAACACGCTCTTGCCGCGCAGCAGGGGCACCTTTTTCACTTCGCGGTCGTTCACGCTCACGAAGTTGGCCGCCGTGTCGAGGATGTGCGTGACGATGTCGCGCGGCAGCCCTTCGATGGACAGCAGGTGGATGAGTTCGCCGTTGCCGTTGAGTTGGGGATTGCGCTTGTGCAGCACGGTCAGGCCTCTTTGACTTGGAATTGGAAGGTGCCGCTATCGTCGCGGGCCAGGGCCAGCGACTGCGCGGCAGGCAAGGCCACGCGTGCGGCAGCAAAGTCGGCTTGCACAGGCAACTCGCGCCCGCCCCGGTCCACCAGCACGGCCAGGCGCACGCTGGCGGGGCGGCCGTAGTCGAACAGCTCGTTGAGCACGGCGCGGATGGTGCGGCCGGTGTAGAGCACGTCGTCCAGCACCAGCACGTCGGCGCCGTTCACATCAAACGGCAGCGCGGTCTGTGCGCTGGCCGACAGACCGCGCTGCGCGAAGTCGTCGCGGTGCATGACCGACGAGAGCACACCGGCGGGCCCTTCCAGGCCCAGGTCTTTTTGCAGACGCTCGGCCAGCCAGGCACCGCCCGAGGCAATGCCTGCCAGGCGCGTGGTGGGGGTGAGCATGCTGCGCACGCCGCGCAGCAGCTCGCGGTACAACGCCTCGGCGTCGAGCACCAGGCTGCCGGACATGCCGGGGGAGGGGGTGGTCATGGGAGATTCCTCAAAAACTGTTCCAGGATGATGCAGGCCGACGCTGCGTCGGCATCCTTGGCACCACCCGCAATGGCCTCGGTGGTGCTGTAGCGTTCGTCCACCTCGAACACCTGCAAGCCAAACCGCCCGCGCAGTTGGCGGCCGAACTTGAGCGCGCGTGCAGTGTTTTCGTGGCTCGCGCCGTCGGGGTGGTAAGGCACGCCGATCACCAGCGCGTCGGGCTGCCACTCCTTGATGCGCTCGGCCACCTGGGCAAAACGGGCGTCGCCCTCGGCCTGGATGGTGCGCTGTGGTGTGGCGCTCTTGAGCATGCGGTTGCCCGAGGCCACGCCCGTGCGCTTGAGGCCAAAGTCAAAAGCAAGAAAGGTCTGGAAATGCGCAGGAACGGCTGGCGGCTGGATGGGCTGAGCGGGCGAACCGGTCATGCGTGCCCCGCCTCGGGCGACAGCATCCAGGCCTTCAGGCCCAGCAGCGACAAGGCCCGGTCGTAGCGCTCGGGCACGGGGGTGTCGAAGATCACCGACAGATCAGCCGCCACGGTGAGCCAGGCGTTCTCGGCCAGCTCGGATTCGAGCTGCCCCTCACCCCACGACGAGTAGCCCAGCGTGATGAGCACGCGGCGCGGGCCTGCCCCCGTGGACAGCGCTTCGAGCACGTCCTTGGAGGTGGTCATCTCTAGCCCGCCCGGGATGGTCATGGTGGACGCGTAGGCCGACTCGTCCGTGTCCGCGCTGTTCGTCAGCATGGGCTCGTGCAGCACGAAGCCGCGCTCGGTCTGCACCGGCCCCCCCTGGAAGACGGGCGCCGTGGTGAGGTCCTCACGGCGCAGGGACAGGTCCACCTTGTCGAACAGGCCCTTGAGGGTGATGTCGGTGGGCTTGTTGATGATGAGGCCGAGCGCACCGCGCTCGCCGTGCTCACACAGATACACGACGCTACGCGCAAAAGACTCATCTTCCAGGCCGGGCATCGCGATCAGGAAGTGATGCGTCAGGTTGATGGGCGCAGAATCGAAAGACATCTCGCAATTTTAACGGTGAACATGCCCCCCTCCCCCGAGCCCACTTACCCCCGTGGCCTGGTCTGGTTCCGCCGCGATCTGCGTGCGCACGACCAGGCCGCCCTGTACCACGCGCTGACGCGCTGCGAACAGGTGTTCTGCGCCTTTGTATTTGACAAGGACATCCTCGGCGCCCTGCCCCGCGCCGACCGGCGGGTGGAGTTCATCCGGGAGTCGCTGGTGGAACTGGACGACACCCTGCACACGCTTTCGGGGCAGGAACGGGGCGGCCTCATCGTGTGGCACGCGGTGGCCAGCGACGCCATTCCGGCGCTGGCCAGCGCCCTGGACGTGCAGGCCGTCTTTACCAACCACGATGACGAACCCCAGGCGCTGGACCGCGACCGCCTGGTCCGCACGCGCCTGGCGGCCGCAGGCAAGGCCTTTCACACTTTCAAGGACCATACCCTGCTGGAGCGCAGCGAGGTGCTGACGCAGACGGGGAACCCGTACAGCGTGTTCACGCCGTACAAGAATGCATGGCTCAAGAAGATCGATGCGTTCCAGCTCAAGAGCTATCCGGTGGAGCGCCATGCCCACCATCTGGCGGCGCGACCGCAAGGCCATTGCCAGCCCGTGCCCACCTTGCAGGACCTCGGGTTTGAGCCCACAGCGCTGTCCCAGCTGCGCCTGCCCACGGGCGCTCAGGGCGCACAGCAGCTGTTTGACGATTTTCTGGGCCGCATCGAACGCTATGAGGACACGCGCAATTTTCCGGCGGTAAAGGGCCCCAGCTACCTCAGCGTGCACCTGCGGTTTGGAACCATCTCGCCGCGCTTGCTGGCGCGCACGGCGCACCGCCTGATGCTGGAGGGTAACCCGGGCGCCACGACCTGGCTCAGCGAACTGATCTGGCGGGACTTCTACTTCCAGATCCTGCACCACCACCCGCATGTGGTGGGCCAGAGCTTCAAGCCGGCCTACGACGCAATCGCCTGGGAGACCGGCCCCGAGGCCGATGCGCTGTTTGCCGCCTGGTGCGAGGGCCGCACCGGCTACCCGCTGGTGGATGCGGCCATGGCGCAGATCAACCAGACGGGCTACATGCACAACCGCCTGCGCATGGTGGTGGCGAGCTTTCTGGTGAAAGACCTGGGCATCGACTGGCGCCGGGGCGAGGCCTACTTTGCCACCCACCTCAATGACTTCGACTTGGCCGCCAACAACGGCGGCTGGCAGTGGGCCAGCTCCAGCGGGTGCGATGCCCAGCCGTATTTCCGCATCTTCAACCCGGTGAGCCAGAGCGAGAAGTTCGACCCGGAGGGCAAGTTCATCCGTCGCTACCTGCCCCAGCTCGCTGCGCTCCCCACCAAGGCACTCCACGCCCCCTGGCTCGCGCGCCCGCTGGAGCTGCAGGAAGCTGACGTGCGCCTGGGAGACACTTACCCCCGACCCGTGGTGGAGCACGACGCCGCGCGGCAGCGCACGCTGGAGCGGTATGCGGTGGTGAAGACGGCTGCGGGCTGATGCCGTGCCACGCCTGGGGCCAGGCCCTGCGGCTGAAGCCGCACCAGGGTGAGGTCAGCGATGCCCCGGCGGTGGCGGATCACTGGGCGGGGGTTCCTCCGGCGCCATCTGCATGCCGTCGCCGCCCAGCGATGCGCCCGCAGCCAGCCGCAGCCGCAGGCGCACATCGGTGCGGTTGTCGGCGTTGGCAATGGCTTCTTCGGGCGATATAGCGCCCGCCTCCACCATGCCCAGCAGTGACTGGTCAAAACTCCACATGCCCTGCTCGCCACTGCGGGTGATGGCGGTCTTGAGCTCGTCGATCTGGCCCTTCTGGATCAGTTCGGACACATAGGGTGTGAGCAGCATGATCTCGGTCGCGGGCACCAGGCGGCCCGCCAGGCCTTGTACCAGGCGCTGCGCTACCACTGCCCGCAGGTTGAGCGACAGGTCCATGAGCAGCTGGCGGTGGGCGTCCTCGGGGAAGAAATTCACGATGCGCTGCACCGCCTGATTGGCATTGTTGGCGTGCAGGGTGGACACACACAGATGGCCGGACTCCGCATAGTGCAGCGCATGCTGCATGGTGGCCCGGTCACGGATCTCGCCGATCATGATCACGTTGGGCGCCTCGCGCATGGCACGGCGCAGTGCTTCGTCGTAGGACAGGGTATCGAGACCCACCTCGCGCTGCGTCACCAGCGATTTCTTGTGCGTGTGCAAATACTCGATGGGGTCCTCCACCGTGAGGATGTGCCCGCCGGTATGGGTATTGCGATGGTCCAGCAAGGCCGCGAGGGTGGTGGTCTTGCCCGAGCCTGCAGCCCCCACCGTCAACACCAGCCCCCCTTTGAGGAACGCCAGCCGCTGGATCACGGGCGGCAGCCCCAGCTCTTCCAGCGTCGGAATCCGGGCAATCACATGGCGGATCACCATGCCGACCTGCCCCCGCTGCATGTGCACGTTCACGCGAAAGCGCTCACCCTCGGCGGTCTGCAGCGAGAGGTCGCACTCCATCGTGGCTTCGAACTCCTTGCGTTGGGCGTCGCGCAAGATGGAATAGGCCATCTCTCGCACATCGCTGGGCGCCAGGACCTGCTGGGTGATGGGCACAAACGCGCCCTGGCGCTTGATGGTGGGCGCCGCGCCCGCCAGCAAGAACAGGTCAGACGCGCGCTCACGTGCCACCAGCGCCAGGCAGGCCAGCAGCCGGGGGTCGGAGGGACGGGCAGGGTCCAGCGGGTCCATCGGGCAGACTCAGGCCGCAGGGGTCCACGCACGGGGCATGGACAAAGTTGGTAGCGGGGCACTCCCCACCCGCGCAATACCGCCGGGCCGGGAGTGGTCCTGCATGGCGTCAGGCCTCTGCAGCTGCCGCGACGCGGGCGTAGTGCTGGATCAGGCTCAGCAACTCTTCGTCCGAATAGGGCTTGCCCAGGTAGTGGTTCACGCCCAGCTCCATCGCATGCTCGCGGTGCTTTTCAGCAATGCGCGAGGTGATCATGATGATGGGCAGATCACGCAAGGCACCATCTGCACGGATGTTGCGCGCCAGATCGAAGCCGTCCATGCGCGGCATTTCGATGTCGGACAGAACCACCGTCGGGCGCTCTTCCTGCAGACGCTCCAGCGCCTGCAGGCCATCGGCGGCCAGCGCCACACGGTAACCTTCGCGCTGCAACAGACGTTGCGTGACACGGCGCACGGTGATGGAGTCGTCCACCACCAGCACCAACGGCACCTGGCTGGTGCCCGCCAACTGGGGCGACACCACGGCCTTGGCCGTGCCAGCCACACCTTGTGCATCGGGCGCCGGCGCCATGTCGGCACTGGCTGCACGCACCTGGTCGCCATACACGGTGGCCAGGGCCACAGGGTTGTAGATGAGCACCACAGCACCCGAGGCCAGCACGGACATGCCCGCCAGGCCCGGCAGACGCGACAGCTGCGGCCCCAGGTTCTTCACCACCACTTCCTGGTTGCCCAGCACTTCGTCCACGTGCATCGCAATGCGCTGTGCTGCGCTTCGGAAGATCACGACCGGCCGGGTCTTGCCTGCAGGTTCGGTGCTGCGTGCAGAGGACTGCAGCAGAGCGCCGGACCAGAAGAACGGGATTTTCTCCATGCCGTCGTCAAACACACCGGTGCGGTAGGCCTCTGCGAGGTCGGGGGCCGAGGTGCGACGGACGATCTCGACCACGTTGGCCGGAACGCCAATCGCCAGGTCGCCCGAGCGCAGCATCACCACCTGCGTCACCGCCGTGGTCAGAGGCAGCACCATGCGGAACGCCGCGCCCTTGCCCGCCTCGGTGGAGGTTTCGATGCGGCCACCGAGCGCGTTGATCTCGGCACGGACCACGTCCATGCCGATGCCGCGACCTGCCAAGCCAGTCACTTCAGAGGCCGTCGAGAAGCCCGGCATGAAGATCAGGTTGGCAGCATCGGCATCGCTCAGTTCCACGCCAGGTTCCACGATGCCCTGGGACAGGGCCTTTTCGCGGATGCGCGGCAGGTTCAGGCCAGCACCGTCATCACGGAACTCGACTGACACGTCATTGCCTTCGTGGTGCAGGTCCACCGTGATGGTGCCCGACGCCGGCTTGCCGGCCGCCGTACGCACTTCAGGCTCTTCGATGCCGTGGGCCACGCAATTGCGCAGCAAATGCTCGAAGGCGGGCGTCATGCGGTCCAGCACGCCACGGTCCATTTCGATGGAGCCGCCGGTGATGTCCAGCTTGATCTGTTTGCCGGTCTCCTTGGAGGCCTGGCGCACCACGGCATACAGGCGTTCGGCAATGCCCTCGAACTCCACCATGCGCGTGCGCAGCAGATCGCGCTGCAGCTCACGCGCCTGACGGCCCTGGGCGATCAGGTCGTCTTCGGCCCCTTCCATGGCGCGTTGCAGGTTGCGCTGCACCGTGGCCACGTCGTTGACCGATTCGGCCATCATGCGGGTCAGCTCTTGCACCCGTGTGAAGCGGTCGAACTCCAGCGGATCGAAGCCCGCTGCAGAATCCTTGGACAGCGCCAGACGCGACTGCATCTGGGACTCGGCCTGCACCTCGATGTCGCGCAATTGTTGGCGCAAGCGGTCCAGGTTGCCCGACAGATCGACAAGCGAGCTGCGGAACTGCCCCAGGCGCGCATCCAGGCGCGAGCGACTGATCATCACTTCGCCCGCCTGGTTGACCAAGCGGTCCAGAAGCTGCGCACGCACACGCACAGACTGGTTGGCAGCCACCCGCAGGGGCGCCAACTGGGACGGCCCTGGCAGGCGCACTGCCGGAGCGGTGATGGCCTGTGGGCGGACAGAAGGTGCTGCAGGTTGAGAGACCGAGGGCTCGACCGCGTCTGCCACATTGGCACGGGAGGCGGGAACCGTCTCGACCGGCAGGGCGACTACGGTGTCGGAAGGATTCTGACCAATGGCGCGCAGCGCGTCGAAGTTGGCTTGCAACCCGTCGAAACTGCCTTGCAACGGCTCGATCTGGTCTGTGGTGACGGTTTCTACGTCCAGCTGCTCAATCGCAGATTCCAGCCGGTGGGCCATTTCACCGAGGCGCATCGCACCGGCCAGACGCGAGCTACCCTTGAGCGTATGCAGGGCCCGCAACACTTCGCTGCGAGCACTGAGGTTGTCCGGACGCGAAGCCCACTGCCGCAACGCACCGCCCAGCTGGGGCAACAACTCGGCCGCCTCTTCCTCGAAGATGGGGAACAGGTCGGGGTCGATGACGTCGATCGCATCAATGTCATCGTCGGCGTCCGGGATCGATGCAATGGCGTGCGCGATGGCATCGTCAATGCGCTGATCGTGGTCATGAACGACCGCAGACAGTGCAGGCGCCACATGGCCCGCCACAGGCACAGGCGCAGCGGGGACCGCAGGCTCGGCCTCGGGTTCTGCGTCCACCGTGAGCAAGCCAGCCTCCGGCGCTTGGGAGGCAACCTGCTCTGCGGCGTCGAGATAGGCCTGCGCATCCTCCTCGGGCGGAGACTGCGTGCTGACCACCTCGGTTTCCAGAATCTGGCGCAGCTGGGCCAGCACTTCAGGGCTGGGCTCTTTGAGGAACCCAGCGGCAAACTGATGCAACAGGCGGCGGATGTCTTCCGCCGCGGCCATGAAGGCCGCTGCCTGCTCCTGGGTTCCACCCGACTGCAGCTGGACATGCTGCAGCGTGTGCTCCAGCATGCGGGCCATTTCGGACAGTGCAGTGAAGCCCACGGTGGCGGAACTGCCGGCCAGAGAATGCGACAAGGCCACGGCCACGTCGGGCAGAGGCTCATGCAGTTCCAGCGCCCACTCTTGCAGGCAGGTGACCAGGCGGCGCGACCACTCATCGGCCTCGTTCAGGTACACGTTGTACAGAGGGATACCGATACGCAGCGTGTCAATCACCTTGACGGCATCGTCGCTGCCACCTTCTTCCTGCGGCAGGGCATCGAGCAGATTTGGCACCTCTGGCGCGGGCTCCACATCCGCACCGATGTCCTGTGGCAGTGCCTCGGAACTTGCTGCGACCTCGGCGACGGGAGCCAGCAATTCGGCTGCCTCGGCCGACTCGGCCTCCAGCAGCTTCTCCAGCTCGGCAACATCCAGGGCCTCCAACCCATCCGACGGGACGTTGGCAGGGGCATCGGCACTCACCACGTCCTTCAGTTCGCCCGCATCGAGCACCAGTTCTTCTGGGAGCAACAGCGCCTCGTCCATAGCGTCCGCCGGAGCTTCCAGCGGCACATCGACGGGGTCTGCATGAGCAATCTCCTGCGCCGGTGTTGCACCCGCCACAGGCTCCATATCAGGCAGTTCGAGATCGAGCACAAAGTCCGCACTGGACGGGTCGACCACGGGCGCTGGTTCGTGAGCAGACTCGTTCAGCGCAGCCGTGAACACCGAGAAGTCAATTTCTTCGGCCGCTTCCGGCGCTGCGGCAACGGCTTCGGCCGGCTGGTCGGACCCACGCATCGAGATCTCAGTGGCCTGGAAGTCGGGCACCGTCAGCTCGTCGTGGGGCACCTCGGCAGCCAAGGCAGCCACCGGCTCCAACGCTGTCTCGGCAATTTCCGGTTCAACCTGCGGCGCTGCAGGCTCGGGGGACACGCGGCCATCGGAAGGCACCACCAGCGGTACCAGGGTGCCATCCATACGCATGGCATCGGCGGACCGGCGGAAGGACTCGGGGTCCCAACCGGTTGCGCGGCCCGCAGCAATATCGTCCGCCCACCGGCTGAAGGCATGCAGTGCGTCCGTTGACAGTTGCAGCAGGCTGGGCTGCATAGGCTTTTGCTCGGCAAGCCACACGTTGAGCACCTGCTCCATCGACCAGGCCGCCTCACCAAAGTCATTCAACCCCACCATGCGCGAGCTGCCTTTGAGCGTATGGAACGCGCGGCGCAGCGTGGTCTGCTCGCTCAGGTCACCGGGTTCGCCCCGCAGCTGGTCAATGGCCGCCAAGCCGTTGACCACCACTTCACGCGCCTCTTCGAGGAACACGTCAAGCAGTTCATCCTCCACATCGGGCACTGCGGCGGGCGCAGCCGCGGCCACAAGAGAAGATGCCTCGGCTGGTGCCGGCGCCGGTGCCGCCACGACAGGAGCGGGTACGTCAAAGGAGATATCCGGGGCCAGGCCGGCGGGCTCTGCCGCAGGGGCCGATTCAAAATCAGGGAACGGAGCAAAGTCCGTGGGTTCGCTGACAGGCTCCTGCACCGGAAAACGGGGAATCACGTCGGGCACCACGGTGGCAGAACGCTCTTCCAGCTTGGCCGGTGCTTCTTCCATGGCATCGGAGGCGCGTGCACGGGTTTTGCCCATGAGGATGCGCAGTTCGCCCAGGTCCTCGTCATACACAAAGAGCTTGCGCGCCATGGTGCGCTGGTAGCTCAACATGTCGATCAGGAAGCCCAGTGCGCCCAGGCTGTTGCCCAGCTTTTCAAACGCGCTCTGGCGTTCCTCTTCGGGCATCTCGTTGATCAGCAGGCGCTCCACCGTGTCGCGCATACGGACCACAGCCAGCGAGGCCTGGTCCAGCCCCAGCACCGACAGCACGCCACGCATCTGCGCGAGGTGCCCGGGCACGGTCGCCAGCACACCGGTGTCTTTGGGGCTGCGGAAAAACTGGTCCATGGCCTTCTCGGCCTCACCCAGGGTCACCCGAAGTTCATCGACCACGCTGCCCATGGTCTGGTTGTCGCTGACCCGGCGGTACAGCTCTTCCATCCATTGTTCCAGGGGCTCGGGCTCGGCGCCCGCCGTGACTGCGTCCAGTCGCTCTGCGAGTCGGCTGGCGCGGGCTTCCATCTGGTCGTCTGCCGCGTCCAGCTCTTCAAAAGCCGCCTGCAGGTACAGCACCGAGGTGGCCACCTCCATCGCCAGCGCGGGCGACGGGGGCTCGCCCGATCGGGTGGTGGAGTCGAGGGCACGCGTCAACGCCTGCGCCAGGTTTTCGCTGCCTGGATGGAGCTTGCGCAGCGAATCGCACACCAGACTGAACTGGTCTGCGGCCGGCTTGAGTTTGTTGCGGTCGCCACCTGCGAGGGCCGACCAGGTTTCTGTCGCCGAAGCAATGCGCTTGCGCGCCTGCGTCAATACTGCGGGGTCAAAACGCCCGAAGCGGGCGGTTTCGTAGTCCACCGGTTTGAACCGGTCCAGCGCAAAAGCCTGGCGAACAGCACGCAGCGAGGGCGCTGCATCCTCTGCCAGATCTGCCACCCGGGCTTGCGAACAAAAGAACAGCAGATCCTGAACCAGCCGGTCGGCAATCGTCGGGTCACCCTTGGCCAGCGTGGCGTACTGCATGAGCACACGGGATGCCACACGTTTGACGTACACATCCGGCGGCAAAAGACCCGAGCCAAAGGCGTCGAAGAAACCTGCGCAGATTTTCCAGAACGCACGCGCCTGCCGGTCTGTTTGCGCGGCCACAAAGCCCAGGCAGGTGTCGCGCAAGCTCAGGGCGGCCTTCAGGTCACCCGATTTGACGATGCGAAGCACCGCCGCATCCAGCCGCGCCCGGGCTTCAGGGCCGTAGGACAGCGGAGGGCGCGACACAGCGCCTTCGGGTTCACGGAAACGACGCTCCACCGGCCACAGGTCGGCGGGGTGCACCCGGTCGGCGCCTGCCAATGCCTGTGCATCGCGGTATTGTGGAAACAGCGCCACCGGCGATACGGCTTTGCCCGCCAGAACGGTTTCGAGGTATTCGATCAGGGCGAAACTGGCGCGCTCGATCACTGCAGCAGCGTCGTCACTGCACGTCTCGGGGCGCTGCACAAACTTCTGCACCGCCGACTCCATGGACCGCAACACCAGTGCGGGCGGCCCCATGCCCACCATTTCCAGGGCACCGCAGGCCTGATGCAGTTGCTGGCGCGCAATGCGCAGGGGGCCAGCGTCTAGCGCCGCCAGATCGGATTCGCGCGCTACCTCGGCATCACGCACAAAGCGCCGCATTGCCTTGACGGCAGCGTCCAGCGACTTGCGAAGCTCGTCAAGCACCCAAGCCAAAGGACCCAGGTCCTGATCTCCCTGGGTCCCGTCTGCGGCCGATGCATTGTTGACATCAATAGATGACATGGATTCGTCCCCGGCTGCAATGAGCCAGCTGGTTGATGACTAACTGCTGCGTCAGGCGATCTTGAAACGTGCCACCGATTGGCGCAGTTCCTCGGCCATGTGCGAAAGCTCGCGCACCTGCTGCGCCGTGGTGCGGGTACCTTCACCCGTCTGTTCGGTCACCGCAAAAATGTGCTGGATGTTGTCGGCCACTTCGTTGGCCAGAACAGCTTCCCGGGAAGTCGAAGACGAAATCTGCTCAATCAGTTCAGCCAGACGGCGCGACACGCGGTCAATCTCGGTCAGTGCGGTACCGGCGCTGTCAGACAGACGAGCCCCTTCCACCACACCCTGCGTGGAGCGCTCCATAGCGGCCACGGCATCCTGGGTGTCGGTCTGAATGGCTTTCACCAGGGCAGAAATCTGGCGCGTAGCGTCTGCGGAACGCTCAGCCAGACGCTGCACTTCTTCCGCCACCACCGAGAAGCCGCGACCAGCTTCACCAGCGGACGCTGCCTGAATGGCAGCGTTCAAGGCCAGCACGTTCGTCTGCTCGGTAATGTCGGAAATCAGCTCGGTGATTTCACCGATCTCCTGCGAGGATTCGCCCAGGCGCTTGATGCGCTTGGAGGTGTCCTGGATCTGGTCGCGGATGGAGTTCATACCGCCGATGGCGTTTTGCACGGCCTGCAGACCGGAGTCAGCCGCTTGCAGCGATTGGCGGGCCACCGTGGCGGACTCTTGCGCCTGTGTGGACACCTCGTTAATGCGGGTCGCCATGTCCAGAACGGAGCGGCCGGTTTCACGAATTTCGCGCAGCTGCTCGGTCGATGCGGCCAGCAGTTCGGTCGAGGTGTTATCCACCTGCGCGGTCGTCTGTGCCACGCGGGTCGCCGTGTTCTGCACGCTGCCCACCAGCTGGCGCAGTTCTTCCACCGTGTAGTTCACGGAGTCGGCAATGGCGCCCGTGATGTCTTCGGTCACGGTGGCTTCTTGCGTCAGGTCACCTTCAGCGACCGACTGCAGTTCGTTCATCAAACGCAAAATGGCGGCCTGGTTGGCGTCGTTGACGCGCTTGGCCTCCTGTTCCTGGCGCTTGGCGTCGCGTTGCTGATTTTCAGCCGCTGCTTGGCGACCACGGCTGTCCAGCAGCTGGACGCGCGAAATGCCGATACCGCACAGCAGCACGAACAAGCCCGCCAAGGCCAGAGCGGCGAACTGGCCCGCACCCAGACCGGTCTGCGCAGACAGCTTGGTTTGCAGCCCTTCCAGCTGGCGACGCAGTGGTTCGCTGTCGGCAATAATGGCGGACTGCGCTTCGCGGGCAGACACCAGACCTTGCAGGTTGCCCAGAATGGCACTGGCCTGGGTGCGGGTCTGTTCGTACAGCTTGATCAGGGCATCCAGTTGCTCGCGGGTCTGCGCGTCCTTGGTGGCGGACAGGCGCAGCTCGGGGCTGCCTTCGAGCAGGCCCTGTGCAATTTCCTTGAAGGAATTCAAGTCCTTGCCCAGCAGGAACACCGCCTCGGGGCTCACACCTTCCATGGTCTGAAATTCGTTGGCGGACTTGCCGATACGTTGCGTCAACATCACTAACTGGCCTGCCGCAGAGATTTCGGCCGCAGGGGCGTTCTGTTGCAGCTTGAGCGAGGAGACCGTTTCGGCGATTTCCAGCAGGTCGGACGACTGGCGGTTGATGGTGCGCAGAGCGTCACCCACCTGTGTCAGGATCTTTTGCTGCCCCATCACCACGCTGGCATTGCGCTCGGCGCGTTCCATCAGGGGGTTGACGGCATCCAGATCGGGTTTGAAGGGCTCTCCCAGCGACTGAACACCCAGTTCGTTGTCACCCGCATTGAGGGCGCGCACGTTGCGGGCCAACACGCCAGAGCTTTCGACCACGTCGGGGAAGGCCTGTGGACTACCCACCAGCGCCTGCGACACCGACTTGGCCAGACGTTGCGACTGCATCAGAGACTGGCCGGTGGCAGCGAGCTGCTGCGCAGACCGGTCCGCTTGCTGCAGCACCCAGCCGGCGATCAAGGCCAGCACCACCACACCCACGGCCAGCAGGGCCAGCAGACGGCGTTGGTGGCCCGCGGCGGTCGAGCGTCCCAGAAGCGGCAGGCTGATGAGATCCTCGTCAGCCTCGGGCGCGGTCAGTTCGGGGGTGTAGCCATCGGGATCGCCCTGGACACTGTTCATGCCTTCGGCCTGATAGGAGTCACGCAGTTGCGAACCGTCGAGCGCTCCCGTGGCCAGGACGTCCTGCCCATCGTCGGTCGTGCCGGTGGCTGCGCCAGCATCAGGCGTGGCGGGTTTCCGGTTGAACAGTTTTCCAAATTGATTGACGACGGACATGGTGCAGCCTTACAGAAAAACTCAAGCACTGATGCTCAGGAAAGCGGGATGTTGGGACAGGATCTGCAAGTTCAGCTCCTGCCAGCGTGTGCCACTGGAATCGAGATAGGTGGTACCGAAGAAACTGGGCGAATCCTCGGCGGGCGGCTCGGACGACACGAACGCATCCGTGCCACGCAGACCGGCAAGGCGGTCCACCAGCAACGCAGCGTTGACTTCGAGCGCGGCATTGAACGCCAGCAGACTGGCTTCGGACAAGGCCTGCTCGGTGCGTGGGGCAGCAGAGCCCAGCAAACCGGCCAGATCGACCACGCCCACAAGGCCGCCACGCAGGTTGGCCACACCCAGAAACCAGCTCTGGGTGTAAGGCACGGCCTGCACCGACACCCAGGGGAAGATCTCCCCGGACTGCCCCAAGGGCAGCAGATAGAAACTCCCGGCGGACTCTACAGCCAGCCAGGAGGACACGGACGTACCTTCGGACCTTGCCGCCTGCAAACGGCTGGCAAGTCGGGTCTGGAGCTCCCGTAGGGCTTCGCGGTTTGCCATGAGCGCGCCGCAGCCTCAGTTCAGAGCGTCGATTTTTGCCTGCAGCTCGGCGGGATCCACCGGCTTGGTGATGTAGCCGCGCGCACCTTGGCGCATGCCCCAGACACGGTCGGTTTCCTGGTTCTTGCTGGTGCACATGATGATGGGCACGTCGGCATAAAGGGGGTCGCGGGTAATGGCACGCGTGAGCTGAAAACCGTTTTGGCCAGGCATCACCACATCCATGAGGATGAGGTCAGGCTTTTCTTCGGCCAGGCGACGGAATGCCTCTTCGGCATTTTCTGCCGTACGGACTTGCATGCCTTTTTTCTGAAGCAGGTCCGTCAAAAACATCAACTCGGTCTTCGAGTCGTCGACGACCAATACTTTCTGAATGGGCATTACATGGCTCCTTGTTGGGAATTGCCAAACTGCTGCACGGCCTGCAACAGCTGGTCTTTGGTAAACGGCTTGGTGAGATATTCCTGGCAGCCGACCATGCGCCCACGCGCTTTGTCGAACACGCCGTCCTTGGAGGACAGCATCACTACCGGAGTATCTGCAAAACGGGCATTGCGCTTGATGATGGCGCAGGTCTGGTACCCGTCGAGCTTGGGCATGAGGATGTCGCAAAAAATCAGCTGAGGCTGGTAATCATTGACTTTGGCCAAAGCATCAAAGCCGTCGTCGGCCAACAAGACTTCGTGCCCCCCCTGCTTGAGAAAAATCTCGGCGCTTCGACGGATGGTGTTGCTGTCATCCACCACGAGCACTTTGAAAGATGCGCCTGTTGTAGTCAATTGTCACTGCTCCCGATGGAGAAAATAAACAACGCAGCAGCAAATGGTGCTGAAGCGCCTCAGATCTGGACCATCTCGAAATCTTCCTTGCGGGCGCCACATTCTGGGCAGGTCCAATTCATTGGAACCTGATCCCATGGCGTGCCAGGTGCAATGCCGTGCTCGGGAGAACCCTCTGCTTCGTCATAAATCCAGCCGCAAATCAAACACATCCAAGTTTTAAAGTCGGTCACAGCTTAAAGGGCCTTCACATAGAATGCAACGATTGTATCTAGCGATTTCCGCGGCCTGCAGCTTCCGTGCCACCCCTCCAGCAGGATCTGGTCCATGACCATCAAAGCCCCCCTTCCCCCCTCCGAAATTCCCGATATTGACGACGATGACGCGGAGGAAGCGAGCCCGGCTTGTGTGCTGGTATTCAACGCCAGCGACCCCAGCGGAGCCGGCGGACTGACCGCCGACATCACGACCATTGCATCGGTGGGCGGACACCCGATCGCCGTGGTCACCGGAGCCTATGCCCGCGACACCGCTCAGATTTTCGACCACTTCTGCTTCGACGACGAGGCTGTGTCCGAGCAGGCGCGCGCCGTGCTGGAAGACCTGCCCGTGCAGGCGATCAAGGTCGGCTTTGTCGGCAGCCCCGAGAACATCAGCACCATTGCCGAGATCACGACCGACTACGACGAAGTCCCCGTGATCGCCTACATGCCCAACCTGTCCTGGTGGCGGGAAGAGCTGATTGACGAGTACCTCGACGCCTTCCGCGAGCTGCTGCTGCCCCAGACCTCGGTGTTGGTTGGAAACCACAGCACGCTGTGGCGCTGGCTGCTGCCGGACTGGACGGGCGAGCGCAGCCCCACCGCGCGCGACATTGCCCGCGCAGCCTCCGAGATGGGCGTGCCTTACACATTAGTCACTGGCATCCCCTTGCCCGAGCAATTTGTGGAGAACGTGCTGGCCTCACCCCAGACCGTGCTGGGCAGTGGCAAGTTCGAGCTGTTCGACGCCACCTTCTCCGGAGCGGGAGACACCCTGTCGGCCGCCCTCACCGCCCTGGTGGCCAGCGGCAACGATCTGGGCGAAGCCACCAGCGAAGCGCTGGGCTACCTCGACCGCTGCCTGGACGCGGGCTTTCGCCCCGGCATGGGGCACATCGTGCCCGACCGCATGTTCTGGGCGCAGCCGGAAGACGACGAGAACGACAGCGAAGAAGAACCCACGATTGATGAAGCACAAGCCCTTGAGGGCTTTGTGATGCCCCCCCATGACACCAAACACTGATCTCAATATTGCCCTGTTCGAACGCGCCAAGGCGCTGATTCCCGGCGGCGTGAATTCGCCCGTGCGGGCCTTCAAGGCCGTGGGCGGAACACCCCGGTTTGTGAAACGCGCACAAGGCGCCTACTTCTGGGACGCCAACGACCAGCGCTTCATCGACTACATCGGCTCCTGGGGCCCCATGATCCTGGGCCACGGCCACCCGGCGGTGCTGGAAGCCGTGCAGAAGGCCGCACTCGAAGGCTTCAGCTTTGGCGCACCCACCGAGCGTGAAGTGGAACTGGCCGAAGAGATTCTGAGCCTGGTGCCCTCGATGGAGATGATCCGCCTTGTGAGCTCGGGCACCGAAGCGGGCATGAGCGCGATCCGCCTGGCCCGCGGCGCCACCGGCCGCAGCAAGTTCATCAAGTTCGAAGGCTGCTACCACGGCCATGCCGACTCGCTGCTGGTCAAGGCCGGCTCGGGCCTGGCCACGTTTGGCAATGCCACCAGCGCCGGTGTGCCGCCTGAAGTGGTGCAGCACACCCTGGTGCTCGAATACAACAATGTCGCCCAGCTCGAAGAAGCCTTTGCCCTGCACGGCAAGGAACTGGCCTGCGTGATGATCGAACCCATCGCGGGCAACATGAACCTGGTGCGCGCGAGCGTGCCGTTCATGAAGCGCTGCCGCGAGCTGTGCACCGAGTACGGCGCGCTGCTGGTACTGGATGAAGTGATGACGGGTTTCCGCGTGGCCCTGGGCAGCGCGCAAAGCGTGTACGCCAAGAGCATCCCTGGCTTCCAACCCGACCTCACCGTGCTCGGCAAGGTGATTGGCGGCGGCATGCCGCTGGCGGCGTTTGGCGGCCCGCGCGCCATCATGGAACACCTCGCGCCGCTGGGCGGCGTGTACCAGGCAGGCACGTTGTCGGGCAATCCGGTAGCCACGGCCTGCGGGCTGGCCACGCTGCGCGAAATCAAGAAGCCCGGCTTCTTCGATGCGCTGTCGGCCCGCACCCGCTCGCTGGTCGATGGACTGCAAGCGGCCGCCCATGCTGAAGGCGTGCCGTTCTGCGGCGACTGCGAGGGCGGCATGTTCGGCTTCTTCCTGCTGCCCGAGCTGCCGCAGAACTACGCCCAGGTGCTCAAGACCGATAGCGCGCGCTTCAACCAACTGTTCCACGGTCTGCTGGACCGGGGCATCTACATCGCACCGGCCCTGTACGAAGCCGGTTTTGTGAGCGCTGCCCACACCGCCGACGATGTGGCAGCCACCGTGGCTGCTGCGCGCGAAGTGTTCAAGACGCTCTCAAAATAATAGCTGGTAGCGCATACTGCACTAGCACTTGATGCCAATTTGACACTAAATGGCCCTCACGAGGGCCATTTTTCATGGCGTCGAGGCTTGCAACGGAGGAGACTCACAGCAGTCCGCGCAACTCCCGAGCGGCATCTTGCAGCAACGGCAGCATGTCGCGCTGCAGGCTGCCCTCGTCCATCTGCTTGGGCGATGCCACCACGTTGAGCGCCGCCACTGTGTGGCCCTGCAGGTTGCGCAGCGGCACGGCCAGCGCATGCACGCCCAGCTCGTGCTCCTCCACCGCCAAGCAATAGTCGTCGCGCCGCGCCTTGGTGATCACCTGCCGCAGCGGGCCCACCTGCGTGATCGTCTGCGGCGTGAGGCGGTGCAGGGGCCGGTTCTTGAGCCAGGCCGTCAGCTCCGCCGGGGGCAGCGCCGCCAGCAACACCCGCCCGGTGGACGTAGGGTGGGCCGGCAGCCGCGCGCCCAGGTGCAGGCCATAGGCCAGCACCCGCGCAGGCGCGCCATACACGCCGCTGCGCGCCACGATCACCACCTCATCCCCATCCAGCACCACCGCCGAGAACGACTGCTGGGTCTGCGCGGCCAGCCGGTTCAGCGTGGGCTGCAGCACGCGCGGCAACCGTGCAGACGCAAGATAGCTGCCCGAAAACCGCAGCACCTTGGGCGCCAGCCAGAAGTAGCTGCCATCCGTCTCCAGATACCCCAGGTGCGCCAGCGTCAGCAGGTGCCGCCGCGCCGCCGCGCGCGTGAGGCCCGTGCGTTGCGCCGCCAGGGTGGCGTTCAGGCGCTGGCGCTCGGTGTCAAAACTTTCCAGCACGGCCATGCCCTTGGCCATGCCTTCAATGAAGTCTGCCTTGGCGATGGGGGTGGAGGCCATGAGAGGTGATGAGTGAATTGCAGGTGGATGGACTCGGGGGGACACAAGCGCTGGCGGAGGCCCTGCAGCGACTCAGAGCCATGGCGGCCCAGGTTGCAGACGCGGCCACCCTTGAGACTGCGCGATCATCGCACAAAGCATCGACTGATCGCACGCAATCGGCGTTGTCGGATATCGCTTTGATCTGGATCAACCTACGCTCAAGGCCATTGGTTTTCGGTATCTCCCCAGCTTCCACATCCCTTTCCCAGAGGTTTCCCATGCGCACCCAGGTTGCCATCATTGGTGCCGGCCCCGCCGGCCTGCTGCTCGGTCAGTTGCTCCACAAGTCTGGCGTTGACGCCGTCATCATCGAGCAGCGCAGCCCCGACTACGTGCTCGGCCGCATCCGCGCCGGGGTGTTGGAGAAGGTCTGCATGGACCTGCTGGACCAGGCAGGCGTGAGCGCCCGCGCCCATGCCGAGGGCCTGCCGCACGACGGCATCGAGCTGCTGTTCAAGGGCCGGCGCCACCGCATCGACCTGCACGAACTGACCGGCGGCAGCCGCGTGACGGTGTACGGCCAGACCGAAGTGACGCGCGACCTGATGGATGCGCGTGCAGCAGCAGGCCTGACCACCGTGTACGACGCGCAGAACGTGCAAGTGCACGACTTTGACGGCCAACACCCGCGCGTGACGTACGAGAAGGACGGCCAGACCCACGAACTGGCCTGTGACTTCATCGCGGGCTGCGACGGCTACCACGGCGTGTGCCGCGCCAGCGCCCCGGCCGACCTGCTCAAAACCTACGAGCGCGTGTACCCCTTTGGCTGGCTGGGCGTGCTGGCCGATGTGCCTCCGGTGTCGCACGAACTCATCTACGCCAACACCGAGCGCGGGTTTGCGCTGTGCAGCATGCGCAGCGCCACGCGCAGTCGCTACTACGTGCAGGTGCCTACCACCGACAAGGTCGAGAACTGGACCATCGACCAGTTCTGGACCGAGCTGGGCAACCGCCTGGACCCCGAGGCCCGCGCCAACCTGGTGACCGGACCGGCGCTGGAGATGAGCATCGCCCCGCTACGCAGCTTTGTGGCCGAGCCCATGCGCTTTGGCCGCATGTTCCTGGCGGGTGATGCCGCCCACATCGTGCCCCCCACCGGCGCCAAGGGCCTGAACCTGGCCGCCAGCGACGTGGGGTATCTGTGGACCGCCCTGTCCGAGTTCTACAACGAGAAATCCTCCGTGGGCATAGACACCTACTCCGACCGCTGCCTGCGCCGCGTGTGGCGTGCCGAGCGCTTCTCGTGGTGGTTCACCTCGCTGATGCACCGCTTTCCAGAAACCGGCGAGTTTGGCCAGAAGATCCAGGAGGCTGAGCTGGACTACCTGGTGCACTCCCGTGCGGCCTCGGTGTCGCTGGCGGAAAACTATGTGGGCCTGCCAATGAACTTTGGGGCCTGAGCCCCAGCGGGCATCTCGCCCCTCACCCCTGTAGCCCCGGTCGCCATCGCCGTCAGCGTGGCGCCGATGCGGCCTCTGAGACAGGCGCCCCGGGTGCCGCAGCAGACGGCAGCGGCAGCGACACCAGCCACTGCGCCATCTCACGCGCCTGGCTTTCCGTGACTTGCGGGTGGCGGGGCATGACGGTGCGGCCCCACTCGCCCACACTGCCGCTGCGGATCTTGCCGGCCAGGTAATCGACCGCGTCGGCGCGGTCACGGTACCGCGCTGCAATCTGCTGGAACGAGGGGCCGACGTAGTGGCGCTCCATGCCATGGCAGCGCAGGCAATCGGATGCTTCCACCAGGCGAAGTCCGGCCGATGCGGAGGGCGGTGAGGCAGCGCTGCCTTGCCCGCCAGCACCTGGCCCCGGCTGCAGCATGCGCCAGCCCAGGTTGAGCATGCCCAGCACCACCAGTGCCATGAACACCGCCAGGGCCCACCCCAGCCAGCGAGGCCGGGGTGGCGGGGTCTCATCGTCGCGGTGCATGCACGCGCACCGCTGCAAGACCCGTTGCGATCACCGTCATCTCAATGGCGGAAGTGGCGCACGCCGCTGAAGACCATGGCCACGCCGCGCTCGTTGGCAGCGTCGATCACTTCGTTGTCGCGCATCGAGCCACCGGGCTGGATCACGCAGGTCGCACCCGCATCCACCACCACGTCCAGGCCGTCGCGGAAGGGGAAGAACGCATCGCTCGCCACGACCGTGCCTTGCAAGGTCAGGCCTGCGTGGCCCGCCTTGATGCTGGCGATGCGGGCGGAGTCCAGGCGGCTCATCTGGCCGGCGCCCACGCCCATGGTCATGCCGCCCTTGCAGAAGACGATGGCATTGCTCTTGACGTACTTGGCGACCTTCCAGGCGAACAGCAGGTCTTCCATCTCTTCGAGCGTAGGCTGTTTCTTGGTCACGACCTTGAGGTCGATGAGCGACAGCTCGTGGTTGTCAGCGGTCTGCAGCAGCAGGCCCGAGCCAATGCGCTTGGCATCCATGGCGTTGCGGCCACGCTCCCAGTCGTTGCTGCCACCGTGGGCGGGCAGCGCGATCTTGAGCAGGCGCACGTTGGCCTTGGCCTTGAAGATTTCCAGCGCCTCGGCGGTGAAGTCGGGGGCCATCAGCACTTCGACAAACTGCTTGCTGACCTGGACTGCAGCCGGGCCGTCCACCACGCGGTTGAAGGCGATGATGCCGCCAAAGGCGCTGGTGGGGTCGGTCTGGAAGGCCTTGCTGTAGGCGCTCAGTGCGTCCAGGCCTACGGCCACGCCGCAGGGGTTGGCGTGCTTGACGATCACGCAAGCGGCGGCTTCAAAGCTCTTCACGCATTCCCACGCGGCATCGGCGTCGGCGATGTTGTTGTAGCTCAGCTCCTTGCCCTGCAGCTGCACGCCGGTGACCAGCGAGCCGGGTGCGGGGTACAGGTCGCGGTACAGCGCGGCCTGCTGGTGGCTGTTTTCGCCGTAGCGCAGGTCCTGCACCTTGGTGAAGATGCCGTTGCTCTGGCCGGGGAACTGGGTGCGCGTGGGCACGTAGGTTTCCGACAGTTTTTCTTCTTCGAACGTGACGGACGAGAGGTAGTCGCTGATCGCACCGTCGTACTGGGCAATGCGGTTGAACGCGGCCACCGACAGCGCGAAGCGCAGCTTGTCGCTCAACTTGCCGCCGGCCTTCAGTTCGGCCAGCACGGCGTCGTACTGGTCGGCCGACGTGATCACGCCCACGTCCTTCCAGTTCTTGGCAGCGCTGCGCACCATGGCGGGGCCACCGATGTCGATGTTCTCGATGGCGTCGGCCAGCGTGCAGCCAGCCTTGGCCACGGTGGCTTCAAACGGATAGAGGTTGACCACCAACAAGTCGATGGTGTCGATGCCGTGCTCCTTCAGCGCGGCCATGTGTTCGGGCAGCTCGCGGCGGGCCAACAGGCCGCCGTGCACCTTGGGGTGCAGCGTCTTCACGCGGCCGTCGAGCATTTCGGGGAATTGCGTGACCTCGGCCACTTCAGTCACAGGCAGGCCCTTGTCGGCCAGCAGCTTGGCGGTACCGCCGGTGGACAGCAGCTTGATGCCCAGCGCATGCAGCGCTTGCGCGAATTCGACGATGCCGGTCTTGTCTGAGACGGAGAGAAGTGCGTTCATGGTGGTGGTGCGGAGGTTTTGAATAAAAACGGGCTGTAGTGCTAGTGCATCATGCGCAAACAGCTACAAAATAAATAGCAATCAGACATCCTCTGTCAGAGCAGCTTGTGCTCGACCAGCTTCTTGCGCAGGGTGTTGCGGTTCAGGCCCAGCCATTCGGCTGCGCGCGACTGGTTGTTGTCGGCCTGCTGCATCACGACTTCCAGCAGCGGCCTCTCGACCACACGCACCAGCATGTCGTACATGCCATCGGGCGTCTCGCCGCCCAGGTCGCGAAAGTAGCCCTGCAGGCTCTCGCGCACGCATTCTTCTATGTGTTTCTTGCTCATGCAGCCAATCCCTCTTGTTCTTCTGTGTCGGCATCCACGTCGGTGGCAGCAGGCAGTCGGTCCATCTGCTGGCCCAGGGCGTCCAGGTAGTCGGCCACGGCCTGCCACTGCGTGGTGCAGTCTTCGATCGTATTGATGTGTGCCCGCAGGGCCTCGCCGCCCGGCAGCGTGCGCAGGTACCAGGCAATGTGCTTGCGCGCACTGCGTACGCCGGTCAGCTCGCCGTACAGGCTGTAGTGGTCGTGCAGGTGGTCCAGCAGCAAGCGGCGCACCTCGGCCACCAGCGGTGGCGCCAGGTGTTCGCCCGTGGCCAGAAAGTGGCCGATCTCGCGGAAGATCCACGGGCGGCCCTGGGCAGCGCGCCCGATCATGATCGCGTCGGCACCGGTGGCGGCCAGCACGTCGCGCGCCTTCTCGGGCGAAGTGATGTCGCCGTTGGCCACCACGGGCACTTTCACGGCCGCCTTGACGGCGGCAATGGTGTCGTACTCGGCTTGACCTTTGTAGCCCTGCTCGCGCGTGCGGCCGTGCACGGTGAGCATCTGGATGCCCACGGCCTCGAACTGCCGCGCGAGCTGCACAGCGTTCTTGTGCTCCTGGCACCAGCCGGTGCGCATCTTCAGCGTGACGGGCACGTTGAAAGGCGCGCAGGCCTCGACCACCGCAGCGGCAATCTCCACCGCCAGGGTTTCGTTCTGCATCAACGCAGAGCCCGCCCATTTGTTGCAGACCTTCTTGGCCGGACAGCCCATGTTGATGTCGATGATCTGCGCGCCGCGTTCCACGTTGTAGACCGCCGCCTCGGCCATCATCGGCGCATCAGTGCCGGCAATCTGCACGGCAATGGGCCCCGGCTCCCCTTCATGGTTCGCCCGGCGCGAGGTCTTGAGGCTGTTCCACAAGTCCTTGCGCGAGGTCACCATCTCGCTCACCGCGTAACCCGCGCCCAGCGCCTTGCACAGCTGGCGGAACGGCCGGTCGGTGACGCCCGCCATCGGGGCGACGAACAACCGGTTCGCCAGTGGAATGTGGCCAATTTGCATGAGCGGGGAGGGGCAGCGAGAGGCAGCAAAAGATGCTGAAAAAGGAGGCGGGATTGTACCTGCTCAAAATTTCAGCAACTGAAATGGGGCGCACACAGTTTCTATCTGCGGTCCGGGCTCCATTGACTCAGCCCCATGGACACGCACCCTCGCCTCTCTCACCCTGTAGCCGCTCGACCCCAGGGCAGGGTCTCACCTCACCGCGCGGCCAGATCGGTGTCTGCAGGCTGTGCCGGCGGCACGCCCCGCTGCGCGAAATGCCACCAAGCATCTGGCAGATTGTCGAACTGGTGGCGCGCCATGAGCGTGCGCAGCCACTGGCGGTTGTGCAACACATCGGGCGAGAAGCCGCTGGCCCCGGCTGCCGCGCCTGACAGCACCGCGCCCGACGGTGTCCCCATGTCCACCGCCTGCCCGTCGGCCAGCGGCCCGCGCACCACCGTGTGCGCCTTGGTGCCATCCAGCACCTGCACCTGCACCACCCAGCCACCGCCGGCAGTGCAGGTAGCCTGCAACGCCATGCCTTGGGGCTGCAACTCGCGGCCAATGCGTTCCAGCGCTGGCCGCGCGGTGGGGTCTTTATCGCAAGACGCCATGGCGGGCTCCCACAGGGCTGGCCCCCCTTGGAGCCCCGGCGCAGGCACGGCGGCCTGGGGGCTGTGCGCACAGGCCGCCAGCAACAGCGCCACAGCCACCGACGACCACCGGGTCGCGGGGAGGCAGGGAGCAGCGGGGCGGGAGTGGTGGGGCGTGGGTGCGGCGGGCAGGACCAGCATGGGCGACCTCCTGGGGTTGTCATTCAGGGCCAATGTGCATTCACAATACAAAAGCCCCCGGCGCCCGACCATGCGCCAATGACGCGCGCCGTTGTAGGACAGAGCCCCCAGGGGCAAAAGAGGCCCACACCGCCCTCTACACTCGACGGCTATGGAAATCTGGATGCACCAGTTGCTCGAATGGCTGGCATTGCCGCAGTTCGGCCTGAGTACGGTCTTCGTGGTGTCGTTCGTCTCGGCCACGCTGCTGCCGCTGGGGTCAGAGCCCGCAGTCTTTGGCCTTATCAAGCTCAACCCCGACCTGTTCTGGCCCGCCATTCTGGTGGCCACTGTGGGCAACACCCTGGGCGGCGGCGTGAGCTGGTGGATGGGCTTGGGGGCGCACAAGGCGGTGGACAAGGCACGGGGCAATACCACGGAAGTGCGGGCACTGAACTGGCTCAAGCGCTTTGGCGCGCGTGCCTGCCTGCTGAGCTGGCTGCCCGTGGTGGGTGACCCGCTGTGCGCGGTGGCCGGCTGGCTCAAGCTGCCATTCTGGCCATGTATGGCCTATATGGCCATGGGCAAGTTCCTGCGCTATTTGGCAATGACCAGCGTGCTGCTGTACTTCATGCCGGGGCACCTGTCGGTATAGCAGTCCGCCGGTCGCCGGGGGTCAGGGCGGCAACAGCAGGTCCCAGTCCACGGGCGCCGTGGTGTCCACGTGCAGGGTGATGGCCTCTTCGCGGGGCAGCAGCGGGTGGGCGCGGGCCCATTGGGCGTCGAGCACCGAAACATCCGCTTCTGACGCGCCGCCTTCGGCCAACGCACGCAGGCGCACACGCTCGCGCAGCACCGGCAAAGGGGCCTCGAACGACAGGATGTGACACGGCACCTGCACAGACTCGGCCAGGGCCAGGAACAGCGCGCGGGCATCGCGGTCCAGGAACGTGGCATCCACGATCACCGAGTAGCCTGCCGCCAGCACCTCGCGCGCCACCTGCGCCAGTCGCTCGTGCGTGTGCTGCGTGGCCTCGGCGGTGTAGATGCCACCCGGTATGCCATCGCTGGCAGCCTCTGGCGCCAGTCCAAACAGGCGCTTGCGCTCCACATCGGCCCGCACGCGCACCATCCCGCGCTGGCACGCCAGGGTCAACGCATGGGTACTTTTGCCTGCACCGGAAAAGCCATGGGCCAGCCACAACGCGGCAGGACGTGCTACCGGCCAGCGCGCAACCGGTTGCCCCGTCCACCCCGCCGCCAGTTCCAGATACCTCTCCACGGCTGGCACAGCCTGCGCGCCGCTGGCACCCCCCGGTGGATCGCGCCTCAAGGCGGCAACCCGCGCCCGCACCAGGGCACGGTAGCAACCGTAGTAACGCAACACCAAGAGGCCTGAATAGTCGCCCGTGTGCTCCAGCCACCGGTTCACAAAGCGCCAGGCGAGATCCGTCCGGCCATGGGCCGCGAGATCCATCACCACAAAGGCAATGTCAGCCACGCAGTCGATCCAGCGCAAGGCAGCGTTGAACTCGAGGGCGTCGAACAGCTGCGCCTGGCCGTCGATGAGCGCAATGTTGGCCAGATGCAAATCGCCATGGCATTCGCGCACCCGGCCGCCCGCCCGCCGTACCTCGAACACGGGGGCCAGCGCCTGCGCTTGCTGCTGGCACCAGTCAGCCACCTGCTCCAGCAACGGGCCCAGACCGGGCAGTGTGGCTGCCACCGGGGCGCGCAGGGCGGCCAGGCAGTCGTCCACCGGCGCACGCGCAGCCGCCGCCGAGCCCCAAACCTCAGCGCCTGTAGCGACCGCAGCAGCGGCATGGAACTGCGCCACATGACGTGCCAGCTGATCGATCTGCGCGGGCGCCACGCGATGCTCGTCCACAGCGGTAGCAAGCAGTGCATCCTGGGAAAACCGCCGCATCCACACAGCGGGTTCGGCGCCAGGCGGAGCGTCTTGCCAGGGCACCAGCCGGAGCGTGGCGGGCGCGTACTCTGCCGCAACGACGACCAAGCCCACCAGGCCCAGGTACAGGCCTGGTGCCGTGCGGCGGTTGATGCGCAGTTCTTCCTCGCAGGCCGCGTACCGCAGCGCCTGGGTGCTGAAGTCCAGAAAATCCAGCTGCAATGGCTTCTTGAACTTGTAGGCAAAGTCGCCAGCCAACAGCACCCAGGAGATATGGGTCTCTATGCACTCCACCGGTCCCTGCGAATCAGCCGGAGGGGGAAAAGCCTGTGGCTGGTGCTGCAATAGGTGTACGTGCCACCGGGCAGTAGCGAATGCAGCCGTCAGGTCGGTGGATGAGGGCATGGGCTGGACATCGTGGCACCAGCAACAACACGCAACCGCGAGGAAGGCGCCAAGCACCCGGTGCAAAGGGATGGGAAATGGAACCAGGCACCCAGTGTGGGCATTGCAGTCCGCATGTCAACCCGGCGCGTACAAACAAGGTATCCGACGGCGGCAACAGGCTTTTTTCAAACAGTTCGCGGACTGTGGCGTGCGGTGGCAAAGAACGAACAGCGCGTTTCCCCCGCATCCCAGCGGCAGCAGCGATCCGTCTCTGCCGGATCAGGCAACCGCCACGCGCTGACGCGTCCACCAGCCCTCCACGCTGTACACCACCAGCGCGGCCCAGATCAACACGAAACCGACCAGACGCGCGGGCTGAAAGGTCTCGTGGTACACCCACACCCCCAGCCCGAACTGCAGGCTGGGAGAGATGTACTGCAGGATGCCGAGTGTGGACATGGGGATGCGTCGCGCGCCAGCGGCAAACAGCAGCAAGGGGATGGCGGTCATGGGCCCGGCCAACAGCAGCCACCCCACGGTGGACAGGTCCCCGTGCACCAGCGCGCCCTGCCCTTGCCAGCTCCACCACGCCAGCACCACAGCAGCCACCGGCGCCAGCATCAGAGTCTCCAGAGTGAGCCCCTCCAGCGCGCCCAGCACTGCCACCTTGCGCAGCAGGCCATAAAAGCCAAAGGTCAGCGCCAGCACCAGCGCGATCCAGGGCAGGCGCCCTGCCTGCACTGCCAGCCACAGCACACCGGCCGCAGCCACCGCCACGGCGAGCCACTGCCCCGGCCGGGGGCGCTCGCGCAAAAACACGAAGCCCAGCGCCACATTCACCAGCGGCAAGATGAAATACCCCAGGCTGGCATCGACCACGTGGTGGTTCTGCACCGCCCACACGTAGGTCAGCCAGTTGCCCGACAACAGCACCGCCGACAGCGCAAAGGCGCCCAGCACCCTGGGCTGGCGTAGCACAGACGCCAGCCACGCCCATTGCCTGCGGACGGCCAGCAACCCCAGCACCACCACCAGCGACCACAGCGTGCGGTGCATCACCACCTCCAGCGATGGCACATCGGCCACCTGCTTGAAGTACAGGGGGAACAAGCCCCATGCGACATAGGCGAGGGCGGCGTAGAGGATTCCGGTATTCATGCGCAAAAAACCCACAACGGGTGAATGGGTGGACGGCCGCGGGATCGAACGGCGGCATCGCCAGAAAAAATCCCTGCCAGCCCAAGGGCAGACAGGGACGGCGGGGAGCAGCGCGCACGCAGACCCGCACGGGTCTGCGGGGGGGTCACACGTTGAACAGGAATTGACGCTGTAAGGGCATGATTTGATTGATAAACGTCTCTGCTCTACTCGCTTGGTGCCCCCTGCCATGCCCCCAAATCCATCGGATACGGATGAACAGTGGCGAACACGGGGGCTCCCTGCTTCAGTTCAGTCTAGCTGAAATTGACCTCCTTGATCTCTATTCGATCTTGGCGGTCAGTTGTTTAGCAGGGCCACATTCCACTTGGATCGGAACTGGTCTACCGCTACCGTTGCAGCACCTTCCAGCCAGAAGACCTGTACAGCGCCCTCGGGGCTACGGATATAGCAAGCAGGCATCGTCTTGAGTTGGCGAACGTTGCCCTTGTCCATCGCAAAGACCTCCGATTCTGCGTACTTCGCAGCTCCGAAATCAATGCCATGCTTACGACCAAGTTCAACAGCCAATTGGCGGTTTTGGCTGGTGCAAGCAACATCAGGAGCCACTGTCAACAGAGTCCAAATCCTCTTGCCGTCTTCAGTGCGAAGCTGCGCGGTTTGATCTTTGTTAGTGACGGGCTCCAGGCTGTGGCCCTTCTCCTTGAAGGGGTCGATCTGACTTCCGGAGTAGGCAATTTGGGGCGTGTGAACTTTGCCGTCTTCAGGCGGCTTGAACATGTTGAGCACCTTCTGGCGATTGGCCTCCCCAACGGATACTTGCTCAGCAGGCGCACCCTTCGGCTCCTTCTCAAGGATGCTTCGCTCCAGCCTGTCCGCAATGCTGATTCTGGTGAAGTAGGAGAGGTCTAGGCGGGTTCGCTGCGCATTGTCCCCTTCGATGGTGAACACCACTTCTTCAGATGAGGTCAAGATGGCATAGCAGCCTGAGTGCGTCTTCCCTGCATCGTCTTTGAAAGCCAATGCCTTGATGATGTCCGGATTGAGTGCCGACTCGTCTGCGATGTCTTTCTTAATCGCGGCACGTTCGCAAGGCCCATCCAGCAGGGTCATGACGTTGCCTGCATCCGCATACTGATAAAGGGCCTTCGGCCCTTGCGGGCTGGCCGTGGTCTGAACGGGAACCGCTTGTATTTCAGCCTTGGGGGGTTCTGGCGCGTCTGTCAGCTTGTGATAAACGAGCACGCCCACGTTGGAGATGATGAAACCCGCCAGGAAGATTCCAGCGATCCAGTTTCCTATTTTCTTGACTTTGGCTTTTTCTTCAGGGGTCATGCTGAGGTTCTACAAATGTTGGTGTGAGACGTGCGCCAGAAATGACGCATGCTGGGTGTTGAAACCGTGTCCATTCTGTAACCCGATTCGGGTTATCCCAAATCAGGCTTGGCAGCGTCAGCGGCAACTCTACTATCCGAAAATGACTGCTTCGATCTTGCTGAAATCAAGGTATCGTTCATGCAGGGCTTGGGCTGCCTCTTCATCTCCGATGGCCTTGAATGCGGCCAGACAAGCCTCCAAGGTCACCGCCTGGAAACCTGATGCAGCAGGGTCAGGACTGATGCACTCTCGTTGATAGAGCTTGGCGGCACTATCGCAGTGGTGGTTCTGCTTGGGGTAGAGCAAGACGAATCGGCCCGACTCATAAAGCCCGTTGCCAACCATTGCACGGCTGAGCATGTGCTCCCGCCATAGCTGCTGAAGCGGATTCCCCCTGAGTGACTGGGACTCAGGCTCACGGTAAATGCCTAAGGCTCGGGACAGTTCGTCATACCTTGGGCGCAGTGTTGCCAAGGGCTCGGCCATGGCTTCGGAATACTTCACTTCGATAGCGACAAAGCCTTGTTTGCCCTCGGGGGTACGGCAGGTCACGAACACGTCGAAGGCCGTGTTGTCCGCAGTGAAGGAGGCATCCCCACGCCCTGGTGAATGCTCGAAGTAGATGCCTTCCACCTCTGCAACGTATTCGGGGAAAAGCCGCTGAAAGAACTTGTTGCCCTTGTCAGGATTGAGCTTCAGGTCACCGAACAAGTTGAAGCAGAGGGGCTGGCTGGACAGCATGTTGGTCCATAGGCGCTCCTGCTCGATGACTGCGCCAATCTCCCGATAAACGGACTCGCGGAAAGCCAGCTTGGCAATGGCAGGAGAGAGGAAGTTGGCACCCTGCTTGGCGTAACTGGCTTCAATGCGGCTACCCAGCTTGCGGGGTTCTCCATTGGCTGGGGCGTGGGTGCCCATGGGGATGTCTCGCTCTGCTCGCCATAAGGCCTGCAACAGCCTCGCTGCTGCTTTGAAGCGGGTGTCTCCAGGCTCATGCACCATGTGTGCCTGGAGGATGTCTGGGGGAACTAGCGGAAGTCGGTCTTGATACATGAAATGCCCTTGGAATGAGGAGCGCTTGGTTCCTCAGATTCCAAGGAGGATCGACTTTGTTTAGCTGACATCACCCATAAGGCGAGGCCACCTAAGCACATTTAGACATAACGTGTACTTTTCAAGTTCTAAAAGCCATATTGGGCTCTACTAACTTTTGAAGGAACACGCATGCGCAAGCACCATGACAATGAGACATTCCGAGCCAGAAGCCTTCTGGAAAGAGGCGATGGCGGATACAGACCAGGAGACCGGTACCCTACTCTATCCAAGGGGTCATTCTACGATGAAGTCTTTGCCGCAGCATTTGGGAGGACCGAGAAGGAGCACGATGAAGCCATCGAGTATCAAGCGCGAAAATTCGCCAGGGACTCAAGAAAATACTCTCTAACGTCAAAGAAGCTGAGGGGCGATAAAGTGCAAGCCCACAAAGAAGATGTAAGGCGCCTCTCAGGAGAACTGGCGTTCTCCATGGACAATAAATTCATACTACCCAGAGAGATCAGCGTAGAAGAGTTCATAGATGCTTACAGTGCCGTCGCCTTTATAAACGCAAAAGGGATCGCATTAAACACCCATATCACAATAAGCAGCGAGTTACTTGGAATAACCCCAAAGAATTCAAAAAAAGGGCTCTCACATCTTCACGACCAAATTCTCCACCATCTTAGGAATTGGTACAAACAAAGAGGAGTGAAATTCTTTTGGTTCTACGTCAATGAATATTCTGCAAAATCTGGATTTCACACCCATTTACTTACCCACATTCCGCCAGAACATTCAGAAGAGCTCGCAACATATCTTCTCAAAAGAGCAAAAAAGATTAATTCCCTGCCCCAGTTCAATGAGCGTTCTGTTCAAGTAGACATAGATGATGGCATGGACCTATTCAAGCAATGGTCATTGTTTCAGTACATCTACAAAGGAATAAACAGAAATCATTGGATAAAGAGCGCACATACCGGCGAGAGAGTCTATTTAGAAGAACTGATCTGGGCTCACTATGAAAATCCGGGAAACTTCCATCACATAAAAAAGATGGCGTATTCTCAGAACGTCAACAAAGCAGCTCGGCAGCAGTCCAACTTCACATCGCTCTTGGAGCAAGGCATCACTGACAAGAACTGGCTCTACTCTGAGGGCAAGCCCACGCGAAGCTTGGCACTAGAGCAGAACGCAAGTTATGAATCTCATAATGTGAAAAGTCCTCCTCTTGGCCCTAGCATCTTTGACTCAATTTTCGACACCCAGCCCCGAAAAACCGAAGATTTCAAACCAGACTGGAAAATAAATCCATTTGAAATCAACAGCTTAAAGAAGACCCCGCCGAAAAAATCACCCTAGGAGAGCGCTGCCGTAGCGTCCCTATGCAGAACGCCTGACAGGGTAACGGCCTTGGAGCTCTAGCAAGACAAGTTCCAAGCCTTGCAGACCCAGATAGGGGCGCTTGCCGGTTTCGTTGTCTACGGTGATGCTGCCAGTAGAAGGCCAGTAGTTGATGGGGCCGATCTTCAGTTGTGAAGGTGGAAGGTGTCTGTAGTGAACACCTCTGGCGTCCAGCCACTCTGTTGCCTGGATCATTGATTCACGGGCCATCTCGGCTCTATTCAGAGCTAGCTTCATAGACATAGAAATTTCCTTTACATCACCATTGCCATCACTCACTCTCTCAAAGAGCATCCAATCCAACACCAAAGACAGATAGATAGAGGGAGAGGAATGCAGAGGGGAAAGCGGGGGGGGGCGTTTTATGTAGCGTTTGACAAGGAAAACTTCTATCTTTTTGTGAAAATTTTTCTAAAAAATAAAAAAGCCGATCAAATGATCGGCTTTTTTATTGGAGTGCTGGCTTCAATGCTTCGTAGGTAGCTGCTCCATCCATTTTTGCGCTTCAGCTCTTGGGATCAAGGTTCGGCTACCAATCTTCTTTGCCATGAGTCTTCCGGCATTCATCTCGGCATAAAGCTTGGTGCGACCAATACTGGCCCACTTACAAAACTCGTTGACAGTAAACAAGCCCCCAACATCGGCAACTGACTCAATAACTCTCATCATGCGACCTCACAGTGGTTTCAATACTGTATATAGGTTCACAATCTGAGGCCGTCTATCTGCAGACAGTCTACCTACCGACTATCCAGCCCTTCTCTGTTTTGACTAGGTGAAAGACCACTTGGACGTCGAATCCATCTCCTGATTTAACATCTTTTCCATAGACCGTCTTGAATTGAGGGAGTGTTGAAAATTGCCAGAAATTCCTAAAAGCAGGCTCTGGGCAATTCATCTCCCAGAACTGCTCTTTTCGTTTGTTCGCTTTATATTGCGGCTCCATCGCCGCAAAGTACTCTTTCGTAGAAGGGAAGTCGCGAGGAATAAGCTCGGGAAATTCTTGCCCCCATATGTCTTCCTTAGCTACATCTTTAACGAATTCCAGGCGGTATTCAACCTCCATTTGATAGAAGTCTCCACGATCTATCCCGTTTGTCTTTTTTATTCCAACCGGACGCAGCATTTTGCAAGGAGCCCAACCTTCCCGGAGTCCATCGGCCACATCTTTGGCTTCAGGTAAAGACGGCCCCAAACAACCGGACAACAAGGCCACAGCGGACAACACCAATCCGCCCAATACGGAATACTTCACTCACAACCTCCCGGATGAAAAATCTTGTCAAAGTTCTCGAATAAAGGCTCACAGGCCAGCTCAGAACACAACTGCGCAGGATCAACGCCCAGGGTCTTCGCCACCGCAATCAGTTCCACGATGTCTAAGCGTCGCTCACCACGCTCGTACTTCGAGACGTAGCTTTGCGGCTTGCCCAACTGTAGGGCAATATCCGTCTGGGTCAGGCCTTTGGCTTCTCGTAATTCAACTAAGCGGGCTCGCAAGATGCCATAGCGAGACGCATGCATGGGATTCGACATTCCGCGTACTGTCTAGCCTGAATTGGGTTATCCCAAAACGGGTTTCATCGCGTCTGCCGTCTTCCTTTTCCACTCGTCCAGCAGGTCGGCCCATCGCTGCATCATGGCAGTACGATCCTTCAGGTAGTCCGCGTGGTTGTAGGTGCGGCGCACGGCATTGGGCTCATCGTGGGCCAGTTGGCGTTCGATCCAATCTGGGGAGAAACCCATCTCGTTGAGCCGTGTGCTGCCCGTGGTGCGTGTGGCATGCGGGCTGAACTTGCCTGCCCAGCCCAAGGCCTTCAGCATCTGCCGGAACGATGCTGTCACCATCGGTTTTCTCCTGTCGTCCCGGTGGGGGAAGAGATGGGCTCGGTTGCCTGTGAGCGTGTGTAGGCTTCGCAGCAATACGACGGCTTGGGTCGGCAAGGGGATCAGGTGCTCCTTGCGCTTTTTCATCCTCTGTGCCGGGATGCGCCACAACGCTTGATCCAAATCGAACTCGCACCATTCGGCCTCGATCACTTCTGATGGGCGGGCCAGGGTCAACCACATGAGGAAGAACGCGGCCTGGATTTGGTAGTAGCCGCCATGGCCTTCCACCGCGTTCAGCAGTGCTCCAACCTCCTCGAAAGATAAAGGCCGCTTGTGCTGGGTCTTGTTGGCAGGCAAGGCCTTACGGACTGGATAGACCGGATCAACCTTGGCTCTGAGTGTGGAGATAGCAAACTCAAAGATGGCAGACATGGTGCGCTTCGCCTCGCACATCACGCTGTTGCCGTTGTTTGCGTCAGCACGTCTCAAGATATCGAGCACATGCGCGGGTTCCACTTGGCGGACGGGTAACGCCCCTATATGGGGGAACACAACGCGCTCCAGCATGTTCAACCGGCGTGCCTTGGTGACTTCCTGCCAGTCCCGAAGGCCCACCCATTCGCGGGCGATGATCTCGAAGGTGTTGGAGTGCTCCAAACCCAGCTTGATGCGATCCAGGCGCTTTTGCTGTGCAGGATGCTTACCCTGCTCTACCAACTTGCGGGCGGCCTCCATGGCCTCTCTCGCCTCACGAAGGGGCAGCTTCGGATAGCTCCCAAGAGCGACGCGGTTCTCTTTGCCAAGAAGACGGTATTTCCAGCGCCAGTGCTTGGCTCCGTTGGGCTTGACCTCCAGATAAAGCCCGTTGCCTGCAAAGAGTTTGTAGGGCTTGCTAGTGGGCTTGGCGGCGCGAAGGGCTGCATCGCTGATACCGCGCAGGGTCGGACGTTTTGGAGCATGAGAAACGGCTGCATCGCCAGCATCCATGCGGGTTTCGAGGTGGTTTGGGGGCATGATTTCTCCTGGGGAGGGGGCATGCACCGTGCGTGCCCCCTGTCATGCCCCCATATATGGAAAATGCCCCCGAACGATCTAGTTCACCGGCGAACAACTTTCCCTATATCTATCAATGGGTTAGCCAACACCTTCGAACATTGGCGAACCCTGAAGAACAGCTCTTCCTGTTTACACGTTGAAGAGGAAATTCAGAACGTCGCCATCCTTGACCACGTATTCCTTGCCTTCGGCGCGCATCTTGCCCGCATCCTTGGCTCCCTGCTCGCCCTTGTAGGCAATGAAGTCCTCAAAGGCAATGGTCTGCGCACGGATGAAGCCACGCTCAAAGTCGCCGTGGATCACGCCAGCCGCCTGGGGCGCGGTATCGCCGATGTGGATGGTCCAGGCGCGAACTTCCTTCACGCCGGCGGTGAAGTACGTCTGCAGGCCCAGCAGCTTGAAAGCGCCACGGATCAGGCGCGCGAGGCCTGGTTCGGTCTGGCCCATCTCGGCCAGGAACATGTCGCGATCTTCATCGCTCATCTCGGCCATTTCGGCTTCCATCTTGGCGCAGATGGCCACCACGGGGGCGTTCTGGCTGGCGGCGTATTCCTTGAGGCGGTCCAGGAACGGATTGTTCTCAAAACCGTCTTCGCTCACGTTGCCCACAAACATGGCGGGCTTGGCCGTGATGAGGCACAGGGACTTGAGCAGGGGCTGCTCTTCCTTGGTGATCTCGACCGAGCGGGCAGGCTTGCCTTCGTTGAGCGCGGCCTGGATGCGCGTGAGCAGCGCTACCAGCTTGGCGGCGTCCTTGTCGTTGCCCGACTTGGCGGCTTTGGTGTAGCGGTTGAGCGCCTTTTCCACGGTGCCCATGTCCGCCAGGCACAGCTCGGTCTGGATCACTTCGATGTCAGAGATCGGGTCCACACGGCCAGCCACGTGGATCACGTTGTCGTCTTCAAAGCAGCGCACCACGTTCACGATGGCGTCGGTTTCACGGATGTGGGCCAGGAACTGGTTGCCCAGGCCTTCGCCCTGGCTGGCACCAGCCACCAGGCCGGCAATGTCCACAAATTCGACGATGGCGGGAACGATGCGTTCGGGCGAGATGATCCCGGCCAGTTGCTGCAGGCGGGGGTCGGGCACTTCCACTACGCCGACATTGGGCTCGATGGTGCAGAAGGGATAGTTCTCGGCGGCAATGCCAGCCTTGGTCAGCGCGTTGAAAAGGGTGGACTTGCCGACGTTGGGCAGGCCCACGATGCCGCATTGGAGGCTCATGGCAGGGCTTTCTGGTGTTCTGGAGACAAACCGCCGATTTTACGGGCCCGCCCGGCACTCGCTACAGACTGCCCGGATCAGGCTCTCAATCGAACCGCAGATCGCCCGCGATGCGCTGCCCCACGCGCAGCCACTGGCCCGCCCCCTCACGCACGATCACATTCATGCCAAAGGTGATGGCACCGTCCAGCCGCTTGTCCTGGCGGTAACTGCGCAATGTATCGCCCACTGACGGGTTGCTCTCGGCGGTGGCCGGGTCAATGTTCGGGATAGGGCACCGCGCGCAGGGTTTGACGGGCTGCAGGCGGACACCAGTGGCATCGTCTGCCTGCACATGCAGCCCATCCACGCGGTCTTCATCGTGGGCTTCCACGCCAGCGAGGACCAGATTGGGGCGAAACCGCTCCATGCCCACGGCAGCGTGACCACCGGCAGTGAGCCGGGCATTGAGCTCCTGCAGGGACGCCTCGCTGGTCACGAGCAACGGAAACCCGTCCGCGAACTGATTGCGTGCCTCGACCCCGTCAGTCCACTCCAGGCTGGACAGACGCCGGTGTTCGGGATCAAACCGGACCAGACGGCAAGGCTGGCCCAGAAAATCAGAAAACCACTGGGCCGCCACGGGCCCCATGTCCCACGCAGGTACCGTGTCGCGCCAGACGGTCACCGTGGCCGGGGCCTCCACTGCGTCGATCGCCACATGCAGCGCCAGCATGCCAGGGGCGCGCAGCACCATTTCGTCGCTCTTGAGTTGCGGCCGGATCAGCGCCATGCGTGGCAGGCTGCGCTGGGTAAGAAACAGGCCTTGCGCATCCACCACCATCCAGGCGCGGTCCAGATCCAGGCCGGTCTCTGTCAGCAATGCCTGCTGCACCTCGATGCCCGCGCAGGATTTGACGGGATACACAAACAGCCGCGCAATGGTGCCGGACAGATCGGACTCGGAAGGGAAACTCACGCCGGGTGCTCCTGAAAAAGGGGGCCAGATAGGCCGGGCCGCAATTCTGCCCTGTCCAGGAAGTGGGTAAGACCCCTCCTACAATGCCCCTCATGGCCCCAACCTTTGATATCTGTATTCGTGGCACCGGAATCGTGGGCCGAACCTTGGCGTTGTTACTGGCGCGAGAACGGCTGAAGGTGGCTCTGGTGCCGGCCCCTGCCCCGCGCAGTGCGGCGGCCACCGACGTGCGTGCCTACGCACTGAATGCAGCGTCGCGCAGCCTGCTGGAGTCGCTGCGTAGCTGGCCCGACACCGAACACGCCACCGCCGTCAAGCACATGCAGGTGCAGGGCGATCAGGATGGCCGCGTTCATTTTGATGCCGCCCTCCAGGGGGTGGAGGCGCTGGCGTGGATCGTGGATGTGCCGGCCCTCGAAGAACGCCTGGCTCAGGCCGTGCGGTTTCAGCCGCTGGTAGAAGTGGTGGACAGCCCCGTGGCAGCCCCCCTGACCGTCGTATGCGAAGGCCGTTCCAGCACCACCCGTGCCGAATTTGGCGTTCAATTTGACGTGACGCCCTATCCCCAGCACGCCATTGCCACCCGGGTGCGCTGCGAACACCCACATGGACAGGTGGCGCGCCAGTGGTTTTTGCCGCAAGGCATCCTGGCTTTTTTGCCGCTGGAGGGACCTCAGGGGAACTCTGTCGCCGTGGTGTGGTCCGTCCCTGAGGAGCAAGCCGCGGCGCTGATGGCGTTGCCTGCCGAGGCTTTTGCGCAGGAATTGCAAACAGCCAGCCAACAGGCACTCGGAAACCTCGAACTCATAGCAGAACGCGCCACATGGCCTCTGCAGCTGGCCAAGGCAGATCGCTGGTGCGGCGCCGGGTCAGCCGCGGGCGTCGGTGCCCGCAGCTGGGTGCTGGCAGGTGATGCAGCCCACAACGTGCATCCACTGGCAGGACAAGGATTGAACCTGGGTCTGGCTGATGTGGCGGCGCTGGCAGACGTACTGCGTACCCGTGACTACTGGCGCAGCGTGGCCGACCTGCGGCTGCTGCGGCGCTATGAACGGCAGCGCAAGGCGGCCCTGGTGGCGATGGGCCTGGCGACTGATGGACTGCAGCAGCTGTTTGCGCGCCAGGAAGCGCCCTGGCAGGCGCTGCGCAACTGGGGCATGAAGGGCTTTGAGCACAGTGACTGGCTGAAGAATTTTGTGGCACGCCAGGCCATGGGGATGCGCTGATCACGCAAGTTGATTGAACGGAAACATGATGAAACTGACCACCGCTTTGCTGACCGTCGCGGCAGCTACCCTGAGCCTGAGCGCCACCGCGCAGGAAGACGCCATCCGCAAGGCCCTGGCCGAGCGCATCCCCCAAATGGACAAGATTGATGAAGTGCGCGCTACGCCCATGAAGGGGCTGTACGAAGTGCGCATCGGCACCGACCTGTTCTACACGGACGCCAAGGGCGACTACGTGATTCAGGGGGAACTCATCGACTCCAAGGCACGCCGCAATCTGACCGAGGACCGCATCAACAAGCTGACTGCGGTCAGCTTCTCGGCCCTGCCCTTGAAAGACGCCGTGACCATTGTGCGTGGCGACGGCAAGCGCAAGGTGGCGGTTTTTGAAGACCCCAACTGCGGCTACTGCAAGCGCTTCGAGCGCGATCTGCAGCAGATCAGCAATGTGACGGTGTACCTGTTCCTGTACCCTATCCTGAGCCCCGACTCGGCAGAAAAGTCGCGCAACATCTGGTGCTCCAAGGAACAAGCCACCGCCTGGCAAGACCACATGGTGCGTGACAAGCCTGCGCCAGCCGCCAGTTGCGATACCAGCGCGCTGCAGCGCAACCTGGCGTTCGGCAAGAAGCACAAGATCACGGGTACCCCCACCTTGATTTTTGCCAACGGCACCCGGGTGCCCGGCGCCATTGGAGCCCAGGAAGTGGAAAAGCGCCTGGCAGAAGCCGCCAGCGATACGTCATCCGCCAACTGACCCCCGCTGAAAGTCCCTCGACCGACGACCCCGCGCGGCCCTCCCGCGGCACATGCCATGCCCCTCTCCCGCAAAGCCTCTGCAGCGGACATCCACTACCGCATCGAACCCACGGACCTGCACGCACATCTGTTCACGGTGACATTGACGGTGCAGCGGCCTGCGGCATCGCAAGAACTGTCATTGCCGGTCTGGATTCCGGGCAGCTACCTGGTGCGGGAGTTCTCCAAAAATCTGCAGGCGCTGGCGGCACGACAAGGCCAACGCGCTTTGCAACCGGCCCAGCTGGACAAGCACCGCTGGCAAGTGCAATGCGCGGAGGGCAAGCCCTTGGTGCTGACCTACCAGGTCTGCGCCTACGACAGCTCCGTACGCACCGCCTGGCTGGACACCTCACGCGGCTTTTTCAACGGCACCAGCTTATGCCTGCGCTTGCATGGCCAGGAGAAACAGCCCCACACACTGGAGCTGGCACGCACGGCTGCCACGGCGACCTGGGCTGCTGCCACAGGTCTACGGCCGCTGGAGGCAGACAACCAAGGCTTCGGCCTGTACGCGGCGGCGGACTACGATGAGCTGGTGGACTGCCCGGTGGAGCTGGGAAATTTCTGGGTGGGACGCTTCAAGGCCTGCGGCATCGCCCACCAGTTCGTGGTGGCTGGTACGGCACCGTCGTTCGATGGCAAGCGCCTGCTGGCGGACACGCAGAAAATTTGTGAAACCGCCATCCGCTTCTGGCACCGCGAAGGCAAGGCGCCTTTCAAAAGCTATGTCTTCATGCTCAACGCCGTGGGAGATGGCTATGGCGGGCTGGAACACCGCAACTCTACGGCGCTGATTTGCGGACGGCGTGACCTGCCGCGCCAGGGCGAGGCGCGGGCCAGTGAGGGCTACACCACGCTGCTGGGCCTCATCAGCCACGAATACTTTCACACTTGGAACGTCAAGCGCTTGCGGCCCGCCGAGTTCACCCACTACGACTATGCGCAGGAGAACTACACCGAGCTGCTGTGGTTCTTCGAAGGCTTTACCAGCTATTACGACGACCTGCTGCTGCGCCGCGCAGGGCTGCTGGACGACGCGACCTACCTCAAGCTTGTCACCAAGACCATCAACCAGGTGCTGCAAACCCCGGGCCGGTCGGTGCAAACCTTAGCCCAGGCCAGTTTCGACGCCTGGGTGAAGTACTACCGGCAGGACGAGAACACACCCAACGCCACAGTCAGCTACTACACCAAGGGCTCGTTGGTGGCTTTGTGCTTGGACCTGGCGTTGCGGCGCGAAGGCAAAGCCACGCTGGACGATGTGATGCGCACGTTATGGCAGCGCTGCGCGGGCGGCCCGATGACCGAAGCGGATCTGCGCGCCGTAATCCACGACCTCACGGGCCGCCCCTTCGACAAGGAGCTGGCGCACTGGGTGCACAGCACCGTGGACCTGCCACTGGAGGAGCTGCTGGCCGCCCACGGTGTGGCACTCAAGGCCGACCGGCCGCAACTGGCCCAGCGCCTGGGCCTGCGCGTGGCCGAGAACCACAGTGTGCAGATCAAGACCGTGCTGCGGGGCGGTGCCGCAGAGAAGGCAGGAATGTCTGCCGGCGACGAATGGTTGGGCGTAGAAGTGCAGGGCCAGGGCTGGCGTATCAGCAAGCTCGACGACGTGAGCTTCTACGCGGGCAACGACACCCGCCTGCACGCATTGGTTGCCCGCGACGGGCGACTGTTGCGCCTGCCGCTGGAACTGCCACCGGCCCAGCTGGCCGACGCCCCGACCAAGGGCCGACGCAATGCCGCCGCGACATCCATGGCACCAGACACCATCAGCCTGGCGGTGGCAGATGCCGCGGCGCTGGGACGCTGGCTGGCCTGACGACTACAAGGCCCCACCGGCTTGGGTATATTGCTGCAGCTTGCATAACCAACCACAACCCCCAGGAGATTTCATGGCTTACGAAACCATCGAGGTCCGCGTTGAAGCGGACAAGGTCGGCATCATCACGCTCAATCGGCCCAAGCAGCTCAACGCGCTGAACGATCAGCTCATGAATGAACTGGGCGCCGCCCTCAAGGCGTTCGATGCGGACGAGAAGATTGGCTGCATGATCGTCACCGGCAGTGAAAAGGCTTTCGCGGCGGGCGCGGACATTGGCGCCATGGCCAAGTACAGCTTTGCCGACACCTACAAGGGCGACTACATCACCCGCAACTGGGAGACCATCCGCTCTATCCGCAAGCCCGTCATCGCCGCCGTCAGCGGCTTTGCACTGGGCGGCGGCTGCGAGCTGGCCATGATGTGCGACTTCATCATCGCCGCAGACAACGCCAGATTCGGCCAGCCCGAGATCAAGCTGGGCGTGATCCCAGGTGCTGGTGGCACGCAGCGCCTGCCCCGCGCCGTGGGCAAGTCCAAGGCCATGGACATGGCTCTGACCGGCCGCATGATGGACGCCACCGAAGCCGAGCGCGCCGGACTGGTCAGCCGCGTAGTGCCTTACGACAAGCTCATGGACGAAGCGCTGGGCGCTGCCATCATCGTTGCCGGCTTCTCGCAGATTGCTGTCATGGCGGCCAAGGAATCGGTCAACCGCTCCTTCGAGGGCACACTCGCCGACGGGGTGATGTTCGAGCGCCGCTTGTTCCACGCGCTGTTTGCCACCCAGGACCAGAAGGAAGGCATGGACGCGTTCATGAACAAACGCCCTGCAAACTTCACACACCAATAATTTTTGTTCTATAATCTTGGTCTGCGGTCGTATAGCTCAGTTGGTTAGAGCGCAGCATTCATAATGCTGATGTCGGTGGTTCAAGTCCACCTACGACCACCAAATACAAAAACCCACAGTGAGTCAACCCACTGTGGGTTTTTTCTTTCAGGCGAGCCCCAAAACCCGCTCCAGTGCCCATCGATGCACGGGGCCGCTTGACTTGCCCAAGGGATGTGCCACGCTGGCAACCCCTTCTAAAATTGTGCCTTCAGCCCCTGGATGTAAACCATGAACCGCTGCACCACACCCTCTTCCTGCCACCTCCCAGCCCCTCGGGTGTCCCGCTTTCGGCAGGCCGCACTGTTGGCAGCGGTGGCCTGCACAGCGCTCTGCGCCGTGGCACCTGCCTCGGCTCAGACCCAGCCCGGCCTGGGCCTTTCGCGCCCCTTCCCTGAAGCCGCACTGCGCGGCACCTTGAGCATTAACACCGCGTCTGAAGCCACACTCAACGGCAAGACCATCCGCATGGCCCCGGGCATGCGGCTGTTCAGCCCTCAGAACACCCTGGTCATGGCGCACACCGTGATGGGCCAGACCTTCAAGGTCAACTACGTGCTGGAGAACAGCACCGGCATGCTGCATGCCGCCTGGATCCTGACCGAAGGCGAGGCTGCGCAGCCCCGCAAAGGCAGCGACGCCATCATCACCAACATCACGACCGGCTCAGGCGCCGCTCTGAAGTAACCCCTTCCCTGCGCCGCCGCGAAGCCGCTGCGCCGTTGTGACATTCACAGTCTCCGCGCCATTTCGGGCGCGGTGTTTGCTTGCTATTTGCGAAATTGCCATGGCCAAAAAAGTCTTTATCAAAACCTTCGGCTGCCAGATGAACGAGTACGACTCGGACAAGATGGCCGACGTGCTCAACGCCGCCCAAGGCTACGAGCCCACGCAGAACGTGGACGAAGCTGACCTCATCCTCTTCAACACCTGCTCGGTGCGCGAGAAGGCGCAAGAGAAAGTCTTCAGCGACCTGGGCCGCATCAAGCACCTGAAAGCGCGCGGCGTAAAGATTGGCGTGGGTGGCTGCGTGGCCAGCCAGGAAGGCGCCGAGATCATCAAGCGCGCCCCCTATGTGGACGTGGTGTTTGGCCCCCAGACCCTGCACCGCCTGCCCGAGATGCTCAACCAGCGTGAACGGTTGGACAAACCGCAGGTGGACATCAGCTTCCCGGAGATCGAGAAGTTCGACCACCTGCCGCCCGCACGCGTCGAAGGCGCCTCGGCCTTTGTGTCGATCATGGAAGGCTGCAGCAAGTACTGCAGCTACTGCGTGGTGCCCTATACCCGAGGCGAAGAAGTGAGCCGCCCGTTCGACGACGTGCTGGTCGAAGTGGCTGGCTTGGCCGACCAGGGCGTGAAGGAAATCACCCTGCTGGGCCAGAACGTGAACGCCTACCTGGGCAAGATGGGCGGCACGGCCGAGATCGCCGACTTTGCGCTGCTGCTCGAATACGTGTCGGACATTCCGGGCATCGAGCGCATCCGCTACACCACCAGCCACCCCAACGAATTCACGCCCCGGCTGATCGAGGCCTATGCCAAGCTGCCCAAGCTGGCCAGCCACCTGCACCTCCCCGTGCAGCACGGTAGCGACCGCATCCTGATGGCCATGAAGCGCGGCTATACCGCCATGGAATACAAGAGCACGGTGCGCAAGCTGCGCGCCATCCGCCCCGATCTGGCCATGAGCAGTGACTTCATCGTGGGCTTCCCCGGCGAGACGGAGGACGACTTCAACAAGATGATGAAACTGATCGACGACATCCACTTCGACAACAGCTTCAGCTTCATCTTCAGCCCCCGCCCTGGCACGCCTGCGGCGGGCCTGCACGACGACACGCCGCACGACGTGAAGCTGCGCCGCCTGCAGCACCTGCAAAGCGTCATCAACGCCAACATCAAGTCCATCAGCGAAAGCCGCGTGGGCACGGTGCAGCGCATTCTGGTGGAAGGCGCCTCCAAGCGCGACGCCACCGAACTGATGGGCCGCACCGAATGCAACCGCGTGGTCAACTTTGTGGGCCAGCCCCGCCTGGTGGGCCAGATGGTGAATGTGACCATCACCGAGGCCAAGGCCTACACCCTGCGGGGCGAGGTACTGACGCACGAAACCGCCGCACTGGCCGGCTGACGCGCGGGTACCGACGCCCCGCACGCCCGCGCCCATTTGGCTGCAATGCCCACCCCCAGCACACCGCCCACGGCACCGCCACCCGCCGAAGGTCTGCTGCATGGCCTCTCCTTCCAGCAGCTGTTGCTGCTGGCGTTCGTGCTGATTGCCGGCTTGCTGGGGGTCAGCTCGCTGCGGGCTTTGCACACGCTGGAGCAGCTCATGGTGCTCAGCCGCCATGGCACGGCCGAGGCCACGGCGCTGACCACGGCCGCGCAAGGCCTGAACCAGCGCGGCCAGGCCCTGGAGCGTGCTGCGCGGCAGTCCCTGGTGCTGCGGGATGCGCCCCTGCGCCGCAGCTTCGATGACATGGCCGTCGAGGCCCTCACCGTGCTCGACCATTTGCAGGCCGCAGGCCTGCCCGCTGCGCAAACCGGGGCGTGGCGCACCCACCTCGATGCCGTCAGAGCCCTGTTGGACGCACCGCCGGACCGCGCCCTGGACAACGAACGCCTGGTTGCCGAAGAGTTTGTGGCCCTGGAGACCTTGCACGGCACCATGGTGCAGACGGTGCAGGACATCAACACCCAACGCAACAACGCACTGCAGGACGAGGTGGAGCAAAGCCGCCGCAGCGTGACGCACCAGGTGGTGGGCGCGATTGTGCTGGCGCTGGTGCTGGCGTTGTCGCTGGGCATCTGGCTCGCGCGGCCATTCAAGCGGCTGGAGAGTGCGATCCGTCAGCTGGGCGAAAACCAGCTGGACGAGCCGGTGCTGATCTCCGGCCCGGACGACGTGCGCCGGCTGGGCCAGCAACTGGAATGGCTGCGGCTGCGGCTGCTGGAGCTGGATGCCGACAAGGCGCGCTTCCTGCGCCATGTGTCCCACGAACTCAAGACGCCGCTGGCCGCGCTGCGCGAGGGCGTGGCACTGCTGCAGGATGGCGTGACAGGCGAACTCACGGCAGGCCAGCGCGAGGTCGCGCAAATCCTGCACCACAACACGCTGCAGCTGCAAGGTGAGATCGAGGCCCTGCTGCGCTTCAATGCCGCCGCTTTTGAGGCTCGCCAGCTGCAGCGCCGCGACACCGATCTGCTGGCTCTGCTGGAGGCCCAGGTCGAGGCCCAGCGGCTGCAGTGGCAGGCCAAGGGCCTGACCGTGCGGGTAGAGGGGCCGCCCGTGCGCATGCCCGTTGACGCCGACAAGATCACTTCCGCCGTCAGCAATCTGCTGTCCAACGCCATCCGCTTTTCTCCGCCCCAGGGCATGGTGCGGCTGGTGCTCTCGCAACCTCCCGGTCATGTGCGTCTGGACGTCTTTGACCAAGGCCCCGGCGTGGACCGGGTGGACCGTGACCGCGTGTTTGAACCCTTTTACCGGGGTGTTCGCCAACCGGACGATGCCGTGCGCGGCACCGGCATCGGTCTGTCTATCGTGCAGGAATATGTGCAGGCCCATGGCGGCAGCGTGCGCCTGGTGGACGAAGGCGCACACTCCTTCTTTCGCATCGAACTTCCCCATGCCGCCTAGCAGTCCTCCCCTTCCCTCCCACGCCCTGCGATGGCCGCTGCTCGCACTGGGTGTCGTGCTGGCGGGCTGTGCCACCACCACGCCCCCACCCGCCCCCGCCCAGACGCCACCGGTCGCGATGATCATTGCCGTGCCCGTGGCCCCGACGGTGGAAGTGGGCCCTGCCGAAGCAAGGAGCACCGACGCGGACACCAACCACACCCCCGTCGCGCTGCTGCTGGCCCAGACGGACCGTGTGCTCAAGCTGCCCCCTGCCGAACTCGCCAAGGAAATCGCCCGACTGGGCGAAGCGGAGGAGGCCACCCCCGACACGCCGCTACTGCTGGCCACGGCCCTGGCGCAAACCCGCCAGGCCGTGGACACAGCCCGCGCGCTGGGCCTGGTGCAGCGTGTACTGAGCAACACCAGCCCCGCAGCACAGCCCCTGCACCCCCTGGCTCGGCTGCTGGAGGCCCGGCTTCTGCAACAACGCCGGCTGGAGGACCAGCTCGACCGCCAGGCGCAGCAACTGCGCGACACCCAACGCCGCAACGACCAGCTCAGCGAACGCCTGGAAGCCGTGCGCGCCATCGAACGCAGCCTGAGCACCCGCCCAGCGCCCGCCGCATCTCCGTCCGCACCAGCGATGGGCAACGGCTCCGCGCCACGGCCCGCCCCCTGACCATTTCCCCCGCCATGGACTCATCTGCCCCCCACCGTGCCGCCCCTCCCGCCCGCATCCTGGTGGTGGACGACGACGCCGACATGCTGCGGCTGCTGTCGCTGCGCCTGAAAGCCGCCGGGCACGACGTGGTGGCCGTAGGCTCTGCCGAAGCGGCACTGGCGCAGCTTGACATTGCGCGCCCGCAGCTGGTGCTCAGCGATGTGCGCCTGCCCGGGCGCGACGGCCTGGCCCTGTTTGACGAAGTGCGTGCCCGCCACCCCTCTCTGCCCGTGATCCTGCTGACCGCACACGGCACCATTCCTGACGCCGTCGAGGCCACGTCGCGCGGGGTGTTCACCTACCTGACCAAGCCCTACGACGGCAAGGAGCTGCTGGAGAAGATCGCGCAGGCGCTGGCGCTCAGCGCCCCTGCCGTGGCGCAGCCGCATGCCAACGAGGACTGGCGGGCCGAGATCGTGAGCCGGTCGCACCGCATGACGGACCTGTTGTCCGAGGCGTACATGGTCGCCCAGTCCGACGCCAGTGTGCTGCTGCGTGGCGACAGCGGCTCGGGCAAGGAGCTGCTGGCGCGCGCCATCCACCGCGCGAGCCCGCGTGCGGCCCGTCCGTTTGTGGCTGTCAACTGCGGCGCTATCCCAGAGGCGCTGCTGGAGTCCGAGCTGTTCGGCCACGTCAAAGGCGCCTTCACCGATGCGGTGAGCAACCACAAGGGGCTGTTCCAGGCCGCAGACGGCGGCACCCTGCTGCTGGACGAGATTGGCGACATGCCCCCGGCCCTGCAGGTCAAGCTGCTGCGGGTGCTGCAGGAGCGCGCCGTGCGCCCCGTGGGTGCCAGCCAGGCCACGCCCATCGACGTGCGCATCATCTCGGCCACGCACCGGGACCTGGAGGCCGCCATGGCCAGCGCGCAGTTCCGCGAGGACCTGTACTACCGGCTGAACGTGGTGTCGCTGGTGCTGCCCACCCTGGCCGAGCGGCGCGAGGACATTGCGCTACTGGCCAACCACTTTCTGGACCGGCTGTCCCGCAAATACGACAAGCGCCTGTCCGGCTTTGCGCCCGAGGCGCTCAAGGCACTGACCACCGCCGCCTGGCCGGGCAACGTGCGCCAGCTCTACAACGTGGTCGAGCAGGTGTGCGCCCTGTCCACAACCCCCCTGGTGCCCCTGACGCTGGTGCAGCGCGCACTGCGCACCCCGTCCACCCAGGTGCTCAGCTTTGCGGAGGCCCGCCAGCGTTTCGAGCGCGAGTATCTGGTGGGCCTGCTCAAGATGACCGATGGCAATGTGGCCGATGCGGCGCGGCTGGCGCAACGCAACCGCACCGAGTTCTACCGCCTGCTGCAAAAGCACGCGCTGACGCCTGGACAGTTCAAGCAGGATGCAGGCGATGCGGACGATGTCGCGGATGAGCGACACGAGTAAGTCTTTGATTTACCGGGTGTTTTGATCCAACCACTCGCCCCCTGTCGCCATCCGGCGACAAAAAGCGGGGGCTGATCAGTGCCCGCAGGCCATTGCACAACTGCTTACACGCAAAGGCCACTCCAACCCGTTGATTTCACAGCGTTTTTTGCAGCTGGCACAGGGTTTGCCCTATGCCTGGCATGCACGCAGTTTTTCCCTCTTTTTTTCGCCACATCGGCAGGCGCGCAGGGCCCGCAATGGCCTTGGCCACCGCCCTGCTGGCTGGGGGCGCGCACGCACAGGGCTTTGACTTCGAGAGCGTGACCCGCCTCGCCCGCGAACGCGCCAGCCAACCCTACCGGCCCGTGAGCGACAAGCTCCCGGCCGACCTCGCACAGCTCAACTACGACCAGGTGCGCGACATCCGCTGGCGCCCCGATCGCGCTTTGTGGCGGGCCGAGAAGCTGCCTTACGAGGCCATGTTCTTCCATCTGGGGCTGTACCAGAAGGAGCCGGTGCTGATCAACGAGGTGACGCCCCAGGGCGTGCGCCACATCCCCTACAGCCGCGCGGACTTTAACTACGGCAAGAACCAGCTGCGGCCTGAGGCCTGGGGCGACCTGGGCTTTGCAGGCTTTCGTCTGCACAACCACCTGAACTCCAGCGCCTACAAGGACGAGCTGGTGGTCTTCCAGGGTGCGAGCTACTTCCGCGCTCTGGGCAAAGGCCAGCAGTACGGTCTGTCGGCGCGCGGGCTGGCCATCGACACCGTGGGCGGCCGGGGCGAGGAATTCCCCCGCTTCACCGAGTTCTGGCTGGTGCGGCCCGACCCGCTGTCCACCCAGGTCACGGTATACGCACTGCTCGACTCGCCACGCGCAACGGGCGCCTACCGTTTCGACATCCAGCCCGGCGCGCAGACCACCACCACGGTGCGCAGCCGCATTTTTGTGCGCGCCGTCTCGGGCACCCCACCCATCGCCACACTGGGCGTTGCGCCGCTGACCAGCATGTTCTTCTTTGGCGAGAACCAGCCGCGCAAAGAAGACTTCCGCCCCGAAGTGCATGACTCCGACGGACTCATGGTGGCCACGGGCGAAGGCGAATGGCTGTGGCGCCCGCTGCAAAACCCCCGGCAAACGCTGGTCACCTCGTTCGCCACCAAAAACCCCAAGGGCTTTGGCCTGATGCAGCGCGACCGCCAGTGGGCCAGCTACGAGGACGTGGAAGCCCGCTACGAGCGCCGCCCCAGCGCCTGGGTCCGTCCCCTGCACGACTGGGGCGCTGGCCGCGTGGAGCTTGTGCAGCTGAACACCCCCGACGAGACGCACGACAACATCGTGGCGTACTGGGTGCCCGCCCAGATGCCAGCCCCCGGCCAGCCGCTGGAATTTGCCTATGAGCTGAGCTGGCAGGGCGATGAGCAGCAGCGCCCACCCAGCGCCTGGGCCACCCAGTCGCGCCGCGGCATGGGCTACACCAAGCTGTCGACCCAGGCCCTGCGCCAGCAGGTGCAGTACGTGGTCGATTTCGAGGGGCCAGCCCTCAAGGCCCTACCTGCCGAAGCCACTGTGAAGGCCGTAGTGACCAGCGATGCCAACGGCAAGGTGCTGGAAAACATTGCCTACCGCAACCCCGCCACCGGCGGGTGGCGCATGACCGCTCGCATCCAGCGCCTGCAAGCCGACCGGCCCATCGAGCTGCGCGCTTTTCTCCAACACGACAACCACGCTGTGAGTGAAACATGGACGCACATCAGTCTTCCCGAGTAAGCCCTCATGACCCCCACGGCACCCACGCATCCACGGGCCCTGCCTTGGTCGCGCGGCGCGGTGTGGCCTACCCCCGGCCAGCCCCCAGCCGACGCAGCACGTTACGCGAAGAGCGCCACCCCAATGCGGTGACGGCACCGCCCCTGCACCGCGACTCCATGGTGCCCCTGCCTTGGCGCGGGTTCTGGAACAGCGTGGGCACCGCCGTGCTGCTGCGCCTGACGGGCCGTACGTCTCCGCAACCCTCATCGACTACGGTGGCACAAGCTCCCGCTGAATCCACCGCCGCTTGGCAAGGCGCAGCCCAGCGCCGCCGCTGGACGTTTGCGCTGCTCACCGTGCTGACGACGGCCCTGGCCAGCACCCTGTTTGCCAGCGTGCAGCCCGACTACGAAAACGCGTGGCTGGGCTATGGCCAGATCGCGCTGTTTGCCCTGCTGTCCGCCTGGGTGGTGACCGGCTTTTTGACCGGGCTGATGGGCTTTTGGGTGATGCTGCGCGGCGACCGGCATGCGCTGTCGGCGCGCAGCGTGGCCGGGCACACGCTGGCGCCCGACGCCCGCACCGCCATCATCATGCCGATCTGCAACGAAGACGTGGCCACCGTGTTTGCCGGGCTGCGTGCCACCTGCGAGTCGGTGGCCGCCACCAGCCATGGCACCACGTTCGACGTGTTTGTGCTCTCCGACAGCAACGACCCCGCCATTGCCCGCGCCGAGCGCGCCGCCTGGGAAGATCTGCGCAACGCCCTGGCGCAGCACAGCCAGCAGCCCCAGGTGCAGGTGTACTACCGCCTGCGCACACGCCGCACCCACCGCAAGGCAGGCAACGTGGCCGACTTCTGCCGCCGCTGGGGCAAGGACTACCGCTACATGGTGGTGCTGGATGCCGACAGCGTGATGAGCGGCGACTGCATCGTTTCCATGGCCAAGCTGATGGAAGCCCACCCCACGGCCGGCATCATCCAGACCGCCACGCAGGCCATCGGCCATGTCACGCTGCACGCCCGCGCGCAGCAGTTTGCCTCGCGCGTCACCGGCCGCCTGTTCACGCTGGGCATGCAGTACTGGCAACTGGGCGAATCGCACTACTGGGGCCACAACGCCATCATCCGCGTGGCGCCCTTCATGCAGCACTGCGCGCTGGCGCCCATCCAGGGCACGGGCGGTCTGTCCGGCGGCATCATGTCGCACGACTTTGTGGAGGCCGCACTGATGCGCCGCGCGGGCTACCACGTGTGGCTGGTAGCCGACCTGATCGGCAGCTACGAGCAGCAACCGCCCGACCTGCTGGCCGAACTGCAGCGCGACCGCCGCTGGTGCCAAGGCAACTTGCAGAACGCACGCCTGATGGCCGAGCCCGGCATCCACCCCGTGCACCGCTCCATGTTCATCACCGGCGCCATGGCTTATCTGTCTGCGCCGCTGTGGCTGGCCTTCCTCACGCTGGGCACGGCCCTGTGGCTGTCGGGCGCCAAGCTGGTGGCCGACTGGCACATCCTGCCCGCCGAGTTGCTCGCGCTGTGGGCCTGGACTTTATGCCTGCTGTTCCTGCCCCGCATCCTGGGCGTGACGGCGGTGTTCATGCGCCGGGAACAGAAGCAGTACGGCGGCGCTTTCAGTCTGCTCAAGAGCGCCGCGCTGGAGAGCGTCATGGCCATCCTGCAGGCGCCCGTGCGCATGCTGGCGCATTCGCTGTTCGTGCTGATCGCGTTGACCGGCCTGAAGTTGGAGTGGAAGTCGCCTCCGCGCGAGGCCCATGCCGTGCCCTGGCGCCACGCCGTGCGCCAGCTGGCCCCTATGAGCGCGGTGATCGCCCTGCTGGCTGCGGGTGTGGCGCTGATCGACAGCAGCGCGCTGTTGTGGCTGATGCCCGTGGGCCTGCCGCTGGCACTGGCGATTCCGCTGGCGGTGTGGACCAGCCAGATCACGCTGGGCCGTGCGCTGCGCGCCCAGCGGCTGTTGCTGATTCCTGAGGAGTCGTGGTCGCCCCCGGTGCTGCGCCGCGCCTGGCTGCACGCCGGGCGCATGGGACGGCCCATGGCCTTGCAAACCGCCTGAGGTACCAGACCCCACCACCGCCCCCAGCCGGGCGAACCACAAAAAAGCCGACACGTGTCGGCTTTTTTATTCACTCATATTTTTATAGCATCCCAGGCATATGGTTGTAGCGCCTAGTGCCAAAAAGGCTTGAAAACCTTTCAGAAAGGCATCTTGGGCATGCCTCCGCCGCCCATGCCCTTCATGCCGCCCATGCGCTTCATCATCTTCATCAGGCCGCCGCCCTTCATCTTCTTCATCATGCCCTGCATCTGCTCAAACTCCTTGAGCAGGCGGTTGACCTCCTGCACATGCACGCCCGCCCCGTTGGCGATGCGCTTCTTGCGCGTGGCCTTGATGAGTTCGGGCTTGCGGCGCTCCAGGGGGGTCATGCTCTGGATGATGCCTTCCTTGCGCTTGATGTCCTTTTCGGCCTTGTCCATGTCCAGCGAACCGGCCTTGGCGGTGAGCTGAGAGGGCAGCTTGTCCATCAGGCTCGAAAGCCCGCCCATCTGCTTCATCTGCTGGATCTGCGAGAGAAAGTCGTTCAGGTCGAACCCGTCACCGCTCTTGACCTTGGCCGCCAGCTTTTGTGCGGCCTCCATGTCCACCCCTGCCGTGACCTGCTCGACCAACGCCACGATGTCGCCCATGCCCAGGATGCGGCCCGCATGGCGCTCGGCGTCGAACACTTCCAGCCCGTCGATCTTCTCCGAGACACCCGCAAACTTGATGGGCGCCCCCGTGATCTGGCGCACGGAGAGCGCCGCACCACCGCGCGAGTCGCCGTCCAGCTTGGTGAGCACAATGCCGGTGAGGGGCAGCGCTTCCTTGAAGGCCTTGGCCGTGTTGATGGCGTCCTGGCCCTGCATGGCATCCACCACGAACAGGGTTTCGACAGGGTTGATCGCAGCGTGCAGGTCCTTGATTTCCTTCATCAAGGCTTCGTCGATGGCCAGGCGGCCGGCCGTATCGACCAACAGCACATCAAAGTAGTGCTTCTTGGCGTAGTCCAGGGCAGCGCGGGCGATGTCCAGCGGCTTCTGGTCGGGCGTGCTGGGGAACCATTCGGCACCGGCCTGCTTGGTCACGGTCTTGAGCTGCTCGATGGCCGCCGGGCGGTACACGTCGCCCGACACAGTCAGCACCTTCTTCTTGCGCTTTTCGATCAGGTGCTTGGCCAGCTTGGCCGTGGTGGTGGTCTTGCCCGCACCTTGCAGGCCGGCCATCAGGATCACGGCGGGCGGCTGGGCAGCCAGGTTGATGTCGGCCACGCCCTCGCCCATGGTGGCGGCCAGCTCGCGGTTGACGATGCTGACCAGCGTCTGCCCGGGCTTGAGCGAGCCCAGCACCTCCTGGCCCAGGGCCTTTTCCTTGACGCGGGCGATGAAGTCGCGCACCACGGGCAAGGCCACGTCGGCTTCGAGCAGCGCCATGCGCACTTCGCGCAGCATGTCCGTGACGTTGGATTCGGTGATGCGGGCCTGGCCACGCATCTCCTTGACGAGGCGCGTGAGTTTGTCAGTAAGGGCGGAGGCCATAGGGGTGTTTCCGGTATTGGCTGCGCGCCGTCAACAAGGGCGTTGCGTGCGCAGCCCCGCCAGGGCGCTGGCGGTGGGCGAAAGGCTAAACTGTGCCCATGATTTTAACGAGTAGCTCCCCCGTCAGTTGGCTGCTGGCCCTGGCCGCTGCCGTGGCCTATGCCGTGCCGGCTGCTGCAGCCTCCCGCCTGGGGGCTGCAGCAGCACGCAGTGCACTGCTGGTCGCGTGGTTGCTGCACGGCGCCGTGCTGGTCTGGGGCCTGTGGGGCGATGCGCCCCGGTTCGGTTTTGCGCCCGCGCTGTCGATGACTGCCTGGCTGGTGCTCACGGTCTATGCCGTGGAACGGCAGTTGTTTCCACAAATGCAGTCACGCTGGGTACTGGCAGGGCTGGGCGCGGCCGCCATCGTGCTGGCGATGCTGTTCCCGGGGCAGCCCCTGCACGTGACCGCATCCGCTTGGCTGCCTTTGCACTTGGCGCTGGGCATTGCTTGTTATGGCCTGTTTGCAGCGGCGGTGGTACACGCCTGGCTCATGACACGCGCCGAGCGCCACATCCGGCAGGCTGAAGACCCGCACAGCGGCATCCCACTGCTGACGCTGGAGCGACTGACCTTCCGGTTCGTGACGGCGGGGTTTGTACTGCTCACCGCCACCTTGCTGGCCGGGTGGCTGTTTGGCGAGACGCTGTATGGCCGGGCCTGGCGGTGGGACCACAAGGCCGTGTTTTCGATGCTCTCGTGGCTGACCTTTGCCACGCTGCTGCTGGGCCGTGCCCGCTTTGGCTGGCGGGGGCGCAATGCGGTGCGTGTGTTGTATGCGGGCTCGGCCCTGTTGCTGCTGGCCTATGTGGGCTCGCGTTTTGTATTGGAAGTTGTTCTGGGCCGCAGCGCATGAAGTACCTGGTCTTGTTGGTCGTCATCGCGGTGGCCGTAGGTATCTGGCGCAGCCGCCGCGCCCCTGATGCGGCGGCGCCCAAAGCGCCCCCTACACCGCCTGCCCTGCCGCAGGACATGCTAGCCTGCGCGCACTGCGGCGTCCACATCCCGCAGGCCGAAGCCCTGATGCTGGGCAGTCAGGCCTATTGCAGCGCCGAGCACCGGCGCATGGGCCCGGCCTGAGCGACGCCTTGCCGTTGTGACCATGCAAGCAGCGCCCGCAGGCCCACTGCCGCCTTCCGCAGACGCCCCCTTCGCACGGCTGTGGCTCGGTTTTCTGACGGGCCGCGTCATGGTGGCCCTGGCGCTCTTGGTGTTGCAGGGCGCCGGACAACTCATCAACCAAGTGGTTGGACCCACCCCGCTGGCGGTGTGCGTGGCCTACCTGGTGGCTACGGTGGTGGTGCGCGTGCTCTCGCGCCGTGGCCCGCCCTCGCCCGGCGCCGGACCGCAGTGGCTGCCCTCCATCGGCGTGGACCTGGCTGCCATCACCGCGCTGCAGTTGCTGCATGCGGGCACCATGAACTACACGCCCCTGTTCGGCCTGCCCATCCTGATCGCAGCGGTCATGGGCACGCTGACCCTGGCCCTGGGCACCACCGCCGCAGTCACCCTGCTGCTGCTGGGCTGGGCCTGGTGGGTGGGCCAGTACAGCACGGGAGATGAAGGGCAGCGCTACCTGCAAAGTGCACTGACCGGCACTGGTTACTTCATCGTGAGCTACCTGGTGCATCAGCTGGCGACCCGCCTGGCGCGCGAGCAAGAGGTGGCACAACAAAGCCAGGTAGCGGCCCGCGTGCAGACCCAGGTCAGTGCACTGGTCATCCAGAACCTGACCGATGGTGTGCTGGTGGTGGACGAAAGCGATGTGGTGCGCATTGCCAACCCGGCTGGAATGCAGCTGCTGGGGGGCATGGCGCTGACCGAGTTGCCGTTTGCCTTGACGTCCACCGCGGCGTGGCACCCGCTGGTGATCCTGGCGCGGCGTACCTTCCGGCACGAGCAGCCCCAGACGGCCGACGTCGATCTGCTGCACGAAGGCCAGAGCCCCACCGGACTGCATGTACGCACCTGGCTCACATCGTCCCGTAACGCAGCGTTGCAAACGCGCTCCGAGCGGCTGTGCGTGATGTTCTTGCACGACCTGCGGGAGATGGAAGCGCGGCTACGCACCGAAAAACTCGCGGCCATGGGCCGCATGTCTGCCGCCGTGGCCCACGAGATCCGCAACCCGCTGGCGGCCATCGTCCAGGCCAATGCCCTGCTGGAAGAAGACCTGCACGACCCGGCACAAAAGCGCCTCGCGCACATGGTGCAGCAGAACGCCGACCGCCTGGCCCGCATCGCCGAAGAGGTGCTGGACATTGCGCGCGTGCAGCACCAGATCAGCCATGCCCCTGCCTCGACCGTGACGCTGGATGAGACGGTCGCGCAGATCTGGAACGACTGGCAGGCTCAGGACCCAGCCCGGCGGCGCGCCGTGGTCTCTCTGGAAACAGGTGTCATCCAGGTGGAGTTTGACCCCGAGCATCTGCGTCGCGTTCTGGTCAACCTGCTGGACAACGCCCTGCGCTACATGGGCCCGGAGCCCGACTCACTGTCGGTGACCACGCGCAACACGCCCACTGGCCAGGTCAGCCTGCAGGTGTGGAGCGACGGAGCGCCCATGGACAAATCCGTGGAGCGGCATCTGTTCGAGCCTTTCTTCTCGTCCGAGAGCCGCTCCAGCGGTCTGGGCCTCTATATTTGTCGGGAGCTGTGCCAGCGACATGGCGCCTCCATCAGCTACCAGCGCCTGAGCCGCCCCACTGCACGCGGCGATGTCGGCGGCAATGCCTTCACTGTGGGCTTCCGCCGCACGACCCGCCCCGCCGACACTGCCACCTTGTTCGACACCATTGTGGTCTGACTGCCACTTCCATGAACGCCCCTGCCGCCTCCATCCTTGTCGTAGACGACGAACCCGATCTGCGCACCCTGTACGAGCTCACCCTGCTGCGCGAGGGATACCGCGTGGAGACCGCATCCAGCGTGCAGGAGGCCCGCGAGCATCTCAAGGCCCACCGTTTTGACGCTGTGATCACCGACATGCGGCTGCCGGATGGGTTTGGCATGGAGCTGCTGCAGGACCTGCGCGACCAGCAGCGCCGCGAACGCTGCGTGGTCATGACCGCCTACGGCTCGGCAGAAAACGCGGTCGAGGCCCTGCGTGCGGGGGCGTTCGACTACCTCACCAAACCTGTGGACCTCAAGCAGTTCCGCTCGGTCGTGGCCTCGGCCATCCAGGGCACGGGCGGCGTTCCTGCGCCCCGCGCCGCACGCAGCAACGGGTCAAGCCGCTCGGCCAACCCGGCGCTGGGCGCCGAGTCCAGCAGCGCAAGTACCGCCCTGGACCGCCTGGTGGGCGAGTCCGAAGCCATCCGCAACGTCAAGCAGCGCGTGGCCAAGGTGTCCCGCGGCATGGCGCCCGTGCTCATCCATGGCGAGTCGGGCACCGGCAAGGAGCTGGTGGCCCAAGCCCTGCATGCAAGCAGCCAACGCGCCGACGGCCCCCTGGTCGCCGTGAACTGCGGGGCCATCCCCGAGAACCTGCTGGAAGCCGAATTCTTTGGCGCCCGCAAGGGCTCCTACACCGGTGCGTCGCAAGACCGCGACGGCTATTTTCAGGCCGCGCGGGGGGGCACGCTGTTCCTCGACGAAATCGGCGACCTGCCGCTGGCCATGCAATCCAAGTTGCTGCGCGCCATCCAGGAGCGCAGCGTGCGGCCGCTGGGCTCCACCCAGGAAGAGACCGTGGACGTGCGCATCGTGAGCGCCACCCACCGCGACCTGGCGGCCGATGTGCAGGCGGGCCGGTTCCGCCAGGACTTGTATTACCGGCTCAATGTGATCGAGATCGTGATCCCCCCGCTGCGCGAGCGCCGCGAGGACCTGCCCGCCCTGTGTGCCGCGCTGCTCACCCGCATTGCGGGCGAGTCGGGCATGCCGGTACCTCAGCTCACCGACCGGGCACTGAACGCCATCGCCGCCCACCCCCTGACCGGCAATGTTCGCGAGCTGGAAAACCTCTTGCACCGCGCAGTGGCGCTGAGCGACGGCGACGAGCTGCATGTGGACGAGCCCACAAACGGCGCGGCAGAGACACTCACGACACGCCCTGCCCCGCCAGCACCTGCGCACGAAGGATCGGTCAGCACCGCCCCCACCTCATCGGGGATCTATGCATCGACTTCTGCTGACACGGGCCAGGGCCCACAGCTTCTGGCCAGCGGATGCACGGTGCCGCTGCCCAGCGACTTGCAGGCCTGGCTGGACCAGCAGGAGCGCGAGATCCTGATCCGCGCACTGAAGGAAGCAGGCTTCAACCGCACCGCCACGGCCGCACGCCTGGGCATCAGCCTGCGCCAGATTCGCTACCGCATCGCCCGTCTGAACATCACCGTGCCCAATGACCAGGACCCGCATGACGACTTGGGATGAGGCTACATCCTCGGCCGCCTCGCCCCCATGGGAGGGCGGTTGGCACCGGGCAGCCCGAGAGCTGGTGTCGCCCAACCACGGGCCGCGCCCGGTACCCGCCTCGCAGGTGGATCTGATCGTGGTGCATTCCATCAGCCTGCCTCCAGGCGAATATGGAGGTGGGGCCGTGCAGCAGCTGTTCACCAACACCCTGGACTGGGACGCCCACCCTTATTACCAAGGCATTCGCGGACTGCAGGTGTCCACGCATTTTTTCATCGAGCGCACCGGAGCGCTGTGGCAGTTTGTGGATTGCGACCTGCGCGCCTGGCATGCCGGGCAATCGTTCTACCGGGGTCGGAGCCAGTGCAACGACGACTCCATCGGCATCGAACTGGAGGGCCTGGAGGGTCTGCACTTCGAGCCCGCGCAGTACGAAACGCTGGCCAGGGTCTGCCAGGACGTTGCGCTGCGCTACCCCATCGAGCACATCGCAGGGCATGAGCACATTGCGCCCGGGCGCAAACAAGACCCCGGCCCGGGGTTTGACTGGCCGAGGCTTCAAGGGGTATTGAGCTGGCCTGTACAGCGATTCCCGCAAGGCATACGGACGAGCCTGTCGCAGCTGCCTCGCTGACGCTGCGTTTCACTGTCGCACGGGCGCATCAACGCACATTTTTCTTTGTGCGTTTGCACATCTTTTGTCATCCAAGCGCCACGCGGCCTGGCGCAGGAAATCCGTCGCCAACGTGCGCCGTTGCGCGGGTTTTCACCCCATGCGTCGCATCCACAGGGGCTGGCCGCCGACCTCAGCGGCCGCAGCACCGGGACCGGGAACACGCTGTTTCGGTTTTGGGGGCTTATTCAGGCGGTACACTACCGGTAGTGTCTTGAACCACCAGGACACACCATATATAGTGTGCGCCAGACTGAAGTCCGGCGCAGCACCCACACACTGCGGCGGCACTCCACGCCGCACGCCCACCCCAGACAGCCCACAGAAGAGGACACCCATGCAAGCTGCTTTGAACACGCCTTCCACTGCCCCTGCCGTTGCCACCGATGCCACAGCATCCCAGGCAACGCCTGCGGCCACGGCCTCCAACACGTTTGCGCACTATCAGATCATCCGCCGCAACGGCGCCGTAGTGCCGTTCGAACCGCAAAAGATCGCGGTGGCCATGATGAAGGCCTTCTTGGCAGTCCATGGCACGCAAGGCGCGGCATCGGCCAGCGTGCGCGAAGTAGTGGACACGCTGACCCACAACGTCGTGCGCGCCCTGATGCGCTCGCGTCCTGGCGGTGGTACGTTTCACATTGAAGACGTGCAAGATCAGGTCGAACTGGGTCTGATGCGTGGCGGCCACCACGAAATCGCCCGCGCCTACGTGCTGTACCGCGAGCGCCGCACGCAAGAGCGCGCCCACCACCAGGAACAGCTCGCGCCCGCCACCCCGGTGATGCACATGATCGACAACGGCCAACGCGTGCAGCTGGACATCCTGCGGCTGCACGCGTTGATCGAATCGGCCTGCGCCAACCTGGGCGCCGACATCCAGGCAGCACCGATCGTCGCTGAGACCATGCGCAACCTGTATGACGGCGTTCCCATGGACGAGGTCTACAAGGCGTCCATTCTGGCCGCCCGCACCCTGATCGAAAAAGATCCCGACTACACCTACGCCACGGCCCGCCTGCTGCTGCACACCATCGTGCGCGAGGTGCTGGGGCGTGACGTGACGCAAAGCGACATGGGCCAGGCCTATAAGGACTATTTCCCTACCTTCATTCAGAAGGGGGTGGACAACGAGCTGCTGGACGAGCGCCTGCTCAAACAATATGACCTGAACCGCCTGGGCGCTGCGCTTAAAGCCGAGCGCGATCTGCAGTTCGACTACCTCGGCCTGCAGACGCTATACGACCGCTATTTCCTGCACGTCAAGAAGACCCGCATCGAACTGCCGCAAGCCTTCTTCATGCGCGTGGCCATGGGCCTGGCACTGAACGAAACCGACCGCGAAGCCCGCGCCATTGAGTTCTATGAAGTGCTCTCGTCGTTCGACTTCATGTCGTCCACCCCCACGCTGTTCAACAGCGGCACGCTGCGCTCGCAGCTGTCCTCATGCTACCTGACCACCGTGCCAGACGATCTGGACGGCATTTACGAGTCGATCAAGGAAAACGCCCTGCTGTCGAAGTTTGCCGGTGGCCTGGGCAATGACTGGACCCGCGTGCGTGCACTAGGCAGCCACATCAAGGGCACCAACGGCGAATCACAAGGCGTGGTGCCGTTCCTGAAGGTGGTGAACGACACCGCCGTAGCGGTGAACCAGGGCGGCAAGCGCAAGGGCGCTGTCTGCACGTACCTGGAAACGTGGCACCTGGACATCGAAGAGTTCCTGGAACTGCGCAAGAACACCGGCGACGACCGCCGCCGCACGCACGACATGAACACGGCCAACTGGATCCCCGACCTGTTCATGCGCCGCGTGATGGAAAAGGGCACCTGGACCCTGTTCTCGCCTTCCAACGTGCCTGACCTGCACGATCTGTTCGGCGCCGACTTCGAAAAGGCCTACGTCGCCTACGAAGAAAAGGCGGCGCGTGGCGAGATCAAGCCCTCCAAGACCGTGCAGGCCACCGACCTGTGGCGCAAGATGCTGACCATGCTGTTCGAGACGGGCCATCCCTGGATCACCTTCAAGGATGCCTGCAACGTGCGCTCGCCCCAGCAGCATGCTGGCGTGGTGCACTCGTCCAACCTGTGCACCGAGATCACTCTCAACACCAGCGACACCGAAACTGCCGTTTGCAACCTGGGCTCCGTCAACCTGCTGCAGCACATCAAGAACGGCCAGATCGACCACGACAAGCTCAAGAAGACCATCACGGTTGCCATGCGCATGCTCGACAACGTGATCGACATCAACTATTACGCCGTCAAGAAGGCACGTGACTCCAACCTGCGCCACCGTCCGGTCGGCCTGGGCGTGATGGCGTTCCAGGACAGCCTGTATGAACTGCGCATCCCCTACGCTTCGCAAGAGGCGGTGGAATTTGCCGACAAGTCGATGGAAGCCATCTGCTACTACGCCTACTGGGCATCGACCGAACTGGCACGCGAACGCGGCCAATATTCGAGCTACAAGGGTTCGCTGTGGGATCGCGGCATCTTGCCTTTCGACACGCTGAACATGCTCTCGCAGGCGCGCGGCGGCTATGTGGAAGTGGATCGCTCTTCCACGCTGGACTGGGATGCCCTGCGCAAGAAGATTGCACAGGATGGCATGCGCAATTCCAACTGCGTCGCCATCGCCCCCACGGCCACCATCTCCAACATCATCGGTGTCGATGCCTCGATCGAGCCCTCGTTCGGCAACTTGTCGGTCAAGTCCAACCTGTCGGGCGAGTTCACGGTCATCAACGGTGGTCTGGTGCGCGACTTGAAGCGCCTGGGCTTGTGGGACGACGTGATGATCATGGACCTCAAGCACTTCAAGGGCTCGCTGCATCCTATTGACCGCGTGCCACAGGACATCAAGGCGCTGTACTCCACGGCGTTTGAAGTCGAACCCCAATGGCTGGTGGAAGCTGCATCGCGCCGCCAAAAGTGGATCGATCAGGCGCAGAGCCTGAACATCTACATGGCCGGCGCATCGGGCAAGAAGCTCGACGACACCTACAAGCTCGCATGGATCCGCGGTCTCAAGACCACTTACTACCTCCGCACGCAAAGCGCCACGCACGTCGAGATGAGCACCGTGAACACGCGCCAGCTCAATGCAGTTTCGTCAGGCAGCGACAGCGGCGCTTCGGCCGCCACGCAAGCCAAGCCAAGCCCGCTGGAAGCCGCTGCCGCTGCGGTCTCTCAACAGGCCGCAGCAGTGCCAGCCACGGACGTGAAGTTCTGCGCCATCGACGATCCTGGCTGCGAGGCCTGCCAGTAAGCACTTTGCCAGCAACGCTTCGGACTAGCCCGGGGCGTTGCTCCGGTGCTGTGAAGCAACAAAACCTTGCTGCACAACGCTTCAGTGCTTTTCTTTTCGCAGCACTGCTTTCATAATCCGAACACTGGAAAATCTATGTTGACCTGGGACGAAGAAGTCAAGCCCTCATCGCAAAATCAACTGGACGGCGGTCTGCCCAACAACCGCCAGGTGGAGCAACCGCCTCTGTCTTTCCAGACACCCGCACTGCAGCCTGTGACCACCACAGCCACAGTAGAGAGCACCTCCACTGCACCGATCGCTGCAGCATCCCATCGCCGCGTCAATGCGGCCGACAAGCGCATCATCAACGGACAGACAGACGTCAACCAGTTGGTGCCTTTCAAGTACAAGTGGGCATGGGAAAAATACCTGGCCACCTGTGCTAACCACTGGATGCCCCAAGAGGTGAACATGACGCGCGACATCGCGTTGTGGAAAGACCCCAACGGCCTGACCGAAGACGAGCGCCGCATCATCAAGCGCAACCTGGGTTTCTTCGTGACCGCCGACTCGCTGGCCGCCAACAACATTGTGCTGGGCACCTACCGCCACATCACGGCACCTGAATGCCGCCAGTTCCTGCTGCGCCAGGCCTTCGAGGAAGCGATCCACACCCACGCGTATCAGTACATCGTCGAATCGCTGGGTCTGGATGAGAGCGAGATCTTCAACGCCTACAACGAAGTCCAGTCGATCCGCGACAAGGACGAGTTCCTGATCCCCTTCATCGAAGCGATCATGGATCCGTCTTTCAAAACAGGTACGCCAGAAACCGACCAGACCCTGCTCAAGTCGCTGATTGTTTTCGCGTGCCTGATGGAAGGCCTGTTCTTCTACGTGGGCTTCACCCAGATCCTGGCCCTGGGTCGCCAGAACAAGATGACGGGTGCCGCCGAGCAGTACCAGTACATCCTGCGCGATGAGTCGATGCACTGCAATTTCGGCATCGACCTGATCAACCAGCTTAAGCTGGAGAACCCGCACCTGTGGACTGCGGAGTTCAAGGCCGAGATCAAGGCTCTGTTCCTCAAGGCCGTGGAGCTGGAATACCGCTACGCCGAAGACACCATGCCGCGTGGCGTGTTGGGCATGAATGCCTCCATGTTCAAGGGCTACCTGCGCTACATCGCCAACCGCCGCGCCACGCAGATCGGGCTGGAGACACTGTTCCCCAACGAAGAAAACCCGTTCCCGTGGATGAGCGAGATGATTGACCTCAAGAAGGAACGCAACTTCTTCGAGACCCGGGTTATTGAATACCAGTCCGGTGGTGCGCTGTCCTGGGACTAGCGCCTTTTTTGCAGGCCACACCACCATGGATTTTTACACCACGCCCAGCACCGACAGCGCCTCAGAGCGCTGCCCTGCGGGGCGTTCCCGTGTTCATGGAGATGGAGTTTTCATCCATCTCCATGGATCGCTTTCTGTCCACTGCAGACAGGAAGTGCTCTTTGCAAATTGACCCAAGGAGAACATGATGGCAACTGCGAAAAAACCGGCCGCTAAGAAGGCTGCTCCCGCGAAAAAGGCTACAACGGCCAAACCCGTAGCCGCAAAGAAGGCTGCACCTGCCAAGAAGGCAGCAGCACCGGCAAAGAAAGCCGCTCCTGCCAAGAAGGCCGTAGCCGCGAAGAAGGCTGCACCTGCCAAGAAGGCAGCAGCACCGGCAAAGAAAGCCGCTCCTGCCAAGAAGGCCGTAGCCGCGAAGAAGGCTGCACCTGCCAAGAAGGCAGCAGCACCGGCAAAGAAAGCCGCTCCCGCCAAGAAGGCCGTAGCCGCGAAGAAGGCTGCACCTGCCAAGAAGGCAGCAGCACCGGCAAAGAAAGCCGCTCCTGCCAAGAAGGCCGTAGCCGCGAAGAAGGCTGCACCCGCCAAGAAGGCAGCAGCACCGGCAAAGAAAGCCGCTCCTGCCAAGAAGGCCGTAGCCGCGAAGAAGGCTGCACCCGCCAAGGCTGCCCCCGCAAAGAAAGCTGCACCGGCCAAGAAGGCCCCCAAGGCGCCTGCCCCTGCGGCGGCTGCCCCTGCTGCACAGACCACCCTGAACCCTCAGGCGGCCTGGCCCTTCCCTACGGGCAACAAGCCCTGATCCCGGCGCGCCATGCGCTCAACCCGGTGCTATCGCACCGGGTTTTTTTCGCCTGCATCTTGTATGGGCACTCCCGGAAGTTGCCCGATGAGCAAGTTGCGCTGTATCGCCCGACGTAACGCAACGCGGGCAACATTGGCTGAGTGGCTTATGCCAGCGGATCGAAATCCAGCGTGTAGTTCTGTGGGCCACGCTGCGCGATCTTGAGAGCGCCCACCCGGTTGCCTAATTCGGCACAACGTACGAGTGGCCAGCCCTTTTCCAGACCAAACAGCAGCGCGCCGCGCCAGGCATCGCCACAGCCCGTAGGGTCCACCACGGCGGCAGGTTTCACGGGAGGGACATGGGTCTTGTCACCATCCACCCAGACCTCGCAACCCTCGGCGCCCAGCGTCACCACCAGGCCCCGCACCTTGCGGGAAATATCGGCCAGCGACCAGCCAGTGCGGTCGCAGAGCATTTTTCCCTCATAGTCATTGACGGTGACCCAGGTGGCCTGATCAATGAACTGCGCCAGTTCCTGCCCATTGAACATGGGTAAGCCCTGACCCGGATCGAACACAAACGGGATGCCCGCTGCAACGAACTGGGCAGCATGTTCCAGCATGGCGTCGCGCCCGTCCGGCGCGACGATCCCCACGCCGACGCTGCTGTCTGCACCAATGCGGTTGGCATGGGCCTGCATCATGGCGCCAGGGTGGAAGGCCGTGATCTGGTTGTTGTCACGGTCCGTCATGATCATCGCCTGCGCGGTGTAGGTGTCCTGCACCTGCCCGACATGGCGAGCGCTGATCCCCAGCGACTCCAGCCGCTGCAAATAGTCGGCACCGTCACTGCCCAGCATGGCCATGGGCAGCGGCTCGCCGCCCAGCAGTTTGAGGCTGTAGGCAATATTGCCTGCACACCCCCCGAAGTCGCGGCGCAGCGACGGGACCAGGAAAGACACATTCAGGATGTGGAGCTGGTCCGGCAGGATCTGCTCGGCAAACCGCCCCTCGAAAGTCATGATGGTGTCGAACGCAAGGGAACCACAAATGAGGGCAGCCATAGATAGTGAAGCTCGGTAGATTGTTGGAAGAAATCAGGGATAGAACGCCAGCAACCGGTAGCCCGCCACGCGCGCGCCGCCCGTGGTCACAAGCACCGATACGGAGGTGCCCCACTCGCCCTTCGCGGGCAGCTCCGCCGGAGCTGCCATGTCGGTGGGCAGCAGAACCCGCCGCAACACAGGCTGGTCCTGCGCATCAGTCAGAGTCAGCTCCACCGCAGGCATCGCCAGCGGAATGGTGGCCATGCTCTTCATCGTCAGCGCCAGCTGGTAACTGTCGCCCCGGGCTTTGTTGAAGGAGGAACTGTCGATGACCACATCGGCAATCTGGCGCACCGGTGCGAGTTCGCAATGCAAGGGCTCGCACAGCATCACCAGCCAGGGCCGGGTGCGCATGTCCAGGGCTGCGATGCCATCGCGCTCCTGCACCACAATCTGCAGGGCCAGGCCCAGCAGCGAGACAACAAACACGAGCCCCAACACCGTCCGAACCGCCGGCTTGCGCCAGAAGGCTTTGCGGCGCGCAGCCACCACAAAACTGACCTCGGGGTCCGACTGTGGGGCGTCAGTCTCGTCATCGTCATCAACGGAATGTCCAAGCCTTGCCTGCAGGACGTCCGCGTGCGAATCGTCCTTCACCAGCTTCATGGCCGAGGGCTCGGCCTCATCCGCCTTGGGCACAAAGTCCACGGAAGGCAGCGCGGGCGCGGGAGAGGCTGGTTCAGCCGCAGCCGCAGGTGCAGGCTCAGCCCCCTGCGCATCGCCCGGGGTTGCTGTGTCCAGGCTGAAGGAAGGAGCGAGAGAAACCGGCGCTGCTTGCGGCGGCGCAAGTTCTGCCGAGAGGCCGGCAGCGCCCTTGGTATCCGCATTCAAGGATGCGTCCAGAATTGCATCGGAATCGCGAAGTTCTGCAAAGGGCAATTCGTAGCCCGCCGGGTTCACGAGCGCAGGAGCGGGCGGGAACGATCCAGGGACCACATCGCTTGCTCCTGGCGTGACGTCGTGCACCACGGCATCGGATTCCGGCAGGACGGTAGAGTACAAGGGCATTGGCGCCGACACGGTCGGCGGGGGGGCTCCATCGCGGGGTGCGGCGCCCGATGTCTCTGCCGGCTCTGGACGATTCAAAGGCGCGGTGGTGGACAGCGGTGCCGCAGCATCGTGGCCAGGCACCACCCGCTGGGCACTGTGCGCCCGCCACGCAAATGGAGCGACAACTTCCTCCACGGAAGCGTCGGCATGGGCACCGGCGGTAAGAAAAGCAGGAACCGCAGGGCGTGGGATATCGAGCACCGGGGTGGCAGGGGCCTCGCTGGGCATGCCGTAGGGCGGGAGGTGAGGGGCAACGCCCGCAACAGCCTCCATCAAAGGAGATGGAACGCCGTCCACTGCGCGGGGATTTTCTGCCTTTGCAACCCCTCCCGCAGTGGGCGCAACGACAGCGGGTGACTTACCTCCACCCCAAGCCCCCAATGCATCCGGCTGCCGCGCTACGGGCGCTGTAGGCGCCCGTAGGTCCGTCAGCGACACCTCGGGCAATAGCGCGGTCGGCGCCACGGGCAGCAAATGGGCCGATGCGTCGAACACCTCCTTGCATTGGCCACACCGCACCCACCCTTCCGAGATGCGCAATTGGTCTGCCACGACCTTGAAGGTGGTGGCGCAAGACGGGCAGCGAGTGATCTGGCTCATCAGCGATGGATTGTAGGGGCCATGCCGCCACCGACAGTGCGGCGCGCGCGGGCTCAGCGACGCGCAGTCATCAGGATCCAGCCGTCTTCGGCGTCCGCCACCTCCAGGGGGAGCCAGGGTGCATAGGCCTCCTTGAGCTCGTCCGCCTGGCGCTCCAGAATGCCCGCCAGAACTAGATTCCCCCCCGCAGTCACATAGCTGCACAACAACGGTGCCAACACGCGCAATGGAGTTGCCAGAATATTGGCCAACACGGTCTGGTACTCGCCCATCGCCTTGTCAGGAAGGCCTGCCTGTAGCAGGACCTCGTTTGCCTGGGCATTCTGTACCGTGGACTCCACCGCAGACGGGTCGATATCCACGGCATCAATGTCCGTGGCACCGAACTTGGCGGCGCCGATCGCCAGAATGCCGGACCCACACCCATAGTCCAGCACCCGCCCCAGCGGGTTGCCCTGCCCAGGCTGCGTAGCGCCGTGGCGCGCAATCCATCGCAGGCACATGCGCGTAGTGGGGTGCGTGCCCGTGCCAAACGCCAGGCCGGGGTCCAGCCGGATGCTGCGCACTGCCTGGGCCGGCAGCTCATGCCAGGTGGGCACGATCCAGAAATCGGGGGTGATGTCCACGGGCGCAAACTGCGACTGCGTCAGCCGCACCCAGTCCTGCTCGGGCACCTGGGCCACACCCAGTACCTGGCAGCCGACAAAGAAGTCCTGCACCACCAGCAACTGTTGCGCCTCGCGGGCCGCCACCTCGGACGGAAACAAAGCGACCACGCGGCTGCGTTGCCAGCCATCCTTCGGCGGCGGCATGCCGGGCTCGCCAAACAGCGCCTGTTCGGCGTCGGTCTGGGCGTCGGCGTCTTCCACTGACACGGAGAGCGCATCCAGCGCATCCAGCGCATCGCTGACCGCTTCAATCCGGTCCTCGGGACACATCAGACTCAGCTCAAACATAGGCGTTTCTCAGAAAAAGTGAAATGCTGGCACCCGTTGCCAGGAGCCAGCATGCGAACGACCTGCGGTGTGCAGCCTCAGCGCTTGTGCTGCGACAGCCACTCTTCCAGGTAGTGAATGTTGGTGCCACCCGCCATGAACTTGGCGTCCACCATCAGCTCGCGGTGCAGCGGCACATTGGTGTTGATACCTTCGATCACGGTTTCGGACAGCGCCGTGCGCATGCGGGCCAGGGCCTGCTCGCGCGTGTCGCCGTGCACGATGATCTTGCCGATCATCGAGTCGTAGTTCGGCGGCACAAAGTAGTTGGTGTAGGCATGCGAGTCCACGCGCACGCCAGGGCCTCCCGGTGGATGCCACGTGGTGATGCGCCCCGGCGACGGGATGAACTTGTACGGGTCTTCCGCGTTCACCCGGCACTCGATGGCGTGGCCACGGATCTCGATCTGGCGCTGGGTGAACGGCAGCTTTTCGCCCGCCGCCACCATGATCTGCGTCTTCACGATGTCCACGCCCGTGATCCACTCGGTCACGGGGTGCTCCACCTGCACGCGAGTGTTCATCTCGATGAAGTAGAACTCGCCGTTCTCGTACAGGAACTCGAACGTGCCCGCACCACGGTAGCCGATCTTCTTGCAGGCAGCCACGCAGCGTTCGCCGATCTTCTCGATCAGCTTGCGCGGAATGCCCGGTGCCGGCGCCTCTTCGATCACCTTCTGGTGGCGGCGCTGCATGGAGCAGTCCCGCTCGCCCAGGTACACCGCGTTGCGGTGCTTGTCGGCCAGGATCTGGATCTCGATGTGGCGGGGGTTCTGGAGGAACTTCTCCATGTACACCGCTGGATTGCCAAACGCTGCACCCGCCTCGGCCTTGGTCATCTGCACGGCATTGACCAGGGCAGCCTCGGTGTGCACCACGCGCATACCCCGGCCACCGCCGCCGCCTGCGGCCTTGATGATCACGGGGTAGCCCACCGCCTTGGCGATACGGCGGATCTGCACCGGGTCGTCGGGCAACTCGCCCTCGGAGCCTGGCACGCAGGGCACCCCCGCGCGGATCATCGCCTGTTTGGCCGAGACCTTGTCGCCCATGATGCGGATCGACTCAGGCGTGGGGCCGATGAACTGGAAACCGCTCTTTTCCACGCGCTCGGCAAAGTCCGCGTTCTCGGACAGGAAACCATAACCGGGGTGGATGGCCTCGGCGTCGGTGACCTCAGCCGCCGAGATGATGGCTGGCATGTTGAGGTAGGAAAGCGGCGAAGGTGCGGGGCCAATGCAGACAGCCTCTTCGGCCAACTTGACGTACTTGGCGTCGCGGTCGGCCTCGGAATAGACCATCACGGCCTTGATCCCGAGTTCACTGCAGGCGCGCTGAATGCGAAGGGCAATCTCCCCTCGGTTTGCGACCAGGATTTTCTTGAACATGCGCGCCTTATTCGATGACGAACAAAGGTTGTCCGTATTCCACCGCCTGGCCGTTCTCGCCCAGGATGCGGGTGACCGTGCCCGACTTGTCGGCCTCGATCTCGTTCAAGATCTTCATCGCCTCGATGATGCAGATGGTCTCGCCTTCCTTCACCTGGCTGCCCACTTCGACGAACGCCTTGGCACCGGGGCTGGACGAGCGGTAGAACGTGCCCACCATGGGCGACTTGACGATGTGGCCTGCGGGGGCTGCTGCGGCGGGAGGGGCTGGCAATTCCGCCACGGGTGCGGCTGCTGGCGCAGCAACAGGGGCGGCCACGGGGGCCGGCACATACTGCTGAACCACGGCACCACCGCTCTTGACGATGCGGACTTTGCCCTCGGCTTCCGTAATTTCGAGTTCAGAGACGTTCGACTCGGACACGAGATCGATGAGGGTTTTGAGTTTTCGCAGATCCATGGAAGCTCCAACGGCTATAAAACTGAATAGGGCGCGAATTTACTCCAATTTCACCCTATCGCAGTCTTCCACGCGCATTTTTCATGAACTTCGACATGGAAAAGTGCTATCTCACCAAGAGAAGATGCGCCGAGAAGCTCTATGCCGCACAAGTTTATGGGCCGCATCCTCAGCGCAGACCTGCCCAGAGTTGCAAGTCCTGGGCTGTCACTTGTCCCATTTTACGATGCAGCACTTTCCCCTCCCCGCCCAGGACCACCGTGAACGGGAGGCCTCCCGTCAGGTTGCCCAGCGACCGCCCCAGATCCGTACCACCCAAACCGGCCAGCCCCACCGGAAAATCGAGCGGAATGCGGGTCAGAAACTTGCGCACCGCCGAAGGCTGATCAATCGCCAAACCCAGCACTTGCCAGCCTTTGGCAGATTGTTCGCGATAGAAGGCGTTGAGCATGGGCAGCTCTTCCACGCAGGGTGGGCACCACGTGGCCCAGAAATTGAGCAGCAGCGGCTTGCCCGCCAGGGACTTCATGGTCACAGTGCTCCCGGCAGGCGTTTCAAACTCCAGCCCCCAGAGCGCCTGCTCAGCCCCCGGCTCTACCGCATGGGGCTGAAACTTCCACCATGCAACACCCGCCCCACCCAATGCCGCGGCCCCGGCCACCCCGGCATACAACAAGCGCCTGCGCGCCGCAGAAGGTGCTGCGGCAGCAGAAGTCACAGGGACGAGAGATTCGGCGGACTGGATCATGGGGTCGTGGTTTCCTGGAGCAAACGGCGCACGGCCGTGATATCACCGCGCGGCGTGCGGCCTTTGGCGTCGGGTTTGAGCGCGCCCCGCAGGTCGTCAAGGTCGTAAATCAACAGATGCACACCGATCATTTCGTTGAGTTCTGGCGATTTACTGCCAAGGCTCAAGGCCTCCACCGATTCGCCATGAAAGCCTGTGACCGTGCGCGGTTCGTAGTCCACATGATGATCGATCAAGGCGATCTCTGCCGATTTGGGGTCATCGCAAAACAACTGCAGGTAAATATCCGACAGGCGCGTGGCCGTGCCGTGCCACACCGCTCCCGCCAGATGGGGCCGGAAGGCCGCCATGCACTCCATCCACACCAGGGCCAACTGGCGCAGTGCCCGCAGTTCGCGCGGCTGGGTGTCGGCGCAAAAGAGCTGGATGTACTCCCGCACAGCCTCTTCCACCAAGTCGTTGTCCGGCAGGGGGGTACGGGCCGGCAGGCCCATTTGCCGCAGCGCCCGGCGCTTGGCAGGGCCCCACTCCAGCCCCTCCTCCACCACCAGGCGGGCCGTCGTTTGGGCGATTTCTTCGCTCAGAGGTGTGTGCATGGCAGAGCTGGAAAACTAAGGAACCTGCATTGTGGCGCGAAGCCGTGACGCAGCGGTCGATGACCCCAGGCAGCGCCGGCAACCCAGACAACCAGCGAGCAGGGAAACTATTATTTTGAGAGCACCTCAGGCAGACAGAATAGGCACCAGCCGTCCTTTTTGCCTTGAAGAGGACACCTACCCCCCGGCCTTAGAATCTGCGCCCATGCATATACACATACTGGGCATCTGCGGCACGTTCATGGGAGGCCTGGCGGCCTTGGCGCGCGAAGCGGGCCACAAGGTGACGGGCTGCGACGCCGGGGTCTACCCACCCATGAGCGACCAGCTCCGGGCGCTGGGCATCGACCTGATCGAAGGTTTCGGGGCCGATCAGCTCGCGCTCCAGCCCGACATGTTCGTGGTGGGCAACGTCGTCAGCCGTGCACGGCTGGCCGACGGTTCCCCCAAGTTTCCGCTGATGGAAGCCATTCTGGACGCCGGGCTGCCCTACACCAGCGGCCCCCAATGGCTGGCCGAGCATGTGCTGCAAGGCCGCCACGTGCTGGCCGTGGCCGGCACCCACGGCAAGACCACCACCACCTCGATGCTGGCGTGGATTCTGGAATCCGCCGGGCAGCAACCGGGCTTTCTGATCGGCGGGGTGCCGCTGAACTTTGGCGTGTCCGCACGCCTGGGCGCTGCACAGCGCCCCGCGCCCGCCGCCACGCCCCTCGGGGCTGCGCCGCTGTTCGTGATCGAGGCCGACGAATACGACACTGCCTTCTTCGACAAGCGCAGCAAGTTCGTGCACTACCGGCCCCGCACCGCCGTGCTGAACAACCTGGAATTCGACCACGCAGACATCTTTGACGACCTGGCTGCCATTGAGCGCCAGTTTCACCATCTGGTACGCACCGTGCCGCCCTCGGGACGCGTGGTAGTCAATGGCCTGGAAGAAAGCCTGGCCCGAGTGCTGCACACCGGCTGCTGGAGCGAGGTGACCAGCTTTGGCGCCGCCGTCAGCGACTTTCACGCCGTGGGCGACCCGCAGGCGTTTGACGTGGTGCACCAGGGACGTACCGTGGCGCGCGTGGAATGGTCGCTGACCGGCGTGCACAACCAGCTCAATGCGCTGGCAGCCATGGCCGCGGCCCACCATGTGGGCGTTGCGCCCGCACAGGCGGCTGCCGCCCTGAGCAGTTTTCAGAACGTCAAGCGGCGCATGGAGCTGCGCGGCACCGTGGGCGGCGTGGCCGTGTACGACGATTTTGCCCACCACCCCACCGCATTGCGCACCACCTTGGACGGTCTGCGCCGCACTTTAGGCGCTGGCGCACGCATCCTGGCGGTGTTCGAGCCCCGCAGCAACACCATGAAGCTGGGCGCGATGAAAAGCCAGCTGCCTTGGGCGCTGGAGCCCGCCGACCTGGCGTTCTGCCACACAGCGGGGCTGGACTGGGATGCTGCGCAGGCGCTGGCACCGCTGGGCGTCGGCCCTGGCCAGCGCGCCCAGACGGCTCCGGACATCGATACGCTGGTGGCCCAGGTCACCCAGGCCGCGCGCCCGGGCGACCACGTGGTTTGCATGAGCAATGGGGGCTTTGGCGGCATCCATGCCAAGCTCCTGCAGGCGCTACAAAAATAATAGCTTCTAGCGCATATTCCCCTAGCGCTAGCGGCCGATTTTTGTCAAATAGCGCTCAGAACGTGACGGCCATGCCCGGCACGTCCACGCGCACGATGGGCTTGGCCAGCGCGGCACTGGCGGCACGCGCAAAGTCGCGGGACCACGCAGGGTCCTGCATCAATGCCCCGGCCGCATGGGCCACGGTCAGCACCTTGTCGGCCAGCAGCACCTTGCCGCTGGCGCGCAGGGGCTCACAGTCCAGCGCGACGAACTGGTCGTCGAGCCAGCGCCGACCGGCCTCGTGGGCCATGGGCTCGGCGCCCTCCAGGTCAAAACGGTATTCCTGATTTGCGGCCAGTTTGACCGACACTTCGCTGTGCATGATGGATCGCCTTTCTGCGTTTTTGGGGTAACTTGAGCCCCCTGCTGCACGTGTTGTGCAGCGAGAGGCCCAAGTTTAGACCCTGCCCTGAACCCAGCGGTCAACGGGCGCGGCGCGCTTTCACGGCGTCCGACAGCTCAGCCAGCGCCTGCAGCGAGGTGTCCCAACCCAGGCAGGCGTCGGTGATGCTCTTGCCGTATTCGAGTGCCGAAGGGTCGTCCTTGCCGGGTGTGAACTTTTGAGCACCTGCCGTCAGGTGGCTCTCAATCATCAGGCCGAAGACGCTGCGCGAACCACCTGCCAATTGCGCCGCCACGTCGCGGGCGACATCCAGCTGCTTTTCATGCTGCTTGCTGCTGTTGGCGTGGCTGCAGTCCACCATCAGAGTGGCTGGCAGCTTGGCAGCTTCGAGGTCCTTGCAGGCGGCAGCCACACTGGCAGCGTCGTAGTTGGGCGTCTTGCCGCCGCGCAAAATCACGTGGCAGTCCTTGTTGCCCTTGGTGTTCACGATGGCGACCTGGCCGTTCTTGTGCACCGACAGGAAGTGGTGGCCCCGGCTGGCCGACTGAATGGCATCGGTGGCGATGCGGATGTTGCCGTCCGTGCCGTTCTTGAAGCCGATGGGCGCCGAGATACCAGAGGCCAGCTCGCGGTGTACCTGGCTTTCGGTCGTGCGGGCACCAATCGCGCCCCAGCTGATCAGGTCACCGATGTACTGGGGCGAAATCACGTCCAGGAACTCGCTGCCGGCGGGCATGCCCAAGCGGTTGATCTCGATGAGCAATTGGCGCGCGATGCGCAGGCCTTCGTCGATGCGGTAGCTCTCGTCCAGGTAGGGGTCGTTGATCAGCCCCTTCCAGCCCACGGTGGTGCGTGGCTTTTCGAAGTACACGCGCATCACGATTTCCAGCGTGTCGGCGTACTGGGTGCGCACGGCCATGAGGCGGCGGGCGTACTCGACGGCGGCGGCAGGGTCGTGAATAGAGCAAGGGCCAATCACCACCAGCAGGCGGTCGTCCTTGCCGGCCATGATGTTGTGGATGTTCTTGCGGGTCTGGGTGATCAGCGTCTCGACCGGCGTGCCGCCAATCGGGAAGAAGCGGATCAGGTGTTCGGGAGGAGGCAACACGGTGATGTCCTTGATACGTTCGTCGTCGGTCTGGCTGGTTTTCTCGACGCTGCGGTACCAGGCATCGCTGGTGGGGTTGGTAGTGGCCGTCATGCTTGCTTCCTCGTGGAGTCGGTTGGAGTGGATGGAAAAACGGGAGGGCTGAAAAACAAAAAACCGCCGGGCTTTGCAGCTTCGGCGGTTGGTATGGGGAGGTTGTGTGTGCTTGCGCGTTTTCCTCTCATCCGCCGGGGACCGAGATAAAAAACCAAAAATAAAACGCGCTGCGAACTTGCATGGCAACCAATGTAGCACAGGAGCGCCGCAGTTCGGCACCCTGCGCATGTTGCAAACGCACGACAGACCGCCACTCAACAGACATCAAGCCCGGGCGATTCATCGGCGCCCGCCCCGAAACCACGCACGCAGGCGCTGCAATGCCGAGGGCTTGCGGCGCGGTTGCGCATCCTGCAGGTCGCTCGCGGGGTCGCTCTGGTGTTCGTACATGTCGATGAGCAGCAAGGCCTCACCCAGCGTGCGCCAAGCCAGCAGTTCGAATTGGTCAAAGCTGGCGCGCTCCTGAGTGCTACGGCGCTCCAGCATCTGCTGCCAGCCGGCAATGGCGTTGCGCAGCTCCCGGAGGGCGCGCTGGTAGGCGCCAAACTCGTACAGCGCGTGCCATGCGGAGCCGAGGCCGGTCAAAAAGAGCTGGTGCTCACGTGCACTGTGCGACAAGGCCACCACGCGGCGGGTGATCTCGGTGGTGTCGGTGCTGGTGCGGCGGGTGCGCACCGCCTCGTCGATCTGCATGGACAACACACCCAGGCTGTCGCGCAGTTGGCGCGAATCCTCGTCCGCAACGCCCTCGCGCAAAAAACGGCTGATGTCTCCAAACGATTGGAGCGTCAGCAATTGACTGGGGCGCGTGGCAGGCATGGTGTCACCCATTGTGCGCTGGCCAACACGCAGTACAAGCCCCAAAAAGCGGGTGAAACCGCGAAGTCACGCGCCACACCCGCTCCGCCGCCAAAGCTGACAACGCAACCCTCAGGCCGTGCCGCCCACGGTCAGGCCTTCGATACGCAGCGTGGGTTGACCCACGCCCACGGGCACGCTCTGGCCTTCCTTGCCACAGGTGCCCACGCCGCTGTCCAGTCGCATGTCGTTACCAATCATGGTCACCTTCTTGAGCGACTCGGGGCCGCTGCCGATGATGGTGGCACCTTTGACGGGGTACTGGATCTTGCCGTTCTCCACCCAATACGCCTCGCTGGCCGAGAACACAAACTTGCCCGACGTGATGTCCACCTGTCCACCCCCGAAGTTGCTGGCGTACAGGCCCTTCTTGATGCTGGAGATGATCTCTTGCGGGTCTTTGTCGCCGCCCAGCATGTAGGTGTTGGTCATGCGCGGCATGGGGATATGGGCGTAGCTCTCACGACGACCGTTGCCGGTGGGTGCCACGCCCATCAGTCGCGCATTCAGTGAATCCTGGATATAGCCCTTCAAGATGCCGTCCTCGATCAGCACATTGCGCTGGCTGGCGTGGCCTTCGTCGTCCACATTGAGCGAGCCGCGGCGGTCGGCGATGGTGCCATCGTCCAGCACCGTGACGCCCTTGGCCGCCACACGCTGGCCGATGCGGCCGCTGAACGCGCTGGAGCCCTTGCGATTGAAGTCGCCTTCCAGCCCGTGGCCGATGGCCTCGTGCAGCAGGATGCCCGGCCAGCCCGAGCCCAACACCACCGTCATCTCGCCCGCCGGGGCGGGACGCGATTCCAGATTGACCAGGGCCGCGTTCACGGCCTCATCGACATACTTGCCCATCTGCTCGTCGTCGAAATAGGCCAGGCCAAAACGGCCACCGCCACCAGCGGAGCCCATCTCACGGCGACCGTTCTGCTCGGCAATCACTGTGACCGACAGCCGCACGAGCGGTCGCACATCGGCCGCCAGGGTGCCGTCGGCGCGCGCCACCAGCACCACGTCGTATTCGCTGGCAAGCCCCGCCATCACCTGCGCCACGCGCGGGTCCTTGGCGCGGGCGCGCTGTTCCAGCCGCTCCAGCAGCGCTACCTTGGCGGTGCTGTCCAGCGAGGCAATCGGGTCCACACCGGGGTAAAGGCTGCGGCCAGCCGCTACCTTTTTAGGAGCAACCCGCACTTTTCCTGCCTGCGCTACAGACGAAATAGACCGCACGGTGCGCGCTGCATCCAGCAGCGAAGCCTCGGAGATGTCGTCCGAATAGGCGAATGCCGTCTTCTCGCCGCTGACGGCACGCACCCCCACCCCCTGGTCGATGCTGAAGGAGCCGGTCTTGACGATGCCCTCTTCCAGGCTCCAGCCTTCGCTGCGGGTGTACTGGAAGTACAGGTCCGCATCGTCCACCTGGTGGGTGCGGATCTCGGCCAGGGCACGGGCGAGGTGGCCCTCATCCAGGCCGAAGGGGGTCAGCAGCAGTTCACGGGCAACATCGATGCGCTGGCTGGTGGCAGCGCGCTGGGGCGCGGCAGTGGTAGAGCGGGAAGTCATCGGGGCATTTTAGGCGCGCGATCGTCCCTGGATGGCCCTGGGCCTGCATGCCCCCACGCAGCCCCTGTGCGCTGCGGGCCAGCTCGCGGCGTCAAGCAGCCGTCTGGTCGTCCAGCCCGGCCTGCGCGGCATGGACCTGCACCGACTCGATGCCCTCATCCCGCGCCCTGGCACCCGAATACATCTGGCTTTGCCCGATCACCTGGCCATTGCCCGCCTTGAGGGTGAAATACGGCGCCCCGTTCTTGGCACTGAGCCGGCCAAAACGGCCGTCGTTCGGAGCGTTCTTGCGCACCGCCTCGATGCCACCCAGCGCGCTGGCGCGAGATTCGTACATCTCGCTGGTCAGGATGACCTGACCGTTGGCGGCCAGCAGGTTGAAGACAAACTTGTCGTTCTTCGACTTCTTGAGCTCGAACTTCGCCGCCATGGGGAAACCCTCCGGATGCTGAGTGGCCAAAACACGGTTGGCCAGCCGGTTTGTACCCCGAGGGCGTGTTGCGGGCAACCGCGCCCACAAGGCCCTACAGCGCGGCGGGGAGAGGGTCCTTGGTTTCCTGCTTCTGGGATCGCGCCACCGACATCAGGATGCCCAGCGCCAGCCCCAGGGTGACCATGGCGGTGCCTCCATAGCTGACGAAGGGCAAGGGGACACCCACCACCGGCAGGATGCCACTGACCATGCCCATGTTCACAAAGGCATAGGTGAAGAAGATCATCGACACCGCGCCCCCCATGAGGCGGCCAAACAAGGTACTGGCGCCCGCCGCAATGGCCAGCCCCCGCCAGACCAGCAGCAGAAAACACACCAGCAGGAACAGGTTGCCCGCCAGACCAAACTCCTCGGAATAGGCGGCAAAGATGAAGTCGGTCGTGCGCTCGGGAATGAACTCCAGATGGGTTTGGGTGCCCGCCATGAAGCCCTTGCCCCACAGGCCGCCCGAGCCAATGGCGATCATGCCCTGGATGATGTGGAAACCCTTGCCCAGCGGGTCGCGGGTGGGGTCCAGCAAGGTGCAGATGCGCTGCTGCTGGTAGTCGTGCAGCACCACCCAGCGCACGCCATCCGCGCACAGCTGGTCGCCCAGCAGCACCAGGGTAGCGATGCCCACACCGCCGATCAGCACCGGCGGCAGGATCAGCTTCCAGGACAGGCCCGCAAAGAAGATCACCGAGAGCCCCGCCGCCAGCACCAGCAGCGACGTGCCCAGGTCAGGCTGCTTCATGACCAACCCGACCGGAATGGCCAGCAGCAGGCCCGCCGCGGCAAAGTCCAGCGGGCGCAGCGTGCCCTCGCGCTTCTGGAACCACCAGGCCAGCATCAGCGGCATGGCAATCTTGAGGATTTCACTGGGCTGGATGACGATGCCCACGTTGATCCAGCGCGTGGCGCCTTTTTTGGTGATGCCAAACAGCGCCACCGCCACCAGCAGGGCCACCCCGGTCAGGTACAGCGGCACGGCGCAGGCCATGATTTTCTGGGGCGGCACCTGGGCCACCATGAACAGGATGGCCCCCGCGATCAGCATGTTGCGCCCATGGTCCACAAACCGCGTGCCGTGGTCATAGCCAGACGAATACATGGCCAGCAACCCCGCACAGGCCAGCAGCAACACCAGCAACAGGAGCGGAAGGTCAAAACCCCGAAACAGGGGCACCAGACGCTGAACGAGCGTGGGCTTTTCAAAAACAACGGCCATCCCCCGATTATCGGGTGGATGCCACCGCGTCACCCCGCCTGCCGGAAGGCCATCACCGCCTGGTTGCGCAGGGTACGCAGCAGGCCCAGGGCCTTGTCATCCACCACAATGCCGCCCGCCGTCGCCTGGTCGGCGTAGATGAGGGCAAAGGGCTGCCCCTTGATCTGCAGCGGCAGCAGCAGAAACGACGGCGCATTGATGCCCTTGCGGTACCAATCGGGCAGCCGCGCCTGCATGCGGGGCTCGGTGGCGTCGTTGATCAGCGTGTCGGCGCCGCGCAGGCACACGGCGGCAAACAGGTCACCTTGCGCCTTGAGGGGCACCTTGAGAGACCGCACGGCCACCTCGCTGCCCTCACCCAGGCCAAAGCGGCCGGTCAACATGTCGGTGCGGGCCTCGCGCAGGCAAAACACCATGCGCCGAAAACCCAGGGCACGGAACATGGTCTCCAGGATCATTCGCAGCACATCGTTGAGCTGAAAACTCTCCACCATCGCGTTGGTGATGTCCTGGATGCCCGCAGCCAGCACTTCATTGACCTGCGCCACAGACACTGCCCCACCCGCCTGGGATTCGAGCACAGCGGGCAGGGGCTGTGTTTCCGTCACCCGCAACTCGTGGGCGCCCAGGGCGTCATCGGGTGCGGCCTGCGCCGCGGCAGCCGATGGCAGCTTGAGCAGGCGGGCCGCCGGGGTGTCGGGCGCCACACGCAGGTCCAGCGCCTCGGCCAGTGCCACCAGTTTGTGGCGCGCTCGCAGCGCGGCGTCGGCAATGGCCTCGGCTGACAGCGCCAGCGTGCGTGCGTAGCGCGTGCCAACCTGGCTCAACTGCCCCTCCAGTTGGGCGGGTTCGCAAAACAGCAGGGTAGTGGCCACCTCGTTGGCAGCCAGGGCGGCCCAACGCAGTCGCTCCACGCCCTGTTCAGGCGAGCGCTGCGTGGGCGAGCCCAGCGGCTTGCGCATGCAGCGCTGCAAACTCTCAGGCAGGCCCCAGACGCGTGCCACGCCCACCCCCAGGTCCTCAAACCCCAGGCCCAGCACCTGCACGGAAGCAGCCTCTTCCCTGCCCTCCATGCGCCCCGAGGCCACCAGGCTGCGCACCTGCCGGGCTTCCTCCGGAAAGTAGAACTCGCACAGCATGCGCCCCAGGTTCTGGAACATCGCGCCGATGAAGGCCTCTTCGGCCGCCTGGCTGGTGCTGCACAGCTCGGCGGCCACCGAGCCGGCCATCATGGCGCGCAGGAATTCCTCGCGCATCTGGCTGGCGTGGGCCTTGTCCTGCATGTGGTCCAGCAGCACCAAGCTCAGCGCCATGTTGCGCACCGCATTGAAGCCCACCAGGCTCACCGCACGCGAGACGGTACTGATGGTGCCCCGGCTGGCGTGGGCGTAATGCACGCTGTTGACAAGGCGCAGCAGCTTGTTGGTGAGCGCCACGTCCTTCAGGATTTCGTGGGTCAGGTCGCTGATGCTGTCATCTTCCGAATTGGCCACGCGCTGGATGCGCGCCACCGAGTCCGACAGCGCCGGGAAGTCGCTCTTGTGCCGCATGCGCCGGAGCAAAAAATCGAGCGTGGCATTGCTGGAGGCTGTGGGTGCACTGGCCGGTGCCGCCCAGGCACGCAGCGCATCCCGAAAGTCTGCCGCCGTGGCGTAGCGCTGCGCAGGTTCACGCGCCATGGCGCGCTGCAGGATGGCACGCAGGCCGTCGTCCACCCCGGGCCCCAGGTCAGCGGGCAACACCAGGGTGTCATTGGCAATGCGGTACAGCGCCTGCCAGGTGTCCTTCTGGTGGATGAGAGGGCGCCCCGTGAGCATCTCGACGAGCACCAGTGCGGCGGAATACACGTCCATGGCGGGGGTGGGCGCGGCGCCGGCCGCTGCCTCAGGCGCCATGTAGGCAGGCGTGCCGCTGGCCAGTTGGGCGTCCGGGCCGGCATGCACAGGGGCGGCCAGGCCAAAGTCCATCACCCGGGCGTGGCGATGGGCGTCAATCATGATGTTCGACGGCTTGAGATCCCGGTGCACGATGCCCGACTGGTGGGCGGCATGCAGGCCATCGAGCACATCCACCATGAGGGCCACGGCGTCGTGCGGTGTGCAACGCCCTTGCTGGGCCAGGTGCTCGGCCAGTGTGAGGCCCGGCACGTACTCAAAAACGATGTAGGGTTGCGCGCCCTGCACGTCGGCCTCGAACACCGGCACGATGTAGGGATGGGCCAGGCGCCCCACATGGCGCGCCTCGCGCAGCCACTGTTCCAGCACCGACGGGTCCTGGTCCTGCATGGGGCGCATGAGCTTGATGGCCACCTCGCGCTGCAGGCGCGGATCCAGCGCCAGCCACACGGTGGCCTGTGCCCCCCTGCCCAGTTGCTTCTTCAGCTCAAACCGGCCCAGCGAGGCAGGCGGCTTGTCGCCTGATCCGAGCGCCCATCGTCTGGCAGTGGAAAGCGGGGCAAAATCGGTCATGGTGCGGGGTAGCAAAACAGGCGCCGCACGGTGTGGCGCCCCGGTACCCACATCTTATGCCTGCGCCAGCCCGGTAAAAGCAGTGATTCCCCTGCCCCGATCACTTTCTGCCCATGACCACCACCCACCTGCTGTACCTGCACGGCTTTCGTTCATCCCCCTCCTCCGCCAAGGCCCGCCAGACGGCCGCCCATCTGGCAGCGCACCACCCCTCCGTCACCGTCTGGTGCCCCCAGTTGCCACCATCGCCCCGGGCCGCCATGGCGCAGGTGGCACAGGGCATTGCCGATTGGCCCCGCAACTCCATGGCCGTGATCGGTTCGTCGCTCGGCGGCTTCTACGCCAGCTGGGTGGCCCAGCACGCGGGCTGCCCTAGCGTGATGCTCAACCCCGCCGTGGACCCGGCGCGCGACCTGGCCCGCTACATCGGCGAGCAGACCACCTGGCACAACCCGAACGAGCGGTTTTACTTTTTACCGGAGTACATCGCGGAGCTGCAGGCCCTGGACATGCGGGGCCGCCCGCCCGCTGCGCCGGAACTCGCCATCATCGCCAAGGGCGACGAAGTGCTGGACTGGCGCGAGATGGTGGGGCGCTACCCCCAAGCGCAGCAGGTGGTGCTGGAGGGGGGTGACCATGCGCTGGGCAACTATGGGGAATACCTGCCTTTGGTCAGCCAGTTCTTGCGGCTGGCCTGAGCGCGCTGCGGCCGTGCGCAGCACATCCGGTCAGGGCTTCAGATGTGACGAAAGCCGCCGCCCCTGCTCCCGCCAGCGCGCATAGTCCGCCGGGTACGCAGCGCGGTAACGCTTGAGGTGAAACGCCGCCTCGTCATCCAGCCCCAGCATCGTGGCGCTCTCGATCAGCGGCTCGATCACCCGGGGCTCGGGCGAGAAGTGCAGCAGCTTGTTGGCCACCGCAAAGACCTGGCCCGCGTTGCTGGGAGAAAGCTCTATCGTGGTCAGCAGCGCAAAATCGACCTGGTCGGTGAAGAACGGCGTGTCGCCTACCTTGCGCACCGTGTCATTGCGCAGGGATGGCGGGCGTTCGGCGAGCGGTTTGTAGAGCTGACCAACGCGGTAAAAGTCCCAGCCTGCATAGGCTCCCAGTGCCAGCGCCGCCACAATGACGGCCGCCATCACCCGGCGCGCGCCCACAGATGTGGCCCAGCTGGGCAACTGCCAGCGCCACAGCAACGCGATGGCCAGCACCGTGACCAGCTGGAACGGCCCGTACCACAACGGAAACTCCAGCAGGCTGTGCAGGCCCACCAACGCCAGGATGCCCCAGGCCAGTTGCCGCGCAGGATCGGCCTCACGCCAAGGTTGCTCGCGCAGCACCCACACCACCACTGCACCACACAGGGCCAGCGCCACCGGCACGCCCAGCTCCACCGCCAGGTGCAGGGGCAGGTTGTGCGCGTTGTCCAGCAACACACAAAACCGCTCGCCCGGAAACAGCGTGATGTAGTGCGCGTAGTCCAGCTCGCCCCAGCCCCAGCCCGCCCAGGGCTTTTGCGCAATCAAATGCAGTACGTTGGCCCACAACACACGACGGCTGGTGCAGCCTGGCTCTTCGTCCAGGATGCGCACAAACAACCCATCCGAGGCAAACCCGGTCCAATCCAGCAGTAGACGGGGCAGCCACCACGCCGCCGCACCGTACAGCACCAGACCAACCACGCCCAACCCCAGCACCAGGCGCCCCCATGACGCGCGCCAGCACAGCATCAGACCCAGCATCAACAGCCACTGCGCCGCCCCAGTGCGCGACGCTGTGGCCGCACCCGACATCGCGAGCAATGCCAGCCCCCAGGCCATCAGCAGACCGATCAGCCAGCCCGGCCACTCCATCCGCCCACGCGGTGGCGCAGCGTGGGACGGGCGTTCCAGATGCCCCCGCACCTGCACCAGGCCCCACAGCAAAGCCCATACGCCCAGACTCAGCAGCGTCGCCTGCTGATTGCGCTGGCGCAGGTTGCCAACGGCCTGCCCCAGGGTAGAGGGCTGCATCCCCGGCAGTCCGGGGTCGCCCTGAAAATACTGCAGCAGCCCAATGACCGCCGCCACCAGCGCCGCCACCAGAAGGCCGGCCGCCAGCAGCCTGCTCGACACCAGGGCTGGCGCAACCCCGGTCTCCCCCTCCTGATCCTGCGCCTGCGAGCCGCCGGAGCGCGCCAAGGCCAGCAGCACCAGCACTGCGCCGCAGACCCAGGACGCCAGCAAGGGCCAGAAATTGTTGATGGGCGCCTGCGCGAAACAGAACAGGAAAGGCAGCGCCAAAGCCAGCAGTGTCAGCGGCGTGGCCATGGTGGCAAAGGGCATGGGATGGCAGGTAGGGGCAAAAATGACGCGCCGTGGATCATATGCGCCGCTACCAGGGAGCCTGATGGCGCCCATGGGACAATCGCCGCCATGCACGCATTGTTTGAAGAAGCCGGCAAATTCCTCGCCGGCCGTATCCTGTCCGAAGCCGATACCTCCGCCCAGGTCGAGCTGGACTCTGGCAAACGGGTCAAGGTCAAGGCCGCCCACATCCTCCTGAAGTTCGAAAAACCCGCCCCGGCAGAACTCGTTGCCCAGGCCCAGGCCGTGGCCGAGACCATCGAACTGGATCTGGCCTGGGAATTCGCGCCCGAAGACGAGTTCGGCTTTGCCGACCTGGCGCGCGACTATTTCTCCGACAACGCCACCCTGGCCCAGCAGGCCGGTGCGCTGTTCCGCCTGTACGACGCGCCGCATTACTTCCGCCGCGCGGGCAAGGGCCGTTTCAAGAAAGCATCGGCCGAGATCCTGCAGCAGGCGCTGGCCGCCATCGAGAAGAAGAAGGCCCTCCTCGCGCAGATCGACGAATGGGCCGCGCAACTGGGCCGGGGCGAATGCCCGCAGCCCATCCGCGACCAGCTCTACAAGATTCTGTTCAAGCCCGACAAGAACGCGCCCGAGTACAAGGCCGTGGTCGACGCCAGCCGCGCCACGCACACCGCGCCGCTCGACCTGCTGCAAAAGGCGGGCGCCATCGATTCCAGCTACCAATTCCACTGGAAGCGGTTCTTGTTCGAGAACTTCCCCAAGGGCACGGGCTTTCCGGCCGTCACGGCGCCCGTCATTGCCGACGAGCTGCCGCTGTCCACCGCGCAGGCGTACTCCATCGATGACTCTCAGACCACTGAAATCGACGATGCGTTGTCCGTCCAGGGCCTGGGCACCGGCACCGTGGTGCTGGGCATCCACATCGCAGCGCCCGGCCTGGCCATCCAGCCGGGCAGCGCCATCGACCAGCTCGGCCGCGCGCGCCTGTCCACGGTCTACATGCCGGGCTACAAGATCACCATGCTGCCCGACGACGTGGTCCAGACCTACACGCTGGACGAAGGCCGCGCCAACCCCGCCGTGTCGCTCTACGTCACCATCGACGAAGCCACGCTGGAGTTCAAGGGCTCCGAGACCAAGCTGGAGCGCGTGCACGTGGCCGCCAACCTGCGCCACGACCAACTCGACAGCGTGGTGACCGAAGAATGGCTGGCCGATCCGTCGTTTGAACACCAAAACGACCCCAAGCGCTTGTCCGAATTGCGCCCACAGCTATCATTTTTGCACCGCCTCGCCAAGGACCTCAAGGCCCGCCGCGAGGTGGTGCGTGGCAAGCCCGAGAACTTCAACCGGCCGGACTACAACTTCCGCCTGGTGGGCAACAACGGCGCCGAGCCCACGGGCAGCGAGCAGGTGCAGATCAGCGTGCGCCAGCGCGGTGCACCGCTCGACCTGATCGTGGCCGAGGCCATGATCGTGGCCAACAGCACCTGGGGCAGCTGGATGGCGGAGCTGGGCGTGCCCGGCATCTACCGCAGCCAGGCCAGCATGGCGCCGGGCGTGAAGGTGCGCATGGGCACCAAGGCGCTGCCGCACGCGGGCATCGGCGTGAAGGCCTATTCGTGGGCCACGTCGCCCCTGCGCCGCTACACCGACCTGGTCAACCAGTGGCAGATCATTGCCTGCGCGCGCCACGGCAAGACGGCCGCGCTGGCCGCGCCCTTCAAGCCCAAGGACGCCGACCTGTTCTCCATCATCAGCAGTTTTGACGCGGCCTACAGCGCCTACAACGGCTACCAGGCGGGCATGGAACGCTTCTGGACGCTCAAGTATGTAGAGCAGAACGGCATCACCGAGCTGAACGCCACCGTCTTCAAGGAAGGCCCGGGCGGCAGCTTCTTGGTGCGGGCGGACGATATTCCGCTGGTCTTCCCGGTGCTGGGCGCGCAGAACCTGCCGCGCGGCGCGCGCCTGAAGGTCAAGCTGGGTGAGGTGGACGAGATCACCCTCGATATCCACGGCACCGTGATCGAGCGCCTGGACGACCCGGCCGACACCAGCGACGACGGCCCGGTGGACGATGCCGAGGACGACGACACCGTGGCCGGGCCGATTGCGATTGCCGTGGACGTGAACGAGGCACCCGCCGACGCCGCTGCGGCAGCCACGGCGCCCTGATATCCCCCGAACCCCTTGAATCCCCCTTGATAATTGCCGGCGATGAAACTCCCCGCCTTCCTCCGCACCTTCAGCACGCTGCAGCTGGCGCTGGGCGTGTCGATTGCCGTGCACGCCGCACTGATCTCGGTGCGCTTCATCGACCCTGAGGGCTTCAACCGCGTGTTCCAGGACACGCCGCTCGAAGTCATCCTGGTCAACGCCAAGTCCAATGAGCGCCCCGACAAGGCCCAGGCGATTGCCCAGGCCAACCTGGCAGGCGGCGGTGACGCAGAGAAAGGCCGGGCCACCAGCCCGCTGCCCTATACCGCGCTGACAACGGTCGGGGACGACTTCGAAGAAGCCCAGCGCAAGATGGATGCGATGCAGGAGCAGCAGACCCAGTTGCTGGCGCAGCTGCGCAAGCAACTGGCGACCATGCCCGCGCCCGACCCGCGCCAGGCCGCCCAGAGCGCCGACCAGGCCAGCGAGCAGGAAAAGCGCCGTCAGCTCGTCAAGCTGCTGGCCGAGATCGAAAAGCGCATCAACGAAGAGAACTCGCGCCCCAAGAAGCGCTACATCAGCCCCGCCACGCGCGAAGAGGCCTACGCCGTGTACTACGACGCGCTGCGCCGCAAGGTGGAAGACAAGGGCACCGAGAACTTCCCCGAGCAAGGCGGCAAGAAGCTGTACGGCGAGCTGACGATGATCGTCACCGTCAACCACGACGGCCGTGTACTGGGCACCGAGATCGCGCAAGGCTCGGGCAACGCCACGCTGGACCGCCGTGCAGAAGCCATTGCCCGCGCCGCTGGCCCGTTCGGCCCCTTCAATGCCGAGATGCGCAAAAAGGCCGACCAGATCGCGATGGTGGCGCGCTTCAAGTTCACCCGCGACCAGACCCTCGAAACCAGCGTCCGGTAGTTCCCGGCACGGCTCCGCACAGGGCCACCCCCACAAGCTTTTGCCATGAGCCAATCCCCCGATCTGTACTGCGTGATGGGCAACCCTGTCGCCCACAGCCGCTCGCCCGCCATCCACGCCCGTTTTTCCGAGCTGACCGGCGAACACATTGCCTACGAGCGCCGTCTGGTGCCCATGGATGGTTTTGCCCAGGGCGTGCGCGCGTTCGCTGCAGAGGGCGGTCGTGGCTGCAACGTCACCGTGCCCTTCAAGACCGAAGCGCCCGCCCTGGCCACCGAGTGCAGCGAGCGCGTGCAGCTCGCCGGCGCAGCCAACACCCTCACCTTCCGCGCCGACGGCAGCATCTACGCCGACAACACCGATGGCCTGGGCCTGGTGGCCGACATCACCCGCAACGCGGGCGTGTCGCTGGCCGGGCGCGATGTGCTGCTGGTGGGCGCGGGGGGCGCCGCCGCGGGCGTGCTGGGCCCGCTGTTGCTGGCGGGGGCCCGCCACATCACTGTGGCCAACCGCACCCTGGCCAAGGCGCAGGCGCTGGTGCAGTCGCACAGCGCCCTGGCAACGCTACAAAAAACAGAGCTGTCAGCGCAAGACCCACTAGCGCTATCGACCAATTTCGACGTCATCATCAACGCCACGGCCAGCAGCCTCTCTGGCGGCGGCATCCCGGTGCTCGCCAGTGTGCTGCGCCCCGGCGCCCTGGCCTACGACATGATGTACGGCCCCGCTGCGCAAGGCTTCCTCGACTGGGCGCGCCAGCACGGCGCCGTGCCCCGCGACGGCCTGGGCATGCTGGTGGAACAGGCTGCTGAAGCCTTCTTGCTGTGGCGCGGTGTACGCCCGCCTTCGGCCCAGGTGCTGCGCGAAATGCAGCCATCCACCGCCGCCTGAACCCCGGGGACGCCACGATGAAAGCCGTGTTGCGCTGGCTGGGACTGCTGTTGATCGCCTTCGTGGCGCTGCAGCTGTTCTTTGTGTTGCGCATTGCCGCCATGGAGGCGATCAACCCCGAGTCCACCACCTTCCAACGCTCCGAAGCCTGGACGCTGCTGGCCAGCAAAGGCCATGTGCCCTGGCGCCAGCAGTGGGTGCCGTATGCCAGCCTCTCCGACCACCTCAAACGCGCCGTGATCGCATCGGAAGACGATGGTTTTGTGAACCACGATGGTGTGGACTGGAACGCCATCGAAAAGGCCTGGGAGCGCAACGCCAAGGCCGAAGCCCAGGCCAGCAAGGCGCAGGCCCGCGCCCCCGACCGCCCCGTGCGCACAGCCAAGATCCGCGGCGGCTCCACCATCACCCAGCAACTGGCCAAGAACCTGCTGCTGTCGGGCGAACGCACGCTGCTGCGCAAGGGGCAGGAATTTGTGCTCACGCTGGCGCTGGAGCAGTTGCTCTCCAAGCAGCGCATCCTGGAGATCTACCTCAACAACGTGGAATGGGGCGAAGGCGTGTTCGGCGCCGAGGCGGCCGCGCAGCATTACTTTCGCAAGAGCGCCAGCCGCCTGAGCACCGCCGAGGCCGCACGCCTGGCGGTGATGCTGCCTGCGCCCAAGCGGTTCGAGAAAACGCCCGGATCTGCCTACCTGGCGGGGCGCACGCGCACGATCCTGGCACGGATGGGCGGCGCGGAGCTGCCCTGAACATCGTCCACACGTAAGCAGCGCGCCTTATCGCCCCTGCGGCGCCTCGCGCCGCTGCAGCCACAGCGCAGACGGCCCCTCTGGCCGCAGTGTCACTTGAAACCTGGGCGCTCCCACGGCGCGCCCCTCCAGCAGCCGCACCGTGTAGCGCTGCAGCAGCATGGCCGCCAACAGCGTCATCTCGAGCATCGCAAAGTGCTGGCCAATACACACACGCGGCCCCAGGCCGAACGGAATCCACGCGCCCCGGGGGATGGGTGGCGCGCCGTCCAGAAACCGCTCGGGCGCAAAACGGTCCGGCGCGACAAACCAGCGCGCATCGCGGTGCAGCACCCAGGGAGTGATGCGCAGCATGGCGCCTTGGGGCACCGGCACGCCGCCCAGCGTGATGGGCGCAGTGGTGCGGCGGCTCATCAGCGCGGCAATCGGTGGGTACAGGCGCAGCGCCTCTTTGAGCGTGGCGCCCAGCCAGGGCAGCTGGACCAGGTGCTCGGGACCGGGGGTGCCGCCCTTCAGCACGGCATCGACCTCGGACTGGGCGCGCTGCGCGGCTTCGGGGTGCTGGGCCATGAGCAGGGTCCACCACAGCAGCGTGGTGGCACTGGTTTCGTGCCCCGCCTGGAAGCTGACGATGCACTGGTCAAACACATCTTGCGCCGACAAGGCATCGCCCGTTGACTCATCACGCAAAGCCAGCAGCATGTGAAGCAGGTCTGAGCGGTCCGGGGCCCCGGGTGCGGCCACCTCGGCCTGGCGGGCGTGGATGTGGCGCCAGACCAGCCTCTTCAACGACCGGATCGCGCGCCGCTTGGCGGCCTTGCCCGGCAGGGGCAGCCAGTCGGGCAGGGTGAAGGGCATGAACATTTCGCGAAAGGCGGTTTCCGACAGCGTCTGCGTGGCCCAAGCGGCTTCGCGCGCATCGGCCTGCGCAGAGGTGCTGAACAGCGTGCGCAGGATCACGTCCATGGCCACGTCCGTCCACAGCGCATCCACCGCCACCTGGGCGCCGGCCTGGCCCGGGGGCACGGCCGCGTCGAGCGCGCTGCGGGCGGCATCGGTCATCAGCTGCGCGTAGCCTGCCACCCGCTTGGGCGTGAAGGCGGGCATCAGCATGCGGCGCTGGCGCTGCCAGGTGGCGCCCTCAGTCACCAGCACGCTCTGGCCAAACACTTCCTCGAACACCTCCATGCCACGCTCCCAGCGGATGAGCTGGTCGGCATGGGTGACCAGCGCCTCGCGCACCAGGTCGGGATGCATCAGGTCCCACGCGTCTTCGTACCCCAAGCGCATGCGGGTCAGGTCGCCATGCTCGCGCTGCAGCTGGGTCACAAAACCCAGGTAGTCGGCCCGCATGGCGCGCAGCAGCGGCAGGCCCCACCAGCGGCTGCGCGGGCCGCCGGGCTGAATGGGAGTGGGTGGAACAGTGGGGGCGCTGGCAGAGGCCGTGGCGGCAGGCGCGACAGGGGCGGTGGTCGAGTTCATGCCACGCATGCTGCAGCGCAGCAGCCGGGCCGTATTGAACGATTGCGACAGCCCCCGTCGCCTACACTCGCGCCCCATGGCAAGCTTGGCCCCCCTCTCCCCCCGGCACCCCGCCGGGTTGATCCCCTCGGGCGAACTGTGGCTGCCGCGCGCCAGCCTCACTGCCTGCGTGCGGGCCGCCATGGCGCGCAGCACGGTGGGCCACACGCTCAGCGATGCACAGCGCATCAACCGCTTTCCGGCCTCGCCGCTGTGCAGCCTGAGCTGGTGGTTTGAAGGCCGCGGCGAGGCCCTGGTGGCCGAGCGCCCCGACACCATGCCCACAGAGCACAGCCCGCGCGAGGCCTACCCCGGCCGGTGGGTGCTGGCCGGCCCGCAGACCCGCCCCACCTCCAGCTACTGCGCAGGCCCCACGCACGCCATGATGGTGATGTTCATGCCCGACGCGCTGAACCAACTCACCGGCGTGGACCCTGGTGCCCTGACCGACCGCATGGTGGACGCGCAGTCCGTCTTGCCGCCCGACTGGCTGGCCCTGTGCGAGACGGTGCAGAACCTACCGGACAACGCTACGCGTATGCAGCACCTGGAAGACTTCCTGGAGCCCCGCTGGCAAGCATGCCGCCCCGCACAACCCTTGCCCACACAGCGCTACGGCGACTGGGCCGCACACCTCGCACAGCGCGCCGCCCTGTCCGCCCCTGGCCGCAGCCTGCGCCAGCTGGAGCGGCGCATCAAGCGCTGGGCCGGGCTGCCCCTTCGTGAGCTGCGCGGCTTTGGCAAGGCCGAGCAGGCGTTCTTTGACACCATCGCCGTCGACGCCGCGCAGGGCTCGGTCCAATGGGCCGATGTCGCGGCGGGCGCGGGGTTCTCGGACCAGTCGCACCTGTGCCGCGTCACGCGCCGCATCACCGGGTACGCGCCACAAGCGCTGTACAACGGTATCTATGGCGACGAGGCGTTCTGGGCGTATCGCATCTGGGTGTAGCGCCGCACCGGCCCTTGCCGGGCATGCGGGCCCAGCGCCCGTATCATCCCCGCCATGCTTGCCAAGTTGATGAGTCTCCTCCTGCTGGGAATCGTGCGGTTTCTCACCGGCTCCCAGGCCCGCTGGTACGGCTGCCCGCCCAAGGCCGAGCAGCGCATCTATTTCGCCAACCACCAGAGCCATGCCGACATGGTGCTGATCTGGGCCGCGCTGCCCGAGGAGCTGCGCAGCATCACGCGGCCCATCGCCGCCAAGGACTACTGGACCAAGACGCCGTTCCGGCAGTGGATCACCACGGCCGTGTTCAACGCCGTGTATGTGGACCGACAGGCCACGCCAGCGCGGCCCGCAGCGCCCGCGGCCGCCGATCCCACCGTAGCTCAGGCCCCAGCAGCCGATGCAGACACTGCGGCCGCCGGTGGCCCCGACCCCTCACCCGAAGTCCCGCCGCGCGCGCCCACGCCTGAGGAGCTGCGCGCTGCCCTGCCCGAATCCGACCCGCTGGCCCCGCTGGTGCGCGCGCTGGAGAGTGGCGACTCCATCGTGATCTTTCCAGAGGGCACGCGCGGCCATGGCGACGAGCCCCAGGCATTCAAATCCGGCCTGTTCAAGCTGGCCCAGATGTTTCCGCAGGTGGTGCTGGTGCCCGCCTGGATCAACAACGTGCAGCGCGTGATGCCCAAGGGCGAAGTGGTGCCCGTGCCCATCCTGTGCTCGGTGACCTTTGGCACGCCCATCCAGCTCGAAGCGGGTGAAGAGCGCCGGCCCTTCCTGGACCGCGCGCGCCGCGCCGTGATTGCGCTGCGGGAAGTCTGACCATGACCCGTCCGAAGCCCCTGCCCTTGCCTAACGCCGCTCTCGCGGGAGCGCGCTGACATGAACCAATTTCTGCGCAACCTCACCGCCACCCAGCAGATCGGGGCCTTGTTCCTGGTCGTGTTCGGCATCCTGTCCATCGTCACGGTGTGGGCCTTTGTGCGCAATCTGCGCGAGCACGCCAGCGACGACCCCGAAGCCGAAGCCCAGGCCCTGGAGGCCAAGCGGTTCTGGGGGCTGCTCAAGACCTCCTGGGTCATGGCCACCGTGTTCTGGGTGGGTTGGGTGCTGGGCGAGACGGTGGCCACCGTGCTGTTTGCCATCGTGGGCTTTTTTGCGCTGCGCGAGTTCATCACTTTGTCACCCACGCGCCGGGGCGACCACCGCAGCCTGGTGCTGGCGTTCTTTGTGGTGCTGCCCCTGCAGTTCTGGCTGGTGGGCAGCAAGCACTTCGACCTGTTCACGGTGTTCATCCCCGTGTATGTGTTCCTGGCGCTGCCGGTGGTCAGTGCCCTGGCCAACGACCCGCAGCGGTTTCTGGAGCGCAATGCCAAGCTGCAGTGGGGCATCATGGTCTGCGTGTACGGCATGAGCCACGTTCCCGCGCTGCTGCTGCTGGACTTTCCGGGCTACCGTGACAAGGGCGCGTTTCTGGTGTTCTTCCTGGTGTTTGTGGTGCAGACGTGCATGCTGGTGCAGCACCTGCTGGGGCGACGCTTTCCGCACAAGCCGGCGGCACCGCAGGTGAGCCAGAGCTTTCAGTGGACGAGCTGGCTGGCCGGCGTGGCCGCCGGCGGCCTCGCGGGCGGGCTGCTCACCTTCATCACCCCCTTCAAGCCCGGCCAGGCGCTCGGCATGGCCCTGCTGGCCTGCGTGGCGGGCAGCTTGGGGCACCTGGTGATGAAGGCGTTGAAACGCGACCGCGGCATCACCAGCTGGGGCATGCAGGGCATGTCCGTCACGGGTGCGGGTGGCCTGCTCGACCGCGTGGATGCCCTGTGTTTTGCAGCGCCCGTGTTCTTCCATTCGGCACGCTGGTACTTCGGTTTGTAGAAAATCGGCCGATAGCGCTAATCCCCATTGCCCCAATAGCTATAAAAACGAGAGCAAATGCGCATCCTTGGTATTGACCCCGGCCTGCAGACCACCGGCTTCGGCGTGGTGGACATGGACGGCCACCAACTCAGCTACGTGGCCAGCGGCACCATCCGCACCACCACCCTCGCGCTGGGCGACTTGCCCGGGCGCCTGAAGATCCTGTTCGACGGCATCACCGAGGTCGCAGCCCGCTACCAACCCGATGTGGCCTCGGTCGAAATCGTGTTCGTCAACGTCAACCCCCAGTCCACCCTGCTGCTGGGCCAGGCACGCGGCGCCGCCATCACCGCCCTGGTGGCCAGCAACCTGCCCGTGGCCGAATACACCGCGCTGCAGATGAAAAAGGCCGTAGTCGGCCACGGCCGCGCTGCCAAAAGCCAGGTGCAGGAGATGGTGCGGCGCCTGCTGCAGCTGCCGGGCCTGCCGGGCACGGATGCGGCCGACGGCCTGGGCATGGCCATCACCCATGCGCATGCCGGGGCGGCCATGGGCCGCTTGGGCGAAGCTGCTACCCTGAACCGCCGCCAGCATGCCATGTACAAGGATGGGCGCAGCTATTGAGCGACCCTCTGCGCGCCCCACGAACCCACCTCAGCCGGCCATGAGCGCCTCCGCCCCTCCTCCCACCCCAGCCGTGCTCTCCACGCCCGATGATCGGCCGGCATTCCTGTTCGTGAAAATCCCGCTCACCCGGCACACCGTGGACCCGCTGCACCAGCGCGAAGACCGGATTGACCAGGCTCTGCGCGCCCGGGGAGTCGGCATGGTGATCGGCTGGGGCGACTCGCTGGGCGCGGCGCGCACGGATGGCAAGCGCATCGCGGAATTCATCCGCATCGACATCACCGCCCCGGTACTGGACCATGCTCGGGTAGCGCTGCACGCCTTGCTCCCCGAACTGGACGCACCCATGGGTACGCAGATCCACTACACGCTGGATGGACAACACCGCATGGATGTAGCTACCGAATTCGGGTGGCAATTGGCTGTCCCCCCGCCCGCCACGGAGCCGCCCGGCGGACGGTAAGCGGTAGGCCACGGGCCGGGCCGCTAGAACGTGGTTACGCTCTGAGGGCGGCGTCTCCAGCATCTGCAGGGCTTACCGCCCCAATCCGCGCTTGAGCTCCTTGAGCAGCAACAGCACCTGGTTGGACGCGTGGCGGCAGCTGCCGTTGAGCAGCTGCGCCGCCTTGGGCTGGTCGCCCGACTGGAAGGCCGTCACCACATCGGCCGCCTGCTGGTGAAAGTATTTGTGCCGCGCCACCAGCATGTCGAACGCGGGGTAATGCCCCAGACGCACCCGGCCTGTGCCGTAGAGCCAGCGGCCCAGGTCGCAGCGGTCGTCCTGGCAGATGCGCTCAGGCCGCATGACCTCGTCGGAGCGGCCGTTGACCATGTCCTGCAGCTGCAGGCGCCAGCGCTCGTGGCTGGCGATGGCGGCATCGATGTCGATCTCGGTCATGAGCGTGGCCGCGTACTCAGCGTCCAGCACCAGTTCGCTGCCGTTGTCTTCCATGGCCCAGGTGGTCTCGGGGCTGGTGGGGTCCTGCTCCCGGATCTTGAACAAGCGGCTGAAAAAACCCATGCGTCATCCCTTTTGCGCGACTGGCCCGCGCAGCGCAAGATGGCAGCCAGCGCGGAAATGTCTTGAAACATTCTGTGGTGCCTCCGCCGTTTTGGCTACCAAAAAATGACCCTCTGGTAAAAATCGGCGCAGGCAACCCTGCTGCCACTGCCAGCTCTACGCCCACCGCCTGCGCAAAAGCCGCGCGCGCCGGACAATCCGGGGATGACCTCTATTCCCCGCCGCCCCGCCCTGTCCATGCTTGACCTGGTTGCCGTCCGCGAAGGCGGCACCGTGGCCGACGCGCTGCAGATTGCGCTGCGCACTGCCCAGCATGCCGAAAAATTGGGCTTTGCCCGCTACTGGCTGGCCGAGCACCACAACATGGCGGGCATTGCCAGTTCCGCCACCGCCGTGCTGGTGGGCCATATTGCCGGCGGCACCTCGCGCATCCGCGTAGGGTCGGGCGGCGTGATGCTGCCCAATCACGCCCCGCTGGTAGTGGCCGAGGCCTTTGGCACGCTGGCCGAGCTGTACCCCGGCCGCATCGACCTGGGGCTGGGCCGTGCGCCGGGCACCGACCCCACCACCATGCGTGCGCTGCGCCGCAACCGGGTGGAGACCGAAGAAGACTTTCCGCGCGACGTGGCCGAGCTGCAGCGCCTGCTGGCCCCTGCCGAACCCGGCCAGCGCCTGATCGCCATGCCCGGCGCGGGCACCAATGTGCCGATCTGGTTGCTGGGCTCCAGCCTGTTTTCTGCCCAACTGGCGGCCGAGCGGGGCCTGCCGTATGCCTTTGCCTCGCACTTTGCGCCGCGCCTGCTGCACCAGGCCATTGACCTGTACCGCAATCTGTACCGTCCCTCGGCCGCTTGGCCCAAGCCCTATGTGGCCATTGGCGTGCCGTTGATCGCTGCCCCGACGGACGAAGAGGCCGACTATCTGGCCAGCAGCACCTACCAGCGGGTGCTGGGCATCTTGACGGGCGACCGCCGCCGCCTGCTCCCGCCCATCGAAGGCTACGCCGCGCGCCTGCAACCGCAGGAGCGTGCAGCGATTGGCGACTTTCTGGCCGCAGCCGTGATCGGCGGTCCGGACACGGTGCGTGCGGGGCTGGCGCGCCTGAGCGAGGCCACCGGCGCCGACGAGCTGATGCTGGTGAGCGACGTGTACGACCCTGCGCTGCGCTTGCGCTCGCTGGACATCGCGGCCCGGGCGCACGCCACGCTCGGCCAGGCCGCCACGCCGGCCTGAACGCCTGTTCGCGCTTCAGCGCGCGAGATAACCGCCATCCACCAGGTAATACGCCCCGGTCACGAACGACGCCTTGCTGGACGCTAGCCAGGCCACCAGCTCGGCCACCTCCTCGGGCTGCCCCAGGCGGCCGATGGGGTGGGCGCTGACCAGCATGGCGTTGATGCCGGCGTCCTGCTCCAGCCCACTGATCATGGGCGTATGGATGAAGGCGGGCCCCACGGCGTTGATGCGGACACCCTGGGCGCTGTATTCCAACGCCGCCGCCTTGGTGAGGCCCAGCACACCGTGTTTCGCGGCGGAGTAGGCAGGCGACGTGGCGAACCCTACAACGCCGAGGATTGATGCCATGTTGACGATGGAGCCCCCTCCGTTCTTCAGCATCGCGGCGATCTGGTACTTCATGCCGTAGAACACGCCCGACAGGTTGATGTTGATGACCTGCGCCCAGCCGTCCAGCGGGTAGTCGGCCGTCGGCGCCTGCGGGCCACCGATGCCCGCGTTGTTGCAGGCCACGTCCAGGCGGCCGTAGTGGGCGACGGTGCGCTGCACCAGCGCCTCGCAGTCCCCGGGCTTGCCCACATCAGCCGCCACAAAGATCGCATCGCCCCCGGCCGCGCGCACCAGCGCGGCGGTTTCCTCGCCTGCCTGCACATTCACGTCGGACACCACCACCTTGGCACCTTCGCTCGCCCACACCAGCGCAATGGCGCGCCCGATGCCCGACGACGCGCCCGTTACCAATGCCACCTTGTTCTTCAGCATGAAAGACCCCTTGTTCGTTCAAAACGCCTGCAACCCGATGCCACAGATCACTTTTTATTCTGCGCGCGCAGTGCGTCAGCACCTTGACCTGCGTCATGCCCCAGGCAAGGGTGCAGGCGGGCAGCGCTTGGCCTTGGGTAGCGGCTACCATCAGGGGCTGCGGGGCCCGCGGCGGATGTCTGTCCGTTGTTGGACCGCCTGATTTCCAAACTGACGCCCCATCACCCACGCCCGCATCTGCATGCCTGCTTTTTCCTTTGAAGCCCTGGACGCCCAAGGCCAGACCCGCAAAGGCCTCCTGGAGGCCGACACCGCCAAGGCCGCACGCAGCCTGCTGCGGGCCCAGGCGCTGGTGCCGCTGGCGGTGGAGATGGTGCAAACGGGCCAGTCGCTGGACGGCCGGTCCGCCAGCCTGGGCCAGCGCCTGTTCACGCGGCCGGTATTCAGTGCGACCGGGCTGGCCATCTGGACCCGGCAGATCGCCGGGCTGGTGTCGTCGGGCCTGCCGCTGGAGCGCGCGCTCACCGCGCTGTCCGAAGAAGCCGATGATGAGCGCCAGCGCCACCTGGTCGCCGCGCTGCGCGCCGAGGTCAACGCGGGCGCCACCTTTGCCCGCGCGCTGTCGCAGCACCCGCGCGAGTTCTCTGACATCTACTGCGCCGTGATCGGTGCGGGCGAGCACAGCGGCAACCTGGGCCTGGTGCTGGAGCGCCTGGCCGACGACCTGGAAGAGCGCCAGGCGCTCAAGGCCAAGCTGGTGGGCGCCGCGCTGTACCCGGCCATCGTGACCCTGGTGGCCATCGTGATCGTGCTGTTCCTGGTGGGCTATGTGGTGCCGCAGGTGGCCAGCGTGTTTGCAGGCACCAAGCGTGCGCTGCCGTTCCTGACGGTGGCCATGCTGGGCCTCAGCGCCTTTGTGCGCAGCTATGGTTGGGTGATGCTGATCGCTTTCATTTTGATAGCAATTGGAACAAGATGGGCGCTCACTATCGACCATATTCGCGAGAAATTCGATGCCGCCTGGCTCAATCTGCCCCTGGTGGGCAAGCTGGCGCGCGGTTACAACGCAGCACGGTTTGCCGGCACGCTGGCCATGCTGGCTGGCGCCGGGGTGCCGATCCTGAAGGCCTTGCAGGCCGCCGCCGAAACGCTGAACAACCGCGCGCTGCGTGCCGACGCGCTCGACGCGCTGGTGCTGGTGCGCGAAGGTGCTCCGCTGGCATCGGCCCTGGCACAGAAAAAGCGCTTTCCGGGCCTGCTGTCGATGTTTGCGCGCCTGGGCGAGCAGACCGGGCAACTGCCGGTGATGCTGCAGCGTGCGGCGCGCCAGCTCTCGGCCGAGGTGCAGCGCCGCGCCATGGCGCTGGCCACCATCCTGGAACCCCTGCTCATCGTGGGCATGGGCCTGATCGTGATGCTGATCGTGCTGGCCGTGCTGCTACCGATCATCCAGCTCAACCAGTTTGTGAAGTGACTTTATGGCTGTAACGCTCGACGACAAGCTGGTAGTCGCCATCTCCTCGCGCGCGCTGTTCAATTTTGAGGAAGAGAACCGCGTCTTCGAGCACGACAACGACCGCGCCTATGTGGACTTGCAGCGCCAGCGGCTCGACGTGCCCGCAGCGCCGGGCGTGGCGTTTTCGCTGGTGCGCAAGCTGCTCGCGTTCAACACCTCCGAGCACCAGCGCGTGGAGGTGGTGCTGCTGTCGCGCAATGACCCGGTGAGCGGCATGCGTGTGTTCCGCTCCTGCCATGCCCATGGGCTGCCGACCATCCAGCGCGGTGTGTTCACCCAGGGGCGCGACCCGTTTCGCTACCTGCGGCCGCTGGGCGCGCACCTGTTCCTGTCCGCCAACGAGGCCGATGTGCGCGAGGCCCTGCACCTGGGCTACCCCGCAGCGCGCGTGGTGACGGAGTCGGTGCAGGCCGGCGACTCCAACCCCCACGAAGTGCGGATTGCCTTTGACGGCGACGCGGTGCTGTTCTCCGATGAAGCCGAGCGCGTGTACCAGGCGGAAGGGCTGGCCGCCTTCCAGCAGCATGAGACCGACAAGGCCGAGCAGCCCCTGCCCGACGGCCCGTTCAAACCCCTGCTGGCCGCCTTGCATCGCCTGCAGTCGGCGGGCGAAGCCGGTGGCACCGGCATGCGCATCCGCACCGCGCTCGTCACTGCCCGCAGCGCCCCCGCGCACGAGCGCGCCATCCGCACGCTGATGGACTGGAAGATTGCGGTGGACGAGGCGATGTTCCTGGGTGGCCTGCCCAAGGGTGAGTTTCTGCGCGAGTTCGAGCCCGATTTCTTCTTTGACGACCAGACCGGCCACGTCACCTCGGCAGCACGCCACGTGCCTGCGGGCCATGTGAACAGCGGCATCTCCAATCCGGTGCGGGTCGCGGGGGCCTGACCGCTGAAGTCCCCGCTACGGGGTGGGTTGCAGTGGCAGCCGCTGCTATGCGGCGCCCATGCCCTGCGAAAAGTTCTGCAAAGTCTTGCAACGCGTGGTGAAACCCTGCAAAGCCCCAGTTGCAAACCGCCGCCATCGCCCCTCATGTGCCACCATGGACGCTGAGACTTCGAAGGAGAACCCCTTGCGTATTCGCACTCACCGGGCATCCATGGGGCTGCAACGATCCGTCCTGGCGACGGTGGCCCTGTTGGCAGCCTGTGCAGCCATGGCACAAACACCCTCGCCTTCACCCGTGCCCGCTTCTGCCGCTCAGGCGGAGACCCATGCCGCCACAGAGCCGGCGGCGGTGAGCCCGGGCGAACTAAAGGCCCAGCGTGAATTCAAGATGCTGGACTTCAACGGCGACGGCAAGCTCAGCCGCTCAGAAGTGAAACTGTTTCCGCGCCTGGCGGCGGCCTTCGACGAGGCCGATACTGACGGCGATGGCTTTGTGTCGTATGCAGAAGTGCGCGCCTTCGCCGCCAAATACCGAGCCGAGCGTGATCGCCAGCGTGCTGCAGCACAAGCGGCGGCCACACCCGCAGTTCCCACGGCACCGCCAGCGCCAGAGGCCCGCCCTTGAGAAACGGCATTGGCAGGTTAGCAGGCTGTCAGGCCTGAAAGTCAGAGAAATGAGCCCAATCGGCTTGAAGCGCCATTGGAATATGCGCCAATAGCTATTTATTTAATAGCAAAACTGCCGTGTGAATCTGGGAGATGCCGCCAGTGTCCCTACACCGTGCATGCCCCCGCAAACGACAGGCGGCGCCTTTGCTCCGCAATCCACCGCTGCGCAATGCCATCAAGACCCGCACCGGGCCTGCCACTGCGCGAAATAAAGCCTCTTCACGGCCGGCAGCCCGGTTGCGCCTGCTGCTCAGGCACCGCCGGTGCGCTTGACCTTGGGGTCGGTGTAGGTCAGCGGCTCGTTCTTGACCTGCTGGGCCAGGCGCTCCTGCAGGGTCATCTTGTTGACGTCCTGCGCCACCTCCACCGCGCTGCCGCTGGCGCGCCACATCGACTGGATGAACTCCAGCAGCTGCTTGTAGATAGGCTCTTTGGGAGGCTCCGGCGGCTCCTCGACGGTGTCTTTCTTTTTGACCGCCGTCCAGTCCCGGTTGGGCGCCTCGGGCGCCGAGGGTTTGTCCGGCTCGCGCACGATCGCCCCCTCGCCCATCCGGTCCATGGACTCGACAGGATTGGGAGCGTTGATGGGACGCACCGGAGGCGCACCCGAGGCGCCAGTGGAATACAAATCAGCGCCCGGAGGACGCCAGGACGGCGATCGATCGACAGGTGGCATTTGCATGACATTGGCCCGTAGTTGAACAAAAGGTGAGAGGGTCTTTTGGCCTCTTCGTACATTCATTACGGCAAAAAGAAGGGTGAATTTAGGTCTTTTTCACCGATTGAACGAAATTTAGGGTTTTCCCTAGAAAAACCCACCCTCCTGAAGCCGCCCAGCGCCTCACAGGCCACCTGAAGGTGCCCAATAGCCATCCGAAATAGGTTTGAAAGGGGTGCTGGGCGCGTGCAGGCGCCGCAACAGCGCCACGCCATCGGGAGACCGCGCGGCCTACAGATCGTCACCCGTTGGGTGTGAACGGGCAGCAAGGTGCACGGCTTGGGCCGTGCTCAAGGGAGGTGCGAGAGGGGCGCGCCAGCCCCCTTTCCCCTCCAGGCCGCAAGACAGGGCCCGGGCCACCGAGAGAGCGGAGCCGGTCAGACCCCGCCGCTACCGGTCAAAGAAAGCGCTCGAGCAAGCGGCGCGAGTGCTTGTCTAGCACCGTGGTGTCTTTGACCCGGAACTGCAAGCCGTCACCCCCGGCAATCAGCAACCGGGTGCGTCCGCCCAGGCGGCGGATGTCCTCTTCGGCCTTGAGCACGAGGCGCGCCGGGCCTCGGTCAGTCTCCACATCCCAGGTGCTGGGCGTTGAAAAACTCGAAACGGCGAGGATTTTCTGGATAGTGGGCACAAACTCGCGCACTTCCAGCTCCTCTTCAATGAGCTGCCGGGCGGGGCCCGTCACAGCCTCCAGCCGGGGAACCCACAGCAGTTCATGGCCGTCGGCGCCCACCAGGGAGAGCCCCTCGCCCGGTGCGGCAATGGGAAAGGCCCGCACGGGGGTCACGCCCTCATGGGCTGTGCCGTCGGCCAGGGTCAGGACCAGGCGGCCGTGCGGGTTGCGCACCAGTTGAAAAGCAGCAGTGGACGACGACGGGGTCAGGGAAGCATTCATGGCAGGGTCGCTCACAGCGTCTCAGGGGTTGCCGGCGGGGTGGGCCGGGTGCAGCAGGCTGCTGTCGATGATGACGCCCGCCGCCTGCGCGTCTTCTTCGGCGCGGCGGGCCTGGGCTTCGTACAGCCGCCAGTAGGCGCCCTGCTTTTCCATCAGCTCGTCGTGTGGCCCCACCTCCACCACCTCGCCCCGGTCCATCACCACCAGGCGGTCGGCCTTGCGCAGGGTGGACAGGCGGTGGGCAATGGCAATCGTGGTGCGACCTTGCACCAGGTTGTCGAGCGCCTTCTGGATTTCCTTTTCGGTCTCGGTATCCACGGCCGAGGTGGCTTCGTCCAGGATCAGGATGCGCGGGTCGATCAGCAGCGCGCGGGCGATGCTGATGCGCTGACGCTCGCCGCCCGACAGGCCCTGGCCGCGCTCGCCCACCAGCGAGTCGTAGCCGTGCGGCAGGCGCAGGATGAACTCGTGCGCGTGCGCGGCGCGGGCGGCGGCCACGATTTCTTCGCGCGTGGCCTCGGGCTTGCCGTAGGCGATGTTCTCGGCAATGGTGCCGAAGAACAGGAAGGGCTCTTGCAGCACCAGACCGATGTGGCGGCGGTAGTCGGCCACCGCAAAGCGGCGGATGTCGATGCCATCGACCTGGATGGAGCCATCGCTCACGTCATAAAAGCGGCTGATCAGGTTGACCAGCGTGCTCTTGCCCGAGCCGCTGTGGCCCACCAGGCCGATCATCTCGCCGGGGCGGATGTCCAGATCCAGCCCCTTGATGACCGCGCGGCTGCCGTAGCGGAAGCCCACGCCCTGCATGCTGATGGCGCCCAACACCTTGTCCACCTTCACCGGCTGCGCGGGATCGGGCACGTTGCTCACATGGTCGAGGATGTCAAAAATGCGCTTGGCGCCCGCAGCCGCCTTCTGGGTGACCGATACGATGCGGCTCATGGAGTCGAGCCGGCTGTAGAAGCGCCCGATGTAGGCGATGAAGGCCGTAAGCACACCCACCGTGATCTGGTTGCGCGACACCAGCCAGATGCCAAAGGCCCAGACCACCAGCAGGCCAATTTCGGTCAGCAGCGACACCGTGGGCGTGAACAGGCTCCAGGTCTTGTTGAGCTTGTCGTTCACTTCCAGGTTGTGCTGGTTGGCGTCACGGAAACGCTGGGCTTCGCGCTTCTCTTGCGCAAAGGCCTTCACCACGCGGATGCCGGGGATGGTGTCGGCCAGCACGTTGGTCACCTCGGACCACACCCGGTCGATCTTTTCAAAGCCGGTGCGCAAGCGGTCACGCACGGTGTGGATCATCCAGCCAATGAAGGGCAGCGGCACCAGCGTGACCAATGCCAGCCACGGATTGATGGAGAACAGGATGGCCGCCGTCATGCAGATCATGAGCACGTCGGTCACGAAATCCAGCGCATGCAACGACAGGAACACGTTGATGCGGTCGGTCTCCGACCCGATGCGTGCCATCAGGTCGCCGGTGCGCTTGCCGCCAAAGTAGTCCAGCGACAGGCGCAGCAGATGCTCGTACGTGGTGGTGCGCAGGTCGGCGCCAATGCGCTCGGACACCAGCGCCAATATGTAAGTGCGCGCCCACGACAGGCCCCAGGCAGCCAAGGCGGAAGCCAGCAGACCACTCAAGTACAGCAACACCAGGCCAGGCTCGATCTGCTTGCCGTTCTGGAACGGAATCAGGATGTCGTCCATCAGCGGGATGGTGAGGTAGGGTGGCACCAGCGTGGCGGCGGTGGAGGCCAGCGTCAGCGCAAAACCGGCCGCCAGCTGTTTGCGGTAGGGCCGCGCAAAACGCCACAGACGCAGCAGCACCCAGGTGGACGTCTGGGGGGGCTGGGCGCGGGCACAGGCGGGGCACTCCTCGGTGTCCGGCGGCAGCGGCGTGTGGCAGGTGGGGCAGACAGGCTCTTCTGCCTCGTCCTCGGCACCGCTGTCGCCCCGGGCGCTTTGCTGCTCAAACCGCTGCACCAAGCGCAGCGCCTGCGCATGGTGCGCCAGGGTAAAGCGCCACTGGGCCAGGCGCTCGTCGGGGTTGTGCAACTCCAGCGAGCCCACTCCGCCGTGGTCATGCAGCTTGAGAGCCAACCCCTCACCCAGAGGCCAGCTGCGCCAGACCGTGGTGCCGGGCTCGCAGGCCAGCAGCCGCTCGGACGTCACCACCACCCAACCCGCCGCAAAGCGCAGCGTGGCGCTCAGGTCAACCGGCAAAGCCGCCAACACGTTCTCTTTGGAAGCGAGCATGGCCCGCAAATCGGCTCCCACGGGGCCAGAAAAGACACCTGAGGCGTCCACAGAATGGTGATGTTGCATTTTTGGTTGGGTTTTCCGCCACCGGCTGCCTGCGGTGGCTGCTCTCGCGAAAGCAGGAATTCTCACCGATACTGCACGCCACGGTGCGACGGCATCCTCCTGTAACGTCTGTGGCAGCTATTTGGCTGACACTGCGCACAGGCCCCGGACTGGCGCACAATCATCGTCCACAAAATTCCCTTTCGTCCCCCTACCGCACAGCCCTCACCAAGGCCGGAACCACAACCGCTGCAATCCATGGCGAAACTCAACGACATCCAACTGCTTCGCATCAACTATCTGCGGGGCCCCAATATCTGGACCTACCGGCCGGTCCTGGAAGTCTGGCTGGACCTGGGCGAACTGGAGGACTATCCCTCCAACACCATCCCAGGCTTCAATGACCGCCTAACGGCCTGGCTGCCCGCGCTGATCGAACACCACTGCGGCGTGGGCGAGCGCGGTGGCTTCCTGCAGCGCCTGCAAGAGGGCACCTGGTGCGGCCATGTGCTGGAGCACATCGTGATCGAGCTGCTCAACCTGTCGGGCATGCCCACGGGTTTCGGCCAGACGCGCTCTACCTCCCAGCGCGGCGTGTACCGCATGGTGTTCCGCGCCCGTGACGAAAGCGTCGCGCGCGTGGCGCTGGCCCAGGGCCACGCGCTCATCATGGCGGCCGTCAACGACGAGCCCTTTGACGTACAGGCCGCCGTGGCGCGCGTGCGCACCGAGGTGGACGACCAGTACCTCGGCCCCAGCACCGCCTGCATCGTCACCGCCGCCACCGACCGGGGCATCCCGCACATCCGCCTGAACGACGGCAACCTGGTGCAGCTGGGCTATGGCGCCCGCCAGCGCCGCATCTGGACGGCCGAGACCGAGTACACCAGCGCGATTGCCGAAGGCATTGCCAGCGACAAGGACCTGACCAAGGGCCTGCTCAAGTCCTGCGGCGTGCCCATCCCCGAAGGTCAGGTGGTCAACAGCCCGGCAGAAGCCTGGGAAGCAGCACAGGACATCGGCCTGCCCGTGGTCGTCAAGCCCTCCGACGGCAACCATGGCCGGGGCGTGACGCTGGACCTGCGCAAGCAGGAAGACATCGAGGCGGCCTACCACGTAGCCTACCCCGAGGGCAGCGACGTGATGGTCGAGCGATTCATCCCCGGCGACGAACACCGCGTGCTGGTGGTGGGCGGCAAGGTGGTGGCTGCCGCACGCGGCGAGCTGGTCACCATCACCGGCAATGGCCGCTCCACCGTCAAGGAACTCATCGACACCCAGCTCAACTCCGACCCCCGCCGGGGCTACGAAGAAGAGTACCCGCTCGAAATCATCGACCTGGCCACCGACACCAAGGTACAGCTGGAGCTCAAGCGACAGGACCTCGAAGCCGACTCCGTGCCCGCAGCCGGTCGGCAGGTGGTGGTGCAGCGCAACGGCAACGTGGCCGTTGACTGCACCGACGATGTACACCCCGAAGTGGCCTACATCGCCCAGCTCGCCGCCAAGGTGGTCGGACTGGACATCGCCGGCATCGACATGGTGGCGCGCGACATCTCCAAGCCCCTGCACGCACAGGGCGGCGCCATTGTCGAAGTCAACGCAGGCCCTGGCCTGCTCATGCACCTGAAGCCCGCCGTGGGCGCACCGCGCCCCGTGGGCCAGGCGATTGCCGAGCACCTGTTCCCCTCCGACGCCGATGACGAAGGCCCCGCAGGCCGCATCCCCTTGGTCGGCGTGGCAGGCACGCGCAACACCGCCACCATCTCGCGCGTGGTGGCCTGGCTGCTGCACCTGAGCGGGCACCACACCGGCCTGGCCTGCCGTGATGGACTCTTTTTGGACCGCCGCCTTGTGGAAGCCACCGACTGCGCCCACTGGGAGGCCGCACACCGCCTGCTGATGAACAAGATGGTGCAGGCCGCCGTGATCGAAAGCGACGCGCGCACCATCCTGCGCGACGGCTTGGCCTATGACCGCTGCCAGGTGGGCGTGGTCACCGACATGGATGGCGTGGAAACGCTGGCCGAGTTTGACGTGCACGAGCAGGACCAGATGACCAAGGTGATGCGCACCCAGGTGGATGTGGTGCTGGCCGAAGGCGCTGCCGTGCTCAACGCCGCCATCCGGCAGGTGGCCGACCTCGCCCCGCTGTCTGATGGAGATGTAGTGCTGTATGCGCAGGACGGCACGCTGCCCGTGATCGTCGAGCACCGCGCCAAGGACAACGGCCGCGCTGTCTTCATCAAGAACGGCCGCGTGGTGCTGGCCACGGGGAGTGCCGAGCACGTGCTGGGTGCCCTGTCCGACCTGACCTTTGGCCGCAATGCCGTGGTGCCCGACACCGACGCCCTGCTGGCCGCCATCGGCACGGCCTGGGCGTTGGACATCGCGCCCGACCTGATCGGCGCGGGCATCAAGACCTTCGAGCCCGAGCTGGTCCCCACCGCCGCCTTGCGGTCGTGATGGCTCCTCGCGCATCTGCCCTTGTTTGTTGTTTCACCCCACATCCCACGACCTGAACAGGGCCCCTGTGCCCTGATGGACCACTGAAAGAGACTTCCATGGATGTATCCCGCACCCGGGCCCTGCGCGGCCCCAACCTCTGGAGCCGCCACATGGCCATCGAGGCCGTGGTGACCTGCGCCGAGAACGAACGCGCTGTGGGCCAGATGGCCGGATTCGAAGCCCGCCTGCGGGCGTTGTTCCCCGCCATCGGCGCGCTGCACCCCGAAACCGGTGGCGGCGATGTGTCGCTGGCCCACGTGCTGCAGACCGCAGCGCTGGCCCTGCAGGCGCAGGCAGGCTGCCCCGTGACCTTTGCGCGCACCACCGCCACCACCGATGCAGGCGTTTACCAGGTGGTCGTCGAGTACAGCGAAGAAGCCGTGGGCCGCAAGGCGTTTGAAGACGCGCAGCAGCTCATCCAGGCCGCGCTGGGCAACGGCACGTTCGATGCCGAGAAGGCCGTCGCCGACCTGCGCGAGCTGGACGAAGACGAGCGCCTGGGCCCCAGCACCGGCTCCATCGTCGAAGCCGCCGTGGCCCGTGGCATTCCTTACCGCCGCCTCACACGCGGCAGCCTCGTGCAGTTTGGCTGGGGTTCCAAGCAACGTCGCATTCAGGCGGCCGAGGTCGATTCGACCAGCGCCGTGGCCGAATCCATCGGCCAGGACAAGGACCTGACCAAGCGCCTGCTGCACGCCGCTGGCGTGCCCGTGCCACTGGGCAAGCCGGTGGATACCGTGGACGAAGCCTGGGAAGTCGCCCTCAAGGTCGGCCTGCCCGTGGTGGTCAAGCCCCAGGACGGAAACCAGGGCAAGGGCGTTACCGTCAACATCACCGACCGCGCCCAGCTTGAAGAGGCCTACAAGAACGCTGCCGACTACGGCACCGTGATGGTCGAGCGCTTCTTGCCTGGCCACGACTTCCGCCTGCTGGTGGTGGGCGACCAGCTGGTGGCCGCCGCGCGCCGCGAGCCGCCCCAGGTGCTGGGCGATGGCGAACACACCGTGCGCCAGCTGGTGGACGTGGTCAACCAGGACCCGCGCCGCGGCGAAGGCCACGCCACCTCGCTGACCAAGATTCGCCTGGATGACATCGCGGTGGCCCGTCTGACCATGCAGGGCCTGACGCCCGACTCGGTGCCCGAGAAAGGCCAGCGCGTCATCCTGCGCAACAACGCCAACCTGTCCACCGGCGGCACCGCCACCGACGTGACCGACGACGTGCACCCCGAGGTCGCCGCCCGTGCCGTGGCAGCCGCCCAGATGGTGGGTCTGCACATCTGCGGCGTGGACATGGTGGCCGAAACCGTGTTGCGCCCGCTCGAAGAACAAGGCGGCGGCTTTGTCGAAGTGAACGCCGCCCCCGGCCTGCGCATGCACCTGGCCCCCAGCTACGGCAAGCCCCGCAACGTGGGACAGGCCATGGTGGACAAGCTGTTCGCCTACGGCGATGACGGCCGCATCCCCACCGTGGCCGTCACCGGCACCAACGGCAAGACCACCACCGCCCGCCTGATTGCGCACCTGTTCACCGCGCAGGGCCTGCGCGTGGGCATGACCAACACCGACGGCGTGTACGTGAATGGCCGCCAGATCGACAGCGGCGACTGCAGCGGCCCCAAGAGCGCCCGCAATGTGCTGCTGCACCCCGAGGTGGACGCCGCCGTGTTCGAGACCGCGCGGGGCGGCATCCTGCGCGAAGGCCTGGGCTTTGACCGCTGCCAGGTGGCCGTGGTCACCAACATCGGCGCGGGCGACCACCTGGGCCTGAACTACATCACCACGGTGGAAGACCTGGCCGTGCTCAAACGCGTGATCGTGCAGAACGTGGCGCCCACGGGCTACGCCGTGCTCAACGCCGCCGACCCCATCGTGGCGGCCATGGCATCGTCCTGCCCCGGCAAGGTGATCTACTTTGCCAGTGACCGCCACCACCCCGTCATGGTCACGCACCGCGCCCAGGGCCACCGCACCGTGTATGTGGATGGCGACTCCATCGTGGCCTCTGAAGGCTCGTGGCGCGAGACCATCCACCTGCGCGACGTGCCCATCACGCGCAACGGCAAGATCGGCTTCCAGGTCGAGAACGTCATGGCGTCTGTGGCCGCCGCCTGGGGCGTGGGCATGCCCTGGCAGACCATCCGCCGGGGCCTGTCGGGCTTTGTGAACGACAGCGACAACGCCCCGGGCCGCTTCAACATCATGGACTACCGCGGTGCCACCGTGATCGCCGACTACGGCCACAACCCCGACGCCATGCGCGCCCTGGTGCAGGCTGTGGACGCCCTGCCCGGCAAGCGCCGCAGCGTGGTCATCAGCGGTGCGGGCGACCGGCGCGACGAGGACATCCGCGAACAGACCGTGATCCTGGGCGCCGCGTTTGACGACGTGATCCTGTACCAGGACGCCGCCCAGCGTGGCCGCGCCGACGGCGAAGTGATGACCCTGCTGCGCGAAGGCCTGGCCGATGCGCCGCGCACCACGCATGTGGAAGAGATCCGTGGCGAGTTCATCGCCATCGACGCCGCGCTGGCACGCCTGCAACCCGGCGACCTGTGCCTGGTGCTGGTGGACCAGGTGGAAGAAGCCCTGGCCCACCTGGCCCAGCGCTGCACCGAAGGCGAGACCACGGCATGACCGCCGCGCGCACGCTGGCCGCTGCAGCTGTGGTGATGCTTGCCGCCCTCACGGGTGGCGCAGCGCAGGCCGCATCGGGCGAAAAGATCGGCACGGTGGACACGGCCTTCCAGTGGATCGGCCGCGACCACGACATCATCGTCGAGGCTTACGACGACCCCGGCGTGCAGGGCGTGACCTGCTACGTATCGCGCGCCCGGGTGGGCGGCATCAAGGGCACGCTGGGCCTGGCCGAAGACCGCGCCGAGGCCTCCATTGCCTGCCGCCAGGTCGGCCCCATCAGCATTCCCGAGCCGCTGAAGAAGCAGGAGGAAGTGTTCAGCGAACGCATGTCCATCCTGTTCAAGCGCCTGCGCATCGTGCGCATGGTGGACCCAACCCGCAACACGCTGGTGTACCTGACCTACTCAGAGAAGCTCATCGACGGCTCCCCCCAGAACAGCGTGACCGCTGTTCCCGTGGACCGCGCCACCGCCATTCCGCTGCGCAAGTGACGGTAGCCCGGTGTGGCCGGGGCATCGGTCAGACATCAAAAAGGGGCCTCAGGCCCCTTCTTTGATCGTAGATGCCAGTAGCGCTAGTGCAATATGCCTGATAAGCTATCAAATAGATAGCATTTAGCCCTGCACGGCAATCTGCCGCAGCGCCTGCTCAAACACCTCCACCGGCTGCCCGCCTTGTATCAGATGGCGCTCGTTGACGATGATCGCGGGCACCGAATGGATGCCGTTTTGCAGATAGAACTGCTCGCGCTCGCGCACCTCGTCGGCGTAGCGGTCTGAGGCCAGCAGCGCACGCGCCTCGGCCCCATCCAGCCCCACTTCGCTCGCTACGCGCACCAGCACCTCGGGGTTGCTCGGGTCTTGTCCGTCGGTGAAATACGCCTTGAACAGCGCCTTCTTCAGCGCGGCCTGCACGCCCTTCTCTTCGGCCCAGTGCAGCAGGCGGTGTGCATCAAAGGTGTTGTAGATGCGGCTGCGCTTGTCCATGCTGAAGGTGAACCCCAGCGCCGCGCCACGCGCCGCAATGGCCTCGCGGTTCTTCTGGCTCTGCTCGGGCGTGGCGCCGTACTTTTCTTGCAGGTGCTCGCCAATGTCCTGGCCCTCAGGCCCCATCTGCGGGTTCAGCTCGAACGGCTGAAAGTGCAGGTCCAGCGCGACCTCGCCCTGCAGCCGGTCCGCCGCCTGCTCCAGCGCCTTGAGGCCAATGATGCACCAGGGGCAGGAAACATCAGAGACGAAATCGATTTTGAGGGTGGTAGTCATGGGAGGGGTCTACTGATGAGAGATGGCGAATAGTAGGACGGGTTTGAAAACCGCGATTGTGATGGGTGTACCGGAAACTCACGTTCGCCTGGACGAGCACGCTCTTGAGTCCTTCAAGGCCCTGTTGGCATACCTATCGGCAAGCTGTCGCATGAGCTGCTTGACCCAATCTACGCCAAACATCCGGGCTAGATGCCGACAGGAATGCGGTATTGAGGCACGCAGCCCCGCCCGCCACTTTTCGCCACGGGTGCAACCCACGCGTCGACGCCTCTACCTACTTATGAAAGTGAGGAGCGTAGGACCTAGCAGAAAGGCTCCAAGCAGCAAGATGACTGGCACGCCAACGGCAAACCAGATCATCAGCCTCGACTCCCTCTTGAAATGATGGTTGGCGCTCTTGCTCTTGTAAGAGGAGCTTCCTTCTTCGTTGGAATGATTCGGGTGATGCATGAAGTGCTTTCGCAGTGAATCATATGACCACTATCCGCCAAAGCCACTCAGCCCAGCAAGCCGCCACTTGCTCACATCCCCCGCAACTCCGTCTTCAACACCTTCCCATAGGCATTCTTCGGCAGCGCCTCCACCCACCGGTATTCCTTGGGCCGCTTGAACCGCGCAATGTGCTCCAGGCACAGCGCATCCAGCTCCGCCCCGGGCACTGCACCGCCCTCCTCTGCGACCAGGATGGCCACCACCACCTCGCCCCATTCCGCATCGCGCTGGCCCACCACGGCGACCTCGCGCACCTGGGGGTGGAGCAGCAGCACTTCTTCCACTTCGCGCGGGTAGATGTTGCTGCCGCCAGAGATGATCACGTCTTTGGACCGGTCCTTGAGCGTGAGGAAACCATCGGCATCCAGCGCGCCCATATCGCCGGTGTAGAGCCAGCCATCGCGCAGCGTCTGCGCTGTGGCAGTGGGGTTGTTCCAGTAGCCAGGCATCACGGTGTCGCCGCGCACCACCACCTCGCCGGTCTCTCCGGTCGGCACAGGCTGGCCTGCGGCATCGACCACGCGCACCTCCACCAGCGACTGCGCCACGCCCACCGACACCATGCGCTCAGCCCAGCGCGGGTGGTCGCGGTCGGCCAGCTGGGCGCGCGACAGGGCGGTGATGGTCATGGGGCTTTCGCCCTGGCCGTAGATCTGTGCAAAACGGTTGCCCATCACGGCCAGGGCGTTGCGCAGGTCGTCGGCATACATGGGGCCGCCGCCGTAGACGATGGTCTTGAAGCCCGACACATCGGCGCCCGTGGCGCGCACATGGTCCACCAGGCGGTGCACCATGGTGGGTGCGGCAAACAGGGTGAGCTGGCCCACGCTGGCCGCCAACTGCACCAGCTCGGCAGGCTCGAACCCGCCCGACCGCGGCACCACATGCCGCTCGCCGCGCAACACCTGGGCGTAGTTGTAGAGCCCCGCGCCGTGCGACATGGGCGCGGCGTAGACCATGGCGTCGCCGGGCAGGATGTCGTCCACATCGGTGAAGTAGCAGGCCGTCATGGCCAGCAGGTTGCGGTGGGTCTGCATCACGCCTTTGGGGCGGCCGGTGGTGCCCGAGGTGTAGAACAGCGAGGCCACGTCATGCGGTGCGCGGTCGCACACGTCCATGGGCGTGTGGGCGACTGCGGCGCGGTATGCGTCGGAGCCAAAGACCAGCACCGCGTCCTGCGGCGCCCCGGCCTCGTGCACGGCGGGGGCCAGCGCTTCAGAGGTCAGCACCACGCGCGCGCCCGAGTCGGCCAGCACGTAGGCGAGTTCTTTGGCATGCAGCTTGTAGTTGACCGGCACCGACACGGCCCCAGCCCACAGGATGGCGTGCAATGCCTCCAGGTATTCGGGCGCATTGGCGGCGTAGATGGCCACGCGGTCGCCGGGGGCCACGCCACAGCGCGTGCGCAGATGGGCCGCCAGCGCAGCGGTGCGGGCAGCCAGCGTGCCGTAGCTCCACAGCACCTGGTCGCCATGCAGCAGCGCGGGCCGGTGGGCGTGCAGCAAGGCGCTGCGGCGCAGCAGGTGGGCAATGTTCATCGGGCGCGCTCCAGAATGCTCACGTAGTTGGCCACAGCCGATCCGCCCATGTTGAACACGCCCGCCAGCGTGGCGCCGGGCACCTGCAGGTCGCCCGCCTCGCCCATGAGCTGCATGGCCGACACCACATGCATCGACACGCCCGTGGCGCCAATCGGGTGGCCCTTGGCCTTGAGCCCGCCCGAGGCGTTGACGGGCAGGCGGCCGCTGCGCAGCACGGTGCCATCTTCCAGCAGACGGTGGCCCTGGCCTGCGGGCGCCAGGCCCATGGCCTCGTACGTGAGCAGCTCGGCAATGGTGAAGCAGTCGTGCACCTCGGCCAGCGACAGGTCGTGCACCGCGCACCCGGCCTGCTGCAGCGCCTGCTGCCAGGCGCGCCGGGGCCCTTCAAAGTCCACCACACGGCGGCGCGCCATGGGCAGGTAGTCGTTCACCTGCACCCGCGCACGCAGGCGCACAGCGCGGGGGAAGTCGGCCACCGCATCATCGGCCGCCAGGATGACCGCCGCCGCACCGTCAGACACCAGCGAGCAGTCCGTCTTGCGCAGGGGCGCGGCAATCATCGGGTTGCGGTCGGACACGGTGTTGCAGAACTCGAAGCCCAGGTCCTTGCGCATGTGGGCCCAGGGGTTGAGCGCGCCGTTGGCGTGGTTCTTGGCCGCGATGCGCGCCAGGGTGGCCGAATGGTCGCCATGCGCGGCAAAGTAGTCCTGCGCGATAGACGCAAAAATGCCCGGAAAGCCACCGGGCGGGTTGCCCGCCTCGCCGGAGTAGCCGCAGTCACCCAGGATGCGCGTGGTTTCGGCGCCGGAGACAGCGGTCATCTTTTCCGCCCCGATGACGAGGGCGACCCGGGCGCGGCCGGCTTCGATCGCATCGCACGCGGCATAGAGGGCGGCCGAGCCCGACGCGCAGGCGTTCTCCAGCCGTGTGGCGGGCTTCCAGCGCAGGGCGTCGTCGCACTGCAGGGCCAGCGACGAGGCAAACACATCGGGCGTGAAGCCGCCGTTGAGGTTGCCCAGCCACACGCCGTCCACCACCGTGCCGTCAATGCCCGCGTGCTGCAGGGCCTCGCGGCCCGCGCGGGTGATGAGGTCTTCCAGGCCCATGCCGTCCAGCCGGCCAAACGGCAAATGTGCCCAACCCACGATCGCTGCACCCATGTCCATCCTCCATTGATGTGCGCCACGACGGCGCGATGACAAGCACTGTAGGCAAGCCCAGGCCGTCCGCACAGTCGCCGAACTACCCAAGGGAAAACCCGAAGTGCTGGCGCAATGTGGTGCCCGCGCCATCAATCCCCCACACGCTGTGGCGTTGAAACCGCATTGCCTAGACTGCACCTCACCCAGACACCACAGCGCGCCGTGCGCTGCCTTCTTTGCCCACACCAACACCATGACCCTGGACCAGCAAAAATCCATCCTCACCATCGCCCTTCTGGCCGCGTTTGCTGATGGCAACAAGGACGATGCCGAACGCGAAGAGATCCGCCGCATTGCCCAGTCGCTCGCGGGCGACGGGGGCGTGGCCGACCTGCCGCGCATCTACCAGGACGTGCTGCTGCAGCGCACCAGTGTGCAGGCCGCCGTGCAAGGCCTGAGCGAGCCCATGCACCGCCAGCTGGCCTACGAAATGGCCGTGTGCGTGTGCGATGTGGATGGCCGCCAGACGGCAGCGGAGCGCGAGTTTCTGACCCGCCTCAAGGCGGCGCTGCAGCTGGGCGACCCGCAGACGGCGGCATTTGACCAGCAAGCCGATGCGCTAGTGGACGTGGCCGAAAAGGCCGTGCCGATGGCGGTGCCCGTGGCCAGCGCTGCGGCAGCGCCCCTGGCGGCAGCCGCCACTGTCCACTCCAATGCCTCGGATGCAGAGCTGGACCAATCCATCCTGAACTACGCGCTACTCAACGGGGCGCTGGAGCTGCTGCCGCAGTCATGGGCGTCGATGGCCATCATCCCACTGCAGGTGAAGATGGTCTACGGCATCGGCAAGGCGCACGGGGTGGAGCTGGACCAAGGCCACATCAAGGAGTTCATCGCCGCCGCCGGCGTGGGCATGACGTCGCAATACCTGGAGCAGTTTGGCCGCAAGCTGCTGGGCGGCCTGCTGGGCAAGGTGGCGGGTCGCACCCTCGGCGGGCTGGGCGGCGCTGCCACGGGCATGGCGTTTTCGTTTGCCACCACCTACGCACTGGGGCAGGTGGCCAAGCGCTATTACGCCGGTGGCCGGGTCATGAGCACGGCCATGCTGCGCGAGACCTTTCAGGGCCTGCTCACGCCCGCCAAGCAGCTGCAAACGCAGTACTTGCCACAAATTCAGCAGAAGGCAGCGACGCTGGACGCGGGCCAGATCATGGCCCTGGTACGGGGCAAATAGCGAACGCTATTTAATTGATAGCTGCTTGCGAATATTCGACTAGCGCTTGCAGCCGATTTGACTCAAAACCCGTCCCACAGGCACGTAGTGGCCTGCTCGGACGCCCCGCAGCGCACCACCACGCTGCGCGCACCCGTTGCCGCCGCGCAGCACCTTGCGATTCGGCAGGTAACACACCGCCCGGTGCATGACAGAATCCGACCATGCTCGACCACACGGATCCTGTCGCCTCCATCATCCCGGCCATGTCGCTCGATTCACCGTCCGACAACGCCATGGCCGCCATGTCGCGCCTGGCCCTGGGGCCCGTGAACACGGACTACTACCTGAAGGTGTTCGAGCGCTTTGACGACACGGGCCGCACGACCACCACCTGGAACTGGGCCGCCTGCCTGTGCACCCTGAACTGGATGCTGTTTCGCCAGCTGTGGGGCGCTGCGCTGGTCTATGTGGCGGCGGCCGAGGGTTTGGCACTGATCGTGTTTGGCGTAGGCCGCTCGTTCTTGCACTGGCCCGTGGGCATCGAACTGGGCGTGCTGGGCGCCTTTGCGGTGCTGGCCTTTGCTGTGCCGGGGCTGTATGGCAACGCCATCCTGTACGCCGACATCCGCAAACGCATTGCGCGCGCGCTGGCCGCGTCGCGCACCGTGCCCGAAGCCTGTGCGCTGCTCGAAAAGCAGGCCAGCTCGCGCAAGCGGTTGCAGGTGCTGGTGCTGGCGAATGTGGTGCTGGGCCTGGCCGCACTGATCGCCTACCTGGCACTGTCTCCGTCGGACGTGAAACCGCTGGCATTGGAGCCCGCCGTCACCGTGGCGCAGGCCACGGCAGCCGCCCAGGCGGCATCAGCCACCAAGCCCGTAGGGGTCTTGCGAGCGCCCGAGGCCGAAGACGCGCCCACAACGCCACCGGCGCCCGCCGCCGAGGTAACCCCAGAGTCAGCTGCTCCCGCCACCCCTGCTGCCGCTGCACCCCCCGCGCCTGTGGCAGTCACATCCCCCCCCGTTGCCGCTGCCGTCCAAAAATCGGCCGAGCCTCCAGCGCCTGCACAGCCCGCATCGCCCACGGCATCCACCCCGGCCGCCAAAGCGTCCACACCCAAGCCAGCCACGCCAGCAGCATCGACCCGCGCACCCGCGCCTGCGGCCAGTGTCACCGCCCCCGCACGCCGCGATGCTGCCAGCCGCGCCGTAGCCACTACAAAGCCCAAGGCGCCAGCTGCAGCAGCGCCCACCGCCGACACCGCGCTGCCCACGGTGGGCACAGCCCCGGGCTACTACATCAACGTGGGCCTGTTTGCCGAGGAAGCCAATGCCCGCAAGACACAGGCGCGCCTGCTCAACGAAGGCCTGCCCGCCTTTCGCCAGGAGCTGAGCAACGCCAAGAGCCGCCGCATCCGCGTTCGCGTGGGCCCGTACGCCACACGCGCCGAGGCCGACACTGCGGCCGAAGCCATCCGTGCCATGGCGCTGGAAGCCGTCGTTTTCAAACAGTGACGGCCCATGGCCGCCCGGCGTAGCGCAGTCCTACGCCCGCCCATGCCCGGCGCCGACGCTGGGTCGCCTTGTCTGTAGGTACGCTGAGCCCAAAGCAACTTTGGGCGACCGCACGATGACGCGACAGACTCCCCCACGCCAAAGCGCCACCCGCCAATGGGCCACCCTGGCTGCGGTGGCTGCAGGCGCACTGCTGCTGACCGGCTGCGCCCCCTGGCGCATGTGGACCGCAGCCGACCTGGCCCGCGACGCTCGCCCCTATACCGCGCAGCCCCCGCACCCGACGCGGCGCGTGCTGGTAGTGGGCGACAGCACGGCGGTGGGCACCGGCGCCAGCACTGCAGCAAACAGCCTGCCCGGGCGCATGGGCCAGGACCATCCCCAATGGCGCATCGACAACCTGGCGGCCAACGGCGCCAAGTTTGGCGATGTAGTGCAGCAGCTGGAGCGCGCTGACGGCGGCTATGACCTGGTGCTGGTGCTGGCGGGTGGCAATGACGTTATCCGCTTCACCCCCGAGGACACACTGCGCGAGCGAGTACAGCAAGCGGTGGCGCTGGCACGCCAGAAGGGGCAGCAGGTGGTGCTGATGCCTTGTGGCAACGTGGGCCACGCACCCTTTTTTGTACCGCCCCTGTCATGGGCCATGTCACGCCGGTCCGAGGCGCTGCATGCCCTGGCGCGTGAGGTGGCCAGCGCGCAGCAGGTGCACTACGTGCGCTTGCTCAAGCCGCGCGACCAGGACCCGTTCGTGACCCGCAGCCAGGAGCTGAACGCCGCCGACGGCCTACACCCCAGCAGCGCGGGCTATGCGGAGTGGTACCGCGAGCTGGTGGCACAGGGTGGGTTGAACGGCCTCACGCCATAGCCTCCACTACCCGTCCGTTGCCCCGCTGCGGGACAGCCACTGCAGCACAGCATCGATGACCCACTGCGGGTCATCCAGCGGCAGGTCGTGCCCCGCCCACGGATGCGACTGCAGCGGCAACCCCCAAGCCTGCGCAATGGCCTGCGAGCATTGGCGGGACACCAGCTGGTCCTCCTGGCTGCCCAACAGCAAAACGCGGTCCACAGGTGCCGCTGCGGGCGCGCGGTACAGTGCAGCCGCCACCAGCTGGCGCACGGCATTGCGGGCCGACACGGGCCGTTGCCTGCGCACAGCGGCCCACCGCGCCACCACGCCCGCGGCGGCGGATGGTGCGCTGCGGCTGGTGATCTGCCACACCACCTGCTCGGCGGCCTCGGCAGATCGCCACCGCCACGCCAGCCGCAGCAGCGGCGCGATGTTGTGCAGCTGCAGGCGGTGCCAGAACGGGCTGAACGGCCGCAAGCTGGTGTTGATGAGCACGCAGCCTGCCACCTCGTACGGCGCCACGCGTGCCCATTCGGTGGCCACCATCGCCCCCAGCGACATGGCCAGCAGGTGATAGGGCGGTGCCACGGCACGCCGCGCCAACTCTGCGCGGCAGGCCTGCACCATGCCTTGTACCGACCAGGGTGACGCCAGATGGTGGAACTCGCCGTTGCCCGCCAGGTCCAGCGCCAGCACGTCATCGCGCGGCACTGCTTGCGCAAAGCCCTCGGCAAACGCGCCCCAGTGCGCGGCCTCACGCGTCAGCCCGCGCAGCAAGATCCATTGGCGTGGCGGGCGCACTGGCATCTCAGTACCACGCCGCCAGGGCATCGGCACGGCGCTGTGCACGCTGATCGGGTGCTGGCACCCAACGCGCGTGGCTGCAGGCCGCGCGGGACAGAAAGTCGAGCAGCGACAGGTGCCGCCGCAGTACGCGCTGCTGGCGGTGGTTGATGAGCGGGTTGAAGATGCCGTTGCGCGAGAACAGCTGGCGCGGGTTCTTCTTGATCCACAGCCAAGAGCCCATCTCCAGCGTGAGCGGCAAGAAGGTGTGCGCGGGCACATCGCGACAGGCCTGCAGGTACAGGTGGTCCCACAGGTCGCCATGGGCGAGGTACTGCGCGCTCTGCGGCTCGATGATGTACTGGTGGTTGCTGTGCGCCTGCAAAAAAATGTCCTGCAGCGCATGCAGCTCGGCCAGGTGCGGAATGGGTCGGCGGGTGTGGGCAAAAGGAAACCACAGCCGGTCCTTCACGCCAAAACCCGAGTGGCAGTCGAGCGCAATACTGAACGGCCGCGCCAGCAGCTGCTGCGCCACCACGTCACACAACGCCTGGCTTTCTGCCTCCATGGACTCACCAGCCCGCCCCCGGTACCAGGGCAGCCCCGCGCTCACGCGTTGCCCGCCAATACCCCAGGGCACCGGGTCCACGGCATCGACGGGCGCGTTGCGCATCAGGTCCACCCCGCGCGGGTTGGCGCGCGTGGCAGACCACATGCCGCCGGGGTTGACGATGGGCATGAAGACCAGGCGCACCCGCTCCAGCTGCTGGTGCAAGGTGGTGTCCCACTGCAGCCGCATGACTACGTTTTGTAAGTAGGCAATCACCACCTCGGCACCAATGCGCTCCAGCCCATGCACGCCGCCAAAAAACCCGACGGCAGGCACGTCCAGCGCCGGGTTGCCCAGCCCGATGGCATAGATGGGAAATTGCGGGCCCGATGCCACAGACACCTGTTGGACGACCTGCACCTGCAGATGGGGCGCCCCCAGCTCCAGGATTTTTTCCAGCGCCGCAAGCTCGGGCAGCATGTTGAATGGGGAAGGATTCGATGGGTGGAGCACGCCAGGGCGCGTGCCAAGCGGCGAGGATAGCGCCCGCCGGACGGCTCGGATAGCTGCATGCCCCGCCTGTGGCGTTTGTGCGAACCGACGCGAAACCGTCACACAAGGGCGCTAACTTGCCTGCAGTTACCACCCTTTGAAAGAGGCGCACCATGCTCTGGAAACTGTTCGGACTGCAGCGGCTGCTTGATGAGCTGTTCGATGAACGCGGGTGGCTGAGCCTGGACCTGCCCCGCACTGCTGGCTGGGACCACGACGATGTACCCGCCACCGCGCAAGACTGAGGCCCACCGCTGGGCCATGGGCTGGGCGATGCTGGGCTGCGCGCTGGCCTGGGGCGCTGTGGAGTTTCTGGCTCTGCAACGCGCGCGCTGGCAGTTGTGGCGCGAGCGGCTGCACACGCCTGCCCACCATTAGCGAGACCGCCGTGAGCGACCGGCCGCAGGACCTGCATGAAGAGGTGGCCAACAGTGCGCTGCACGGCGCTGCGCTGGTGGGCGCCTGCCTCGCCGTGCCGCAGCTGCTGCAATCAGCCCCCGCCGCGCATCCCGCAGCGATGGTAGGTGTGCTGGTGTTTGTAGCCACCATGGCGCTGCTATATGGCGCATCCACCCTGTACCACGCACTGCCGCCTGGGCGGGCCAAGCAATGGGCGCTGCGGCTGGACCATGCGGCGATCCACCTGTTCATTGCGGGCAGCTTCACCCCTTTTGCGTTGAGTGCGCCGGGCCACAGGCACCACATCACGGCCCTGGTGCTGGTGTGGCTTGCGGCGCTGGCGGGCTGCTGGCTGCAGTTGCGCATGCGGCGCGCAGCACCTTGGCTCTCCACCGTCTTGTATGTGGCGATGGGCTGGGTGGCGCTGCTGGAGGCCTTGCCCCTGATGCCCCATGTGCCCGCCGTGAGTGCGGCCTGGCTCGTGATCGGCGGGGCTGCGTATACAGCTGGCGTGGTGTTTTTCGTGATGGACGCCGTGGTGCGCTATGCCCACGCTGTGTGGCATGGCTGCGTCATTGCAGGCACGGGCTGCCACGTGATCGCGGTGCTGGGCCTGCAGACGGCGACCTAACCACGCAGACAAAAACGGTCGCAGCGCACGCGCCTGCGACCGCCTCGCGGGCCCTGCACCAGCAGGCAATACCGCTTCGATGCAACGGCTGCAAACACCTGCAGCATGCAGGCCCTATCGCGCCCGGCGTTATCGCACCTAAAATCACGCAGGTCCTCGCTCGCAGAGGCAGGGCCCATCGTCATTCCAATCAACGAAAAAACATCATGGCAACTGCAAAGAAAACTCCCGCTCCCGCAAAGAAAGTGGCCGTCAAGGCCGCAGCACCCGCCGCCAAGAAGGCAGCCCCTGCAGCCAAAAAAGCTGCGCCAGCCGCCAAGAAAGCTGCAGCCCCCGCTGCCAAGCCCGTGGCCGCTGCTGCCGCCCTGAAGCCCATCAAGACCGCGTTCAACAAGACCACGCTGGTCGCCCACCTGGCTGAACAGTCGGGCGTGGAACCCAAGGCCACCAAGGCCGTGCTGGCTGCGCTGGAAGCCGCCATCCTGGGCTCGGTGCACAAGAAGGGCTCTGGCGAGTTCACGCTGCCTGGCGTGCTCAAGATCGGCCTGCAGCAAGTGCCCGCCAAGAAGAAGCGCTTTGGCAAGGACCCTTTCACGGGTGAAGAGCGCTGGTTCCCCGCCAAGCCTGCTTCGGTCAAGATCAAGACCCGCGCACTGAAGAAGCTGAAGGACGCAACCGTCTGATGCACCCGGCGCCGCAAGGCGCTTGCGTCAGCACCAGGGGCCGCAAGGCCCCTTTTTCTTTGGTGGAGCTTGCAACGCCTGCGCGACGACGCACCCACGCACGTCCTGGCCCCTGCGCAATCAGGCGCTGATGACCCCTGGCGCTGCAGGATGGGCATACAACGCCTGCACCGCCGCAGCGCGGCGCGAGAGCACAGCCCCCTGGTTGATGTAGCCCTTGTCGGTGATCTCCCCGGCATCTGCATCGGGCGCCGTCTCCATCACCATGGCCCGCGTGGGGCATTGCGAAGACCCGGCGCCGGCATCGCGGCGCGCACGCATCACGGCCTGCAGCGCTTGCTCCAGCCGCGCAGCATCGGCCGCACCGGCCGCAGACGGGAACACCAGCATGCCCACCTCATCGCGGTCATGCCCGGTGAGCACAATGTCCTGCACCAGCGGTGCCAGTTGCGACACCAGGTCCACCCGCAAGGTGCCCACCGACACCCAGCTGCCGCTGGACAGCTTGAAATCCTCGGCTACACGGCCGTTGAAGACCACGCCTTTTTCTGGCTGCTCAGAGTCCACCAGATACCCCGCATCGCCGATGCGGTAGAAACCTTCATGATCGAATGCGGCGGCCGTCTCGCGCGGCGCATTGCGGTAGCCGGCAAACACCGACACGCCCCGCACCCGCATCTCCAGCTTGCTGCCGTTGGGCACCAGCTTCAGCTCCAGCCCCGGCAAGGGTGCGCCAATGCAGCCCGCGCCCTCCAGGTGCCAGTGGGCGGTGGTGACAGCGGGCGCCGTCTCTGTGGAGCCCCACGAGGTAGTGAGCCACAGCGGCCGCGCGGGGCGCACGCGCCGGGCAACGGCCTGCAGGCGCTGCCAGGTCGATGGAGCCAGCGCCGCCGCCGCATAGAAGGCGAGCCGCATGCGCGCCAGCACGTCGGCGGCCAGACGGTCGTCGGCCTCCAGAAACGGCAGCAGCATGTCAAAGCCCCGGGGCACATTGAACAGCATGGTGGGCTGCACCTCACGCAGGTTGCGCACCGTCTTGTCGATGAGCCCCGGCATCGGCCGCCCCTCGTCGATGTAGAGCGTTCCGCCGTGGCACAGCACCATGTTGAGGTTGTGGTTGCCGCCAAAGGTATGACTCCAGGGCAGCCAGTCCACCAACACCGGCTTCTCATGCTCTAAGAAGCGCCATGCCTGGGCCATCATCTGCTGGTTGGCGCAGAGCATGCGGTGGGTGTTGATGACCACCTTGGGCCGACCAGTGGAGCCGGAGGTGAGCAGGTATTTGGCATGGTCATCGGGCAGCAACGCCTGCATGGCCTGCTGCACCTGGGGTGTCTCTTGCCCGGCAAGCAGATGCTCCCAAGGCAACGCCCCCGGACACGCAGACGCGTTGCGGCTGAACACCCGCACGGCGGCGCTGTCCCAGCCTTGCAGGGCTGGCGCATAGATGCTGGCATCGGACGCGTAGACCAGGCTGGGCTCCAGCACCGACAGCATGCCGTGCAGGCGGCTGTAGTCCTGGGATCGTGCGTATGCGCTCGACAGTGAACAGGGGGTGATGCCTACATGCATGGCCGCAAGCATGAGCACCGCATGGTCTACCGCGTTGTCGGACAGGATGGCAATCGGCCGCCCGGCGGGCAAGCGCAGGTCCAGCAGCGACTGCGCCACGGCGCCCACCTGGCGGCGCAGCTGGGCATAGGTCAGGCTGCGCCAGCCCTCTGCGCTGTCGCGCCGCTCAGCCAGTGCCAGGGCATCAGGCGTCTCTTCGGCCCAGCGCTCCAGCCATTCCCCCACGCAGCGGGCATAGGGTTGCAGCGCCATGGGAGAGCGCAGCGTGAAAGAACCATCGTCAAACTGGGTGCGCACAGCGCGCGCAGGAGCAATCTGGCGCTCGTCATCAAGAAAGGCTGGGTACATGGTGGGTTCTCGGGAGCGATGGAGGTTCAAAAACTGAGGGGCTATGCCTCAGGCGTCGAGATCAGGGTCTGGTTGGCCGAGCAGCCCTGACGCCTGCTTGGCACGCAGCAGCTCGATGAGCAACGCATCTCGCGCACGGGCCAGATCGCTGGCCGGCCTGTCACCCAGCGCCTGTGCCACACCTTCGGTCACCTGGTGCTGCAAGGCTTCGGTCATGGACGGGGTACCCAGGTCCTGCCACCAGCTCTCGATGGGGCCACCCAGGTGGGCCAGCAGGTGGGCGATGCCACCGTCGCCGCCCGACAGGTGCAGGTTCATGAACGGCCCCATCAGCGCCCACCGCAAGCCAGGGCCCTGCGAGATGGCGGTGTCGATGTCTTCCACGGTGGCCACGCCCTGGTCCACCAGGTGGAAGGCCTCGCGCCACAGAGCGGCCTGCAAGCGGTTGGCAATGTGCCCCTTGATCTCGCGCCGCACCTGGATGGGACGCTTGCCGATGTGGGCATAGAACGCCATGGCATCAGCCACCGCCTGGGGCGTGGTGCGCTCGCCGCCGCCCACTTCGACCAGCGGGATCATGTGCGGCGGGTTGAACGGGTGGCCCAGCACCGCGCGACCGGGGTGCGTGCAATCCTTCTGCATGTCCGTTACCGCCAGTCCCGAGGAACTGGAGGCCAGCACCACATGCGCCGGGGTGGCTGCATCCATGCGGCGGAACAGGTCCACCTTGAAGTCGAGCCGCTCGGGTCCGTTCTCTTGCACAAAATCGGCCTGCGCCAGGGCGTCTTCCAGCCGCGCGTGAAAGCGCAAGCGCTGCGGGCTGGCGCCGGGTACCAGCCCTTGCTGCGCCAGCGCCACCCAATGCGCAGCAACGGCGTCCCGCAGTCGCTGTTCGGCCCCGGGCGATGGGTCGGTCGCATCCACGTCCAGGCCCCGCGCCAGAAAGTACGCAGCCCAGCTTGCGCCAATCGTGCCGGTGGCCACTACGGCCACGCGCTTCACGGTGTGTGCCATGCGGGACCTTTCAGGACTCGGCCGTGAAGCCGACCTTCTTCACCAGCGGCCCCCAGCGCTCGTATTCGGCATGTTGCGAGGCCAACATCTCTGCAGGCGTAGAGCCTTTGGCGATGAGCCCCACCACGGCCAGGCTGTCCACGACGGCCTTGTCCTTGATCGCGGTGTTGATGGCGGCGTTGGCGGCTGCCACCACCGCCGCTGGCGTGCGCGCCGGGGCGTAAAAGCCGAACCATTCCTCGGTCGTGAGTTCTGGAAAGCCCTGCTCTGCAAACGTGGCAACCTCGGGCGAAAACGGCGACCGCGCCTGGCCCGAGGTGGCGATCAGCCGCAGCTTGCCCGCCTTGTGGTTGGGGATGAAGTCTCCGCTGGGTGTGACCATCGACGCGATCTGCCCGCCCACCACATCGGTCACCCCCGGGATAGAACCGCGGTACGGCACATGCTTGAGGTCCACGCCGTGGTTCAAGCCCAGCAGCGCACCGATGAAGTGCGGCGTGGAGCCCGCTGCGGGTGAGCCGTAGTTCGCCTGCCCGGGGTTGGCCTTGGCCCAGGCCAGAAAGTCTTTCACCGTCTTGACGGAGGCGGGCACCAGCGGCCCCACGGCCAGACCGTGGTGCATGACGGCACCGATGGACACCGGCACAAAATCCTTGGCCGGGTCGTAGCTCAGGCGGCTGTAAATGTGCGGATAGATGGACGTGCACGAAAACGGCGACAGCGTCAGCACGCTGCCATCGGCGGGCGCGCCCTTGAGCGACTCCAGCGCAATGCGGCCTCCCGCGCCGGGCTTGTTCTCCACCACGGCGGGGTTGCGGGTGTAGGGCGATGCGGCTAGCTTCTCGCCCACCCTGCGCGCCACGCTGTCGCCCGCGCTGCCTGCAGGAAAGCCGTAGAAGATCTTGACCTGGTCGATGGTCTGCGCCCAAGCGGCCAGCGGCGACAAGGCCCCCAGCGCAGAGGCGCAACCGACGTGGTGCATGAACTGGCGGCGCGTGTGCATCATCATGTGTCTCCTGTGGATGGAGCGGTCATTATTTTTTGTAGCCCCGCGCCACTCAGTCATCGCGATGACATTTGGACTCAGGGAATACGCGCACGCGCCTGTACAGCACCCGGGGGCGCAGGAGACACTCTCACCATGTTGGTCAAACTGGCTCCCCCTACCCTCACCGATCTGCTGCGGCACTCCGCCTGGTTCCCGGCCCTGAACAGCGCCGCGCAGCAGCGGGTGATGGACGATGCGCGAGAGGTCGAAGTGCCCCAGGGCGGCGCGCTGTGCAGGCGCGGCCACACCCCGGTGCATTGGTATGGCGCCATCGAGGGGCTGCTGAAGTGGACGGTGACCTCAGGCGATGGCCGCTCGGTCACGCTGGGCGGGCTGTCGGCAGGGAGCTGGTTTGGCGAGGGCACCTTGCTGCGCGGCACGCCACGCACGGCCGACGTGATCGCACTGCGCCCTAGCCGCGTTGCGCTGGTACCGGCGGAGACCTTTGAATGGCTGCACACCACGCAGCGCAGCTTTGACCACTTTCTGCTGCAGCAGATCAACGAGCGCATGCACTGGTTTCTGGGCAACTTCACGGCCCACCATTTGCTCGATACCGACAGCCAGGTGGCCCGCGCGCTCGCCGGCCTGTTCCACCCCTGGTTGCACCCGGGCAGCGACACGCACCTGCAGGTGTCGCAGGAAGAAATTGCCAACCTCTCGGGCGTGTCACGCCAGCGCTGCAACGCGGCGCTGAAGCGGCTGCAGGCCGCGGGCCTGCTGGAGATTGAATACGGCGGCATCACCGTCACCGACCTGGAAGGGCTGCGGCGCCAGGTGGAATAGCGCTTTCTTTTGGACTCGCTGGGGCACGGGCTACTGCCCTGCCACCGCCCCGTCCGCAGCTATGCAGGAGTGTGGTGCGCTTGGATGAAGGCAACAGCAGCGGCTATTACCGCTTCCGGCTGGTCGCGGTGCGGAGAGTGCGCGCAGTCCGGCAGCTCCAGCAGCCGGGTGCCCGGCACGCGCTGGGCAATGCCCCGGATCTGTGCCAGGGTGCCGTACTCGTCGTCACAGCCCTGGATGGCCAGCACGGGTGCGCCGATCTGGGCAACCTCGGGCTCGATGTTCCACGCGCGAAAGGCAGGGTCCAGCCAGATGCGGTTCCAGCCCCAGAAGGCGGAATCCACATCGTCGTGGTAGCGCCCCAGCTTGTGGCGCAGGTCGGTCTGTTCGTAGGCGTCCCGCGCGCGTTCGATGTTCTGCACCGTCACGTCTTCCACAAAGAGGTGCGGCGCCATCACCACCAGACCTTGCACGCGCTGCGGCCAGCGCGCAGCCATCAGCAGGGCAATCGATGCGCCATCGCTGTGGCCGAAGAGCCAGGCGGCCTCCTGCACTCCCAGTGCATCGAGGAATGCGGGCACCACCTCGTGAGCTTGTTGGTGCATGAAATCCGGGCCCCACACCTCGTCCGCGCCCCGGGGGGTGGACCGGCCATAGGCAGGGCGAGAGAACACCAGCCCCCGAAACCCACCCGCATCGCACAGCTGGCGCGGGAAGTCCTTCCACATCGCCACCGAGCCCAGGCCTTCGTGCAGGAACACTACCAAGGGGGCGTCGCTGCGCTCGGGGGCTATCCACTGGTACTCGATGTGGACCGTGCGGTTGCGCCATACCACGGACAAGCGTTCTACGCCCGCCACGGGGCCAGGTGCAGCGACGTTGGCATTCACGCCCGCTGCTCCCGTTCGCGCAGCCGAAAGCGCTGGATTTTGCCGGTGGCTGTCTTGGGCAGCTCGGGCAGGAACTCGATCAGACGCGGGTACTTGTAGGGCGCCAGGCGTTCCTTCACAAAGGCCTTGAGTTCATCCGGTGTGACCGCCTGCCCGTCTTTGAGCACCACAAACGCCTTGGTCTTGGTCAGGCCGTCAGCATCCTGCGTGCCGATCACGGCCGCCTCCAGCACAGAGGTGTGCTGCATCAACGTGGCCTCCACCTCGAAGGGGGACACATAAATGCCGCTGACCTTGAGCATGTCGTCGCTGCGCCCGGCGTAGGTGTAATAGCCCTCGGCATCGCGCACGTACTTGTCGCCGCTTTTGGTCCACGCGCCCTGGAAGGTCTCGCGGGTCTTGGCACGGTTGTTCCAGTACATCAGCGCAGCGCTGGGGCCCTGGATGTAGAGGTCACCGATTTCGCCCTGCGGCACCTCGCTGCCGTCTTCGCCGCGCAGGGATATCTCGTAGCCCGGCACCGGTTTGCCCGTGCTGCCGTAGCGCACATCGCCAGGGCGGTTGGAAAGGAAGATGTGCAGCATCTCTGTCGAGCCAATGCCATCAATGATGTCGCAACCGAAATGGTCCTTGAAGCGCTGTGCAATCTCGGCCGGCAGCGCCTCGCCGGCCGACGAGCACATGCGCAGCGCCACCGCGCTGCGGGAAGGCAGGCGGGGCGAGGCGAGCATGCCGGCGAACCCGGTGGGCGCCCCAAAGAACACCGTGGGCTGGTGGCGCGTCCAGCGCTCGAACGTAGCGTCTGGCGTGGGGCGTTCGGCCATCAGCACCACCGTGGCGCCCACCGACAACGGAAAGGTCAGGCTGTTGCCCAGCCCATAGGCAAAGTAGAGCTTGGCAGCCGAAAAGCACACGTCCTTGTCGGTCAGGCCCAGCACCGCCTTGCCATACAGCTCGGCCGTCCACCACAGGCTGCCCTGGGTGTGCACCGTGCCCTTGGGCTTGCCCGTGGAGCCGGAAGAGTAGAGCCAGAACCCGGGCTCGTCAGGCCCCGTGCGCGCGGGCGCAGTCAGCGCGGGGGTGCTGGCAATGGCGGCCTGCATGTCCACTGCCCCCGCAGCCAACGTGCCCTGCGGCTGCGACACCACACAAGCGCGCACTTCGTGGTGGGGCGCCAGGGCCAGCGCCTCGTTCAGCACCGGCAGCAATGCGCCAGAGACCAGCGCCGCCTGTGCGCGACAGTGCGTCAGCATGTAAGCATAGTCGTCGGGCTTGAGCAGGGTGTTGACCGCCACCGGCACCACACCGGCATAGAGGCAACCCAGAAACGCCACCGGCCAGTCGCTGGTGTCCAGCATCAGCAGCAGCACGCGTTCCTCGCGCCGCACACCGGCGTTGGCCAGCACCGCCGCCAGCCGCCGTGCACGGTCTTCCAGCGCGCTGTAGCTCAGGCTTCCCTGATCGTCGATGTAGGCAATGCGGTCACCCCGCGCGCGGTTCAGGGCGAACAGATGCTCTGCAAAATTGAACTGTTCTGGAAGGCTGTTCATGGCGTGTCTCCGTCGCGATGGCGTTGTTTTTGTGGGTGGGTTCGGGGGTCAGCAGCCCAGCGCCGCGAGCACTTCGGGGCTGGCCTGCACCGCACTGCGCTGGTGGTAGAAGTCCAGCGCCCGCAAGCCGCCCAGCTCGGCACCACCGCCAGCCCGGCCGGGTCCGCCGTGCAGAGACATCGGCATGACATTGCCGTGGCCCGTGTGCGCAGTGGCCACGGCCGGCGTCACCACATGCACCCGGCCGTTGCTCGCCGCCAGTGCAATGGCGGCCTGTGCCAGGGACTTGTCATCGGCGCCGTAGAGCGAGGTCACCAGCGAGCCCTGGCCACGTTGCGCCAGGGCCAGCGCATGGGGCAGGTCGTTGTAGGGCAGCAAAGTGGCCACCGGGCCAAACACCTCCACGTCATGGACGATGGAGGCCCGGTCGGCATCGCGCGCACCCAGCAGCACCGGGCCGACGCAGGCCGCCACGGCAGGGTCGGCGTCAACCAGGGGCCGGGTTCTGCCGTCGTGCAGGACATCGGTATGGACGGCCAGGGCGGCAATGCCTGCCTGCACCCCATCGAACTGCGCGCGGCTCACCAGCGAGCCCATGCGCACCTCCGGGTTGCGGGGGTTGCCCACCACCACGCGGGCCAGTTGGGCACTGACCGCCTCGGCCACCGCAGCGTACAACGCGGCGGGAACCAGAATGCGGCGGATCGCGGTGCACTTCTGACCGGACTTGACAGTCATCTCGCGGACGACTTCGCGCACCAGCAAGTCAAAGGCGGCGCTGCTGGGCGCCTCATCAGGCATCAGCAGCGCGGCATTGAGGCTGTCGGCCTCGATGTTGGCGCGCACCGCACGCTGCGCCACCGCCGGATGCGCCCGCACAACGCCCGCCGTCTCGGCAGAACCGGTGAACGAGACCACATCAAACGGTTGCAGCGCGTCCATCAAGCCCGCCGAGCTTCCCGCGATGACCGACAGGGCGCCGGCGGGCAGCACCCCGGCGTTCACCACGTCCTGCACCATGCGCTGGGTCAGCCACGCCGTGGATGTGCCGGGCTTGACGATGACCGGCATGCCCGACAGCAAGGCGGGCGCGGCTTTTTCCCAGAGCCCCCAGGCGGGAAAGTTGAACGCGTTGATGCACAGCGCCACCCCAGGCCGGGGCACCTGCAGGTGTTGCGACTGAAAGACCGGTTCTTTGCCCAGCCTGATGGCGTCCCCGTCGCGCAGCACGCGCACATCGCCCAGCGCATCACCCCATCTGGCGTATTGGCCGAGGGTGAAGATTCCGCCGTCGATGTCCACCGCGGAGTCCGTCTTGACGGTGCCGGAGTTGGCAGTGGCAATGTCGTAGTAACTGTCGCGGTGCGCCTGCAACACCTTGGCGACCGCGCCGAGCATGGCAGCCCGCTCACGGTAGGTGGCGGCGCGCAGCGCAGCCCCGGCCTGTTCGCGGGCAAATGCAAAGGCCTCGGGCAGGTTCAACCCCGTGGCGTCCACCCGCACCAGGGCGGTGCCCAGCACAGGGTCGCGCAATTCGGTGCCGGGCCCTGTTCCGTGTTGCCAGCGGCCGGCAACGTGGTTGGCGAGCAATTCAGTCATGCAGTCGGTCTTTCAGAGCGAGAAGGTCCATGTGGAAGCAGCGCAGGCGCCAGCACTAGCGGGTGAACTGGATCTGCCCCTCGGGCAGCAGGTACAGCACCAGCGCTCTGCCGTTAGCCACCGTGGGGTGGTGGGCACTGCCGGGCGGGTAAACGCACCATCCGGCAGGGTGGCCGTCAAACACCGCCTCGCCCTCCAGCGGCATGATCAAATCGATTTCGCCCTGCGGATGGGTGTGGTGGGGGCCTGCAATGTTTTGCATGTCCACCACGTCCACAGAAAACCGGTGCAAGGCATCTTCGGGCTTGAACACGCGGCCGTAGCGAATGCCAGCGCCCTCGCGTTCACACAACCACCCCTCGCGCACGCCCTGAAGACACGCCTCCCGCAAGCGCTGGTAGCTCGCACTGGTGGGGCCGTGTGCAGTGTTAAGCCATTGCGCCAGAGCGGCATCCAGCGGTTTGCCAGCGAGCTGGGCGGTCAGATCAGCCAGGGCTTGGTGAAATGCAGTTTTGTCGGACATGGGCAGTGGGTGCAGCTAGAGTCGGGGCCCAATCTGCACCGTTTTTGATCCACCGCCTTGCGCGCATCCAAAACATGCAGTATTTTGCCAATTGATGAACCATAGTTACCTCAAAGATTCATGTCAAGCACTATAGTGCATGCATGGCGTTTTCCCTGAGAAGGCCAGGGTGCTCCATGAAAAGGATGGGTATGAACGAAACAGAAACGGCGGGGCTGCTGGCACCCGCCTCCGCGCAGGAGGGTGCGCCGCCATCGGCCGAGGAGCCCAAGAACCCCCTTCTGGTGGCTCTGGGCGAGCGCGTTCGCAACCTGCGAGCGCAGCGGGGCCTGACCCGCAAGGCGGTGGCCGTGGCCGCCGACGTGTCTGAACGCCACCTGGCCAACCTGGAGTACGGCACCGGCAACGCCTCCATCCTGGTGCTGCAGCAGGTGGCCCATGCACTGCACTGCTCGCTGGCGGAGCTGGTGGGCGACTTCACGACGCAATCGCCCGAATGGCTGCTGATCCGCGAATTGCTGGAACACCGCAGCGAGCCCGAACTGCGCCGCGCCCGCCTGGCGCTGCACGAGCTGCTGAGCGGTGGACACAACGACGTCGCAAGGCACCGCCGCATTGCGCTGGTGGGTCTGCGGGGGGCTGGCAAATCCACGCTGGGGCCGTTGCTGGCGCGCGAGCTGGACGTACCGTTCATTGAACTGAGCCGCGCCATCGAGGCCCTTGCCGGGTGCAGCGTGCGCGAAATCCATGATCTGTACGGCACCACCGCCTACCGCCGCTACGAGCGCAGGGCGCTGGAAGAAACGATACAGATCCACAGCGAGGTGGTCATTGCCACGCCGGGCGGCATTGTGTCGGACCCCGCCACTTTCAACGAGCTGCTGGCCCACTGCACCACGGTGTGGTTACGGGCTGCGCCCGAAGAACACATGGGGCGCGTGGTGGCCCAGGGCGACATGCGCCCGATGGCCGCCAGCAAAGAGGCCATGGACGACCTCAAGCGCATCCTGGACGGACGCGCTGCTTTTTATTCCAAGGCCGAAATCACGGTGGACACCTCCGGCCAGACCCCCGAGCAAAGCCTGCAAGCCCTGAGTGCCAGTGTGCGCAAGGCCATGGCCCGCGCAGCGTAAAACCCTGCACTCCCTCTGAACGGCTGCAGCCCGGACACCGGCGCCGCAGCACTCACTGTCATCCCGGCACGGCACAGAGCCGCCATCACGGCGGCCTGTGCAGTTCGCGCTCACCCCCCTCCCGCCCCGCGCGCAGCTCTCAGCGGCGCTGCACATCAGCGCGACTTCCATCGGCAAAAAAATGCATTGACACACCGCAAAACATGCATGATGATGCACATCAACAGCAGATCACAAGCACTATATTGCATTAATTCTCCACGGAGATCCCATGGCAGACCTTACCCACGCTCCCGAACGCGTTGACTACCGCACTGACCCCACGCAGTACCGCCACTGGACCTTGTCGGTCGAGGGCGCCACTGCGCGGCTGTCCCTCGACATTGCGGAGGACGGCGGGATTCGTCCTGGCTACAAGCTCAAGCTCAACAGCTACGACCTGGGGGTGGACATTGAGCTGCATGACGCGCTCAACCGCATCCGCTTTGAGCACCCCCACGTGCGCAGCGTCGTCGTCACCAGCGGCAAGGACCGCATCTTTTGCTCGGGCGCCAACATCTTCATGCTGGGGGTATCCAGCCACGCCTGGAAGGTCAACTTCTGCAAGTTCACCAACGAAACGCGCAACGGCATTGAAGACTCCTCCAAACACTCAGGCCTCAAGTTCATTGCGGCCGTGAATGGCGCCTGTGCAGGCGGCGGCTACGAGCTGGCACTGGCGTGCGATGAAATCATCCTGGTCGATGACCGGTCGTCTGCCGTATCGCTGCCCGAAGTGCCTTTGCTGGGCGTGTTGCCCGGCACCGGTGGACTGACACGCGTCACGGACAAGCGCCGCGTGCGGCACGACTTGGCCGACATCTTCTGTACCAGCGTGGAGGGCGTGCGTGGCCAGCGCGCGGTGGACTGGCGCCTGGTGGACCGTATCGCCAAGCCCGCGCAATTTGCCGCCACGGTGCAAGAGCGCGCTGCCGCCCATGCACAGACCAGCACCCGCCCCAGCGGCGCACAAGGCATTGCCCTGCCCCGCGTGGAGCGGCAGGACCATGCCGACGGCATGCGCTACCAGCACGTGACGGTGGACATCGACCGCGCACGGCGCACGGCCACGCTGTACATCAAGGCACCCCAAGGGGCGCAACCCGCAGACACGACTGCCATTGAAGCAGCCGGCGCCACCTGGTGGCCGCTGGCAATGGCCCGCGAGCTGGACGACGCCATCCTGAACCTGCGCACCAACGAGCTGGACATTGGCACCTGGCTGCTGAAGACCGAGGGGGACGCACAAGCCGTGCTGGCCAGCGATGCCGTCCTGCTCGCACATCAGGACCATTGGCTGGTGCGCGAGACCATCGGCGCACTGCGGCGCACCTTTGCCCGTCTGGATGTGTCCTCGCGCAGCCTCTTCGCGCTGATCGAGACGGGCTCGGCGTTTGCCGGCTCGCTCGCGGAACTGGCCCTGGCGGCAGACCGCACCTACATGCTGGCCCTGCCCGACGCGCCCGACCAGGCACCAACGCTCACCCTGAACGCATTCAACTTTGGCTTGCTGCCCATGGTGAATGACCAAAGCCGCCTGCAGCGCCGCTTCTATGAAGAGGCAGGCCCGCTGGAAGCCGTCCGCGCAACCGCCGGCCGATCGCTGGATGCAGATGCGGCGCTCGCACTGGGCCTGGTCACGGCCGCCCCCGACGACATCGACTGGGCCGACGAAATCCGCATCGCCATCGAAGAACGCGCCGCCATGTCGCCCGACGCGCTGACCGGCCTGGAGGCCAACCTGCGCTTTGCCAGCAAGGAGAACATGAACACCCGCATCTTCGGGCGCCTGACCGCGTGGCAGAACTGGATCTTCAACCGCCCCAACGCCGTGGGCGAGAAGGGCGCGCTCAAGGTTTACGGCACCGGCCAGAAGGCCGGGTTTGACCAGACGCGCGTCTGACCCCCTGCCCTGCATTCGTTTTCCATCCAGAGGAGCACCCCATGAGCAGCATCAACTACAGCGAGAAGATTCCCAACAACGTGAACCTGGGCGAAGACCGCACGCTGCAGCGCGCGCTCGAAGGCTGGCAGCCCAACTTCATCCACTGGTGGGACGACGTGGGCCCCGAGGGATCGACCAACCATGAGGTTTATCTGCGTACCGCCGTGAGCGTGGACCCGAATGGCTGGGCACAGTTTGGCCACGTGAAGATGCGCGACTACCGCTGGGGCATCTTTCTGAACCCCGGCGATACGAACCGCGAAATCCACTTTGGCGACCACAAGGGCGAAAAGGCCTGGCAAGACGTGCCCGGCGAACACCGCGCCAACCTGCGCCGCATTATCGTGACCCAGGGCGACACCGAACCCGCCTCGGTCGAGCAGCAGCGCCACCTGGGCCTGACGGCGCCCAGCATGTACGACCTGCGCAACCTGTTCCAGATCAACGTGGAAGAGGGCCGCCACCTGTGGGCCATGGTGTACCTGCTGCACAAGCACTTTGGCCGCGACGGCCGCGAAGAGGCCGAAGCGCTGCTGCAACGCCAGTCCGGCGACGAGAACAACCCGCGCATCCTGGGCGCGTTCAATGAAAAGACGCCGGATTGGCTGGCGTTTTTCATGTTCACCTACTTCACCGACCGCGACGGCAAGTTCCAGCTCTCGGCCCTGGCAGAGAGCGCTTTTGACCCGCTGGCGCGCACCACCAAGTTCATGCTGACCGAAGAAGCCCACCACATGTTTGTGGGCGAGAGCGGCATCTCGCGCGTGCTCTCGCGCACTGCGCAGGTGATGAACGACCTCAAGACCGATGACCCTGCCCAGGTGCGTGCAGCGGGCGCCATCGACCTGCCCACCATCCAGCGCTACCTCAACTTCCACTACAGCGTGACCATCGACCTGTTCGGCGCAGACCAGTCGAGCAACGCCGCCACGTTCTACAGTTCGGGCCTCAAGGGCCGCTACGAAGAAGGCAAACGCACCGACGACCACGTTCTCAAGAGTCAGACGTACAAGGTGCTGGAGGTCAAGGACGGCCAGTTGCTGGAAAAAGAAGTGCCCATGCTCAACGCGCTGAACGAAGTGCTGCGCGACGACTTCATCAAGGACTCCATGGCGGGCGTGGGCCGGTGGAACAAGGTGCTGGAGAAGGCGGGGGTCCCCACCCGCCTGGTGGTCCCCCACAAGGCCTTCAATCGCCAGATCGGCGCGCTGGCCGGCATCAAGATGTCGCCCGACGGCCGCGTGGTGAGCGAGGCGGAATGGACCGCACGCAAAGCCGAATGGCTGCCCACGCCCGAAGACTTCGCGTTCGTGGCGTCGTTGATGGGCCGCGTGGTAGATCCGGGCAAATTTGCCGGCTGGATCGCCCCCCCGGTCATGGGCATCAACCGCCAGCCGGTTGATTTCGAGTACGTGCGTTTCAATTGACCCCTGATGAGCCGCCAAGCGCCAGCCTCTCCCAGAGGTATCTCGGCGCCTGCGGCCAGGCACAGCAGTTTTGCTCTGCATCGACTGAAGCCAGCCCACGCATGCAAGGTCACCGCACCCGTCGACAGACATTGCACGAAGAACGACTATGGAAACCCACACGCTGATCGACAACGGCATCCTGAAGCAGCACTTGATCGACCCGGAGATCTGCATACGCTGCAACACCTGCGAGGCCACCTGCCCAGTCAACGCGATCACGCACGACGACAACAACTACGTGGTGCGGGCGGATGTGTGCAATGGCTGCATGGCCTGCATATCGCCCTGCCCCACAGGTTCCATCGACAACTGGCGCGCGGTGCCGGTGGGCAGGGCCTACAGCATTGAAGAGCAGTTCAGCTGGGAAGAACTGCCCGGCGAGCTTGCGCCCCACGAACTGGTTGCAGCAGGCGCAGAACCCGCCACAGCGGCGGCAGCACCACAACAAGCCGTTGAGGCCCCTGCAGAGCCGGGCACGCAGGTGTTTCGGTCTGCCCAGTACGGAGCCACGGTGCCGCCTTGGTCCGCAGCCCATCCGTACACCAATCTTTTCCCGCCCAAAAACCCAACCACGGCCACCGTGGTCGGCAACTTCAATTGCACCGAGGCAGGTTTTGAGAGCGAAACCCACCATGTGGTGCTCGATTTCGGCAGCATGCCGTTCCCTGTGCTGGAAGGGCAATCGATTGGCATCATCCCGCCCGGCACCGATGCGCTGGGCAAACCGCACCACGCGCGCCAATACTCGGTGGCCAGCCCACGCAATGGTGAACGCCCCGGCTACAACAACCTAGCGCTGACCGTGAAGCGCGTGACCGTGGACCACGATGGCAACCCCGTGCGCGGCGTGGCCTCCAACTACGTATGCGACCTGAAGGTGGGCGACAAGGTGCAGGTGGTGGGGCCGTTCGGCAGCAGCTTCCTCATGCCCAACCACCCGCGATCGCACATCGTGATGATCTGCACCGGCACCGGCAGCGCTCCCATGCGCGCTATGACCGAGTGGCGGCGCAGGCTGCGCAACAGCGGCAAGTTTGAAGGCGGCAAGCTTCTGCTGTTCTTCGGTGCACGCACGCAGCAGGAACTGCCCTACTTCGGCCCCCTGCAAAGCCTTCCCAAAGACTTCATCGACATCAACCTGGCCTTTTCCCGCACGCCCGGGCAACCCAAGCGCTACGTGCAAGACCTGATGCGCGAACGCGCCGCCGACCTGCTGGCCCTGCTGCGCGACGACAACAGCCACTTCTACGTCTGCGGCCTCAAGGGCATGGAAGAAGGCGTGGTGATGGCACTGCGTGACATTGCACAAGAGGCAGGGCTGAGCTGGGAGGTCCTGGGCGCGACGCTGCAGCGCGAAGGCCGACTGCACCTGGAAACGTATTGAGGCCGCAAAGGCCTTGGCCTGAGGCCTCTCTCTAATTCAAGCCCTGGAGCCTCCAAAAGGCCCACCGGCCGGGCCTCTGGGCGCTACATCGCGCCCTTTCCCTCATGTAACAGCTGCAACGCCGGACGCTGACCGGCCGATCAGCCTTGCGTTCCTGCGAAAATAGCGGGCTTTGCCTATGGGGACCCGTTCCCCCCTGCACGTGCCGCCGGACCATCCCTCTCGGCCGTGCCCACCCAGTGCACAGCCTTTCGCGGGATGACCCAACACCACCGACTCAACAGCTCACCCCTCGTGGTCCTGCTCCAGCAATGGACGCGGGAAGCCAGCGAGCGGGCCGCGCCTCCGCTACCAGCAGCCAAGCCCCCCGATGTGGCTGAGCAGCTGAGCCAATGGCTCGGAACCGTGGACGCCGTCCAGCTCAGCCGGGCGCTGCACGCGATCGAGACCCTGCCATCGCAGGCAGCCAGTGCACAACGCCCACCCGTGGTGCTGAACATGACGGCACTCACCGGCCTGGTAGCGAAGGTTAAGGCCGACCTCGAAGTGCAGCTGACCACCAGGCCCACTGCACCCAAACCGCTGCGGGCCCGGGCGGACAACACGCCCGTGGAACTGCCGGACCCGATGGTGGAGACGGATTTCGCCACCCATGCGCCACGCTATCTGGACCTGCAAAAGCAGATGGAGCTGCGGCTGCAGCCCCTGCGGGCACAGTTGCGCCAGGCGATCACACAAGGCCCCCCCAGGTTGCGCCAGGTGGCAGCGCTGGACGCTGTCATGGAGCACATGCTGGCGCCGCGCGAGCAACGCCTGTGGGCCTTGCTCCCCGCGCACCTGGAGCGCCGCCTGGCGCACCGCCATCGGCAACACCAGCACCGGCTGACCGCCCAGGGACTGACCGATGAGCCTGCGCGCTGGCGGCAGGCAGGAGGCTGGCTGTGGGCCTTCGAACGCGACATGCAGGCCCTGCTCACCGCAGAGCTGCAAACGCGCATGGAACCGATCACGGGACTGCTGGAAGCGGCCCAGAACGACACAACAGGACAACAGGAATGAACAAGAGTGTGATGACAGCCATCTTTGCCACAGGCCTTGCGGCCGCTGGCTGGGTGGGCTGGGGTTTTATAGGCCACAGCCCGCTGGCACTGGCAATGACGGTGATGATCGCCGCCACCTACCTGCTGGGAGCCTGGGAGCTGATGCGCTATCGGGCGGCCACCGCCTCGCTGACGCGCGCGCTAGAGGCCCATCAAGAGCCCCCAGCGCTGGATACCTGGCTCGAAAGCCTGGACCCAGCACTGCGCCACCCGGTTCGGCAACGCATCGAAGGCGAGCGGGTGGCCTTGCCGGGCCCCGCGCTCACGCCCTATCTGGTGGGACTGCTGGTGATGCTGGGCATGCTGGGCACCTTTGTGGGCATGGTGGTGACGTTCCACGGTGCGGTGTTCGCCCTGGAGGCCTCTGGCAACCTGGAATCCATCCGCAACGCACTGGCTGCGCCCATCAAGGGACTGGGCCTGTCGTTTGGGACGTCCGTCGCGGGGGTGGCTACGTCGGCCGCGCTGGGCCTGTTGTCCGCCCTGAGCCGCCGTGAACGGCTGCAGGCGGTCCGCCAGCTGGATGCGCACATCCCCACGCTGTTCCGCTCCTTCTCTTCCGCTCAACGGCGGGAGGACACACTGCAGGCCCTGCAAGCGCAGGCCCAGGCCCTGCCGCTGATTGCCGACCGCCTGCAAGCCATGATGGAGGGGCTGGAGCGCCGCCACAGCCAGCTCAACGACCAGCTGCGGGCGCAACAGCAGGGGTTTCACAAAGAGGCCTCTGCCGCCTACACCCAATTGGCGCAGGCCGTGGGCGCATCGCTGCAAGACAGCCTGAGCACCAGTGCCCAGCAGGCCACTGCCGCCATGCGCCCGGTGGTGGAACAGGCCATGGCGACGCTGGCACAAGAGTCCCAGCGCACCCACGAGCGGTTGCGAGAACACACCAGTCAGCAGCTGCAAAACCTCAGCGCGCAATGGGAGGGCACCGCACGCAAGGTGGCCGACACCTGGGCCCAGGCGCTCGACCAGCAGACGAGCACGCAGGGCGCGCTGGCAACCCAGTTCGAGAGCGCATTGCAAACACTCACGCGGGCTTTTGACGACCGCTCGAAATCCCTGGTGGATGCCCTGCACGCAACAGCCGCACAGCAACAGGCCGCCCAGGTGGAGTTGGACCACCAGCGACTGCAAGGCTGGGAGCACTCCATGCAGGACATGGCCCGCAATCTGGCCGCTGAATGGCAGCGTGCAGGCACCCACACGCTGACCCAACAGCAGGAGGTGGGCAAGGCCTTGGAGCGCACAGCACAGCAGATGGACCGGCAATTGCAGGCCACCACCCAGGCCTTTGCACAGCAGGCCCAAGCACTGGTCACCACGCTGCAAGCCACAGTGGCCGAAGCCCACGGTGCACAGCGGTCTGCGGATGCGCAGCGGCTTGCCGACTGGACCCAATCTATGCACCAGATGGCCCAGAAAATCAGCGGCGAATGGCAGAGCGCCGGTGCACAGACGGCCGAACAGCACCAGGCCACCAGCACGGCACTCGCCCAAGCAGCCCAGCAGATCGAACACCGCCTGCAGTCCTCCAACAGCGCCTTCGAAAAACGCTCAGAGGCCTTGCTGGCTGCGTTGCAAAGCACCGTCGCCGACGCTCAGCAGGCACAGCGCGACGCCGATGCGCAACGGCTGGCGGACTGGGGTCAGTCCCTGGAGGGCCTGGCGCACACGCTCAGCGCCGAATGGCAGCGCGCTGCCACCCAGGCAGTGGAACAACAGCGCGCCCTGGTGCAGACGCTGGAGGACACCGCCACACAGGTGAGCCAGCGACTGAACACCCAGGTGGAACGCACCTTGGGCAGCACCACTGCGCTGATGGAGCAATCCGACGCGCTGCTGCGCACACGCATCGATACCGAAGCCCAGTGGGTGCAAGCCCAGGGCCAGCGCATGGAGGCACTGACCCAAGTGTGGCGCGATGAACTTGTCGCACTGCGCGATGCCGAAGCGACGCGCGGGCAGGCGGCCGTGGACCGCCTGGAGACCCTGCAAGCCGCCGTGTCAGAGCACCTGGCCACCCTGGGCTCCGCGCTGGAAGCCCCGCTCACGCGCCTGCTGCAAACCGCCTCCGACGTGCCACAGGCGGCAGCCGAAGTCATCACCCAGTTGCGACAGGAAATGACACGCCTGGGCGAACGCGACAACCTCGCACTGGCCGAGCGTACGGCCATGACGCAGCAACTGGGCACCCTGCTGCAATCCGTGAACGAAGCCGCTGTGCAGCAGCGCGCGGCCATTGACGCCCTGGTCGGTTCGGCCGCCCAGGTGCTGGAGCAAGCGGGCCAGCAGTTTGCACAGGCCCTGGGCGCACAGGCGGGCAAGGTGGATGAGGTGGCTGCGCAAGTGGCGGCCAGCGCCATCGAGTTGTCCAGCCTGGGGGAATCCTTCCAGCACGGCGTGGGCCTGTTCAGCGCCAGCAATGACAAGCTCATGCTGAGCCTGCAAGACATGGAGGGCGCCATCCGCGAGTCCATGGGCCGCAGCGACGAGCAACTGGCCTATTACGTGGCACAGGCGCGGGAGGTGATTGACCTGAGCATCAGCGCACAACAAGGCATCGTGGAAGACCTGCGCCGACTCCATGGCCGGGCCACGGCAGAACAAGGGGTGCCTGCGTGACCGGCGTGGACGATACCCTGGACGATGCCACCGACCAGACCGCCCCGGTCTGGGCTGTCTTCGGCGACCTGATGGCCGGACTGCTGGGTGCGTTCGTGCTGATTTTGGTGGGTGTCCTGGTGGTACAGATTGATCTGGTGGCCAGCCTCCAGCAGGAAGTGCAAAAGCGCCAGATGGAAGAGCAGAGGCGCATGGCGCTCGAAAAAGCGTTGGCCATTCCGCTGGCCAGCGGACGTGTGACGGTGAACAATGGACGCATTGGCATCAGTGGCAGCGTGCTGTTTGCCACGGGATCAGACGAACTGCGCCCAGAAGGCCGCCAGTTGCTCAAGACCCTGGTGCAGCCGCTGGGGATTTATCTGCGCGAACGCAACGAAATGCTGATGGTCAGCGGCTTCACAGACAACACCGCGCTGCTGCGCGGCAGCCAGAAACGTTTTGCGGACAACCTGGAGCTGTCGGCCCAGCGTGCGCTCACAGTGACCCGGGCCCTGATTGACGAGGGCATGCCATCGTCTCAGGTGTTCGCGGCCGCCTTTGGCGCTGAACAACCCGTGGCCGACAACAGCGACGAAAAAGGCCGAGCACAGAACCGCCGGGTAGAGATGGCGCCAGTCCCCAAGACAGCCAACACCCAGCCCATCGAGTCACCCCGCGCACCATGAGCGATCCCCGCGTAGAGGCCTTGCGTGCAGTGGGCGCGCACCACAACGACCCCGCGCGCTTTCACTACTTGGAGGTGCTGGCGCGCCGCCTGCCTGGCCAGTCCGGGGCCGTACAACGGCTGTTGGAGCACAAGCTCGATGCCGCGCTGGCGAGCTACCCCCAGAGCCCGCCGCCCACAGTTTCATCACAGAGTCACCCACGCCCCACCCCCGCGGGCTCTGCGCTGGCACAGCTGAACCAAACCTTGACATCCCCCCGGTACAACGCCTCCAAGGACGACCCCTTTGCGGCGGAGAATGCTCCATTGCCCGCCCTCAAAAGCGTGCGCCAGTTCAGCAGGGTCTGGTCTGACATCGCTGCCGAGCAACAGGTGGTCCAGGCCCTGCACCGGGGGCCAGAGAACGCCGGGCCGCTCAATGCGCACAAGCTCGTGCTGCGTTCACTCAACCTGATGCGCAATTTGTCTCCGGGCTATCTGCGCCACTTCATGGCGCAGATGGACACCTTGTTATGGCTGGACCAGGCGAGCCACAGGGCTCCGAGCCCCACCCCTCGTTCGACGCGCAAGACGCGCAGTAGGCCCTAGCGACCCACAGGCCTATCGGTGCGTGGGGGCCCCGAGCCAACGATCACAGCGCCAGGGCAGAGCGCACTTCGAATCATTCCCAATACCAAAACAGTCAATTTGCGACCATATGGTTTTTTGTTAGACAACGTCGGCGTACAGTTCACCCCATCGATGAGCCGAACCCGCAAGGCGACTCACCGAACCCGGTGTGAAGCAGTTTCCAGCCTGTGTTGTGGGCTCTTCGCTCCGGCTTTTTTGAGACGCATTTTTCATTCAAGGATTTTCATCATGAACAAGACCACACGCTTCCTCTCTATCGCCGCTGTTGCCGCTTTCGCCTCGTTTGGCGCACACGCAGATGAAGCCGATGCTTCGCAATTCGCCACCCAGTTTGAAACCCAACGCACCCGCGCCGAAGTGCGTGCTGAGGCGGTAGTGGAAGCCAAAACGCACAATATGGAGCCCGCCGGCTCACGTGTTGCTACCTACCAATCCACCGCCGACCGCTCGGCCATCCGCGCCCAAGCAGCAGAAGCAGTGCGTACGGGCCAGATCTCCCACGGCGAAATCGGCAACGCCATGTAATTCAAGCAGATGCGGACCGGTCCCGCGGTGGCGGCACCTGGCGAGTGCCGCGATCCTGTGGAAGTGTTTTCACTGTGCCGCATCGCCAGCATCCGAGCTCCCCTTCCGGGAGCTTTTTTTTTCCATCCCTGGCAACCTCAGACACGGGAGGTCAGTCGAAATCCAGTGCATCAAGCAACTGGAGCGTGATGGCACGCTTGCACTGTCGCTTTCATGTTGAGCAAGACTCGCAATGCGCCTGAATCCGATGCACAGACCGGACCGCGGAAGCAGCTCACGCGCAGTCGAAACATAGAGGGGGCCGCCTGACGCGACCCAACCCGCCTCAGCGAACTCCGGGGGCGATTCTGCCCAGTGGCTTAGGTAACGCCGCGTGGCGCCGCTTCAAGATTCAAGTACACCTTGCCCTGATCGATCCTGACCGGGTAGGTGCGCAATGCTTGCGTAAGCGGAGCGCACAGCGCACGGCCGTCGCGCACATCAAAACGGCCCTGGTGCAGCGGGCATTCGATCTCGTGCCCTTCCAGGAAGCCGTCGCACAGCCGCGCATTGCCGTGGGTGCAGAGATTGTCGGTGGCAAAAACATCGCCAGCTACGGTGTAGAGGGCCACGTCACGGCCATCCACGGACACACCAATCACGTCATCCTCGGGCAAGTCGCCCAACGCGGTGGCTTCGGTCCAATGCGTATCGAGAGGGGTCATGGAGCGCTTTCTCAGATAGGGTAGATGATGGAGTTCGGAATCATTTCGCTGTCATAGATGCATTCCTTGCGAGCAAAGCGCAGACCCTCAGGCGTGCGCTGCACTACATCCAGATAGCGCCCCACGTTGAACACCGTGGACGGTTCCGAGAGCTTGGTGCGGAAAACCGCGTAGTTGGCCTCGCACGCCCACCGGCCCTCGCCAGCCGCACGCACGATGGGCGCACCGATCACATGGCGCTGGTAATACGGGTCATGGAACAGCGTCTCGCGGATGCCGTAGACGCGGTCCTTGAGCATGCCCTGGCTGTCGAACGACAGCGTGGCCAGCGGCAGGCCGCGCTCGTGGTTCTCGCGCGGCTGCAGGCGGTAGACGCAATCGTCGGTAAAGAAGCCCGGCCAGCGGTCCCACCGTGCGGCATCGAGCGCAGCGGCGTATTCGGCATAGAGCTGCTGCACCGCGAAGTAGTCGGCGAATGCGATGGGGGTGTCGTGGGTATCCATGGCGTCAGTCCTCCTTCTCCATCACGCCGCGCCAGTACTCGTACATGCCACGGATCAGCGTCTCGGTGACCATGTGGTCGGTATCACCCACCTCGTGGCCGCCCAGCTCCACCAGCGCGCGGTGGAAGGGCTTTTGCTCGAAGCCTTGCTGCGAGAACTCGATCACCTCGCCATCGTCGGCCGAGACGAAGCCAGCGGGGCCAAACAGGTTGGCCTGGCGCAGACGGCGCTCGGTCATCTCGTCGGTGTCGCCCTCGTAGCCGAAATGCGTCCACACGAAGTCGAAGGCATCGTGGCCCACGGGCTGGATGTGGCGGGTGGAGACGCTGTTGACCTGCTGCTGCAGGATCACGCTGGGGAACAGCGTGGTCATCACCGCCGTGGGGCCGCCCCACCAGGGCTCGGGCACGATGTCGAGGAAGCGCGGGTCTTCCAGCTGCATGCCGGCCTTGAAGCTGGAGACATTGGATACGTCAGACTGTTTTTTCGCCTCGCCGCGCGTGGAGACCATGGCCGCATGACGATGCCGCGCATCCATCTTCAGCTCGGACTTGTTGTCGGCCCGCCAGAGGCCGAAGGTGACAAACCAGGTGTGCAGCAGGCCAGGGTGGTACGGGTCCTTGATGTTCTCCTGCATCAGCTTCCAGTTGCCCGGGATGCGCTGGCGGTTGTAGCCCAGGATCTTGAGCTGGCGGCCGTTGAACATCCGGTCGAAATAGCCCAGGATCACCGGGCCCATGAAGTCCTCCAGCGACTCGACATCGTGGTCGAACGAGGCAAACACCACACCGCCGCGCGTAGCCACCTTGAGCCGCGTGAGGCTGTGCTCCTCCAGCTGGAAGTCCGCCGGCATGCCGCCGTGCACCTTGCCGTCCTGCTTGACGCCTCGCCGAAAGGGCACGCCCTGCAGTGCGCCGTCCAGTCGGTAGTTCCACTGGTGGTAGGGGCAGACGAACTCCTTGCGGTTGCCATGGCGCTCGCGGCAAAAGCGCATGCCGCGGTGCGCGCACACGTTCTCCACCACATGCAGTTGCATGTCCTCGCCGCGCACCAGGATCACCGAGCGCTCGCCGATCGCCGTGCGCTTGAAGTCGCCGGGATTCGGCACCTCGGCCTCCAGGCCCACATAGCACCAGTGGCTGCGGTAGAAAAACCGCTCGAGCTCGCGGCGGTACAGCTCTTCATTGGTATAAGCCGCGAACGGTACGCGGTGGGTGCCGGGGCCCTCCCAGACGGGGCGCAACGGAAAGATGGGATGGGGTGCACTCATGTCATTGTCTCCTTGGGCTGGTTGTTCGTTGCACGCGTGTGGGCGTCAAGAGGCCGCAGCAATGCCGCTCCACCGCGCAGTCGCTCAGGGGGTGCTCGCATAGAACGCGTCTGCGTACAGGTGCTCCGGCGCGATGCCGCGCTGGCGCGCCAGCAGCGAAGCCGCCTCCACCATGGGCGGGGATCCGCACAGGTAGGCGCGCCAGCCGTCCAGGCGCGGCCAGTCGCGCGCGATGGCATCGGTGACCAAGCCCGTGCGCTGACCGGGGGGCGCGTCGGCCGCAGCCACCACCACATGCACCTGCAGGTGCGGATGGCGCTGCTGCAGCTGTGCCAGCCACTGCAGGCCGTACACGTCGCGCGCCGAGCGCGCGCCAGCATAGACGTGGATGGAGTTGTCCATGCCCGATTCCAGCGCGCCGCGCACGATGGACAGGATGGGCGCCAGGCCCGTTCCGCCCGCCACGCAGAGCATGGGCCCCTCGTACTTGCGGCGCAGGTAGGCCGAGCCCAGCGGGCCGCTCACGCGGACCGCGTCGCCTACGGCCAGCACATGGGCCACATGGCCGGAGACCTGCCCGCCCTCGACCAGGCGCACGTGAAACTCCAGCTCGTCGTCATGTGGCAAGCCAGCCATCGAATAGGGTCGTGCAAGGCCCGGGCCGAACTGTAGTTGTGCGTACTGCCCGGGTGAAAAATCCAGCGGCTTGGCCGAGCGCAAGCGCACACGGCGGATGTCGTGTGTGAGTGCTTCGACCGCCGTGACCGTGGCCTTCAAGGTGCGCGCAGTGTGCACCACCACCTCGTCGGGCTCGGGGATCTCGATGGTGCAGGACCCGCTGAGCACCGTCTGGCAGGCCATCACATACGAATCCTGGCCGCCCAGGGGTCTGCCCAAGGCCGGGCCGGAGTCCAGCACATCGCCCGACAGCACCTTGCAGCGGCAGGTGCCGCAGCGCCCGGCCATGCAGCTGTAGGACACGGGAATCTGGTGCGAGCGCAGCACTTCCAGCAGGTTGGCTCCCGGCGCCACCGGCAGCACGCGGCCCAGCGGCTCGATACGCAGTTCCATCAGGGTTGTCTCGCTCTTGTCGTTGTGATGGCAGCGATCATTCCCGTGATTACAAAATCAGCCAATAGAATGGCGTGAATACAGTCCATCACCCAGATCAATAAAGGTATTGCGTGGAACTCGAGGACATCGACCTCAACCTGCTGGTAGTGTTCCAGCAGCTGCTGGTCACGCGCAAGGTGTCGCAGGCCGCGGAGAACCTGGGCCTCACGCAGCCGGCGGTGAGCAACGCCCTGGCCCGCCTGCGGCGCCTGCTGGGCGACGAGCTCTTTTTGCGCACCGCCCAGGGCATGCAGCCCACGCCCTATGCGGACCAGCTTGCGGAGTCGGTCTCATACGCGCTGGCCATGATCCATGGCGCGCTCAACCACAAGCTGGGGTTCGACCCCGGCACCAGCCGGCGCGTGTTCAAGGTGGCGATGACGGACATCGGCGAGATCTACTTCTTGCCGCGCCTGCTGGAGCGCCTGGCGCTGGTGGCGCCGGGCGTGCGCCTGACCACGGTGCGCAACACCGCCACCGACCTGAAGGACGCCATGGAAGCCGGCAAGGTGGACCTGGCCGTGGGCCTGCTGCCGCAGCTTAAGGCGGGGTTCTTTCAGCGCAGGCTGTTCCGCCAGCCTTACGTTTGCCTGTTCCGCCAGGGGCACCCGCTGCACAAGCGCCGCATCAGCCTGGCGGAGTTCTCACGCGCGGAGCACGTGGTCGTGGTCTCGGAAGGAACGGGCCACGGGAAGGTGGACGAACTGCTGGAGCGCATGGGCGTGGCCCGCGATGTGCGGCTGACGGTGCCACATTTCGTGGCCATCGGCCACATCCTGCAGGCCACGCAGATGGTGGCCACCGTGCCCGAGAAGATGGCGCAGAGCATGGCCGAGCCCTTCGGGCTGGCCTCGGCGCCCCACCCGGCGAAGCTGCCGCAGGTGGCGATCAACCTGTTCTGGCACACGAAGTACCACCGCGACCCGGGCAACCAGTGGCTGCGGAGTCTGCTGGTGGAGATGTTTGCGGAAAGCGAATGACGGGTGAGTCATTGAGAGGATGCATGAGCAACAAGGCGCCTGCACCCGGGCCACTGCGATAGACACTGCTCATGAGCGGTTCGAAACACACGGGCGCGACACCACCGCCCTGCGCCTTTTCTGGCTTCTGATCGATATCGATGTACTGAAGCGAAAGGCCCGACGGACTGTGCGGCCACGGCCTGCACGTTATATGCACTGCGTAAGGCGGCTGCGCAGCCCAGCCACTCCACTGTTTTTCCCAAGGCCGCTTGACTCTTTCATCGTGACAAGGTCAATACTTGAAAGCGAATCAACCGAAGGAGGCTCAAATGGTCGAGTTCAATGTCCCTGATATGACGTGTAGCAGCTGCGCCCAACGCATCCGTCGCGCAATAGCGGAGGCTCGATTGCCGGAGGGCTTCGAAGCAGACATCGATGTGGCTGCACGGCAGATACGCATTGCGGGGCACGTCAAAGACGAGACAGCGGAGCTTGTCCGCTCCGCGATTGAGCGTGCCGGATACAGAGCCGACGCAGCGGTGGCGCCTTCGTCGCGACAAGCAACCAGTGGCTGCTGCTGCGCGTCTCGGTCCGCAACCCCTGCTGACATGAATCAAGACGGTGCGGGACGACCATCGTCATGCTGCAGTTGAAATCACAAGGAGACCATCATGCGTTTGAACATCGTCGCTGGGCTGTTGACAACCCTGCTCGTGGCGGGCTGTGCCGTCGCGCAATCTCCAAAGCCTGCGGACGAACACGCAGGCCACCACCCCGCCGGTAGCACGCAGAGCGCCGGCGCGGTCACCCAGACCGCGCCAGCTGCCACTGCCGCGCCCACTCCAGATGCCTTCGATCATCAAATGAAGGCGATGCAGGACATGCACAGAAAAATGCAGGCGGCCAAGACTCCGGCCGAACGCGCCGCGCTGATGGATGAGCACATGAAGCTCATGCAATCTGGCATGGCCATGATGGGCTCGGGTGACTCGGGGGGCATGGGCATGGGCATGGGCATGGGCATGATGCAACAAGGGGCTCAGGCTAAACCCGCCGTGCCGGCTGCCGCTGGAAGCTCGGGCATGGGCGGCATGATGGGCATGCACGCCCACATGGAACGCCGTATGGCCATGATGGAACAGATGATGCAGATGATGGTGGACCGCCAGGCAGCCATGCCATCCAAGTAGTCCCTCTCGCAAGCGCCCTCGGGGGCGCTTGCCACTCAACCCCATCAGTGTGGGCGGCCCAAGCTTGGGATATTGCGGTGCCAGAGCATCGCGTGGAGCCGTTCAGAGACCTAAGGCTTGCCTCCGGTCTTGACGATTTCCTCGCGCCGCGCGGGTTTGCGGCGCGGTCAAAAATTTGACTGAGCTTCAGCGACCCAAGCAAGGGCCTCGTGGTCCATGGCTTGGCCATTTACCCAGGTCGCAGGGGTGCAATGAGTACCTCTTGAATGTCGCCTCACGCCATCCGTCACAGATAACGCAAAAAGGCCGCAATGAGCCCTGTCAATGTCAGGACAGCAGCCTGAAGCCCTACCAACAGGATCCAAAGGGGCATCTTGCATTCTCCAGTCAAGAGCAACAGAGTAGGCCCGCTCCATCGTGCTTTGTGCAATCGCCATCCGCAAGTTCACGTAGGATCGTTCTGACACTGGCTGCTTTGTTCCATGCGCAGAGTTCATCATGGAAGTACCTATACGGCCGCAGGCACTCCGCCCGCAGCCGCAGACATCAGGAGGCAGCCGCGCCCTCTCTCGCATGACCCAGCATTTCCGACATCCAATTCACCAGCATGGCGGTGTACGCATCGCTCCACTCCGCCTTTGACAGACTATGGTCCGCTTCACGGATCACCCGGTGCGTCATGGAGTGGGCCTTGAGGAACGCGGCTCGGTAGTTCTCGATCACCGTGTGGGGGACTATGTGATCAAGCTCAGACTCCACAAGCAAGATATCGCCTTTGAAAGCCGCGCTGGCCGCAAGAGCCTTGTTGCTGTCGGCTGAAAGTTCTTGCGTGCGGTATCGGGCGATTTCCTGCCGGTCAAGATGCTGCTTTGATGTCAGCCAGTCGTCGTCTTTGTACAGAGCCGGAGCGCGCAAAGCCATCCAACGCACGGGCCGAAGAGCGCTGAGGACGGCCGCCAAGTAGCCGCCGTAACTGCTACCAACGAGCACAACAGATTCTTCATCCACTGCGGGATGGCCCACAAGCATGTCGTACGCCGCCAGCATGTCGTGGAGATTGTCCTCACGCGTCACGGTGTCCCGATGCGCCCTGTCATTTGCATGGCCACGCAAGTCAATGGTCAGGCAAATGCACCCCAGCGTGGCAATGGCATGGGCCCGAGCCAAATACTGCTCCTGGCTGCCGTCCCATCCGTGCACCAGCAAAACGCCAGGAACGATCGTATCCGGCGCCACCAAGGTTCCAGCGATAGTCCGGTCGCCAGTGGGAATCTGGACGGTTCGATGTCGTGTAGTCATCGACTCTCCACTAGTGCATATTTAGTCAACAGTCCAACGTCGGGATCGTCTCCGCGGAAGTACGTCACTGCGCCGTAGGGCAACGGCACCAGTGGGCCAAATATTTCAACGCATTTGGAGTGAACCAGCGTGAGGCTTGGATTCTCATGAAAAGCCTCTAACGCAGCGATCTCGGCGGCGGTCGCGCCCCCCATTCGCCAAGACTGCTCCAGGACGCCAGAGCACCATTGGCCAGCAGCATTCGTTCCTTGCGCGACGTCGTAGTTGATACGCGAGGCAAAGAACGCTGGAAAACAAACCCTCACTGCCTTGTCGTAGGTGAGGGCCTGTTCCACCGCAGTGCGTTCCGCTCCTGGAGCGAGTACACGCAATAGCGCATCGAAGTCCCCGCGAACGACTGTCAAGTCGGACCCGCCATAACTCACGGCACCTTCGTTGTTCTCAGTCAGGTGCTGTCTTCCGTAATAGCTCGCCACTATGCTGGCAACGCGTACTTGCCCGACGCTGAGCGTATCGACTGCAGACAAATTGTGTTCGAGCACCAAACCATGCCTGCGCAACGCTTGATCCGTCAATTTCGAAAGGCAGGCATTCAACTCTTCTACGTTCTTCACCACGACTTGTCCATGGCCGCCGGTTTCTGTCACTGGCTTCACTCGAACCGGCCCCAGCGCCAACAAAGCGAGCACGGCCTGGATCACATCGGAACGACAGAATGCCGTGTAACCGGGCAGGACGGCCTCGCGTACCCGTTGGTGGAAATCGAAGCGCCATCCCTCAGGACGTTCAGAAGTAGCTGAAAACAATGGATGGGTAATTGCCTTGGAGGCGATGAAAGCGTGAGGCACCACCCCGCCAAACAAATCGTCCGCCCCGTGAAGCCCCAAACTAGCGACCCACTCCATTCCCACCAATGTTTCACAGGGAATCAGATAAGGGCGCATCTTCCACTCCGATTGGGGAAGCTCCTCACTGACCGGACATCCTTTTATTCGCGCTATACGACGCGCCACCTCGGCCCGGGTCGCGGTTTCATGAAGACTGGTATGTCCTGTCAACCCACTGGTGAAAGGCATAACGATTTGCTGCGCCTCGTGACTGCTTGGTGCCCGAGCGCTCGAAAAATGAGGTTGGGCAGTTTCGTCGGTCATGGGAAGCCTCCGCAGATGACAGTCAAGAGCGACAAGGGACTGCAAGGAGTTTCGTCGTCACGGTGTCATCTTATTTTTGGAATGAAATCGTCCATGTAGGACGAACGATCAAACCGAGTCCGACAAGCTATCGGCGAGAACGCATGGAATCTGCTGAAACGCCTTGACGTCCAGCGGACAACTGTCGCGCAGTTCTAGCGCCTGCTCTCCCCTGCGACGACCACTCGATGACGATGTTCCGCACGAATGATCTGGTTGAGCACCCCCGAGGGGTCTGTCTCGTGAGCGAAAGCGCGTACTTCCTCCGTTTTTTCATCAGGGACGCCAACCTTCTCTGATATGTCCAGCGCAAGCCGCATGAGTGCGGTGATTTCTCTTTCCGAGAGAAGATTCATTTGCAGGTCCAAATGGTGCCTGCGCTCGCTCTCAGCTGCAGCCATGTTCTGACTGATGAGAATGAACACGGACAGAAAAATGGCTTCGAGCGACACCCAAAACAGAAGCAAGGTGTACGGAAAAGGGTCGAACCTGACGATGAATTCGTTGACTACGATCCAGCCAATGAAGAGGACGGCATTGAGGACCAGAAACCCGACGGTGCCGCATGCCTGCGTGACCTTTGCTATCGCCCGGTAAGGACGCTGAGTTTGCTTCCTTCGATCATCCTCCGCGCAAAGAATGTTCTCGATGTTCTGATGGGTAACTTGCGTGATGTGATCGTTGACGTTGCCCACAAATGCTCCTTGAGGATTGACCGGATCGGAGCGCCAGCACTGTGTAGTCGAGAGTATGTGGAGACTCCATGGATTCCGAGGTGTTGGTCGCACATCCTCGCCAAGCGCCGTTGAACCGGTTGTAGGTGCAAGCCGGTAATCCATGTCTGCATTCCGGGGCGCGGGTATCGCTCGTTCTTCACCTTGCAAAGCAGTCCTCCGGTCTCGGATCTACGGTGTCGAAGCCAACGCGCCGCTAGGGCGCTGCGGCCACGGGCGCAAGCCGCGGGCGTCGAAGAACTTCGCGACAGCGTTTGAATACCCATCGCAGGTGCTCCCAGGTAGACGCCGACCAGAGATATTTGCCCCATCCGGCCACTGGGCGTCCCGACACATCAGCGTCAAGGAGTACGAGACGGCGGACCTGGGCGTAGATTGCCCAATCGGTGAAAAGTCAGCTGTGCAGCGACGAGCACCGGGTGTGCGTTTAACAGAAGTGCCCCATGCGAATTCGTAGTTACGACGAAGACCGAACAGTTCGGTTGGCCATGAGAGCTACAGGGCCAACCAATTAATACATTTGAAAGCAGACAACTCCTTAAAAATCTCACGCTCCGTGACATTTTCTGAGGAGATGCCTGTGCCTTTTGAATACCTGCGGGAGATCGCCCAAGCTTCTCTGCCCATTACGGTGGAAGAAGAAGCGAGCATCGACAAACTGCGCGTATTGCGCGCAGCCGGTCTGGTGGCCGTGATGCTTCCACACCCTCTCTCGGGAATCCTCCACGCACGCGTGCTGGCGATCACGCCGAGGGGGCGCGATCTGCTGACCACCCAATGCGAAGCACCAGGCCCTCAGTCTCGAGCAGAGGCCTGAGTGCAGACTCCTGTCGGTATCTGTGTGCACAGGCCGGGATATGCCTTGTGCGTCTTGCAACCTTACCTGGCTACTGAGATACGCTGAGTGCTATCACCATCACGCTGACCCGACCGGGTGAAGCGAGGCCGCGCTGGCTTTCCTCAGAGACAACATTGAACGCGGCGTTGAACCGCGCGAAGCCGACGCCGGTGCGGCCGGGGACAGGCGAGGGGCGCCGCAAGCGTCCCTATGGCTAAGCCATGTCATGCAAATAGGCTGTCTCAGAGGTGAAACCCACGTTCCAGAGCTTGCGCAACTCACTGTATTCAGCCTCTCTACTCACGTTCACTTTTGGCTCCGCAGAATGCCAGCCACCCTGTGACCCTTACTCCACGGTCACAGATTTCGCGAGGTTACGGGGCTTGTCCACATCCGTCCCCCGCGCGCAGGCCGTGTGGTACGCCAGCAGCTGCAGCGGCACCACGTGCAGCAGCGGGCTCAGTGCGCCGTAGTGCTCGGGCATGCGAATCACGTGGATGCCTTCGCTGCTTTCGATGTGGGTGTCGCCATCGGCCAGCACGTACAGCACGCCTGCGCGGGCGCGGACTTCCTGCATGTTGCTCTTGAGCTTTTCCAATAGGGCGTCGTTAGGCGCCACGGTCACCACCGGCATGGCGCTGGTCACCAGGGCCAGGGGGCCGTGCTTGAGTTCGCCGGCCGGGTAGGCTTCGGCGTGGATGTAGCTGATTTCCTTGAGCTTGAGCGCGCCTTCCAGCGCGATGGGGTAGTGCAGGCCTCGGCCCAGGAAGAGGGCGTTTTCCATGCGCGCAAAGTCCTCGGCCCAGCTGATGAGCTGGGGTTCGAGCGCCAGCACGGCCTGCAGGGCCACGGGCAGGTGGCGCATGGCTTTGAGGTGGGCGGCCTCCTGCTCTTCACTCAGGCGGCCCTTGCTTTGCGCCAGCGCCAGCGTCAGCAAGAAGAGGCCTGCCAGCTGCGTGGTGAAGGCCTTGGTGCTGGCCACGCCAATCTCGACACCCGCACGTGTGATGTAGGCGAGCTTGCACTCGCGCACCATGGCGCTGGTGGCCACGTTGCAGATGGTCAGCGTGTGCTGCATGCCCAAAGACTGCGCGTGGCGCAATGCCGCCAGGGTGTCGGCGGTTTCGCCGCTTTGGCTGATGGTGACAACCAGTGTGCGCGGGTTGGGCACGCTGGTGCGGTAGCGGTATTCGCTGGCCACTTCGACCTGGGTGGGGATGCCGGCGATTTCTTCGAGCCAGTATTTGGCGGTGCAGCCGCTGTAGTAGCTGGTGCCGCAGGCCAGGATCAAGACGTTGTCGATTTCCTTGAACACGCGCCAGGCGGCTGCACCAGGCTCACCATGCTGGCCCGCACCATCAAACAGCTCAGGCACGATGCCGGCCAAGCCTTCCAGCGTGTCGGCAATCGCGCGGGGCTGCTCGAAGATTTCCTTTTGCATGTAGTGGCGATACGGCCCCAGCTCGGCGGCGCCGCTGTGGGCCTGCACGGTGCGCACGGGGCGCTGCCCGGTGGTCAGCGCGTTGCCGTCCTTGCCCACGATCCAGTAGCGGCCCAGCTGCAGGTCCACCAGATCGCCCTCTTCCAGATAGACGATCTGGTCGGTGACGCCCGCCAGGGCCATGGCGTCGCTGGCCAGAAAGTGCTCACGCGATGACGAGGCGCCGGTGGCGTCCTTGCCCACGCCCAGGATCAACGGGGACCCTGCACGTGCGCCCACCACGCGGTGGGGTTCGTCTTTGTGCATGACGGCGATGGCGTAGGCGCCATGCAGTTCGGCCACGGTGGCCCGCACGGCGTCGAACAGGTCGCCGCTGTAGTGGCTGTCCACCAAGTGGGCGATGACCTCGGTGTCGGTCTGGCTCGCAAACTCATAGCCGCGTGCTTGCAGGCGGGCGCGCAGCTCTTCGTGGTTCTCGATGATGCCGTTGTGCACCAGCGCCACCCGGCCTGCGGCCTGGGCATGGGCGTCCGCGCCCGTTCCATGGCTGAAATGCGGATGGGCGTTGTGCACGGCGGGCGCGCCGTGCGTAGCCCAGCGGGTGTGGGCAATGCCGGTGGCGCCGTCGATGTGCTCGGTGCTCACCTGTTCCAGCAGCTCGGCCACGCGGGCGGTGCTGCGGGCGCGCTGGAGGCCGGCAGGGCGCGTAGCGTCCAGGCTGGACGCATGCACGGCCACGCCGCACGAGTCATAGCCCCGGTATTCAAGCCGCTGCAGGCCCTGCACGAGGATGGGAACGATGTTGCGCGTGGAGACTGCGCCGACGATACCGCACATGGTGGTTGCCCTTGGAAGGAATGTGATCAGATGCGGCGATGGTAGGCAGCGCTTCAAAAAATTATTGATTGATATTTACAAAAATATGAACTTTAATTCCACCCATCTCCAATGGTGAAATTTTTGTTCAATTTTTGACTTTTAATGGAATCCATATCACTCGATGCCATAGACCTGCAACTGCTCAACCTGTTGCAGACCGATGCCGCGCAAAGCAACCAGACCCTGGCCGAACAGGTGCATGTGTCGCCGCCCACCTGCCTGCGCCGCGTCAAGCGCCTGCACGATGCAGGGCTGATCGAGCGACAGGTCGCCATCCTGCAGCCCGACCGGCTGGCGGCCCTGCAAGGCCACGGGCTGGCGTGCATCGTGGAGGTGTCGCTGGACCGCCAGGGGGCCGAGCAACTCGACGCCTTCGAAGCCCGCGCCGTGCAGGAGGCCGCCGTGCAGCAGTGCTGGCGCGTCTCGCCCGGGCCCGACTTTGTGCTGGTGGTGCACACGCGGGACATGCCGGGCTACCTGGCGCTGTCGCAGCGGCTGTTTACCGGCGACGCCAACGTGCGCAATGTGAAGGCGTTCTTTGCGACCCGGCGGGCAAAGTTCGAGACAAAAGTGCCAGTAGCGCTAGTGTGATATGCCCCGAGCGCTATTAATTTATTAGCAAACCACATCCAACCCACACTCGCGCCCTCTCACCACCGCGCCAAACAGACCGCCCCTCCAGGCCCGGCAGCACAGCCCCAACCCTCCATCCACGTCATCCATGCGACTGAGGGGAAAGGGCCACGGTCATTTCTTGCTGGTATCGCCTGGCGGTGCGTTGTAAGCTCCGCCGCACTTTCTACCTACCCGGCCGGTGGATGCCCGCGTGGCAGCACCGCCCTTCCCCTGCACACCCATGCCGACGCCCCGCCGCCAGATGCCCCGCCGCATCTACCCCTTGCGCATCCTGGGCATGGGGCTGGGCGGCATGGTGGTGGCGACGGTGCTGTGGGAGCGCCAGGCATCCCCCATGGCGTGGACGTCCCTGTTGCTGGCCACGCTGGTGTGGCCGCATGTGGCCTACCTGCTCACACGCCGCGCGGCTGACCCGTACGCTGCCGAGGTGCGCAACCTGCTCATCGACTCGGCGCTGGTCGCTGCGCTGGTACCGCTGATGCACTTCAACCTGCTGCCCAGCGTGATGCTGCTCACCCTGACCATGGTGGACAAGATCACCACCGGCATCCGTGGGCTGTGGGTGCGCGCCCTGTGGGTGATGCTGGCGGCCGGTATCGCCAGCACTGCGGTCATGGGACTGCACTGGGCGCCCGAGACCTCCATGCGCGTGATGGTGGCCTGCCTGCCGGTGATGTCGTTGCACACGCTGTCGGTCAGCGCCGTGAGCTACCAGCTCATCCGGCAGTCCGCGCGCCAGAACCAGATGCTGGACGAACTGCGCCGCGTGGACGCCCTGACCGGCCTGTTCGGGCGTGGCCACTGGCAAGAACAGGCAGAGGCCGCACTGCGCCGCCACCACACCACCGACGAGCCCGCCTGCATGCTGATGCTGGACATCGACCATTTCAAGGAGATCAACGACGCCTACGGCCACACCGTGGGTGACGAGGTCATCCGCGCGCTGGCGCATGTGGTGCGGGGCAACGTGCGCGCCGGCGACTGCGCAGGGCGCTACGGCGGGGACGAGTTCGCCATCGTGCTGCCCGGCATGCATGCGCGCGACGCCCTGGCCGTTGCCCAGCGCATTCGCGAGCAGACCGAAGGCGTGCGCCTGCGCAGCCTGCCCGAACTGCGCATCACCAGCAGCATCGGCGTGGCCCCGGCCGACCACCGCCACAGCAGCCTGCGCGCGTGGATCGACGCCGCCGACGCAGCGCTGTACGTCGCCAAGAACGGCGGGCGCAATCAGGTGGCGGGGCACATGGAGCACGAGCTTGCGCCAGCGGTGTAGCCGCCTATCCAGGCACAACGACCCGGACCGAAAGTGCTTGCAATGCCAGAAGGCTCAAGCAGGCAGAGGTCCCCGCACCGACCTGGCATGCGATGGCATTGGCAGGCATAGGAACGCTAAAGCCCGGGAAAGACGCTGACCATGGCTTGCCTGCGCAGACTCGTAGCCTTCACTGCCATGCTGAGCGCACTGAGCGCACTGAGCGCACTGAGCGCGTTGACCGGATGCGCTTCAGCCCCATCCCCCCAGGTGCCCGCTGCGCCGCCCTTGGACTTTGCGCAGCGGTACAAGCTGCAACTCCAAGTCAATCCGTACGTGGACACGATGCCTCGGGTCATGCTGGGACTGGAAGAGCCCCCCTGCGCCGACCTGATCGTGCTTATCTCCATTCGTGCTGGGGCGGATGGCTTTCCGCCAGGGCTGGAGGTCGAGTCGGCAACGCTCACCAAGCGGGGCCCCGCTGGCATGGGACAAAGGGAATTGCTGGGCGATAGCGTATCGATGTGGGACTTTCAGTTCCCTGCGTACTGGGCTTCGACCCGCTTCTCCGGGTACGTGGTGGAGGCGAAGCTGCGAGAAGCCTATTTCATGGAGACCCTGAACAGCGTCAAGGACTGGAGCAGCAACCGCGCCGTGACGGCCGCCGGATTCGCGCCGCCCCGCTGGTTCCCTGAACGCACCCTGCGGGGCGCTCTCACAGACTGCCCGCCCTGGGGATGGGATGCCGGAGACACGCTGCAGGTCACGCTACGGATCAGGGCAGGCGACCAACGCGCCACGCTGCGCGCCACAGGGTTGTACGGAGCCGCTTCGTAATCGAACGGTAGGGTGGGCCGGCAGGGGCCACACCCTGTGTGTGGCCTTCATGGCCGGTCGCCCGTCGGTGACAACAGGCGTTAGCCCGGCAACGGCTCCTGCGCGGAGCTTGGTGCGCCAATGGGCCAGGCCACCCGCACCGTGCAACCAGCGCCCGGCACCGCCGTTGCGCTGACCTCTGCGCCGTGGCGCTGCGCAATAGCGCGGCACAGTGCGAGCCCCGCGCCCACACCCTCGAACTCCGTCTCGCGGTGCAGGCGCTGAAACACGCCGAACAAGCTGCCCGCACGCGCCGGGTCAAAGCCCACGCCGTTGTCCTGCACCGTGAAGGCGACCTGGCCCGCCGGTGCTGCATCCGCCGACACCGTGATGCAAGCGTGCGCCACGGGGCGGGTGAACTTGAGGGCATTGCCCAGCAGCTGCACCAGCAGATCCTGCAGCAGCGCGGGGTCGGCTTGTAGCGTGGGCAGCTTGGCGCCCACGCGCCATTCCACAGCGCGCCCGGCCTCGGCCGGTGCCAGCGTGGCGCGCGCCTGGGCCACGGCATCGGCCAGCGGCACAGGCTGCAGGCGCAGCGGGACCCGGCTGGTGCGCACCAGGGCTTGCAGGCCGTCGATCATGAACCCCATGCGGCGCGCAGAATGGTCCATGGTGGCGAGGAAGCCCAGGGCCTCTTGCACCTCGGCGCCCTGCACCACTTCGGGCGGCAAGTCGCCCAGCACCTCGCGCACCAGGGTGCCGTACGAGGTCACATGCCGCAGCGGCGCGCGCAGGTCGTGCGAGACGGCGCGCAAGAATTCCTCCTGCGCAGCCGCCATATCGGCCACCTGCTGCTGGCTGCGGGCCAGTTCAGCGCGCAGCTGTTCGGGGGTCATGTCTGCACCAGCCACTTTCATCTCCCGCCGCAGGCCACAGAAGCATGCACGGCACAACGAGGCGCCAACGCGCTATGCACGAAGACGAAAACGCAGGCGAGGACAGCCAGCAAGGGCCGCCCCGCAGCAAAGGCTGTCGTCCCCCTGGAGGGGGAAGGCGCGAAGCGACTCAGGGGGTGCTTCATTTTTTCGGGCGGGACCAGTTGGCAATGCTCACCTGCTTGCCCCGGGCCACGCTCAGCGCACCGGGCGTCGTGCTCTTGGTGATGGTGCTGCCGCCGCCTACCGTGCCGCCTGCGCCAATGGTCACGGGCGCCACCAGCACGCAGTTGCTGCCGATGTGCACATCGGCCTCGATCACCGTGCGGTGCTTGTTGGCGCCGTCGTAGTTGGCGGTGATGCTGCCCGCGCCGTAGTTCACGCGCTCGCCCACGGTGGCGTCGCCCAGGTAAGCCAGGTGGTTGGCCTTGGCGCCGTCGGCCAGCGTGCTGTTCTTCACTTCCACAAAGTTGCCGATATGCACTTCGCGGCCCAGTTGCGCGCCGGGGCGCAGGCGGGCAAAGGGGCCAATCAGCGCGCCCTCGCCCACCGTGGCACCAGCCTTTTCGCCGTCGATGTGGGTGTAAGGGTGGATCACTGCGCCCGCTGCGATGCGCGCGTTGGCAATGCAGCAGTTGGCGCCAACGCTCACGCCCTCGCCCAGCTCCACGCGGCCGGTGAAGACGCAGTTCACGTCGATCTCCACGTCCTGGCCGCAGACCAGCTCGCCGCGCACGCCGGTGCGGGTGTCGTCGCGCAGGTCAAAGCGGGCGGGGTCGGCCAGGCGCACGCCCTGCTCCATCAAGGCGCGGGCCTGGCGCAGCTGGTGCGCGCGCTCCAGCTCGGCCAGTTGCAGCGGGCTGTTGACGCCCGCCACCTGCAGCGCGTCGGTGATGCGGTGGGCCACCACGGGCACACCGTCGGCCACGGCCATGGCGACCACGTCGGTCAGGTAGTACTCGCCCTGTGCATTGTGGTTGGTCAGCCGCGCCAGCCAGGGCGTGAGCCGCCGTGCGGGCACGGCCATGATGCCGCTGTAGACCTCGGTGATGGCGCGTTGGGCGTCGGTGGCGTCCTTGTGCTCGACGATGCCTTGCACCGCGCCATCGGCATTGCGCATGATGCGGCCGTAGCCCGTGGGGTCGGGCAGGGTCACCGTCAGCAGGGCCAGCTTGTCGCCTTCGCTAGCCGCCACCAGGGCGCGCAGGGTTTCGGCCTGCGTCAGCGGCACATCGCCCGACAGCACCACGGCCGTGCCGTCGTCACGCAGGTGGGGCACGGCTTGCTGCACGGCATGGCCGGTGCCCAGCTGCGGCTCCTGCCGCACGAATTTCAGGTCAAAAGTGCCGGTAGTGCCAGTCGCGCTTGCGGTAGCTGCTTCTACTTCTGTAGCGCCATGGCCGGTGATGACGACGGCGCTGCGGGCCTGCAGGCGCGCGGCCTGGTCCAGCACGTGGTGCAGCAGCGGGCGCCCGGCCAGGCGCTGCAGCACTTTGGGGATGCGGCTTTTCATGCGCGTGCCTTTGCCGGCCGCCATGATGAGGATGTCGATTGGGGTCATGAAAATGGAAGGGGGGTTGCGCAGCACACGCCCGGCGCGCGGGCATTGCGTGGATTATCGACTGCGGCCCACGGGACGCAATATGCTACGTAAACCATAGCTGCCGGCGCATGATTGACTGGCGCTTGCGGCCTGTTTGACCCCAAACCTGCCGCAATGACGGCGCTACAGCAACGGCATCAGCCGGGGCGGTGTGTCGTAGTACTCGGCAATGCGCGCCAGCGCGCGCGTGTTGAGCAGGCGCAGGCGCCCGTTTTTCAGCTCGTGCAGGCCCAGCTGGGCCAGGCGCCGCAGCGTCTTGTTCGTGTGCACCAGCGACAGCCCGAGGGCGTCGGCAATGTGCTGCTGGTTGAGCGGAAAGCCCACCGAACCCTCCTCCACCAGACCGATGCGGTCCAGGCGCCGGTAAAGGTGCATCAGCAGCATGGCCACGCGCTCGGTGGCGTTGCGGCGGCCGGCGGTGAGCAGGTTGTCGTCCACATGGCCCTCCTCGTGCGCCGACAGCCAGGTGATGTCGTAGCCCAGCCGCGGATGCTCGCGGAACACGGCCCACAGGCTGTCGTTCTGGAACACGCACAGCGAGCAGTCGGTCAGCGCCTCGATGCCGTGAGCCGATACCTCGCCAAACTCCTGCTGCAGCCCCACCAGGTCGCCGGGCAGCAAGAAGTTGAGAATCTGGCGACGCCCATCGCTCAGCGTCTTGTAGCGAAACGCCCAGCCCGAATACAGCGTGAACAGCTTGGCGTTGGTCTGGTTCTCGCGCACCAGCGCACCGCCGGCTTCCACCGCCAGGGTGTCGCTGCGAAAGCCTTCAATGAACGCCAAGACCTCGGGCGTCACGGCGGTGAAGGCGCCCGTCTTGCGCAATCGGCAATCGCGGCAGGCCGGAGGGCAAACTTTGGCGGGCAAGGTGACGTTCATGAGGGTGCGATTTTAGGTACGGAATCCACCGAAACACATCGCGTTGCAAATGCGCCGCAAACCAATTGGTTCTGCTGTCGCCTCTATGTCTTTTGACATTGCGCAGGCACCATGTGCCACCTACATTGGGCCTCACATATGAACCTATCCCCTGCCCTGTACGAGGTCCTCTACGTGAGCACCATCGCCCCCGAGCAACCGCTGAGCGTGGTGGCCGAGATTGCCGGGCGCGCGCGCCAGGTCAACGCGGAGCTGGACATCACGGGCTTGCTGATCTTTGACGGGCAGCGCTTTTGCCAGCAACTGGAAGGTCCGCAAAAGGCGGTGCTCAAACTCATCGAGCGCATCCGCAACGACCCCCGCCACATCAACATCGAAGTGCTGCACCACGGCCCGCTGGCGGGTCGGCGGTTTCAGCACTTCAGCCTGGCCTTCAGCACCGTGGAAGATGTGGATGCACTGGCCCGCATGGAGTCGCTGGACGGGGATGCGGCCATCGCTGCGTTCGAGGTTGTACGGGGCGAGCTGGTGCTCTGACCCGCCGCCTCGCGCGCTGCGCTCCGCCGATCATGCAGCTTCGGTCCAGCGCCGCAGGATCAGCGTGGCATTGACGCCGCCAAAGCCAAAGCCGTTGAGCATGGCGTGCGTGAGCGCCATGGGCCGGGGCTGCAGCGCCACCAGGTCCAGCCCCTCGGCCAAGGCATCGGGTGTGTGCAGGTTCAGCGTGCCCGGCACCACCTGATCGCGCAGCGCCAACGTGGTGAAGATGGCCGCCACCGCACCGGCCGCGCCCAGCAGGTGCCCGGTGGCCGACTTGGTGGAGCTGATGGCTACCGGCGCCCCCGCGCCGAACACCCGGCGGATGGCGGCCAGCTCGCCCCGATCGCCCACTCCGGTGGAGGTGGCATGGGCATTCAGGTGCTGCACGTCCTGCGCCGTCAGGCCCGCCTGCGCCAGCGCGGCCCACATGCTGCGCGCGGCGCCGTCACCGTCTTCGGGGCCGGAGGTGATGTGGTACGCGTCGGCCGATGTGCCGTATCCCACCAGCTCGGCCAGCGGCTGCGCGCCGCGCGCCAGGGCGTGGTCCAGCGCCTCGATCACCAGCATGCCTGCGCCCTCGCCCATCACAAAGCCGTCGCGCTGCGCATCGAACGGGCGCGATGCCTGCTCGGGTGTGTCGTTGAACGCCGTACCCAGCGCCTTGGCCGCCGCAAAACCGCCCAGGCTCACACGGTCGATGGCGGCCTCGCTGCCGCCACACACGGCCACATCGGCCTCACCGCTGCGGATCAGGCGCGCAGCGTCGCCAATCGCCTGCACGCTGGCGGCGCACGCGGTGACCGGAGCGCCCAGCGGTCCCTTGAGCCCGTGGCGGATCGACACCTGCCCCGCCGCCAGGTTCACCAGGAACGACGGCACCGTGAACGGCGACAGGCGCTGCGGCCCGCGCGTGTCGGTGGTGCGCACCGCCTCCGCAATCGCACCGAAGCCACCGATGCCCGAGGCGATGACCGTGGCCGTGCGCTCACGCGCCCGCTCGTCAACGGGCGGCCAGCCCGCCTGCACCAGCGCCTGCTGCGCGGCCCCCAGAGCGAAGGGGATGAAGCGGTCCATCTTGCGCTGGTCCTTGGACGAGACAACGGCGTCCACGTCCCAACCGCCTTCAGGGTCTTGCACCACATCCGGCACCTGCCCTGCGACCTTGGCGGCAATGCCGTCCGTGACCGCGTCCGGCAGGCGCGACAGGCCTGAGCGCCCGGCCAGCAGGCGCTGCCAGACCAGCTCCACACCGCAGCCCAGCGGCGACACCAGGCCCATGCCGGTGACCACAACCCGGCGCATTACGCGACCCCCTCACCACACAAGGCACGCTTCAGCGCGCAACGGGTCACATTGGTTATCTTCATGATTCAGCTCCACAGGATGGTTCAGCAGATGCGCCACCCTGAAGGGGTAGCGCCTTTATGATTGCGATCGTCATCATAAAGGCATGACTTCATTTTGCGTACGACCACCATCATTACGAGACAGCATGAAGGTTTCCAAAGCACAGGCCGCTGAAAACCGGCAAGGCATTCTGGACGCGGCCTCCCGCCTGTACCGCGAGCGGGGGCTGACCGGCGTGGGCGTGGCCGACATCACGCGCGACGCCGGTCTCACGCATGGCGGGCTGTACCGGCATTTCGCCTCCAAGGACGCGCTGGTGCAAGAGGCGTGCGCGCGGGCGTTCGACTGGTCGATCGCCCCGCTGGACGGCGCCACCCCGAACACCACCATCAGCGAGCGCATTCAGAGCTACCTCTCGCCCCAGCACCGCGACTCGCCGGGCACAGGCTGCCCGGCGGCTGCGCTGGCGGTGGACGCCGCGCGGGCCGGCAGCGCGCTGTCGGAAGTGTTTGCCCAGGGCATCGAGCGCAACATCGGGCGGTTTGCGCAGTTGCTGGCAGACAACGGCGCCGAGGCAGGTGGCACGGCCGAGCAACCCACAGACCGCGCACGCGCCATGCAAATCCTGGCCACCATGGTCGGCGGGCTGGTGCTGGCCCGGGCCACCGCGGCGGCGCAGCCGGCGTTGTCAAATGAACTGCTGACGACGCTGCAGTCCCAGTTGATCGGGCTGTTGGGCGAAGCGCCGCGCGAGGAACCCGGGGGTTGAGCCGCGCGTGCCGCCAGCGCACGTCCATGCCAAACGCTATTAAAAAAAGAGCCACTGGCGCTTATTGATTAAGCACCAGCAGCTCTTTGGAGTTCCCATTCATGCCCCGACCGAGGCGGGCGAGCCTCGGTCGGATCAGGTCAGGCGCAGCAGGCGTCGTCCCAGGCGGGAGCCCCGTTGCCCACGGACGCGCGGCGCCACCACGCGGCAGGGCGGGCATCGGCGGCATCGCCACTCACCCAGCGGTATTGCAGGCGGCGCCCGTTCAAGGGTTCAATCACCACCGGCTGGCCTGCAGCCACGGGCACCGACTGGCCCGCGCACAGAATCAGGTCGCTACCGTCGCCCAGGCCCTTGCCCAGCGTGACCCAGGCCTGGCCTTCGGCAATGCGCAGGGTCATCGCGGCCTTGGGGGCCAGGGTGGCCGCTGCGCCTGCGGCCACGGTGCCAGCGTCACCGGCCACAGTGCCCATGGCGCGGCGCGAGGCAGACAGATGAAGAGCGTGAGAGGTTGTCATGGCTTTCTCCGGGTTAACCCTAATAAGACCGTATGGTGCGCGGCTTGCAGAACAACGTCCAATGAAAAGCACGGCACCTATTGATGCTTTTCCTGCATGTAGTCCTCAAGCCGGCCTGCGCTGCCACTGTGGCGCTATCCGGTTGAGAGCAAAACGGGCCAGGCCCACGGCAAACCGGCCGCCTGCGCCCGCCACGTCCACCAGCGCCGCCCCCAGGGCATGTCCGCCCTGCCCCAGGGCATGCACCAGGTCGCGCAGCGGCTGCACCACGCCGCATTCCCAGTCACGGGCGACGGGGCTGGCGGGCTGCACCGAGGCGGGGGCTGCTGCGGCATCCCAGCGGAAGCTCACGGCCTCAGCGCAGCCGGCGGCCTTCCAGGCTTCCATCACCACGTGCTGGCCCGGCGCAATGGTCAACTGCTCGCCGGGCTGCAGCACGTGGTCCACGGCAGCACCCGGCATGTCTGCCAGAGCCCCCCGCAGGGTGACCCACGCCTGCCCCTGTGCCACCTGCAGTACCCCATGGGTCTGCGGGTGCAGCGACAGGGCCTGGCCCGAGGCCAGTTTCCAGCAACCGGCCGCACGGCGGCCAGCCTGGGCGGCGTGGACGGATTGTTGCGATTCCAGAACGTTGCGGGGGGACATGACGGGCTCCTTGGATGCGGTAAAGCGGCGTTGCAATGGCTGGATAGTGCGCTTTGCGGTGCACACAGTCCAATGAAAACGCGCTACGCTATTCATTCCATCAACGCATGAATCATCTTCTGCAGGAATGCCGCCATGACCTCTGCCGAATACTCCCCCGCCGTCTTGCGCACCCGGCCCGTGGCCGCAGGGCACTGGCGCGCCTTCCTGGCCGTGGCCAAGCACCTCAACTTCCGCGCGGCGGCCGACGAGTTGGCCCTTACCCAATCGGCCGTGAGCCGCCAGATCCAGGCGCTGGAAGAAGAAGTGGGCGTGCCCCTGTTCCTGCGCCACACGCGCGCGGTGGAGCTGACCAGCGCGGGCGCGCAACTGCAGCGCGCCGTGGGCCCGGCACTGGAGCGCATGGACGCCGCCGTGCGCCTGGTGCGCCAGACGGCCGGGCGCCGCAGCGTGGCCATCACCACCTGGGCCAGTTTTGCGTCCATGTGGCTGATCCCGCGCATGGAGGAGTTCCAGCGCGACAACCCGGGCATCGACATCCGCATTGATGCGAGCGATGTGCAGGTGGACCTGGAAACGTCGGACGTGGACCTGGCCCTGCGCTACGCCATGCCCGCCGGGGCCACGCAGGGCGGCATCCGCCTGTTTGGCGAGCAACTGGCCGTGGTGGCCAGCCCCTGGTTGCTCAAGAGCGGCAAGCCGCTGCGCACCCCCGCCGATGTGGCGCAGTTCACCCTGATCGAGGCGGGCGACGCCCACCGCACGCACTACCTGGAATACCTGAGCTGGCGCCGCTGGTTCGACACCCGCGACCTGACCAAGCTGCAGCCCCAGCGCTGGCTGTACTTCAACTACGCCCACCAGATCGTGCAGGCCGCGCTGGCCGGGCAGGGCCTGGCATTGGCCCGCATGCCGCTGATTGCCGATGCCCTGGCTGCGGGCGACCTGGTGGAGGTGCTGCCCGGCCACCGCATCGACTCGCCCCTGGCCTACTGGCTCATGGTGGGGCCGCGCAGCGCGCAGCGGCCAGAGATCAAGGCCTTCTGCGCCTGGCTGCAGGTGCAGGCCGAGGCCACACGCCAGGCGATTGGCGATGTGCCCGACCCGGACCTGAACGACAACCTGGACGGCTCATGAAAAAAGCGCTGGGCCTTACGGCCCCAGCGCTTTCATTTTGATAGCTGCCAGCGCATATTCTTCTAGCGCTTGCGGCTGTTTTAACCCCAAATCAGGCCAAAGTCACCCGTGCAAACTTGCGCTTGCCCACCTGCACCACGTAGGTGCCGGCGGCCAGCTTCAGCCCCTTGTCGCTGACCACGCTGCCTTCCACACGCACACCGCCGCCGTCGATCAGGCGGTTGGCCTCGCTGGTCGAGGGGGCCAGGTTGGCTTGCTTGAGCAGCGCACCAATGCCCAGCGGCGCGCCCGACAGGCTCACCTCAGGGATCTCATCGGGCACGCCGCCCTTGCTGCGGTTGATGAAGTCCTGCTCTGCCGCGCCGGCGGCGGCAGCGCTGTGGAAGCGCGTGGTGATCTCCTTGGCCAGCATCACCTTGGCGTCCTTGGGGTTGCGCCCGCCAGCGATCTCGGCCTTGAGCGCAGCGATGTCGGCCAGGCTCTTGAACGACAGCAGGGTGAACCAGTCCCACATCAGGGTGTCGCTGATCGACAGCACCTTGGCGAACATGGTGTTGGCATCCTCGGCAATGCCGATGTAGTTGTTTTTGGACTTGGACATCTTGTCCACGCCGTCCAGGCCCACCAGCAATGGCATGGTGAGCACACACTGCGGCTCCTGGCCATATTCCTGCTGCAGGTGGCGGCCCATGAGCAGGTTGAACTTCTGGTCCGTGCCGCCCAGCTCCAGGTCGCTCTTGAGCGCCACCGAGTCGTAGCCCTGCATCAGCGGGTACAAAAATTCGTGCACCGCGATTGACTGGCCGGTGGAGAAACGCTTGTGGAAGTCGTCGCGCTCCATCATGCGTGCCACGGTGTAGCGGGAAGCCAGCTGGATCATGCCGCTCGCGCCCAGGGGCTCGCTCCACTCGCTGTTGTAGCGAATCTCGGTTTTGGCCGGGTCCAGCACCATGCTGGCCTGCTTGTAGTAAGTCTCGGCGTTCACCTTGATCTGCTCGGGCGTGAGCGGCGGGCGCGTGCTGTTGCGGCCCGAGGGGTCACCAATCAGGCTGGTGAAGTCGCCGATCAGAAAGATGACCTGGTGGCCCAGATCTTGCAATTGCCGCATCTTGTTCAGCACCACCGTGTGGCCGATGTGGATGTCGGGGGCCGTGGGGTCCAGGCCCAGCTTGATGCGCAGCGGCTGGCCGGTGGCCTCCGAGCGCGCCAGCTTCTTGACCCATTCGTCCTGTGGCAGCAGCTCTTGCACACCGCGCAGCGAGATTTCGAGGGCTTGTCTTACACCATCAGAGACCGGGGTTGTTGTAACAGCAGATTGATTCATAAGGGTTTTTTGGGATGTCTAGACAGCATGCACCGCTATACTTCAGCCCACATTGCAGAGGCGGATTCTAGTGGGCCCGCCGTTTCGACCTGTTTTTCATCAACCTGTCGAATGGCTGCAGCCTGACAGTCTGTGCTCCTGGCCCCGCCCCGCATTCACACCGGGGGTGTGCCACGGAACCGCAATCACCCTGGGGATAGACCTTTGATTCACGGCCTCACTACGGTCCGCACCGCCAGCATCGCTTTGCTTGACCGGCTGTCCCGCACGATCCAACAACACCCCAAACGCATCACCGCCGCTATCGCAGCCCTCTTGCTGACGGGCGGCGGCGGCGCGTTTGCCGTGGCGTCCTTCGCGCCCGACCCGGCCGAACTGCCGGTGCGCGTGGTGAACTACCCGGTGGAGTCGCTGGCCGAAAACCTCGTGCTGGGCCAGCTCGACGCTCCCAGTTTTTCGCTGTTCCGCTCCGAACAGGTGCGCAGCAGCGACACCCCCGAGTCGCTGCTGCAGCGCATGGGCGTGGCCGACCCGGCCGCTGCTGCCTTCATGCGCAGCGACACGCCGGTGCGCCAGTACGTGCTGGGCCGCACCGGCCGCAGCGTGTCGGCAGAGACTACCGACGACCACCGCCTGATCCGCCTGACGGTGCGCTGGGTGCCGGACGACAGCGGCAACTTCCGCCGCCTGATCGTCGAGCGCACCAGCGACAACAAGTTTGCGACGCGCATCGAAACCGCCAAGATGACGACCAACAGCCGTCTGGCGGGCGGCATCATCCACAGTTCGCTGTTCGCTGCCACCGACGCGTCGAACATCCCCGACTCGGTGGCCGTGCAGGTGGCGGAACTGTTCTCGGGCAACATCGACTTCCGCCGTTCGCTGCGCAAGGGCGACCGCTTTTCGGTGGTGTACGAAACCCTGGAAGCCGATGGCGAACCGCTGTCAAGCGGCCGCGTGCTGAGCGCCGAGTTCGTCAATAACGGCAAGACCCACCAAGCCATCTGGTTCCAGGAACCCAACGCCACCAAGGGCGCCTACTACACACTGGACGGCGAAAGCATGCGCCGCGCCTACCTGACCTCGCCCGTCGAGTTCTCGCGCGTGACCAGCGGCTTCAAGATGCGCCTGCACCCCATCCTGCAAACCTGGCGCGCCCACCTGGGCACCGATTTTGCGGCCCCCACGGGCACCGCCGTGCGCACGGTGGGTGATGGCGTTGTGGAGTTTGCGGGCGTGCAAAACGGCTACGGCAACGTGGTGTTCATCAAGCACCGCAACCAGCACGTCACGGTGTATGCCCACCTGAGCCGCATTGACGTGCGCCAGGGCCAGTCGGTCGAACAAGGCCAGACACTGGGCGCCGTGGGTGCCACCGGCTGGGCCACCGGCCCCCATCTGCACTTCGAGTTCCGCGTCAACGGCGTGCACCAGGACCCGATGACCATCGTGGCCCAGAGCGAAGCCGCTGCCCCTGTGTCGGCGGCTGGACGGCCCGCGTTTGACCGCCTCGCTGCCAACATGCGTGTTCAGCTGAATGCCGCGGCGCTCATCGAGCAAGCCAGCGCAGACTGATCCCGACTTACCAACGACGCACCCCACCCGGCAGGCCATGTCCGATCTGTACATCGGCCTGATGTCGGGCACCTCGCTCGACGGGATCGACGGGGTGCTGGCCGACTTCTCGGGCCCTCGCCTGCGCGTCACGCACCATGCCAGCGCCGCCTTTGCCTCCGCACTGCGGGCCGAGCTGCTGGCCCTCAACACCCCCGGCGACAACGAACTGCACCGCGCAGCCCTCGCAGGCAATGCGCTATCCCGGGCCTACGCCGAGGTGGTGCACACCCTTTTGCAGCGCAGCGGCCACCCGACCCGTGCGATCCGTGCGATAGGCGCCCACGGCCAGACCGTGCGGCACCGCCCTCAGGAGTTCGACGGCACAGGCTACACGCTGCAACTGGGCAGCCCCGCCCTGCTGGCCGAGCTGACCGGCATCACCGTGGTGGCCGACCTGCGCAGCCGCGACGTGGCCGCGGGTGGCCAGGGTGCGCCGCTGGTGCCCGCCTTCCACCAGGGCGTGTTCGGCCGGCCGGACGAGACGGTGCTGGTGCTGAACATTGGCGGCATCTCCAACCTCAGCGTGCTGGGGGCGGACGGCAGCGTCCTGGGATTCGACTGCGGCCCCGGCAACGCCCTCATGGACCACTGGTGCCAGCAGCACACGGGCCAGCCATTTGACAAGGACGGGGCCTGGGCCGCCACGGGCCGGGTGCTGCCGGACCTGCTGGCCGCGTTGCTGCAGGAGCCGTATCTACACAAGGCGCCCCCCAAGAGCACAGGGCGCGACCTGTTCAACCCCACCTGGCTGGCCGCGCACCTGGAGCCCTTTGCGCAGGCCGCTGCGGCCGATGTGCAGGCCACTTTGACCGAATTCACCGCAAGCGCTAGTGCAATATGCGCCAATAGCTATCCAAACAATAGCAGAACCCTGGCAGTATGCGGCGGTGGCGCGCTCAACGACCAGCTCATGCGGCGGCTGCAGGCCGCCTGCCCGTCCCTGCAGGTGGTGGCCACCGATGCGCTGGGCCTGCCCGCCCTGCAGGTGGAGGCCGCCGCGTTTGCCTGGCTGGCGCGCCAAGCGCTGGAAGGTGCCCCAGGCAACCTGCCCAGCGTGACGGGCGCCGTGGGCCCTCGCGTCCTGGGCGCGGTATACCCGGCCTGATTCGTCGGGTCTACAAGCCTTGGGCAGGGCGATCAGCCGTGGTCCCCGGCATCGACCGAGGCGCCAGCCTGGGTGCCGGACCGGTCTTGTGGCGACAGTTGCCAGAAGATTCCGGCTGAAGCCACCGTGATCAGTCCCATGCAGGCGAATGTGGCCTGAAAGGCTTGCAGGGTCTGGGCAGTGCCCGTGGGCTGGAAGAAATCGGTGAACGCCGCCAGCACCGCACCCGCCGCAGCCACTCCCATGCCCATGGCCACCATCTGCACCATCGACAGCAGGCTGTTGCCGCTGCTGGCCATGTCGTGCCCCAGGTCCTTGAGGGTCACGGTGTTCATGGCTGTGAACTGCAGCGAGTTCACCGCGCCAAACACCGCCAGCTGCAGCACATGCAGCCACAGCGGCTGCGAGGGCGCAGCCAGCCCGAAGCTGGCCATGGTCAGGCCCACCAGCAGCGTGTTACCCACCAGCACCTGGCGGTAGCCAAAGCGGGTGATCAGCGTGGTAGTGAACCGCTTCATCGACATACCCGCCACCGCCACGGGCAGCATCATCATGCCCGCCTGCAGCGGCGAATAGCCCATGGTGACCTGCAGCAGCAGCGGAATCAGGAACGGCATGCACGAGCTGCCCAGCCGGGCAAACAGGTTGCCCAGCAGCCCGATGCGCAAGGTATCCACCGAGAACAACCGGGGCGAAAACAGCGGGTCGGGCCGCCGCGCCGCGTGCAGCCAGTAGGCCACCAGGCTGGCCAGCCCGAAGATCATGAGCACCAGCACACTCGCCTGCCGCAGCCCCAGGCTGGCCAGCCCATCCAGTGCCAACGACAGCGCCACCATGCCAAAGGCGAGCATCAGATAGCCCGCCAGGTCAAACCGCGCCACCGTCGGCACGGGCACCCCCGGCATGTAGCGCATAGTGGCAGCACAGCCCAGCAGGCCCACCGGAACATTGATCAGAAAGATCCAGTGCCAGGAGGCCACTTCGACCAGCCAGCCCCCCAGGGTAGGACCAATCAGCGGGCCGATGAGCCCGGGAATGGCCACAAAACTCATGGCCTGCAAGAACTTCTCGCGCGGGAACGTGCGCAGCACCACCAGCCGCCCCACGGGCAGCAGCAGCGCGCCCCCCAGCCCCTGGAGCACCCGGGCGGCCACCAGCTGGGTGAGGCTGTGCGACAGCGCACAGAACACTGAGCCCGCCACAAAAAAGACAATGGCCAGAAAGTACACCCGGCGCGCGCCAAACCGGTCAGCCACCCAGCCCGACGCCGGGATGAGCATCGCCATGGCCAGCGAATACGCGACCACCACCGACTGCATGCGCAGCGGGCTTTCGCCCAGGCTCAGCGCCATGGCAGGCAACGCGGTGTTGACGATGGTGGCATCCAGCGTCTGCATGAAGAAGCCGACGGCCACCAGCCACAGCAGCACTTTCTGAGAGGGTTCCTGGTGCATGGGTTGCAAGGCTTTCAAGGGGAAACAACAGAACCATTGGCATGAAAAAACCGCCCGAAGGCGGTTGTTTCATTCAGGGTGCAGGTCTTTGCCTGGCACGGCGCCCCTCAAGCCGAGAAGCTCGATCCGCAACCGCAGGTGGTGCTGGCGTTCGGGTTCTTGATGACGAACTGAGCGCCTTGGAGGTCTTCCTTGTAGTCGATCTCGGCGCCGACCAGGTACTGGTAGCTCATGGCATCGATGAGCAGCGACACACCGTTCTTGGTCATGGTGGTGTCGTCTTCGTTGGTGATTTCATCAAAGGTGAAGCCATACTGGAAGCCAGAGCAACCGCCACCCTGCACAAACACCCGCAGCTTCAGGTCGGGGTTGCCCTCTTCGGCAATCAGGTCCGCCACCTTGGCCGCCGCACTGTCAGTGAACAGGATGGGGGCGGGCATTTCGGACTGGATGTTTTCGGCAACTGCGCTCATGGGGTACTCCGGGTTCAGGGTTTGCAGGGAATACTACTGCAAAGCTCTCGGGAATTCAGGTCACTGGCTGTTTGACGCTAACTTCAGTGGGGGCTTTTCCTCGATCAGCACGGCCATGGGAATCAATTGCCCGGCGATCACGGCGCCCTGGTGCATCTCCAGGGCCTTGTAGTGCACATTGCCCGTGATCTGCGCCTTGGGCTGCAACTCGAGCAGTTCGCGCGCATGCACGGGGCCCAGCACCTGGCCGTTGATGATCACATGGTCGGCGTGCACCGCCCCCTCGACCCGCGCGGTTTCGGAGATCACCAGGATGCTGGGCTGGTCCGCCACAGCCCGGATATCGCCGACCACATCACCGTCAATGCGCATGCCCTCGGCAAAATGCACATGGCCCTCGATCTTGGTGCCCTGCGCCACCAGGCTTTTGATGGGCGGCTGCTTTTTACGCGAAAACATGGGGAGGACTCCTGGAAGAGCAAGCAGGCCTTCAGGCCCACTTGCGGATTGAAGGGTCGCCAGATCGTGCAGTGGCGATGGGCGGCGCAGGCTGCCTTGGCGAGTGCGTCAGGGCCTTGCGGAGGCGTTATCACCACCGCCACGCTATTCGATGGCCATGGTCTGGCTGGTGCGAACGGTGGTGCCCTCCAGCACGCGGGCGGTCACGGTTTTTACCACGGCCTGGGGGGGCAGATCGAGCACGCCCTCGATGCGGCGGTACTGCCTGACCTGCAACGGTTGCCCTTGGGGCGGCTGGGTCTGCGACCAAGGCTTGCCATCCAGCGTGCCCGCCAGCACCAGCTCCAGTCGCCCGTTGAATTCCGGCGCATTGCGGGCCGCCTGGATCACCAGCACCTGCCAGCGCAGTTGCATCCCGCCCAGCACCTCGGCCTGCAGCGCGCGAATGGCCAGCCCATCGGTCTTGGCCGCAGGGATCAGCTTTTCAAAGAAGCCCAGGTCCTCTCGGAGCGTGCGGTTGTCGGTTTCGAGCTGGCGCACCTGGGCCATCAGGCTCTCCTTGGCCGCGCGCTCCGTCGCCAGCAGGCTCTCGGCGGTCAAGGCAACGGTCTGGCGCTCCTGGCCTTCTTCGCGCAGGCGGCTGATCTCCGCCTTCATCTGTACCACTTCGTCGCGCGAGACAGTATCGAGCCCCGCAATCGACTTGCCAAACTCAAAGGCCCACAACGCCACGGCGGCGCAAAAACCCGTCACCACGGCCAGGGCCAGCCACCGAAAGGGCCACGGCAAGGCGCTGCGGATGGCCACCCGGGGGGCGCTGATGGTCAACCGACGGCGAAGCAGGCGAAAGCGCATAGGCTCGACAGGCGGGCCATGGAAGGCCTCTCCCCAAAGAAAAGAGCGCACCATAAACGAAAAAACCGCCCGAAGGCGGTTTTTCTCTGTAAAGCACCCACTGGGAGTGCCTTGCAGGGGATGCTGCCCAGGGCAGCATCCGGCAGGGCCATAGCTTAACGCTTGGAGAACTGCTTGGCGCGGCGTGCGGAGTGCAGACCGACCTTCTTACGTTCGACTTCACGCGCATCGCGGGTCACGAAGCCGGCTTGGCTCAGGACGGGCTTGAGGGATGCGTCGTAATCGATCAGGGCGCGGGTGATGCCGTGGCGGGCAGCGCCAGCTTGGCCGGATTCACCACCACCGTGCACGTTGATCTGGATGTCGAAGGTTTCGACATGGTTGGTCAACGCCAGGGGTTGCTTGGCAATCATGATCGAGGTTTCGCGGCCGAAGTAGGACTGGATGTCCTTGCCGTTCACCGTGATCTTGCCAGAGCCTTTTTTCAGAAACACGCGGGCGACGCTGGACTTGCGACGGCCGGTGCCATTGTTCCATTCACCAATCATCTCAAGGCTCCTTAGATTTCCAGCACTTTGGGCTGCTGGGCGGTGTGGGGATGCTCAGCACCACCGTACACCTTGAGTTTCTTGATCATCGCGTAGCCAAGGGGGCCCTTGGGCAGCATGCCCTTAACAGCCTTTTCCAGCGCGCGGCCGGGGTGCTTGGCTTGCATGTCGCGGAAGTTCGTGGCCGTGATACCGCCGGGATAACCCGAGTGACGGTAGTACACCTTGTCCAGGGACTTGGTGCCGGTGACCTTGAGTTGGGCTGCGTTGATAACGACGATGAAGTCACCGGTATCGACGTGAGGCGTGTAAATGGCCTTGTGTTTGCCGCGCAAACGGAGAGCAACTTCGCTGGCTACTCGTCCGAGGACCTTGTTGGTCGCGTCAACCACAAACCACTCGTGCACGACCTCAGCGGGCTTTGCGCTGAAAGTAGTTGTCATGAGTTTTCTCTTCAAAAGAGGGTTTGGCGGGTCCTTTTCCACGGTCGGTGCTTCTCTGAAGGAAGCCTCTTAGGTGGCAAGAAGTCTTCGCCGCGGGACCACATAAGCGCTGCGAAGCCTTCCATTATACGAACGAGCCATACTTTCACGCAAGAGCCCCCTGCGACTGCCCTCGGGTGCCCGGTGCGGCTGGGGCAGTGTTCCGTGCCGACGGCTGGTTGAAATCCGTGGGATTTTTGGCTACTGCAAGCCGCCAAGCCCAGCGACACCTGCAGGTATCGGGCCAATTGGGAACGCAGCCTGTGCCGAAAAGACGCGGGCTTCGGCGCCGGATGGCGCGCAACACCCCCGTTAATTCGGCGTCTGGCGGCGGCGCTGCTCCTCGGCCTCGTAGCGGCGGCGGTTTTCCACGCAGACGGTTTGATTGGCCTGTGACGGCTTCTGGCATTCCTGGTGGATACACATCGGGCGGGCCAGGAAGTTGGCGTCGGCGCAGACCTCTTGCGGGGAGGGTTGCCGGGGCGGCGGCGCAGGGCGGGGCTTGGGCTCGGCCACCACAGGCGGCGGCGCAGGCACGGGCTCTTCATGCACCACGATGGGCGCGGGCGCAGGCTCCGCACCGGTGCGCTTGGCGGCTCGCGGCGTCACCTTGGGTGCAGAGGCCGCTACAAAGGCGGGGGCAGGCAAGGCGGCAGAGGCTGTGCTGGCGGTGGCAACCGCGCTCAGCTGGGCCGCGGCTTGCACATCGCTCCCGCCGACGACAGGTGCAGAGGCCTCCGTCAGCGGCGTATCAGCGGGGGCAGCGGCTGCAGGCCGCTCCGCCATCTCGGTGATGATGTCGTCGCGGGGCGGCTGGCGGCCTTGGCTCCAGCGCCAGCCCGCTCCGGCCACTACGGCGACCAGCGCCGCCACCACAATGCCCGCCACCAAGGACGACCGCCGTGACGATGGAGCAGCCTTGCCACTGCCGCGCACTGCGTCACGCGCCAAAGGCTCAGACCGTCTGTCGGCAGCGCGCGGCCCGCCCACACCCGGGGACCGGTGGTGCGGCAGGTCTTCAAAACGCGAATCGTCGTCGGCCGCCACGGTGTCGCCGGCATCGATGAACACCGTGTCTCCGCCATCGGCCGCCACCGTATCCGGGCCGGCAAGCATGACCGTGTCCGCGCCAAAGTCGTCGCCGGGGCGACTGGCATCCGATGGCGCAACCGCCGCAGCCACATCCGCATGCCTGGCCGGCACCTCGCCCCCGATCTTCGGGGACGAAGTCACGTCCACGGTGGGTGTGGGCACGCCGGGTCCGGGCTGGTCGGCAGGCTCCACCCAGATATCGCCCAATTCCGCGCGGAAGTCGAAATGCTGCACGTCTTCGGGTGCCGAGGTCATCTCCATGGTCTGGAGAAAGGCATCGATGCTCTGCGGCCGGTCCTCGGGCCGCAGGGCCAGCGACTGGGCAATCGCCGCCACAAAAGGTGCCGAATATTCCACGCCAAACTGCCGCTTGACGGTTTTGGCAATGCGGGAGAACGACACCATGCGGTCGCGGATGGAACGCAGCGTGGCAGGCAGGGGCGTGTCGTTGGCAAGGCAGCCGTGCATGACGGCCGCCAGCGAATACAGGTCGCTCCAAGGCCCCTGGCGCAGTTCCTCGTCGCCATCGGAATACTGCTCGATGGGGGCGTAGTTCACCTTGAGCACGGCCGTGTGCTTGCGGTCCTGGTCGTTGATGGCGTGCCGGGCGGCACCCAGGTCCAGCAGCACCGGCGGGCCGTTGTCCTGCAGGAAGATGTTGTCGGGCGAGATGTCGCGGTGCAGCGTGTTGCCGTCGTGCAGCACGCGCAGCGCGTCCAGCACCGACCACAGCAGCTTGCGCAGCCAGATCTCTGGCGGGGGTGTGCGCATCTGGGCACGCGCCTGCTTGAACGTCATGCCCGAATAGAGCGGCATGACCATATAGGCCGTGTTGTTGGCCTCCCAGAAGCGGAAAACCTTGACCAGCGACGGATGGTCAAACTGCGCCAGCAGGCGGGCCTCACCCACAAACGACACCAAACCAGCCTGGAAGGTCTGCTGGTCGGACGAGGACCGCACCCACAGCGATTGCCCCTCGGCCCGCCCGGCCAGTGCCGAGGGCATGTATTCCTTGATGGCCACCGCCCGGTGCAGGGAGTGGTCAAACGCCTTGTAGACCATGCCAAAACCGCCCACCCCCAGCAACGCGAGGATCTCGAACTCCGCCAGGCGGGTGCCGGGCGGCAGCGCATCGACATGGCTGACACCACTGGCGGGGGCTGTGCTGGAGCTTGCGGTCATGGGCAGGAGACGGGGCGGGCTGGCAATGTCAAAAGCAAATAATCAAGAAGGGCGACGGCGGAAAGCGGGCCCAGTGCAGGCGCGATCATGAAGCATGGCCGCCCCGGATATGGCAACAAATGGCTAACAAAGGGCCGCCTGTCTGCCAAAAACATCACGTCCCCCGCCACCGCGTGCACCCCCCGATTGTGCCGCGCCGGGACAGGGGCGCCGACCCTTTGCACAACACAGTCGTTACCATTGGGCCATGTTCAGTTATCGCCACGCCTTCCACGCAGGCAACCATGCCGATGTGCTCAAGCACACCGTCCTGATTGCCGCCTTGCAACACCTTACCGAGAAAGACGCGGCGCTGACCGTGCTGGACACCCATGCAGGCGCGGGGCTGTACCGGCTGGACGGGGACTATGCCAGCACCAGCGGCGAAGCCGCCGACGGCGTGGCCCGGCTGTTTGCTCCAACCACGCCTGCCCTCACCCCAGCCCTGCAGGCCTACGTGGACATGGTGGGCGACTTCAACCAGGGCAAGGCGCTGCGCGTGTACCCCGGCTCGCCCTTCATCACCCAGCGCCTGCTGCGCGACCACGACAAGCTCAAGCTGTTCGAGTTGCACCCCACCGACCTGCGCGCGCTGGCCGGCAACGTGGCCCAGCTAGAGGCTGGCCGCCAGGTCGCTGTGCTGCACGAAGACGGTTTTGAGGGCATCAAGAAATTTTTGCCCCCACCTGCCCGACGTGCCCTGGTGCTGTGCGATCCCAGCTATGAAATCAAGAGCGACTACGCCAAGGTGCTCGACATGGCGGCCGACTCGCTCAAGCGCTTTGCCACCGGCACCTATGCGTTCTGGTACCCCATCATTCCGCGCCCCGAAGCCCACGACCTGCCCCGCCGCCTGAAGACGCTGGCCACCAAGGCGGGCAAGAGCTGGCTGCACGCCACGCTCACCGTCAAGTCGAGCAAGATCACGGAAACCGTCACGGGCGATACCAAGCGCCCCGGCCTGCCGGCCAGCGGCATGTTCCTGATCAACCCGCCCTACACGCTGAAGGCTGCACTCAAAGACGCCCTGCCCCAGATGGCCGAGCTGCTGGCGCAGGACAAACACGCGACCCACACGCTCGAATCGGGCGGCTGAGCGGCCCTGTAGACCCTCCTTCTGCCGGGCGTCAAGGCGCCGGGCAATCCTTGTCGTCGTCCTGAAGGGCAAACAGCTCCACCGGCTTGAGCCCCAAGCCGACCATGCCCAATGCCTCCGCAGCGCCCCGGCTCAGGTCGATCACCCGGTTGCGGGTGTGCGGCCCGCGGTCGTTGATGCGCACGATCACCGTGCGCCCCGTGGCCTGACTGCGCACGCATACGCGTGAGCCAAAGGGCAGCGTGGGGTGCGCGGCTGTGAGCGCACGCATGTCAAACAACTCTCCACTGGCGGTACGCCGCCGGTGGAACTGCGCCCCGTACCACGAGGCCAGCCCCACCTCATCCGCCTCCAGGCTGAGCGGCGACCCGCCAGGAGTGCTGGGCTCCGGTTTGGCGGGAGGATCGATCAGCATCGCCTCCCCCGGCACGGACAGCAGGTTGGGGGCCAGCGCGTCCGGCTCTGCCTGCAGCCCTTGGGCGTGCGCAGCCGCGAGGGCGCTGCACAACAGCCACAGGCCGAGCGCCGTGCGCACAAACAGCCCCCGGGCCAGCACGCGCAGGGCGGCGGGAGGCCGGGCGCCCCCTGCCATCAGATCCCCAGCCGGCGACAGATCTCCAGCGTCGCGGCGCTTTGGTTCATCGTGTAGAAGTGCAGCGCGGGCACCCCAGCACTGCGCAGCTGGTCGCACAGGTCGGTCACCACATCCAGGCCAAACGCCTTGATGCTGGCGGTGTCGTCCCCAAACGACTGCAGCCGCAGGCGGATCCAGCGCGGGATCTCGGCGCCGCAGGCGTCCGAGAACCGCATCAGCTGCGTGGAGCTGGAAATGGGCATGATGCCCGGCACCACCGGCACGTCAGCGCCCAGGCGATGCGCGTCCTCCACAAAGCGAAAATACGCGTCGCTGTTGTAAAAATACTGGGTGATGGCAGAGTCCGCCCCCGCCCGCACCTTGGTCACGTAGGCCTGCAGGTCCGCCTCGGGCGACTTGGCCTGAGGATGCACCTCAGGGTAGGCCGCCACCTCGATGTGGAAGTCCCGGCCCGTTTCGGCCCGGATGAAGGCTACCAGGTCGCTGGCGTACTGGAACTCCCCGCCCACACCGTAGCCGCTGGGCAGGTCGCCGCGCAGTGCCACCAGGCGCTTGACGCCCATGGCCTTGAGGGTGGCCAACTGCTCGTGCACCGACTGGCGCGTGGCCCCGATGCACGAAAAATGCGATGCAGCGCCCACGCCTTCGGACAGGATCTCACGCACCGTGCCGAACGTGCCTTCTTGCGTGGAGCCCCCTGCGCCATAGGTCACCGAACAGAAGTCCGGATGCAGTGCATACAGCTGCTGGCGCGCCACGCGCAGCTTGTCGACCCCTTCGGGCGTCTTGGGCGGGAAAAACTCGAAACTCACCGGGAACCCGGTGCCTTGCGTGTGGGCTGCATTCATGCGGCTCTCCTTGCGTGTACAAAAAATTCCCGGTTGCCGTCGCCACCCTGGATCGGGCTGTCGATCCACGCCTGCACCTCCAGGCCCAGCGTGGCGCAGCAGTCGCGGATGCGCTGCTCCACCACCGCATACAAGGACTCGTCGCGCACGATGCCGCCCTTGCCCACCTGCCCCGGCTGCAGCTCGAACTGGGGCTTGACCAGCATGACCAGGTCACCCTGGGGCGCCAGCAAAGGCACCAGCGCAGGCAGCACCAGGGTGAGCGAGATGAACGACAGATCGCCCGTCACCAGCGCAAAGCTGGGCGTGATGTCCACGTCGGCGCACTCGGGCCGGCGGCGGCGTTCCACGGGCAGCGTGCCCTGGGCGCGCTGCGCGCGCTCGGTCTTGAAGGCCTCAATGTCCTGGTCCTTGGCATCGTCGCTGTCGTCGTACGCCTCGTCCACCAGGCCGCCGTTGCGCATCCAGCTGTAGGGCGCCTCGGGCTGGGTCTCGTTGTCTTCTTCGGGCACGATGACTTCGGACAGGGCCAACTCACAGGCCTGCACCAAGGCGTCGGCCGTGAGCGAGCGGGCGTTCACGCCCTCCACACACACCACGCGCAGGTCGTTGCGCAGCCGGTCGTGCAACTGGGCGTGGCCTACATCCACGCCAATCACCTGGGCGGCGCCCTGCTGCAGCAGGCAGTCGGTAAAGCCGCCCGTGCTCTGCCCCACATCCAGGCAACGCAGGCCGGCCACCGGCAGACCCAGTGCCTTGAGCGCGCCTTCGAGCTTGAGCCCGCCGCGCGAGATGTACTTGGCTTCTGCATCGTCCAGCAGCTGCACCTCGGCCACCGACGGGATGTCGTCGCCGTTCTTCACCACCTTCTGCCACGTCGCCAGCGGCGACAGGCGCCACTGCACCCCCGAGGCAATCAGGCGCTGCGCCTGCGAGCGCGTGGCAGCGTGGCCACGTTCCACCAAAAACACATCTGCGCGCATCGCGCCCATCCTTTTTGAGTCAAATCGGCTGGTAGCGCTATTGAATCAAGCGCCAACAGCTATCAATTTATGAGCAATCAGACATTGCTCAGCATCACGGCGCCAGACCACCCTGCGCGCGCCCCATCGCCAGGGCGCGCAGCACCGGGATCAGTAGCGGTAGGTGTCAGGCTTGTAAGGGCCTTGCTTGGGCACGCCGATGTAGGCGGCTTGCTCGTCGGTCAGTTCGGTCAGCATGGCGCCCACCTTCTTGAGGTGCAGGCGCGCCACCTTTTCGTCGAGGTGCTTGGGCAGCACATAGACCTTGCCGTTTTCGTAGTAGTCGCTGTGGGTGAACAGTTCGATCTGGGCAATGGTCTGATTGGCAAAGCTGGACGACATCACGAAGCTGGGGTGGCCCGTGCCACAGCCCAGGTTCACCAGGCGGCCCTTGGCCAGCAGGATGATGCGCTTGCCGTCCGGGAAGATCACGTGGTCCACCTGGGGCTTGATCTCTTCCCACTGGTACTGCTCCAACGTAGCGACCTGGATTTCGTTGTCGAAGTGGCCGATGTTGCAGACGATGGCCTGGTCCTTCATGGCCAGCATGTGCTCGTGGCGGATCACGTCCTTGTTACCGGTGGTGGTCACAAAGATGTCGGCCTTGTCGGCGGCATATTCCATGGTCACGACCTTGTAGCCTTCCATTGCGGCCTGCAGGGCGTTGATGGGGTCGATCTCGGTCACCCACACCTGGGCGCTCAGGGCGCGCAGGGCCTGGGCGCTGCCCTTGCCCACGTCGCCGTAGCCAGCGACCACAGCCACCTTGCCAGCGATCATCACGTCGGTGGCGCGCTTGATGCCGTCCACCAGCGACTCACGGCAGCCGTATAGGTTGTCGAACTTGGACTTGGTCACCGAGTCGTTCACGTTGATCGCACGGAACATCAGCGAACCCTTGGCCGACATTTCCTTCAGGCGGTGCACGCCGGTGGTGGTTTCTTCGGTCACGCCGATGATCTGCGCGATCTTGCGGCTGTACCACGTCGGGTCCACCGCCAGCTTGGCCTTGATGGAGGCGAACAGGCAGGTTTCTTCTTCGCTGGTGGGGTTGGCGATCAGCGAGGCGTCCTTCTCGGCGCGCTTGCCCAGGTGCATCAGCAGCGTGGCGTCACCGCCGTCGTCCAGGATCAGGTTGGGGCCTTCGCCTTCAGTGCCTGCGGGGCCAAAGTCAAAGATGCGGTGCGTGTAGTCCCAGTATTCGGCCAGGGTCTCGCCCTTGATGGCGAACACGGGCGTGCCAGCAGCAGCAATCGCGGCCGCGGCGTGATCCTGAGTGGAGAAGATGTTGCACGATGCCCACCGCACGTCGGCACCCAGCGCCTGCAGGGTCTCGATCAGCACGGCGGTCTGGATCGTCATGTGCAGCGAACCGGTGATGCGCGCACCCTTGAGCGACTGTTTGGGCGCGAATTCTTCGCGGATGGCCATGAGACCGGGCATTTCGGTCTCGGCGATGCGGATTTCCTTGCGGCCCCATTCGGCCAGGCCGATGTCGGCAATGATGCAGTCGGTGTTGACCGGGGCGTTGACGCGTGCGTTCATGATGGTGTGCTCCAAAGCATGTTTGAAAAGCCACTGCGCGCAGGGGATGGTCGATACGACTCATCGCACGCGAAGTGGATGAGCGTCGTTGCTAGATGACTCCGAGCCTCACGCCCCGCCTTTGCTGGGGACGCTGCAACGCTCCTCGGATCGGTGGATTATAAAAGCAAGTGCTCGCCCGACGCTACGCCACCGGGGGAATCTATCCCCGACCTTATACGGAACAGTAAAATCCCGCGACTGCCGATCTAGCGGCCTCCCGCAGGCCCCGGCCCGAAGATTCTTGTGCAGGGCACGCTGCCCCGCCCCATCCCATTCAGGAACCCCTGTGTCCTACGCCCCAGAAACCCGGCGCCGCCGCACCTTTGCCATCATTTCCCACCCCGACGCCGGTAAAACGACGCTGACGGAAAAGCTGCTGCTGTTCTCGGGCGCCATCCAGATCGCCGGCGCCGTCAAGGGCCGCAAGGCCAGCCGCCATGCCACGTCCGACTGGATGGAAATCGAAAAGCAGCGCGGCATCTCGGTCGCCAGTTCGGTCATGCAGATGCTGTACCGTGACCACGTGATCAACCTGCTCGACACACCCGGCCACAAGGACTTCTCGGAAGACACCTACCGCGTGCTCACCGCCGTCGATTCCGCCCTGATGGTGATCGACGCGGCCAATGGCGTGGAAGCGCAGACGCGCCGCCTGATCGAGGTCTGCCGCCAGCGCGATACACCCATCATCACCTTCGTCAACAAGATGGACCGCGAAGTGCGCGACCCGCTGGACATCATGGACGAGGTCGAGCGCGAGCTGGGCATGCCCTGCTGCCCCATGACCTGGCCCGTGGGCCAGGGCAAGAGCTTCGGCGGCATCATCAACCTGCGCACCAAGACCATGACGGTGTTCGAGTCCGGCAGCGAGCGCCGCCCGCAGGACTTCGAGGCCATCCCGCTGTCTGACGTAGACACACTGCGCGCGCGCTTCGGCGCCGAGTTCGACGCAGCCATGGACAGCATGGAGCTGGCCACCGGCGCCTCCCCCGCCTGGGACCACGAGGCCTTCCTGGCTGGCAAGCTAACCCCCGTGTTTTTCGGCTCCGGCGTGAACAACTTCGGGGTGATGGAAGTGCTGGACGCCCTGGTGGACATGGCCCCGCCGCCCGGCCCGCGCGTGAGCACGCTGGAAGTGAACAAGCAGCCCGTGGTCAAGACCATCCAGCCCGAGGACGAAGGTTTCTCCGGCGTGGTGTTCAAGGTGCAGGCCAACATGGACGCCAACCACCGCGACCGCATCGCCTTCGTGCGCGTGGCTTCGGGCAAGTACATGCCGGGGATGAAACTCAAGGTGCAACGCACCGCCAAGGAGCTGCGCCCCACCTCGGTCGTCACCTTCATGTCCCAGCGCCGCGAGGCGGTCGAAGAAGCCTACGCGGGCGACATCATCGGCTTTACCACCCACGGCGGTGTGCAGCTGGGCGACACCATCACCGACGGCGCCAGCCTGCAGTTCACCGGCCTGCCCTTCTTCGCGCCCGAAATGTTCATGACCGTGGTTCTCAAGAACCCGCTGCGCACCAAGCAGCTCCAGCAGGGCCTGGCCCAGCTGGGCGAGGAAGGCGCGATCCAGGTCTTCAAGCCCGATGCCGGCGGCAATATGCTGCTGGGCGCCGTGGGCCAGCTGCAGTTTGAAGTGGTACAGCACCGCCTGAAGGCCGAGTACGACGCCGACGTGCGCCTGGAAGGCTGCCAGTACACCGGCGCGCGCTGGATCACTGCGGACAACGCGGCCGACCTGCGCGCCTTCACCGACGCCTACCCGCTGCGCCTGGCGCACGATGCGGCGGACACGCTGGCGTATCTGTGCACGTCACCGTATGACGTGCGGCTGGCGCAGGAGCGGTTTCCCAAGATCCATTTCCATCCGCTGCGGGAGCATGCGGGGTTGGCGCTCGGCAATGCCAATTGAGCCAATGAGCGGCGATAACACAACCTGGGGCTCGCAATTGCCCTTCCCTTGGCGACCATTCGTCTCGTTCGCCAGCATGCTGGCGTTAATATATGGCAGCTGGCTACTGGCATTCTGGCCTGGAGTGCTCGGCGAAGACAGCCTTGCTGTCCTGCTCGAGATCGAACATCCAGCGAACCAGCATTCCGGCAAACCAGCACTGTGGTATTGGTTTGTAAGGCTTTGCTATGAAGGCACGCGCCGGGTTGAGGTACCGATTGCCATCCTGATGGGACTGGCGGTGCTTGTGTTTTCACGGATTCTGGCTTGGTACTGGCAGCAGGGCTTACGCAAGAGCTGTGTAGCGCTTCTGTTACTCGTCTGTGCCACTCCGCATATGGTGTATTTCGCAGGCACCCTGTACCCGGACGGATACTACGCCATAGCAGTCGCCGGCTTGCTGTTCGAGTTGTGGCTGGCCGTGAAGACAGGCCGAATGAGCACGGCAGGACTGCTGGTCACCGCGGCCACCCTGCCGTTTGCCGCGTTCGCAAGGCCCAACGGCATCATCTTCTTGGCCCCGGTAGCGATTGCACTGCTGTGGGTCGACCGACGCAGCCGAGTGTGGATTGCAGTCATCCTACTGACATCCATCGGCCTGAACATTGTGGCTACCCAAACGCGCCGCGACATCCCCAGCCACGGGGTGCTCTTTCCATTGGCCATCTTCGAGACAGCCAATTTCCTTCAACCCCGTCCCATGAATCTTTGGACGAGCAAGCCCCGCGTGCTCCCCGATACGGTACAACTGCTGCAACGGCGAGGGATTTATGACCAAGTAGTGCGGTACTACGACCCCGACTATTGGGACCCGCTCGTTTTCAACCCACAGGGTCCACGCGTGATGGGCCTGCCCAAGGAGGACCGCAAGGCACTGGTCCGGCAGTTCCTGACCTACAACATTTGGCACAACATTCCAAGGTTTGCGGGCAGTCGGCTGAATGTGATGTTGACGTCGGCCTTTGCGCAAGGCGGCCTCCCTGCGCATAGCTATGCAGTGCATGTACTGGCGCAACTCAAAGCTAAGTCCCTTTTCAGGCTGCACGACTGGGGGACTGCCGAGACTTGGCTTTTTCGTGCATATGAGTGCTCTTACGAATGGAGGTGGCTTTTGTGGACGCCTTTCGTGGGCATAGCGCTGACCCTGTGGGCACTGGTTGCAGGCTGGCGTCGGCGTGAACGCGCCCTATTGCTCGTTGGCGTCCCCATGGGTATCCAGCTTGGCGCCATCACGCTGTTCTCGATTGCAGGGGAATATCGGTACTTGCTACCTTTTTTTACAATGCCGCTTGTGCTGATTCCAGCGTTTCTCGGGATAGGCTCAAATACTGACTCTTAGCGCAAGGCAGCAGCGTGCTGGCTTGCTGCCCAACAATGCAGCTCACTACTATTTTTGCGACCCTCACCTGTGTCCTCGGTATATCGTTGGGGCAATTGCTGTTTAAAAAAGCCGCCTTGAGCCTCCCCGCTTCGCCTAGCTGGTATGACTGGGCGTCGAATGTCTGGCTCTTAGTTGCCCTAGCTCTATATGCATTAACAACGTTCGGCTGGGTCTGGGTCTTACGCATTGCACCGCTATCGCTGGCCTATCCTTTCATGGGTCTGGCCTTTATAGTCGTGCCACTGCTTGCGCGCTTGTGGTTAGGTGAGGCCGTCACGTTGCAGACCCTGGCAGGCGGCGCACTGATTCTCTTGGGCGTGGCGCTCGCAGCGAAATCTGCATGATGCCGCTCATAACACCCCAGGCGGGACAGATCGCGGTCGCCATCCCCTGCTACAAGGTCACCCAGCACGTACTGGATGTGATCAACGCCATCGGCCCGGAGGTGGAAGCCATCTACGCTGTGGACGACGCCTGCCCCGATGGTAGCGGCCGCTTCATCGAAGAGCACAACCGCGATCCACGGGTACGTGTGCTCTACAACCCGCAAAACCGCGGTGTGGGTGGAGCCATCGTCACCGCCTACAAGGCAGCCATTGCTGATGGCATGGACATCGTGGTGAAGATCGACGGCGATGGCCAGATGAACCCTGCGCTTCTGCCGCATTTCGTGCGCCCACTGCTGCGAGGAGAGGCCGACTACACCAAGGGCAACCGTTTCTTCCGGCCAGAATCGATACAAGGTATGCCGCCGGTGCGGCTGTTCGGCAATGCGGTGCTGTCCTTTCTGACCAAGCTCAGCTGCGGCTACTGGAACATCATGGATCCGACCAACGGATACACAGCCGCGCGCACCTGCGTGCTGTCGGAGCTGCCACTGGACAAGCTGGAACAGCGCTATTTCTTCGAAACAGACATGCTGTTTCGCCTGAACACGGTGCGTGCCGTGGTCAAGGACGTGCCCATGGACGCGGTGTATGCCGACGAGCAGTCTCATCTTCAGGTTGGCAAGGTTCTCCCCGAATTCTTGCGCAAACATGCGTCACGGCTGTGGCGACGATATGTCTATAGCTACTTGGTGCGGGACTTCAACGTCGGCACGCTTTACAGCATCTTTGGAACGCTGCTTGTGCTGGCGGGTTCTGCTTTTGGCGCATGGCATTGGATTGCCAGCGCCAGCACCAGCCATCCAGCAACCAGCGGCACCGTCATGCTTGCCGCACTGCCCGTTTTTATCGGCATACAGTGCCTGATTGCTTTTTTGCACTACGACGTGAGCAACTTACCGACCGATCCATTGAGCCTGTCGCTGGAAGACGTCTCCACGCCCCCCCGTTGACAACCCCGCCGTACCGGCGTCGATCATGCGACGACGGGTTGCACAATCCCCTCCCATCATCCCTGCGCCACGCGCCGTTCATGCATCTCTTCCTGTTCAAGAACGTGAGATGCGCCAGTTTGGCGCTGATGGCTGCCATGGCCCTCAACGCGAGTGCGCAGGGCTCCCGCCCGCCCTTCGTCATTGCACCGACCGTCGAGGGCATGTTTCTCTGCGACGAAGCCGTCGCGCAGCCTCAGCTGCGCTCCATCGACGAAGCCTACGCCTATTGCCGGGAACGCAAGCTCGACGGCGCTCCCGCCATTTCCCGGCTGCTGGACAAGCTAGAGCCTGGCGGGCCCCAGGGCGCGGTGCAGGTGGGTTACACCGCCACACTCCAACTGCTGGGGCTGTACCGTTCCACCCCCAAGGGATGGGCCATTGATCCGGCGCGTGTGGATGAATTTCTGGGCGTCATCAGCAAGGTGCAGCGCCCGGTGGTCATCTACTTCTCGGCCGACCACTTCGACTCCATCGGCCCCATCACCGAAGAACTGCGGCGCGATCCCCGCAACCTCATGCAGTTGCGCGACGGCAAACCACTCGAGCTGAACTATTTCGGCTACCGAATCATGCCCTACACCTTGTCGACGGATGTGACCATCCCCGTCAACAAATACCGGCGTGATGCCCTGCACTACGTGGCGCAGCGCATCAGAAAACTGCCCAAGGCAGTACAGAGCCGCGTTGTGGCCTACACCCTGGCGGGCGAACTGCACCACATGTTCCCTGATTTCGAGAGCGGCATGGGTACCTACCAGGACATCCAAGTCACGGACTACAGCCCCGCTTCGGTGGCGGGCTTTCGCCAATGGCTGCGCGCCAGATACCAGACCATCGAACGGTTCAACGCCCAGACGGGGCTGTCGTACGCGTCCTTTGATGCCATCCAAGCGCCTTCAAAGAATATCCGCAAGGAAAAACTCACCTCCTTTGGTGAGCATTACGATGCATTCGCGGACGGCACGCTACCTATTGCCGGTTGGCTTTGGGACCCCAACAAGGCCATTCAACAACTGGACCTGTACGTCGACGGCCGGCTTATCGGCCCTGTTCCCTACGGCCTGAACCGGCTGGACGTGTACCGCGCCGAAACCGCCATCGCCAGCCCGAATACCGGCTTTCGCCATGACTTCGACTACAGCGGCCTGCTTCCAGGCCGACACCGTGCCCAGGTCGTCGCCACATCCGGCACCAGCCGTTACCAACTAGCCGAGGTGGAATTCGTGGTGGTGCCCCGCGACCAAGGGCGGGTGGTATCGACCAGGACGGCAGAACTGCCGTCCCTCAAGAATGCCAAAGCCCTTACTGGCGTGCGCTCGTGGCTTGACCTGCCCAAGCCCCTGCAGGATGTGTACTACAACCCGGTGGCGCGCGACTGGAACAGCTACCGCGAATCGCAGGTGTACGACTTCCTGAGCGATTTCCACCAGTGGGCGCTCAAGGCCGGGCTGCCTGCAGACAAGCTTTATTCCCATCAGATTGTGCCCAACGTCAACTCTTCCTGGAACCCCCAGCTGTTTGCCGCGGGACAGACACTGAACGGCAGTGCGCCGTGGAAACAGGGCTTGAACATGTACGGCGGCGCCACCGACAGCGCGTGGTTGCGCGATTTCATGACACGCAACAAGGTCACCGATTACGGCGTGCCCGAATTCAACCCGCAACAATGGAAAGGGAACGGCGTGCACCTAGCGGCCATGCAGTCCCACTATGACGCGGGCGCCCGCTTCATCAGCCCCTATTACTTCTCAGTGATACCCGATCGCTTCAAGGGCGGAGCCGAACATGGCGTGAACCGCATGGAGCTGAGGCCCGACAACCCGAAGGACGGGTCCGACCGCTTCTACCAGGCCATTACCGAATACGCCAGGAAATGATTCCGGCCCAAGCCCTTGCACTGGATCGCCCTACACCTTCGTTCTCTTTCATGCAGCCGCTGACCCAATGGCCCGCCTTGGCGCGGGCTCCGCTCCAAGGCATCCTCACCGACATCGACGACACCCTCACCACCGAAGGCGCCATCACGTCCGACGCACTCCAGGCGCTGGCAGACCTGAAGGCTGCGGGCCTGGTGGTCATCCCCATCACCGGGCGGCCGATAGGCTGGTGCGAACCGTTCATGGCCGGGCCTGCCGGTTCAACCTGGCCGGTGGACGCCATGGTGGCGGAGAACGGGGCTGTGGCATTTACCCGCGGCTTCGCCTCTCAACCAACGCTGGTGAAGCGCTACCAGCAGGACGCCGCCACGCGCAGTTCCAATCAGGCTCGCATGCGCGAGATCGCTGCCCAGGTGGCGGCCGAAGTTCCAGGCGTCGCCCTGAGCCGCGACAGCGCTGGGCGCGAGACCGACCTGGCTTTTGACTACGCCGAATTCGACCGGCACGCGCCCGAGACCGTGCAGCGGGTGCTGGCCCTGCTACAGCGCGAAGGCATGCAGACCACGGTAAGCAGCATCCACATCCACGGCTGCTTTGGGGACTTCAACAAATGGCAGGGCGCCAATTGGATCGTGCGCGAGCTGCTGGGTCGCGATCTGGCGCAGGATCTGGACCGCTGGGTGTTTGTGGGCGACTCGGGCAATGACCAGGCGATGTTCCAGCACTTCACCCACAGCGTGGGCGTGGCCAACATTGCGCGGTTTGTGCCGCAGCTCACGCACCTGCCGCGTTATGTAACCCAAAGCGAGCGGGGCGCGGGGTTTGCGGAAGTGGCGCGGGCGATTCTGGCGGGACGCTAACGACGAGCAAATCAAGCGGCAGGGTGGGATCGCCACCGCCCCTGGCTGATTGACGCGATGAAGCCAGCCACCCCACGACGGATCACTGTGCGCGCGGCTGCCAGGAAGTCGTTTTGATTGAAAACGCTCGCATGCGCTTGTGAAACATGCCGCAATAGCTATTATTTTAATAGCAAACCATCAGGCCTTGAGGAAGATGTCCGTATCCGGCGCAAAACACGCGTGCAGCGGCAGCAACGCCCCACCCAGAGCCCGTGCGTCCGAGCCCATGGTGCCCAGCTCCAGCCGGGGTGGCTGGTGCAGGCCTTCCCAGTTGTAGTCGGCCAGCGCGTGCCGCGCGCCCTCGCACAGCGCCTGCAGCAGCTCGGGGGCCGCAGCGCCATCGACCACCACGGCATCCAGATCCAAAAAAGCGGTGGCCGAGACGATGCAATGCGCCAAACCCGCAGCCGCGCGCGCGATCCAGCCCCGGCTGTGTTCCAGCCACGGTGCCTGCAGCACGCGCTTGTCGTAGGCGGCCATGGGGTCGAGGCCGTGTTCGCGAAAGCGCTGCTCCAGTTCCCACAGGGAGGCCTGGCTGATGAGCTGCGCGGGCGCCTGGCCCGGCTGGGCGGGTGACAGCGGCAGCGAGGCCACGGCGCCTGCGTTGCCATGCAGGCCCCGGTGCAGGTGTGAGTTGATGACCAGCCCGCCGCCGACAAAGGTGTCCATGAAGAGGTACAAAAAGCTGGAGATGTCACGCCCACGGCCCTGCAGCAGCTCGGCCACGCAGGCGGCGGAGGTGTCTTTGGCAAAACTCACGGGCAGCTCGGTCATCTGCTGCACTTGCTCGGCCAGGTCGATGTTGTTCCAGGCCTCGGACTGCGCTTCGGTGAGCCCCAGCATGCGGTGCCAGCCGCCCAACTGGAACGGCGCAGCCACGCCCACGCCCACCACGCGCGAGCGCAGCGAGCCCAGGCCGTCGAGCAACTGGTTGAGGTGCGTGCGGATGGCGGGCAGCAGCACCTCGATGTCGGGGAAGGCGTAGTCGAGCACGATGCGCTCGCGCACGTGGCCGGTGAAGTCCACCAGCAGCCAATCGGCGCTGCGGCGGCCGATCTTGATGCCGATGGCAAAGGCGCCGTCGGGGTTCAGGCCAATCGGCACCGAGGGCTGGCCCACACGGCCGCGCACGGGCGCTTCGCGGCGCAGCAGCTGGTCTTCGTCGAGCCGGGCGGTGATGAGGCCGATGGTCTGTGCTGTGAGGCCTGTGACGCGTGCCATCTCGGCCTTGGCTAGGCTGCCGTGGGTGCGCAGGGCCTGCAGCACCACGCGCTCGTTGAACTGGCGCAGCCCCACATGGTTGGAGCCGCGCTGGCGCAGCAGCGCGGGGCTGGCGGCGGTGTTGTCAACGGCAGGTGGAGATGCTTCGGTGTCCAGCATGGTGATAAATCGGTCAGGCGTTCAGAGTGTCGCCGATGACGCCCTTGCGCAGCAGGAAGTTGCCCCAGGGCTGCAGCTCGCCCGTCACAACGATCGCATAGGCCTTTTTGACGCGCTCGTAGAACGCAAAACGCTCCACGCCCTCGGCCTGCTCACTGGCCACGCCCTCGCGTGCCAGCACGTCCAGGGTTTCGCGCTGCAGGGCCGATCGGTACGGCACCTCGGTACCGCCCACCTGCATGTAGGCCACGGGGTGGGCCACGTCCTGCGCCAGGGGCAACACGCTGGCCACGGCCTGCACAGCGCGCGCCATGCCAATGCCGGGCAGGCGCAGCACGGGCTTGCCCGCGCCCAGACTCATGGCGGTGAAGTTGGCGTCGGCCAGCACGATCGCGTCGTCGTGGCCCATCTCGGCCAGCACCTTGAGCAGATCGGGGGTCAGCAGGGGGTCGATGTTTTTGAGCATGGAAGTGTGATCAGGCGAGGCAGTCGGCGGGCAGGTCAGACGCGGCCATCGCCCCCGTCATCACGGCCACGGTGTCGCTCATGCTGATCTTTTTCGGGTTGACCACGGCCGCACGCTTGCCCAGGCGGGCGATGTGGATGCGATCGGCAATCTCGAACACATGGGGCATGTTGTGGCTGATGAGGATCACGGGCAGGCCCTTGTCGCGCACGCGGCGGATCAGCTCCAGCACCATGTTGCCCTCCTTCACGCCCAGGGCAGCGGTGGGCTCGTCCATGATGACAACGTGGCGTGCAAACGCTGCCGCACGCGCCACGGCCACGCACTGGCGCTGGCCGCCCGAGAGTGTCTCCACCGCCTGCGTCATGGAGCGGATGCCCACCTTCAGCTCGGCCATGCGGGCCACGCTTTCTTCGAGCATCTTCTTTTTGTCGAGCATGCGCAGGGCGCTGCCCAGCAAGCCAGGGCGGCGCAGTTCGCGTCCGAGGAACAGGTTCTCGGCAATGGTCATGGCCGGGGCCACGGCCAGGTCCTGGTACACGGTTTCGATACCCGCGCGGCGCGCGTCGATGGGGCTCTTGAACTGAATGCGCTGGCCGTCGAGCAGGATCTCGCCGTCGTCCGGCACCGTGGCGCCCGACAGCGCCTTGATGAGGCTGGACTTGCCCGCGCCGTTGTCGCCGATCACGGCCAGGATCTCCCCAGCGCGCAGTTCAAAGTCCGCGCCGTCGAGCGCGGTGACCTGCCCGTAGCGCTTGACCAGGCCCTTGGCCTGCATGACCAGCGGGGCGCTCGTTGTGTGGGTGGAGTTGCTCATGATCAACGCACTCCTTTGCGCGAGAGTTGGTCGGTGGCCACGGCCAGGATCACGAGGATGCCGGTGACCAGGATCTGGTACACCGACGACACGCCCATCAGCGTGAGCCCGTTGCGGAACACGCCCACGATGAGCGCACCCACCAGCGTGCCCAGGATGACGCCGCGCCCGCCAAACAGGCTGGTACCACCCAGCACCACGGCGCTGATGGCGTCCAGGTTCTCGGTCTGGCCCGCATTGGGGTCGCCCGCGCCGGTGCGCGCCACCGACAGCAGCGATGCGATGCCGTAGAACAGGCCCGCCAGCACATACACGCCCAGCAGCACCTTGTCGGTGGCAATGCCGGTGAGGCGCGTGGCCTCGGGGCTGTTGCCCACGGCGTACACATGGCGGCCCGGCGCGGTCTCGCGCAGCGCAAACCAGGTGACGAGGTACAGCACCAGCATGAGCACCGCGCCCCAGACGATGGCGGTCTGGCCCAGCTGGAAGGTGTTGCCCAGCGCTGTCATGCCCGCAGGGATGTCGGTGATGGTCTGCGCGCCCGAGTACAGCTGCGTGGCGGCAAACGCGATGTTGAGCGTGCCCAGCGTGACGATGAAAGGCGGCAGCTTGATCTTGGTGACCAAGAGGCCGTTGACCAGACCAAACAGCATGGTCACCGCCATGCCGCAGGCAATCGCCACGGGGGCCGAGAAGCCGTAGTCCGCCGCCATCTTGGTCATCACGATGCCGCCCAGCGCCATCACCATGCCGCACGACAGATCAATGCCCGCCGTGAGGATGACCAGCGTCTGGCCAATGGCGATGACCGCCACCACCATGACCTGCTGCAGGATGAGCGCGAAGTTCTGCGCCGACAGAAAACGCTCGCTCTGCGTGGCAAAAAACGCGCACGCGAGAATCAGCGCAATAAACGGCCCCAGCGTGGCCAGCGGCGGTAGTTTGGAAGCGGTCGAGGACATGGCGGCTCCGTGCGGGTGGACAAAGGGGACGCTCAGGCAGGCCCGTTGCGGCTTGCCTGGCGCCTATTCAGCAGAGGCGGCTTACTTGGCGCCCCAGCACAGGTCGGTGCCGGTCTTCACATCCTTGCTGTCCACGCCCGCCATGGGCTTGGCAGCGATCAGCGTCACGCCGGTGTCGGTGTAGCCGCTGACCTTCTTGCCGGTCTTGGCGTATTCCACACCAGCCGCCACGCCCATGGCGGCCATGCGCAGCGGGTACTGCTGGCTGGTGGCGGCGATCACGCCCTTGCCCACGTCGGCAATGCCTGCGCAGCCGCCGTCCACCGAGACGATGAGCACGTTCTTCTCCTTGCCTGCGGCCTTGAGCGCGTTGTAGGCACCGGCGGCGGCGGGCTCGTTGATGGTGTAGACGATGTTGATGTCGGGGTTCTTCTGCAGACAGTTTTCCATGCCGGTCTGGCCCTTGGCGCGGTCACCAAAGCTGTCGGCCATGCAGACCACTTCGGCGGGGCGCGACAGCTCATTGCTCTTGGCATCGTTGGCCTGCAGGCCGAAGCCCTTCAAGAAGCCGTTGTGCCGCTGCGCGCCCACGGGGTGGCCGGGGAACAGGTCCAGCGTGGCGATCACGGGCTTCTTGCCCGCAGCAGCGGCCTTCGCGTACTGCCCGATCAGCTCGCCCGCCTTGTAGTTGTCGGTGGCAAACAGCGCGTCCGTCGCTTCCATGGGCTCGGTGGGGCTGTCCAGCGCGATCACCATTACACCCTTGGCCTGCGCCTTCTTGATGGCAGGCACGATGGCCTTGGCATCGCTGGGGGTGATGAGAATGGTCTTGGCGCCGGCGGCGATCAGGTTCTCCATGGCCGTGACCTGGCCCGCGTTGTCGCCATCGGTCTTGCCCGCGGCCGACACCAGCTTGGCGCCCAGCTTCTTGGCCTCGGCCGTGGCGCCCTCTTTCATCTTCACGAAGAAGGGGTTGGTCTCGGTCTTGGTGATGAGACCGATGACGGGCTCGGATGCTTGCGCCTGGGCCAGGCCACAGGCCAGGGCGCCGGTGAGGGCAAGGGCAGAAAGCGCGAAAGCGGGGGTGCGTTGCATGGCGTTGTCTCCGGGTGTTGGGATGGCAGATTCCTGTCGGCCCCGTGCTGCGCGGCTGGCAGGTGAACCACTCTTGTCGGGTGGATGGGATCGAACTATAGTGGCCCACAAGTTAATAAATCAAGTGGATTTACTTATGGTTTTCCCTATCCAGCCCGCCGGTTCTGCCCCCACCTCCAGCGCACCCACCGCATCGCCGCTGCGGGTGGCCACGGCGGGGGAGGCTTTGTTTGACCTGATCGAAGAGCCCGATGGCCGCCTGAAGCCCTGCGCGGGCGGCGCGGTCTACAACCTCACCCGCGCGCTGGGCCTGCAGGGCGTGGGCACGCAGTACCTCAACCCGCTATCGGGCGACATGCTGGGGCGGCAATTGGCGCGTGGCCTGGACGATGCGGGCGTGGCCCTGGCCACCCCTGCGCCAGTGCGTGCGCCCAGTGCGCTGGCCCTGGCCGCGCTGGATGCCGAGGGCAAGGCCAGCTACAGCTTCTACCGCGATGGCGTGGCCGACCGCCAGGTGACGGCAGCGGCGCTGACGGCCGCCTGCGCTGCGTTACCCGACCTGCAGGTGGTGGCCACGGGCTGCCTGGCGTTGGTGGCGCAAGACGCTGCCATCTACCAGCCCTGGCTGGCAGCACAGCGCGCAGCGGGCCGCATGGTGGTGGTCGACGCCAACCTGCGCCTGTCGGCCGTGGACGACGCCGACGCCTACCGCGCCAATGTGATGGCCGCCCTGCAACACGCCCACCTCATCAAGGTGAGCGACGACGACCTGGAAGCGCTGGCCGTGCCGGGCGCCACCGCGCTGGAACGCGCCCACACCCTGCAGCTGCGGACGCAGGCGCAATGGCTGGCCCTGACCCTGGGGCCAGGCGGCGCCTGGCTGCTGCAGCGTGATGGGCTGGCCGTGCATGCGCGCGAGGAGGCGCCAATCACGGTGGTGGACACGGTGGGTGCGGGCGACTGCTTTTTGGCGGGGTTGATCACCGCCCTGCTGGCCGGGCCCGAGCGGGGGGAGGAAGCGCTGGCCCTGCGTGCGGTGGGCATCACGGCGCCCATCACGGAAGCCCGGCTACGCGCCGTGCTGCACCACGCGCTGGCCAGCGCCAGCCACTGTGTGGAGCGGGCGGGTTGCACGCCGCCGCGCTACGAAGAGGTGCGGGACAGGCTGGCGTTGCGGCGCGCGGCCACCGCCGCAGCCCGCTAACGCTTACTCAGCGGGTTTGGTAGCCGGCTTGCGGGCCCGGCTGCGGGGACGGGCAGCGGGCGCCTTGGCGGGCGTGGTGCCTTCTGCCTCGGCGTCAGAGGCCTCTGGCGCGGCACTAGAGGACTCGGCACTTACCGCATCCCCTCCAGCGCGCGCGCTGCGTGCACGGGGCGCGGCTGCCTTGCGGGGGCTGGCGCCGGGCTTTGCGCCATCTCCACTGCGCGCACGGCTGCGGCGAGGGGTGGAGGCCTCCGGGCCATCGGCCTCGGTGGATGCTCCGACTTTCGGCGTGTCCTCACCTTCTTCCACTTCGGAGCGCATTTCTTGCAGCGGGGTAGTGTCGATCACCGGCTCAGGCAGCGCAGCCTCGGGGGCCACGGACTGGCTGAAGTAACGGCTGGCCGGACGCTCAGCGGGAGTATCGACCTGCTCGGACTCAGGGTGTTGATTGCGCTGCGTGGGGCGAGTGTCTACGCGGTCTGCGCGATCCGTACCCTCACCACGGCGCCCTCGGCTGCGGCCCGGCGCGCCCTGCCCTTCTTCGCTGTCAGAACGCAGATCGGGTGCCGTCGCCACCGCATGGAAATCGTGCCGTGTAGCTCCGCTCTGGCCGGTGCGCTCACTGGCCGCCCCTTCAGGCCGTACGGGCGCGGCTGGAGCGCTCGGCCCACCATGGCTGCGGTACACGTACGCACCCGATTTTTCATCGCGCCCAAACTCCAGCAGCCCACGTGCCTGCGCTTCTTCGAGCAGGTTGCCGAAGGTGCGAAAGCCATACCGGCCTTCGCTGAAATCGGGTTTGCGGCGCTTGATGGCCTCCTTGAGCACCGAGGCCCAGATCTTGCCGGTGTCGCCGCGTTCCAGCAGCAGGGCCTCGAAGGTCTCGGCGGCCAGCTCCACGCCCTGGGTGCGGCGTGCGTCCTGGCTTTCCTTGCGGCTGCGTTCTTCTTCGGGGCTGCGGCGGGGCGCGGGCGGCGGGTTGCTGCCAGGGCTCTGGCGGCGGGCCTGGGCACGCTGGTTTTCACGCACCAGGTCGTCGTAAAAGATGAACTCGTCGCAGTTGGCGATCAACAGGTCGGATGTGGACTGCTTCACGCCCACGCCGATGACCTGCTTGTTGTTCTCGCGCAGCTTGGACACGAGCGGAGAGAAGTCCGAGTCACCGCTGATGATGACGAAGGTGTTGACGTGCGACTTGGTGTAGCAAAGGTCCAGCGCGTCCACCACCAGGCGGATGTCGGCCGAATTTTTGCCCGACTGGCGCACGTGTGGGATTTCGATCAGCTCGAAATTCGCCTCGTGCATGGTGGCCTTGAAGCCCTTGTAGCGCTCCCAGTCGCAATAGGCCTTCTTGACCACGATGGAGCCCTTGAGCAGCAGGCGCTCCAGGATGGGCTTGATGTCGAACTTTTCGTACTGAGCATCGCGCACGCCCAGGGCGACGTTTTCAAAGTCGCAGAACAGGGCCATGCTGATGCTGTCGGAGGGGGATGCCATATCGTGTGTGAGTTCCGTTCAATGCTGCGGATCATCACACGGAACGCATTGCCCCCTCCAAAGGGCGTGGCCTCAGGTGGGTTTGGCCAAGCCCAGTTTCTCGACCAGCGCCTTCTCGCGGGTGAAGGTGTCCTGCGCAAACTTCTTGTACGCCGACGTGCTCATGTACATCGGCACCATGTCGTAGCGGGCGAGGGCCGTCTTGTAGCTGTCCTGCTCCATGGCCTGCTTGAAGGCGTCATGCAGGCGCTTGACCACCGCATCGGGCGTGCCCTTGGGGGCGCCAATGCCAAACGGCGAGTTCTGCACCAGGTTCAGGCCCAGCTCCTTGAGCGTGGGCGCATCGGGGAACTTGGCCAGGCGCTCGGCACCCCAGGTGTTGAGCACGCGCAGCTTGCCGGCCTCGACCTGCGGCGCAAAGCCGGTGGAGTCGGCTGCCGCCATGATCTGCCCGCCAAGGATGGACTGCATGAGGTCGGCGCTGCCCTTGTAGGGCACGTGCAGCAGCTCGATGCCCAGCTGCTGCGCGATGAGTTCCATGGTCAGGTGCGGGCTGGTCATGGTGCCGGTGGAGCCGTAGCTCAGCTTGCCCGGGTTGGCCTTGGCCCAGGCTACGAAGTGTGTCCAGGTCTTGAGCGGCGAGTCGGCGGGCACCACCAGGCCAAACGCGTAGCCGGTGACGTTGAGCACGTAGCTGATGTCCTTGACCGGGTCCCAGTTGATCTTGGTGGTGTAAGGCAGGCGGAACACGCCCAGCGGAATCTGCGCCACCGTGTAGCCATCGGCTGGAGAAGTTTGCAGCTGCTGTGCGGGCAATGTGCCGCCTGCACCGGGCTTGTTTTCCACGATCACGGGCTGGCCCAGGATCTTGCTGGCGTTGTCGGCCAGCGACCGCATGGTGATGTCGGTGGGGCCACCGGCCGGGAAGGCGATGACCAGCTTGATGGGCTTGTTGGGAAAGCTCTGGGCCTGTGCCAGGAATGCGGGGGCGACCAGGCTGGCGGCTCCCCATTGGATGATCTGGCGACGTTGCATGGCGGGGCTCCTGAAAAAGCGAAAACACGGACTCGCTATTGGACTGCAGGCCGCGCGGGGAGGGTATGCGGAAACCCCCTAGCCAACGTCACCAAGGCGCCAGCACGCAGCCCTTGAGCCAGTGCATCGCCGGCGCCGCGTCACGCCTTGTAGGTGGACAGCAGGATGCTGGTTTCGGTGTTGGCAATGCCGGGCGTGAGGCGGATGCGGCCCAGGGCTGCGTCAAACGCCTCCAGGCTCTCGGCGCGCACCTCGGCCACGATGTCCCAGCGGCCGTTGGTGGTGTGCAGCGTGCCCACCGTGGGCTCGCCGCGCAGCGCGCGGATCACGGCGGGGGCGGCGTTGCCCTCCACGGCAATGCTCATCCAGGCGCGGATGCGCTGGGGCTCGGAGTCGGGCCGCAGGCGCACGGTGTAGCCGGTGATGACGCCGCTCTCCTCCATCTTGTGCAGGCGGTTTTGCACTGTGCCGCGTGACACGCGCAGCTTTTGCGCCAGCGTGGCGACCGGGGTGCGGGCGTCGGCACGCAGGATGCTGATGATTTCGCGGTCGGTGTCGTCGAGCTTGGTCATAGTGAGTTTCAGAACTGGCAGAAAGGCAATTTCTGCGTCATTTTGACCAGTTCTGAGGCTAGAGGATAGCGAGGGCTGCCAAGAAAATTCCAGGTCGCCCCTCCTCTTTCACAACCCCGCTCCGCCATGCATGCCTCAGTCCAAGCCCCCAGCGCCGTAGTGATGGTGCGCCCGCATCGCTTTCACCCCAACCCCGAAACTGCCGCCGACAACGCCTTTCAGGTGCGCACCGCGCAGCACGCTATGAGCGAAACCTCACGCCGCGCATTGGCCGAGGTCACGGCCGCGGCAGAGCGCCTTGAGGACGCGGGTGTGCGCGTGCACCTGTTCGACGACCCCGGTGAGCGGGACACGCCCGACGCGGTGTTTCCCAACAACTGGTTCTCCACCCATGCGGGCGGGCATGTGGCCATCTACCCGATGTATGCACCGAACCGCCGGCGCGAGCGGCGCAGCGATGTGATCGAGCTGCTCAAGGCCGAATACCGCGTGCAGGACGTGATCGACTACTCGGGCCTGGAGGCGGACGGCATGTTCTTGGAAGGCACCGGGGCGATGGTGCTCGACCACATCGGTCGCATTGCCTACACCGCGCAATCGAACCGCGCCGACCCCGTGGCCCTGGAGCGCTTTTGCACACACTTCAACTACGAGCCCATGGCCTTTGCCACGGCCGATGCCCAGGGCCACCCGTGCTATCACACCAATGTGATGCTGTGTGTGGGCACTGACTTTGCGCTGGGCGGTTTTCACCTGATCACCGACCCGGCGCGGCGCAACGCCGTGTGCGCGCGGCTGCGCGAAACGGGGCGGGAGCTCATCGAGCTGAGCCCCCACCAGATTGGAGAATTTGCCGGCAACGCGCTGGAGCTGCAGGGTACCCAGGGCCGGGTGCTGGCATTGTCTGCACGGGCAGCGGCCAGCCTCACACCGGCGCAGCGGGCCACCATCGAGCACAGCGCGCGCCTGCTGCCGCTGGCGGTGCCCACCATCGAACAGGCGGGCGGATCGGTGCGCTGCATGCTGGCGGGCGTGCATCTGGCACGGCGCAGCGTGGGGACATGAGAATTTCAGTCAAATCGACCGGTAGCGCCAGTCGGATATACCAAGAAAGCTACTTAATTGATAGCAATACATTCCTACCGACCGTCAGGCGGCATCGCCTGCGCGTCCAGCCGGGCATCGCAGCCAATGCCCGACGCAATCCAGCGCCGCGCCAGTGCCGACATCGCACGCACCGCCCAGGGGTGGGTGATGCCCGTCACCCCGGCTGGGTCGGCCACCATGCCGCACCAATAGCGCTGGTCCGCATTGTCCCAGCGCAGGGCCGCGCATGCGCCCCGGCGGCGGCGCGAGACCAGTACACCCAACGGGCAAGGCTCGGCCAGGCAGCACAGACCACAGCCATTGCAAGGCGCACCTTCTGCCGGCTTGGCGGGCGCTTCGGGGTGGAGCCACACCACGGTGGGTGGGACAGGGGGTTGTGCGGGCATGGGCGGCGGGTGGGGAGTGCGACGCGGCCACAGCGCCGCACTTGCACCGGTGGATTGTGCCGCCAGCGAGCCTCTGCACGCCGAGATCGCGCGGCAGGCGTGCACCCAGCCCGTGCACCATAAAAAAGCCCCCGCCGCACTCGCAGCAGGGGCTGAACTGGCCCCAGGGGCCAGGGAGGGAGACAAGCAGTGAAAGGGTCTGAACCCTGGCGTCAGCAGCCCGAAGGACGGTTCGGACGCATGGGCACAATGCCGCTCACACGCAGCGTGGCGCCGGAACCATCCGAGGCGGTGAGCGTCTTGCCGGTGAAGCGCACCTGGTCGCTCTCGCGCACCACGGCCGTGTCGGCAGGTTCGCCACTGCCGTATTCCTTGCCATCGAACGTCAGGAACACCTGGTGCAGGCTGGTGGCGTCGGGACGATAGCGGATATCGCCGAAGGCCGTGGCAGACGAGCCCACCTTGTTGGCGCCGTCAAAGCGGAAGGTGCACAACTCGGGCACCGAACCGACAGGGTTCTTCTTGTCCACATCGGTGAGGTTGAGCGCGCCGTTGCCGTACACGCCGTTGAGGCCGTCCACGGTCGCATTGCTCACCGTGAGCACGCCGGGCTCGTTGCTGGGCGATGGGTCGTCGTCATTGCCGCCACCGCAGGCCACCAGTAGCACGGAGGTGGCCGCGAGGGCCGTGCAGGTCTTGAGGAATTTGAAAGCGTTCATGGTGAAGGGCGTCCTTGAATATGTGGATGAAAGGTGGGGAGCCGATCCCCTGCAGCCCATCGTAGGAAGCCCATTCCATGCAGCGCGTGCGCCATGTTCAGCGCACTGTGTAGGACAGGGGCCGGCAGGGCTGTGCGCCATCCACCAGGCTGGGCCCAGTACCCTGCCCTCAGCCCCCTCATCACAACGCCCGCACGCCTCAGCGGGCGAGCACCGGCGCGAGCGCCTTGCCCGTGTGCGTGCCAGCCGCCACCACCTCTTCGGGCGTAGCGGCTGCCACGATGCGGCCACCGGCGTTGCCGCCCTCCGGCCCCAGGTCCAGGATCCAGTCGGCCTCGGCAATCACATCCAGGTCGTGCTCGATCACGATCACGCTGTGACCTCCATCGACCAGGCGGTGCAGCACGCGGATGAGCTTGTCCACATCGGCCATGTGCAGGCCCACGGTGGGCTCGTCCAGCACATACAGCGTGTGCGGCGCCTTCTGCCCCCGGCGGCCGACCTCGTCACGCACCTTGGTCAGCTCGGTCACCAGCTTGATGCGCTGCGCCTCGCCGCCGCTGAGCGTGGGCGAGGGCTGGCCCAGCGTGAGGTAGCCCAGGCCCACGTCCTTCAAGAGCTGCAACGGGTGCGCGATGCTAGGCATGGTGGCGAAAAAGTCCACCGCCTCGTCCACCTCCATCTGCAGCACATCGCCAATGCTCTTGCCGCGCCAGGTCACGGCCAGCGTTTCGGGGTTGAAGCGCGCGCCGTGGCAGGTTTCGCAGGGCACCTTCACATCGGGCAGAAAGCTCATCTCGATGGTGCGCACGCCTGCACCTTCGCAGCTGGGGCAGCGGCCTTCGCCGGTGTTGAAGCTGAAGCGCCCGGCCGCATAGCCGCGCGCCTTGGCCTCCAGCGTTTCGGCAAACAGCTTGCGGATGGTGTCCCAGAAGCCGATGTAGGTGGCGGGGCAACTGCGCGGTGTTTTGCCGATGGGCGTCTGGTCCACTTCGAGCACGCGGTCGATGCTTTCGAAGCCAGACAGGCCCGTGCAACCGACCAGTGGTGGCGCCTTGCCTGCGTCCATCGCGTCGCGCCCAGCCTTGGTGCTGCGCTGCTGCACCCAGGCCTGCACGTTGGCGAGCAACACATCACGCGCCAGGGTGGACTTGCCCGAGCCGCTCACGCCTGTCACCGCCACCAGGCGGTGCAGCGGTACCGTGGCGGTCACGTTCTGCAGGTTGTGCAATTGCGCGCCATGCACCGTCAGCCAGCGCATGGCTGCGCGCTCCTTGGCCTCGGTGAGTGCATCGGCCGCCAGCGCTGCGGCCTGGGCGGCGCGCTTCTTCACGGCGGCGCTTTGGCGGCCGGTGGGCGCTGCCGCCTCGGCCTGGGCAAAGGCCGCCGTGGCTTCGGCACTCACCTCGCCCGCCACCATGCTGCGGCGCAGTTGCAGCGGGTGCTTCATCGCATGCAGCAGGTAGCGGCCGGTTTGTGAATCTTCTGCGGCCGTGAGGTCGTTCACCGAGCCTTGCGCCACCAGGCGGCCACCGCGCTTACCGGCGCTCGGGCCAATGTCGATGATGTGGTCGGCGCGGCGGATAGTGTCTTCGTCGTGCTCCACCACCACCAGCGTGTTGCCCTTGTCGCCGAGCTTGTGCAGGGCGTTGAGCAAAATCTGGTTGTCGCGCGCGTGTAGCCCGATGGTGGGCTCGTCCAGCACGTAGCACACGCCCTGCAGGTTGCTGCCCAGCTGCGCGGCCAGGCGAATGCGCTGCGCCTCGCCCCCGCTGAGCGTGGGCGCGCCCCGGTCGAGCGTGAGGTAGCCCAAGCCCACTTCTTCCAGGAATTCAAGGCGGCTCTGGATCTCGGGCACCAGGTCGCGGGCGATGTCGGCCTCGCGGGCTGTCATGCCGCCTTCCACGCGCAAGGTCTCCACCCAGCGGCGCACGTCGGAGACGGACAGCGCAGCGATGTCGGTGATACCCACGCCTGCAAACCGCACAGCGCGGGCCGTGGCGTTCAGGCGCGTGCCGCTGCAGGTGGGGCAGGCCGTGTCGACCAGGTCTTCCACCTCGGGCTCGGCAAAGGTCTGCTCGCGGCCTTTTTCCTTGTCGTCCTGCACCGAGTCGTCAAACACCTTGCGCTGGTCTTTGGTGAGCTTGACGCCCGTGCCCACGCAGTCGGGGCACCAGCCGTGTTTGCTGTTGTATGAAAAAAGGCGCGGGTCCAGCTCGGCATAGCTCGTCGCGCACACGGGGCAGGCGCGCTTGGTGGAGAACGCCTGCAGCGTACCAATGCCCGCCGTGGGCTGGCCGCCCTCCATGGCCTCGCGCAGGCCTGCGATGCCTGAGAGAACATGCACCACGCCCTTGCCGTGCGTGAGCGCATCGGCCAGCGCGATGCGCAGCGCCGCCTCGTGCTCCGGCGACACATCGAGGCTGGCCACGGGCAGCTCGATGGTGTGTTCCTTGAAACGGTCGATGCGCGGGAAATTGGTGGTGGGCAAAAAGTTGCCGTCCACGCGCAGGTGCGTGTAGCCACGCGGGCGGGCCCAGTCGGCCAGCTCGGTGTAGACGCCCTTGCGGTTCATCACCAGCGGCGCGAGCAAGCCGATGTGCTGACCACGGAACTGCGTGAGCAGCTGCGCGGCAATGCTCTCGGGCGTTTGCGGCTGCACGGCGGCGCCGTCTTTGGTGCAGTGCTGCGTGCCGAGCTTGACGTACAGCAGGCGCAAAAAGTGCCACACCTCGGTGGTCGTGCCCACGGTGGACTTGCGCCCGCCGCGCGACAGTCGCTGCTCGATGGCCACGGTGGGCGGGATGCCGTAGACCGCATCCACCTCGGGCCGGCCAGCGGGCTGCACGATGGAACGCGCATAGGCGTTGAGCGATTCGAGGTAGCGCCGCTGGCCTTCGTTGAACAGGATGTCAAACGCCAGCGTGGACTTGCCTGAGCCGCTCACACCCGTCACCACATTGAACTTGCCGCGCGGAATGTCCACGCTCAGGTTCTTGAGGTTGTGCTCCTTGGCGTTGACGATTTCAATGGCGTTTTTGGCCGCAGGCGCTAGATCCATATGCGCAAGGCGCTCTGATTTTCGTAGCGCGGCAGCCTTTTCGTGCACCGAGTGGCCGCCCACGCCCAGCGCCAGTTCGTAGTCGCGCAGTGCCTGCCCGGTGTGCGAGGTGGCGTGGGCCCGCACATCTTCGGGCGTGCCCTCGGCCACGATGAGACCACCGGCGTAGCCGCCTTCCGGCCCCAGGTCGATGAGCCAGTCGCTGGCGCGGATCACGTCCAGGTTGTGCTCGATGACGATGAGCGAGTGCCCCGCATCGATGAGCTTGCGCAGCGCGCGCATGAGCTTGGCGATGTCGTCAAAGTGCAGGCCCGTGGTGGGCTCGTCGAACAGGAACAGCGTGCCTTTGCGCGCCACGGCCTGGCGGGATTTGGCAGCTGTCTTCGCCGCTTCGGCCAGGAAGCCTGCCAGCTTGAGGCGCTGCGCCTCACCGCCGGACAAGGTCGGCACAGGCTGGCCCAGCGCCACATATTCGAGCCCCACATCCACGATGGGCTGCAGCGCGCGGATCACGTCGCGGTCGTTGGCAAACACGGCGGCCGCCTCGGCCACGGTGAGCGCCAGCACGTCGGCCACGTTCAGCGTCTTGCCGCCGCGTTCGATGGTGATCTCCAGGATCTCGGGCCGGTACCGCTTGCCGTCGCAGTCGGGGCAGCGCAGGTACACGTCGCTCAGGAACTGCATCTCCACATGCTCAAAGCCCGAGCCGCCGCAGGTCGGGCAGCGCCCGTCGCCGCTGTTGAAGCTGAACTTGGCAGCGGTGTAGCTGCGCTGCTTGGACAGCGGCGCCACGGCAAACAGTTCGCGGATGCTGTCCCACGCGCCCACGTAGCTCACGGGGTTGGAACGGGCCGTTTTGCCGATGGGAGACTGGTCCACAAACACCACGTCTGACAAATGGTCGGCGCCCAGCATGCGGTCGTGCGCGCCAGGGCTGTCGGTGGCCTTGCCGAAGTGGCGCAGCAGCGCCGGGGCCAACACGTCCTGGATCAGACTCGACTTGCCTGAGCCGCTCACCCCCGTCACCGTGACCAGGCGCTGCAGCGGAAACTCGACCGTCACATCCTGCAGGTTGTGCTCACGCGCGCCCTCCAGGATGAGGCGCGGGGTCGATTCGGTGACCATGCGCTTGAAGCCAAAGCCCACATGCTTGCGGCCGCCCAGATAGGCGCCGGTGAGCGTGTCGGCCTGGCGCAGGTCGGCCGTCGTGCCATCAAAAACAATCTGTCCGCCCAGGCGACCGGGCCCGGGGCCCATGTCGATCATGCGGTCGGCCGCGAGCATGACGGCCGGGTCGTGCTCCACCACCACCAGGGTGTTGCCCGCATCGCGCAGGCGCAGCATGGCCTCGGTGATGCGGTGCATGTCGCGCGGGTGCAGGCCGATGCTGGGCTCGTCCAGCACGAACAGCGTGTTGACCAGGCTGGTGCCCAGGGCCGTGGTGAGATTGATGCGCTGCACCTCGCCGCCACTGAGCGTGCGACTTTGCCGGTCGAGCGTGAGGTAGCCAATGCCCACGTCGCACAGGTATTTGAGGCGCGTGGTGATTTCTTCGTGCAGCAGCTTCAGTGCCTGGGCATCGCCGCCCTTGGCGTCGTCACCCACCGGCAATTGCATGCGGTCAAAAAAACGGCGCAGCCGGTCAATGGGCAGCAGCATCAGGTCGTGCAGACACAGGCCGGGCAAGGCCTCCAGTTGCTCACGCGACCATTGCACGCCCTCGGGCATGAAACGTTTGCCGGGCTCCAGCACCGCATCGGCGTCTTCCTTGCGGCCGATGCGCCAGAGCAGGCTTTCGGTTTTGAGGCGCGCACCCGCGCAGGTGGGGCACGGCGTGTAGCTGCGGTACTTGGACAGCAGCACGCGGATGTGCATCTTGTAAGCCTTGCTTTCGAGGTATTCGAAGAAGCGCTTGATGCCGTACCACTGCTTGCTCCACTGCCCGTCCTTGTAGCCGGGCGCGCCGCCGATGACCCACTTCTTCTGTTCCTCGGTCAGCTTGTACCAGGGGGTGTCGCGCGGGATGCCGGCCGTTTCGGCATGGCGCATGAGATCGTCCTGCGCCTCTTTCCACGCAGGGGTCTGGATGGTCTTGATCGCGCCCGCGCGCAGCGTGAGCTTGTCGTTGGGAATGACCAGGCCGTAGTCCACCCCGATCACGCGGCCAAAGCCCCGGCAGCTGTCGCACGCGCCCACGGCCGAATTGAACGAGAACATCGAGGGGATGGGGTCGCTGTAGCGCAGGTCGCTGTCGGGGCAGTGCAGGCCTGTCGAAAAGCGCCACAGTTCCGGCTCGCCCTCGTCCACCAGGCGGTACACATTCAAGCGCCCCGTGCCGCGCTTAAGGGCCACCTCAATCGCCTCGATCACCCGCGCCTTCTCGGCATTGCCCAGGCGGAAGCGGTCGGCCACCACGTCCAGCACTTTGCGCGGGCCGGTGGGAGTGGCCACCTCGCGCTCGGCCTGCACCTTGGTGAAGCCGCTGGCAGACAGCCACTGCTCGACCTGTTCGGCGGAGGTGCCCCCAGGCAGTTCCACGGGGAATGTCAGCACGATGCGCGGGTCGCCTGCCTCGGCACTGCGACGCTGCAGCTCCGCGTAGATGGTCTCGGGCGAGTCGTGGCGCACAGGCTGCGCGGTCTGCTTGTCAAAGAGCTGGCCCGCACGCGCGAACAGCAGCTTGAGGTGGTCGTTCAGCTCCGTCATCGTGCCCACGGTGGAGCGGCTGGAGCGCACGGGGTTGGTCTGGTCGATGGCAATGGCCGGGGGCACGCCTTCGACCTTGTCCACGGCGGGTTTGTCCATGCGGTCCAGGAACTGGCGCGCGTAGGCGCTGAAGGTCTCCACATACCGGCGCTGACCCTCGGCGTACAGCGTGTCAAACACCAGGCTGGATTTGCCCGAGCCGCTCGGCCCCGTGACCACCGTCAGTTCGCCGGTGCGGATGTCCAGGTCCAGGTTCTTGAGGTTGTGCTGGCGTGCGCCACGGATGCGGATCTGTCCCTGGGTCATGGAGGCGGTCTTTCGGGTGTGAGGCGAAACATTCTAGGGAGACACCGGCGTTTGCTCCTGCGCACGCCAATTACCCCCGGGGCGCGCTGCGGTGCTTTTGACCGTAGACAAAGCAAGGGGAATGGGGCAGCGGCTGGCAAAAAGCGGAGGTTCGGGCCCGCCACATCGGTTTAGACTGCGGCCTCCATAGACAACAAGAGGAGACCGCCATGACAAAACAATGGCAACTGCGGGCGGCGGGCATGGTCCTGGCGCTTGCGGCCAGTGCGGCCAGCCACGCACAGATTCTGGTCGGCCAGACAGCAGGATTCAGCGGCCAGGTGGCGGCCGGGGTGAAGGAGACCACCGACGGTGCGCTGCTGTACATCGACTCCATCAATGCCAAGGGCGGTGTCAATGGCCAGAAGATCGAACTGATCTCCCTGGATGACAAGTTCGACCCCAAGCTGGCGGCGGAAAACGCCCGCACGCTGATCGAAGACAAGAACGTCTCCGCACTGTTCCTCAACCGGGGCACACCCCACACCGAGGCCATCCTCCCGCTGCTGGACAAACATGGCGTGGTGCTGGTGGCGCCGTCCACCGGGGCCATGGTGCTGCACCAGCCGGTGCGCAAATACATCTTCAACGTGCGCGCCACCTACCAGCGCGAGGCGGAAAAGGCGATCACCCACCTGGCTTCGATGGGCATCAGCCGCGTGGCGCTGGTGTATGCCGACGACAGTTTTGGTGCCGACGGCATCCAGGGCGCGCAGAAGGGACTGGCGGCCGCCAAGCTGACCGCCGTGGTGTCCGAAAAGTTCGACCGCGCCAAGCCCGACTTCGCACCCATCGCCGCCAAGGTGGCCAAGGCCGACGCGCAGGCGGTGCTGATGGTGGCCTCGGGCTCCGCGGTGGTGGATGCCACTACCGCCGTGCGCACGGCGGGTTCGGCGGCGCAGATCGTGACGCTGTCCAACAACGCGTCCAGCGGCTTCATCAAGAGCCTGGGGGCCAACGCACGCGGCGTGATCGTGACCCAGGTGTTCCCCAACGAGCGGGCCGTGACCTACCCGATGGTCAAGGAAGCCCAGGAACTGGCCAAGGCCAAGGGACTGACCGAAATCAGCCCTGCCATGCTCGAGGGCTTTGCCGCCGCCAAGGTGCTGGTCGAAGGCCTCAAGCGCGCGGGCCCCAAACCCAGCCGCGACAAGATCCAGACCGCCCTGGAGAGCATCAAGAAGCTGGACCTGGGCGGGCTGGAAGTGAACTTCAGCCCCGAGGACCATACCGGGCTGGACTTTGCCGACCTGTCCATCATCGGCACGGACGGGCGCTTCCGCCGCTGAGCGACCGCCTACGCGTTTTTACAGTTGTCCCGCGCGGGAGCGTGCCTACACTCGGGCGCTCCACACGCAGGAGACAACCCCATGAAGAAAACTGGCCTGGCCGGTGCGCTCTGCGCCCTGGCTGCCGCCCTGGGCATCGGTTCCGCCCACGCACAGATCCTGATCGGCCAGACAGTGGGCATCACCGGCTCGGCCGCCGCCACGGTGGCCGAATCCATGCAGGGTGCAGCCCTTTACATCGACCACGTCAACGCCAAGGGCGGTGTGGGCGGGCAGAAGGTGGAGGTGCTGTCGCTGGACGACAAGTTCGACCCCAAGCTGACTCTGGACAACACCCGCACGCTGATCGAACAAAAGGGCGTGATCGGCCTGTTCATGACCCGGGGCACGCCCCACACGCAGGGCATCATCCCGGTGCTGGAACAGCATGGCGTGCCGCTGGTGGGCCCGTCCACCGGAGCGATTGCGCTGCACCAGCCGGTAAGCAAATACGTGTTCAACGTGCGAGCGCCCTACCAGCGCGAGGTGACCAAGGCCATCTCCCACCTGCACACGCTGGGCATCCAGCGCATTGGCGTGGTGCATGTGGACGACACCTTTGGCGCCGACGGGCTGGCGGGTGCGCAGGCCGGCTTCAAGGCCAACAACATCGAGGCGCTGTTCGTCGAGAAGTTTGACCGCGCCAAGCCCGACTACAGCGCCATCGCGCCGCGCGTGGCCGGCAAGCAACCTCAGGCCGTGATTTTCATCGGCACGGGCGCAGCGGTGGTGGATGGCATCAAGGCCCTGCGCGCTGCGGGCGTTGCCGGCCAGATCGTCACGCTGTCCAACAACGCGTCGGGCGGGTTTGTGAAGGCCCTGGGCGACCAGGCCCGGGGCGTGGTGGTGACGCAGGTGTTCCCGTCGGAGCGCTCGCTCAACTACCCCGTGGTCAAGGAGGCCATGGACCTGGCCAAGGCCAAGAACATCGGCGACCTGACGCCCGCCATGCTGGAGGGTTTTGTGAGCGCCAAGGTACTCGTGGAAGGCCTTAAACGTGCAGGCGCCAAGCCCGACAGCGCCAAACTCCTCACGGGGTTGGAAAGTATCAGGAAGTGGGATCTGGGCGGCATGGAGCTGAGCTACAGCCCTACCGACCACAGCGGGCTGGACTTCTCGGACCTGTCCATCATCGGCACCGACGGTCGCTTCAAGCGCTGACCCGGCACAGGCCAACACCCCCCGGACACCATAAAAAAAGGCCCTGCCAGCGATTGCTGGCAGGGCCTTTGTCATGCCGGGCAACGTGCTTATTGCGCGCTGGCAGGCGATGCAGGAGCCGCAGCAGGTGCAGGTGCGGCCGCGCTCGCAGGGGCCTCGGGGGCGTGCACGGAATCGGCCCCGTGCTTTTCACCGCCCATGTCGGCCTTGTCGCCGGCCGTGATGATCACGTACATCGACAAGGCGGCAAACAAGACGAAGCCAACAACAATCTTCCACATATCAATTTCTCCTGGGATGGGGTTGTTCAATCAAGGGGCCTGGCTGACGCGCAGGTTGTGGGTTGTACTGGTGCGCGGCACAAGCCCCTTGATGGAACACAGGGCCCGACCCTTGCGGGGCGGGCCCTGTACACCGGTCAGTAACGATCAGTCGTTGGCGTAGATGTCAACGTCCTTGGTTTCCTTGATGAACAGGCCACCGATCACCACCGTGGCACCGGCGATGATGATGGGGTACCACAGGCCGTTGTACATGTTGCCGGTCTGGGCCACGATGGCAAACGCCGTGGTGGGCAGCAGGCCGCCGAACCAGCCGTTACCGATGTGGTACGGCAGGGACATGGACGTGTAGCGGATGCGGGTGGGGAACATCTCGACCAGCATGGCGGCGATGGGGCCGTACACCATGGTCACCAGCAGCACCAGGTAGGTCAGGATGATGGTGACCATCACCTTGTCGATGCGGGCAGGGTCTGCCTTGGTGGGGTAGCCAGCGGCCTTCAGGTCGTCGGCCACGAGCTTCTTGAACTCGGCATCCTTCTTCTTGGCTTCGTCAGCGCTCAAGCCCTTGCTGGTATACGAGGGGATCGCGGTTTCGCCAATCTTGATGGTTGCCACCGTACCGGCGGGAGCCACAGCGTTTTCATAGCTCACCGAAGCGCCAGCCAGCACCTGCTTGGCGATGTCGCACGAGCTGGTGAACTTGGTGGTGCCCGTGGGGTTGAACTGGAACGAGCATTCGGCAGGGTCGGCGGTGATCACCACCTTGTTCTTGGCCTGGGCTTCAGCCAGAGCGGGGTTGGCCGCCTTGGTGAGGGCACCGAACACGGGGAAGTACGTCAGTGCGGCCAGCAGGCAGCCCGCCAGGATGATGGGCTTGCGGCCGATCTTGTCCGACAGCGAACCGAACACGATGAAGAACGGCGTACCAATCAGCAGCGATACGGCCACAAAGATGTTGGCGGTGGCGCCATCGACCTTCAGTGCCTGCGTCAGGAAGAACAGCGCATAGAACTGGCCCGAGTACCACACCACAGCCTGGCCGGCAGTGAGGCCCACCAGCGCCAGGATCACGATCTTGAGGTTCTTCCACTGGCCGAAAGATTCGGTCAGCGGTGCCTTGGAGGTCTTGCCCTCGGCCTTCATCTTCTGGAAGGCAGGCGATTCGTTCATCGACAGGCGGATCCAGACCGAGATGGCCAGCAACAGGATCGACACGATGAACGGAACACGCCAGCCCCAGTCGGCAAAGGCTTCTTCGCCCAGGATGGTACGGGTGCCCAGAATCACCATCAGCGACAGGAACAGACCCAGCGTGGCCGTGGTCTGGATCCAGGCCGTGTAGGCGCCGCGCTTGCCGTGCGGAGCGTGCTCGGCCACGTAGGTGGCCGCGCCGCCGTACTCACCGCCCAGTGCCAGGCCTTGCAGCAGGCGCAGCGCAATCAGGATGACGGGAGCGGCCACACCGATGGATGCGTACGTCGGCAAGATACCCACGATGAACGTGGACAGGCCCATGATCAGGATGGTGACCAGGAACGTGTACTTGCGACCGATCATGTCGCCCAGGCGGCCGAAGAAGATGGCGCCGAAGGGACGAACAATGAAGCCCGCCGCAAACGCCAGCAGCGCGAAGATGAACGCCGAGCCGGCATCCAGACCGCTGAAGAACTGCTTGGCGATGATGGCTGCGAGCGAGCCGTACAGGTAAAAGTCGTACCACTCGAAAACGGTGCCGAGCGACGAGGCGAAGATGACCTTCCTCTCTTCGGGCGACATCGGCCGCGGTGCGGGATGAACAGTTGCCATGGTGTGTGTCTCCTATTGGTGTTACAGACCGCACTGCGGCGGGCTGAGGCCATTGTTTTGGATGGCACTGACCACCCTCTGACACGAAACCAACAAGAGCTTTCATCAAACTGACCGCTCTCTGACAACTTAGGGTGAAACCCGCAGCACCCCTTTCAGCATCCGGAAATTGCTCAAGGCTTGCCGGGTAAACCCGATGGGAGCTGGCTGACAGCATCCCAGGCCGGGCCGTCGAACCAGGCATCGCCATCGAGGTAGGCGCGCAGCATGGGCAGGCCGTCGAGCCCCCAGAAGAGCTTGCCGTCCATCCCGAACGCGGGCACGCCGAACACGCCGGCTGCCTGCGCGGCTTCGGTGTTGGCGCGCAGCAGGGCCTTGGGGCCGTCGCTGTTCACGTCCTGCCCGGGGCGCAACTGTTCCGCCAACGCCTCGGCCAGCGCGGCCAGACGCGCCGGGTCCAGCGCGTCACCACCGCCCTGCCACACATGGCGCAGCACCGTACCCGCCACGTAGCGGTTGATGCTGCCGTCGTCGCTGCAGGCCAGGGCCTGGCGCAGCAGGGGCAGCGGGTTGAACGGGTGGCGCGCAGGCATCTGCAGCGGCGTGCCCTGCGCATGGCCCAGCCACGTCACGTGGCGGTAGGTCCAGTCGCGCTTGGGGGCAATGCCCGCGGGGCCGGGGTTGCCGTGCTGCTGCAACAGGGCGCCCAGCAGCACGGGCTGGTAGGTCACGCTGTAGGTCAGCCCTTCGAGCACCTCGGGCAAGCGCTCGAACGCCAGCCAGGCATAGGGCGAAATGAAGTCCAGGTAGAACGTGATGCGCTTCATGCTTCGGTCTCCGGCACGGGCCAGGCAATGCCCGCGCGTTGCAGCAGCTGTGCCCAGATGGCGCGACGCTGCGGGGCGTCGGCGCGCGACCAAGCGCGGATTTCATCCAGCGTGCGAAAGCAGCCTTCACAGTGGCTGCGGTCGGGCGTCATGCGGCACACCGAAATGCAGGGCGAGGGCACCGGCTCCGTGCTTTTGGGATCAAATTGGCCGGTAGTGCTAGTGTCTCTTGCCTTAGCAGCTAGCAAATCAATAGCATTCATGCGACCGCCTGAGGCACTGAGGCATCCGCCACAGGCGCTTGCACCACGTCCACCACGGGCGCGCCCGTCAGGCGCTGCAGGTCGGTGGGGTGCAGGGGGAACACGCCATGCGGGTGGCCTGCTGCGGCCCACACCACGTCAAAGCGGAGCAGGTCCTGGTCGATGAGCGTGACGGGCGGCGTGGCATGCGCCACGGGCGAGACGCCGCCAATCGAGAACCCAGTGCGCGATTTCACAAACTCGGCATCGGCCCGGCCGATCTTGCCGCCCACATGGGCTTCCACCTTCTTTTCGTCCACGCGGCGGTCGCCCGAGGTGACCACCAGCACCGCTGCATCGTCGCTCTTGCGCCGAAAGATGATGCTCTTGGCCACCTGCCCCACCAGAATGCCCAGCGCGTCGGCGGCCTGCTGCGCGGTGCGTGCGGCGTCGTCCAGCATCTGCGGCGTGTGCGGGTGCCCGCGCCGCAGCAGCTCGGCTGCCACACGCTGTACGCCCTCGGGCAGGTTCTTCAGTTCGGCTCCACACATGCGCATTGGTCTCCAGCGGGTCCACAAGGGGACGTGATTCGGTCGGGTCTCCCTCCATTTTGCCGCGCGTTGGGGCACCCGCCGTGCCGGGGTCGGCATGTCCCTGCGCTACGCTCCGGCACACGGGCCAAAACAAGCCACTTTACAAACAGGAAATGTGCGGCCCCCACAATGCTCCAAACATCCCCAACCCCACGCCCCTCACGCCCATGAACGATGCCGCGTTGCCCCCGCTGTGCCCGAGCCTGCCTGCACCCTCCCCTGCCGATACGGTTCCAGGCCGCGCCGCCCACCCCACCCTCGGGGCTCTGCGGCACCGGGGCGCATTGTTGGGACTGCTGCTGATTGCAGGCACCCTGGCGGGCTGCAGCAAACCGAGCGAAGCGCCCGCGCCGGCCAAGGCCGCTCCCGAAGTGGGCGTGGTCACGCTCCAGCAGCAAAGCCAGCAACTTGAAGCCACCCTGCCAGGCCGCACCCGCGCGTCGCTCACGGCCGAGGTGAGGCCCCAGGTGTCGGGCATCCTGCAAAAGCGCCTGTTCACCGAAGGGGCGCTGGTGCGCCAGGGCCAGCCGCTGTACCAGATCGACGACGCCTCGCTGCGGGCCACAGAGGCCAGCACCCAGGCTGCCCTCGCCAAGGCCGAGGCCACCGCGCGCACCCAGGAGGCCACGGCCCGGCGCAACGCCGAGCTGGTGAAGATCGACGCCATCAGCCAGCAGGCTTTTGAAGAAAGCCAGGCCGCCGCCGCCCAGTCGCGCTCCGACGTGGCCGTGGCCCAGGCCAACCTGGCCACGGCGCGCATCAACCTCAAGTACAGCCGCATCGAGGCCCCGATCAGCGGGCGCATCAGCCTGTCCACCGTCACGCCCGGGGCGCTGGTCACGGCCAACCAGGCCGACGCGCTGACCTCCATCGTCCAGCTCGACCCGATGTATGTGGACTTCACCCAGTCCACGACCGAGCTGATGCAATTGCAGCGCGACTGGGACGCAGGACGCTTCCAGAAGGTCGGCGGCGACAAGATCCCGGTGCGCATCCGCCTGGATGACGGCACCGAATACCCACAGCGCGGCCAGCTGCAATTTGCGGGCGTGATCGTCAACGCCACCACCGGCACCGTCACGCTGCGGGCCGTCGTACCCAACCCCAAGGGCACGCTGATGCCCGGCATGTACGTGCAGGCGCTGCTGCCCACAGGGCTGGCGCCCGAAGCCCTGCTGGTGCCCCAGCAGGCCGTGACCCGCGACCTCACCGGCAAGCCCAGCGTGCTGGTGGTCAAAGAGGGCGATGTGGTGGAAAAGCGTCCCGTGAGCATCGACCGTGCCGTGGGCAACCAATGGCTGCTGCAGGGCGGACTGGCTGCAGGAGAACGCGTGGTGGTCGAGGGCTTCCAGCGGGTCAAGCCCGGCGACAAGGTACGACCGTCGGAAGTGGACCTCAAAGCCCCAGCCAAGGGCCGCAAGGCCCCGCAGGATGCTGACGCACCGCCCGCCGCAGCGGCCTCACCCGCCCCGGCCCCCGCCCCAGCGGCCTCCCGCTGAGCACGAAGGACGCAGCACATGGCCCAGTTCTTCATCAACCGGCCCATCTTCGCGTGGGTCATCGCCATCATCATCATGCTGGGCGGCGCACTGTCCATCGTCACGCTGCCGCTGGAGCAGTACCCGGACATCGCTCCGCCGCGCGTGACCATCGGCTCGCAATACACCGGCGCCTCGGCCGAGACGGTTGAAAACTCGGTCACGCAGATCATCGAGCAGCAGCTCAAGGGCATCGACAACATGCTCTACATGAGCTCGACCTCGGACGCCTCGGGCCGCTCGCGCACCACGCTCACCTTCGCACCCGGCACCAACATCGACGTGGCGCAGGTGCAGGTGCAGAACAAGCTGCAGGCCGCCACCAACCGCCTGCCCGATGCCGTCAAGAGCCGGGGCGTGTTCGTGAACAAGGGCGGGCAGGATTTTCTGGTCACTTACAGCTTCTTCTCCAAAGACCCCTCGATGAGCGCCGTGGACATCGGCGACTTTTTGACCAGCAGCCTGGTGGACGTGATCGGCCGCATCGATGGCGTGGGTGACGTGACGGTGTTCGGCACCAACTACGCCATGCGCATCTGGATGGACCCGGCCAAGATGGAGAAGTACGCGCTGATGCCGTCGGACCTGGTCAACGCGCTCAACGCCCAGAACGCCCAGGTGTCTGCCGGCCAGCTGGGCGCCCTGCCTGCGGTGTCCGACCAGCAGCTCAACGCTACCATCACCGCCCGCACCAAGCTCAAGACCGTGGAGCAGTTCGAGCGCATCGTGCTCAAGTCGGCGCTCGACGGGTCAGTGGTCACCATCAAGGACGTGGCCCGCGTGGAGCTGGGCGCCGAGAACCTGACCGTGAAGGCCAAGCTCAATGGCATGCCCGGCGCGGGCATGGGCATCGTGCTGGCCGACGGCGCCAACGCCATGCAGGTGGCCGACGCCATTGCCGCCAAGCTGGCCGAGCTCAAGCCCTACTTCCCCAACCAGATCGACTACTTCGTGAGCTCGGACTCCACGCCCTTTGTGCGCGCCTCCATCAAGGAAGTGGTCAGCGCGCTGGGCGAGGCCATGATCCTGGTGGTGATCGTGATGTTCGTGTTTTTGCAGAACTTCCGCGCCACGCTGATCCCCGCCATTGCCGTGCCGGTCGTGCTGCTGGGCACCTTTGGCGTGCTGTCACTGGCAGGGTATTCGATCAACACGCTGACCATGTTTGCCATGGTGCTGGCCATCGGCCTGCTGGTGGACGATGCGATTGTGGTGGTCGAGAACGTCGAGCGGGTGATGCACGAGACCGGCCAGTCGGCCAAGGAGGCCACCCGCCAGTCCATGCGCGAAATCACGCCCGCCCTGGTGGGCATCGGGGTCACGCTGTCTGCGGTGTTTGTGCCCATGGCGTTCTTTGGCGGCTCGACCGGCGTGATTTACCGGCAGTTTTCCATCACCATCGTGGCAGCCATGGCGCTGTCGGTGTTCGTGGCGCTCACACTGACGCCGGCGCTGTGCGCCACGCTGCTCAAGCCTGCAGCCGCATCTGCCGGGCATGACCGGCCCATCCGGCCCGGCCTGCTGGGCCTGAACGACCGGTTCTTCCGCTGGTTCAACCACCATTTCGACGCCACGGCCTCGCGCTACCAGGGTACGGTGGCCTACACCCTGCGCCGCACCAAGCGCATGGTGCTGATCTTCCTGGCGGTGTGTGGCGTGGTGTGGCTGCTCATGGCGCGCCTGCCCACCTCCTTCCTGCCCGACGAAGACCAGGGCTTTCTGTACGTGAACGTGAACCTGCCCTCGGGCGCCGCCGACGCGCGGCTGCAGAGCGTGCTGGACCAGGTGCGCGACTACTTTGCGCAGCAGCCCGATGTGCTGAGCTTCTACCAGGTCTCGGGCATCAACGGCGACCAGGCCTCGGCCCGCGGCTTTGTGCGCCTCAAGCCCTGGGAAGACCGCCCCCTGCCCCACCAGGCCGCCGCGCAGATTGCCCACAAGGCCACGCGCGACCTGGCCTCCATCCGCGATGCGCGGGTGCTGGTCGTCATGCCCCCGGCCGTGCGGGGCCTGGGCTCCAGCTCGGGATTCAACTTCGTGATCAAGGACATGAACGGCCTGGGCCACCAGGCGCTGCTGGCCGCCACCAACACTTTCCTGACCGAAGCGCGCAAGCGGCCCGAGCTGACCAACCTGCGCATGACCAACCTGGAGGACGCCAGCGAGCTGCGCCTGGAGATCGACGACCGCAAGGCCGCTGCACTGGGGCTTTCGTACAACGACATCAACAGCGTGCTCTCCAGCGCCATGGGCGGCACCTACGTGAACGACTTTTTGAACAACGAGCGGGTCAAGCGCGTGTACATCCAGGGCGACGCCCCCGCGCGCATGCTGCCGCAGGACGTGGCCCGCTGGAGCGTGCGCAACAGCAAGGGCGAGATGGTGCCGTTCGGCGCGTTCTCGACCAGCTACTGGGCCTACGGCTCGCCGCAGCTGATGCGCTACAACGGCAACCCGGCGTACGAGCTGGAAGGCCGCGCGGCACCGGGCGTCAGCTCGGGCGCCGCGATGAAGATCGTGGAAGACATCCTGCGCACGCTGCCCCCCGGCATCGGCTACGAGTGGACGGGCGCCTCGCTGCAAGAGCGCCAGTCGGGCGCCCAGGCCCCCATGCTGTACGCGATCTCGATCCTGTTCGTGTTCCTGTGCCTGGCCGCCCTGTATGAGAGCTGGACGGTACCCCTGTCGGTGATCCTCGCCGTGCCGTTGGGCGTGGTGGGGGCCCTGGCAGCCACCTACACCCGGGGCCTGACCAACGACGTGTACTTTCAGGTGGGGCTGCTGACCACCGTGGGGCTGGCGTCCAAAAACGCGATCCTGATCGTCGAGTTTGCTGTGCAGCTGCAGGAGCAGGGCAAGAACCTGGTCGACGCCATCGTGGCCGCCGTGCGCCTGCGCCTGCGCCCCATCCTGATGACCTCGCTGGCCTTTGGTTTCGGGGTGATCCCGCTGGCCATCGGGACCGGCGCGGGTGCCGGCGGGCGGGTGGCCATCGGCACCGCCGTGCTGGGCGGCATGCTGGCGTCCACCGTACTGGGCATCTTCCTGGTGCCGGTGTTCTTCCTGCTGATTCGCCGCTGGTTCAAGAGCCGCTCGCGCAGCGGGGACGACGCACCGCCAGCCCCAGCCACCACCCCACCGCACCCCACACAGGAGAGCGCAGCATGACGCGCCCACCCTTGTCGCCAGGCCACCAGCGCCGGCCTGCCGCCCTTGCCGCCATGACCACCGCCCTGGCCGCTGCCGCACTGCTCGCGGGCTGCAACCTGGCCCCCACCCACCAGAACCCTGCCCTGCCGGTGCCTGACACCGTGGGCGCCACCAGCGGGCAGCCCGCCGTGGCCAGCGACGCCAGCGACGCCAGCGACGCCAGCGTGCAAGCGGCGGCTGCGCTGGGCTGGGTCCAGGCCCAGCCGCTGCGCGATGTCATCGCCCTGGCGCTGTCGAACAACCGCGACCTGCGCGTGGCCGTCGAAGCCATCGAGCGGGCCCGCGCCCAGTACGGCATCACCCGTGCCGACCTGCTGCCCAGCGTCACCGCGCAGGCGCAGGCCAGCCGCGCACGCACCGCCGCCGGCATGAGCAGCGCCACCGCGCCTTCGCAGTTGTCCACGCAGTACACCGCACAACTGGGGTTTGCCAGCTACGAAATCGACTTCTGGGGCCGCGTGCGCAACCTCAACGAGGCGGCGCTGCAGCAGTTTCTGCAGAGCCAGCAGAACCAGCGCAACATTCAGACGGGCCTAATCGCGGATGTGGCCAACGCCTGGCTCACGCTGGCCGCCGATGAGGCCCGGCTGCAATTGGCGCGCGACACCCTGGCCAGCCGAGAAAAAGCCTATGCGCTGACCCAACGCATCCATGCCATCGGCTCAACATCGGGCCTGGTGCTGGCCCAGGCGCAGACCACGGTGGACTCGGCGCGGGGCGACGTGGCGACCTACCTGGCGCAGGTGGAGCGCGACCGCAACGCCCTGCAATTGCTGGTGGGAGGCCCGGTGCCCGCCGCCCTCTGGCCCACTGCCAGCACGCTGCGCGCAGAGGCGCAGGCCCCGGCGGCCTTGCAGCCCGTGCCCGTGCCGCTGGCCTCCAGCGTGCTGCTCGCCCGCCCCGATGTGCAGGCCGCCGAAAACGCCCTGCGCGCCACCGAGGCGAACATCGGCGCAGCACGGGCGGCCCTGTTCCCCACCATCAGCCTCACGGCCAACCTGGGCACCGGCAGCCGCGAGCTGGACGGTTTGTTTGGCGCAGGCAGCGGCACCTGGAGCTTTGTGCCTCTGGTCAGACTGCCGATCTTCGACGCAGGCCGCAATCGGGCCAATGTGCAGGTGGCCGAGGCCAACCAGCGCATCGCGGTGGCCCAGTACGAAAAGGCCGTGCAGACCGCGTTCCGCGAGACCGCCGATGTGCTGGCTGACCGCGCGCAATGGGACGAGCGCATCGCCGCGCAGACGCGGCTGGTGGCCTCCACCCAGAAAGCGTTCGACCTGTCGGAGGCGCGTTTCAAGGCCGGGGTGGACAACTACCTCACGGTGCTGGATGCACAGCGCAGCCTGTATGCGGCGCAGCAGACCCTGATCGGCCTGCGCCAGGCCGAGCAGGTCAACCGCGTGACGCTCTGGAAGGTGCTGGGCGGCACCCCGGACGCCGGTTGACGGCGGCCGGGTGGAGCTAGGGCCTGCTAACGGGCCCTAGATCAACGGTCAGCCCGCGCGCTTGGTCAACAAGGCATTGGCCGCACGCGAGTTGGGCTTGCGGTCCAGAAAACCACTGATGTAGGCCCCTGCATCGATGAGCAGGTCCAGGTCGATGCCGGTCTCGATGCCCATGCCCTGCAGCATGTACACCACGTCCTCGGTGGCCACATTGCCCGTAGCGCCCTTGGCATAGGGGCAGCCGCCCAGCCCAGCCACGGATGACTGGAAGTTCCACACGCCCAGCTCCAGCGCGGCCAGCGTGTTCGACAGCGCCTGGCCGTAGGTGTCGTGGAAGTGGCCGGAGACTTCGTCGATGCCAAAGTGCTGCAACGTGGCCTCCAGCGCCTTCTGCACTTTGCGCGGCGTGCCCACGCCAATGGTGTCGGCCACATCCACGCGCTGCACGCCAATGCCCTTGAGCAGGCCCGCCAGGTACGCCACGCGTTCGGGGGCGATATCGCCTTCGTACGGGCAGCCCACGGTGCAGCTCATGGCGCCGCGCACGCGGATGCCCGCGGCCAATGCTGCCTCTACCACGGGAGCAAAGCGCTCGATGCTCTCGGCAATGCTGCAGTTGATGTTGCGCTGGCTGAAGGCCTCGCTGGCCGATCCGAAGACAACGATTTCATCGGGTTTGTCCAGCACGGCGGACTCAAAGCCCTTGAGGTTGGGCGTGAGCACCGAATACGCCACACCGCTATGGCGCGTGATGCCGCTCATCACCTCGTGGTTGTCGGCCATCTGCGGCACCCATTTGGGGCTGACATAGCTGGTGACTTCGATCTCTTGCAGGCCCGCTTGCTGGAGGCGGTGTACCAGCTCGATCTTGACGGCTGCGGGCACCGGGGTCTTTTCGTTCTGCAGGCCGTCGCGGGGACCAACGTCGATGAGGCGGACGCGGGAGGGAATGCTCATGGGGCTACCAAGGGTGAATCAAGGAATTCCGCCATTGTCTCGCTACCGCCTCCACTCGGCGACCTCATATCGTGCCAGACCATTCGCCGGACGCGCCATCAGCCGCTCTACGTCTCGGCGTTTTCCACCTCTTGCCGCAGCAGGGCCACCATGGCCTGCGCCGCCAGTGACAACGGCCGCCCGCGCAGCGTGATCAGCCCGATGGGCCGGTGCAGCACGGGCGCCTTGAGCGCGCGCGTCACCACCTCGGGCCGGCGCACCACCTGGGCGGCCAGCTCGGGCAGCGCGCTCACCCCCAGCCCCGCCGCCACCATGGCCGCAATGGTGGCCAGGTGCTCCACCTCGTAGCGGGGTTCAAAGCGGATGCGGTGCGTCAGCAAAGCCTCTTGCGCGTACTGCCGCACGCTGGTGCCTGCGGGCATGGAGATGTGGGGCAACTCGGCCACATCGGCCCAGGCAACGGCGCCCCGCCCACGGGCCAGCGGGTGCGTGCGCGGCATCAGCAGCACAAACCGGTCGGACACCAGCGGGGTGTAGTCCAGGTCCGCATAGGCGGGGTTGGCGGCGGTGAGGGCAAAGTCCACACGCCCGGCGCGCACCATGTCAAACGCAGGGCCCGCCAGGCTGTCGATCAGCTCCATCTGCACGCCCGGGTGCTGCGCGGCAAACCGGGCAAAGGCCCGTGGCACCGCCCCGGCGGCCAGCGACGGCAGCGCCGCCAGCGCCACGCGGCCCACCTGCAGCTGCGCCACCTCCTGCACGCGGCGCACGGTTTCATCCATCTGGTGGCGCAGAAAGCGCGCCTGCTCGGCAAACACCTCGCCCGCCAGCGTGAGCTGCACGGTGCGCGTGGTGCGCTCGAACAGGCGCACGTCCAGCATCTCCTCCAGCCGCGCCACCGTGCCGGACACCGCCGACTGCGACAGGTGCATCTGCAAAGCCGTGCGCCGAAAGCTCAGCGTCTCGGCCAGCGACAGGAACACATCCACCTCGCGGGCGGACCAATTGATCTTCATAGCCGATCAGTCTATCGAAAAAGACGTCTGGACCGCGCAATTCAGGATACCTAGACTGCATTGCACGTCAGCACGACAAGCAAAAACTGGAGACAAGATGGAAACAAGTTCGCCTCGCAACGCCCGCACCGTGGTGGTGGGCGGAGGCACCATGGGGGCCGATGTGGCCGTGGTCCTGGCGCGTGGGGGCGCCCACGTGACGGTGGTAGACCCGCACACCGAGCGCCGCAACCGGCTCCTGCCCCACATCGCCCAGGAACTGGCCACCGCAGGCCAGGCCGCCCACGCAGGCCCGGTGCGGGTGTGTGCATCGCTGCAAGAAGTGGACTGGACCGGCGTGGTGCTGGTGGTCGAATGCATCACCGAGCAACTGCCCGCCAAACAGCAACTGTTTGCCGAGCTGGAAGCCATCGCGCCCGCCAACGCGGTGCTGGCCAGCAACAGCTCGGGCTTTCCCATCAGCGCCATTGCCCAGGGGCTGGCCACGGCGCAGCGCATGCTGGGGCTGCACTTTTTCATGCCCGCCCACTTGGTGCCGCTGGTGGAGGTGGTGCTGGGCGAGCGCAGCAAGCCGGCCCTGGGCACCTGGCTGCACGCCTTCATGCGCGGCTGCGGCAGCGTGCCGGTGCTGGTCAAAAAAGACAAGCCGGGCTTTCTGGCCAACCGCATGCAGCATGCGCTGTCGCGCGAGGCGTTTGCCCTCATCGACGAAGGCATTGCCTCGCCGGAGGACGTGGACGCCGCCGTGCGCTTTGGCTTTGGGTTCCGCTTTCTGGCGGCGGGGCCGGTGCTGCAGCGTGACCATGCGGGCATTGAGGTGCACACCGCCGCTGCCGCCACCATGTACCCCACGCTGTCCAACACCGATGCACCCGCCCAGGCGCTGCGCGACAAGGTGGCCCAGGGCCAGCTGGGCATGAAAACGGGCAAGGGATTTTTCGACTGGCCCGAAGACCGCAAGCAGGCCGAGCGCGGGCGCTATGACACGCTGCTGCGCCAGGGCTTGGCGCTGTTGGCCAGCGAGCTGCCCAGCATCGAGCCCCCTGCCGACGCTGCCCCCGATATCGGAGATCGTTCATGACCCCATCGCCCGCATCACCCGCTATGGCCAGCCAGTGGGCCGACCCGCTCATCGTGACCGTGGCCCCCAACGGCGCCTACAAACAGCCCGCCGACCACCCCGCCGTGCCCATCACCCCCGCCACGCTGGCGACCGCGGCCAAGGCCTGCCTGGATGCGGGCGCGGCCATGCTGCACATGCACATCCGCGACGCACAAGGCCGCCACAGCCTGGATGTGGAGGGCTACCGCGAGGCCCAGCGCGTGGTGCGCCAGGCCGTGGGTGATGCCATGGTCATCCAGATCACCAGCGAAGCCGCAGGCGTGTACAAGGCCCCGGCGCAGATCGCCATGGTCGAAGCGCTGCAGCCCGAGGCCGTGTCCATCGGCCTGCGCGAGGTGGACAAACCCGAGGTCGGCGAAGCCGGGCTGCAGCGCTTCTTCACCGGCCTGGCCCAGCGGCGCACCATGGTGCAGGTCATCCTGTACGACGTGGCCGACCTGCGGCGCTGGCAGGCCTTGCGCGCCAGTGGCGTGGTACCGGATGCACCGTGGTTCCTGCTGTTTGTGCTGGGCCGCTACAGCGCGGGCCAGACCTCCAGCCCGCGCGACCTGCTGCCGTTTCTGAACGCCCATGAGGGGAACGAGCCCTGGGCGGTGTGCGCCTTTGGGGCCACCGAGAACGCCTGCGTAGCAGCCGCCGCAGTGTTTGGCGGCCACGCCCGTGTGGGGTTTGAAAACAATCTGCTGTGCAAGGACGGCAGCATTGCGCCCGACAACGCCGCACTGGTGCGCCAGGCGATAGAAGCGGCTCAGGCACTGGGCCGCCCGCTGGCCTCCGCAGCCGACATTCGGCAGCGCTTTGGCGCGCCCTGAGAGCCCCTTTCACTTAATCCATTGACATCAACCCGCAGCAGACGGGCTTTATCCATCCCCACAGGAGACAGACATGCACCACCGCCCCATTTCTTCGTCCACGCCCCGCACCAACCGGCGCACCGTGCTGCACGCAGCCTTGGCCGTCCCCCTGGCCCTGGGCCTGGCGGGGCAGGCCGCGGCACAGTCGGCCGCTACCGCATTCCCCAGCAAGACCATCCGCTTTGTGGTGCCCTACCCGCCCGGTGGCCCCACCGACCTGATGGCCCGCATGCTCCAGCCCGAGCTGCAAAGCCGCCTGGGCGTGCCTGTGGTGGTGGACAACAAGGGCGGCGCCGGTGGCAACACCGGCAGCGCCGAGGTGGCCAAGCAGGCCCCTGCTGACGGGCACACGCTGCTGCTGGCGGCCAGCGGGCCGATGGCGGTGAACCCCTCGCTCTACGCGAGCATGCCGTTCAGCCCGCTGACCGATCTGGCGCCGGTGATCCAGCTGTCGGCCTTTCCGCTGGTGCTCGAAGTCCATCCGTCGCTCGGCGTCAAGACCCTGGCCGAATTCCTGGCGCTGGCCAAGACGGGCAAGCCGGTGCTGAGCTTTGCGTCGGCCGGCAACGGAACACCGCAGCACCTGGCGGGCGAGCTGTTCAACACCATGGCAGGCGTGAAGATGGGGCACATCCCTTACCGCGGCGCAGGCCCCGCGCTCAACGACCTGATCGGCGGGCAGGTGAACGTGATGTTCGACATCGTCGGCAGCTCGCTGCCCCACATCCAGGCAGGCAAGCTGATCCCGCTGGCGGTCACGTCCAGCGAACGCGCCAAGGTGCTGCCCAACGTGCCAACCATGGCCGAGGCCGGCATTACGGACTACCAGATCACCGGCTGGCACGGCATTGCCGTGCGCGCGGGCACCCCGCAAGCCACCATCGACAAGCTCAACGCCACGGTCAACGCGATCTTCAAGGACCCCGCCTTCCGCACCAAATGGGAAGCCATCGGTACGCCGGTGGTGGCGGGCAACGCCGCCGACTTTGGCGCGCTGATCAAGGCCGATGCGCAGCGCCTGGGCAAGCTGGTGCGCGATGCGGGCGTGACGGTGGACTGAGCACCGCGCGGCGGGGAAATAGGCTCAGTAGCCGCGCGACGGGTTCACCACCCCGGCCACGGCCTCGCCCCGCTCCAGTGCCACCATCTTGCGTGCGATCTGGGCGATGCTTTCATCGCGCAACGTGCGCGCCGAGGTGTGCGGCGTGACGGTGATGCGGGGGTGGGTCCAGAACGGGTGACCAGCAGGCAGCGGCTCGGTGCGGAACACATCGAGCGTGGCGCCCGCCACATGGCCGCTGTCGATGACGGCCAGCAAATCCCCGTCCACCAGATGCGCTCCGCGCGCCACGTTGATCACATAAGCGCCGGGCTGCAAACGGGCCAGCGTGTCCTTGTTGATCACGTCGGTGGTGTCGGGCGTGAGGGGCAGCAGATTGACCAGCACGCGGCTCGCTGCCAGGAAATCGTTGAACTGGTCCGCCCCTGCAAACGCGCGCACACCCTCGATGGCCTTGGGGCTGCGGCTCCAGCCGTTGATCGGAAAGTCAAACTGTGCCAGCGCCTGGGCCACACGCTCGCCCAGCACGCCCAGGCCCATCACACCGATGGGGTAGTCGCTGCGCAGGCGCGGCTTGCGGTAGCCCCAGCGCCCGGCGGCCGTGTCGGCCTCGTAGCCGTCAAACTCGCGGAAGTGGCGGATGACCGCGTGGCACACGTATTCGGCCATCTGCACGGCCATGCCCGCATCGTCCAGCCGCACCACAAAGGCCTGGGGCGGCAGGCGCAGCTTGAGCAAGGCATCCACCCCCGCACCGATATTGAACAAGGCCTTGAGCGCGGGCTGCTCGTCCATGAACTGCTGGGGCGGTGCCCAGACGACGGCATAGTCGGCCTGGGGAGCGCCGGGCTGCCACACAGAAATCTCAGCGCCGGGCAGCACGGCGGAAAAGCCCTGGAGCCAGGGCTCCGGCTTGGCATCGGTACAGCAAAAGGTGATTTTCATGGGCTCCGAGCGTAGCCGCATTGCGCACCCCGCGCTGTCACGCACGAGGTGCCCCGATGGGGCTTACGCCTTCTCGGCCACCACGAGCTTGAGCAGCTCGGCCCCTTCGGTCACCTGGTCGCCAGGGGCGTACAGCAGCTCAGCCACCATGCCATCGGCAGGCGCTGCAATCGTGTGCTCCATCTTCATGGCTTCCATCACCGCCAGCGGCTGGCCCTTGGTCACGGCATCTCCCGCCTTCACGGCAAACGACACGACCTTGCCAGGCATCGGGGCCGTCAGGCGCCCGCCTTCGGCCGCTGCCTCTCCCGCGTGGGCCAGCAGGTCGATGGCGGTGATCTGGGTGGCGCCCAGCGGGGTGAAGACATGGTCCACCTCACCCTGGGCATACACGGCAGCGCGCGTGCGCTGACCTGCAAACTGCAGTTCGATTCCGTTGAGCTTTGCCGCAAACACCAGCGGCCCGGCCACGGCGGCATCGCCCTCGCCGACTGCCAGATGCAGGCTGCCACCACGCTCGTAAGTCAGCAGGGCCTTGGCATGCTCACCACCAAAATCAAACTCAAACCGGCGCTGCACCACACCATGCGTGTGAAAGCCATCACGGCAGCTGAATGGATCCACCCCTTCACTGGCACGCTCGTGCAGCAGGGTTTGCGCTACGGCAGCCGCTGCGGCCAGCGGCAACCCCACAGACTCCTGGTGGAACAGCACAGCCTGCTCGCGCGGGATGAGCGCGGTGTCGAGCTTGGCCTGCGCGAATGCCGCCGTCTTCGCCACGCGGCGCAAGAACTGCACGTTGGTGGCCAGGCCCACGATATGGGTCTGGGCCAGCGCCTCGTCCAGCCGCGCCAGCGCCTGCTCGCGCGTGTCGCCATGCACGATGAGCTTGGCCACCATGGAGTCATAAAACGGGCTGATCGCATCGCCTTGGCGCACGCCGGAATCGACACGGACCGAGCCCCGCTCGAAAGTCACGCACTCGGGCAGCGCATACACATTGAGCGCTCCGGTGGCGGGCAGGAAGTTGTTGTCGGGGTTCTCGGCGCAGATACGCGCCTCGATGGCATGGCCGGTGATGCGCAGGTCTTCCTGCCTCAAAGGCAAGGGTTCGCCGGAAGCCACGCGCAGCTGCCACTCCACCAGGTCCAGGCCGGTGATGGCCTCGGTCACGGGGTGCTCCACCTGCAGGCGGGTGTTCATCTCCATGAAGTAGAACTTCATCTGCTCGGGCGCGTCGTAGCCGCCGGGCTGCTCGACGATGAACTCCACTGTGCCCGCGCCCACGTAATTTACGGCGCGTGCGGCAGCCACAGCGGCCTCGCCCATGCGGGCGCGCAGCTCGGGTGTCATGCCGGGGGCAGGCGCTTCTTCCAGCACTTTCTGGTGGCGGCGCTGCACCGAGCAGTCGCGCTCAAACAGGTACACGCAGTTGCCGTGCGTATCACCAAACACCTGGATCTCGATGTGGCGGGGACGCTGCACGTATTTCTCCACCAGCACCGCATCGTCGCCAAAGCTGTTGATGGCCTCGCGCTTGCAAGAGTCAAGCGCGGCGGCGAAGTCCTCGGCCTTGTCCACCGCGCGCATGCCCTTGCCGCCGCCGCCTGCGCTGGCCTTGATGAGCACGGGGTAACCAATGCGGTCGGCCTCGCGTTGCAACATGGCTGGGTCCTGGTCCGCACCGTGGTAGCCGGGCACCAGGGGCACCTGGGCCTGCTCCATGAGGCGCTTGGACTCGGCCTTGAGCCCCATCGCATTGATCGCGCTGGCGGGGGGGCCAATGAAGACCAGGCCCGCATCGGCACAGGCCTTAGCGAAATCTTCGTTCTCGCTCAGAAAGCCGTAGCCGGGGTGAATGGCCTGCGCACCCGTGGCCTTGGCGGCGTCGATGATGCGCTCCCAGCGCAGGTAGCTGTCCTTGGGCGCGCTGCCGCCAATGTGCACGGCCTCGTCGCAGACGGCCACATGCTTGGCGCTGGCGTCGGCATCGGAGTACACGGCGACGGTCTTTACGCCCAGGCGTTTGGCGGTGGCCGCGACACGGCAAGCTATCTCGCCACGGTTTGCAATGAGGATCTTGTTGAACATGTTTAAGCCACCTTGGCAGAACCAGAAAAGAAAGAAGACAAGCGCCGCACCACGGCGCGCAGAAACTTGAACAGCACCACCAGCAGCAGCACCGACACCGCCACCATCACCACCAGCGCGATGCCAAAGGCCACCGGGTGCTGCGTGGCCATCCACACCACGGCCACCACCAGGCCGTCTTCAAAGAACGACAGGCCCCAGTTGGAAAACGGCTCGGGCGAGGTGTTGACCGCAGCCCGCGTGGTCATCTTGGTGGCCAGAGCGGTGGCAGAGAGAGAGCCCCCCAGCAGCCCCGCCACCACCGCCATCGTGGCGTTGTCGGCGCCAAAGACGCCGTACGCCAATGCGGCCCCTGCGGGTACGCGGATGAAGGCATGCACCGCATCCCAGGCGCTGTCCACCCAGGGCACCTTGTCGGCAAAAAACTCCACCATCAGCATGCAGCCGCTGACCATCAGCACCAGCGGGTGCTGCAACATGGCCAGGCCGGGCGGCAGGGGCATCCAGCCCAGCACCCCCATCATGCCGACCAGAAACACCACGGCATACAGCCGGAACCCGCTGGCCCAGCCCAAGGCGGCCGCCAGGGCCAGCAGGCTGGGCATGTCGAGCCGCGCAGTGGCCGTTGCCGCCGCATCACCCACGGCCCGCGCGGTGCCGCCATCGACATGCAACCCCAGCGTGTGGAGCCACTGCACGATGTTGAACCAGAGGGTGTCCATGACCTACTGGTACCGGTCAGCCCAGCCAGTTCGGCTTGCGCTTGTTGAGGAACGACTGCACGCCTTCCTTGCCTTCATCGCTGGCGCGGATGTCGGCAATGCCCTGCACCGTGGCGGCGATCAGGCCCCCGTTGATCTCGCGCTCGGCCACATCCATCACCAGCTTCTTGCAAACGCGCACGGCGTTGGGGCTGGCGCTGGTGAGGGCCTTGAGCAGTTCATCGACCTTGGCGTCGAGCTGGTCGGCAGCCACCACCTCATGCACGAAGCCGATGCGCAGCGCCTCGGCCGCGCCAAAACGCTCAGCGGTGAGGAAGTAACGGTGCGCAGCGCGCGCGCCCATGGCGCGGATCACATAAGGGCTGATGGTGGCGGGGATGAGCCCCAACTTCACTTCGCTGAGGCAGAAGCCCGCCGTGTCCACCGCCACCGCCATGTCACACGCGGCCACCAGGCCCATGCCTCCTGCGTACACGTCGCCCTGCACGCGGGCTATTGTTGGCTTCGGGCATTCATAAATCACGCGCAGCATCTCGGCCAGCTTGCCCGCGTCGGCGATGTTCTCGCCCTGCGTGTAGTCGGCCATGCGACGCATCCAGTTGAGGTTGGCACCGGCGCAAAAGGCCGGGCCTTCGGCCGCCAGCACCACAGCGCGCACATCGGCGCGCCCGCCCACATCGATGAAGGCGGCGGTGATCTCGGCAATGACTTCGTCGCTGAACGCGTTACGAATCTCGGGCTGCGTGAGCGTGATGCGCGCCACGGCGCCGGACTGGGTGATGGAAAGGTTCTGGCTGCTCATGGCTTGGACGGGTTTTGCAAAAAGTAGACGAGGTCCAGCTCCGGGCAGGGTTGGCCCAGCGCGGTCAATGCGGCGGTGATCTGGCCCCGGTGGTGCGTACCGTGGTTGAAAACATGGGCCAGCGTGGCCGCAAACGGCAGCGATGCCGCGGTGCCACGCATGGTTGTGTAGTCAAGGGTGTCGTTCCAGCGGTCAGGAGAGAACGACGCAATCAGCGGTGCCCAGCGTGCCGCGCCTTCGCGCAGGCGGGCATCGAGCTGCGCGCGGTCGGTCTCCAACTCGGCGTCCAGCGCCACCTTGGGCGAGATGCCTTCGGCAAAGCGCACAAACCACAGATGGTGCTCGCCCACCAGCAGGTGGTTGAGCGTGCCGTGGATGCTTTTGAAGAACAGGCCTACGTCGCGCCGGTAGGCCTCGTCAGGCAGCGCCCGCACGGCATCCAACACGCGCGCCGTGGCCCACACGTTGTAGCGTGCCAGCTGGGTGAAGTGGGCAACAGCGTCCATGGCAGCTCCCGGCGGGGTTACATGCGGAACAGGCCGAACCTGGTGTCTTCTATCGGAGCGTTGCGCGTGGCGGCCAGGCCCAGCGCCAGCACGCGGCGGGTGTCGGCGGGGTCGATCACACCGTCGTCCCACAGGCGGGCCGTGGCGTAGTAGGGGTGGCCCTGGTCTTCGTACTGGCGGCGGATGGGGGCCTTGAAGGCTTCTTCCTCCTCCATGGTCCACTGCCCGCCCTTGGCTTCGATGCCGTCGCGCTTCACCGTGGCCAGCACGCCAGCGGCCTGCTCGCCGCCCATCACGCTGATGCGCGCGTTGGGCCACATCCACAAGAAGCGGGGGCTGTAAGCACGGCCACACATGCCGTAGTTGCCTGCGCCAAAACTGCCGCCGATGATGATGGTGAACTTCGGAACACTCGCAGTGGCCACGGCCGTCACCATCTTGGCGCCGTTGCGGGCAATGCCTTCGTTCTCGTACTTGCGGCCCACCATGAAGCCGGTGATGTTCTGCAGGAACACCAGCGGAATCTTGCGCTGGCAGCACAGCTCGATGAAGTGCGCGCCTTTCAGGGCCGACTCGCTGAACAGGATGCCGTTGTTGGCGATGATGCCCACGGCCATGCCTTCGATGCGAGCGAAGCCCGTGACCAGCGTGGTGCCGTAACGCGCCTTGAACTCGTCGAACTCGCTGCCGTCCACGATGCGCGCAATGATCTCGCGCACGTCGAAGGGCTTGCGCGTGTCCACCGGGATCACACCATACAGCTCTTCTGCTACAAATTTAGGAGCTGTTGGCGCATGATCTGCGGGCGCCTGCGGCTTGTTTTTATTCAAATTGCGCACGGCATTGCGTGCCAACTGCAGCGCATGCATGTCGTTCTGCGCCAGATGGTCGGCCACACCCGACAGGCGGGTGTGCACATCGCCGCCGCCCAGGTCCTCGGCCGTCACCACCTCGCCGGTGGCGGCCTTCACCAGCGGCGGGCCGCCCAAAAAGATCGTGCCCTGGTTCTTCACGATGATGGATTCGTCGCTCATCGCGGGCACGTAGGCGCCGCCCGCCGTGCACGATCCCATGACCACGGCGATCTGCGAGATGCCCAGGGCGCTCATGTTGGCCTGGTTGAAGAAGATGCGGCCGAAGTGGTCACGGTCAGGGAAGACCTCGTCCTGGTTCGGCAGATTGGCCCCGCCCGAATCCACCAGGTAGATGCAGGGCAGGTGGTTTTGCTGCGCCACCTCTTGCGCACGCAGGTGCTTCTTGACGGTGAGCGGGTAGTAGGTGCCACCCTTCACCGTGGCGTCGTTGCACACGATCATGCAGTCCACGCCACTCACGCGGCCAATGCCCGCGATGAGCCCCGAGCAAGGCGCATCGTTGTTGTACATGTTCAGCGCGGCCAGCGGCGCGAGTTCGAGGAACGGCGTGCCGGGGTCCAGCAGCATCTGCACGCGCTCACGCGGAAGCAGCTTGCCGCGGGCCACATGCTTGGCGCGGGCCGCCTCGCCCCCACCCTGGGCCACTTTGTCGAGCTGGGTGCGCAGGTCATCCACCAGCGTGCGCATGGCAGCGGCATTGGCCAGAAAGTCCGCCGAGCGGGCGTTGAGTTGGGTGTCGAGAATGGTCATAGGGTGTGGCTCTTTCAAGCGGTTTTCTGTTCTTCCAGACCCAGCTGGTCCTTCATCTCGTCGCGGATCTTGAACTTCTGGATCTTGCCCGTCACCGTCATCGGGAAGCTGGTGACAAAGCGGATGTAGCGCGGCACCTTGTAGTGCGCAATCTGGCCCTTGCAGAAAGCGCGGATGTCGTCTTCCGTCGGCTGGGTGCCGGGCTTGGCGATGATCCAAGCGCAGAGTTCTTCGCCATATTTCTGGTCGGGCACACCCACCACCTGCACGTCCTGCACCTGCGAGTGGCGGTACAAAAACTCTTCAATCTCGCGCGGGTAGATGTTCTCGCCGCCCCGGATCACCATGTCCTTGATGCGGCCGACGATGTTCACATAGCCCTCGGCGTCCATGGTGGCCAGGTCGCCGGTGTGCATCCAGCCGTCTTCGTCAATCGCCTCGCGGGTCTTGGCCTCGTCGCCCCAGTAGCCGTGCATGACGGAATAACCCTTGGTGCAGAACTCGCCGCGCTGGCCGATGGGAACGATGGCGCCGGTGTCGGGGTCCACGATCTTCACCTCCAGGTGCGGTTGCACCTGGCCCACGGTCGATACGCGCTTGTCCAGCGGCGTATCGGTGCTGCTCTGGCAGCTCACGGGGCTGGTCTCGGTCATGCCGTAGGCAATGGTGATTTCACGCAGGTTCATCTGCTCCACCACGCGTTTCATCACCTCGGTGGGGCAGGGCGAGCCCGCCATGATGCCGGTGCGCAGCGTGCTCAGGTTGAACTCGGCAAAACGCGGGTGGTCCAGCTCGGCAATGAACATGGTGGGCACGCCATGCAGACCGGTGCAGCGCTCGTCCTGCACCGTCTGCAGCACCGTGATCGGGTCAAACCCGTCGTTGGGATACACGATGGCAGAGCCGTGCGTGAGGCAGGCCAGATTGCCGAGCACCATGCCAAAGCAGTGGTACAGCGGCACGGGGATGCACAAACGGTCTTCGGGCGTGAGCTTCATGCACTCGCCAATGAAGAAGCCGTTGTTCAGGATGTTGCGGTGCGTGAGCGTGGCCCCCTTGGGAAAGCCCGTGGTGCCGCTGGTGAACTGGATGTTGATGGGGTCGGTGGCTTTCAGCGTCGCTGCGATGTGCGCCAGGCGCGGGTCGGCCGCGTTGCCGCGTGCCAGCAGGTCGGTAAATCGCATCAAACCGGGCTCGTCGGCGCCCTGCCCCGCTTCGTCGATCCACACCACCGTGTTCAGGTGGGGCAGCTTCACGGAGCCCAGTTGCCCCGGCTGCTGGCGATGCCATTCGGGCGCCAGCTCGCGCAGCATGCCCAGGTAGTCGCTGGTCTTGAAGCGCGCCATGGTCACCAGCAGCTTGCAGCCCACCTTGTTGAGCGCGTATTCGACTTCAGACGTGCGGTACGCCGGGTTAATGTTGACCAGCACCAGGCCCACCTGCGCGGTGGCCAGCTGCATCAGCACCCATTCGGCATTGTTGTGCGACCAGATGCCCACGCGGTCGCCGGGGGTGAGCCCCATGCCCAGCAGCGCGCTGGCCAAGCGATGGGCTTCGGTCTGCAACTGGGCGTAGGTGTAGCGGCGGCCCTGGTGCACGCTGACCAGCGCCTCGCGCTCGGGCTGGCGGGCCACCATGTCGGCAAAGAAGGCGCCGATGGTCTGCTCGATCAGGGGAACATCGGTGGCGCCACGGGCGTAGCTGTCTACCAGCGGTGCGGATTTCGTTGCGGCTGCACTCGTCACGGGGTTGTCTCCTCTGTCATCCGGCCCTGCGCGCATGGCGGGCGATGTGCAAGCATAGGAGCCCACGCCCTGGCCGGGTTGCCACAATGGTTGCAAATCGTGCCACGGCTGGCACACTCGGCAGCGTGAAACCGCCCATCCAACCCGCCAACCACTTGTCCGCGCCCGCCACGGCCCCTGCCGCCACGCCCATCGCCTTCGTGCGGGCCATCGCTCTCGCCTACGAGCAGCGCGGCAGGAGCCCCGAACGCGCCCTGGCCCAGGCACAGATTGCGCCGCAGCTGCTGCAAGACGACAGGGCACACATCACCGCCTGGCAGATGGAACAGATTTCCGACGCCGCTATGCAGGAGCTGGATGACGAAGCCCTGGGCTGGTTCAGCCGCCGCCTGCCCTGGGGCAGCTACGGCATGCTGGCGCGCGCCTCCATCAGCTCACCCACGCTGCAGGTCGCCCTGGCCCGCTGGTGCCGCCACCACGGTTTGCTGGCGGACGACATTGCGCTGCACCTCACCACCAGCGGCGACACCGCCACCCTGGCCATCACCGAAGCCCGCGACCTGGGTGCACTGCGCGAGTTCTGCCTGGTGTCGGTGCTGCGCAATGCCCATGGCCTGGCCTGCTGGATGGTGGACTCGCGCATCCCCCTCATCGCTGCCGAATTTGCGTTTGATGCCCCACCGCATGCCGATGCGTATGCCGTCCTGTTCCGTGGCCCCATCACCTTCCACGCACCACGCACCGCCATCCACTTCGACGCCCGCTACCTGCACCTGCCCCTGCGCCGCGACGAACAGGCCCTGCGCCAGATGCTGCAACACGCCCTGCCCCTGACCGTGCTGCACTACCGCCGCGACCGCCTGCTGGTGCAGCGCGTGCGCCAGCTGCTGGCCGCGCCCCTGCCCGGCCAGCCCTCCCATGCATTGCCCCAGCACAGCGCCGAATCACTGGCCGCGCTGCTGCACGTGTCGCCGCGCACGCTGCACCGGCAGTTGAAGGAAGAAGGCGCCACGCTGCAGGGCCTGAAAGACGAGGTGCGCCGCACCCGCGCGGTGGAGCTACTGCACCGCACGCAGCGGCCCATCAAGCAGGTGGCCGAGGCCGCGGGGTTTGAGAACGAGAAGAGTTTTATCCGGGCGTTTCGCGGGTGGACGGGACAGTCGCCGGCGGAGTTTCGGAGGGCGGTGCGGGTGTAGGGGCAAAAAGCAGGGGGGGGGCTTTGCTCCAGACCGCCGCCGTCTCCGGCATCCCCACCCCCATTTCGGGGTACTCGCAAAGCTGCATTTAAAATACCCTACCCCCCTATGTCATTTTTCGAGCCCCGATGAGTCACACCATCCAACAAAAATCCAAACTGCTGGCTCGGGTGCGTCGCATCCGGGGGCAGGTCGAAGCCCTGGAGCGCGCGCTCGATGCAGAAAAAGGGTGCGCAGACATCCTTCACCAGATTGCAGCCGTGCGCGGCGCCATGGGTGGGCTGATGACGGAGGTGCTTGAACAGCATGTGCACACCCATATCGCCAGTCCAGAGATCGCCAGCGACGCCGAGCGCGCGCAGGGCGCCCATGAATTGGTCGATGTTTTGCGCGCCTACATCAAGTGAGAACGACTGTGCATACCGAAAATCTTTCCCGCTGGGTCCACGACCATGTGTTCGACACCGGCAACGACGCCGCTGAACGCAGCACGCGCGTGGTGATGTGGATCACCGCCGTCACCATGGTGATCGAGATAGCCGCCGGATGGTGGTTCAACTCGATGGCGCTGCTGGCAGACGGCTGGCACATGAGCTCCCACGCAGTGGCGATTGGCCTGTCGGCCGTGGCTTATGGGACCGCCCGGCGATACGCGCGAGATCCGCGCTTTGCCTTTGGCACCTGGAAGATCGAGATCCTGAGCGGCTTTGCCAGCGCCATTTTCCTGCTGGGCGTGGCAGCCATGATGCTGGTCGGTTCGGTGGAGCGCATCGTCTCGCCGCAGCCGATCCGGTACAAGGAGGCCATCGTGATCGCCCTTCTCGGGCTGGTGGTCAACGTGGTCTGCGCACTGATTCTGGGCAAGGCGCATCACCATGGGCACGGCCACCAACACGGGCATGCACATGACCACCACGGGCACGACCATGGACACAGCCACGGTGGCCACCACCACGACCTCAACCTCAAGTCGGCCTATCTGCATGTGATCGCCGACGCCGCGACATCGGTGCTGGCAATCGCAGCCCTTGTGGGTGGCTGGATCTTCGGCTGGTCGTGGCTTGACCCCCTGATGGGTGTCGTCGGCGCGGTGCTGGTCGCGGTCTGGGCCAAGGGCCTCATCACCGATACAGGCAAGGTGCTGCTGGACCGCGAGATGGACCACCCAGTGGTCGACGAGATTCGCGAGGTGGTGGAAACCACGCCGGATGCGGGCGACACAAAGATCACCGACCTGCATGTCTGGCGGGTGGGCAAGCAGGTGTATTCATGCGCGATGACTGTGGTCACCCACGATCACCAGCTCACACCGGCAGGGGTACGCGAACGCTTGTCGGTGCACGAGGAAATCGTCCACTCGACCATTGAAATCCACTATTGCCCCGATGAGCTGCACGCAGACCACCCGCCGGGTGACGCGCCGTCTGGGCAGCACCTTGCTACCGGCTAAGCTGCGGGGCAGCCCCCAACCGTTCAAACCCTCCCCATGCTCCATCTGCACCACTGCGTCAGCGCCCGTTCCTTCCGCCCTCTGTGGATGCTCGAAGAGCTGCAGCTGCCTTACCAGCTCCACATGCTGCCCTTCCCACCGCGTGCCCAGGCGCGGTGGTTTCTGGATGAGAACCCGCTGGGCACGGTGCCGCTGCTGGTGCAGGGCGCCGCGCCGAACGAGGTGCGCATGACCGAATCGGCGGCGATGTGCCAATACCTCGCCGCCACGCACCCCGACGCGGGGCTGGATGTGGCGCCCACACACCCGGCGTATGGCGCGTACCTGAACTGGCTGCACATGAGCGATGCCACGCTGACCTTTCCGCAGACGCTGGTGCTGCGCTATGGGCGGTTTGAACCGGCAGAGCGCAAGCAACCGCAGGTGGTGGAGGACTACAGCCGCTGGTTTCTGGCACGGCTGCGGGCCGTGGAAGCGACGGTGGCGCACAGCGAATACCTGTGCGCAGGCCGATTCACGGCCGCAGACGTGGCTGTCGGGTATGCACTGCTGCTCGCGCAGCACCTGGGGTTGAACACGCAGTTTGGGCCGGCCACCCAGGCCTATTGGCAGCGGCTGCAGTCACGGCCTGCCTACCAGCGGGCCATGGAGGTGCAGGTAAGGGCGGCAGAGGAGCAAGGGATGCCCACCACACCCGCGCCCGATACGCAGCCCTGAACGCCCGCGTGGACCTTGCCGGGCTGCGAACGAGGCTCAGAGCAATGACAGGGAGGTGCCCGGCACCTCGGCGCCCTCGCGCAGGTGCTGCAGTACGGCAGAGCCCATGGCGCGGGTGCCAACGCGCAGGTTTTCTGGTGTTGCAGCATCTGCAATGTCGGCCGTGCGCCACCCGCTGGCGAGCGCCCGGCGAACGGCCTGCTCCACCCGGTCTGCCAGGTCTGGCCGCACCAAGGCATGCCGCAGCAGCAGGGCAGCCGCACGGATGCAGCCGATGGGGTTGGCGCGGTCTGTACCCGCGATGTCCAGCGCCGTGCCATGCCCCGCCTCGAAGAGCCCCCGGGTGCGACCCGGCTCACCATCCCCCAGCAGCGCAGACGCGGGCAGGCCGATGGAGCCAGTAAGCACCGAGGCCAGGTCGCTGAGGATGTCGCCAAACAGGTTGCCCGCCAGCACCACATCAAAATCCTGGGGGCTGGCCACCAGGGCCATGGCGGCGTTGTCGGCGTACAGGTGGCGCAGCTGCACATCCGGGTAGTGCGCGCGACCCACTTCGGTCACGACCTCACGCCACAGGCGCGAGGTTTCCAGCACATTGGCCTTGTCCACGCTGGCCAGTTGCCCGCGCCGGGCGCGTGCCGCACCAAAGGCCACATGCGCCACGCGCCGCACCTCGCCCGCCGCATAGCGCATGGAGTCAAAACCCTCGGCATCGCCCGCAAAGGGGCCGGTGGCCGCAACCCGCTGGCCCTTGGGCAGGGCCGTGTACACGTCGCCGTCCAGTTCGCGCACGATGAGCACATCCACGCCTTGCACCCGCTGCGTCTTGAGCGGCGACAGCATCGCAACCGTGGCGTCGATCTGGATATGGCGCAGACTGGCATACAGGCCCATGCCGCGCCGCAGCCCCAGGATGGCCTGCTCGGGCCGCAGCGCGCGCGGCAGATGGTCGTGGCGCGGGTCGCCCACGGCGCCAAACAGCACGGCATCGGCCGCGCAGGCTGCTGCCAGCGTGTGGGGCGGCAAGGGATGGCCGTGGGCATCGCAGGCCACCGCGCCCACAGGGGCTTCCACGGCGTCAAAGTCAAAATCCGGCCCGCGCAGGGCCTCCAGCACACGCCGGGCCTGCGCCAGCACCTCGGGACCGATGCCCTCGCCGGGCAGGAAGGCGATGCGGTGCACGGTGGATCAGTCTTTCACAGCGCCGGACCGGCGCACCAGGTCGGCGTGTTTGGCCAGCTCAGCCTTGAAGAAGGGCTCGGCGCTCTCCGGCGGGGAGCCCACCGGAGCGATGCCTTGCGCGGCCATGATGTCCTGCACCTCCTTCTGCGCCAGCGTGGCCTTCACGTCCTGGTAGAGCTTTTGCACCTGGGCCTTGGGCAGGCCGGCCGGGCCGATCAACGCGATCCATGCATCGAAGCTGTAGCCCGGCAGCCCTGCCTCGGCCAGGGTGGGCACCTCGGGCAGCACCTGCGAGCGCTGGGTGGTGGACACGCCCAGCGCCTTCAGCCGCCCGGCCTTCACGTGGGGTGCGGCGGCCGTCACCGACAGAAAAGCCAGGTGGATCTGCCCGCCAATAAGGTCAGTGGTCAGCGGGCCCGTGCCCTTGTAGGGGATGTGGGTGAGGAAGATGCCGCCCTCGCTCTTGAGCAGCTCGGCCGCCAGGTGCAGCACGCTGCCATTGCCAGCCGAGCCGTAGTCCACCTTGCCGGGATTGGCTTTGGCATAGGCCACCAGGTCCTTGAGGCTTTTGACCGGCAGCGCATTGGTGGCCACCAGCACCAGCGGCACCGTGCCGACCACGGTGATGGGCGTGATGTCCTTGAGCGTGTCGAAGGGCATGCTTTTGTAGATGGCCGGGTTGATCACGTGGTTGGACGAGACCAGCGCCAGGGTCTGCCCGTCCTTGGGCGCGCGCACCAGCTGGGCCGTCCCCGAGACGCCGCCCGCACCTGCAATGTTCTCCACCACCACCGGCTGGCCCAGCGCACGCGCCAGCGGTGGTGACAGCGCGCGGGCCAGCGTGTCCACGGTCGAGCCCGTGGTGAGCGGAACGATCACACGCACCGGCTTGTCGCCCTGCGCGTGGGCCAGGCCACCTGCGACCAAGGCAGCCAGCAACAGGCATCGCCGGCCCATGCATGCCAGGTTTGAGGAATTCATCGTTTGTCTCCTGTCGTTGTGTTTGTTCAGGGGTGCCGTGCCTTGAGGTCCGCAAAGGACAGCAGTTCGCCCGCAATTGCGCTGGCCACCACCGTGGGCGGGCTGGCCAGCCAGACGGGGCCCGGGCCGCCCCGGCCCGGAAAATTGCGGTTGATGGCGCTCACCGTGACCTGGTCGGCGGTGGTGGACGAGCCTGGCCCGCAGTTGCCGCAGGCCCCACACGACGGCTGCAGCATGCGCGCGCCGACCTGCTCGAACACCGGCATGTAACCGCGCGCCACACAGTAGTCGCGCACGGCCGTGGTGCCGAACTGCAAAAACAGCTGCACATGTGGCGCCACGCGCAGGCCGCGCTGCGCGGCCCACTGCAGCACGCCGTGGTACAGGTCGAAGTCCTCACGCTTGCCCGCCGTGCACGAGCCCCCGTAGGCGATGTGCACCGTAACGGGCCCGGCCAGATCGGCCAGCGGCAGGCCATTGCCCGGGTCGCCGGGGCGCGCCAGCATGGGCGTGAGCGCCGTGCAGTCCACTGTTATGGTTTGCGCGTACCGGGCCCCGGCGTCGCTGTGCATCCAGGGCTCGATCGTGAAATCCACCCCACGCCGCTCGCGCAGAAAGCGCACCGTTTCGGCATCGGGCGCCACGATGCCGGTAAAGCCACCCAGCTCGGCCGTCATGTTGGTCAGGGTGGCACGCTCGTCGGTGGACAGTGCCGCCACGGCCGGGCCACAGAACTCGAACACCTTGCCCAACCCGGCACCCGCACGGATGGCCGGCAGCGCCAGCAGGTGCAGCACGATGTCCTTGGCCGTCACGCCGGCGGGCACCGCACCGTCGAGCACGATGCGCAGTTGCTCGGGCACCGTGAGCCGCACCGCGCCCGTCACAAAGGCATTGGCCATGTCCGTCGTGCCCACACCAAAGGCCACGCAGCCCAGCGCGCCGCTGTGCGGGGTGTGCGAATCCGTGCCCACCACCACCTGGCCGGGCAGCGCGTAGTGCTCGGCCATCATCGCGTGCGAGATGCCTGCGACGTTGCTGCCATCGTCCCTGCGGGCCTCGTCCTCGGTGAGGGTGCGGTGCATGCGCAGGCCAAAGCGCCTGGCAAAAGCGCGCTGCGCTGCACACATGGCGAGCACGTTGGGCACCAGGCCGGCCCGCACGTGGGTCGCGCTTTCGTGCACGTAGGAGGTGTGGTCCTCGAACACCACGATGGACTCGGGCCCGTTCAGTGCCAGCGATGTGCCGAACTCCGCCCCCAGCATGTGGGCGGCCATGCCGGTGTAGTACTCATGGATGAAGCGCCAGTCGGCCTGCACAAAGGCGCCGTCGCCGGGCGCGGCATGCGCAGCGGTCAGTTCGGTGGCCAATGCGTGGCGGGCGATGATCTTCTCGAACAGCGTGCGCGGCGCAACGCCGCCCTGCCCCGACTCGGCCACGGGCGCCACGCCCTGCATGAAGCGCTGGCCAAAACGCAGCAGCCCGCCACTGCGCAGGATGGCGGCCGCCAGCGCATCGCGGCCCGCCACCAGTTCGTCGATGGCGATGGCCTCGCCACGCTGGATGCGCTCGATGAGGCCAAAGTCGGTGGAGGTGAACAGGCCGATGTTGTCGGCGTTCTGGCGGTAGATGCGCTCAAAGCTCTCGGCCACCACCAGGCGGATGCCCGCCAGTTTTTCTGCGGCGGGGCTGTGCTCGCGCGAGGAGCCCTTGCCATAACGCTTGCCTGCCACCGTGACCTGAAAGCCCCCCTGACGCACCGCATCGGCCACGATGGGCAGGCTGTCGCCGGCCCTGAAGCCCGTGTACGGGTACCGGCCCAGCTGCGCGTCGTAGTGGGTGAGGATGGGCAGCGGCGTGATCTCGTCGGTGGAGACATCGTCGCGCAGCGCACCGGCCGCCCCCGGGGTGAGCGCTGCGTCGACCATCTGCCGTTGCATCACATCGGCGGATTGGCTGAGAAAAAGGATGCGGCCGTCAAAGCGGACTGTGCTGGCATGGGCTTGCATGCCTGCATGATCGGCCGACGCCCAACGCAGGCCAAGCGCCAATGCAGCACAGGGGGTCTCGCAAAAATCGCGATCCGGGTTATCCCGCGGGCCCACTCCAGCTGTCGATGACGGCCTGCACCGAGCGCAGGCGCGGCGTCTTGCGCAGGGCGTACAGGCACAGCTCACGGGCGGCCCAGTCCTCCTGCAGCGGACGGCGCACAAAGTGGCGGCTTCCTGCATAGGCGGCCGCCGCGCTCTGGGGCACGATGGCAATGCCCAGGCCCGCTTCGACCATGCGGCACACGGCGTCGAAGCTGCCCACGGAGACGGCCATCTGCAGGCTGCGCCCGGCGGCCAGTGCCTGGGCATGCACGAAGCGGTCCAGCGAGCCCCCAGCCCGCACACCGATCAGCGGCCACTCGAGCGCCTGGGCAAACCCCACGGCACTGCGCCGGGCCAGCACGTGGCCACGCGGCAGCACCACCAGCAGCGGGTCGCTGGCGAAATGCCAGCGCTCCATGCCTGCGGGCACATCCATGCACACCCCCACGCCCACGTCGGCATGGTCGTCCAGGCAGCTGCGCACCACCTCCGGCGTATCCAGCTCCTTGAGCGAAACATGCAGGGCCGGATGCCGGGCCAACAGGGTCTTGAGCCGTTCTGGCAGGAAGCCGACCACCGCTGACGTGTTGGCCGCCACACGCACCGTGCCCGCCACGCGGCCATCGAGCGACTGCACCTCGCGTGCGAGCTGCTGCAGCCCCTGATCGATCTGCTGCCCACGCTCAAACACCAGGAGACCCGCCTCCGTCAGCTGCACGCCGCGCGGCGAGCGCACCAGCAGCGGCGTACCAAAGGCATGCTCCAGGTCCGTCAGGCGACGGCTCAGCGCCGACGGCGCAATGTGCTCGCGCGCCGCAGCTCGCACGATGGAGCCCTCTTGCGCCACGGCGGCGAACAGGCGCAGGCTGTAGGCATCGACGCGGCGGGTCATGGCGGTCCGGCTCAGCAGCCCAGCAGGCCCGGCAGCTCGGCCATGCTGCAAAACACATGCTGCGCCCCGGCGGCCCGCAGCGCGGCGCCATCGTCCAGCGGCGCGTAGGCAAACACGGTGGCCCCGGCGGCCACGCCCGCAGTCACGCCGGTCACCGTGTCTTCAACCACCGCACAGCACGTGGGCGTGGCCTGCAGCGCAGCGGCGGCAGCCAGGTACACGTCGGGCGCGGGCTTGGTGGCGGGCATCTCGTGGCCGCTGAAGATGCGGCCCGCGAAGTACGGCGCCAGGCCCACCTTGGCCAGCTGCATCTCGACCTTGAAACGATCAGCCCCCGAGGCACAGGCAATGCGCCCATCATGGTGGGCGTGCACGCGCTCGACGGCGCCATGGATGTGCTCGATGGCGGTGAGCTGCGCCTCCAGTGCGGCGTTGCGGCGCGCGTAGAAGGCCGACATCCATTCGTCGGTCAGCGGGCGGCCGGTGTGGTGCTCAATGCGCGCGGCCTCGCTGCGCACCATCTTGCCGATGAAGAGGCGCATGCACTCTTCGGGTGTCAGCACCCACCCGGCCTCGGCCAGCATGTCGCGCAGAACGCCGTTGGTGATGGGCTCGCTGTCCACCAGCACACCATCGCAGTCAAACAGGATTGCTTCAAATTTCATAGCTATCAAGGCATATTTATCTAGCGCATGGAGCAGTTTTGGCTTGGATTTCAGCCCTGCTGGTCTCCATCGACGTAAAACCACTGCCCGCCCTCGCGCACAAAGCGGCTGGTCTCGTGCAGGCGCACGGCACGGCCGCCCACACGGTAGCGGGCCACGAACTCGACCACGGCGTGTTCGGCATCGGTGATGACGTGGCGGCGCACGTCCAGGCCCAGCCATTTGGCACCAGCGTCGAAGTCGAGTGCTGCCGGGCGCGTGCTGGCATGCCAGGTGGCCTGCAGGTAGTCGGCCCGCTCGCACACAAAGGCGGTGTAGCGCGACCGCATGAGGCTTTCTGCATCCGGGGCAGCGACGGCATCCACCCCAGGTGCAGCTAGGTAACGGCCGCAACAGCTGGCGAATGGCAAGGGGGCAGCGCTTTTGCCCTTGCTGCCTCCAGGGCCCGCAGGCGCCGGGCGCCCGCAGGGGCAAGGGTCGGTGGGCCGTGGCAAAGACATCGCGGCAGCCCTTCAGCGCAAGGCGCCAAACACCTTGCGTGCGATGGCGCTGCCGGCGCCTGCCGGGTCCTGGCGGATGCGGCGCTCTTCCTCTCCGATCATGAAGTACAGGCCATCGAGCGTCTTGCCGGTAACGTAGTGCGCCAGGTTGGCGTCTTCGGCCTTCAGCAGGCCAAAGCTCGCAGCCTTGCCCGCGAAGGCGTTGTACTTTTGCGTGAGGCCGACCTTTTCCGTCGCCTGATTCACCACCGGCAAGAAGCGCTGGCCCAGTGGTACCCGGGTCTTGTCGGCAAAGAAGGCCGTCACCGAGTTGTCACCACCGGTGAGGATGTTCTTGGCGTCGGTCACCGTCATGCTCTGCACGGCGCCGACCAGCAAATCCTTGCCCATGGGAACGGCCGCCTCGGCGGCACGGTTGATGGACACCACCAACTCATCGATGCGCTTGCCCTGGCCCAGGGACTTCATCACCTTGGCAGCGTCGTCCAGATAGCCGGGCAGGCCAATGCGCACCTTGGGGTTGCCCAGAAAGCCGTCGTTGCGGCCCAGCAGCGACACCGCCGCTTGCGCGCCCTGGGCCAGCGCCGCCTTGAGTCCGCTGGAGGCATCGGCGTTGCTCAGGTCGCCCAGCGACAGGGCCCAGGCGTGTTGCGCAGTGGCGCACAGCAGAGCCCCGGCGAGGCTGGCTTGGGTGAATTGGCGGCGTTGCATGGATCGGCTCTTTCGTTGGGGTCGGCAGACGGCGCCCGTGGCGGCCACTGCGGTGCGGACGGACTGCACGGGGGACTGTGCGGGATTTTCGCTCAGGGAATCGACGGCGCGCCGCAGGCCGTAGACTGCCTGCTACCCAAGCATCCAACAAGGAACCTTGCAATGTGGCAAATGAGCGTGCCGTGGTGGGAGTTTGTGCTGCGCGGCGTGGTGGTGTATCTGTTCTTGCTGGTGTTCATGCGCCTGTCGGGCAAACGGCAGACGGGGCAGTACGAGCCGTTTGATCTGATCCTGCTGCTGATCCTGTCGAACGCCGTGCAAAACTCGATGAACGCAGGCGATAACTCGCTGGTGGGCGGGCTGATCTCGGCCAGCACGCTGATGCTGATGCATGTGGTGCTGGCGCGGCTGGCGTTCCACTTCCCACGCATTGGACGCTGGGTGGACGGCAAGGCCCAGGTACTGATCCACCAGGGCGAGCTGAACCAGACGCTGATGCGCAAGGAACTGCTGACCCGCGAGGACGTGGAGGCCGCGCTGCGCGCCGGGGGCTGCCTGCACGCCCATGAGGTGGAGCGCGCCACCATCGAGACCAACGGGCAGATCACCGTCGTGCTGCGCCGCCGGGGCGATGGAGACTGAGCGACTGCCGACCGCACGCCTTGCCAAAGCACCTCCTCCACAAACATCGGTCCATCTGGTTTCTGCCACCTGCCAACCGCAACACGATATGACTGCACTGAACGTTCTGGGCACCTTGCTGATGCCCTGCTCCTACGACCCACTGACAGGCTACTTCCGCGACGGCTGCTGCAACACCGACGAGCATGACCACGGCACGCACGTGATCTGCGCGCGCATGACGCAGGCGTTTCTGGACTTCTCGCTCGCGCGGGGCAATGACCTTATCACGCCCCGGCCGGAGCATCGGTTTGCGGGGCTGCGGCCCAACAACCGCTGGTGCTTGTGCGCCCTGCGCTGGAAGGAGGCCTACCAGGCGGGCGTAGCGCCTCCGGTGATCCTGGAATGCACCCACGCCCGCGCGCTGGAGTTTGTGACGCTGGCGCAGCTGCAAAGCCCTGGCTGATCGCTGCGGGGACGCGGGCTGGTGCGCGGCCCGCCACATTGGGCGCCACCACGGCACCGGTCGTCTGCCCGCGGTACACCGCCCGTCCAGCCGTGGCAGAACGCAAGCGCTCGGCCCCCCTACGATGCGCAGCCACAGACCGGCGCCTTGCGCGCGCTGGCAAGCCACACCACGAGGGAGCCACACCATGACCACCCACCAGCCACAGCCGCCCCGCTGGCTGTACCAGGCGCAGGACGCCCAGGGCCGCCCCACCGAGGGCTTCGTGCATGCCCAGACGGCGGAAGAAGCCATGCAGGCCATTGCTGCGCTGCAGCAGCCGCCGCTCACCCAGGTGCAGCTGCACACCTCGGGGCTGTATGCCCGTGCGATGACCGAGATGGCGGACGACGTGCTGGGCGCCCTGGACGTGAAGGCGCTGCGCCAGCTGGCGCGCGACCAGATCGAAGCCCAGGAGAACCCCGGCCTGTGGACTACGCTGCGCCAGCTGCTGCGCAACAACCGCACCTGGCTGCTGGTGTGCGCGGCCCTGGTGGCGCTGGCCGTGTGGCGCCAATGGAGCCCGTGGGTGCAAGGCATTTTGGTACTGGCCATGCTGGCGCCGCTGGGGGTGTTTGCCTACATGCACCAGTTTCAGCGCATGTACCAGCAGATGCTGCACGCGCACGCCACGGGCGACCTGCCACGCCTGGACGTGCTGGCCCAGCGGCTGGCCCGTGCGGCCGAACGGCATGCGTTCTTGCGGCAGCCCGCCTGGGATGCCGCCGTGCGCATGGCCTGGTTCGAGGCGCGCGCCGAAGGGGTGGACGCCGCGATCCTGCGCTTGCGCATCCACCCCATGCGCCCGCCGGACGAAGGCGAATTCTTGGCCCGCATCTACACCCTGCCCCTGGCCACGGGCGACCATGCGGGCTTTACCGCCAGCCTGCGCGACCTGATGGCGCAGCGGCCAGGAGAGCCTACGCTGCAGATGGACCTGGCCCTGGGTGAGGCCCGCGCGGGCCACACCGACGAAGCGCAGCGCCTCGTGGACATGCTACAGCCCGCCATGCTGCCACCCCACGGGCAAGCATTCATCGACTGGGTGCGGGGCATGATTGCGCTGCGTGACCCGGCCCGCGCGGGCGAGGCAGCCAGCCACCTGGGCAAGGCGTGTGAGCAATTTCTGGGGCTGGTGCGCAAGGCCCCGGGCGCCTGGCCCTCACTGGCCGTGTGCACCTGCGACTACGCGCTGGCCCTGGCCTGGAGCGGGCGCGCGGAAATGGGGCGGACCGTGTTTGCCAGCGTGCAGCCGATGGCCCGGCACCACGCCGAGCCCGAGCGGCTGGCGCTGCTGGAGCGCGAGTTGCGCAAGGGCGCCTGAGCGAGGCGCCGAAAGACGGCCTACGCCAACGCGCGCTGGATGATGATCTTCTGCACGTCGCTCGTGCCTTCGTAGATCTGGCACACGCGCACGTCACGGTAGATGCGCTCCACCGGGAAATCATTCACCACGCCGTAGCCGCCCAGCGTCTGAATGGCGGCGCTGCACACGCGCTCGGCCATCTCGCTGGCAAACAGCTTGGCCATGGCGGCTTCCTTCAGGCAGGGCTTGCCGGCATCGCGCAGCGCGGCGGCGTGCCAGATGAGCTGGCGTGCGGCCTCGATCTGCGTGGCGCAGTCGGCCAGGCGAAAGCCCACGGCCTGGTGGTTGAAGATGGCGGTGCCGAAGCTCTCGCGCTCTTTGGAATACGCCAGCGCTGCATCGAACGCGCTGCGCGCCATGCCCACGCTTTGGGCGGCGATGCCAATGCGGCCGCCTTCGAGTGCGCCCAGGGCGATCTTGTAACCCTCACCTTCGGCGCCGATGAGGTTCTCGGCCGGGATGCGGCAGTTGTCAAAGTTGATCTGTGCCGTGTCGCTGCTGTGCTGGCCCAGCTTGTCTTCCAGCCGCGCCACCACATAGCCGGGGTTGCTGGTCGGCACCAGGAAGGCACTCATGCCCTTCTTGCCCGCGCCCTTGTCGGTCACGGCGATCACGATGGCCACATGGCCGTTCTTGCCGCTGGTGATGAACTGCTTGACGCCGTTGATCACGTATTCGTCGCCCTGCTTGACCGCCGTGGTGCGCAGTGCGGAGGCGTCGGAGCCCACATGCGGCTCGGTCAGGCAGAAAGCGCCCAGCATCTCGCCACGCGCCAGCGGCGTGAGCCAGTCGCGCTTTTGCTGCGCGTTGCCGTAGCGCATGAGGATGGCGTTGACGGGGCAGTTGGTCACGCTGATGGCGGTGCTGGTGCCGCCGTCACCGGCAGCGATCTCTTCGAGCACCAGGGCGAGCGTGAGGTAGTCGAGGTTGGCACCGCCAAACTCTTCGGGCACGCAGATGCCGTAGGCGCCCAGCGCGGCGAGGCCCTGATGGGCCTCCTTGGGGAAGTGGTGTTCCTTGTCCCAGCGCGCGGCGTGGGGCCACAGCTCGGTCTGTGCAAAGTCGCGCACCGCGTCGCGGATCATTTCCTGGTCTTGGGTCAGCAGCATGGGAGTGTCTCCAGAGTCGTTGTTCAGAAATTCGGGGGCCTACCGGCTTGCGGCCTACCAATGGGCAGCGCGGCGGCCGTCGTGGTGCAGCAGGCGGCCCTTGTCGGCAGCGGTGACGCTGGCCAGGGTGCTGCGCAGGCCGCGCGCGCTGTCTTCCACCGTCAGCGGTGCACCGCCGCCGCCCATGTCGGTCTGCACCCAGCCAGGGTCGATGGTGACCAGCGTGGCGCCGGGGTAGTCGTGCTGCGCGGCGGCCACAGCCATGTTGAGCGCGGCCTTGCTGGTGCGGTACAGCCACGAGCCGCTGTTCGGCACACTGCCGATCTGCGACATGGAGGACGACAGAAACGCAAACACACCGCCCGCGTCAGCCACCAGGGGCGCCACCTGCGGAATGGCCTGCATGGCGCCCAGCACGTTGGTGTGCATGACGGCGTCAAAGTCTTGCTGCGTGGGCGGCGTGAGCGCGTTGGGGCGGCGGATGACGCCGGCCACATAGAGCGCCAGGTCCAGCTTTTCGCCGTCGAGCTGCCAGGCCAGGCCGCTCACGCTAGCGGGGTTGGCCACATCGACGGTGAGCGCCTCGGCACCCAGCGCCAGCACGCGTTCACGGCCGGCGTCGTCGCGCACAGTGGCGATCACGCGGCGCCCGGCGTCGGTGTACTGGCGCACCAGCTCCAGGCCGATGCCCCGGGACGCGCCGATCACGAGTATGGAGTTCATTTTCAAGCCCAATGTGCCGCAAGCGCTAGTAAATCATGCGCCAGCAGCTATCAATTCAGGAGTAATCAAGGCAGCACCGCAAGCTCAGGCAGACAGGTAGCCGGCGTACTCGAAATAGCCCGACCACGCAGGGTCGTACGCCACCTTTAGCTCCAGCGATGCCGCCTCATCGCGCAGCAGCAGAGGCGCCAGCGCCTGCTTGGCCAGTTGTTCGTCGCTCACGTAATACAGCGCCTGTCGGCGCCCCGCGCGCATCAGCGTCAGCACCAGAATGCCCAACTGCGGCACTTGCAGCACGGTGGCGGCCTGATCCTGCAGGGCTTGCACGGCGCTCAGGGTGCCGCTGTCGGGCACCGCCAGGTCCACCGTCAGGGCGTAGGCCAGGTCGGCGCGCATGGCCACCGCGTTGGCGCTGGTGTTGACCATGACCACGCCGGTCTCGGGCGCGTCGCCGCCTTCCACATCGTCGGCGGGCAGCTCGTTGCCGTCTTCGTCGATGGGGCAGTCAAACTGCAGCTCCAGCCCGTCCCACTCGGCCTCGCCCGTGGGGAAGTGGCCGGTGTGGCCCAGGGTTTCGGTCCAGTAGCGGTCGAACACCGGGGGCAGCTGGCTCAGCGGCACCCAGGGAGTGTAGGCGTCGTCCGGGTCGCCCACGAAGTCCACCGCGCCCACCTTCACGGCAAAGTCGTATTCGCCCAGCACATGGTCGAGCATGATGAACGCCATGTTGCGTGCGTGGTCCTGGTAGTCGCTGGGGATCTCGCGGCCAAAGCGGATCTCCAGCGCCGCCTGCCCGCCGTCCTGCTCCAGCGCCACCAGCACGTCGGACGTGGCCAGCTCGAAACCTTCCATGCCGATGGGAAAGTCCGGCTGCGTGGTGCGCTCGCGAAACGCGCGCACGCGGTAGTGCGGCAGCGCGGGTGCGGCCGCCACCACCTGTGCCAGCAGCGGAAAACGCTCGATGCTGCCATGGGCCGTGACGATGAGGTCCACCACGGCGTCGGCGTCGCCACCGGACATCTCCAGCGCCAGGCCGTCCAGGTGCTGCTCCATCAGCACATTGGCCGCCCCCACGCGCTCGCGCAACGACAGGGCCTGGAGCGATGCCTGGGCATCAGAAAACGCGCGCCAGAAGGCGCCGATGGCGGGAGAGGGAGTGGTCATCGCGGTCCTTGTACAAAGTCGGGGATCATCCCATCTCCAGCCAGCGGCCTCAGACGAGTTCCAGCGCCACGGCCGTGGCCTCGCCACCGCCGATGCACAGCGTGGCCAGGCCCTTGGTCAGGCCCCGCGCCTTGAGCGCATACATCAGCGTGACCATGATGCGCGCACCGCTGGCGCCGATGGGGTGGCCCAGCGCGCAGGCGCCGCCGTTCACGTTGACCTTGTCGTGGGGCAGATCCAGCTCCTTCATCAGCGCCATGGGCACCACGGCAAAGGCTTCGTTGATCTCCCACAACTGCACGTCGCCCACTTGCCAGCCGGCCTTGGCCAGCGCCTTCTGCGTGGCGCCCAGCGGGGCGGTGGCAAACCATTCGGGCTCTTGCGCGTGCGTGGCGTGGCTCACGATGCGAGCCAGGGGCTTGGCGCCCAGCTTCTTGGCGGTGGACTCGCGCATCATCACCAGCGCGGCGGCGCCGTCGTTGATGCTGGAACTGGAGGCGGCGGTGATGGTGCCGTCCTTCTTGAACGCTGGCTTTAAGGTGGCGATTTTTTCGAGCTTGACCTTGCCGGGACCTTCATCCACCGAGACCACGGTTTCACCCGCGCGGGTCTTGACGGTCACGGGCACGATCTCGGCCGCAAACGCGCCGGATTCGGTAGCAGCCTTGGCGCGCTGCACGCTGGCCGTGGCAAACGCGTCCTGCTGTTCGCGCGTGAAGCTGTACTTGGCAGCGCAGTCTTCGCCAAAGGTGCCCATGCTGCGGCCCGCTTCGTACGCATCTTCCAGGCCGTCGAGCATCATGTGGTCGAAGATGCGGTCGTGGCCCAGGCGGTAGCCGCCGCGGCCCTTTTGCAGCAGGTAGGGAGCGTTGGTCATGCTCTCCATGCCGCCCGCCACCATCACGTCGTGCGTGCCCGCCAGCAGCATGTCGTGCGCCATCATCGCGGCCTTCATGCCGGAGCCGCACATCTTGCTGAGCGTGACCGCGCCTGCCCCCTTGGGCAGGCCGCCCTTGAACGCGGCCTGGCGTGCGGGCGCCTGGCCCTGGCCAGCCATCAGGCAGTTGCCGAACAGCACTTCGCCCACGGCGTCAGGCGACACACCGGCGCGCTCGATGGCGGCCTTGATGGCAGCACCACCCAGATCGTGCGCGGCCAGGCTGGAGAAGTCGCCCTGCAGCGAGCCCATGGGGGTGCGCGCGGCGCCGACGATGACGATGGGGTCTTGGATGGACATGGGGAAGGTCTCCTGGGTAAGGGTCAGAGGGAAGGTGTTCTGGGGGAAAGTGGGAGGTGAAAACCGGGGCTTCGCGAGCGGTCAGCCTGCCGCAGCGCGCTGCGCAAAGCGCCGTTCCGTGTCGTAAGGGAACACATCGAACATGTGGCCTGCCTGGATGCGCTCCTTGTGCGACTGCCAGAACGCGGCGTCGAGCAGGTCGGCGTGGTGCTGCATGAAGACCTCGCGCACCGCGTCGTTGCCGAGCAGGAAGGGGCCAAAGGTTTCGGGGAACACATCGCGCGGGCCCACGCTGTACCAGATCTCGCCGCTCATCTCTTCTTCCTCGTTGCGCGGCGTGGGCACGCGGCGGAAGTTGCAGTCGGTGAGGTATTCGATCTCGTCGTAGTCGTAGAACACGACCTTGCCGTTGCGCGTGACGCCGAAGTTCTTCCAGAGCATGTCGCCAGGGAAGATGTTGGCGGCCACGAGGTCCTTGATGGCGTTGCCGTATTCGATGACGCTGTGCTCCATCTGCTGGCGCGCGCGCGGGTCGGCGAGGCCGGTATCAAAAGCCTCTTGAAGGTAGATATTGAGCGGAATCATGCGCCGCTCGATGTACAGGTGCTTGATGATCACCTCGGTCTGGCCATCGCCGTCGCGGTCGCTGATTTCGAGCTGGCTGGGGGCGAACTTCTCGATCTCGGCGATGAGCGCATCGTCAAAACGGTCGCGCGGAAAGGCGACCTCGCTGTACTCCAGCGTGTCGGCCATGCGGCCCACGCGGTCGTGCTGCTTCACCAGCAGGTACTTGGCCTTGATCTGCTCGCGCGTGGTTTCCTTCTGGTGCGGAAAGTAATCCTTGATGAGCTTGAAAACGAACGGAAAGCTCGGCAGGTCGAACACCAGCATCACCATGCCCTTGATACCGGGCGCGATGCGGAACTGGTCGCTGGAGTGCTTCAGGTGGTACAGGAAGTCGCGGTAGAACAGTGTCTTGCCTTGCTTGGCCAGGCCCAGGGCGTTGTAGATTTCGGCGCGCGGCTTGCGCGGCATGAGGCTGCGCAAAAACTGCACATAGGCGCTGGGCACCTCCATGTCCACCATGAAGTAGGCGCGGGCAAAGCTGAACAGCATCTGCATGTCGTCTTCGCCAAACAGGGCCGCGTCGATGTACAACCTGCCGCTGTCGTCATGCAGGATGGGCAGCGCAAACGGCACCTCGTGGAAGCCATTGATGATCTTGCCCACCACATAAGCGCCCTTGTTGCGGAAGAACAGGCTGGTGAGCACCTGGATCTGGAAGTTGGTGCGCAGCCGCACCTTGTCGAGGCGCCCACGCATGGCGGCCACCACGCAGGCCGTGTCGCGCTGCAGGTCGACAAATTCGCGCTGGAGCTGGAAGTTCTCGATGATGGCCTGGAACGTTTCTCCCAGCGTGTCGCGCGTCGGGTAGTAGGCGCGGTAGGTGGGCCGCGCTGCGGGTTCGTCGTTCTCGATGTATTCGGTGCTGACCGCAGGCCGCACAAAGATGAAGTCGTTGTGGAAATGCGTGCGGTGCAGGATCTTGGTGGTGACCGAGTTGAAGAATGTCTCGGCCAGCTCGGGCTGGTGGTGGTTGACCAGCAAGCCGATGTAATGCAGCTTGACCTGGTGCCACACATCCATGGGCTGCGCGCCGGCCTCGAACTCTTTCTCCAGGCGGCGCACACATTCCTTCACCCGTAGGTCATAGAACTCGATGCGCTCGCGCTGCGCCCGCTGCTGGCCATGCCAGTCGGCGGTTTCAAAGCGGTGCTTGGCCCGCGCAGACTCGGTGCGGAACAGCCGGTAGTGGCGGTTGAAGCCGTCCATCATGGCCTTGGCAATGCCATAGGCCTGTGGGGCATCCAGGCGTTGCGGGAACATGGTATCAGGCATCCTTGTCAGCGCAACCGTCGCAAGCGTGGGCAGGGGCGCCCGGCTTACTGCCGCCGGGTGGCAGCCACGCCGGCAATCGCTGCCTTGTACAGCGATTCCAGGCCTTCGGTGCTATCCACCGACATGTGCAGGTTGTTGATGAGCCCGTCCTTGAGCCCGTAGCACCAACCATGCAGCGTGACCTTCTGGCCCCGCCCCCAGGCGTCGAGCATCACGGTGGTCTGGGCGATGTTCACCACCTGCTCGATGGCGTTGAGCTCGCACAGCACGTCGTGGCGCCCTTCAGGCGCGGTGGCGGCGATCAGGTCGCGGTGACGGTCGCGCACATCGGTCACGTGGCGGATCCAGTTGTCTGCCAAACCGACGCGGGTGCCCTCCAGTGCCGCCAGCACGCCGCCGCAGCCGTAGTGGCCCACCACCATCAGGTGCTCCACCCGCAGCTGGTCCACCGCGTACTGGATGGTGGACAGGCAGTTGAGGTCGGTGGGCACCACCACGTTGGCCACATTGCGGTGCACGAACACTTCGCCGGGCTCCAACCCGGTGATCTGGTTGGCTGGCACCCGGCTGTCGGAGCAGCCGATCCACATGTACTTGGGCTTCTGCTGCGCCAGCAGGTTGGTGAAGAAGCCTGGCCGCTCGCTCTCCATCCGGGCTGCCCAGGCGCGATTGTGAACAAACAGGTCGTCGATCGAGGAAGGCATGGTGTTTTGGTCTGTGAGGTTTTCAGTAAGGGCAGGTCAGCAGGTCTCAGCAAACAGCTCGCGGCCAATCAGCATGCGGCGAATCTCGCTGGTGCCCGCCCCGATTTCATACAACTTGGCATCGCGCCACAGGCGGCCCAGCGGGTATTCGTTGATGTAGCCGTTGCCACCATAGATCTGCACGCCTTCGCCCGCCATCCAGGTGGCTTTCTCGGCGCACCACAGGATCACACTGGCGCAGTCCTTGCGCACCTGGCGCACGTGGTCGGTGCCCAGCATGTCGAGGTTCTTGGCTACAGTGTAGGCAAACGAGCGCCCCGCCTGCAGCACGGTGTACATGTCGGCCACCTTGCCCTGGATGAGCTGGAACTCGCCAATGCTCTGGCCGAACTGCTTGCGGTCGTGAATGTAAGGGATCACGTTGTCCATGACCGACTGCATGATGCCCAGCGGGCCGCCGGTCAACACCGCGCGTTCGTAGTCCAAGCCGCTCATCAACACCTTGGCGCCCATGTTGAGACCGCCCAGTACGTTCTCTGCGGGCACTTCGACGTCCTGGAACACCAGCTCGCCCGTGTGGCTACCGCGCATGCCCAGCTTGTCGAGCTTCTGCGCAATCGAGAAGCCCTTCATGCCCTTTTCGATCAGGAAAGCGGTCACGCCGCGCGCGCCCAATTCAGGCTCGGTCTTGGCATAGACCACGAGCGTGTCGGCATCGGGGCCGTTGGTGATCCACATCTTGCTGCCGTTGAGCAGGTAGTAGCCGCCCTTGTCCTCAGCCTTGAGCTTCATGCTGATCACGTCCGAGCCCGCGCCGGGTTCGCTCATGGCCAACGCGCCCACGTGCTCACCGCTGATGAGCTTGGAAAGATACTTGGCCTTTTGTGCCTCGTTGCCGTTGCGGTTGATCTGGTTCACGCACAGGTTGCTGTGTGCGCCGTAGGACAAGCCGACCGAGGCACTGGCACGCGAGATTTCCTCCATCGCCACCATGTGGGCTAGGTAGCCCATAGCGGCGCCACCATACTGCTCCGGCACCGTGATGCCCAGTACGCCAAGGTCCCCCATCTTGCGCCACAGGTCCATGGGGAACTGGTCATTGCGGTCAATCTCTGCCGCACGGGGAGCGATCTCTGCCTGCGCGAAGTCGCGCACGGCGTCGCGCAGGGCGTCGATGTCTTCGCCCAACTGGAAATTGAGGCCTGGAAGGTTGGCGGGAATGCTCATGGTGAATGTCTCCTCGTAACGGGTAGTGAAATGGACGGGCTTCAGCCCTGGATGTGGTCGCGCCCGGTCACTGCCATGAGTGTGCAACCCATGGTGGCGACCAGTTTTTCTTGGGAGCCCTCGATGGCGAAGGCACGGCCTTCGCACACGGTGATGGTGCGGCCGGGCTTCAGCACCCGCCCTTCCATGCGAAACCGCTCGCCCTTGGCCGGGGCCAGCAAGTTGATCTTGAATTCAATGGTGAGCACTGCCGCCTCGGCCGCCATCAGAGTGAAACCGGCATATCCGCACGCCGAATCCAGCGCTGTAGCGACCATGCCGGCATGGAGGAAGCCGTGTTGCTGGGTCAGCGCGGCAGCCCATGACAACTCAATATCCACCGCGCCCGGCGCGACCAGACCCAGCGCAGCGCCCAAAGTCTGCATGGCCCCCTGGCGCGCAAAGCTGTGGCGCACGCGGTCGGCATAGTCGAGGCAACGCGGCTCAAAAGGGGCCAGACTCACAGTGCTCTCCTGATTTACGTTTACGTAAACGTCAATTATGAATCAATTTTGCTTTTCCACCTTGACCAACAGCGTTCGCGCCTCTTCTTCGTGCTCGCGCACCTCTTCCAGGTTGGCTTGGAGATCGGCCATTTGCTCTTCGAGCTGCTTGCGATGGACGACCAGCACGTCCAGGAATTTGCGCAGTTGCACGCCCGTATCGCGGGGGCTGTCATAGAGATCGATGATCTCCTTGGCCTCCGTCAGGGACAGCCCGAGGCGCTTGGCCCGCAGCGTCAGGCGCAGCCGCGTGCGGTCGCGCGCGCTATACACCCGGTTGCGGCCCGCAGACCCAGTGCGCTCAGGCTGCAACAAGCCCATGTCTTCGTAGAAACGGATTGCCCGGGTGGTGAGATCGAATTCTTTGGCGAGATCGCTGATGGTGTAGGTATTGGCCATAGTGGGTGCTGCACACAGCAGAGTCGGTTTCGCGCAGGAGACAGCCCGGTGGCGGCTGGTCCCTACAATGCATTGAGCGCATGACGTTTACGTTAACGTCAATGCTAACCCATCCAATCGTTGCCATGAATCCACTAGAACATCAGATCCACTATCCGCTGGGTGACACGCTCCCTCCAGAGGGCGACGCCATCGAGGTCGCGCCGGGTGTCTACTGGATACGCATGGGCCTTCCCTTCGCGCTCGACCACATCAATCTGTGGCTGCTGCGCGACCGGCAACCTGATGCCGGCGGTGTGCTGGTGGACGGGTGGACCGTGGTGGACTGCTGCATCGACAGCGCTACCACCCGTGCGCAGTGGGAGCAGGTATTCGTCAATTGCCTAGGGGGCTTGCCTATCCTGCGGGTCATCGTGACCCACATGCATCCAGACCACATTGGTCTGGCGCACTGGCTGTGCGAGCGCTGGGACGTGCGCTTGTGGATCAGTGCCACCGACTACAACGTGGCACGGGTCGCCGTGTACGACCCACAAGGGTTTGGCGGAGAAGCGGGGGCCGACTTTTATGCCCTGCACGGGGCACAAGATGCCGCCTTTTTAGCCCATGTCCGAGGCCGATCCTCCTATTTCCCGACCCTGGTTCCCGCGTTGCCAACTCGCTTTCGCAGGATGATGGACGGAGACACCTTGGACATCGGAGGACGAGCGTGGCGTTGCATCGGTGGCTACGGCCACGCCCCCGAACACATCGCTTTGTTCAGCACGGAGTTGAGCACGCTCATCAGCGGCGACATGGTGCTTCCGCGCATCTCTACCAATGTCAGCGTTCATGCCAGTGAGCCAGAAGCCAATCCGCTGCAACTTTTCCTGACTTCGCTGTTGCGCTATCTGGAGTTGCCAGAAAACACGCTGGTGCTGCCGTCGCACGGAAAACCCTTTACGGGCCTGGCCACGCGCATCGCTCAATTGCAGACCCATCACCGCGAGCGCCTTGAGGAAATCATGCAAGCCGCCCAAAACCAAGCCCTCAGCGCTGCCGACGCCTTGCCGATCCTGTTTCAGCGCGCGCTGGACACGCACCAGATAACGTTCGCCATGGGCGAGGCTCTCGCGCATCTGCACTATCTGTGGATGGAGGGGAAATTGGAGCGGCTTCTTGATCATGCCGGGGTTCAAAGATTTCGCGTGCCGGGCGGAGTATGAATCAGACGAAGGAGCCGTCGTCTTTTGATCACGGCCGGGCAAGTTCCGCTGCAGCTTTGCGTCAGCACTGAGAGGTGACTGCATTGTGACGCCAAGGCCTTCTCGCCAGCCTCAATTGTCTCGCGGCGAGTAGAGGTGCCAAGCGAGGGATAAGGGCTAGGAACCGATGCGTGCGTTGAGAGCTAGCCCGGTGGCGAATCTGGCGCTCCAAAGCAAAAAACCCCAGTCCTTTGGAGACTGGGGTTTTCTGGGCTGTAAGAGCCTGACGATGACCTACTTTCACACGGGAACCCGCACTATCATCGGCGCAAAGTCGTTTCACTGTCCTGTTCGGGATGGGAAGGAGTGGTACCAACTTGCTATGGTCATCAGGCATAACTTGGTGCTGGGCTGTTCTTGTGAACAGCCTGGCGAATTCATAGAGTCTGGAATCAGATTTTTTGTATTTGACTGCGTCTAACTTGGCATAACAGACTTTGAGCTTCACGCTGGTGAGCGTGTTGGCTATCAAAGTTATAGGGTCAAGCCGCACGAGCAATTAGTATCAGTTAGCTTAACGCATTACTGCGCTTCCACACCTGACCTATCAACGTCCTGGTCTTGAACGACTCTTTAGGGGGCTCAAGGCCCCGGCAGATCTCATCTTGAAACGAGTTTCCCGCTTAGATGCTTTCAGCGGTTATCTCTTCCACACTTAGCTACTCGGCAATGCCACTGGCGTGACAACCGATACACCAGAGGTGTGTCCACTCCGGTCCTCTCGTACTAGGAGCAGGCTTCCTCAAATCTGCAGCGCCCACGGAAGATAGGGACCAAACTGTCTCACGACGTTTTAAACCCAGCTCACGTACCTCTTTAAATGGCGAACAGCCATACCCTTGGGACCGGCTACAGCCCCAGGATGAGATGAGCCGACATCGAGGTGCCAAACACCGCCGTCGATATGAACTCTTGGGCGGTATCAGCCTGTTATCCCCAGAGTACCTTTTATCCGTTGAGCGATGGCCCTTCCATACAGAACCACCGGATCACTATGTCCTGCTTTCGCATCTGCTCGACTTGTCAGTCTCGCAGTTAAGCACGCTTATGCCATTGCACTATCGTCACGATGTCCGACCGTAACTAGCGTACCTTCGAACTCCTCCGTTACGCTTTGGGAGGAGACCGCCCCAGTCAAACTGCCTACCATGCACTGTCCCCGATCCAGATAATGGACCTAGGTTAGAACCTCAAACACACCAGGGTGGTATTTCAACGTTGGCTCCATGAGAACTAGCGTCCTCACTTCAAAGCCTCCCACCTATCCTACACAGATCTGTTCAAAGTCCAATACAAAGCTACAGTAAAGGTTCATGGGGTCTTTCCGTCTTTCCGCGGGGAGATTGCATCATCACAAACATTTCAACTTCGCTGAGTCTCAGGAGGAGACAGTGTGGCCATCGTTACGCCATTCGTGCAGGTCGGAACTTACCCGACAAGGAATTTCGCTACCTTAGGACCGTTATAGTTACGGCCGCCGTTTACTGGGACTTCAATCAAGAGCTTGCACCCCATCATTTAATCTTCCAGCACCGGGCAGGCGTCACACCCTATACGTCCACTTTCGTGTTTGCAGAGTGCTGTGTTTTTATTAAACAGTCGCAGCCACCGATTTTTTGCAACCCCGTTGGGCTCCCTCTGTACGAGTTCACCTACTTGGGGCATACCTTCTCCCGAAGTTACGGTATCAATTTGCCGAGTTCCTTCTCCTGAGTTCTCTCAAGCGCCTTAGAATACTCATCTCGCGCACCAGTGTCGGTTTGCGGTACGGTCGTCAATAGCTGAAGCTTAGTGGCTTTTCCTGGAAGCAGGGTATCACTCACTTCGTCTGCAAGCAGACTCGTTATCACCCCTCATCTAAGCCCGGCGGATTTGCCTACCAGGCACGACTACAGGCTTGAACCAACATATCCAACAGTTGGCTGAGCTAACCTTCTCCGTCCCCACATCGCACTATTGATCGGTACAGGAATATTGACCTGTTTCCCATCAGCTACGCATCTCTGCCTCGCCTTAGGGGCCGACTCACTCTACGCCGATGAACGTTGCGTAGAAAACCTTGCGCTTACGGCGAGGGGGCTTTTCACCCCCTTTAACGCTACTCATGTCAGCATTCGCACTTCTGATACCTCCAGCATCCGTTACCAGACACCTTCACAGGCCTACAGAACGCTCTCCTACCACTTGCAATAAATTGCAAATCCGCAGCTTCGGTAACTGGCTTAGCCCCGTTACATCTTCCGCGCAGGACGACTCGATCAGTGAGCTATTACGCTTTCTTTAAATGATGGCTGCTTCTAAGCCAACATCCTGACTGTTTTAGCCTTCCCACTTCGTTTCCCACTTAGCCAATTTTAGGGACCTTAGCTGGCGGTCTGGGTTGTTTCCCTCTTGAGTCCGGACGTTAGCACCCGGTGCTCTGTCTCCCAAGCTGTACTCTGCGGTATTCGGAGTTTGCATAGGTTTGGTAAGTCGCCATGACCCCCTAGCCTAAACAGTGCTCTACCCCCGCAGGTAATACTTGAGGCACTACCTAAATAGTTTTCGGAGAGAACCAGCTATTTCCAAGTTTGTTTAGCCTTTCACCCCTATCCACAGCTCATCCCCTAGTTTTGCAACACTAGTGGGTTCGGACCTCCAGTACCTGTTACGGCACCTTCATCCTGGCCATGGATAGATCACTTGGTTTCGGGTCTACACCCAGCGACTGATTCGCCCTATTCGGACTCGATTTCTCTACGGCTTCCCTATTCGGTTAACCTTGCCACTGAATGTAAGTCGCTGACCCATTATACAAAAGGTACGCAGTCACCCTTGCGGGCTCCTACTTTTTGTAAGCATGCGGTTTCAGGATCTATTTCACTCCCCTCCCGGGGTTCTTTTCGCCTTTCCCTCACGGTACTGGTTCACTATCGGTCGATTACGAGTATTTAGCCTTGGAGGATGGTCCCCCCATATTCAGACAGGATTTCTCGTGTCCCGCCCTACTTTTCTCTAACTTAGTACCACACGTCTGTTTTCGCATACAGGGCTATCACCTGCTATGGCCGGGCTTTCCATCCCGTTTTGCTAACAGTCGTGCTATCACTAGAAGGCTCTTCCGATTTCGCTCGCCACTACTTTCGGAATCTCGGTTGATGTCTTTTCCTCGAGCTACTGAGATGTTTCAGTTCACCCGGTTCGCCTCGCATACCTATGTATTCAGTATGCGATACCTCTTGCGAGGTGGGTTTCCCCATTCAGAAATCTCCGGATCAAAGCTTATTTGCCAGCTCCCCGAAGCTTATCGCAGGCTATCACGTCTTTCGTCGCCTGTAATCGCCAAGGCATCCACCACATGCTCTTAGTCACTTGACCCTATAACTTTGACATCTCTTTCAAGATATCGCCATCATCTTCAAGGACTTGCCAGGTCTTTCACCTGGCGCGTTATGCCGTAATGTGAATAATTCCTCGATATCACTATCAAGAAACATTCGTCATTACTGAGTTCAAATTACTTCGCAATCGCTTTCGCAATCACGTTTGCTCATTGAACATTCGTTTTGACGCAATCAAAAATTTGTCACCAGGGGCACGGTCTGCACTAAACCTTTACGAATGTGCAGTTTCCCCTGGCAACTCTGATTTCGACTCTATGAATTTTTAAAGAACAGCCGATTGATCAATCGATATTGATCAACAACAAAGCAGCCTCTTAGCAAAGCCGCTTTGGTGTTGAATGACCGAAGTCTTCTCTTGTCGTTGGGTGGTGGAGGATGACGGGATCGAACCGACGACCCCCTGCTTGCAAAGCAGGTGCTCTCCCAGCTGAGCTAATCCCCCAGTGTCCTCTTACCGCATCTAGCCATCGGAATTTGGTGGGTCTAGTTGGGCTCGAACCAACGACCCCTGCGTTATCAACACAGTGCTCTAACCAGCTGAGCTACAGACCCTGTTCCAACAACCGATAAGTGTGGGCGTTCAATATTGAATGCAGTTTTCCAGAAAGGAGGTGATCCAGCCGCACCTTCCGATACGGCTACCTTGTTACGACTTCACCCCAGTCACGAACCCTGCCGTGGTAATCGCCCTCCTTGCGGTTAGGCTAACTACTTCTGGCAGAACCCGCTCCCATGGTGTGACGGGCGGTGTGTACAAGACCCGGGAACGTATTCACCGCGACA